>JAWKRF010000001.1:0-1611 GCA_041389745.1 Polyangiaceae bacterium
TCCACGAGCGCGGCGTAGCACTCGGCGCCACCGGGGATCCCCGTGAGCCCGACCGCTTCCGTGCGCGCCTTCGGGAGGACCTCGGCCTCGAGGAACGCGACCCACGCCGTGATTCCGGCGCGCCAGGCCTTCGTGGCGCGCTCGACCTCACCCTGCAGCTCGGCCTGCTCCGCGGGCTCGAGCGTGCCCTTGCGGCCGGAGAAGGCCGTGACCATGGGGCTCTCAGCGAGCGGGGTCGCGAGGGCCGCGCGCGTCTGCTGGATCACGAGTTCGGTGGACGCGCGGTTCGCCACCAGACCCTTCCCGAGCCCCATGCGAGTGTTCTCGATGTGCACGGGCAGCTGCTCGGTGAGCCCGTCGATCCGACGGACCAGGTTGCGGACGTCGTCGGCCGTCGCGAGGTCGTTCGCTTCGGCCAGGCGGTTGCCGTCGAGCAGGGGATTGCTGCGCGGGCTGAACGACCACAGGGAGTGCTGGCACACCGACTCGGCGAGCGACGTGCGCAGGGAGTGCACGAGGAGATCGCGGTTCAGGGCGTCGGAAGGCGACAGACCCTCGAGGGCCTCCAGGCGCTGCTTCCAGTCGCTCGACCGGCCTCGGAACTGCTCTTCGCTCGACAGCGACACGTCCGTCACGCGGTCGTCGAAGCGGTGGTCGCCGACATCGCTCGCCCAGGTGGGATAGCGCTGCATCAGCGCATCCCAGTGCTCGATCAGGATGTCGGCCAGGAGGGGATCCTGGATCCCGAGGGCCGCAGGGCTCACGGGAACCGACACCGGCGCGGGCCGCGGAGCGGGCTCCGGTGGGGCGGGCGGGGTCTTTCGTCCGCAGCTTGCCAGGGCGAACAGGACGAACAGGCTGCGCATGGCGGCACTCCGATGCAAAACGGCACCCCACCGCGATAGCATCCGAGCCTTCGCGAGGTCCACGTGATTCCCGACAGTCTCCTGAACGGCGACAACGCCACCTTCCTCGATGCCGAGTACGAGCGCTGGGCGCACGACCCCCAGTCCGTGGATCAGGAGCTCCGCGACCTGTTCGAGGGGCTCACCGAGCACCACACGAACGGGTCCACGCGGGTCGGCCCGTCGTTCGTGCCGCGCAGCATCTTCGCGGGCAGCACGGTGGTCGAAGGCGCGTCGGATGCCGCCGTCGAGCGCCAGGCAGCGACGGTGCAGATGATCAACGCGTACCGCGTTCGCGGGCACTTCAAGGCGAACATCGATCCGCTGGGTCGGCGCGAGAAGGTCGAGCACCCCGAGCTCGCGCCCGCGTACTACGGCCTGTCCGAGGCCGACCTCGCTGCCGAGGTCTCCACGCGTCCGATGTTCGGGATGCCCGCGCGTGCGCCCCTCCGGGCGGTGCTCGAGCGCTGCCAGGCCGCGTACACCGGCTCCATCGGCGCCGAGTTCATGAACATCGACAACCTCGAGGAGAAGCGCTGGGTCCAGGAGCAGCTCGAGACGCTCCCGGTTCGCGAGGTGCTGAACCGCGACCAGCAGAAGCGCATCCTCCGCAAGCTGTGCGACGCCGAGAACTTCGAGCGCATGCTCCACACGCGCTTCCCGGGCACGAAGCGGTTCTCGCTCGAGGGCGCCGAGACGCTCATCC
>JAWKRF010000002.1:0-13007 GCA_041389745.1 Polyangiaceae bacterium
GCGACAAGCGGGGGACGGCCACGTTGCATCAGCTCCCCTGCGGGTTGCTCGCATCCAGATCACCGCTTCGCCGAGCGAGCAAGACGAGCGCGACAATCCCTACCGCTGCGATCAGGTTGGCGACGGTTCCCCCGGCCCCCGGACGCCCGAGGAGAAGGTAGCCGTTGATCGCCCCATCGATCACGAATAGCAGCGTGGTAGCGATGGCCACTGCGCCCCCCCAGCGGCGTCTTCGCAGCAACCCGACGGCGGCTGCGATCGCGAGCACACCCACCGCCAGGAGGCCGAGCCCGAGAACCCTGCCGATGCCCGGGCCGACGAGGTCGGAGTCCACCGCGGCCGGTCCCCGCAGAATCAGGACCACGCCCCCCGCAGCGCGGACGACCGCCAGCAGGAGCAAGAGAACTGCCGCAAGGATTCGAGTCATACGTTCCTCCACACTTGCTCGATCACCGCGTTCAGCCTCTCGGGGTCGAAGCGCTCTGAGTCGAAGTCGCCGCCCAGCCAGATCAGCATCTCCTCGTCCTTGGCGCGACACGGATCGGCCAGGATGCTGAGGAAGTCCTGGTAGCCGGGAGGGCCGCCGACGTCCTCCGGCGGACAGGCGCGCTGACCGCCCTCCACCACCGGGTGGCGATCGGCCTGCCCCGCGGGGAGCACGGCCTCGAGGACGACATCGTGCTCCCAGCAGTCGCCGAAGTCGTACTCGTACATGAGGCTGTCGCCGGGCTTGCGCAGCAGCGCGTCGAGCCGCGCTGTTGCCTCGTCCTCCTGGTGGATGCCGTAGTCGGGATCGGGCTCGCCGTAGTAGGTCCCCCCGCATTCGAATCGGTGGAGGTGGCTGTTCGTCCAGCCCATCACGACCTGCAGCGCCAGGTGCAAGTGTCTCAGGGACAGCTGCCCGGGCACGAGGAAACGCCGCCAGATCGGCGGCTGCAGGCCGCGTAGGGTGACCTTGAGGCGGTAGATGTCTCAGCCCTGGTCGTGGGTGTTCATGGGCGTTTCTCTGGGATCAGGCCCCCGGATCTCGGGAGACTCGGATGTCGACGGCCACTGGCAAGTCGAAGAGCTCACTCCGCAGCAGCCGGGTCGAAAAGAAGAGCACTTCGAGGCTCTCGACTTCATCGGTGGTGGGATTGATCCGCGCAACGACCTCGTCTCCAAGCTCTTCCGACTCCTGCGCAGCGTAGGGAGGGCACTTGTCGATGTGGAGGATGTCAGTCTCGCGGTCGTACCTGAACGTCAGCCTCGTTGCCATTCCACATTTCCTTCCGCTAGCCTTCGTGAGATGTAGGCGGTGATGATCCAGTGCCGTCCGGCTGGATCTTGTTCGCTCACCACGACAACCACCACGTGCTTGCCCCCTCGAAGGTCAGTATACCATCGCGAGAACAGCCTGGCGCTGCCGAATCTGCCGCTCCTGCGGACCTGATCCGGCTCGGCAAGCGTCTCCGCGATTCTCGGTCGGTGGTCTGGAAGGAGGTCGGGGTGCCTCTCGGCGATGTGCCGCTCTCGCTCCTCCGTTAGCTCCACCTCTCCGCTCAGGTAGGCACAAGCGAAGCGACTCATCTGGGGCTCCTGATCTGAGCAGGCATCCCATTCACACACATGTCGCGCTTCTCCTTCGGGTTGGCTGCTCCCGGCTTTCCGGCCCGGGCCGCCTGCGCTATGCTGGCGCCCTTACCCGGAGGATATCGCCATGCACGAGACGGGACAAGCGCCGTGAGCGGGGCCGGGGTGGCGGCCCTCAAGCGCGTGCTCACCGAGCTAGGCCCGGTGAGCCCCGCCGGCCTGGACGCCGTGGCCGCCCTGACCCACGAGGTCCAGCTCGCCAAGGGCGACTACTTCGCGCGGGCGGGCGAGCATCCGCGCGCGCTGGGCTTCGTGCTGGAGGGCGTGCTGCGCGCCTTCCTGCGCAGCGAGGACGGTCGCGAGTACAACAAGAGCTTCTTCCTGGAGGGGCGCTTCGTGGTGGCGCTCACGTCGGTGATCAGCGGCGAGGCGAACCGCATCGACATCCAGGCGCTCACGCCGGTCACGCTGCTCAGCATGGACTACGCCGCTTTCACAGCTCTCTACGACGCGCACCACGACCTCGAGCGCCTCGCCCGCCGCCTGGTGGAGTTCGAGTGGGCGGCGAAGGAGCAGCGCGAGATCGCCCTGGTGCTGGACGACGCCGCCAGCCGCTACCGCAGCTTCCAGCGCGAGCACCCGGGCCTGGAGAACCGCATCCCCCAGTACCACGTGGCGTCCTACCTGGGGATCACGCCCATCCACCTCAGCCGCATCCGCGCGCGCCGGGACGCCACTTCTTAACCCAGGTTCATGCGGCCCGGGGCCCGGCCGGGCGATGCTCTTCCCGTCACCCCAACGGAGGAGAGCCCGATGAACCGCCGCAGCGCCCCCCTCGCCCTGCTCACGCTGCTCACTATGACGGCGCCAGCTCTCGCTGGCGCCGACGGCCGCTGGCAGCTCGGCCTCAGCTTCGGGGAGATCCCCGTGCTGGCCGGCAGCTTCAAGCCCGGCATCACCGTGGGCTACCGCCTGGACGACACGCTCTTCCTCGGCCTGGAGCTGCAGGCCGCGGACCATCTGCAGCGCGACGGCTCGTCCTTCAACGCGCGCAACACGGGCCTGGACGGCCTGGTCTCCTCCACCGAGCGCACCGGCATGCGCGCCTTCCTCGGCCTGCGCTACCGCCCCTGGCGCGACGCGCCGCACCTGGCCCTGGGCCTGGTGATGAACGGCGAGGACCGCGAGGTGATGGACTTCGACGCGCGCCCCCGCGTGATCGGCGGCGCCAGCGCGGACGGCGCGCTGCGCATCGTGCAGACCCGCGGGCGGGGCCTGGGGCTGGCCGTCGGCATGGGCTACGCGCTCTCGCTGGGCGGGCCGGTCAGCCTCGACACCGGGCTCGCCATGGCGCTGCTCGGGGACGTCCCCACGCCGCGCGTCCAGTTCGCCGGCGCGGGCGCGCCCGAGGGCGAGGCCGCGGACGCCTTCCGCGCCGCGCTGGAGCGGGCCTACGCGGGGAACATCCACAATCGCTATCACCTCTTCACCCTCGGGCTGAGCTACCGGCTGGACTAGGAGGACGTCAGGTCGAGGGGACGGGCGCGCGCGTGCTGGAACTCGGGCCGCCGCTGGTGGACACGGACATGACCCGCGGGCGCGTGCGGGGAAGGTGTCGCCGAGATCGTGGCCCTGCTCCTTGAGCGGGGCTTGCGCGGGATGCGCGGGAGGTGGTTGTGGGGAGAGCGCGGGCGGTGCGGGGGGGCCATGGCTGGCGCCGGTGGTGGCGGGAAGCATGATGCGGGGCAGGCACTAGTGCCCGAAACGCCGCCGTTCGTTCTCTACTTCGTGGTCGTCCGGCCGGGAATCATGAACTCCAGACCCGTGAGTTCCGCTGAGATCTCGTCCACGAACTGCACTGGGGCAGTCTGAATGAACTCCGTAAGTAGCCAGTTGTGCTGGCAATCAAAGTGACGTGCTAGCACGTGAGGTGTGTAGCGTGATAGCTCGCTCAGCTTGTGCATCGCGGCAAAAGTCAGAGCTAGAGAAGACCTGTTGATTAGGTCAGCGATGTTCCCACCCCGCTTAATGTACCAAAGCCTCTGAACCCCACATATGTAGTAAAGATGCTTCCTAATGCGACTGTGGTAGTTTGTGTACCGCCTGATGCTTGCAGCTCGATCGTTAGGCCGCCACCGGAATCGACGTCTGCAGCGAACCAAGAACCTCGATGGGTCGCCCAACTCCCGCTCAAAGCCCACGGGCAGCCTTGGTCGTCCTATCGTTCGCATAGCGATCTCGCAGCTCCGCGACAAACCAGGCCTCGTGGGTCGTAGTCGACCGTACGATCTCGGGCGAGTGGACGGGTATGAACAGCTCCTTACTCGATGCATACGTTAGGTCATAGGCACGGTGCACATAGGGGAGGTTGTACAGCAGTGACTTCAGGGAGTATGTTTCGCCGTTCGTCGGCTCCCCGAGGTGTTGACACAAGGCAGCAAGGATTCCACCCCGTTTGAAAATGACCTGTTCGTTGGAGAGCGCCGTCTTGCCTGGAATCGTGTACCCGGTTACCCCGTGCCTGTCACCGAACTGCACCCCCTTCGTGAGCAGGAGGGCCTTCGTAGCGTTCAGGAAGCAGTAGTACGCGGTCAGCGGGGCAGCCGTGGGAGGCAATTCTGCTGAAGCTAGATAGAACGACCTGGCTTGGGACCAGTGAAATCGAGCCCTGTCCTCCTTCGCGCGTTTCAGCCATAGATCGACGTAGTCCCAGGCATCCGTCACTAGCACTGTCTTTTCATTGAATCTTGGCTTGGTAACGGCCTTGTGGATCGTCAGGCGTCGACTGCTGTACGAGATTGAACTGAACGCCATGCGCCTCCCGCCCCGGCTACGACCTAGCCGCGATTGCCACCAGCTATCGTGGCCTAGAATGCAACAAGCGAAGCTCCGGGTGCAGCTAGCATCTGTCCGAACTTCGCACTTTGCACGACTGTTCTTCTACCCAACGCACGATAGGAGCGTGCCGTACTATGCTCCAGGATCGGCACCGCGGTGGCCCTCTATGCGGCAGCCCACTCCGAGGACAGGAGCGCCGCCTGCTCCAGCACCGTCTGCGTCGCCTTCTCTTGCTTGTCGGGTGGGTACCCATGCCGGCGCAGGATCCGCTTCGCCAGCACTCGCAGCTGGGCCCGCACGTTCTCGCGCAGCGTCCAATCCCGATAGTCGCGTTGTTGCGTACGGTCTCCAACCAGCTCACGAGCAATGCCGCGCAGAGTGTCGTCGCCGAGCACCTTCACGGCGCTGTCGTTCGTCTCAAGAGCGTCATGAAGGCGCGAGCTCATCCTCGGTCAGTCCGAGTTGCTCACCGCGTGCGTTGGCTTCACGCATAGCCTTCGCGAGCTGGATCAGCTCCTCGATTACCTGGGCTGCCTCTATAGCACGGTTCTGGTACTTCTTGTCTGCTCCAACATCTCAGCGAAGGACCGTGCCTGGACAACGTTCTTGCGGCGGCGTTCCTTCAGCTCGCCCTTCAGCAGCTTCTGGAGTAACTCGACCGCGAGGTTTCGCTGGGGCATGCCGCGCACCTCGGCCAGGAACTCGTCCGACAAGATCGAGATGTCCGGCCTCTCAAGCCCGGCCGCGGCGAAGACGTCTACGACGCCTTCCGGGGCCACAGCACGAGAGATGATCTGACGGACGGCGTGGTCGAGCTCTTCCTCGGGGCGGGCGTCGGCGGGGGCACGCTTGGCCAGGACCGCCTGCACCGCCTGGAGGAAGGCCAAGTCGTCCCGGATACGCAGGGCCTCCACATGGGGAACCGCCAACGCGAAAGCCTGGGAAAGCTCGCGTACAGCGCGGATGCAGCGGTCCTTGCCGTTCTCCTGGGCGAGGATGTGCTCCTGAGCGGTCGGCAGGAGACCGAGCCGCTCCTGCGGTGTGCCCGTGGTCCACTTCCCGCGGTCGAAGCCATGGAAGAGCCCGCAACAGACCTCGTATTTCTCCAGCATCATGGCCACCGCCTCGTCCTGGTCGAGGGCCGTGCGCCCGGTCCCACCGCTCTCAGTGTAGGTCGCCAGCGCCCGCTTCAGCTCGTGAGCCAGCCCAAGGTAGTCCACGATGAGCCCGCCGGGCTTGTCCTTGAACACCCGGTTCACGCGCGCGATCGCCTGCATCAGCCCGTGGCCGCGCATCGGCTTGTCGACATACATCGTGTGCAGGCTTGGCGCGTCGAAGCCGGTGAGCCACATGTCGCGCACCAGCACGATGCGGAGCGGGTCCGCGGGGTTGCGGAACCGGTTGGCCAGTGCCTCGCGCCGGGGCTTGTTGCGGATGTGCTGCTGCCACTCCGCAGGATCGGAGGCCGAGCCGGTCATGACCACCTTGATCGCGCCCTGGTCGTCTTCCCAGCTCGCCCATGCCGGTCGCATCTTCACGACCTCGTCGTACAGCTCGACGCAGATACGACGGCTCATGCAGACCACCATGGCCTTGCCGTCCATCGCTTCGGACCGCTGCTCGAAGTGCTCCACGATGTCCTTCGCAACGACCTCGATGCGCTTCTGCGAGGCCACTACGGCCTCAAGCTGCGCCCACTTGGTCTTGAGCTTCTTCCTTGCGCTCGACTCCTCGCCCTCGGTCGCCTCCTCGAAGTCGGGGTCGATCTTCGGCTCTCGTCCTCGGCGAGCGCTAGCTTCCCAGTCGGCTCTCGTAAAAGATCCCGGCACCGTGGCGCCGTCCTCGACCGCGCGCTGGATGTCATAGACGCTGATGTAGTCCCCGAACACGGCGCGGGTGTTGGCGTCCTGCAGCTCGATCGGCGTGCCGGTGAATCCGATGAACGAGGCGTGCGCGGCAGGGCGTCACGCATGTGCCGTGCGAAGCCGTCGACGAAGTCGTACTGGCTGCGGTGGGCCTCGTCGGCGATCAACCACTACGTTGCGGCGCTCGGAGAGCGTCGGGTGCCGAGGTCGCCCCCGTGTCTCCCGGGGAAGAACTTGTGGACGGTCGTGAAGACCACGCCGCCCGATTGCACCGCGAGCAGCTCACGCAGATGCGCACGGCTCTCCGCCTGAACGGGCGGCTGGCGCAGCAGGTCACGACAGAGGGAGAACGTGCCGAAGAGCTGGTCGTCGAGGTCGTTGCGGTCGGTCAGCACGACCAGGGTCGGGTTGCCCATGGCCGGCTCGCGGATGATCCGGCCCGCGTAGAAGGCCATGGTCAAGCTTTTGCCCGAGCCTTGCGTGTGCCACGACCCCCACGCGCCGGTCGCCGGGCTTGCCGCCGGGCCGCCGGCCCGTCTCGTATCGCCCGGCACCCTCGGCCACGTGGTCCGCACGTGCCAGCTCGGCGGCGCGCAGCGTCTCGCCGACTGCCACCTGCACGGCGTGGAACTGGTGGTAGCCCGCCATCTTCTTGACGATGCGCCCGCCGCCGTCGTCCTCAAACACGACGAAGTCGCGCACCAGGTCGAGGAAACGCCGGGGCGACAGCAACCCCTCGATCACCACCTGGAGCTCGGCATGTGCGCGTCGGCCACGGATTCGCCCGAGATCGTGCGCCAAGGCTTGAACCACTCCCGGCCGGCCGTGAGCGTCCCGGCGCGCGCGTCGACTCCGTCAGAGATGACCAGCACGGCGTTGGTCGCGAAGAGCGCCGTCACCTCGGCCTTGTAGGTCTGGAGTTGCTGGAAGGCGGTCCAGATCGTGGCGTCCTCGTTGGCCGCGTTCTTCAGCTCGAGCACTGCGAGCGGCAGCCCGTTGACGAACAGCACGACGTCGGGTCGGCGGGTGTGCTTGCTCTCCACCACCAGTAAACTGGTTGACGGCCGAGCAGTCGTTGCCGGTGGGATCGTCGAAATCGATCACCCGCGCCTGCGCACCGCGATCGCGCCTTCGGCGTCGCGGTACTCCACCGTCACGCCGTCCACCAGCAGGCGGTGCAGCGCGCGGTTGCGTAGGATCAGATCCGCCCCTCGCGCCTCGTGAGCTTGCAGGAAGGCGTCGTCGAGGGCTTCGGCGGGAAGATCGGGATTAAGGCGCGCGAGCGCGTCGCGCAGGCGCTGCGCGAGCACCACCTCGCCGTATTCGGCCCGCTCCGCGCCGGGCATGTCCGGGGCGATGTTCGGGCCGTGTGCGACCTGCCAGCCGGTGGCTTTCAGCCAAGCGAGCGCGGCCTCCTCGACGACGGACTCGGTAACGCCCGGCCCAGTATTCGTCCGCGTCCCCGCTATCATCGGGCTGTTCCTCCCAATGCTCGCAGATACTCTCGGACATCCACGGCAGGGCCGCCGCAGCCACCCAGTACTGATAGAACCTGGGGTCGCGACTTTGGGCACGGGCCGCGCCTCGGATCTTGACCAAGGCTGCGCGGGAACACATTCGCCGAGAACAAGGCCGTCTGCGGAGCGAGCGCCGGGATCTGCTCCAGCATTGGCCCGTAGATGCCCGGCACAATCTCCTGAAGTAGCGCAAGTCCTCCGGGTTCTGCAGCCGGTGGACGATGAAGCTGCTGCATTGCGACAGCACCGTCTTCGAGAGTTCGCTCGGCCGCTGGGAGGCAACGACCAGACTCAGACCAT
Source organism: Polyangiaceae bacterium (assembly GCA_041389745.1). Classification (GTDB taxonomy): domain Bacteria; phylum Myxococcota_A; class Polyangia; order Polyangiales; family Polyangiaceae; genus JAHBVY01. The sequence goes on from JAWKRF010000002.1 coordinate 8,093, forward strand.
ACTTCCGCCCTTCGCGGGCGATCCGCTCGAAAACGACCCGGGCGATCGACTCTTCCTCGGCAAAGCCAGGCTGCTGGATCTAGTTCTGGGCCTCCTCCAGCACGAGCACGACCGGAAGCGAACCTCGGGCCTGCTCCCCGCCCTGTTCTCCCAAGCGCTGGAGGAACTCGAGGACCAGGCGACCGATGAGGGCTGTTACGTTCTCCAGGACTTCCGCGGCAAGCAGGCTCAGATCCAGGATAACGACATCGACAGCACTCGCGCTGCCACGCTGCCGGTCGTAGAACGGCAAGCGTTCCCTGGGAACGTCTTCCTCGCTCGACAAATCAGCTTGCGCAGCGGCTCCGATACCGAGCGTGTCGCGAAGGAATATCGCCAAGGCATGCGCCGGCTTCGGCAGCGCCTCGCCGACCGGGCCGAACAGAAAGTCGAACGCGGTCGGCCAGAAGTCGGTCGATACGCAGAAGCATCGTACCCGAGAAGTCGCGCGCCCGAGCGCCCCCTGACTCCTCACGGCGAAGGACCTGTTCGATGTGGCGGGAGCGGAACTTCAGCTTGTCAAAGTGCGAAGGAGCATCCGCTGAGCGGCGACGCTGTGGCCGCTCTCGCCGAGGTGCGTTCCGGTGAGTTCTCGTAGATGGGATTGAGGGCGTCGCGGATTTCCTCGTCAGCGGAAGGACCTTGGGGTAAGTGCGGTTGTCGATGTGGTTCTCAGCGGTCTCCGACACTTCGCCCAGTGCGACCTCCACGGCAGCCTTGGTGAGCTGGTAGTGGGTACTCGCGCCCGTCCAAGCCGTGGTCAAGTCGTCGCTGATACGTTCTTTCAGTCCATTCGCTATGTCCCGCACTTCCTTCGACGTCTTCTCGTCCTTCCCTGAGAGCGACCACAACCGGTTGATCTCGTGAACCAGTTCCTCTCGTAGGACGGCAATCGGCGAAGCGCCAGCCTCCTCATTGCGGGCTAGGCGCAGAGCTTCCAGGAGAACCGGTCGCGCACCCCTTCGATGCCTGAAAGAGCCGCACGAAGTCCTCCGCATTCATGAACCAGTACGGGATCACGAGGCGCTGGCCCCCCTTCTTGGGGTCGGACGGGATGTACAGGGTCTTCCCCGAGCCCGCGTCCTCCCACTTGCCGTCGTCCTTCTGCTTCTGGAATGCCGTCCGATACTCGCCGTTGGTGTCGAGGGGATCACGTCGTTCGCTTCCGCCCGGTTTCGGTGGATCGACTGGAGGAGGCTCGCGATCGTGCACGACTTTCCCGAGCCAGTGCTGCTGCAAAGATAGCGGCGTGCTTGCCGAGAAGGCGTCGGGGTCGATCCGGATCGGGCGACCCTGCACCACCGCCGACTCCCGATGGGGATGCAGTATCCCGGCTCTTCGGGTGCGCCACGCCCCCTTGATGGGCCGAAGATCGCCGTCCAGATCCGTCCGCCCAGCCAAGTGAACGGGGTTGTCGAGCACCGGGAACAGCGAGACGCCCTGTTTGGAACGATGCCCCGTCGATAGTGCCGATGAGGGTCGCCTTCATCAGCCGCCGGGCCGCTGGAAGGGCGACCATCGTGCGATCCGCCTTCATCTCGGCCTCTTCGACCAGCACGACGCGTTACCATCGCCACCAGCCGTCGGGCACCAACCGGGATGATCAAGTAGGAATTGATGCGCCCGACCTCTTGAGGTCAGTGCTCCGGCTCATCCCCTTGGAGGTCGCGGTTCAGCTCGATGCTGACCTGCGCGGGTATCGACGGCGACTACACGCCGATCTCGAAGTCAGTCGCCATCCGTCGCACCTCCTGAGTCGAAGCTGCTCTTGGCGAAAGCGCGCGGTGCGTGGCCAGAACCTTCTTGCGGATCTCCTCATCCCGAAGATCCGGGAGGACGTGATCTACGAATCCGGCAAGCGTTCCGACGGCTGGGCCCTCGGCGATCCAGACGCGGCGGTCCCTCTGCTCGCGAAGCTTGGTCACGAACTCGCTCTTGGGCGCGGGGTCCACGATGACAAGGGTGAAGCTGGGCACGGCGAGCGCCTGCCGGATGATCGCGTTGACGTGCTCGTCGCCGAAACCGTAGCCGACGACGAACAGGACAGACTGGGGCCGAACGAGGGCGCCGGCGAAGCGCCGGAACAGCTCGGCGTACGGCATGCCCATGGTCTCGCCGTACTTGGCCGGCGTCGGGTAGATCAGAAGTGGTCGCGTATCTTTCGGACTGAAAGCTCCTGACTGCACGCCGTAGGGATTGTCGATCGTAGGTTCGCCCGCCGTCCACGTGATCGACCCATGCAGCTTGTACAAGTGCAGGACGCGATCGAAGCGGTGGACTCGGCCCTCGGTCGTCTCTGCAGGAAAGTAGAGATCCTGCTCGTAGCTCTCCGGTCGGAAGACGCGGCGTTGGGTGCCGACGAATCCGTCCAGAAGTACGACCCCTTCGGCGTCCGCGGCCTGTTCGACCAGGGTGTCGTAGTTGAGCGTGAAGACGTTGACCCGCCTGAGGTTTAGAGGGCGGGTCAAGACTTTGCGGACAAGAGTCTTGTAGGTCGCCGCACCGGTCTCTCTGCCCGCCACCGGTAGCGAACATGCGCGAGCAAGGGAGCGCGTGGCGTGCTCGATACACTTGTCCAGGTCTTCTGCCGAGACGTCCACGTCGGGCGAACCGTTCACGCGGAGCCGGCCGCCCGATTCAGGCAAGGCCGAGCGCCAGCGGTGCAGCATTGCCAAGACCTGCTCGAAGTTGGCCTGGACTGGGTCAACCTCATCGCCCGCGACGGTTTCCTTCCGCGCGATGATCTCCTCGCGGGTCACGGGCGAGCTGTCATTGCGGCCGGCCGAACGCACTGCAAGGTAGAAAACCCTCATCCAGCGGCTGACCCTCTTGCGCGTCGTCCCCGTGATTCCTTGGAGGAGCAGGTCGCGTTCGATCACGAGCGGAACAGAGCCGATCAGCGGCCCCCCACAGTCAACGGAGGAACCGGCTCCGAGCAGGAACGATACGGTCTCAGTCTTGAGCAGGGTCCCTACCCGAACCCGAATGTCGTCGAGCGCCTCTCGCTGCCTGCCGCCGACGGCGCCCTCCTCCAAGGAGCCCCCCCCCGCCGCGGCCTCAGCCGGTACAGGCTCCAATAGCTCCTCGCCTCCGATCTCGAAACGGTCCTGCTCACTGAGTATCAAGACGCCCTCCCGGTTCTACCGTAGGAAGCTTCGGCAGCGAACTGCTCCGCGTCCTTGACCCGCAGCTCGCCGGAGATGAGCTTCGGCAGCAGCGCGTCGCGCAGGGTGGCGAGGGTGCGGGATTCGCGCTCGTTCCACGCCATTTTCGCGAGCAGAGGGCCCGACGCGAGAGCGAATCGTGCAAGCAACTCGTTGTCAGGACGCACAACCGGGGTGGCGCCCACGACGTCCGGGCGAACCGCCGGGTAGGCACCACCATCGGCAAGGTGTGCGAGCGCGTCGATGTTTTCAGCCGCTGTAGCTGCCAGGTAGACGAATTGCGCGCACTGAGACGTGTTCGGGCGAAGCACGGCGAAACCGGTGCTGCCCGTCAGTCCATCTTCCGAAATCAAAGCGTACGAGCCGTTTCCGGGGCGCACGGTGCCGACAAGAGTATCCCCCGGTCGGAGCACCCGTTGCGCTCGGCTTGGGGCATTGGCCGACGCATGCGCCGTGACCGCCTCGATGCGACCCCACTTCGTGTTCGAGAGATCAATGTACTTGATCTCGGACGGTCGAGTCTGCTTCGTCCAGACCTCCGGATTCAGCGCCGACAGATCCGCGAGCGTCCCCACCTCCCACCCCTCCGGAATCTCGCCGAGTTCGGAGTCGACGAAGCGGGAGGGGAAGAGGTCGGCGAGGGGCTCGGGGAGGCCGGGATCGCGGCCTTCCGCCTTGGCGTGGACGGGGTCGAAGTCCACAAACCACGACTTGAAGAGCGCCCGCGCCATCGCCTCCAGCGTCTCGCCCATCCGCCGGTTCAGCTCGATTTTGTCGTCCAGCGTGCCGAGGATGTGGGCGATGGCGCGTTGTTCGGGGAGCGGCGGAATGTGAAGCTCAAATCTCGGGACGTCCGCGCATCGCAGGCTGTCGAATACCGCGCCGACGTTTAAGAACTTGGAGATCTGGTCCCACCACTCGGACCCTCGCGTGAGCCACCGGAGGAAGGAGGGGGTAACTCGAGTTCCATCTGCCCGAAGCAGGACCAAGTTCTGCCCAAGTGCGAACTCAACACCAGCTGGGACGTGCGCAGTCTCACCCGGGTTGCAGCGTCGCGACAAGACGACATCGTCCACACGAGGCTTCGCCTTCGCAGTCCAAGTCTGATAGTCCTCGGGCGAGATACGACGAAGATTGGCTGAGAAATCGATTCTGCCCGCGTTCATCTGCGGGATCGCGATGTAGGGGTACCCTTCTCCCGCGTCAGGCGGCGTCTTGTGGAGACAGTCAATCAACTCCACGCCCGCGTCTCTCAGCGAAAGGCACTCCCACTCACCCCCCATACCCAAGCTCCTTCAAGTTGACGCCGATCGCGGCATCGAGCTTCGCCGCTTCTCCCTGCTGTTCGCGCAGCGTCGCGGTGAGCCGCTTCATCTTCTCGTCGAACGGCTCGCCATCGCCCTCCTGCGCCTCGGCACCGACATAGCGGCCGGGGGTGAGGACATGCCCGTGCTTGCGCACCTCCTCCAGCGTCGCGCTCTTGCAGAAGCCGGACACGTCATCGTACTCGCCCGCATCCTGCTCGCCGCGCCAGGCGTGGTAGGTCTCGGCGATGCGGGCGATGTCCTCGTCGGTCAGCTCGCGGTGGATGCGGTCCACCATGCGGCCGAGCCTGCGGGCGTCGATGAAGAGCACCTCGCCGCGGCGGTCTCGGAACTTGCCGTTCTTGCGGTCACGTGCGAGGAACCACAGACAGGCCGGGATCTGCGTCG
>JAWKRF010000003.1:0-711522 GCA_041389745.1 Polyangiaceae bacterium
CCTGGTCATGACCCTTGGCGGTGAGGAGCTGCGCAGAGCCTACTCCGCGTCCTCAGCGCCAGGTGGCGGCGTGCGCTTGACCGTGAAGCGCGTACCCGAGGGGCGCGTCTCGGGCTACCTCAACGAGCACGTCCGCGAGGGCGCGCTGCTCAAGTTGCTCGGACCTTCCGGGGAGTTCGTCAGTCGGGGCACCCCGGAGCTGGTGCTGATCGCCGGAGGCAGCGGCATCACCCCGATGCGGGCCATCATCCAGGAAACCCTCGAGAGCTCCCAGGGGCCGCGGGGGAAGATCCGGCTCATCTACGGCAATCGCCGTGAGCGTGATGTCATATTCCGCGCGGAGCTGAAGCGCTGGGCCGCCCGCTTCCCGGAGCACTTCTCGTACGTCGAGGTGCTGAGCGACCCGGAAGAAGACTACTCGGGGCCGCGCAGCATGCTCACCCGGGAGTGCCTGCACGGGCTGCTGCAGAGCGACGTCGCCGGAGCGGCCGACTTCATGCTGTGTGGTCCCGAGGGCATGCTGATGGAGGCGCGCGCTGCGCTGGAAGGTTGCGGCGTCTCCAAGGACCGGATCCGCGAGGAACGGTTCACGCAACCGCACCTGCGTCAACGCGCAGCGGAGCTGCCGCAAACCGCTCAGCCTGTGCGGCTGAGTCTAGCTGGCGGACAACAGCGCCTGGACATCGACGTCACTCCAGGTCGCACCTTGCTCGAATCCGCGCTCGCCGCCGGGGCGCAGATGCCCTACTCGTGCGCGATGGGCGGTTGCGGTCGCTGCAAGGTGAGGCTGATCAGCGGCGAGATGGTGATGGATGAGCCGAACTGCCTGAGCGACGACGAGCGACAGCAGGGCTTCGTGCTGGGGTGTGTTGGACGTCCGCTCACGCCTTGCGAGGTCGAGGTCGAGGCATGAACGACAGCCAGCGCACGCGTCGATCCGCCCCGCCGGAGGTCGATCGGGAACGCTACCCGTACCGGATGAAGGATCTGTGTGATCTCACGGGCCTCGAGCGTCAGGTCATCCACTTCTACATCCAGCAGGGGCTGGTGCCTCCGGGATTCAAGAAGGGGCGCAACATGGCCTTCTATGGCGAGGAGCACCTGGAGCGCATCCAGCTCGTACGCCAGCTGCAACACGAGCGCTTCCTGCCCTTGAAGGCGATACGCGCGATCATCGAAGGCCAGGACGATCACTTCACCCCGGAGCAACGCGTGCTGCTGTCTGCGGTCAAGGCGCGCATCGGAGACTCGCTCGGGGCGCCCAGCCAGGGAAGAAGGACGATCGACGTGGCGCCGCTGCTGGAGCAACACGGGGTCAAGCCCCACGAGCTCGTGCAACTGGCAGAGCTGGGGCTGCTGACCACCATGGTCGAGAAGGGGGTCACGCGGGTCCCCGAAGACGACGCCTGGGTGCTCGAGCTGTGGGGTCAGCTGCGCAGCGCTGGCTTCAGCTCGGAGCTCGGCTTCGAGGTCAAGGATCTTGCGCCCTTCGAGACGGCAGTCGGGCAGCTGTTCGAGGCCGAGAAGAGCATGCTCACCGAGCGCCTCGCCGACCTGCCTCCGGAGGAGGTCGCGCAGCTGGTGATGCGAGCGCTGCCCCTGATCACCACCTTCATCACTCGTTTCCACGAGGTAAAGATCCGCAACTTCTTCTCGGCCCTGGGCTGAGAGACAAGGAAGAATGAGTATGCAAGCCCCTCAGAAGCTCGTGAACCTGTTGCCCAGCTCCATGCGCTCACAGGTCGATTCCTGGTTCGAGACGCTGGAGATCTTCACCGAGATCCGCGACCCGCGCGTGCTGCGGGCGCTGGGTCCGGCTGGCGTGCGTGGGTTGCTGCTCAAGCGCGGCAAGCAGGGAACGCCCACCGAGATGCCCGCCAAGCACAGCGCCTACTTCGACTGGACGTACCCCTCGGATCAGCCCGAGATGGCCGAGCTGTATCGTCGCGCCAAGGTTGGACAGTGGAACGCTGACAGCGATCTGCCGTGGCACGTAGACGTCGATCCGTTGAATCCCGAGGTGCCGCTGCTGCCGGAGAACTTCATCGACTTCAGCGGGCTCGAGGCGAAGGGCATCCACCTCGACGCCGAGGAGAAGCTGAAACTGCGCTACTCGCTCTGCGCCTGGATGCTCAGCCAGTTTCTCCACGGGGAACAGGGCGCGCTGTTCGCGGCCGCCCAGGTGACCGAGGCGGTGCAGTTCTTCGACGGCAAGCTCTATGGAGCGACCCAGGTGATGGACGAGGGCAGACACGTAGAGGCCTTCAGTCGCTACCTGGACGAGAAGCTGAATCGGCTCTACCAGATCAACGACAACCTCTTCGTGATCGTCGACTCGCTGATGGGGGACGGGCGCTGGGACATGAAGTTCCTGGGAATGCAGATCATGGTGGAGGGGCTTGCCCTCGGAGCGTTCAGCACGCTCTATCAAGAGACTCAGGAGCCGCTGCTCAAATATCTGCTGCGCATGGTGATCCAGGACGAGGCACGCCATGTCCACTACGGCGTCGTCGCGCTCCGCGAGCACATCAACAACCACCTCGGTGAGAGCGAGCGGCGCGAGCGCGAAGACTGGGCCTACGAGGTGGCGCTCCTGATGCGCAATCGCTTCATGGCCTACGAGGTCTACGAGGAGTGGTTCGAGGGCCGTCTCAGCCGCGCCGACTGGCGTAGCTTCGTGATGCAGGCGCCCGGGATGCAGCGTTTCCGCAGGGTGATGTTCAGTCGCCTGGTGCCGAACCTGCGCGAGATCGGCCTGCTCAGCCCGCGAATCATGCCCCACTACGAGCGCGTGGGACTCGCCCAGTACTTCGACGGCGCGTCGGCCGACGAGCTGACCGCCGAGCAGCTGATCTCGGATCTCGACTCCACTTCGACCGAGACGTCGCTCGCTGCCGAGTAGCGGCCGACAGGGCGGCGGGTCCGCCCCGCCGCAGGTTTGGCTCCGGTCAGGCGCCGCGCAGCCGCCGCATCCATGCGGCGGTGGCGCGGGCGGTCTCATCGCTCGCTGCCAGCGCCTCGGAGGCACCCGTGAAATCCGCGTCGGCCTTGTCCTGGCTGAGCTTCGCCTTGCCCTCCAGGCGCTCGATGGGCAGCACGAACGCCACCACACCACGAAGCTTGGAGTCGAGCTGCCCCGGGGGCAGCCGATCCGGGGACCAGCCCTCCTCGGGTTCGTGGCGCGCGCTCAGCTCGCGCAGGACGTGTCGCTTGTCTCCCGGGTCACGCAGGATGCGCGGCGTCCCGTAGGCGTGCACCGCCACGTAATTCCACGTGGGAACCAGGTCCTCGCGCTGATAGAAACGCGGAGAGACGTAGGCGTGCGGGCCGCTGAAGATCGCCAGCGCCTCTCCCGCCTCCAGGATCGCGCAGTGGGGGTTCGGGGTCGCGAGGTGGCCGAACAGCGTGCCCCTCTCCCCCAGATCCCGCTGCAAGTAGAGCGGGACATGGGAGGCGAGGAGCGTGGGCGACCGCTCGGGCGCGCTGCTCACCAGCGTGGCGAAGCTCGCCTGCTCCATCAGCTCCCAGCACAGCTCGAGCTGGGGCATGTCGAAGCGGGGTGGGCGATACATCAGACCTCGAGGTAGGTGTCCTCCATCACCTTGGCGGTCTGTTCCTTGCGGAACTGCTTCAGGCGCTCACGGATCTCGGGGTGCGTGTTGCCCATGAAGCCCGCGGCGAGCAGCGCGGCGTTGATGGCGCCGGCCTTGCCGATGGCCAGCGTCCCCACCGGCACGCCCGCGGGCATCATCACCGTGGACAGCAGCGCGTCGAGGCCGTTCAGGGCCCAACCGGTCATCGGCACGCCAAGGACGGGGATGATGGTCTTGCCAGCCAGGACGCCCGCCAAGTGGGCAGCACCGCCGGCGGCAGCGATGATGACCTCGAGGCCGCGCTGCTCGGCGGAGCTGGCGTACTCGAAGGCGACCTCCGGGCTACGATGCGCGGAGATGACCCGGGCTTCGCACGGATCTCCAGGCGTTTCAGCGTTTCGGTCGCGTGCTGCATCACGCTCCAGTCGCTCTTCGAACCCATCACCACGGCAACCAACGGCTTGTTTTCGGACATGCGGATCTCCATGAAGCTGAGCGCCCCCAGATGCGGCAGAGGGCGGCGGGTGGGGCGTGCCTAACATGCCGAGGCCGAGCCGCGAACGGCTGAATGTGTCGGCGAGAGTGCGTTTGCTGGCAGCGCAAGTGCTTGCGGAGGGTGAAACCGGGCTCCAGGTGTGACGAATCTGCTATGTCTCTGCCGCCCATGCTCGGGACGGGTGCTCTACCCCGCAGTCCCCGGCGCGAAGTGGCGAGCGGTGTGGGATCGAGTCACTGAGCCGGACGGGTTATTGCTGGCGCGGGCCCGCAAGTAGTCGAGGATCGGAAACGTGACGGCTTGGTTTGGGCTGCGGAGTTCGGAGGCACGAAACGCCTGGAAGGCGTTCGTGACCCTCGCCGGAATGATGGCGGCTCACGCGATGCTCGAGACCGCGAGGGACACGCTGTTCCTGAGCAGGGTTGCCGCAGACCGCCTGCCCTGGGCGTACCTGATCATCGCCGGTCTCGCGCTGGTGCTCACGAAGCTCAATCGCTGGGTTCTGAAGCGAGTGAGTCTGGGGCGCGCGCTCACCCTCAGCCTGCTGTTCGGGGTCGTGGTCAACGTCGGGTTCTTCGTCGAGCGTGACGCGAGCCCGCTGGTGCTGTCCTTCGCGCTGTACGTGTGGACGGGGCTGTTCGCGACCGTGGCGGTGGTCCAGTTCTGGTTGCTGCAGGCCGAGGCGCTGGACGTCGAACAGGCCAAGCGGTCGTTCGCGTTCATAGGCGCGGGCGGGCTGGTCGGTGCGGTGCTCGGATCGTCCACCGCCGGGCTGCTGCTGATGCGCTTTCAGCCGAGCGCGCTGCTGCTGGCGTCCGCGGCGCTGCTGGGCATCACCGCCTTCTTGCCGCGGGTGAAGGCCCCGGCGGCGGCACGCATCCCCGAGCGTGCACCACGAGTCGTCCAGCGGCGTGGCAGCAACATGCGCCTCATCCAGCGCGACCGCTACCTGCTCCGGCTCTTCAGCTTGGGGCTCGTGGCCACCCTGGTGGTGACCGGAGTCGACTACCTGTTCAAGGCCACGTTGTCTCGAGCGCTCCCTGCGTCTCGTCTGGGGGAGACGTTCGCTCTATTCTACACCGTCACCAACTCGCTGGCGCTCCTGGTGCAGTTGGTGCTGGCGCCGCGCGTCCTGCGTGCCGTCGGGGTCACCCGCGCGTTGCTCCTGCTACCGCTGCTGCTGTGCCTCGGGTCGCTGGGGTTCCTGGGGTTGGCAGGGGTGCTGCCGGTGCTGCTGCTCAAGGGAGCCGACTCCGCACTGCGCTTCTCGGTCCACAAGACGAGCACCGAGATCCTCTACCTGCCGCTGAAGAGCGCCGTTCGCGAGCGCTTCAAGGGTGTAGCAGAGGCGCTTGGGCAGCGCGGTGGTCAAGCGCTCGCCTCCGTTTGTATCCTCGCGGCAACGGCGATGGGGGCCAGCTTGCATCAGACCGGCTGGGCGGTGCTCGCGCTGGCCGTGGTTTGGGTCGCCAGTGTGATCGGCCTGCGACCGCTCTACGTCGAGCGTTTCCGCGCCAACCTCCGGGCCGCGTCGATCGACACCAACGTCGAAGTCCAGGAGCTGGAGCTGCACTCCCTGGAGGCCTTGCTGAGCGCCCTGAGCAGCGAGGACGATCGGGAGGTGATCGGCGCGCTCGACATGTTCGCCGACTACGGCAAGACGAACCTGATCCCGGCGCTGATCCTGTATCACCCGTCCGTGGAGGTCGTGATCCGGGCCTTCGAGCTATTCGCTGTCGAGCACCGACCCGACGTCGTGCGCTTGACTCATCGCTTGCTGAGGCACGAAAACCCTCAGATCCGCGCCGCGGCCTTGCGCTACGTGTGCGCCACGGGGCCCGACGCTCCGACCCTTCGCAGTTTCCTCGAGGATCTGGATCCCGAGGTGCGCGTGACCGCGATCGTGGAGCTCGTCGCTCATGGCTACGCCGACGCTTCGGAGTCCGTCTCGGTGCTGACACGCATCATCGCCGGCGGATCGGCGGAGATGCGGCTGGCGCTCGCCAAGAGCTCGCGGCACCTGCCGACGGATCGCTTTGCCTGGGTGGTGGATGAGCTCAGCCGGATCGAGGAGAAAGGCGTGGCGGCGGAGCTGGCTCGAGCCATCGCCCTTTCCCCTGACCCGGCGCACATCCCGACGCTGATTCGGCTGGTTGGTGAGCGCACGGCCAGGGAGTCCGCTCGTGAGGCGCTGCTCGCGCTGGGCAAGCCCGCGCTGGACGCCCTCGGCGAAGCGATCTTCGACAACGGCTTGAGCCTCGCGGTGCGTCGCCACTTGCCGCGGACGATCAGTCGCTTTGGCGGGCAGGAGGCCGTGGAGCTGCTGCTCAAGTTTCTCGACGTGGAGCAGGAGGAGCGCGTGGTGTTCAAGATCCTGCGCGGCTTGGGCCGGCTCAGGGCGAGCGATCCAACGTTGCTGGTCGACCGCGTGCTGTTGCTACGGCACGCTCGCGCGGAGCTCGACCGCGCTCAGGAGCTGCTGGCGGCGAAGCTGGTGTTGCTGCGGGGCTGTCCTCGGGTGGTGGGCGACCGCGGAACGACGATGGAGCTCTTGGTCGCGCTCCTCGGAGACGCTCACGTGAGCGCGAGCGAGCGTCTGTTCCGGGTGCTGCACAGCGTCTACCCCCAGCACGAGCTGGGCACCGTGTATCACGCTCTCAACTCGGGAGACGCGAGGCTCCGCGCCGAGAGCCGCGAGCTGCTGGACAACGTGCTGCCCGGCGACCTGCGGGAGCCCGTTCAGGCTTTGATGGACGAAGGCAGCGACAGCGATCGATTGGCGCGCATGGTCGCCTTCCGCCCCTCCCAGCGTGCGACGTACCTCGAGGAGCTGGGCAGGGATCCCGCAGCGGAGCTAGCAGAGCGCGTCGTCGGCCGGCTGTTGTTCGAGCTGATGGATGACCGCAACGATGCGATCCGGCGGGTCGCGGCGCACGCAGCGTCGGAGATAGGCCTGGACGAGCCGCTGAGCGTGAGACAGCCGCGCCGGGCGGCGGAACCGAGCGCGTTCGATGAGCTGTTGCGTGGCGCCGCGCGCTTGTTGAGCGGGGGGGTGCCCAATGCGAGCTGAGCTACAGCCGAGTCAGCAGGTCGAGCGCATCATCGCGCTGCGCCGGTTTGCGGGGTTCGTGAACCTGCGCCCCAGCGAGATCGCGGCCATTGCTGCGTTTGCGGAGGAACAGTTCTTTCCGAAGGGAACCGCGATGAGCAAGCCGGGACGTCCGGTGCAGTCGATCTTCTTCATCGTGGAAGGCCACGTGGACTACCTGGAGGATGGGGTGGCGGTGCGTCGCTGGGGACCCCACGACGTGATCGGTGGGATGGCGGCGATGACGCAGGATCCGGCGGGCCAGCACTTCGTGGCAGCGGACGACGTGATCGCCTTCGAGGTCAGCTACGACGACATGCTCGATCTGTTCGAGGATCACTTCAGCATCCTGGTCGCGGTGCTCGGTGGTTTGTCGCGCGCGATGCTCGAGTCGCGTCGGGAGCTGGGGCTCGACGGAGGCTACGAACCAGCGCAAACGCCGGAGGTCCCGCCGCACTCGCTGCCGCGGCTCAGTCTGGTGGAGAAGATCCTCTTCCTGCGCAACATGCAGGACATGGGGCGTCACGAGGTGGAGGTGATGGCCGAGCTGGCGCGGGGCGCCAGCGAGTGGCGCTACGATGCTGGCACGGCGCTCTGGCGCGTCGGAGACAGCTCCGACTACTACCTGTTCATCGTTGCGGGGTGCGTCGCCGGAGAGGTGCCTGAAGAGCCCGGGAGCGCGCCGGGGCAAGCGCGACCTGCTCAGAGGATTCGACTCGGCGCGAACAGTCCCATAGGCATCATGGATGCCATTGCGGGTGTGCCGCGCTGGTACACGGCGGTGGCCGAGACCGACGTGGTGGTGCTGCGAGTCGAGGTGGGAGACCTGATCGATATCCTCGAGGATCACACGGAGCTGGCGGTGAACATGTTGCGCCGGCTGGCTGCGACCGTGCTGGAGCTCCGGCGCCGTATCGGCCAGAAGACACGAGAGAGCCTGCGAGCGCCCGCTGCCTGAGCTCTCCCCCGCTGAAGAACGTGCACGCCGCGTCCGAGGCGGCCGGGTTCCCAGGAGCGCTGAGCCGATGGCGGGGATCAGCGTGCGTCGAGGATCGAAGTGATCTTGGTCGCTAGCATGTCCACGGCGACGCGGTTCAGACCACCTTCGGGGAAGATCACGTGAGCGTAGCGCTTGCTTGGCTCGACGAACTCGAGGTGCATGGGGCGCACCGTCTCGAGGTACTGACGCATCACGGACTCCAGGGTGCGTCCACGCTCCACGATGTCGCGGTTTATGCGTCTCGCCAGGCGGATGTCCGCGTCGGTATCGACGAAGATGCGAATGTCCATCAGCTCGCGCAATGATGAATCCGCGAGGATCAAGATGCCGTCCACGACGATCACCTCGTGGGGGGCGATGGCCTTCGTCGCCGTGCTTCGGGTGTGAGTCTTGAAGTCGTAGATCGGCGCTGCGATGGCTTCGCCTGAGCGGAGCGCGGCGACGTGCTCGACCATCAGCTCCGTCTCCAGCGCGTCGGGGTGATCGTAGTTGATGTGTTCGCGCTCGTCGGAGCTGACACCGCTGCGGTCGCGGTAGTACCAGTCGTGTTGCAGGACGACGACGGAGCCGTTGCCATGGAGGCGCTGGATCTCCCGTACCACCGTGGTCTTGCCAGAGCCCGAGCCACCCGCCACGCCGATCACGATCGGTGCCTTCTGCGCCATCTCCCGCACCATCGCAGAACTCACGAGAGGTGTCAGGCAGCAGCCAGCGGCGCAGGTGTTTTTCGAGCGGCGCCGCCCGCGAGCTGGCCCTTCAGCTCTTCTTGGACAGCGAGCGCAGCCGGATCAATCGGAAGGCTGCGTTCACCTGACTGACGAGCGCCTCGTCGTTGCCCTTGTCGGTGAAGCTCCCGTCGAAGCCCAGGGCGCGCCCCTTGCCGACCAAGTCGGCGTCGGACGTGTAGAGGTAGAACAGCGGGGTCGAGCCAGCCGTCTTGGCCGCGTTGCGCAGGGACGACAGGACCTCACCACCGTCGATACCAGGCATGTGATAGTCGATGATGACCAGCTGACAGCTGCGCAGGTGGCGCGCCGTTCCCACGGTCTGGCTCGTCGTGATGACCTCGTACCCCGCCTCGTTCAGCGCGGCCTGGGCTCGGGCGAGCACGGCCTGGCTGTCGTCGATCACGAGGATGCGTTGAGTGTCGGTCATGAGGCCCCAGGGCAATCAGCGCTTGAACGCTGCAGGAGATACTATCACTTCGATCCCGGATGAGTGGCTCCCGTCTCCGCTTTCAACGATGCGCACCTGATAGCCGATCTTCTGGAGTTCCGTGCGTACGGCGCTCAGGCCCATGCCGAAGCCCGCGAGATCGCTTCCGTCATGCAGCGACGCGCGCTCGCTTCCCGAGCTGTCCTTGGTGGTGATGCCCGGGGCAAAGGCTAGCTCCTCGGCGCCGACAGCTGGTTGATCGACGGCCTCCGCCGCGCGCCGCAGCGCCACCCGGTCGAGCCCGCGTCCGTCGTCGATCACGCGTATCGTTGGCCCCGCTTCGGCGGCCTCCGCGACTAGTCGGATACGAGCGGGGATGGGCTTACCAGCCTGCTCGCGTTCCTCCACGACCTCCACGCCGTGGGCCACGGCGTTCCTCACCAGGTGTGTCAACACGCCGCTCAGGACCCTTGCCAGGCGAGGGGGTATCGGAACGTCACGACCACTGACCTCGACGCTCACGCGCTTGTTCTCGCGAGCCGCCCAGCGCGGCGCGGAATCCAGCAGGGACAGCGCGCTCTCGCCGAACGGGCGCGAACCCAGCAGCTCCACGACGCGCGCCACCTGCTGGGCGTCGCCGACGGGTTTGCCGTCAGGAATCAATTCGCCGAGGCGAGCAAGGTCTGCGCGGCGCACGGTGACCTGCTCGAGAATCGCGGGGCCGATGGGCGACGCCTCGACCAGCATGCGCTCGGCCTCGCCAACCGACTCCGTGGCACGCGCGATCAGCGGCTTCAGGCGGGCTCGCACCGTGGATCCGGCGAGGGTCTCGCCTTCTCGCAGACGTCCGCGGAACTTGGCGAGCTCGTCCTCCAGCGCCGCCGCGCTCTTCTCCAGTGCCATCAGATCGAACGCGCGCGCCTCGCCCTTGATGGTGTGCGCCCAGCGGAAGAGCTCTTCGTTCTGCTCCGAGGTGAAATCACCGGCCAAGCCTTCGAGCGCCGATTCGCAGTCGCCCAGCCGCTCCCGCGCTCCATCGAGCACCTGTACCAAGAGCTGGCCCCCACCAGCGACCAGCTTGCGCATCGCGCCGATCTGCCGCTTGTGCTCCTCCTGGTTCTCGCGGACCGTGCGCTCGAGGCGACGCTTGTCGGTCTCGTCGGTTGCCAGCAGCATCACCCGCTTGATCTGGCCGTCTTCGACGATGGGGCGGAAGTCGAGGCGGAGCACACGCTCGCTCGGCGTTCCGCGAGCGATGGTGGTCTCCCGGGGCGCCAGCGCTCCCACGTCTTCCCAGTCGTCTGGACCGATCGTGAACGCGACCTCCATCCACTCCTCGAAGGCCTCTCGTTCGACCCTCGAGCTTCCTTCGGGAAACAGGAGATCCGCCACAGGCTGCCCGACGACGGACTCGCCGAACACACGCGCCGCCTGCTTGCTCTGTACCCTGCCGACGCGTCCTTGTTCCGTGAACACCAGGATCGCTTCACCCATGTGGTCGAGCAGCTGCTGGAGCCGGTGGTTGAGCGCCTCGAGGCGTGTCTCCCGGTCTGCGATGGCGACCGCCATCGAGTTGAAGGCGGCCGCCAGTCGCCCGACTTCGTCATGGGCGCGCACCTTCACCTCGGCTTCGCGCCCCTGTTGCACGTCCGCGATGCCGCGGCTGAGTCGCCCCAGCGGACGCACCACCTGCACGCGCACCAAACCCAGCACCACGAAGGCGAGCAGGCCTGCCATGCCCAGGGCGTAGAGCATGATGCGCTCGCGCGTACGGCGGTACTGGGCGTTCTCGGGCTCCAGCGTGAAGTGGATCGTCAGACTGCCGACGCGCTCACCCCCGGGCCGCGTGAGCGGGTGGTCGATGATGATGCGGTCGCTGAGCACGTGCACGTGACTGGTATTTCCCGGCGGATCTCCGTGAGCGTCCGGCGTGCCCAACTCGGCGACGGGCTTCGGGTCGTCCTGGAGCCAGACGGCGGCGTAGACGATGTCGCGATTGCTCCCCAAGTTCTTGACCTCGGCCTTCAGCTCCTCCTCGTCCCCGAAGTCGGCCGCCGCGGACACCGTCGCAGCGAACAAGTCCACCACCATCGTCGCCGCGATGCGCTTCTGCTCGATCAGACCGGCTCGGGCGCGATCACTGAGCTCGCTGACCACGAACAGCGAGGTCAGCGTGAGCACCACCACGACCATGAGGCTGAGCTTCGCGCCGATTGAAAAGAAGCGCCCGGAGAGCGCTGGCGTCTTGATCGCGACTGCCGAGCGCCTGCCGCTCTGGGGAGGCTGGTTCATCGAATCCGTTCAGGATGCACGCGGTTGTGCGCGGTGAGCCTGCAATGGTCGTTCAAGCGTGAAGCCACCGCAAGCCCGGCTCCAGACGGCGCGGCCGCGCTCCGTTCCGAGCGGTCGTCGCCAGGATGCGCCTCACCCAATCTCGGGGGTGCGCTGTGGGTCCGAGGCGATGGCAGCCCTCGACGGCAGCGCGAGGACGTGCTCTCACCTGGTGTTGTCGAGGAAGGAACCGCATGACGTCCAAACACTTCACGCCGCCATCGCAGCGTCGATTCGCCGCCTGGCTGCCCTCCAGGGTCTTGCACGTCGACGCCAGCCCGGCGCGCACGCTGGCTGGGGTGACGCTGACCTCGGCCCTCCTCACGCTGCTTGGATGCTCCACCACGGCGGCACCAGCGCTGCGCCCCGCCAGCGCGCCCAAGGCGACCAGCGCTGCACCGGAGCCCACGCCGGCTCGTACTGGCCTCGAGCCGCTGACCGACGAGGAACGAGCCCTGAGCGTCGACCTCGAGCGTGACGTCAAGAAGATCGCCGAGCTGACTTGCCCCAAGCCCCGCCCCGGCAAGGCGCGAACCTGCGCACGCAACTCCGACGCCGTCTGGGAGCTGGCCGAGATCTCGGATTGGCTCAGCGCACAGCTCGAGCAGGCCGGCTATCAGGTGAATCGCCACGGTATCGAGCTGGATGGCTCGACGGTGATGAACCTGGAGGTCGAGGTCCCTGGTGGCTTGCGCGGCGGCGAGCTGATCGTGGTCGGGGCGCACTACGACGCGGTGTCCGGGACTCCGGGCGCCGACGACAACGCGAGCGGAGTCGCTGGAGTGCTCGCGCTGGCGCGCAGCTATGCTGGACGTCGGCACCAGCGGAGCCTGCGTTTCGTGCTGTTCGTGAACGAGGAGCCGCCGCACTTCCAGACCCCCACCATGGGCAGCTACGTCTACGCCAAGTCGCTGAGTGAATCGGGGCGCGCGGTGCGCGCGATGCTCAGCCTGGAGTCGATCGGCTACTACTCGGACGCTCCCAAGAGTCAACAGTTCCCGACGGCAACACTCGCGAGGCAACACTCGCCCGTGGGCGACTTCGTGGCCGTGCTCGGAGACGAGACCTCGGCCCCGCTCGTCGACGTGACCTCCAAGCTCCTGCACAAGCACGCGACGCTGCCGGTCGAGCAGCATGTCTTGGCCAGCGATGTCCAGGGTATCGACTGGTCCGATCACTGGTCGTTCTGGCAGTTCGGCTACCCGGCGGTGATGATCACCGATACCGCGCCGTTTCGGAATCCGAATTACCATAAGGAAACGGACACGCCGGAGACGCTGGACTATGGTCGCATGGCTCGCGTGGTCTCTGGGGTCGACGCCGCGATCGTGGACCTGGCTGGCGGACCCTATCTGTAGCGACCCTCGTCGCCTGGCCGACCCCAAGGGTCCGGACTGGAATCGTCGCTCTGGTCGTCGTCCTCGCCCGGCGCAGCGTCCAGCGCGCGACGCGCGACGTCGAAGCTGAAGCCACGTCGCGCGAGGGCCGCCAGGTCCTTGTCCCGCTGGTGTGCCTCGGGGTTGCGGGAGCGGCCGAAGCGAGCCTTCGCCCGCCTGGCGTCGACTTCGCAGGTTTCGGGGGGGAGACGCGCTGGCTCCTGCCACGCGCCCGGCTCCGAGACATCGGTCAGGGGCTTCGCCCTGCGGTAATGACCGAGTCGACGTTTCCTGACGTAGGCCATCGCGGCTGCGAGCTCCGAGTCGCCAGGTGCCTCTTCTGCCTCGCGGCCGAGCAGATCCTGCACCAGGTCCTCTCGCAGTCCCTTGCTGAGCAATTTGAGCCGGGCCGCGCGGCTCGAGACGCCCCTTCGCCGCAGCCCGAGCAGCAGGTTCGCGCCGTAGCGGTGATCGTCCAGCAGCCCCGAGTCCTGATAGCGACTCAGCAGGTCCTCGATGTGGGCTTTCGCGGTCTCGTCGTCGACCGGCTCCTTGCTGCGTTGACGCGCGCGGCGGACGCGGTCTGTCAGCACGCGCCTGAGGTTCGCCACGCTGGAGTCGAAGCGCTCGAGGTAGCCGAGCGCAGCGCGCTCGAGACCCGCTCGAGACACGTCGGGCGCCCGGGGTTCCTTCCGGGCTCGGGGCTCTCTTTCGGCGCCTCCGCTCATCGCGTGGTGGTGCCAGGTTCCAGTGGCGCCCGCAAGCTCCTAGCCCGAGCTCCGGTCGAGGTAGGGGCTCGCCGTGATCTCACCCAGGTGACGCTCGACCAGGGAGCGCACGTCGGCCTTGAGCGCGGCTCGGGTCTTCAGATCTCTGAAGCGCTCGGATGGGAGCTCCCGTGCGATCAGCTTCGCGAGGCGGATGCGCAGCACGTCCGCGCGACTCAGGCTGCCGATCTCCGGGCGCTCGCGATCGGCCTCCTCCCAGCCAGTGCGCTGCCGCTCCCGCCAGTCGGCGCCAGCGACCTGTGTCAGCGCCAGCTCGACCGAGGCGCGAACCCTCAGCTCCCGCTCATGCTGCCGCCAGCTGTCCGTGGAGCCATCCAGGGTCTGGATGAGCTGCAGCACGTCTCGACTCAGGTGCTCCGCGTCCACCGCGTCAGTGTAGGGAGTTCCAGGCCTTCGAGCCAGCATATGCCGTGGGGAAAGAGCGTTCGCTGCCGATCGGTGGCGCGCGTGGCGTGATCGGAGGCCGCTCATCGCGGCGGCGGGCCCGCGCAGCGGCCGGTTTCCACTTGGCGGTTGTGCTCGGGGCGCAATGCGGGCAAATACTGGGGGTGAGCCAAGACAAGCAGTCGAAGATCGTCGCGGCGCGGATGAAGCTCAAGCAGCGCTTCGAGGCGCAGATGGCGCGCACGCCCAGCGTCAGCGACCACCGTCCCCAAGGAACGGGCGCTCCGAATCGTCACGGCATGCCCAAGCTGCCCCCCGGACAGGTGGAGACCGCGAAGTGGCCGGTGCTGGATCTCGGGATTCACCCGGACGTGAAGCAGGACGACTGGCGCCTGACGATCGATGGCGCATGTGACTCGCCGATCGAGCTCGGCTTCGCCGAACTGCTCGAGCTGGAACAGGTCGACGACACCAGCGACTTCCACTGCGTGACGACCTGGTCCCGGATGGACGTGCGCTGGCGCGGGGTGCGCTTCATGGATCTGGTGGCCCTGGTAGAGCCGAGCCCCGAAGCGAGCTTCGTGATGTGCCACGCGTATGACGGCTACACGACGAACGTCTCGCTTCAGGAGGCGCTGAAGCCCGACGTGCTCCTCGTCTACGAGGCGGATGGCGAACCGTTGCCCCAGGAGCACGGTGGTCCGGTGCGCATGATCACGCCGCAGCTCTACGCCTGGAAGGGCGCCAAGTGGATCCGCCGGATCGAGCTGATGACCGAGGACCGCCTGGGATTCTGGGAACAACGCGGGTACTCGTCGACGGCGCACCCCTGGCGCAACGATCGTTACTCCTGAGCCGGCGGGTTCGCGGACTCGACGCATGCATCAAGAGATCGTCTTCATCGGCTTGTTCGCTGTCGCGAGCATGGTCGCGGTGGCCGCACGGCGCTTCCGTGTTCCCTACACCGTCGCGCTGGTCGTCGCTGGGCTGTTGCTGGGCACGGCCCATGGCTTCGAGCCCCCGCACCTGACGAAGGAGCTGCTCTACGCCATCTTCCTGCCGGGGCTGCTGTTCGAGGCAGCTTTCCACCTGGATTTCAAGAAGTTCTGGTACAACAAGCTGGCGATCCACGCGCTCGCGGTCCCCGGGCTGATGGTCGCGATCGGGCTGACAGCGGTGATCCTCACGCCCGTTGCGGCGGGCCTCGGGTTGGTCGACCACTTCAGCATCGTGCATGGGCTGGTCTTCGCGTCGTTGATCGCGGCGACGGACCCCATCGCTGTCGTTGGGCTGTTCAAGTCTCTCGGTGCGCCGAAGCGCCTGGCGGTCCTGGTCGAGGGCGAGAGCCTGCTCAACGACGGCACGGCAGTGGTGATCTTCAGCATGGTGCTCGCCATAGCCAACGGAGGTGCGTTCTCCGCCAGTCACGCCGCTTCGGAGTTCGTCGCGGTCGTTGGCATGGGGACGCTGATCGGCGCGGGCATCGGCTACGCGGTCTCCAAGGCCATCCAGCAGGTCGACGACGCGATGGTGGAGATCACGCTGACCACCGTCGCCGCCTACGGTGCCTTCGCGCTGGCCGAGCAGTTCCACTACTCCGGCGTGATCGCGACCGTGGTGGCGGGCATGCTGTGCGGCAACTACGGAGCCAGCACGGGCATGAGCCCCAGCACGCGGGTAGCGGTCGAGAGTTTCTGGGAGTACCTGGCGTTCGCCCTCAACTCATTCGTGTTCCTGCTGCTCGGTCTCGAGGTCGAGCTGGCGAGCCTGCTCAGGTACTGGCAGGTCATCCTGATTGGTTTCCTTGCGGTAAGCTTGGGGAGGGCAGTGGTGATCTTCGGCGTGAGCGGGCTGCTGCGGCTCACCCGCGAGCGCATGCCGTGGAGCTGGTCTCTGGTGCTGACCTGGGGCGGTCTGCGAGGGGCGCTCTCGATGGTGCTGGTGCTGAGCTTGCGGCCTGATTTCCCTCACCGTGAGCTGCTCGTGAACATGACCTTCGGCGTCGTGCTGATCTCCATCATCATGCAGGGGCTCAGCATGGGGCCACTGCTGCGGCGTCTCTCCATCGTCTCGCCGAGCCATGACCGTCACGAGTACGAAACGCGTCGTGGGGCGTTGCTGGCGGCGAGCGCGGGTCTGCGTTCCATCGAGCAGCTCGTGCAGGCGCGCCAGGTGCACGCCGACGCGGTGACGTCCCTCAAGCGCGACTACGAGGAGCGAGTCGGTGAAGCCGAACGTGCCCTGGGTGAGCTGCACCTGGCGAAGGAGGCGCTGCTGGCCGAGGAGTACGAGAGCGCGAAGCGCCACGCGCTCCTCGTGGAACGCACCGAACTCAGTCAGGGGCTCCAGCGAGGCGTGCTCAGCGAAGAGGCCTACGATCGCCTGGTACGCAACATCGACGCTTCCCTGTTGGAGCTCGAGCAGGGCAGCCACTGGTCGGATCCCTCGGAGCCCGGCAAAGCACCCTCACCCCCGGAAGAGCTGGCGGCGGAGGTTGCGCCTCGAGCAGAGCCACCGGCCGAAGCTAGCGATGACGACTGACCACGGCGAGGAAGGCGTCGCCATAGCGCTCGACCTTGGTCGGGCCGAAGCCGTGCACCTCCTCTAGTTCCGCGTGGTTACGCGGCTTGATGTACGCCAGCTCGCGCAGGCTGCGATCCGAGGCGACGACGTAGGGGGGCACCCCGGCCTCTCGAGAGATCTCCAGGCGGGCGGTGCGCAACTCCTCGAACAGCTCGGCCAGCTCGGGATCGATGCGCACGGCGGCCTTGGCGCGCGACCTGCTCGAGGTGGTGCTGGACCCCCCACGACCCTCGGCTGGCGGCAGGTTGATCCGGGGCTCCTGCTTGCCCGTCATCACCCGGTGCCCCTCCCTCGTCATCAGGAGCAGAGGGCGCTCGCCGCCGGAGAAGCTGGCCCAGCCAGCGGTGATGCAGCGCTGGAGCAAGCGCGTCAGCCAGCGCTCGGGGTACTCCGACAGGACGCCGAACGTGGTGACGCGATCGAGGCCTGAGCCGGCTAGGCGTCGGTCCGACTTTCCGCGGAGCAAATTCACCGCCGCGCCGAGGCCGAACTTGCCGTGCACTCGCGCCACCGCGGACAACGCCTTGCGTACGATCAGCGCGCGCTCCACCGAGCCGAGGTCGTCGTCATCGTCCAGCGACACGCACACGTCGCACAGTCCGCACCCGGTGAGGTCGCTGTCATCGGTGCCGAAGTAGCGCAAGATCGCGTCGTGACGGCAGCTGCCGCCCTCGGCCCAGCGCATCAGCTCGAGGAAGAGCCCCCATTTGTGCTCCACGACTCGAGGGTCCGGCTCGCGATCTTCGATGGGCATCTCCAGGAGGCGCCGGCGCATGGGGAAGTCTTGCGCGGAGCTCAAGAGCAATCCGTAGGCTTGCTCGCCGTCGCGTCCGGCGCGACCAACTTCCTGATAGTAGGCCTCCACGGAGCCCGGCGGCGACAGGTGGACGACGCAGCGCACGTCAGCGCGGTCGATGCCCATGCCGAAGGCGTTGGTCGCCGCTACCACCTCGAGCTCACCAGCGGAGAATCGGGCCTGGACCTCGTCCCGATCCTCTCCAGCCATTCCGGCATGGTAACCGGCAGCGCGCCAGCCCTGCTGGCGCAGGCGCGCTGCCTCCTCGTCGGTGCCGCGGCGCGTGGGACAGTACACGATGGCGCTGCCTCGCCCACCACCCGGAGAACCCAAGGCTTCTCGGAGCTGGTCGTCCACCGCGCGGCTGCGCTCGGTCTTGCTCTGGGCCTCTTGGGCCCGCAGCACCAGGTTCGGGCGCGCGAACCCACGCACCAGCTGCGGCGTGTCAGCCGGTAGCCCGAGACGGCTCAGGATCTCGTCGCGCACCACCGGGGTCGCGGTCGCCGTGCAGGCGAGCACGCGGGCGCTCCTCAGGCGGCGGACCAGCTCACCCACCCGCAGATATTCTGGGCGGAAATCATGACCCCACTCGGAGATACAGTGGGCTTCGTCCACCGCCAGCAAGGGACAGTCGATGCGATCCAGGAGGCTCTGAAAGCCGCCGAACACCAGGCGCTCCGGCGCAACGTAGACCAGCTTGTAGCGACCCGCGGCGATCTCGCCCAGGCGGCGGTCGCGCTCCGCGGTGTCCAGGGTCGACGCCAGATAGGTCGCCGCGACGCCGCGCTGTTCGAGCGCGCTGACCTGATCCTGCATCAGCGCGATCAGGGGGGAGACCACGATGCTGGTGCCAGGGAGCAGCAGGGCCGGCAGCTGATAGGTCAGGCTCTTGCCGCCTCCCGTCGGCGCGACCAGGAGCAGCCGGCGCCGCTGCAGGAGGGTGTGGATTGCCTCGGCCTGGCCTGGGCGGAAAGCTCCGTAGCCCAGCTCGCGCAGCGCGCGCTCCAGGTCGTCGGCGCTCGGCAGCGGATCCGAGCGCTGAGGCATTTCAGGAGTGGCCGGCGCCTCGGGCATTCAAGCCCTATACGCAAGGCAAGCGCACCCCGAAAGCCCCGAGTCCATGCGCCGGGGTTCAAGCTTGGCCTCACGCTGCCGTTCAGGGCGATGATGCCGGAAAACGAACGGGCGCTGTCGGAACGGGTCCTCGAGCTGGAGGCCGCGCTGAGCGCTCAGCACGAAGCCATCGAGAGCTTGCGCTGGGCTCGGGCACAGCTCGAGCGGGCCCTGCAGCGGGTGGGCCAGGAACGAGACGAGGCGCGCGAGGACGCGAGTCGCCTGCAAGCGGAGCTGGACCGGCAAAGAGCGCTGAGCGAGCCGCCAGGGCCCAGAGCGACGGGCAAGGCACCGCGCATCGAAGCGTTGCCGGCCGAGCCGGGGCCGTCGACCTCTCCGACCATCCGGCTGCTGGCGTTGCCCGAGCCGGCGACGACCCAGAACAACGCGCCCACGGTGCCAGCCCCTCCTCGCGAGCGCGCCGTGAGCGTCACCCGCGGCGAGCGTCGCGAAGCAGCGGCAGACTCCGGCACCTACTCCGTGCTCGACGTGGGCGAGGAGCGGGTGCGGCCGCTCAGGCGACGCCGGGTCGCGCGCTGAGCCGGATCGAAGCCTGGCCGCGCTCGACGCTACTCTGCAGCGAACAGCCGGGCGCGCTCACGCTCGCGATCGCGTCGGTTCAATATTTCCGCGCGGCTCTCGGCGAGCTGGAGGCGTTGCATGCGGTCGAACTGATCGATGTTCTTGTTCAGCACGAGCTGAAAGCAAGCGGCGCTGCCTTGCTCGGCGACGAGGCCGCTCCAAGCGAGGAAGAAGCTCCAGATGCGGAACCAGCGCTCCCCGAAGCGCTCGACGACCGCGGCGCGGTTGGCCTCCCAGTTCTCGGCCCAGGCGCGAATGGTCAGCACGTAGTGCGGGCTGAGGTTCTCGAGCACCTGACACTCGAAGCCTGCCTTCTCCGTCGCCTTCAGCATCGACGCCGGAGGCAGCGAGGCGTCGGCTCCGGGGAAGATGTACTTGTTCATGAATAGACCCCAGATCAGGTCCTCCGGATGCAAGCCGCGTCGCAGTCCGGTCCACTGCATGAGCAGCGTGCCGTCGTCTTCCAGCAGCTCGTAGAGTCGCTCGAAGAACGCCGAGAGGTTCTTGACGCCGACGTGCTCGACCATCTCCAGGCAGGCGATGCGATCGAAGCGCTGGTCCTGAATGTCCCGGTAGTCGGCGCACACCGCGCGCGCCCGCGAACTCAGCCCGAGCCGCTTCAGGTGGGCGTTCGCGTGCTCCGTCTCTTTTTCCGCCAGGCTAACACCCGTGGCGTCGACGCCGTAGTGCTCTGCTGCGTGGGCGAGCAACGCGCCCCAGCCGCTGCCGACGTCGAGCAGCTTCATGCCAGGCTCCAGCCCGAGCTTCGCGCAGACGCGATCGAGCTTCGACCACTGAGCGCTGTCCAGGGACTCCCCGGATTGCGAGAAGAACGCGCAGGTGTAGGCCATGCGATCGCCGAGGAAGCTCTGGAAGAAGTCGTTCCCGCGGTCGTAGTGCTCGCGCACGATGCGCTGGTCCCGCGCCTTGGAGTGAATGCTCACCTCCGGCACGAAGTTCGTGACTGCCCACTTCAGGTGATCCTGCGTCAGGGAGTACTTGACGAAGAGGTGGCGCTTCTTCAGCAGCGTCGTGAGATCGGTCTTCAGCTCCAGCGCGCCATCGAAGTACGCCTCGTAGAGCGTCGACATCGGGATCGGCGTCGACCCAAACTTCTGAGCTAGCTTCTCGTCCCTGAACTCGACGTAGTCGGCGAGGGTCCCTTGCTTCGACTCTGGCATCAGCTGACTTCCTCTTCGCTTCGCTCACCGGGAGCGCGGCCGACGAGACCCGCCCGTCGTCCTGAGGAGTAGCCTGGCGCAGCGGTGAGGAATCAGGCAAGTGGGCTGTGGGTGATGCCCGCATGGAATCCCGTAGGGAAACCGGCAATGCGCAGCCGGTTACGCAGGGCAACGCGCGGTGGATCAACCAGCGAGCAGTGATGACGCCGCGCGTCCATGGCTGCCTGACACACTGCACCACCAGAGCTTCACGGGAGTGCTGGCACTCAGCGACATGCGACCGCTAGCTCGCGTTAGCGAGCTCGTCGGCGCGCTCAGAGCGGCAACGCCACGGCCTTCCGCATGCTGCTCGTCAAGGCCTCGGGAGCGCCTGCAGCATAGAAGAACGGGTAGCGCGGATGGGAGCTGGTGATCTGCGAGACGAAGCTGCCGCGGCGGTCGAAGAAGAAGACTCGCGGTACGTACTTTCCGTGCGCTGCGAGCGGTGGTTGGTTCAGCCAATCGCTCGGTTCGTCTGCGTTTTGACGCACCATGACGAGGTCCTTCGCCAGGCGTTCGACATCGGGGCGATGGAACACCCGAGCGAGCTCCCTGCAGCGTGGACACCAGTCCGCGTATACGACTACGCACAGCGGTTTTTTTTCGGATCTGGCCTGCGCGAGGCCGTCCTCGTAGCTCACCCAGTGGATGTTGCCTGCCCACTCGATGCCCTCGGTCTTGGGGGTGAGGGGAGTCGGCGCCGCGGCTGCGGCTCGAGGCTTCGCCTCGGCCGGCGGTTTCTGTGGCGGCGCCTCGTGCGGTGTGGACCCGCTCTCACAGCCGCCAAGCCCCAGGGCCACGCAGACGAGCGCGGCCTGCGCCAGTGCCTTGCCAACCCAGCCGTCCAGGGAATTGCCGTAAGGAAACACTTGGGGCCAGCGAACGGGGAGTTCAATCGCCCTCGCGGCCGATCCTCTTGCTGCGGCGGGCGGGGTCGTCGGTCCGCTCCGCGAAACGCCCGCGTATTCCTGCGGCGCTCCCTCCTCGGGCGCCCGTCTCCCTGCGGTCTCGACCGCGATCATCGAGCGACTTCGCCGTTCACGGGCCCTCAGGAGGCGGTGCCCGTCTGCAGGAAGTGACTGCGCTCGCGGATCGTGGTCCAGCGCCGGAAGATCTCGAGCGTCGAGGGATCGGCCTGATGGAGCTTCGTGAACAAGTAGTCCTGGATCCCCTTGTGCACCTGACAGATCGCGTTCTCCCGGGTGCGTCCCTGGATTGAACCGTGGGTCGTGTAGTTGTTCTCCGGCTTGATACCGCAATACGTGTTGTAGGTGCAGTTCACGCAGTCAGGCTGGGCATCGAGGTTGCTTGCGATCAGCGCCGCGCGCACCGTCTCGTGCGTCATCAGGTCGCGGTACTTGGCGTCGTCCACGTGGCCCAGGAGGAAGGTGTCGTCGCCCATCTCGTGGAGCATACGCCCCTCGTCGCTGATGAAGACGTTGCCGTCGTAGTTGTAGGCGATGCCTCCGACCCCCGCTCCGGACGGGTTGCGGATGTCGAGGAAGTTCGGGTCGTCGCCGGTCAGGATCTTGGTCAGGAAGATCGACGCGAAGCGCTCCAGCACCTGGGTGCCCTGCTTGTTCAGCTCGATGATGTAGTCGACCGCCGTGCGGTAGAAGTCCTCGTAGCGCTTGCGCTCGTACTCGATGGTCTTCTGCGTCTTGTCGGCGAAGCCGAACGGATCGACGGGGCGCAGGAAGATCGAACGGCAGCCAAGGTTCACGTAGGTGTCGATGATTTCCTTGGGGATATCTAAAGCGGCTCTCGTGGTCGTCAGTAGCGCTTCGACGTGATACAGCACGGGGTCCAGGCCGAGCTCGATGTAGCGCTTGTTGATGCGCTCGATCCAGTCGGCCGCCAGCTGGTAGGCGTTACCGGTGGTCAGGATGCGCTGCTTGTTGTGGAGCTTCTCCGGGCCATCGATGCTGGTGCAGATCTGCACCTTGTGCTTGATCAGGTAATCGAGCTTCTCTTCGGTCATCAGCGCGAGGTTGCTGACCATCGTGAACTCGAGCTCCTTGCCATAGGCACGGTTCTTCTCGATCGCGTACTCGATGATGTGCTTCACCACGGGGAAGTTCGCGAGGGGCTCGCCCCCCTGGAACTCGATGGTGATGCGCGGCGCCGTGCTCTGGAGCGCGAGGTTCACCGACTTCTCCGCGTGGTCGCGGCTCATGTCGGTCTCGACCTGGTCCATGTTGGCGCGACTCGCGTGGCAATACACGCAGGTCTCGTTGCAGCGCAGGGTCACCACCATGATGTGGAGGATCGGCCCGTAGTTCAGGAAGCGGCGCCGGTAGCGAAGACGCTCTCGCAGCTGCTCGACGTCCACTCGATCGCGGATGAAGTTCTTCTCGGCGAGTCGCGCTTCCAGCTCGGGTGGTAGCTCGCCTCGATACAAGCCGCGGAACTCCTCACGGGTCACGAAGGCCCAGTCACCGAAGTAGCTGGTCAGAAGCACCGCATCGTCCACCTCGCGAAAGCGAAACGGCACGAGTTTTCCAGGGCTCTTCGCGCCCTTCCCAATTCCACTGAGCAGCATGTTCATGAGGTCCCTCGTCCGCATGCTTAGCACGAGCGACGGAGTTGCGGCGCGGGCTTCACGCCCTATAAAGCGTGGAATTGTTCTTACTTACATTGGTCCCCCCGGCTCGACACGAGCAGCCGAGGCCCGTTCGGTCTCAGCCAGAGGTGTGCGCCCACTCAGAGAAAGCGGGCAGCGAGACCTGCGAGCGCGCCAGCTACGAGGTCGTCTGCCATGATGCCGACCCCCGCGGGTTGGAGCTTCTCCGCGCTCGAGACGGGGCCGGGCTTGGTGATATCGAAGGCGCGGAAGAGCAGCCACGCGAGCGCCTGGGTGCGGACGGAGCGCCTGCGTACCATCCCCATCGCGATCAACACCCCCGCCACCTCGTCGATCACCACCCGCTGGGGGTCTTCCTCGCCGCGCTTGACCGCGACCCGATGCGCCGCCCAGGTGCCGATCGCCGTGACGCCGACCACGGCGAGGGCGTGGGGCAGCGGGGGCAGGGCGCGCAGAGCCAGGTGCAGCGGTACGCCTCCGAGCGAGCCGACCGTGCCGGGCGCCTTGGGCGCCAGACCACAGCCGAACCAGGTCGCCAAGGCTTCCGCGACGTCGTCCGAGTCCATGGCGCGGACCATAGCAGGTCACGCGCTGCCGGGAGCCTGCGATCACGGCTTCGGTGCGGCTCGAGCCAGCGCCCGCTCCGGGGTGGGGGGCGAGCGTGAGCGACGGCATCGGAGTGGAGGCGGCGCCCCTGCCCAGCGGCTTCGCGGCGCGGGTGCGCGCCCTGTGGGGGCCCTGGTGGCCGCTCCCGCTCCTGATTTTCCCCGTCTACTCGTCGATCATGATAGCGATTGGCGACCTGCGCCCCGAGCACGTGGGCATCACCGTCGTTGTTTGGATCCTTGCGGTAATCGGTCCGCGCAGCAAGCGCTTCCTGGTCGACATCTCGCCCTACTTCGTCGTGGCGCTGGGCTACGACCTGGTGCGCTATGCCCGCCCGGTGTTCGTCTCCGCGGATCGGGTGCTGGGATGTCAGCTGCGGAGCGCCGAGGTCGCGCTGTTCGGCTTCGGGACGGGCCATACGCCCGGCGATTGGCTCCAGGGCCACCATCTCGCCGCGCTCGACCTCTTCTTTGCGGTTCCGTACACGATCTTCATCTACGTCGCGTTCATCTATGCGGCGTACCTGTACTTCGTGGATCGCCAACGCATGCGGCGTTTCCTCTGGGCGTTCGCCATCGCCAACTACATCTCGTTCACGTTGTGGATGATCGTCCCGGCGGCGCCACCCTGGTACCTTCGGGAGGCCGGTTGCGCCATCGACATGAGCGCCGTGCCGAGCGCAGCGGGTCTGCTGCGCGTGGACAGCCTGCTCGGCATCGACTACTTCCACACCTTCTACTCGCGAGCGGCATCCGTCTACGGGGCGATGCCGTCGATGCACTGCGCCTACCCCGTGCTCGGACTATTATCCGCGTGGAAATATACGACCTGGAAGACGAGGCCGCTGCACTTGTTCTACGCGGCCTGGATGTTCTGTGCCGCGATCTACCTCGATCACCACTGGATCCTGGACGCGCTGGCGGGCTGGGCGGTGGCCGCGGTGGCGGTGTTCCTGGCTGGCCGGCTGTCGCAGCGCTTTGGCGTGGCGGACGCGACCGCGGATCGACTCGAGGTCTCGCATGAGCGCGTCTGAGCCAACCAGGCCGTCGGTCGGCTTCGCTGGGCGCTACGTGCGCTGGCTGCTGGCGCACCGCCTGTGGGTGATGCTCGGCCTGATCCTGTTTGCGGCCCTCGGGGGTTACCGCACGGCGAAGACCTACGGCGCCTTGCGGAGTGACATCGAGGAGTTGCTGCCCGAGAGCGCGCCAGCAGTGGCCGCGCTGAAGGAGGCGCGCGCCCGCTTGCCCGGCTTGCGCCATCTGGGCGTCGTCGTCGACACCGGCGGGCCTGACAACGTCGCCGCCGCGCAACGCTTCCTCGACGATCTCGCGGGACGCATCGAGAAGTATCCCGCGAACGAGGTCGCGGCGGTGCGCGTCGACGTCAAGCGCGAGCGGCACTTCGGCGAGACCTACGTGCTGCAGCTCATGGACCCGAAGGACGTCCGGCGGCTGACCGAGGCTGTCGAGGAGCGCCGCGATTGGGAGGCCTCCCACGCCATCGGCACGAACCTGCTCGATGAAGACGAGGATCCGCCACCGAAGATCCCGGTCGACGAGCTCAAGCAGAAGTACGAGGCGCGCTACGGCAAGGCCGAGCCTTTCCCCGAGGATCGCTTCATCGCCAGGGATGGGCTCACGGAGGTGCTCGTCGTCCAGGCCGCGTCGAACGAAACCACCTATGAGAGCGACCGGGAGCTGCTCAGCAAGGTCCAGCGAGACATCAGCGATCTCGGCTTCCCCGACGCCTACGCTCCTGGCATGCGAGTAGGCTTCGCCGCTGACGTCCCCACCCGCGTGGAGGAGATGGAGGGACTGTTCCGTGACCTGTCGCTGAGCGGACTGCTGGTCACCGCGCTGGTGCTGGGGTCCATCGTCTGGTTCTTCAGGAGCTTTCGCGCGCTCGCCATCCTGGGGATCCCGCTGACCTTCGGCACCTTCTACGCTTTCGGTCTGGTGGCCTTGCCACCTCTCTCGATCACCTACTTGAACAGCAACACCGCGTTCCTTGGCAGCATCGTGGTCGGGAACGGTATCAACTCCGGGATCATACTCCTGGCTCGTTACCGCGAGGATCGAGGGAGGGGGTTAGGGGTGGAAGACGCCGTGGTGCAGGCCGTGGCGCAGACCTGGCGCCCGACGCTCGCCGCCGCGCTCGCTGCCTCGGCGGCCTATGGATCGCTGATCTTCACCGACTTCCGTGGCTTCAACCAGTTCGGCTGGATCGGCGGCTTCGGGATGGTGCTGTGCTGGGCGGCCACGTATCTCGCCGCGCCAATCCTGATTGCTTGGTTGGGCGCCCACATCCGTCCACCGGAGAAGCAAGCACGGGGCCTTGCCGACCGCCTCGGCGACGTGGTCCTGCGTCGCTCCAAGTGGGTGTTCGCGGTCACCCTCGGTCTCAGCGTGCTGGGGGGCGCTAGCCTGTTTCAGCGCGCTGACGACTGGCTCGAGACCGACCTGACGAAGCTTCGGCGCAGGGACTCGTGGGTCGACGGTGAGCGCTACTGGGGCAAGCGCATGGATGCCACGCTGCACCGCTACCTCACGCCGACGGTCGTGATGGCGCACTCCCCCGAGCAGGCGCGGGAGATCGAGCGACGCGTACGGCAGCTGCAGCAAGACCAGCGCGCGGGGGGCCTGGTCGGCAGCGTGCGCAGCATCGCTCAGGTGCTGCCGCCGGAGCGGGACAAGGCCTTGCGTGAGGCGCAGCAGCTCCGGAAGGTCCTCACCCCCAAGCTCCAGTCCAAGCTCGAGGGCAACGAGAAGGCGCTCGTGGAGCGCGCGCTGAGTCCGGAGGCGCTGAAGCCCCTCGTCGCAGGGGACGTGCCGCCCGTGTTGACCGCTGGCCTGCGGGAACACGATGGCCGCCTGGATCGCAACGTGCTCGTCTTCCCCAAGGTAGGCGCGGGCACCTGGGACGCGGACCGCATGCTCGCCTTCACCCAGGACTTGCGTCGGGTCGCCAGTGAAGTGGATCCCGATGCACAGGTCGGGGGCGGTATCTTGCTGTCCAGTGACATCATCACTGCGATGAAGCGTGATGGTCCGCGAGCGACGGCGATCGCGTTGCTGGTGGTGCTGCTGATCTGTGTGGTGGCGTTTCGCAGCTTCCGACTCAGCGCGCTCGCGGTCGTCAGCTTGAGCGTCGGTGTGCTGTTGATGCTGGGAGCGATGGCGCTCTCTCATCAGAAGCTGAACTTCTCGAACTTCGTCGCGCTGCCCATCACCTTCGGCATCGCAGCCGACTACTCGATCAACGTGCTCAAGCGCTTTCAGTTCGAGGCGGGCAAGCCAACGCTCGAACGCGTGCGCGGCGCAGTGGCGCACACCGGGGGCGCGGTCGCCCTGTGCTCCGTGACCACGATCATCGGCTTCGGCTCGTTGCTCGTGGCGCAGAACCAGGCGCTGTTCTCTTTCGGCTTGTTCGCCGTGGCTGGCGAGATCGCGTGCCTGGGGACCGCGGTGCTGTCCCTGCCCAGCGCGATCGCGTGGCTGGGCTCGCGTCGCTCGATAGCGGACGCGGGAGCCTGATTCACTGCAGAGTTTGCGCAGGGTCCCTGCGCGTGGACGCCAGCGGCGCGTCCGGTCTATCGTCTGCGGTCATGAGGTCCTTGGGTAGGTCCGAGCTGGGACTCGGGTTGGTTGCCGTCGCGCTGCTGATGACGGTGGGGTGCAAGAAGGATGAGGCCGCCGCCGATGGCGACACGGCCTCCCCCGCGGTGAGCACGACCGCGGCCGCGCCCGCGAGCGCGGCGGACCAGTCTCCTCCGGCGTCGCCCTCGGCCGCGCCCGGCGAGGAGCAGCTCTGTCAGGTCGAGAAGGAGAAGAGCTGGGGGAAGTGGGTAAACCAGCGCACCGGCATCACACCGACGGAGCTTCCGAACTCCAAAGTGGCTCTCGGGATCGCGTTCGGCAACACGCCTGCGGTACTCACCGTGAATCCTGACGGAAACGCAAGCCTCAAGCGAGTCAACCCGCAGGACGGGTCGAAGGTCGGACGAAAGCTCGACGCCAAGACGGGGCGCCGAGATCTGCAGCGGGTCACCCCCATCGTGCTGGACGGAAGCACCCGGGCCTACGCGGACTATCGCGACCGACTCAAGGACGGCATGCGACGCATCGCCTGCGGTCCAGCGGAGAGCGACCAGGCGTTGCTGGTCTTCGACGGCGAGCCGCTGCTCGACAAGCTGAAGAAGGAGCAGAAGGAGGCCAAGCCGGCGGACAGCAAGCAGGCCGTGAGCGACGCGCCCGCGTCCGGCGCCGCGCCGGCCAGCAGCGCCGCGCCGGCCAGCAGCGCAAAGGCGCCAAGCCTGAAGCTCGGCAAGAACTTCGCGCGCATGGGCAAGCTCAAGCTGCCGACGGCGAAGCTCGATGCGCCAACGCCGAAGCTCAGCGAAGCCGCAGTCGAAGAGTCGCGGGAGAAGCTACGTGAGGTGCGCGACTGCCGGAGCTTCGTCGACCAGCGCAAGCAGGAGGTATGGGGTGTCGCCTCCGAGCTCGTGGGGGAACCGAAGGGCGATGGCTACACCTGGGAGATGCGCTTCTATGTGCTCACCCCGGGTGGTGCTCAAGTTCGCATCATGACCACCAAGCTCGGGGAGAAGCCCAAGACGCTCTACACCCTGGAGGCGCCTGTTGCCGCGCGGATGGGGGACGACTATGTGCTCGCGGCGCGCTACCAGGGGGCGCTGTACGCTTGGCACCTGAACTCGAGCTTCAAGCCCAAGAGCGCCGTGAAGCGCTACGGCGGGGGCTATCCCAGCCTGGTGCGCTTCGCCGATGACAACGGGGAGCTTCGGCTCTTCACGTCTCAGCAGGTCCACAAGGACGACTGGCGGGTGGCTTCGCTGCGCCTGACGGGCGGCCTGCCGAAGGGCTTGAGCAAGCTGGAGTGGGGGGACGAGTCGCGTGCGGAACCGAGCTTCGCCCGCTCCGGCAGCCAGCGCTGGGTTTCGTACCACCAGGGCGACCGCCGCAAGGCCCAGGTGATGGTGCAGGCGGTGGACGGCGATCTGAACGCCGTCGGCAAACCTTTCGCCGCGACGGCCGAAGGCGACGAGGTCTACGAGAGCCTGCTCTTGCCGCTGAACGACGGGAAGCTCTACTTCATTGCGATCAAGAAGCCCAAGGACCAGAGCGCGCCCGAGCTGGTGAGCCAGGTGCTGACGTGCAAGGCGCCGAGTTGAGCTAGGCGTCGTCTGCCGCGACGGCGCGGGTCACACGCTGCTAGAGGAATGCGTCATGGGTGTGCGAGAGCGGCGAAAGCGAGAGCGGAGCGAACGTCGCGAACAGATCTTGGAAGCGGCCGAGCAGGTGTTCCTCGAGCGAGGGTTGAGCGGCACCACGATGGAGGAGGTCGCCTCACGGGCGGAGCTCAGCAAGGGCACGCTGTATCTCTATTTCAAGAGCAAGGACGAGCTGTACCTGGCCACGGCCAACCGTCAGCTGGCCGACATGGTGAGCCGCTTCGAGAAGGCCCTGGAAGCCGGCGGCACCGGGATCGAGGTCCTCGAGCGGCTGGTGAGGGCGCAGCTCGAGTACGCCATCGAGCACCCGGATCATGCCCGCTTCAGCACGACCTGGCTCAACACCAGCTATCGGCTCGCGGCGGATAGCCCGAGCTTCGACGAGTACCGCACGTCCATCGCCAAGCTTTTTCTGTGTGGCAATGAAGCGATCGAGCTCGGGAAGCGGGACGGCACGGTGCGTGTCCCTGGAGAGCCCTTCGAGCTCCTGGTGCAGCTCTGGGGATCCATGGTCGGCGTCACGCTGCTCTGGGTGAACGCAGCGGAGGTGGTCCGCCGCCTGCCCTGGACCCTCGACATGGATCACCTGATGCACAGCTACTGCGACCTGATTCTGGCGGCGATCCGCGTCCCGGAGGCGAGCTCATGAGCACCGGGAAGACCCTCGCGCGCGCCGCTCTCGCGATTGGCGTGCTGGCCGTCGGGGGCGGCGTGATGGGCGGCCTCATAGCCATGAAGAAGGGGCCAGAGAAGGTGGAGCGACCGGAGCACGCCACCCTGGTGGAGACCCGCCCCATCGACCGCGGCGACCATCGACTCAGCGTGACCGCCTTCGGCGCCGTGATCCCCGCCAAGGAAGTGGTGGTGATGCCCGAGGTGGCTGGGCGGGTTCGCTGGCAGAACGAGGATCTCGTGCCGGGTGGGCGCATCAAGGCTGGAGAGACCCTGCTGCGCATCGATCCGACGTCCTATGCGCTCCAGGTCCAGGCGCAGAGCGCGAGCGTCGAACAGGCCGAGCAGCAGCTAGCGCTGGAGCAGAGCCGCAAGCGCATCGCCGAGTCCGAGTGGCAGGCAATCGGTGAAGACGCGAACGCGACTCCTGAGGGGCGCGCGGTGGCGCTCCGCGAGCCTCAGCTCAAGGTGGCCAAGGCTTCGGTGAGGGCTGCCAAATCCGCGCAGAATCTTGCACGGGTCAACCTGGGTCGCACGACCTTGAAGGTGCCGTTCAACGCGTTCGTTCGCCAGGAGTCCGTGGACGTCGGTCAGCTGGTGGGGCCACAGTCGGTGCTGGCCACCTTGGTTGGCACCGACCACTTCTGGGTCCAGGTCTCGGTGCCCCTCGACAAGCTGAGTCGCATCCGTATCCCCGGAGTCAACGCAGAGGCGGACGAGGGATCGAGGGCCACGGTGATCCAGCGCATGGGAGAGCAGCGCGTCGAGCGCGAAGGGGAGGTCGTGCGTCTGATGGGCGATCTGGACCCAGCGGGACGCATGGCTCGCGTGCTGGTGCAGATCCCGGATCCGATGGCCCTCGCTGCGCGCGAGGCGGAGGTCGCGCCTGGGAGGTCGGTCCCGGAAGGCAAGCAGACCGAGCGGGAGCCGCTTCCGCTCCTGCTCGGTGCCTACGTGCAGGTGCAGATCGATGGCGGACAGCTGCGCGACGTGGTGAAGCTCCCGCGCACCGCGCTGCGCCCGCATCCGGACACGGGAGTCCCCCGCGTGTTCGTGATGGGTGCTGACGATCGCCTGGTGATTCAGGAGGTCGAGGTGCTGTGGGGCGCGACCGATCACGTCTTCGTGCGCGGTCCGCTCAAGAGTGGTGACGAGGTGGTCGTGAGCCGCGTGCCTGCTGCGCTCGCCGGCATGAAGCTGAAGAGGCTCGGCGAGCCCAGCGCTCCCGCTCCGGCGGCCTCCGGCAGCGGAGCGATCGCGCCGTGAGCGAGCGCTTCACGCCGGTGGACGAGGCGGAGGATGCGACGTCGCGAGAGCCAGCTCGACCGGGTTCTTCCGAGGGAGCTTCCTCCGGGCCGCCGTCGCGTCATAGCCACCGGGCGCCGAGACCCAGCCGCAAGGGGCCGCTCGCGTGGATGGCCTCGAACCCCGTGGCAGCGAACCTGCTGATGTTCGTGCTGATCATCGGTGGCCTGATGAGCGCGTTCAGCATCAAGCAGGAGATCTTCCCGGAGTTCGAGATGGAGATCGTCGTGGTCTCCATTGCCTATCCCGGGGCTTCGCCTGCGGAGGTCGAGCAGGGTGTGGTGCTCGCGGCGGAGGAGTCGATCCGTCAGATCGAAGGCGTCAAGGAGATGCGCTCCACCGCCAGCGAGGGCTACGCGACCATCGTCGTGGAGCTGCTGAGCGGCTCCGACGCGAACCGCGGTCTCCAGGACGTCAAGAGCGCGGTCGATCGCGTGACCTCCTTTCCAGTGGAGATCGAGCGCCCGGTGGTGAGCCTGGCTGTCAATCGCTACGAGGTGGTGAGCCTGGTGGTGTACGGCGATCAGGACGAGCGCGTGCTCCGGGACCAGGCGGAGCGCATCCGGGACGAGCTGCTGGCCGACGAGCGCATCACCGTCGTCGATCTGTTCGGAATACGTCCCCTGGAGATCAGCGTCGAGGTGCCACAGGCGGAGCTGCGGCGCTACGGGCTGACCCTGGAGCAGGTGAGCCAGATCGTCCGCGCGAACTCCGTCGAGGTGCCAGGCGGTGGCGTGAAGACACCGTCCGGGGAGGTGCTGGTCCGCACGAACG
Source organism: Polyangiaceae bacterium (assembly GCA_041389745.1). Taxonomy (GTDB): domain Bacteria; phylum Myxococcota_A; class Polyangia; order Polyangiales; family Polyangiaceae; genus JAHBVY01. The sequence continues at coordinate 31,695 of JAWKRF010000003.1, forward strand.
AGCGCCGAACCACGGGACCTGAATTCGAGGACATCGCGTTGGTCAGTCGGCCTGACGGGACGCAGGTGCGCTTGTCGGAGGTCGCCACGATCCGCGATGGCTTCGCCGAGACGGATCAGAAGGCCTTCTATCAGGGCAAGCGCGCCGTGATGGTCAAGGTGTATCGGGTCGGCGATCAGACCCCGCTCGAGATCTCGGCGGCGGTGAAGGAGTACCTCGCCGCGAATCAGCACACGCTACCTCCGGGAGTGGAACAAGCCATCTGGGGCGACTTCTCCGAGTTCTACAGCGACCGCATCGATCTGCTGAAGCGCAACGCGGTGTTCGGGCTGTTGCTGGTCGTCTTCGTGCTGGGGCTGTTCCTGGAGATACGTCTGGCCCTGTGGGTCACCCTGGGGATCCCGGTGTCATTCCTGGGCTCGATGCTGTTTCTGCCGATGGTGGACGCGTCGATCAACATGATTTCGCTGTTCGCGTTCATCGTTACCCTGGGGATCGTCGTTGACGACGCGATCGTGGTCGGAGAGGCGGTGCACAAGCGCCGAGCGGAAGGCCAGGCGCCCATCGACGCCGCGATCGGCGGAGTCCGGGAGGTCGCGTTGCCCGTGAGTTTCGCCATCATGACGACGCTCGTCGCCTTCGCCCCGATGCTCTTCGTGCCAGGCCCACCGGGGAAGTTCTTCCGCCTGGTGCCCATCGTGGTGATCGCCGTTCTGTGTATCTCGTGGGTCGAGTCCCTGTTCGTCTTGCCAGCGCACCTCAGCCACTCCAAGTCCGCCTCCTCCAGCGGGCGTCTGGGGTTTCTGCATCGCGGGCAGCAGCGCTTCAGTCAGTTCGTCGAACGCATGATAGACGTCACCTACGTGCCGGTGCTGGTGCGCGCCGTGCGTCGCCGCTACCTCACGCTGTGCGTGAGCCTGGCGGTGTTCCTCGCGACTCTCGGGCTCATCATCGGTGGTCACGTGGACTTCAACTTCCTGCCCAAGACAGAGGGGGACATCGTCGTCGCGAGCCTGCAGATGCCGTTCGGCGTCGATGCTCGTGAGACCGAGCGCTACACCCAGCAGATCGTTCGAGCCGGTCAAGACGTGCTGGCGGAGCTGGGCGGTGAAGCGAAGCTCAGCCGAGGGGTGTTCAGCCAGACCGGCGCTTCCGGGACCTTCGAAGGCGGGATGAACGGCCCCGGGGGCAGCGGTGGGAGTCACCTCTCCGAGGTGGCGTTCTTCCTGGTGCCGCTCTCGGATCGCGACTTCACCTCCAAGGACTTCTCCAGCAAATGGCGTGAGCGGGTGGGGCAGATCCCTGGCGTGGAGAAGCTCAAGTTCATCTATTCGAACGGCGCTCAGGCCGGGGCGGCGGTTCACATCCAGCTCAGCCACCGCGACATCCACGTGCTCGAAGCTGCCGCCAGCGACCTGGCGACGAAGGTGGGGGAGAACGCGGGTGTGATCGACATCGATGATGGTTTCCAGGCGGGAAAACCTCAGCTGGACTTCCGCCTCAAGCCGGTCGCGCGGTCGCTGGGTCTCACCACCAGCGATGTCGCGCGCCAGGTGCGTAGCTCGTTCTTCGGCAGCGAGGCGGCCCGCTTTCAGCGGGGTCGGGACGAGGTGCGCGTCTACGTGCGGCTTCCCCGCGCAGAGCGGCGCAGCGAGTACGATATCGAGAGCTTGATGCTGCGGACTCAGACGGGGGGTGAGCTACCCCTGTGGGCCGCCGCTGATGTCGACCGCGGGAGCGCATACACCGCGATCACGCGTACCGACGGACGTCGCGTGGTGAACGTCACCGCGGACGTGGAGGAGGGCGTGACCACGGGCACGAAGGTCACGCAGGAACTCGAGGCGAACGTGCTGCCAGGCCTGCTCAATCGCTACCCAGGCCTCAGCTACTCGCTGGGTGGCGAACAGCAGAGCCAGAAGGAGACACTCGATTCCCTGGGGAAGGGCTTTCTGTTCGCGCTGTTCGGCATCTTCGCGCTGCTGGCCATGGCCTTCCGGTCTTACATCCAGCCGCTGATCATCATGAGCGTCATTCCCTTCGGTCTCGTCGGCGCCGTGCTGGGGCACATCGCCATGGGCTACGAGATGAGCCTGATGAGCATGATGGGCGTGGTCGCCTTGAGCGGGGTGGTCGTGAACGACTCGCTGATCTTGATCGCCGCGATCAACGAGTTCAGGGGTGAGGGGAGCGACGACTTCCAGGCCATAATCGACGGCGGCGCGCGGCGCTTCCGTCCCATCATCCTCACGTCGTTGACCACCTTCTTTGGGCTGATCCCGATGATCGCCGAGACGAGTGCGCAGGCCCGCTTCATGATCCCGATGGCGATCTCACTGGGCTTCGGCGTGTTGTTCGCCACCGTGCTCACGCTGGTGCTGGTGCCCGCGCTCTACCAGATCGTGCTGGACATCAAGGGCTTCTTCCGCTGGATCCTCTCCGCCGACGAGGCGCTGCAGCCTGGAGAGTGACGGGGCACTGCCGCGCGAGGCACCTCGCCGCGGTCTCGACCGCCGATCATCGATCGACTTCCCCGTTCGCGGTCCCTTACTGCTGAAGCTCGCACTTCTCGGGCACGGCCACCGGGACACCATCGCCAACGTGGTTTCCGTCGGGATTCAGCCACGGACCCATGGGCGCCCAGCGCACCTTCGCGTTCTGTAGCTTGCCCACGAACCTCAGCTGACAGTGGGCGATGAAGCGCGCAAGGCGGTCCTGGTTGCGGCTGTGCGGTGGTTCCTCGTGGAGCCGGCGAGCGACATGGGGATCGGCCCACAACCCGGCAACGAAGATCAGCTCGTTGTTCGGGGTACGATAGGGCTGAATGATGTCGCGCTTGTTGTCGTCCAGGGGCTCGCCCGGCTGCCGCGGCCACGGGCGCCGCTCGTCCTGGAAGGCGCAGTGATAGCCTTCGAACTCCTGGGAGCCGGCGCAGAAGAGCTTGCTGTAGTCGGCGGTGATCAGCGTCAGACTGACCGGTTGCGTCTTCCCCACGGTCCAGTCCTTCGCGGGCGTGCTGGGGACGTTGCTCTGCGGGGGGTTGGCGTCGAAGACCTTGCGCACGGCGGCGTAGGCACCGTCGGCGACGGAGTCGCCGATGCACGAGCCCGGCAGCACCAGGATCAGCAGGATCGCCAGGCCGAAGACGATGTACATGAGTCGTCCGCCGAGCGGGACCAAGGGCTCGGAGACCGGCCGGCGCGTGCCGGGGCTGCCCCCCTTGGGCTTCTTCTTCGCGCTCGAAGAACGCTTGGATGGCCGCGGCCTCGGGCGGCTGAACTCGCCGCGCTTGGCGCTCGAGCTCTCGGTGCGTGAAGAAGAAGTCATGTCGAGGGGGTAAATAGCCGACGATTCGGCCTTTCCCAAGCACTCTTCGGGGATCTGAGCCGTGGCGAAGCCAACTCCTGAGCCGGGGTGTAACTGGTTGGAATCAGTGAAGGTTTCCTGGTTGGACCGGATCGCGCGCCGGGCATCTCCCTTCGCGAGTGAGCCGAGTGCAGTGCTTCTGTCTGCGCGGAGCCGCCGCTTTGGCTAACCTCGAGGCGCCGAGATGACCGAGCGACGAGCCGCAGAGACAACTCCGCTACCCGTTTCGGCGGAGTTCGCCGCGCCGAGCCCCGAGCCGTCGCTCGCGGCCTGGGTCCTGCGCGGCTATTCCTGGAAGAGTCTGGTGGCCCTGGCGCTGATCGTCCTCGTGGGGAGCAGCGTGGGCTACTCGTGGAGCGATCTCGTCGACGCCAACGGCGTGGACGCGTTGCTGCTCGGCACCTGGATCTGGATGACGCTGATGCTGTGCTGGCGGGTCACGCCGCGCTGGGATCTGTTGCTCCTGGTGAGTGGCCTCGCGGGCGGCGGGATCATCGAGTGGTGGGGCACCACCACGCAGCTCTGGACCTACTTCACGAGGGAGCGCCCGCCGCTCTGGATTCTGCCCGCGTGGCCCATCGCCGCGATCAGCATCGACCGCATGGCGCTCTTCTACAGCGCCGCGTGGCGACGCGTCGAGCGCCGGCGCGGCGCGACTCAGCAGCGCGCCTTCCGGGCGATCTACTGGGTGTGTCTGCCCACCTTCGTGGTCGGCATGAGCTGGTTCCTCTGGCCGGCCATCGACAAACCAGCGTCTTGGGCCGTCGTTTGCATCATGCTGGCTGTGACCCTCACCCCCAAAGATCCCCGCGGAGACGTCATGCTCTTCCTGGCCGGCACGAGTCTGGGCGTCTTCCTCGAGTACTGGGGGACGAGCCGCCAGTGCTGGACCTACTACACGCATCAGGTGCCGCCGCCGATCGCGGTGGTCGCTCACGGGTTCGCCGCGCTGGCTTTCAATCGCGTGGCGCAGGCCATCGCCGAGCGACTCGCCATCGTGGCTCCCGCGCTGGAGGCGCCGGGGCTCGGCTCTCCGGCTCCGGGGCTGGAGGCGCTCCCGGGCGCCGCCTCCGCCGAGTAGTCACTCGCAGTTCGGAAACAGGCGTTCCTGCAGCGTTTCCTTGAGCACGGCGTGCCCCAGCTTGCCGAAGTGCAAGCCGTCCTTGAACGGCTTCTGGTACTTCTCGCAGAGCTTCTCTGGCTCCCCGCAGCTCAGCAAGCCAAACGCGTCCACGACGTGGTCGACGCGACGGCCTTTTTCCCCGTGGATCCATTCGTTGACGGCTCGAGTCGCTGCCATGCGCTCGTCGTTGAAGTATCGCTTGAAGCCACCCCAGGGCGCGATGGTCAGCGCGACCACCTGCATACCGGCCTTCTGCCCGCGCTCGTACATGTAGCTGAGGTCGCGTTCGATCTTCTTCGGAGTCCGCCCGGCCGTCTTGTCGCTGTAGACGTCGTTCACTCCGCCGAAGACGATCAGGTGTGTGTACCTGGGCTTGCCCCTGGCCAGCACGTCGGCGTCGAAGCGTCGCCGCATCTGGTTCACCATGTTGCCGCCGACGCCATAGTTGTCCCATCGGCTCTTCGGGCAGGCGTCGCGCAGCTGACGCATGTAGGCGTGGGGATACGTGCGCTCGTCGGTCAGGGAGTCGCCGATCGCCGCGACCACGTAGCGCTGGGGCCTGGCTGGTGGTGCTGCCGAGGGCGCGGCGCTCGGGTTCGGCGCTGACGAGGTGCTCGGGTTCGGCGCTGAGGAGGCGCTGACCTGGGCTCGAGCTTGGGTTTGGGGGTGAGGAGCGCTTGGCTTGCCGCTGGGAGCCGCCGGGACCTCCGCCGGGCCGGCGTTCGCCCAGTGCACGACGAACAGCGCGGCCACCGCCAGGCCTCCCAGCGAGGCGTAGCTCTGGACTCGCTCGCTGCGTCGGTTGCGTCCGCCCATGGCCTACCCATAGCACGCCGCGCGGCGCCGGGCCGACGCTGGGGGTTGCTGTGGGTCGTGTGCTGCGCGCGCCTTGCTTGCCTGGCTTCCAGGATGCCCTGTAGTTTCCCGCTTGCCCCCATGAGCAGCGTGGCCGAGATCTACCAGCGTACGAAGAAGGTGCCGGATCTGGCCTGGAATCGCTTCGTCTGCCGACCGCTCGCCGCGGTCGTGGTGAAGCTATTGGAGGCCACTCCAGTGACGCCGAACCAGGTGACTCTGGGCGCGTTCGGGGTGGCGTGCGTTGCCAGCGTGGTGCTGGTGCTGTGGCCCGGCTACTGGGGGCTCCTGGCTGGTGTGGTGATCTACGAGGCCAGCTACGTCCTGGACTGCGCCGACGGCATGCTCGCGCGGCTGCGCGGCGTCGCCTCCAAGCAAGGCCACCTGCTTGATTTCCTCATGGATGAGATCAAGGCCTTCATGATCCTGGGGGCCGTGGGCACGCGACTGTACCTCGAGAGCAAGGAGCCGCTGTTCTTGCTGCTGACCGTGGCGGGCCTCGTGGTGCTCGCGACGGGGATCGCGGTCACCACCTTCCAGCGCCGGCCCGAGATCGCCGGCGATCCACCGCCCACCGCGGTCGGCGCACCACCTGCGAAATCGCTCGTCCAGCGCGTGATTGGCATCCCGATGGGCGTGGCCAAGCTGCTCGTGCACTACCCTTCGTACATCTGGCTGGCCGGGGCGGTGGGTCGCATCGACTACTACTTCTACCCCTACCTGGTGGTGAACGCGCTGTACGCTGCGAAGTCCATTGCCTGGTTGGGAGTGCGCTTCGGAAGGTTCCGTGGGGATTAGCCGGAGGTGGGCGTCGTCGGCTCAGGTCTCGAAGTCGTTCGTGTAGACTTCGAGCTTCCCGAGGCCGAGCCCGTAGCGCGAGTCGAGGAACTCGAGGGTGCGCGCCAGCACCGGTCCCAGGGGCGCACCGGGCACCAGCGCGCTGGGATCGAAATCGAGGCGCATGCGCGCACCCGTCGGCGCGGGCCCCAGCTCCAGGGTGCAGTCCGGCTGCTCACCATCGCGCGCGAAGCGCACGGCGTCCTCGCGCAGGATGACTCGGCCGATGCGCCCTTCACGCTCGCCGAGCAGTGCCAGGCCCGCGCCGCTCGCGCGCTGCTCGTCAGCGCTGCGAAGCACCTCGGCCTCGATCGCGGCGGCATCCAGCGCGGCGTCGTCACCGGCGATGACCGCGAAGCTGAGCAACAAGAGCGGGTAGCCGAGCACCTTCTCCATCTGCATCAACGCTGCGCCGAAGCGTGGGTTCAGCTCCGTGGGCCAGAAGCCCTCTCGGTCGAGCACGCCGTCGATGGTGAACGCCCCACGGTAGCCGTAGCGAGCGCGCAGCAGCGCACCGACTCGCCGCGCCGCCTCGCGCATCTCCTCCCGCCGCGCGTCGGGGGGATCCCACACCGTGGCCGCGGAGGCGTAGACGAACTCTCCCTCGGCTTCGCTCGGTCGGGACCAGGGCCGACGTAGCACTAGCATTTCCGCGGGGCGAAACACTGCGACGGGCTTCGCGGGGTCGCTGAAGACCATGCCGTGGATGCTGCAAGGCACGCCCTCGATGAAGGGCGTCAGGCGCACCTGGTGCGCGCGGTCCCGAAAGAATGCGGCGAGCCCTTCCAGGTCTTCTGCGCGCCTTGCCCAGCGCGTGCAGGTCGCCCCGCCGTGCCAGCCGAGGCGGTTGTCCGCCGCGAGCACGCAGCCCTGACCAAGGTCGAGAGCAGTGAACGCTTCCCCGAGGGCCTGCTGCTGTATCGGGACGACGCGCGCTGCGGGGCGCTGGATACCCGCGGCCTCCCACAGCTCGTCTGCCAGGAGCTTGTCCTCGAGCGCTCGCCACTCGGGGCGCCGGACTCCGTAGGACGCGCGCCCCGCGACCGGTTGCCCTGAGGAAAAGAAGGCGCGGATCACCCGCGCGCGCTCTTCAGGGTCGAAGGAGTCCACCCGCGCTCTGGCGGCAGCGGGCAGGTCGTCCAGGATCGCCTCGCTCTCGCGAATTCCCGCCATCATGCTCGTGGCCGGCAACAGGCCAAGGGACAGCTGGACGACTGCGTCGGAGGCCAGTGGACCGGTGCCTCGAGAGGCGCCGATGGCCATCACCTCGCGGGCGCCCAGGTCGCGCAGGACCTCACCCAGCTGGCCCGCGCTGACCAGGTTGTCCGCTGCGACGATCCAGCGCCGACCGGAATAGAGGGCGCGCAGCGCCTCGAGCGTGTCCACCGCCCAAGGCTAGCAGGTGCCATCCGTCGCGGGATGGACGCGCGCCTGTGGGCGGTGGTGGCACTGACGCGCCGCCGGCCGGCCGACGCGGGCTCAGAAGATGTAGCTGGCTCCGCAGGTGAAGCCGGCGTCGATGGTGGTGAAGGAGTGGGCGTCGGGGTCCACGGGGGGGGCCCCTGTCGGCCGCGCTTCGTCCTTCTCCTTCTCGGAACCGAAGTACATCAGGGCCTCCGGCCGCGCGAACAGATTGAAGCGCGAGCTGGGGTAGAAGACCAGACCGAGGCCAGCGCGGCCCACGCCGCCGCTGAGCGACGAACGGATCACGGTATCCGGTCCTCCGGCGGTGCCTGGCGTCGTGTCCTCGCGGCTCCCGGCGAAGTAGCCGCCGCCGAGCAGCGGCGCGATGAACATGCCGCCGCCGAGGCTGACGTTGTAGCTCACCGAGAGCGTGCCCAGGAAACCGACGTCACTCACCTTGCGTTCCTCGACGTCTCCGGTCTTGGAAGACGCGCTCTTGTAGAACCCGCCCACGTGCAGTCCGAGGCTCAGGTTGTCGATCAGGAAGTAGCGGAAGACCGGAGCACCGACGAGAGACAGATTGCTCGTCGTCGTGTCGTCCTCGTCGCCCTCACCGTTCTTGTTCGTATCCGAGTGGAAAACCAATTGCGTCTCCAGGCTGAGCTCCTTCACGCCCTTGGACACACGAGTGATCTTGCCGACCGAGTTGCCCCCTGAGGCCAGAGTGTCGGCGGCCGCATTGCCCGTGAAGAGCAGCGTGAGCGCGGCGGCAGCGAAGCCGCCGACCAGCGGCGCACGGCGAAGCGCGCGAAGTCCACGCGCGGTAGTACTCGTTCCCATGTGGTGATTTCCTCTCGTGAAGTAGTGGTAAGACCCGCTGGTCGAGCCAACGGGCGCCACGGCTATCACGAGGGTTTCGCCTGGGCAACGCAGCCAGTTGCTCGCGTCCCAGCAAGGCTCGTCGGCGACGTCTCCGTGTGGGAATCGTCTGACGCACCCGGCTCTCGAGCCGGCGGGTTCGCGGCCGACTTTCGCGAGATTTCGGGCTGCGTCGAGTGTTGCGCGCCGTGAATCGAGTTCACTCCGGCGGCGCTGGAGCCCTGGTTCCTCACGGGTATGCGAGCAAGCTTCAGTTGCTCGCTAGCGTCGCGCAATCTCTTCGGCGGCCTTGCGATCGATCTCGCTGAACGCCTGGATCACTCGATCCATCATGTCGAAGTGGCGGGTCGCCGTGACCAGGCCGGTCATGCTCTTCACCGGAGGCGCATTGGAGAGCTCGAGGCTCTCGGGCTCGAGGTTGGCGTCGATGCCTGCCGGGCGCGCGCCGCCTTCGATCCGCAAGTAGCTGTCGCCTTCCTTCATCAGGCCCTGTGTCTGCTCCAGGTCGACCACCAGCAAGCGCTGTCCCGAGTCCTCGCCGTTGACCAGGATGGAGCCGTCCTTGCCGACGCGAACGTCGGTGGCGTCGGGGTCGACGCGCAGGGGTTGGCGAGTCGTGCTGAGGAAGGCGTCACCTCGGGCGGACACGATCTGCCCCGACGCGTCGATCTTCAGGTTCCCGGCGCGCGTGTACATCTCGCCGGTCGCCGTGCGCACTGCGAAGAAGCCCTTGCCGTTGATGGACACGTCCAGCGGCTTTCCGGTGTACTTCAGCTGCCCGACTTCCATATCGGGGCGCACGCCATCCACACGCGTCATGCGCACGGAGGCGTTGGGCTTGCCTACCTGAGCGCGGTCCAGCACCTCGCGGAACAGCGCCTGATCAGCGCGGAAACCCGGCGTCATCGCGTTGGCGGCGTTGTTCGCGATGACATCGACCATCGTGATCTGCGCCGTCGCGCCGGAAGCTGCTGCCCAGATGCCGTGACTCATGTTCGCCAGGGGCTTTGCAACGCGGATGCCAGCCTCCCAGCGGGCCCTCTCCCCCGAGAAAAACCGGGAATCGCCGTACAAACGCTGAACCACCCGAGCTCGCGAGGGGCCAGAGGAGATGGCCCATCCCGTCAGCTGGCTGGCGCTCACGTCAACCGGTCACTCCCTTGGCGCCTCCACGTGGGGCGCGTCGATGCCGATCTCGTGTCGGAAATGGTCCACGACGGGCTGCTCGTACAGCAGGTTCGGCTGTGTCTCGAAGGGCCGCGTGTCCGGAGTCGGAGCGAAGAGTTGCTGCAAGGCGCCGGGGTTGAGGTAGCGCTGACGTGCGCCTGGCTTCAGCAGGCTCAGGTCGTCTTCGGGCAGCTGTAGCTCGCGCTTGCCAGCGAGGATGAAGCTCAGCTCACCCATGAGCGGGATCCCGACGCGGTACTCGAGCAGGTTCAGTCCGCTGGCTCGCAGAGTCGCCACCACGCTGGAGTAGCTGTCAGGGGCCGCGAACGCGGACGGTGCAGAGACGACCAGCGTGCCGTCCTCGGTGAGCAGCTCGGCCAGACGCTCGAAGAAGAAGCGCGTGTACAGCTTGCCGTACTCGTAGTGAGTTGGCGCCGGGAGATCGGCGATGATCACGTCGTAGGCGTCGCTCTCGTGGGTCACCCAGGGCGCCAGCTCGGCGATCTCGAGCTGGACACGAGGATCTTCCAGAGCGTGATCACTGGCCTCGGAGAGCCACGTGGACTGCCTGGCGAGCCCGGGTAGCGTCGAGTCATCGATGACCACACGCAGGCTCTCCACGTCCTCGAAGCGTAGGACTTCGCGCTCTGCCAGACCCGTTCCACCATGCAACAACAGGATCTGACTCGCGCCGGGCGTGGCCAGCATCGCGGGCTGCACCAGCGCCTCCATGTGCCGGTAGCCGTCGATCTGGGTGCGCTTGAGCTGTCCGTCGACGAACAGCAGGAAGGCGTCTTGTGAGCTCGTGACGACCACCTCCTGGCGGTCGCTTCTGGCGCTGTAGATCAGTTCCCCGGGGAACGCATTCAGGCGCTCCACCGGCAGGCGCAGCTCCGCGACCAGCAGGCCCGCACCTCCGAGCAGGAAGCACAGCTGCGCCGAGCGTACCAGGCTGCGCTCCAGCAGAGTTCGCCTCGCATGTAGCGAGAAGAGGCGCTGGTGCACGCCCCACGCGGCCAGGCTCGCGACGGCGAGCACCATCGCCAGAACGTGGCCCGAGCGCAGGTTGCCGATCAGCGCAGCGCCTGCAGCGGCGAAGCCAGCAGCCAGCACCAGACCCAGCATGCGGAACGGCTCGAGGAGCAGCGCGAACACTCCGAGGTTCCGGGTCGTGCTGGCGAAGAGCCGAAACGCGGCGCGGACCCCGAGGGCCGTCGCGAGCCCGAGCAGTCCAGGCAGCAACAGGGCGCCGCCTCGTCCGAGCCACGGGTGCACGAAGCCGGCAACGAAACAGGGCGCGCTCAGGTTCAGCACCCACGCCGCGAGGAGGGTCGAGCCGGCCAGCAGGTGGAGTGGACGGCCCAGGCTGCGCCGCCAGCGGAGCAAGCCAAGGCTCGCCCCGGCCAGGTAAGCCCAGATCAGCGTTTGCCGTCCTGGGCCGTAGCCCGGGCTGAAGTACGCGTCCGCCTGGCGCACGACGAGCTCATGGAACGCCGCCGCCAGTCCGAGCCCGAACAGCAGCCAGAACATCAAGAGCGCGCTCTCGGCGCTAGCGCGTTTCCGGGAGGCAACCTGTGCCTGGGGCGGGGGGCTCGCCTTGGGCTCGCTGCTGGAGGCTTCGCTACTTCCCGCCAACGAAGACGCCGCCACCGGTCGTGCTGCTGCCGCTGCTGTAGCCGCCACCACCACCGCCGCCACCGCAGGCGCCGCAGGCGCCGATCATGCAGATGAACAGGATCACGCCGACCACGATCAGCAGCACCACGGTCTGGCCACAGCCACCGCCAGAGCCGCCGCCGCCAGAGCCAGCGTAGTTCGCGGCTCCGCCGCCGCCGCCGGGAAAGTAGGCTCCAGGGCCATCGACGGGCAGGTTGAAGCCCTGCGCGAGCACGGGCCAGGCGATGGGCTGGGCGAAGCTCCACTGAACCTCGCCATCACCGACCTCGCGGCTCAGCACGTCATTGCCGTCGACGAAGTCGTCGGCGCGAGTCGACTCGCCGATCTCACACTTCCAGTAGACCTCGCCCAGCACGTACTCGACGCTGGCGGAGCCCCAGTCCCGGTTGTGGAAGACGCGACCGCCCCAGGACACCATGTTGGGCATCTGGGAGATATCGACTTCGGCGATGTTGACCGGGGTGATCCACTGCCAGCCGTTCTCCGGGTCCTTGACCAACCAGCGGAAGCCGATCCCCTGGCTCCAGAGTAGATACTCCTCCCAGGAGAAGTGCTCGTCGTCGTAGTAGCAGCCACGGCGGATGTAGGCGATGCAGACGTACTGCACGCCGTCGAAGCTGCCCTGTTGCCCGATCGGGATGTCGGGCTGCTGCATGGCTGCTTCCTGCTGGGCTACGACCTGCCGCGAAGCAATGTCGCTGACCGTGTAGCAGTAGGGGCAACCCATGCGCTCCGCGCGACCCTGAGTGAGCTTCGGCACCTCACCACCGCAGTTCGGGCACTGCATGGTGTCGGTCTTGACCTCTTTGGTGTGGCGCTCCCCGAGCGCCTGCACCTGCATCTGGCTCTCCGGGAAGACGTAGCCAATGAAGACCTCGTACTTGCCGCTGTTGTCGCCGTAGTCGATCGTCGCGAACGCGTTCTGCTGTCCGTACAGGTCGACGTAGTGGCGAGCGGTGCCCGGCGGAGTGACCTCGGGAAGCTCGCCCTCCGCGGAGACGACGGTACCCTCTTTCAGCTCAGCGACACGGAAGTACTGCTGGCCCAGCTGGATGTCCTGCTCCAGCTGCAGGGTGGAAATGGGCGGTACGGCCAGCCCCTCCACCTTCTGAGTCACGTACCAGTGACCCTGGGCGAAGGCGAGCCAGCCCCACGCCTGCCCGTAGTCGAACGAGACGTAGAACTCGTCCCAGGGCCCCTTGCCGTGGTCGAGCTGGACCCGCCCCATCACCTCGAACGGGCGAGTCGCCAGCGTGCCTTGATCGCCGACGGCGACGAGGCAAGGCGTGTCCGCCATGTCGGCGACCTTGCCCAGGTTCTGTAGTCCGCGGTCGGTGCGCAGGACGGAGGCCTGGCAGTACGGACAGACTTTGGACATCGAGGAGCCGAGGCCGAACTCAATCGGGGCACCACAGCTCGGGCATTGACCTTGCGCGACAGCCATTGTTCTTCAGATAGGCCAGACGACCTCTCCCCCCTCAGGCAGAGAGCTAGCCGCCGTGGACTGTATCAGCCTTTGCCAGGTCCGTCTCAGGTGTTGGCTGCGGGCGCAGCAGCCCGCGAATTTTCCGCGGATTGCGCCCACATTTACTGCATGACCGCGGTGGCCACGTTGAGCCCGATGGAGACCAGCAGCAGGACGAATCCAAGGCAGACCAGCACGATGGATATGCGGTTCAGCGTGCGGGACAGCTTCGGGTCCGACTCACGCTTGGTGAGCGCGATCACCGACAGGGTGATCGGAAGCACGGCCAGGAGTCCACAACCCAGGCAGATGGAGAGCACCGACAGCACCATCCAGATGGTGAGCCAGGTCTGCGTCGGGGCCTCCACACCTGGCGGCGGCAGCGCAGGGGGTGCGACTCCAGGCACCGGGGGTTGATACGGATTCATGCGTCGATTGTCGGGGAGCATCGCTTTCGAGGCAAGGACAGAAACCGGAAACCCTGCAGATCCGCGCGGCTCCGGCGAGCGGACCTGCGTCGCTCGTTTCCACGCCCGAGCGACCGTCGCGCGACTGTCGAGCGACAGTCCAGCGTTGCGACGGGTGTACCTCCTGGCTCAGGCGTTCTCTCGAGAAAAACGCCTGTCAGCGATTCCCCGAGTGTTGCCGCGCGGCACTGAAATTGGCTTGACCGCGCGGTCGTCCTGAGCCAGGATGGACCCGGTTGCGCGCGAATCTTCGCGCCGCCATTGCCTGTTGGGGGTTTCCATGCAGTACCACTACCAGGGCGGGGTCCAGCCTCCGCCCAAGAAGTCCGCCTTGCCCTGGATCTTGGGGGGAGGGTGCTTGCTCTTCGTGGTCGCGGGCGGCGCGTTCGTGGTGCTGCTCGGCTTCCTGGCGGCGCTCGGAAGTGACAGCGCGGAAACGACACCCGCCGCAGCCGCGCCGCCTGCCCAGTCGTCGGTCGCGCCGCTACCAGCGGCGCCGCAGTCGGGGAGTCGCTTCGTCAACGAGCGCTCTGGGCTCGAGTCCGGCGGCAAGCTGTTCGACAACTTCACCGCGTTCTCCGTGGACTACCCCGCGCAGTGGACACTCAAGGATTCGCGCAAGGACGGCAGCTTCGCGGTGATGACCAAGAGCCGGCAGGTGACGGACGTGATGTCCGTCGAGGGAGCCAAGGCGACCTTCACCTGGTGGAGCCACGAGAAGGGGGCGAAGGGCATCATCGACGACCTGGACATCACCGGGCCCAAGAACGTGAAGCGAGGCCCCGCCAGGGTCGCCGGCCGCGACGCCTACGACGCGCAGATGTCCGTGCGCACCAAGGTCGGCGAGTCGACCATGTTGATCCGCTACATCGCGATCCCCGAGGAGGCAGGAGCCAAGCGTGGCTTGCTCTTCGTGGTCATGGCGGAGGCGGGGTTCGGCATGGGAGAGAAGCCCGAGGAGCTGGGCTCCAAGGGCGATCTCAAGACGCTCTTCGACTCGCTGCTGGTTGGAGCCGACGTACCCCAGGCGTCGCTCGCGCAACCCTGCGGGTACAGCTCATCGGACAACTGCATGACCTGTTGCTCCATGTACGGTCACAACCGGGCTTCAGGCGTGGGCAACCGCTGCACGTGCCAGTAGGAGCGCCGACGATCGTCGGCTTGGGCGCTCAGCCCTCCTCGGCCAGCGCCTCTTCGACCAGCGCTCGCAGCTCGTCGCGCTTCGGGTCCCGCCGTCTCGAGCTCTGCTTGGCCTTCGCCGCGCCCATGCGCGCTGCGTAGGCCTCCATCTCTTCGAGCGTCTCCGGGACCTGGTCGTCGGCCTTGCGATTGAAGAGCCGCATCAGCCACGGCTTCGAGTCCTCGAGCTCGAAGTTGCCGTTGGCCAGCGCGTCCGGGGCGCTGCGTAGCAGCTCTGCGATCCGGGGGTTCGAGGCCAGGAGGGCGTCGGCTTCCTTGAGCACCGCGGTCTGCGTCGTCGACAGCTCCCGCAGCGCGCCCCGGAGGCTCTTCTGCTGCCAGCTCGCGAACAGCGCCGTCGCGATGGCTAGCTCACCCAGGCTGAGGCGGGTGAGCTTCACGACCTGGGGGCCGCCGCAGCTCTTGGAGTAGATGTGCGACCCCTCCAAGAGCAGCACTCCGAAGCCGAGCCCGACGGCGGCGAACTCGGCGTTTACCTCGAGCTCGGCCGGCGATGTGCCTTCCTCCGCGGTCTCGAAGAGGAAGACGTGGCCCAGCGCGATGGCCAGGTTCGTCGTCAGCTGAACGGGGTACTTCAGCTCTGCCGCCAGCACCCGTAGCAGCCAGCCGTCTCCTCGAGGAACCAAGCGCTGAAGTTCGCCCGCTGAGTCGGTGGTGCTGCAAGAACCGCTTCCACAGCCCCCACTGCCGCAGCTCCCGCCGCTCTCCTCGCTCTCGCCGATCAGCTCCAGCTCGACGGGCACGTCGTCCAGGCCGGCGTGGCGCTGCATGCGGCGCAGCAACCGGCGAGCGCCCCTGGCGTTGGGCGCGAACTCGTCGGGGAAGTACTTGGCGTTGGGCAGGACCAGGGGGCGCTCGCCGAGCTCCTCGGCGAGCTCAGCGAGCAGGCCACCGAAGCGGCGAACCACGGCCTTGATGCCATCGACGTCGGGCAGGTACTCCATCCGACAAGCCTGGCAGAGAAGCAACGGCTGGACAATCCGCGTCGCGGCCCCGCCGGAGCAGAGCGCTTCCCATCACCTCCCGGTTCGAGGCTAGTGTCTTTCCGGTGTCCCCCGCGCTGGCCATCTGGAGTCGCCGCCTCGCCGCCTCAGCGCGGCGCTGGTGCCGTCGCGCCCCGGCGCTCGGGTTGCTGATCGCGCTAGGACTGGCGCTCTGGCCCGGCGCTTCTCGCGGGGCGTCTCCGGAGGAGGCTGGCGAAGCGCCGAGACAGCTCGAGCTATGGGACACCTCGCAGAGCTATCCCCTGGGCGACGGAATGTGGCTGCTGCCCGACCCCGAGGACACCATCGACTTCGCAGCCGCCCGGGCCGCCTTCGCGGCCGGGCGCTTCGAGGCAGTGGAGAGCGAGCGCCCGCGGCTCGATTTCCGCTGGAAGGCGGCCTGGGTGCGGGTCGTGCTGGTCAACCGTACTTCCGTGCGGCAGTGGAGGTTCTGGCAGCCCCACCCGATGCCCGACTACGTCGAGTCCTATTTCGCGTCGTCGAGCGGTGACCCCGGCACGCTGCGCCCGGAGGACTTCGACCACCAAGAGCTCTACTCGCGGCTAGCGCCCCGGCGCTATCCTCGACGTGGACTCACCCTGGAACTCGACCTGCGCCGGGACGCGCCGGCGGTCCTGTATCTCAAGTATCGTGGGCGCCTGCAGGCGCTCACCGCCGAAGTGTCGACGCACGAGCGCTTCGATTCCGCCTACTCGCTCGCGCAGCTGGCTCACGGCCTCTTCTACGGCACGCTGCTCGCGCTCTTGCTCTACAACCTGACCCTGTTCGTCTCCCTGCGGGATGGGGCCTATGGCTACTACGTCGTGCATGTCGGCTCGACGCTGTTCTTCTTCTTCGTGCGTAACGCGCACATCGGCGAGGTGCCGTTCTCGATCGCGTTCGGCGAGTTGATAGCGCGGCGCTGGGAGCTGACGACGGTGGTCATTCACTGGGTGATCATCATCGGGGTCACCGGTTTTTTCCGGCTGCTGTTCGCCACGTCGAGCCTGGCGCCACGCCTGGACAGACTGTTGAAGTGGATCGCATTGTCTCCGCTGGTAGGCGCCGTCACGGTGTTGCTCAGTGACGGGCGCTTCGGGGATAGCCTGGCCGGGCTGTCCCAGCTTGCGAGCTTCATCGCGGTCCTTTCTGCGGGGATCTGGCTCTGGCTGAAGAGGCGTCACCCGCTGGCGCCCATCTACTTGACGGCGTGGGGCGCGCTGCTGCTGAGCAGCGCGGCGTACGTCCTGCGCTACTTCGGCGTCCTGCCCTACAACGCCTTGACCGAGTTCCTGCCGCAGTTCGGCGTCGGGAGCGAGGCGGTGCTGCTCTCCCTGGCGCTGGCCTATCGCGTCCGCCTCCTGCAGGCAGAGAAGGCGAGGGCGGAGGAGGCAGCGCGGCGCGCGCGCGCGGACCGCGACGTGCGCCTTGCTCAGGAGCGGGCGGCTGGGCTGACGCGCATGATGGCAGCGACCGACGCCGAGCGTCGTCGCGTGGCCCGAGACCTCCACGATGGCCTCGGGCAGTTGCTGAGCGGCGCCAAGGCGCTGGTGGAGCGCCAAACCAAGAGCCTGAAGCCCCATTTTACCGCGGGGCAACATGAAGAGCTCGCTCGCGTGGCGGAGCTGATCCAGCTGGGCATTCAGGAGACCCGCAGCATCAGTCACGGGCTGCACCCCGAGCGCCTCGATCGAGTCGGACTGACCGCGGCGCTCAGAGGTCTGGTGGACGACTTCCCCGAGCGCGAAGGCTTGATCGTCGATGCCGAGATCCGCGACATCGATGGCTTGCTCGGCCGCGAGGCGGAGCTCCACCTCTACCGCATTGCCCAGGAGGCGCTGAAGAACGCCTGGGTGCATGGGAGAGGCGAGCTGATCAGCGTGTCTGCCAGCCGTGATGGCGACTTTCTCGAGTTCAGCGTCGTCAACGATGGGGTGCGCTTCGACATCTCGCGGGCGCAGGGCCTCGGCCTGATCAGCATTCGCGAGCGCTGCGCGGCGATTCATGCGGAGCTGACCATCGAAGCCCCCGCCGAGGGCGGCGCCGAGCTGGTCGTGCGCGTTCCGATCCAGGAACCGTGAGCGAAGCCGTATGCGTGGGTGAGGCTCATGGCGTGAACCGGTGAGACGTTGGCTTGCTCGAGGCTGCCGGTGACGTGATCCGTCGACGAGTGAGTGACGGGCAGGACGCGTCAGAAGACGAAGCTCCCGCTCATCTTCATGAACCCCGAGTTCTGAGCGAAGGGGAACAGCGCCAGGGTTTCGGGGGTGTTCATGCCAATGGTCAGAAAGAACATGTTGTAGGAGTCGTGCTCCGGATCCTGACCGCCCATCATCAGGTCGACGCTGAATCGAAAAAGCGGGCCACCCTCGACGCCGTAGTACCAGAGCTTCGGCATGCGAACCATGCCGACCGCGGCGCGCATCCCGAAGAAGGAACTCTCGGCGTCGTGGTCGACGCCATCCTCCCGCATGTTCTCGAGCATCATGTCCTCGGGCATGCCCTGGCCAACCGAGAGGGTGAGCTCATGAATGAACGGCTCCGGCGCCCAGGCGCCAGCCACGGAGACATTCAACAGCTTCAGGAGCCCGTACTGTTCCAGGTGTGCGGTGGCGAAGTCGAGGCTCTGGGACTTGACCTCGTCGACCTGATCTCGAGGGACGTTGGAGGGCGCGATCCCCTGGTACTTCAGTCGCCGTGCGAAGATCCTCGTGGAACCGATGGTCTCACGCGCGTCGCCGACTAGCCAGTCCAGGTTGGCCAGACCCGCCTTGAGGTAGGGGATGCGATCGAGCAGGTCGTCTTTCTGTTCCTCCAGGCCTTGCTCGATGCTGTCCGCCGCCTCCTGATACACGAGACCAATGAACGTGTGCAGGTGATGCTCCGAGAGGTTCGTGTAGAAACCCTTCGAAGCCACGTAGGCTGCCGAGATGCTGCCGATGTCCGGCTCGTCTAGCTGAGCTCCCAGCAGGGCGTCGAAGGTCAGGGACAGATCGTCCCGTTCGAAGCGCCGCTTGAAGAAGCCGATGGGGGAGCCCAGGATGAACCCGGCGCCGTAGAACGGGCTCGCCACTCGCTCGTTGGCCTTGTCCGAGGCGAACTGGTGGGTCGTGGTGCTACCGGCGAAATACAGCTTGAGCGCGCCGAAGTTCAAGCCAGCGCCAAACGCGCCCCCCGAGAGGTCGATCTTCTGCATGCGCAGGTCGCAGGTGGGCACTCGAAGTGCCGCGGGGATGTAGGTGACGGTGTAGTGCGCGGCGGCGACGCTGTTCGAGAGGGAGAGTTCAGGCAGCAGGTGTTGCTCGACCAGCGCGGCGGCGCCAAACACGCTCGAGTTGGTGTTGATGGCTCCGTACATCAGGTTGTGCGCGACCGTGCCGCGGATGATCTTGTCGTCGCCACTGCACACGTCCTGGGCAGAAGCACGCAGAGGGGAGAGCCACAGGACGCACGCGACCAGGCCGGCGAGCATCCAGCGGCGGTTCATTGGGGCGCTCCGGAAGTTCCCTGGGCTCGTAGCCTTGGGAGCAGCTTCTGACAGCTGGGTGTCGCACTCAACAAGTCCCGCGCGATGGCGAAGTCGACGCAGCGCTTCCCGTTCAAATCCCTGAGGCAAGACGCCAGGTCAGCCTCACTCGCGCCCTCGTCGCAGCGATGGTCCGGTTCGAGGTCGGCGGCGATCAGTACGTAGAGGTCGATGGGTCGCTCGGCGTCTCCGCAGGCGGACTCGAACTCCGCCAGGCGCCACAGCACGTCGGCGCAGCGCCGGCTTCTGGTCAGCGGATTCAGACCGTCGGGACCCAGGCCTTCGAGGGGCATCGGTTCGCCGTCCTTGCGCTGCAGGATCAGGATGCAGCCTCTCGCAGCGAGATATCCCGAGAGGTCGTCTCCCAGCGTCTCGACCCGCTGGCAGTCCAGCGCATTGACGTTGTACGCGCAGCGAAAGTCTGCCTGAGTCGGCTTGGAGACGGCGCATGCGTACTCGTCGACGAAGCGCTCGTAGAGCGCGTTGGCGCGGTCGGCGTCGCCGCTGCATGCCTGGTTGCGACTCGCGATCGCGAAACCTGCCTGGCGACAGGGTTCGTCGCTGTCCAGTTCGTAGCTTCCAGGGCAGCCGAGCAGAAACAACCCGGCGCCGAACGCGAGCGCGCCGACGATGCCTGCTCGTCCGAGGGTGAGCCATGAGTGTTTCCGTGCGGGTTTGGGGGGGAGGGGGAGCTTCATGGTCGCCTCCTCCGCCGTAGCAACAGGCCGAGCCCACCCAGTGGTGCAAGCAGGCCAAGCGGCTCCGTACGACCCGCGGGCGCGCCCGCGCGACACAAGCAGTCGTGGGGGGTACCCGCCGCGAAGCCATGGGCCTGCGTCTCTGCCCGCGTGCTCTGAACGCAGACGGCTGGCGAGTCATCGCAGCAGCTGCCTGCGACGCAAGAGCCCGAGCTGCAATCGGAGCTCTCCTCACAAGGCGATCCGGCGGGGAGCGCGGCGGAGTCCAGGCAAGCGGTGTCCGTGCCGCTACAGCCCACGGGGCAGGCGTCGTCCGGGGACCCCTTGGGGGCCGGGGAGCACTCGCCGTCCTCGGGGGAACCACGCAAGGCGCTGCAGACGCCGCAGACGTCGCAGGGCGATCCGCAGCACACGTTGTCGATGCACGTCAGACCGCCGCAGCTGGAGGCGTCGTCGCAAGGCTCGCCCTGCAGCGTGCACAGGCCTCCCTTGCAGGGCACGCCTTCGACGCAATCCGAGGAGTTGGTGCAGAACGTTGGGCACCCTGGGTCCACACCATCGCAGAGATAGCCGTTGCACGTGCCGCTGGGGTCGGGCTGGTCGGCGAGCACCTCGCAGCGACCCGCCTGGCACGCGTTGCAGGCGCCTGGGCACTCGTCGTCGCTGCTGCACTCGGGTTGACATTGCCCCGAGGAATCGCAAGTCGTGTTGCAGCTGTCGGGATCGGGGGCGTCGACCACCGGGATGCACAGGCCTGGATTCGTCGGGTCCCCACAGGTCTCGCAGCTGCCACAGCTCTCGACCTCGCAGCAGTTGCCATCGACGCAGAAGCCGTTGTCACAGTCGGCGCCGCTCTGGCAGCTGTCGTGGTCGAGCACCAGCTCCCAGGTGTCGCCGAAGGGATCAGGGTCGCCTTGCGGCAGCGTCGTCCCGGCGCTGCCACCAAACAGCACCGCGACGTCCCTTTCCGAGTCGTAGCTGAAGCCGAAGTAGCTGCGGCCCTCGGGACCGATGAGGGTGGGGATTTCTGTCCAGGTGTCGGGGAACGCCACTTGCCAGAGCTCGCCGTTGGCGCTGGTTCCGTTTTGGCCTCCGAAGAGCACGCCGACGCCACGGGCGGCGTCGTACAGGAAACGATGGCCGAAGCGTGGGCTGGGGCGTGACGTGCTGTTGCCGAGCGTCGTCCAGGTCGTGCCGCCGATCTCCCAGTAGTCGCCCAGGGCCCCGCAGGTCTGGTCCATGCGGCAGGGGCGCCCGCCGAACAGATAGCTCTTGTCCGCGACAGGATCCCAGACCAGCGCGCCGTCGCGTCGGGCGCTCGGCTTGGTGCTGAGACTGGGATAGATCCAGTAGCTCCCCGGCGCGCGCTGCCCGGTGAAATCCCGCACCCTGGAGGTGATGTCATCGCCTCCGAAGCTGAGCATGCGCGGCGCCGCACCGGCTTCGTAGGCGAGCGCACGGCCGGCCAGGCTGAAGCCCGGGACCGTAGTATCCGTGGGGATCCAAGCGCCGCCGGACCAGTAGTGGGAGGCGTTGCTCGGCGTGTTGACGAAGCTGCCCCCGACCACGTTGACCCCGCCGAGCGCCGGATCGAAGGCCGCGTCGGCGCACACGCGCGCTGGAATCGAGCCGCTCTCGAGCTCGGTCCAGTCCACCCCGTTCCACTCCCAGGTATCGTCCAGGAGTCCGCAGTTGCCCTGGGAGCAGCCCCAGCCGCCGAACAGGATGCTGACCTTGAGCAGCGGGTCGTAGGCGAACGCGGCGCCGCTTCGGGGCGGGGGCGAGTGAGCCGGTTCACGCTTCACCCAGCGCCGCAGCGGCGTGATGCGCTTCTGCTGTTGCCCGGCGCCCGCGGCATGTGGCGCGGCGCGGTCGACCAGGGGCTGCGGGATGCTCGGATCATCCCCCTCACCGCAACCCAGGGGCCATAGTGGAGTCAGAGCTAGCAGTGCCAGGCGCAGTCGATTCACGACCTTCCCAGCGTCTCAAGCTGCGCTCTCCCCCCCAATACCCAATCTGGGGTAGGCGGCTCGGCTGCGAAGGTCGCCGAGACTGACTATCGCGCTAGTCGTAGCCGCGGCGTTCCCGCTCGAGCTCCGCCAGGCGTGCGATCACCCCGCGAGCCACGATCTCCAGCACCTTGCGCACCACGGCGCCCCGCTTGGCCTTCGCGCCACCGAACGAGAGGTGACTCTTGGCGCGCTTGCCCTTGGGCAGGCGGCCGATCGCCGTGCACGTGACCTGAACCACGTCACCCTTGGTCTCGATCTCGAGCTTGGTGACGGCGAAGCGATACTCGATGCGGTTGCCGGTCCCGGCGCCCCACTTGACCCGTCGCACCTCGCGCTTCAGTGCGCGACGCAGGTGCTTCTTGTAGACCCACCAGCCTTGGATCTCGCGCGGAAAATCCAGACGGTCGAGCACGACCTCGGGGCGCCCCTTCGGCATCTCCCGCTTGCTCAGCTGGACGGCGTCGGGCGTGCTCTGCGCAGCGGCCTGCGGCGCTGCTCCGCACAGCACCGCGAGGCAGACCCAGAGCGCTGCCCAGCGGTCGTACCATCGCATGGGGTGTGCCTAACCTTCGTGCGTGGAGCGGGCCAAGAACTCCGCAGGGGCACGCCGCTCGGCGCGCGCGAGCTGCGACGTGGTCCGCCCAATGGGGCTGAAGCGCCACGATTCGGGGGAGTTGCGGGCTTGACGCAACGCGGCTATAGCCACACCCACGCCGTGTCGAGCCAATGTGAGCGAACTCAGGCGGCACGGAGCACGAACCATGAAGATCTCGGCGTCGGGGACGGAGACGGAGGTGGACGTCGCGGTCATTGGCGGCGGAGTCAATGGCACCGGCGTCGCCCGGGACTGCGCGCTGAGGGGTCTGCGGGTGGCGCTCTTCGAACGCAACGATCTGGCGTTCGGCGCGAGCGGCAACTCGAGCGGGATGATCCACGGCGGTCCGCGCTACCTCACCTACGATCCCGACGTCACCTACACGTCCTGCCTCGACTCCGGGCACATCCAGCGCATCGCTCCACACCTGTTGTTTCGCATCCCGTTCCTCACGCCGGTGCACGCGGGGCCGTTCGCCCGCCCGACCCTCGAAGGCTACGACGCGTTCTTCGCGCTCTACGACAAGTACCAGCCGCTGAAGCGCGGTAAGCCTCACGTGCGGCTCGGCGCGGACGAGATCCGGGAGCTCGAGCCCGGACTGAAGGGTGACATCTACGGGGGCATCACCTTCGACGAGTGGGGGATCGACGGCGCCAGGCTGTGCGTCGGTAACGCCATCGACGCGATCGAGAACGGCGCTTCCGTGCGGGTACACACCACCGTCACGCAGATCCTGCAGCGCGACGACGGGCGTGTGCGGGGAGTCGCGTTCAAGAATCGCGAGACCGGCGAGCAGGGCGTGTGCACGGCGAAGCTCGTCGTGAACGCTACCGGCGCCTGGGCGCCGATCACGGCCACGCTGGGCGGGCTCGAAGCGAAGACGGCGAGGGTGCGGCCCGGCAAGGGCATTCACGTGATGTTCGACCGCCGTCTGACCAACTACGCGATCGTTGCTCAAGCCATCGACGGTCGTCAGGTGTTCCTCGAGCCCTGGCAGAACCTCACCATCATCGGCACCACGGACGACGACTACTACGGCGATCTGGATCACGTCGTCGCGACGGCGGACGAGGTGCGCTACCTGGTGCAAGCCGTCGCCCGGGTCTTCCCCTCGATCCGCGATGCGCGGGCGATCGGGACGTATGCGGGGGTGAGGCCCACGTTGTACGCCTGGGGGCCCAACGAGGATGGCCTGAGCCGCGAACACGAGGTCGTCGATCACGAGAAGCACGGCGCTCCAGGCCTGTTCTCCATGATCGGAGGCAAGCTGGCGAGCTACCGTATTTTCTCTGAGGAAATGACGGACATCCTCGCCCGCGAACTCGGGAACTCACGCCCCTGCCGGACGCACAGCTCGTCTCTGCCGGGCGGAGACGAAGAACTGAGTCCCCTGGGGCTCGCCAAGCGCTACGAGATCGAGCCCGTCACGGCCACCCGCCTGGAGTACCGACATGGCTCGCGCAGCATTCGCATCCTGGAGCGCATGCAGCGCGACGTGCGGCAGCGCGCGGTCGTGTGTCCTTGCGAGCCAGTGACCGAGGCCGAGGTGCGCTACGCGGTGGAGAAGGAGCTCGCGACGAGCGTCGAGGACGTCTCGAGACGCACGCGACTCGGCCTCGGTGCGTGCGGAGGGATGCGCTGCGCGGCCCACTGCGGTCGTATCGTCGCCGAGTTGACCGATCGTTCCCCCGCCGAGGGGCACGCCATGGCTGCTCACTTCTTGGAGCAGGCAGCCAAGAGACGGCTCTCCACCCTGGGGCCCGAACAGGCGCGGCAGGAAGCTCTCGCGCTCGCCGCTCAGCGCGCACAGGTGGGGGTCGAGACTTGAGCCGGGTGCTGGTCGTCGGCGCCGGCATTGCGGGCGCCGCAGCTGCCTGGGGCGCGCGGAGCAACGGCGCCGACGTGACGTTGGTGTGCGACCGAGCTGGCGCGAGCGAGCTGACCAGTGGCGCGTGCGACTTCAGGCACTGGCAAGAGCCCGGGGCGTCGAGCTGCGAGCTGCCGCCTGGCTTGCTCCAGTTCTGGGGAGCCGCGAGTCTCGGCGTGTTGCCGGAGCGGGGTAGCCTGGTGGTCACGCGCCAGGGCTTCGTGCGTCCCGCTCGAGGCGTGCTGACGGGGATCCTGGATCTCAGGCGAGTCGCTGGTCGGGAGCTTGGTGTCCCCGACCTCGAGCGCGAGGACTGGGATGGCATCGCGCTCTGCAGAGCGCTGAGTCGAATCCCCGAGGTTGCAGCGTCGAGGACGCGCTTCGTCCCCATACGCTTGCCGGTCCTGCGCCAGCTCGCGGAGCAGAGCTGTTGCGCCGCCGATCTGGCTGCCAGCCACGACACAGCAGAGCGAGTGGACTGGCTCGCCGAGAAGCTGAGTCGGCACGGCGTCGATGGCTGGTTGCTCGGGCCGTGGCTCGGGCTGCGACAGCCCGCGAGCGTCGCGATCGAGGCGCAGCTAGGCATTCCGGTGGGCGAGACGCTGAGCGATGTCGGCGATGCGGCGGGCAGTCGGCTCGGACGCGCCCTGGAGGCCTTCCTCGACACCCTGGGCGTCGAACGGATCACGGCGCGCGTCGATCACCTGGCGCGGGTGGGGCGGCGCTGGGAGCTGCGCCTCGCGCCTGGCGCGCCTCGGGCGAAGCTCAACGGGGAGAGCCTCGTCCTCGCGTGCGGCGGCTTGGTCGCCGGTGGTCTGGTCGCTACGCGCTCCCGCAAGGGAGAGCGTGGAGGTGCGCGCCTGGCCCTGGGTTTCGAGAGTGAAGCGTTCGAGATGGCGCTGGATGGCCGAGACCTGGACGGGACCTCCAGCCTGCACGGCCTGGACTTCGAGCACCTCGGACGGGGCCTGCTGGAGCGTGCGGGCCTCGCCGCCCGGGGGGCTGAGCGGGCCGACTCGATTCCCACGCGGATATTCTCGGCGGATGCGGCACTCGGCGGCGCGTTCGCCGCGGGGGATGTGCTGGCGGGGATCCCGCGCACCCTGCTGGCGGCCGCGCACTCCGGCGTTTGCGCTGGACTCGAGGCCTCCGTCACGCCCTGAGCTCGAAGGGGGGCTCACTCATAGTAAGCGCGACGCACGGCGCGTTCCGATGCCGAAGTGCGTGCGGCAGCACGGCCGCGTCCGGGAGCCACGAGGCGGGGGCCGGACGGACGATTGATTCTCTCGGCGGTTCCGAGCTACGCTGGCGTAGGTGCAGGCCGGGAACGCTTTGGAAGCCGGGGGCGACCCACAGATCAA
The DNA here is from genome assembly GCA_041389745.1 of Polyangiaceae bacterium. Lineage (GTDB taxonomy): Bacteria > Myxococcota_A > Polyangia > Polyangiales > Polyangiaceae > JAHBVY01. Next base: position 57,177 of record JAWKRF010000003.1, read on the forward strand.
GGGACTCGCGTTCAACTCCGTGATCGACGCCGTGCGCTCGCTGCGGGGAGAGGGCGGGGTCGAGGAGCTGCTCGGCGCGCTCCCGAGGGGTCTCGCTCTGCGGCTCCGGCAGCAGGAGATCCTGGTCTCCGGCTGGTACCCGGTGGCGACCTACTGCGAGTTGCTGGCTGGTGTGCGGCGGGTTGGCGGCGAGGCGTTCCTGCGGGAGGTCGGCGCGGTGTCGATGAGGTCGGATTTGACCTCGATTCATCGTCTCTTGCTGCGGATGCTGTCGCCTGCCACGGTGATGACGATCTCCCAGCGCATGTTCCCGAGGTACTTTACCATGGGGAAAATAGAGACCGCAGAGAAGGGAGATCGCTACCTGCGAGCCCGTTACTCGGGCTGCAAGGGCTGGAGCCGCGACATGTGGGTGGAGCAGTTCGCTGGGGCGGAGTGCTTCCTGCAGCTCGCGGGAGCCAAGTCCGTCACTCTCCGCGCGCTCCTCGGGGGGAGAGATGGCGACACCGAGGCGGTGGTCGAGGCCCGCTGGGGCTAGCCGGCCATCCTCTCGGCCCGGAAGAGCTGGCGTTGCAGTCGCCCAGCATATCGGGTAACCCGAGGCCCCTGGCGGCGTCCGCGGGTCGCCGCGGTTCGCGCTCCCTGGAGCGGCGAATCACCTCGACGAACCATCGAGACCGTCGATGGATGTCATCCAACCTTTCGACTTTTCCGATGCCTCCTGCAGGCGCACACTCCCGGGGCAGATCGCTCCTACGCAAAGGACTCTCGAATACATGGCCAATCAGTCGTTGGACTCGTTTTCCACCAAGAGTGAGCTCGAGGTCGGCGGGAAGAAGCTCGCTTACTTCAGCCTGCCAAAGTTCGCCGCCTCGTCCGGGGTGGACATCGCGAAGCTCCCGTACTCCCTGAAGATCCTGCTGGAGAACCTGCTCCGCCACGAGGACGGCAAGGCGGTTGCCAAGGACGACGTGCTCGGGTTGGCGAAGTGGGACCCCAGCGCGGCCCCGAGCACCGAGATCGCGTTCCATCCAGCGCGCGTGGTGCTCCAGGACTTCACCGGTGTACCCGCGGTGGTCGACCTGGCTGCCATGCGCGACGCGATGGCGGAGATGGGCGGGGACGCCGCCAGGATCAACCCGCTGTTCCCGTCGGAGCTGGTCATCGATCACTCGGTCCAGATCGACTACTTTGGCAGCAACGACGCGCTCAGCCTGAACACGAAGCTCGAGTACCAGCGGAACCTCGAGCGCTACCAGCTGCTGCGCTGGGGACAGACCTCGTTCAACAATTTCGAGGTGGTTCCCCCCGGAACCGGAATCGTGCACCAGGTGAACCTGGAGTACCTCGCCCGCGTCGTCTTCGATCAGGACGGCGTAGCCTACCCGGACAGCCTGGTCGGTACCGACAGCCACACCACGATGATCAACGGCATCGGGGTGCTGGGTTGGGGGGTTGGCGGTATCGAGGCCGAGGCCGCCATGCTCGGGCAGCCGATCAACTTGCTGGTGCCGAACGTGATCGGCTTCAAGCTTCACGGCAAGCTGCCCGAAGGAGCAACCGCCACGGACCTCGTGCTCACCATCACGCGCATGCTGCGCGACAAGGGCGTCGTGGCGAAGTTCGTCGAGTTCTTCGGTGAAGGACTCGACAGCCTGCCGCTTGCCGACCGGGCGACCATCAGCAACATGAGCCCCGAGTTCGGCTCGACCTGCGCCATCTTCCCGATCGACGCCCAGACGGTGGACTACGTGCGCTTCAGCGGTCGCTCCGAGGAGACGGCCCAGCGCATCGAGGCCTACGCCAAGGCTCAGGGGCTCTACCGCACGTCGGATACCCCTGACCCCAGCTACACCGACACGCTGACCCTGGATCTGGCGACGGTGAAGCCCACCATCAGCGGTCCGAAGCGCCCGCAGGACAAGGTGCTGCTCGAGGAGGCGGCGCAGGCCTGGGAGAAGACGCTCGAAGAGCTGCTCACGGCCAGCAAGCAGGATGTTTCGGCGAAGTCGAAGACGGTCGCCGTCGAGTTCGCGGGCGAGAAGTTCGAGCTGGGACACGGGGACGTCGTGATCGCCGCGATCACCAGCTGCACCAACACCTCGAACCCCTCGGTGATGATGGGCGCAGGTCTGCTGGCGCGGAACGCCGCCGCCAAGGGGCTCCAGGTCAAGCCCTGGGTCAAGACCAGCCTGGCGCCAGGGTCTCGCGTGGTCACGCGTTACCTGGCGAAGTCCGGCATGCTGAACGAGCTCGAGAAGCTCAAGTTCAACGTCGTCGGCTATGGCTGCACCACCTGCATCGGCAACAGTGGTCCGCTGCCCGAGCCCGTCAGTCAGGGCATTCGCGAAGCCAACCTGGTCGCTGTCAGCGTGCTGAGCGGCAATCGCAACTTCGAGGGCCGCATCAATCCCGACGTGCGCGCCAACTACCTGGCGAGCCCACCGCTGGTCGTTGCCTACGCCCTCGCGGGGCGCATGGGCTTCGACTTCGAGAAAGATCCGCTCGGAAAGGACTCAGACGGCAAGGACGTGTTCCTCAAGGACATCTGGCCTTCCCCCGCCGAGGTGCAGCAGACGCTGCAGGCAAGCCTGGATCGCGAGATGTTCTCCGGCGAGTACGCGCACGTCTTCGAGGGCGACGAGAGCTGGCGCGGCATTCAGATCCCTGACGGCGATCGCTTCGGCTGGGATCCCAAGAGCACCTACGTGCGACGACCCACGTTCTTCGATGGTCTGTCGAAGGAACCGGCACCCGTCACCGACATCGAGGGCGCGCGCGTGCTGGCGATGCTCGGAGACTCGGTCACCACCGACCACATCTCCCCCGCGGGTTCCATCGCGGAGAACTCCCCCGCTGGCAGGTACCTCAAGGAGCACGGCGTGGAGAAGAAGGACTTCAACTCCTACGGCTCGCGACGCGGGAACCACGAGGTGATGGTGCGCGGTACCTTTGCAAACATCCGTCTGCGCAATCAGCTGGCTCCCGGCACCGAAGGCGGATGGACTCGCCACCTTCCCGATGGCGAGCAGCTCAGTATCTTCGATGCTGCGGAGAAATACCGGGCGGAAAATATTCCGCTGGTCGTGCTCGCTGGCAAGGAGTACGGGTCGGGCTCGAGCCGGGACTGGGCCGCCAAGGGCACCTTCATGCTCGGCATTCGCGCGGTGATCGCACAGAGCTACGAGCGCATCCATCGCTCCAACCTGATCGGCATGGGGGTGCTCCCCCTGGAGTTCGTGGATGGTCAGAGCCGTGAGTCTCTCGGCCTGAACGGAGAGGAGGTCTTCGACATCTCGGGCATCGCCGACGGCCTGAAGCCCGGCAAGCGGCTGAAGGTGACCGCCAGGCGCGCCGACGGCACGAGCGTGGAGTTCGAAGCGCTCACACGCATCGATACGCTGGTGGAGCTCGACTACTACCGCCACGGCGGCATCCTGCAGTACGTATTGCGTCAGCTCGCCAGCTGAATCCGTGCGGATATAATGTAGCCAGCCCTGGCCGAACTAGGTTCGCCAGGGCTGGCTTGCGTCTTGCGGGACGTCGAAGAGGCTCGGCTGCATGCCGGGGCTGTTTCCTTGCCGGGGGGGAGGGGAGCGGCGACTACTTCTTCATCACGCCGCGAACGATCTGATAGCCGATCGACAGCGCGAAGTCGGAGCCGCCGGTCGGGTTCTTCGGGATCTTCCGCGCAACGCCGAGGTGCGTCTCGCTGAGGTCCTCTTCGCCTTCAGCTCCGTGCTTCTGCTTGTCTTTGTCTTGCTGCTTGGGCGCGCTTCCTGGGGGGCCCTCGGCGGGGAGATGGTTGTCGAGATCGCTCTCGCGGAGCACACCGAAGCTCGTGTCTCTGGCGTAGGCAGCTTCGACGAGGACATCCGGCTTGATGCCCTTGGCCTGGATCGCGTAGCCGCTGGGTGTGTAGTAGCGCATCGTCGTCAGGCGCAGGCCTGCGCCGCCAGGCAGATCCAGGATCGACTGCACGCTGCCCTTTCCGAAGGTTGGAGCTCCCACGATCTTGGCGCGCTTCTGATCCTTCAAGGCGCCCGCCACGAGCTCTGCCGCGCTCGCCGAGTACTCGTTCACCAGCACCACCATGGGGCCTGACTTCAGAGCGCCGCCTGGCTTCGCGCTGACCTCGTCGACCACCTGACCGCGGTGCCGCGTGGAGTAGATCACGCCCGAAGTCAGGAACTCGTCGGCGACCGCGCTGCACTCGTCGACCAGGCCGCCAGGGTTGTTGCGCAGGTCGAGGATGGTGCCCTTCAGGGGGCCGCCCGCCTTCTTTCGGAGTTGGCCGATGGCTTCGAGGAGCTCCGCGTGGGTTCCCGACTGGAAGGCCTTGATGCGCAGGTAGGCGATTCGGCCGTCCAGTAGCTCGGAGGCCACGCTCGTGACCTGAATGACCTCCCGCTCGAGATTGAAGTTCAGCAGCTTGCTCACGCCCTTGCGGCGGATGGTCAGCATGATCTTCGTACCTGGCTTCCCGCGCATGCGCTTCACCAGGTCGTCGGTGGGCTTGCCCCGGACGTTCTCGCCATCGATGGCGACGATCCGGTCTCCTGAACGGATCCCCGCCCTTTCCGCAGGGGAACCTTCGATGGGAGCAATGACGGTGACTTGCTCGTCTCTCAGGTCGACCTCGACACCGACGCCCCCGAAGCGGCCCTCGGTGTCGGACTGGAACAGACTGTAGTCCTGAGCGGGAAGATACGAAGAGTGCGGATCGAGTTCAGCGACCATGCCCTTGATCGAGCCCTCCAGGAGCCGGGAGCGATCCACGGGCTCTACGTACTCGTTCTCCACCAGCACCAACACTCGCGCCAGCTGTCCGAGGAACGCGTAGGGGCTCTCCTGGGCTGCGACTGGCTTGGCCAGGGCGCTGTGCGCGCCACCCGTAACGGCTCCCCCCGCGAAAGCGACGGCCACGAGACCGCTCACCTGCAACCAGCGCCGGGCCCGCCTCCAGGCATGTGGACGGCGAGTCTGCGACGCCGCGTCCGTGGGCGGATGGATCAGCCGTTGAACACTCAGTCCCGACGATTGGCGACTGAGCGAGCTGGGGCGTCCGAGGTGGTGAGGGGTTGGGACATCAGAGCTAGCGCGCATGCAGCCCAACCCTTACTCCATGGCTCCCCCCACCGCACCCGACGCAAGCACGCCTTCAGCCAGCCCACGCGGAGCAAGCACCCGCACGGCCAGAGAAGCACCGCAGCCAGAGAAGCACCGCAGCCAGAGAAGCACCGCAGCCAGAGAAGCACCGCAGCCAGAGAAGCACCGCAGCCAGGGATGCAACCCTCGCCCGGAGGGCCGCGCCGAGGCTCACCGACATGACCGTTCACGCGCCGCATCATCTTCGCGTTTCCGGCGTACCGGCCAGAACCTGATTGATTACGAGGGCCTCAAGGTGATACGAAAGGAAATCTAGGGCTGATGAGGCCCGGGAAAGCCGACAGAAAATCGGAGCGGCCGCGGCTCGAGGGCGTAGGCTCAGGGTGCGTGGCGTTGCTTGGACCGGCTCTGGTATCACACAGCTGGGGTTCGGTGAGTGGGACCCGAGGTTCGGTAGTCAGAAGTGGGTCCCCCTCGAAGCGTACACTTGATAAACCACAACCAGGCCTTCCAGTGGCTTGGCTCAGCGCTGGTCCCCCGGGGCCCGGGCGTCTCCGACGAGGGCTCGAAGCACCACCCAGCGCGAACAAGACGACAGTTTCGTGGGCCTCACGGCTCACCGGTTTGGGGCCCGAGCTCGGGCACACCAGCGCATGACGTTGAAGGGTTGAAGCGATGAGCGAGAACAACTCCAAGGGCAGCGATAAGAGGAAGCAGAGTCTGTACTTTCCTGAGGCGATGCTTCTGGAGATCATGGATGAGGCTGCTCGCCTCGACCGATCGCTGTCTTGGATTGTCCAGCGGGCTTGGAAGCTCGCGCGCACGGAGATCAAGAAGATCCCGAGCGTGAATGACATCGGCGACGACGACACCACGAGCGAGTGACCAAGGCCGGACGGCGGCCCCCAACGCGAGCTGCTCTCCCGCGTCGTCCCTGCTTCGAGTCCGACCCATCCGGGACGACCCGAGACGCTCAGGCGTCGACCCGCGGAGTTCGTCTGGATCGGCGCTGGTGTCGGGCAGGAGCAAAGACCGCGCTTGCCGCGTGATAGGCCCTGCGGAATCCTGTGGACGCCATGGAAGAAGCGTTTGCGCTCGCCGAGGATGGCACTCGGCTTTACGTGCGTCAGCGCCGTGGCGCGTCTCGGACGACCGTGGTTCTGTGTGACGGCATCGTCTGCGATGGGTTCATCTACAAGTATTTGTGGGATGACGTTGCTCATCCATTCTCGGTGGCTCACTGGCACTACCGCGGGCACGGTCGGAGCGCTCTGCCCGTCGATCCGGAGCGGATCGCGGTGGGCGACTTCGCCCGCGATCTGACCAGCGTTCGCCAGCACCTGGGCGACCCCCCGGTAGTCCTGGTCGGCCACTCCTACGGCGCGCAGGTGTGTCTCGAGGCCTACCGTCAGCGGCCGCAGGGAGTGAAGGCGCTGGTGCTGATGTGCGGGACATTTGGTCGCGTGACCCACACCTTCAAGGGCAGTGACCTGCTGGCTTCGGTGCTGCCGAAGCTGATCGATTTCGTCGTTGGCCACCCCAAGCTGGCGCGAGCCCTCTGGTCGCGGGTTCCGCCCAGGGTCGCGCTGCGCGTGGCGGTCATGACCGGCGAGATCGACGGTAGCGCGATCCGTGTCGAGGACATCGAGCCCTATTTCGCCCACGTGGCCCACGTCGACTTCCCCATGTTCCTCCGCATGCTGCAGCTCGCAGGAGAGCACTCCGCCGAGGATCTGCTTCCAGAGATCCGCGTGCCGACGCTGGTGATCGCGGGGGACCGCGATACCTTCACCCCCGCCGAGCTCAGCGAGACCATGAGCCACTTGATCCCTCAATCGGAGTTGCTGGTCGTGCCGGGAGGAACCCATGTCACGCCGCTCGAGCACCACGAGCTGATCGACATGCGCATCGCCAAGTTCTTGGAAGACCACGGTGTGCGCTGACTCACCCACACTCGGCGGGTGTTACAGTCCGACCCGTGAAGCCAGATCCCGAACTCATCGGAGAGCTCCTGGGCCTGTTCGCTCATGACCTCCGCAATCCGTTGTCAGCGCTCCAGAGCAACGCGAGCTTCCTGGAGTCTACTCCCGGTATCGATCAGGACAGCCTCGAGGCGATCGCGGACCTTCTCGTGGCCTGCGATGGGCTGGCTCACATCATCGACAACCTCGACGTGCTGAGCCGCTCTCTGAAGCAGGGCGGAGAGAGCAGTGGCCGTCGCTTCACCACCGGGGCGTTGCTGCGTGAAGTCAGCGAGAAGAGCCAGCGCTTGTCGGAGAGCCACGGCGTCGCGATAGCCACCGACGTTCCCGCGGAGGTCGCCGCGCTGGAGCTGGCCACCGCTGGCGATGGCCTCTCGAGGGCGCTGGGTAACCTGGTCGCCAACTCGCTACAGCACGCGCCCCATGGCTCGTCGGTGAAGATTTCTGCAGAGAAACGTGGCGGTGAGGTCGCGATCTCCGTCGTCGACACCGGCACGCGGATCGAACCCGAGGCCGCCGAGGAGGCCTTCTCGCTGCGGGGACAGATCAGCGTGAAGGCAACTGGCATGGGGCGCTATGGGCGTGGGCTCGGCCTCTTCGCTGCGGCCGCCTCCGCACAGGCTGCTGGTGCGCGCATCGAGATAGGTGCCGGACCGGAGAACCACTTCGTGCTCTGCTGCCCTTGCTCCGAGTAGGCCTCGGGGTTCGCGCTCAAGGCTGCAGGATGACGACCTCGTCGGGGTTGCGGAACAAGATCTTGCCCGTTTCCCCGGGGCACCCCCAGCAGCTCGAGAAATGGAGCCGGACGCGGATCGAGTCCGAGTACGCCAGCGCCACCGGGCCAGGCTCGTCGTACATGATGAAGCTCGACGCGAGTTCGTACTCGCCCTCGCTGATCAGCCGATACGCGAGCACGAAGCTGGTGTCCTTTCCGCTCCTCGCGCTGACTACCAAGTAGTCCGCGCCGGCGACCGGATTCCACTCCAGCGCCTGTACCGTGAAGCCGAAGCCCTTGCGGTCCCCCGGGCCGCGGCTGACCACGGTGTGGGCAGCTTCGGGCTCGCTGAAGAACACGAGATCCTTCGCCAGCTCCCGCGTGCGCTCATTGGCCAGCAGCAGTTTGGTCAGCTCCTCACCCTTCACCTCCCGCTTCTTGAACGGATCGCCTGCTCTGGGCTCGGGGACGACGGCGGCATTGGGAGCGCCCTTGCAGCACCGGAACCCAACTTCTTCGCTCTCGGTTTCGGGGGCGAGGGTGCGGCGCGTGGCGCAGCGGTGGAGGTCGGACGTCTCCTTGCGGAAAGCACCGCGGACCACTGCGTCGCGCTTTCCCTCACCCTCCGGGTTTCGATCGCTGGCGGTCCATTCCTTCAGGTTCGCTGCGAGCCCCAGCACTCCGAGCGCGGAAGCGCACTGGCGCGGCTCGTCGGCGCACGCCGGGTCCCACTTCTCCCCCGTCGGGAAGCGGTTCGACGCGGGGCCCTTGCACGCGCGCTCCCACTCGAGCTCCGTACACAGCCGCGCGCCGCGCTTCGCGCAGAGCTTGTGCGCTTCGTCCCGAGATACACCCGTCAACGGGGACTTCGCTGGATCGTTCGGATAGGGGAGTCGGTCCATCGAGAACGCCCCGAGCTCGACCTGGTAGGAACGGGGTTCGAGCTCGGGCTCTCTACCTGGCTCACCAGGTCGGCTGCCCGCGCTGAAGCTGCCCGCAGGGATATCGACCAGCTCGCCGGCGAGAGGCGCCACCACCGGCGGCCGCGGAGCTCCGGCCTCGGCGCTCGCGCTCGCGCTGCCCTGCGCGGCTGGGGTACTCTGCTTTCCTTCGCAGCCGAGCAGTAGCAAGCCTGCAAAGGTTCCGCCGAGAGCGGTGAGCGCCAAGTGCTTCAACACGGCGGGAGGTTGGTGGCAGTCGTCGTGATTTTCAAGCACTCGGCGGAGAAACCGGGCTGCTGGTCGGAGTGTCGGATGACGAGTGGGAATGCAGAGCTTTGCTGAGCAGCAGATCGCGGGGGTGAGGGACGACGCGTTTCGGCGCGTCTCACCCCCGACCCTGACTGGAGCAGCAATGGCCTGGGCACCGCTCCTGGAGCAGGCGCTCGCCGCGCCGCTCGAGGGGGCGTTGCCAGACGCTCGGCGCATCGTCGTGGTGATCTCCGACTCGACGCGCGACGAGCCGCGCGCCGAATTCCTGCGAGCCGTCGAGCGGCGCTTCCCTGTCGCGGAGCTCAGGGTGTTGATCGCCAGTGGAACGCACACGCCCGACGTCGGCGCGCTCCCGCCGGAGTTCGCGCACCTCGCGGCTCGGGCCCACGACTCGACCGATGCGAGCATGCTGCGCTCGTTCGGCGTCACGCGGCGAGGCACGCGCGTGCGTCTGGCGCGCGAGCTCGGAGAGGCGGATCTGGTGCTCTGCACCGGACGCATTCGACCCCACTACTTCGCTGGATACTCGGCTGGGGTGAAGGGGGTATTCCCGGGCTGTGCTTTCCGGGAGGATATACTCGCGAATCACCTTTTGAAGGCCGAGCCTGGAGCGCGCCTCGGCATCCTGAGCGGCAATCCTTGCCGGGAGGACATGGAAGAGGCGGCGCTGATGCTCGGTGACCGGCTGCGGGTGCTCAACGTCTTGGCCGACGTGGAGGGACGTCCGATCGCCGCCGTGTGTGGGCATCCATTGCGGGCCCACCGCGCGCTCGCCGCACGGGCGCGGGAGGTGTTCGGCGTGAAGCTGACTCGTGCGCGGGTCCTGGTCGTCGCCGATCGTCCGCCGCTGTCCGAGTCGCTCTACCAGGCCTCGAAGATGCTCGCGGTCGGCGAGCTCGGTGTGTTACCACGCGGCACCGTTGTCCTGGTCGCCGACTGCGCTCGTGGCACGGGGCCGCTTCTGCGGGTCAATCAGGGGATCTTCGAGCTGGGCTTGCGCCCGCGGCTCCCAGAAGGCGTCCAGGTCCGGTTGGTCTCTCGGCTGAGCGAAGGAGAGGTGAAGCGGACCTACGCGGGTTTTGCTCCGAACCTCGCTGCGGAGCTGGCGCGGCTCCACGTCGATCGCCACGAGCCTGCAAGCCTCGTCTGGCGCGCGGGCGAGTGCGTGCCCGAGCCGGTCGGGGGATGAGGCCGCGGGCCACCCGAACCTGCCGTATACTGCGAAGCCGACTGCCTCGCGAGCCGAACCGAGCCGCGCCGCGCCTGGTCGGGACGCGGACTCCGGGCTGGCTTCGCGCCGCGCTAGCCGCGCCGCCTTTGGAATCTTTCAGCCACGGCAGTGTCCGCGCCGAGCAGCGGGAAAAAACCGCCCCGAACGCCGTTCGGAAGGGGGCAGCGCATTGCTCTCGGGGAGAACTCTCACTACCTTTACCGCCCCCTCGACACCCGGAGCGCGATGACCCAACGCAGCATACGCATCACCGGCAGGATTCTGCAGCTGACTGAAGATCAGGAACTCCTCAAGCGGCAGCTCGCCGGTGAGGACCTGGCTTTCGATCCCGAGCGTAAGCTGATCGACAACATTTCCACGGACGAAATCACGCCCGGCTGGGTCTGCTACTACTTCGACGAGACGCTCGCGGAGTACAGCCTGGTCGGCCTGCGTGGCGGAGTGATCCAGAAGGACGACCTCAAGGGAGGCGGCTTCGGGGTCATCGTCAGTGGTAAATCGAAGGGTTGCGGCAGCTCTCGTGAGACGGCGCCCTACTCCGAGCTCAAGGCCGGTGTACAGCTCGTGATCGCCGAGAGCATCGAGAAGATCTACGGGCAGAACTGCCAGAACATCGGCCTGCTAACCTCGACGGACTTCTCCCTGCTCGAGCGCGTGGAGCGCGGCGAAGAGATCCCGATCTCGGAGTTCACCAAGGGTCTCGATCCGATCAGCGCGCAGATCGTCGAGTGTGGTGGCCTGTTCGCCTACAACCGCGCGCGCATGGCGGGGGAGATCTCGCCGCCGCCCGTCTCGACCGCCGCGCGCCCGATGACCCTGTGCGAGAAGATCATCGCCCGACATGCCATCGCTGACGCCAAGACGGGGCGCCTCGGCGTGCCTGCGGTCAAGCCCGGCGACGCGCTGTTCGTGCGGACGGACGTGCGCTTCAGCCACGAGTACGTCACCCCGATGGCCGATTCGCTTTTCCGTGCGGGATTTGGTCAGGGGGCGACGGTCACCGAGCCTGAGTCGGTGTTCGCCTTCCGCGATCATCTGACGTTCCTCGAGCTGGTGATGCCGGAGCAGCACAAGAAGCTCGGGCTCGTGGAGCAGGCGCGGTCGCTGAAGACGGTGCAAGAGACCTTCAGCAAGCGACACGGCATCCGGCTGTACGGCGAGGTGGAGCGCGACGGCCGCACCGTCGGCAGCGAAGCCATCTGTCACAACAAGGTGATCGAGGAGCTCGCGCTGCCAGGCGACCTGGTCGCCGGCACCGACTCCCACACCTGCATGGCCGGTGCTCTCGGTTGCTTCGCCTTCGGAGTCGGCAGCACCGACATGGCCAACGCCTGGTTCACGCGCGACGTGAGGGTGAAGGTGCCGGAGACGGTGCGCTTCGTGCTGCGCGGAGAGCTGCAGAAGGGCGTGTGCGCCAAGGACGTGATGCTCCACATCCTCAGCCTGGATCACTTCAAGTCTGGGCGGGGCATCGGTCAGGTCCTGGAGTTTGGGGGTGAGGGGATCTCCCGCATGTCCCTGGACGAGCGCGCGACGCTGACCAACATGGCGGTCGAGGCGGGCAGCTTCACCGGCATCATCGCGGCGGACGACGTCGTGTTGGATTACCTTGTAGAAATGCGTGGGGCGAAGCGTGAAGAGCTGTTGCAGCGCGTCCTCACCCCCGATCCCGACGCCAGCTACGCCGCGGTATACGACATTCAGCTGGACCAGATCGGCCCCATGGTGGCGACGCCCGGAGACCCGCGAAACGGCGTGCCGCTGGGCGACCTGGAGGACGACGTGGCGGTGAACATCGCCTACGGCGGCTCTTGCACCGGCGGCAAGAAGGCGGACATGGACATGTACGCCAGCGTGCTCCGGCAAGCCCTCGACCGCGGCTTGAGGGTTGCCGATGGCGTGCAGCTCTACATCCAGTTCGGCTCCCAGCACATTCGACAGTACGCGGAGGATCGCGGCTACATCGATATCTTCGAGCGCGCCGGCGCGACCCTGGTGGACCCCTCCTGCGGTGCGTGTATCCGCGCGGGTCCGGGAGTCTCCTCGGATCCCAGCCAGGTGACGGTCTCGGCCATCAATCGCAATTTCCCCGGCCGCAGCGGGCCAGGAAAGGTCTACCTCGCGAGCCCCCTGGTGGTGGCGGCGAGCGCGGTGGCTGGGCGCATCGTCGCGCCCGAGGTATGAGGTCGCCATGAGCCGTGAGCCGAGCGACGAAGCGGGCCCGACGGTCTATCCAGTGGGTCCCGAGATGCGGGTCGCCCTCGGCTATCGTCTGTATGACGCCGAGGGCGAGCTGGTCGAAGCGAGCGCCGAGGAGGACACCTTCGAGGTGCTGTTCGGGCTGGGCCAGCTGAGCCCTGAGCTGGAGCAGCTGCTCGAGGGCGCGCGGGTGGGTCAGGTGCGCAGCATCGAGCTTCCAGCGCACCGCGCATTCGGGGCTCGAGACCCTGAGCGCGTGATCGAGGTCGACCGCAGCGAGCTGCCGAGCGACGTCCAGGTCGGAGACGAGCTCGGCGCCGAGACCGAAGCGGGGGAGCCCGTGGTCTTGCGAGTGCTGGAGCTGGAGGCCGATTTCGCGGTCCTGGACTCCAATCACCCTCTGGCGGACCAGGCCGTCCGCCTCGAGCTCACGATCGAGGACGTGTGGCCTGCGACCAGCGAAGAGCTCGCGGAGGCAGAGGCGGCGCTCGCGGAGGCGGAGGGTCCGCTCATCGACCCAGCGAGTCTGTTGCGGCGCTGACGCCTGGGCCGTAGCGCTGGACGGACTCGTCGGCTCCGCTAAGCTCCCGCAGCGCGCACATCGGCGTTCCCTTGCAAGTCTCCGGGGAATCGATAATTGTTCGCGCCCCGGCAGACCCCTCGAGGGCGTGCCACCCCCCGTTCGCTTCTCCCGAAGTGACCCCGAGCGGGGATTCAGTCTCGTTGTTTTCGCGTCCTGGATGACGCGTAGTAGGAGCCGCCCAATGACCGATATCGACATCCTCAAGCTCGACGTTCGCGTGCGTGAGCGACTGTTCCGCAAGGGCCAGCTCGCCAGCTCCGTCGTGGACGCGCACGTGGCGACCCTGCAAGATCTGGAGAGTCAGTGTGAGCCGGTGAGCATCGCCCAGCCCGCGCTCGCTCCGCGCGACGAGGAAGAGCGCGCTCAGGAGCGTGAAGCGGCTCAGGCCGCACGCGCCGCGGCAGCGGCTCAGGCTGCGCCTGCGGCCGCGCCCACGCCAACCTTCGTGCGCCCTGCCGCGCCCCCGTTTGGCGCGCCGGTGATGGATGACGCGTTCGGTCCAGCCGAGCCCGTGCCGGCGGTCGCCGCGCCCTCACCGGCGGCGGCGCCGACTCCCGCTGTCGGCGTCCCAGCGCCCCTGGCGTCCACGCCCGCCGTGGCCGCTCCGGCTCCCGAGCCACCGGCACCGTCTGTGGTCGAGGCAGCCCCCGCCGCCCCTGTCCCGGCCGAGGCGCCAAGCGAGGCGCCCGCGCCCGCGGCGCCGAGTGAAGCCGTCGCGCCTGTCGAGGCAGCGCCGACGCCGGCCGAGCCTGCCGAAGCGGCTCCGCCGCCAGCCGAGGCAGCCGAAGCGGCTCCGGCGCCTGCCGAGGCAGCGCCCGCACCGGTCGCCCCGGCACCGAGCGCGGCGCCCGAGGGGACTCCCGAAGCGAAAGCGGACGATCAAGTCGATGGAGACTGGGAGTGAGTGACGACGCCGGCTCCAAGGCGGGGGCAGATGACCTGCCGGCGATCGACTTCTCGATGTTCGTGCTGTCGCTGAGCCACTCGGCGCTGGTGCACCTGGGCGACGCCGAGGACCCATCGACCGGGCGTCGTGAGCAAAACTTGCCGATGGCCCGGCAAACCATCGATCTGCTTGGGTTGCTTCAAGACAAGACGCGCGGCAACCTGGATGGCGGTGAAGAACGAGTTTTGGAGCAAGCGCTCATCGACCTTCGCCTGCGCTTCGTCGAAGTATCCAAGCAGCAGGGCTGAGGTTCGAGGGTGTCGCGGCTCTCCCATCGGGAGCGCGCACCCCAGCCCCTGGACGGAAGCGGGGGCGGGGCCCAATCACAGCCGAGGCGGCGTCCAGCTGGACGCTGAAGGAATGGATGAAGCGTAGGGTGTCCCAAGCCGCGCTCGGTCTGGTCGTCGCGATCGGCCTGAGCGCGATCGTTCTGGCGTGTGGCAACAAGGGAGGGACCAAGGGCGCACCGAGCGCCAGCGTCGTGGCCAGCGCCGGTCCGCCGCCGACGGCGCTCCCTGCGAGCAGCGTCGTGCTACCGTCGGGAATCGCAGCGCCAGCGAGCTTCGCGGACATCGCCGCCAAGGCGGATCCAGCGGTGGTCTTCGTCAAGACCTTGCAGGAGTCTCGCGGGGCACGTCGCATGGTCGGACAAGGGCTCGGGTCGGGCTTCGTGTACGACCCGGACGGCCTGATCCTCACCAACAATCACGTCGTGGCCAACGCGGCGGATATCCAGGTCACGTTCGCGCAGGACGGACGGGAGATGAAGGCGCAGGTCGTGGGCCGCGACCCGCCGACGGACATCGCGGTGCTGCGGGTGGATGCCAAGGGCCTCTCCGCGCTTCCTCTCGGAGACTCCGACAAGACGCGAGTCGGTGACTGGGTACTGGCGATCGGGAACCCGTTCGGGCTGTCACACACCGTTTCCGCCGGGATCGTGTCGGCGAAGGGGCGCACGCGCGACGACGTGAAGGGACTCGACAACTCCGGTTACTACAACTTCCTGCAGACGGACGCCTCGATCAATCCGGGCAACTCGGGCGGGCCGCTGCTCGACTCCGGGGGGCGAGTCGTTGGCATCAACACCGCCATCCGTGCAAGGGCCAACAACATCGGGTTCGCCATTCCGATCAACATGGTTCGCGAGCTGGTGCCTCGGCTGCTGAAGGACGGGCGCGTGAACCGGTCGGCCATCGGCATCATCGTCGCCTCGGTCACCGTCGAAGACGTCGCGCGGCTCGGCTTGGGCGCGCGCACCGGCGCGCTGGTCCGCGAGGTGAAGCCTGGCAGCGCGGGCGATCGCGCCGGGCTGGCCGACGACGACGTGATCCTGGAGTTCGACGGCAAGCCCATTGCTGGGCCGGAGCGGCTTCGATGGTTGGCCAGCGTCGCTGGTGTTGGGTCCGTGGTGTCGGTGAAGGTGGCTCGCGGCAAGCGGCAGTTCGACCTCAAGCTGACTCTGGGTGAGCTACCCAATCAGGCTGTCCCGGAGCCCCCGGAGCCGGATTTCTTCGACATGCCGTAGAGTTAACGCTTGCGGGTGGGGCGACATCTGGCGGGGGTGAAAGGGGAGGCTGTCGGCGCAGTTTCGTATCTGTATGAGTGATGCCTCCCCCCAGCCCACCCTCACAGGCGCCGGCGTCGAATGCCGCGCAGCCTCGTGGTCGTCCTCGAACGCCCCAGTCGGGCTCGGCGAGCGGGAGTTCCGCCCGTGATCGGAGTGTCATGGGCGTGAATAGAGGGGTGCGCAAGGCGTCCAACCGTGAGGCTCGCCAAGCCGAAGCGGAATACGATCGTGGCCTCATTGAACGCGCGAAAAACGGAGACCGAGGGGCGTTTCGAGAACTGGTCCAGCGGCATGAACGCCGGGCGTTCGCCATCGCCCTCGGGTTGGTGCGCGACGAGAACGACGCTCGCGAGGTCGTCCAGGAGGCCTTCTTGCGGGTTCATCGCGGGCTCGCGAAGTTCCACGGCGGTTCCAGCTTCTTCACCTGGCTGTACCGGATCGTCACGAATCTCTCCATCGACCTCATGCGCAAGCCTGCGCGTCGGGAGCTGGAGCTTACGGATCGCCATGAGCTGGCCGATGATGTCGACTCTCCCTTCTTGTCGCGCATCGATGGGGCGGATCCCCTCGATGTGGTTCGCCGCAAGGAGATCGCCCAACGCATCCAGACCGCGCTGGACGCCCTCCCGCCCTACCACCGCCACGTCATCGTCATGCGCGAGGTCGAGGGCATGAGCTACGAGGAAATGGCAGAAGCCATGCAAGTCTCCAAGGGCACGATCATGAGCCGCCTGTTTCACGCCCGGCAAAAGCTGCAGCGCGCGCTGGGGGACTGCTACGCCGAGCAGTTGGGCCGCCCTGCCGAGGTTCAACCTCGGCGCAGTCGCAAGGAGAGCGCGTCGTGAGCCTGTCCCCCCGCGAGCTGATGCTGCTTCACGATGGCGAGCTCGATCCGGATGCGGAGTCAGAGGCCCTGGAGAGGCTCCGCGTGGACGAGAACGCACAGGCCCAGCTGGCGGGGCTCGAGCAGCTCGGCGACTTCCTGCGCGAGGCCGAGCGGGCAGCTGCCGAGCCTTCGTTCTCGTCGCTGGCAGACGCGGTGCTCGAACGCCTGGACGAGCCCGCGCTCCGACCCCTGGGCGAGTCACACCAGGCGTCCTCCACTCATCCCGAGCGGGGCTGGGTCGTCGCCGTGGGCGTCGTGCTCGCCGCCGCCGCCGCGGGCCTGCTCTGGATCCGGAGCAGTCACCCCGTGGAGTCGCGCCCCACCGCGAACCTCAGCCAGCCAGCTAGCCCGCAGGCTCCAAGTGCCGAGAGGCCAGCTCCCGTCGCGGAGGAGGATCCGGTGGCCATCGTCTCAGTGGACTTCGGCGGCAACGACGGAACCATCTTCGTCGTGGGTGACGACTCGACCCCGGTAGTTTGGCTCGCTGATGATGCCGTCCCGGCTGAGGACGCTAAGATGGGGCCACTATGATGACTTCGGCTTCCAAGCGAGGCGCGTTCCTCAGCCTCGGCCTAGTCGCGTGTCTGAGCTTGAGTTCGCTGGCTGCCCGGGCGGATGACGCGACGCCGCTCGAAGACAAGCGGGAGAAGGCGCACGAACAATCCAAGGCCAAGTACGCCGCCGAAGTGCTGGTGCTCCACGCGACCAACTCGGGCAAGGGCATCGACAAGCGCATCGGCGAGATGCCTCAGCTGAGGAAGCCGCCGTTCAGCTCCTACGACAGCTACGAGCTCCTGGTGAAGCAGACCTTGCCGCTGGTCAAGGGCCACCCAGAGACGATGGAGCTGCCCAACAAGCGTGTTCTCCGCACGGAACTGCTGAAGACTCTACCCAAGGGCTATCTCAAGCTCAGCGCCGCGATCAACCAGCCCGGGGGCAAGGACTTCTTGCCATTGCTCGAGGTGAAGGCAAAGGCGGGGCAGGCGTTCATCGTCGCCGGTCAGAGCTACAAGGGTGGGATCCTGGTGCTGGTGATCCGCGTGATCGAGAACAAGCCAGACGTGAAGAAGAAGGACTAGCAATCTTCCGAGAGCCTGGTTGCTTCAGCTCAGCGCGCCGTGGCTCAGCCCCGCTCCTGGTCGTCGCTCGACTTGTCCAGATCGAGGATGCGCGCGCCGCCCACGTAGCTCTTGGTCTCGTAGCGGGTGATCTTGCCTATCTTGCGTACGATCTCTGCCATGCGCTCGGCCTCGGTGATGATCACGCCAGCGGCGTTGTAGAGTTGACCGCCGCGATCGAGGTGTCGACGCAGGAGCTCCGCGTAGCCGATGACCGAGGTGAGCGGCTGGTTCAGCTCGTGGGCAGCCGTCCCTGCCAGCTCGGCGACGATTGACTGGCGCTCCCGGACCCGCAGCTCCTCCTGGGCTCTGGCGAGGCGTGCCTCCATGCGCAGCCGCTCCCGGATGTCCGTGAAGATGCCTACGCTGCCGACGGGTTCTCCATTCTCGAGAATCAGCGCGGCCGAGAGCTTGACCTGGATGGTGTCTCCGGTGCGGCTCAGCATATCCACGCGGTAATCCTCGAGCAGGCCGGCGCCCCCGTGCTCGCTCCCGCGGATCTTGCGCATCACCTCCTGGGCAACTCCCTCGGGATAGAAGAGCTTGACGTTGGCCTTGCCGACTATCTCCTCGGGTGAGTAGCCAAAGACGCGCGAGGCTGCGCGATTGAACAACAGCACCTTGCCCGTCAGATCTGCGGATACGATGGCGTCCACGGAGCTGTCGATGACGCGCTCGAGGAACTCCTTGGTCTGTCGCAGCTCGCGCGCCGTCAGGCGCTCCTGGGTGACATCGCGGAACGTGAAGAGCACCGCGTCGTCCTCGTGCATGACCGAGCTGAAGTTCGCCGAGAGCGTCAGTGGACCGCGGTGCTTCGTCTCCAGTTCGAAGTCGACGCCGAGAGGGTAGACGCCCTGTTCGAAGCCACGGATCAGGCGCTTGGCGCGCTCGGCCTCGCGTGGGGTGACCAGAGTCGTCAGGCTGCTCTGGGCCAGCTCGGTCTCGGAGTAGCCCGTGATCTCCCGTGCGCGCGTGTTCGCGAAGAGCACCCGACCTCGGCGATCGGTGACGACCATGCCGTCTGCTGCGCTCTCGAAGAAGTCCGCGTAGCGCTGGAACAGCTGGACCCGACGCTCCGCTTCCACGCGGGCGAAGGTGCTCTGCTCCGTCTCGTCACGCAGGGACTGCAGGATACGGGCGTTGTGCAGCGCTATGGCGGTGGCGTTGGCGACCGTCGTGACGAGCGCGAGATCATGGTTGAAGACGGCACCCTTCTCGCGAGACCGCAGGAACATCACGCCCAGGGTGCGCCCCTCGTGCAGGATCGGCACCAGGGCAAGGGAGTCGAAGCTGAGGGTCGTTTCCTCGCGGCGCACGACGTCGAGCAACGGATGTCGACTCGCGTCGCTGATCACGAGGGACTCTCCCGTGCTCAGCACCTGGCGGATCTCCGGGTACTTGTCCAGGGCGATCGGCAGATCGCGAAGCTGCTGATCGTCGCTGGTCGCCACCACGAAGCCAACGCGGTCGTCTCCCGCCAGAACGATCGAGCAGCGGTCTACCTTGGCGACCTGGGCGAGGCGCTCGACGACGGTGAAGAGGATGTCGCGGATATCCAGGCTCGACGCCAGGGTCTGCGTCAGCTCGAGCACCATCTGGGCCCCGCGCTCACGACGACTGAGTCTCTCCACGTAGTCCCGCATGCGCAGCTGCCCGCGGATGCGGCTCACCAGCTCCGCCGAGCGAAACGGCTTGTGGATGTAGTCGTCGGCACCCGACGCGAAGATGCGTCGGATGTCGTCGTCCGAGTCCAGGCCAGTCAGCACCACGACGGGGAGATCGGCTAGCTTCAGCTCGTCACGCACCTGGCGAAGCACCTCGTAGCCGTCGGGAGCCGGCATCAACAGGTCGAGCAGCATCAGGGCAGGGCGCTCCTGCTGGAGCCATGCGATGGCAGCGTCGCCGTCCGGTAGCGAAACGGTCTTCAAACCAGCGCGCTCGAGCGTCTGGGCAAGCACGTGGCGACTGACAGCGTCGTCATCCACCACCAGGATCACGCCGTCGGAGGACACCTTGGAAATTTAGGCTGGATCGCGCGGGTTGTACAAACTGGCTGCGTGCGTGCCTCGCATTGTGTCCCACCCCCTCACCCCCAAACCTGGAGCGCCCATCTGCTGGGGTTCGCCTCGCCTTGCCGCTGAGGCGGAGAGATCCTGGTTTGCGGTAGAAGAGTGTTGCGTTCCGGGTGGGATGTGGCAGAGCATCGCGCGCGTTGCCGGCCCGCCGCGCATCGTTCGTAGCCTGTTCCTGGTCGTGCCCCCCGCGCGACCCCTCGTTGGGAAGTGCCGTTCGCTCTTTGGAGCGGACCCTGGCGCTCACTGAGCGCCCCCGAGGAGCGACTTCGGCGACCACGGCGTGAGGTCGACAGCAGCCCGCTTGGCGGGTCTCCCTGATCCCACCGTTGGTGGGATGGCGGTTTTCCGCCAGGACAACGATCACCGTGCCTGCGCAGCTCCCAGCGACATCCTGTTCCCCATCACAGCCGCCTCCATCGACGGCTGAGGATTGGAGAGCGGCTGTGCTTGGAGTCGCCCCGGAGGAGCACAACGGATCGCTGAAGTAGACCACTTCAGCGCTCCAGGAGCTGCCGGCTGGCGAAGCGGGCAGCGCTTACGTCATGCCAAGTAGACCGCGTCGCTTACCGCTGTTCGCCGATCTTTCTGCCTTAGCCCGTCTGTTCGAGTTTCGGACGGTGTCTCGCTGGGTAGGCCTCGGCCTGGTCGTCGGGATCATCGCCGGGCTCACCGCGGCCCTCTTCTACTTCGGCATGGATTGGCTGAAGTCGTTCGTGCTGACGGATCTCGCGAACTACCACCCACTGGAGCCCGCTGGGGAGAAGCCCATCGGCCACCACGTCGCGAGCGGCGAAGTGCGGCGCTGGCTGCTCGTGATCGCCCCTGCGATCGGCGGCCTGATCAGCGGCGTGCTGGTGTTCACCTTCGCCCCTGAAGCCGAGGGCCACGGCACCGACGCGCTGATCGATTCCTTCCACCACAAGCGCGGCAAGATCCGGGGACGCATCCCGCTGATCAAGGGCATCGCTTCGGTGGCGTTGATCGGTACCGGGGGTAGCGCAGGCCGCGAGGGGCCCATCGCTCAGGTGGCGGCTGGGATCGCGTCGCAACTCGGTCGCGTGATGAAGCTGACGGTGAAGGAGCGCCGTCTGTTGATCCTCGCGGGTGCGGCCGCTGGTATCGGCGCCATCTTCCGCACACCGCTCGGCGCAGCCCTGTTCATCGTGGAGTGCTTGTACAGCGACGACTTCGAGGTCGAGGGGCTGGTGCCCACGGTGCTGGCGTCGGTGGTGGCCTACTCCGTGTTCACGATGATCTACGGCGAGGGCAAGATGTTCGCCGTCGAGCCCGCCTATGCTTTCAGCCCGGTGCAGCTCCCGCTGTTTCTGATCATGGCGGTCGGCGCGGCGCTGATCGGCGTGCTCTACATCAAGGTCTTCTACGGGATGCGGGACAAGGTCTTCCACCCGCTGAAGGTGCCGAACTGGAGCAAGCCGATGATCGGCGGGCTCGCGGTGGGCTTGCTCTCGCTGGTTGCTCCGCAAGCGCTCGGAGCTGGCTACGGTTGGTTGCAGGAGGCGCTGCTGAACACCCACGGCGCGCTGCCTGTCGGCTGGTGGGGCGCGCTCGCCTTCCTGGGGATCGCGCTGCTGAAGGTGCTGACGACCTCTCTCAGCGTGAACTCGGGTGGTTCGGGTGGCGTCTTCGGTCCTTCGGTGGTGATCGGGGGGATGGTGGGCGGAGCCTTCGGGCTCGCGTTTCACGAGCTCGCTCCCACCGTCGTGACCCAGCCTGGGGCGTTCGTGATCGTCGGGATGGCCTGCTTCGTTGGCGGTGTGGCGCACGCGCCGATCAGCACGCTGGTCATGGCGAGCGAGATGACCGGCTCCTACGAGCTGCTGGTGCCCATCATGTTGGCGGAGGTGGTCACCGTCACCTTGATGCGTCGCTTCACGCTGTATGAGAAGCAAGTGCCTTCGCGCCGTGATTCGCCCGCGCACGCCGGCGACTACGTGATGGATGTGCTGGACGAGCAGCGGGTCGCCGAGGTCTACAATCAGACTCTGGCGGTGCACCCCGTTCACGCGTCGACCTCGCTCGAGGGCATCTTGCGGAAGGCCTCCGAGAGCCGCGGCACGGTCTTCCCCGTCGTCAACGAGAACGGCGAGGTGACGGGGATCATCACCCTCGACGTGCTGCGCGAGTACTTCTTCGATGAGGAAATGGGCGCGCTGGCGATCGCCGCCGACTTCGCTCAGCCCCACGCCTGGGTGCATCCCGATGACACCCTCAGCGCTGCGCTCGAGCGCTTCGCCGAGACCGGCTTCCCGCAGCTGCCGGTGTGTGAGCACGGAGAGCCAAATCAGATCCTCGGCTTGCTCGGATACGATGACGTGCTCCACGCGTACAGCCGCGCCATCGTGAAGCGTCGGCTAGAACCAGACGCCGAGGCGCTGAGCGAACCCATGGCGAGCCCAGCTCCTCTGGTCGCGCCGATGCCTGGCGACGCCGACGCTCACTCCAAGGCGTGACGATCACTCTTCCGGAGGCTCGTCTGGGCTGAGCGGCTGCATCGGGTGCGTGTCCCGCGGCCAGCTCACGCTACCCGTCGGGAGCGGTGCGCTCTGTTGTTCGAGCCCGACGGGCTGGGTGTCCGGTGCTGCTCCCGGAGCTGGGGCCGCGACCGTCGGGGTGGTCGCCACGGGGCTTCCCGTCGCCACGATGGGCGTGGCGATACTGGCGGACAACGGCTGCATGCGTTCGGTCTGCCGGGGTTGAGCGGCGCCAGCAGGCATCGGTAGGCGGCTCTCGGGTTCTTCGTCTTCTGCCTCGGGCAGGGCTCGCTTGACGATGGGGAAGCCCACGGCGAAGACCAGGATCGTCGTGAAGACGCACGCGAAGACCAGCACCGGGAGGCCCTCGGTGCCTTCGACGCCCGCAGACATGGGCAGCGTCGCGAGTACCCCTGCCGCCATTCCGCGCGGCATGGCAACGGCCGTCATGCGCTTCTCGGCTGCGGTGAACTTGCTCCCCAGGGTGCCGAGGAACACCGCAGGGATTCGCGCCGCGAAGAGCACCACACCCAGGAACACTCCGAAGACGATCAGGCCCCAGGGGGGGCCCAGCATGGCGCCGATGAAGACGAAGAAGAACGACTTGATCATGAACGCCATCTGGCGATGAAAGCCGCGCACCTCGGTGTCCAGCTCGGCTGGCTCGGCGAGGCCGATCTTCGACGAAATGGAGCCCGCGTTACCGAGGATGATGGCGACCGTGAGGATGCCGAGCGCGGCGCTGCCTTCGGCGTGATCGATCAGGACGTACAGCACGAGTAGCGCTGCGAGCGTGATTGGATATGCGTGTTCGCTGCCGCGCAGGAAGCGCAGGAGCAGGAGCCAGACCAGGCCTGCGACGCCGCCGATCGCCAGCCCGATGCCGAATGATTTCAGCAGGGAAATGGCGGGCGCGGCAGCTCCGCCGGCGCCCTTGAGCAACAGATCGATGATGGCCGCGGTGGCAACCACGCAGAAAGCGTCCGTCAGCGCGCTCTCGATGTTGACCAGGTTCGCGAGGGGAGCCGGGAGCCGAGCCTGAGCCATCGCGGGCATGATGATGATCGAGCTCGACCCGCCGAGGATCGCACCGAGCAGCAACCCGTGGGTCCAGCTCCAGGTCTCGGGGAACAGCCCGAAGGGCCAGCGTCCCAGCATGCTCAGACCGGCGACGACGAGCGTCGCGATCAGGAAGCTCAACACCGCGAGCAAGCTGGAGCGTGGCGCCGCCTTGCCGATCTCGCCCAGGCGCAGCTTGCTCCCGCCCTCGAACAGCACGACCACCAGGGTGATCGCGGCGAAGAACGGCGCGATGCTCGACAGCATCGGACGTGTGAGGAGGCCGCTGATCGGACCGAGCACGATGCCCGCCAGGATCAGCCAGATCACGTCGGGCACGTTGGTGCGCTGAAAGATCAGCTCGCCCAGCGCGCCAATGGCGAAGATCCCCGCCACGGCCAAGAGAAACAGCGCCACCGGATCCATGACGAGACTCTAACCGCAATCTGGCTCAGGTCGCGCCTTCTGCGCGCGTCGCGGCGCCCCAGAGGGCGCCTGGCTCAGCCGCAGCTGCCATCGGGCTGGCAGCGCTCGCCCGGACCGCAGGTGGACGCCCCGCAGTGACACACCCCGGCGCTGCAGCTGCCGGCGGAACCCGCGTTGCAGCTGGCGTCACCACTGCACGCGCACCCACCGCTCGAGCAGCTGAAGCTCGGTGGGCAGACATGGCCGCAAGCTCCGCAGTTGCTCGCGTCGCTTCCGAGGTCCCTGCAGCCGGCTTCGCAGCAGCTCTGAGAGCCGGAGCAACGACCTCCGCCGTTGCACGAGCAGGTGCTCTGACCTCCGTCGTTCACGCAGCGTTCGCCGGGCCGGCAAGTCTGATTCGGGCCGAGGCGCAGGCACTCGCAGACTCCCGAGCTGCAGCTCGCGCTGCCCCCCGCGTTGCAGTCGCCGTTGGAGTCGCATCCGCACTTGTTCGCGCCACAGCTGAAGCCGCTCACGCACGCCTCTCCACAGCCACCACACGACGCCGAACTGGCGGAGACGTTGGCCTCACAGCCATCGTCAGCGCCAGCCGATGGCTGCACGCAGTTGCCGTAGCCGAGGTCACAGGTCGAGTCACAGACTCCGAGGCTGCAGGACTTGCTGGCGACGTTCGCGCCCGAGCAAGCGCGGCCACAGGCGCCACAGTTCGCGGTGTCAGTCAGCGTGTCGGTCTCGCAACCGTCGTCGGCGGTTGGCGCGGCGGGCATCGCGCAGTTGGCGCGCCCCGTCACGCAACTCGAGTTGCACGAACCGCTGCTGCATGAGGTAGCGCTGGTACCGCTCGTCGAACAGGCACGTCCGCAAGCTCCGCAGTTCGCGACGTCGGAGGCCAAGAAGCTCTCGCAGCCGTTGTCCGAGCCGGGAAAGGCGGGCAGCGAGCAATTTCCGAAGCCGCCAGTACAGCTCGAGGTGCACAGACCAGCCGTGCAGGTGCGATTGCTGGTGTTGGCGTACGAGCACGCGCGCCCGCACCCACCGCAGTTGTCCGGGCTGGTGTTCAGGTTTGCTTCGCACCCATCGTCGGCGAGCGCACCAGGAGGTAGCTGGCAGTTGCCGTAGCCCGCCTGACACGTCGAGGTACACAGGCTGCCGCTGCAGGTCCGCGTGGAGACGTGATCATTGCTGCACGCGCGTCCACAAGCCCCACAGTTGTCGGGATTCGTGCTGAGGTCGGCCTCGCACCCGTCGTCGGCTCCGGGGGCCAGGGGCCGGTTGCAGTTGCCGCGGTTGCCGGTGCAGCTCGAGGTGCAGAGTCCTCCGCTGCAAGAGAGCGACAGCACGCCCAGCGTGGAGCAGGTGCGCCCGCAGGCGCCGCAGTTCAACTTGTCCGTCGACGTGCTCGTCTCGCAGCCGTCGTCTGCCGCCGGGGGGCTGGGCGTGGTGCAGTCGCCGAAGCCGGTGTTGCAGACGGGCGTGCAGGTCCCCGCCGCGCACACGCGCAGCTGGGTGTTGGTTCCGAGGCAGGCACGGCTGCATGCGCCGCAGTTGTCGGGACTCGTGTTCAGATTGGTCTCGCACCCGTCGTCGGCGCTGGGGGCGATCGGTGTCTTGCAGTCACCCAAGCCTGCAGCGCAAGTCGGGACGCACGAGCCAGCCTGACAGAGGCGCGCCGTCGCGCCGGCAGACGCGCACGCGTGGTCGCAGACGCCGCAGTGATCCGGGTCCGTCTTGAGGTTTCGCTCGCAGCCGTTGTCGGGGTTGCCGTCGCAATCTGCGAAGCCGCTGTCGCAGCTCAAGACCTTGCACTCGCCCGCCACACAGGTCCCGGTCGCGTTGGCGGGGGCGCAGGAGTTCCCGCAGAAACCGCAGTCGCTCAGTGAGGTCTGGGTGTTGGTGTTGCAGCCACTTCCGTCGCAGTTGGCCCAGCCAGTTGGGCACGAGGAGAGCTCACACTTTCCGGTGTTGCAGGTCCAGTTCCCCGTGGCATCGAAGCAGTCGTTCAGGCACGTTCCGCAGGCCCTGGGGTCGGCGTTCGTGTTGGTGTCGCAGCCGCTGGCGTCGTCGTTGTCGCAGCTCGTGTAGCCCGCGTCACACGTGTCGATGATGCAGACCGAGTTCTGGCAGAGCGCGCTGGCGTGGGGGAGGCTGCAACCGCGGTCGCACGCGCCGCAGTTCGTCGCGTCGGACCTGAGGTCGATCTCGCAGCCATCCGGCGTCTCGCCGTTGCAGTCGGCGAAGCCGCTGTCGCAGCTGGCGATCGCGCAGCTGTTCCCGTCACAGGTGGCGGTGGCGTTGCTGACCATGCAGGGATCGCAGCCGCTCTCGGTGCAGCCGTACGCGGGGTCACTGGTGGCGACGCAGGCCCCGTCGCACTGCTTGAAGCCTGCGTCGCAGCCGCCGGCTCCGGCACTCCCCGCGGCGCCGGCGGCGCCGCCCGCGGCGCCGGCGCTGCCGCCCGCACCTGCATTCCCTCCGGGTCCCGTACTCCCCGCAGCACCCGCGGCTCCGCCGCTGGCGGCACCGGCGTTGCCGGCATTTCCGCCGTTGCCCGCGCCGGCGCTCGAACCCGCGTCGGCGTCGACGTGGAACGCGTCGAAATCCTGGGTACACGCACCAAGGGATGCCAGTCCCGCGGTCGCGACGAGCGCCCAGCGCGCCAGGCGCACCGGCTTGACTTGGCGACTCATCAGAACCGTCCTCCGTAGCCAACGAACCCGGCACCGACGTGGATTCGCCCTGCGGTCCGCAGCGTCCGACGGGAGGCGGCGCTCGGGGTCGACTCTTGGTCCATGAAGTAGAGGACGGCGGCTGCCCCCAAACCCACCAGGCCGACACCCAGACCGACGTTGGCGATCGTTTGCTCGCGCTTGCCGCGGTCGATCAGTCCTCCGCTGCTCTCGGGGCACGCCCCGTCGGGGCAATCGCTCTCGAGCTGGGAGTGGGTCGATTGGCTCATCAGCCCCGCGACGCCGAACGTGACCAGACCGACTGCGCCAACGCCCGCGGCGACGTAGCTCAGCTCGCGGTATGGTGGCTTGTCTCCGCGCGGATCAAGCCGCGAGACCTCGGTCGTGCGCGGCTCTGACGCGGGAGCGTCGTCGTCGGAAGCCGACTCGGGGGCTGCTCCGGCGTCGGCTGACCAGGGGACGATGTTCGCGGGGCCCTGGTCGGCGGAGGTCAGGTCGAGCCGGACGGTCTTCGACTCGCCAAGCTTGACCTGGATGGCTCGCCACGCGCGACGCCCGCCGGGTAGTCGCGCAACCACGTGAACCAGGCCTGGCTTCACCGCTACCCCTCGCCAGAGCGTCTGGGGAACCTTGCGTTTGCCGACCCAGACCTCCAGGGCGCTTCCACCACTGATCTCGACGCTGATCGAGGCGACCTTTGCGCGGAGCTCACGGAGTTCGGCTTCTGCGCTCTCCGCGGTGCCCGCGTACTTGGGCAGCCGCTCCGCCAGATGCGCGGCGTCGCGTTGGGTTTGCGCCATTTGCTCGAAGGCGGTCGGAAGATCGCCTGCCTCGCGCAACGCTCGCGCCAGCATCAGGCGAGCGTTGGGACTGGCCACCACATCGAGGCTCGCCCGGAAAGCCTGCGCCGCTTGGGCGAAGCGCTTCGCTTCGTAGTGCTGAACCCCTCCGGTGTAGTGCGCCTGTGCTTCGCCGCGTTCGTCTGCCGTGGCTTGCTCTGGGGAAACGCCATCTGCCCAGGCGCTGCTCGACATGAGTAGCAGTGAAGCGCAGGTCAGGTAGCAGGCGCCGAGGGCCCAGCAGGAACGAAGCCGGCGCCGTCCGGGGTGCAGGGTGGAAGGGTCAAGCATGGCGATCAGGTTCGAGGAACTGGTGGCAGTTCGGTTTCCCCCGCGAGTCAAGTGGGCGAATCCGCTGACGGTTCCTGGATCACCCGGAACGGGAGCGACGCAGGCTGCAGCGTGCCATGAGAACTAGGAACGACACACGCGTCGATTGTCGTCGCTCGCCCGTTCCCTTTCAAGCGAGCCGCTGCGCAAAGGCGACTGGTGCACTTCCATGTCGAAACGCGCTGAGGCCAGGACGCTGAGGCCAGGACGCTGAGGCTGGGGCGTCGAGGCTGGGGCGTCGAGGCTGGGGCGTCGAGGCTGGGGCGTCGAGGCTGGGGCGTCGAGGCTGGGGCGCTGTGCTCGGGGGAGGCGAGGGTAGTTGAAACAGCGCCGATGTCGGATTGAGTGAGGCTGGTCTCGGTCAGGTCGGCCGGCTATAACGCATGGCGTGAGTGATCCGCGCTCTCGGCGAGGAGCCGACCCCGGCGACGACTACCAGCCTCCCGCCTCCGCGAGAGAGGTCGCTGGAGTCCACACTCCACAACGCTCGACTCACACCGAAGAGCAGGGGCCCAGCGTGGTGGTGCGCGATGCTGGCACGCAGCAGTACCGAGAGAACTGGACGGACGCGACCGTCGTCACCAAACGCCGGGACGCCCAGGCCAGCCTGGCGTCTCTCTCCGCCGGGCCCCCACCGAGGCGTACGAACTGGGTATCCATCGGGATCTGGGTGGTGGTTGGTGTGGCTGCCTTCGGTCTGGGTGGAGTGCTGACGCACCTGCGGAGCTCCGGCGACAGCAGCGGCACCGTGGTGCAGGCGTCCAGTCCCGTGCAGCCTGCGCTTCCGACCCCGCCCGAGGCGACTCAGGCGGCGGCCGAGCCCGTCGACACAGCGCCGGTCGAGCAGCAGGCCGCCCCGGACGCCGCGCCCACCCAGGCAGAGCCCGAGACGGAGACGCTCGATCCGAGCGAACTCCAGCAGGCGCCCAAGAAGGTCGCGCCGCGGGTTACCGCCAAGCCCAAGCCAACCGCAGCGACGCCGACCGCCGCAGTGACACCGACCGCCGCACCGAAGGTGACGAAGCCGAGCAAGGGCGGTATCCCCTCGGAAATATAGCCGAGGCAAGACACGCCTGATCGCGTGGGGAGCTTGACGCACGCGTCGCCGAGGGGCCAGCATGCGCCCCATGGGACAGCATCCTCCCGGAGGCTTTGCGCCTCCGCCGCCTGGCGGCTTCGCGCCTCCCCCCGGTGCCTTCGCTCCGCCACCTCCACCGATGTACGGTGGTCCGGGCCCTGGAGGGCAGCCCCCGAAGTCGCCCAAGACAGGTCTGTTCCTGGCCCTGGGCTGCGGGACGCTGCTGCTGGTAGGCGTCGGAGCGGTAGGCGCCGGGGCGATGCTGTGGACCACCAGCGCATCGGACTCCGGCCCCGTGGTGGTCAGCCCGAGTCCCGCAGTGGGGGCGGCCTCGTCCAACGGCACCTGCGCGAAGACCGCCGCCTGCTGTCGCAAGATCGTCGAGGCCAGCGGCGCCGACCCAGCCACCCTGAAGAACTGCGACAACTTCAAGCAGCTCCCCGACGCGAACTGCACGGCTGCGCTCGAGGGCTACAAGCGGTCCGCGGCGGTGCTCAAGGTCACCTGCGAGTAGCCGCGCTTCATGCCTTCGCCGTTTCCGCTCGGTAGCGGCTACTCGACGCGGCGCATCACCAGCGACGCCCCTCCGGGGCGTTCTTCAGCTTCACGGCGTCGCCGTGGATCTCCGCGTTGGGGATACCCCGGCTGAGCTGGAAGTACAGGTGCTTCATGCGTTTGAACTCGTCGCGGTCAGCGACGAGATCGCGCTTCTCTCGAGGATCGGTGACCACGTCGAACAGCAAGAACGCCTTGTCGTCGCCGGTCGCGAGCAGCTTCAGGCGGCCGTCGATCAGCGCTCGCCTGCGGTCCTGGAGGTTGTCCCGCGTGAGATCGGCGATCACCGGGCGGGCTCGCGCCGCGGCGCCTTCGAGCTCTCCCACGAGACTGACACCCCGCATCGCCTCGCCCCTCGGGTAGCCCATCAGCTCGAGGATGGTCGGCGCCAGGTCCAGGTGGCTGCGTGGGGTGGCGATCCGCCGCGGCGCTACACCGGGCACGTGGATCATGAGTGGGACTCGGATGAGTTCTTCCCAGAGCTCGTAGCCGTGCTTGAGGTGTCCGTGTTCACCGAAGCATTCCCCGTGGTCCGCGCTCAAGATCACGCTGGTGTCGCCGCCCGCCAGGGCGAGGTCGATGAGCTTTCCTACCCACTCGTCGGTGTACCGCACCTCCGAGTCGTAGAGATCCCGAGGTTGGCTGCCAAAGGCTGGGAGATCAGGGTGCGGCACGTAGGGGCTGTGCGGGTCCATGAAGTGGACGTAGCCGAAGAACGGCTTGCCCGACCTCGAGCGCGCCTCTCGCGCTGCTTCGAGCTGCTGCTTGGCCAAGGCGTACAGCCGCTCGGAGGTCACGTTCTTCTCGCTGGTGTTCTTCAGAAACGTGCCCGGCAGGAGCCGATGGTCCGTGACGCCCTGGTCGAGGCCGCTCTGAGGAAAGAAGTAGGCGTGCGCGTGGGTGCCGAAGCTGTGGCTCCCCTTGCTCTCAAGAATTTCTGCAAGGAATTCGTTCTCAGGATACCAGCGTGTGAAGAAGTAGCCATTGCGCTTCATCTCCGCAGGGTATCGGCTCGCGAGCAAACCGGCGACGGACCGGGCCGTGGTCGCCGACAGCGCGTAGGCGCGGGTGTAGCTCACGCTCCGCGCCTCGAAGCGGGTCATCCACGGAGCGATGTCTCGCGGGTAGCCGGCCCAGGGCATGTCCCAGCGCAGGCTGTCCACCAGCACCAGCAGTACGTTCTGAGCTGCCCGCGGTGGTGGCGCCTTGCTCGCCGTGGGAACGGAGGTTGGGGGGGAGGAGGGAGGTGTGGCGACGACGTCCGAGTCGTCGCGCGTCGTCGCCTGGTCGATCGCCGGGTCCCCCGTGCAGCCCACGGACAGCAGAGCGCTGAGCAGCGCCGCTCCGGCCAGGCGCAAGGACTTCAATCCGGCCTCGGGTTACCGTCAGGGACAGCTTCGGTTCCGCCTAGCTCTTTCCATACGGCAACTGCCCAGCGGTATCCACCGGTCCAGCTCGGATGTCTGCCATCGGCCATGCGTGGCAGCTCGAGCGAGACCGAGTCGAGGTAGCGACAGTGTCCGAGGTTGTGCTTGAGCACCTCGATGAAACCGTAGTCCTCTTTCCACGCGGGAGGTCCGATCCACAGGCAAGGGCGGCCGCGAGTGTCCGCCACCAGGCGCTTGATCGCGGGGGCACGTCGCTGCGGGTTGCGATCGAACAACTCGTTGGAGCCCAGCGAGATCAGGATCAGATCCGGATCGTACTTGTACATCGCGTCCTGAAGTAGTCGCTTGTTGTCCCAGGACAGCGTGCTGGAGGACGTGACACTCTCGATGTAGTACTTGCGTCCGTCCTTCTGGAAGATGGGGCGCAGGTAGTTGCCCACGAGTGGGACCATGCTGTCTCCGACGTGGAGCACGCGTTTCGCGCGCGCCGCCGGCACGGGTTTGCCGTCGATCTGCAGTGTCAGCGGGCCCCCCGGTTTGGAGGACGCTGCGGTGCTGGCAGATGGCGCGGCTTCGGGGAGCGCCGTGGTCGACGGCGCGGCGGCGTTCAGCGCCGCGCTGGCGCTGGGCGGCGTCCCGGCAGTGGATCCGGAGCCGGGGGCTGCCTCCGTGCCGCTCTTTCCTTCGGCCGGGGTGCAGGCGATGGCGCAACTCACCCCCAAGAAAAACAGCTGCGAGCGCGTCAACCACGCCGAGCGGGGCGCGCCGATGTTTGCTGGGCGACCTGGGGCGAACTTCGAAGCACGAAACACACCGCATTTTGCCCCCAGTCGGGTAGGTCAGGGCAAGATCCCAAGCGTGAAACAGGCTGCCGAACGCGAGCCCGAGCTATCCAAGCTGCCGCGCGTGGACCACGTGCTGGGACGCGAGCGCATCCGAGAGGCCGCGTCGCGCCTGGGAGCGAGCTGGGTCAAGCGTCAGGTGCGGGAAGTGCTCGAGGAGCTACGTGCGGCGTTGATCGCGGGAGAGAACGCTGCGACCGACGTCGAGAGCGTGGAGCGACGGCTGCTGCAGCGCCTGGGTGCTCCACCGCGTCTGCGCGACGTGATCAACGCGACTGGTGTGGTCTTGCACACGGGGCTCGGCCGCGCGCCGCTCGGCCGCGGAGTGACCGAAGAGCTGAGCCGACTCGCCGACTACTGTGATCTCGAGCTGGACCTCGAGAGCGGCAAGCGCAGCAAGCGGGGGCAGCAGCTGGCGGCGACCCTAGCGGCCTGGCTCGGCGCCGAGGCGTGCCACTTCACCGGCAACAACGCGGGCGCCGTCTTGCTTTGTCTTGCGGAAATTGCCAAGGGGCGTGATGTACTGGTCAGTCGCGGAGAGCTGATCGAGATCGGGGGAGGATTTCGCATCCCCGAGATGCTCGAGGTCTCCGGGGCACGGCTCGTGGAGGTGGGTACGACGAATCGCACGCGTCTCGCCGACTACGAACGGGCGCTGAGCGAGCGCACCGGCTGCGTTCTGCGCGTGCATCCCAGCAACTTCCGTTGCGAAGGTTTCGTGCAGCGACCCCAGCTGCGCGAGCTGAGCGAGCTCGCGCGTCGCGTGGGGGTGCCGCTGATCAAGGACCTGGGAGGTGGTCGGGTCACTGAGCTGGGTGCGCTGTCGATGCATGAACCCAGCGTGCAAGAGTGCCTGGTGGCGGGTGCCGACGCGGTCTGCTTCAGCTTGGACAAGCTCTTCGGTGGCCCTCAGGGTGGCGCGATCGTGGGCCGAGCGCCCTTGATCGAGCGGCTTCGCTCCCACCCCCTGGCGCGCGTTCTGCGTGTGGGGAAGCTGACCCTCGGAGCGCTGGCTCCCGTGGTCGCGGCGCACGTGACCGGGGCCTCGCAACAGGTCGAGGTGGTTCGTCTGCTCTCCGTCGACATGCGGGCTCTCGAGGCCAGGGCGCTGCGCTGGCTGAGCGCCCTGCAAGATCTGCGGCTGGAGCTCAGCGTCGAGGCGACGAGCGGAGCGGTAGGTGGAGGGACACTGCCTGGAGTCGAGCTGCCCTCGTGGGCGCTGGTCGTGCGAGGAGATCGTCCTGACCAGCTGGCCGAGGCGCTGCGCGTCGGGGAGCCAGCCGTCTTGGCCCGAGTGTGGCGGGGCGCGCTGTGGCTGGACGCACGCACGCCAGCGCTCGATCAAGACGCTGCGCTGCTCTCGGCGTTCCGGCTCGCTGCCACTGGGCTGTCACGCGCACCGGCCGAGGCCTAGCTTCGAGGGGCGCTCCGCGGCGGAAACGCACGATTGTGTGCCCTGCGGCATGAGCTTCCTCGACACCTCGGGTTAGACTGTCCTGGATGCGGCGTTTGGCGCTGAGCTTCGGGCTCGTAGTCTTGGGATTCGTAGCTTGCACTCTCGATCAGAAGGGAGCGGGGGCCGGGGGGGAGCTTCCCGATTCCGGGACGACCGCAGGCAATGGGGGCACGGCGGGAGCGGCTGGCAGCGCGGGAGCAGGCTTCGGGGGCACGTCGGGCTCGGCCGGAAGCGGAGGATCGGGCTGCTTTCCGGGACCCGACGAGAAGGCCTGCGGCGAAGTCTGCGTTTCCGTGACGGATCCTGCCTACGGCTGTGCTGCAGCAGGTTGCTCGAGCTGCGTCGTACCCAACGCGACGCCGCTCTGCGATGGAGTCAACTGCGCGATCGGTAGCTGTGCGTCAGGCTTCGAGGACTGCAACTCCGATGCTGTCGATGGTTGTGAGATCAACGTCGACCAGGATCCCAGGAACTGCGGCGGCTGTGGCAAGGATTGCTTCGCCAACACCAGCGCCGACAACTGGCGCTGTGTGGCGGGCAAGTGCGAGGTCAGCAGCTGTCCCCTGGGCTTCGAGGACTGCAACGGCGATCCGAGCGACGGCTGTGAGGTCGACCTGAACTCCAGCCTGGACCACTGTGGCTTCTGCAAGAACCCGTGCAGTCTGGCGAACGCGACCGCGGAGTGCAACGCGGGAGAGTGTCAGGTGGGTAGCTGCAACTCGGGCTACGGCGACTGTGACGGACAGGCGCCCAATGGCTGCGAGATCCAGACCGACGTCGACGCGGACCACTGCGGGGCGTGTGACCGCGCGTGCTCTGGCAGTCACGTGAACCAGCGCACCTGTGCCGGCGGACGCTGCACCTCCTCGTGCGACTCGGGCTGGGGTAACTGCTCGCGCCCGGCAACCGGGAACGACAACGGCTGCGAGACCAACCTCAACACGACCACGGCGCACTGCGGAGCCTGCGGAACTGCGTGCTCGACCTCGCACAGCAACTCCCAAACTTGTTCCGCGGGGCAATGTACCCACGCCTGCCAGAACGGTTGGGGTGACTGCGATGGCCCGCGCCCAGGAGCCACGGACAACGGCTGCGAGGTCAACCTGCAGAACTCGAAGAGCCACTGCGGCTCGTGCGGCGCCGCGTGCTCGACCTCGCACAGCAACTCGCAGACTTGTTCGTCGGGGCAATGTACCCACGCCTGCCAGAACGGCTGGGGTGACTGCGATGGCCCGCGCCCAGGAGCCACGGACAACGGCTGCGAGGTCGACACCGACGGCACCGTGGCCCACTGCGGGTCCTGCAACGCACCCTGTTCGGGCAGCAACGTCAGCTCACGAGCCTGCAGCGGTGGGGTCTGCACGCCCGTCTGTGCCGCTGGCTTCGGCGACTGCAACGGTCCAGAGCCGGGCAGCTCCGACGACGGCTGTGAGCTCGACTGGAGCTCCGACGACAAGAAGTGTGGGTCCTGCGACATGGGGTGCACTCCCAGCCAGCACTGCGACAACTCGATGTGTGTTCCGAACGGAAATGGCGGCAACGGCGGCTCGGGTGGCAGCGGCGGGACCGGGAGCGGCGGCGCTGGCACGGGTGGTACCGGCGGAACCTGAGGGCTCTCAGAGCGTGGGCAAGCTCGCGCGGTGAGGTCTCGGCAGGTCTTCGTCGTCAACGCCCCAGCCGTGTCTCGCCAGCAAGGCATCCGCGTCGGCCCGCAGGCGCGGATCCAGGCGGTGGCGTACCGCCTCGTGGAGGGCAGCGGCGAGCATGGAAGCGGAGCCAAAGCGACGGTCGCGCTGCTTTGCCAGCGCAAGTGCCAGCACGCGCTCCACGTCGAGGGGCAGGCGCGCGAGCTTCGACGGCTGGATCGGCTGCACGTGCAACACGTTGTACAGCGTGCTGACCATGTCCGGACCCGTGAACGCCGGGCGTCCCGTCAGGCAACGATAGGCGATCACACCGAGCGCGAACACGTCGGCGCGATGGTCCACCTCGGCGCCTCTGGCTTGCTCGGGAGACATGTAGCTCGGCGTGCCCACAGCGGCGCCCTGGGTGAGGGTACCGGTGCTCGCCATGACCTTGGAGACACCGAAGTCGAGGATCTTCCAGCTCTGCCCGACGGGACCGCTGACCTGGAACAGGTTCTGAGGTTTCAGATCGCGGTGCACGATGCCCGCGTCTTCAGCGACCGTGAGCGCACGGGAGACCTCCTCCACCAACGCGAGGGTCGCGGAGATCCCCAGCCGGCGCTTGCGGCGGAGCTTCTGCGCCAGATCCTCGCCCTCCAGGAACTCCATGGCGATGAAGGGGGCGCCGTCCGGCGCATGCCCGGTGCCGAGCACCCTCACGATGTGCGGGGACTCGAGGCGCGCGACGATGTCTGCTTCCCTGAAGAACCGCCCGACGCTCGCCGGGTCGTCCAGCACGACGTGCTGCAGGAACTTGAGCGCCGCGAGCTGTTCGCTGCCTCTGACGCTGGCGCGATAGACCTCTCCCATGGCTCCGCGACCGATCACCTCCCCGACGTCGTAGTGCTCGACCTGAGCGCCGGTGTACGCCCCTGGCTTGATGCGCATCGCGCGATCCAGGTCCGCCTGCGCCTCGTCCAGGAGCGCGTCCCGTTTCTGGATCTGTTGAGCAGCACGTTCGAGACGGCTGAACGCGCGTCGCGTCGCGCGGCGGCTCTGTCGGGCGAGCCAGAAAGTCGTGCCGAGGATCACCTGACAGACCAGCCCGAAGCTGAGCAGCGTGGCGCTGCTGGCAGGACGCATCGCCAGCACCGAGCTTCCGACGTCGAGCACCCCGAACGCTGCCAGCACGCACAGAATGAAGAAGCCGAGGGCGCTGGTGGCGAAGACGAGTCGGCCTGCCAGCTCCCAGTCGCTGAGTCCAAAGTAGTAGATCCCCAGGCACAGCGTCATCACCGCCGGGCTGAACACGCCCAGGTGTACGCACATCGTCAAGATGGCCAGGACGCACAGCATGCCGTGCGCGAGCTCGAGCTTCGGGGAGTAGCGGTGCTCGTCGCGGTACCACACGGCAACGCCAGCGCTCGCTACGACGACCAGCAGCAGCACCGTCGTCGCCAGCCACTGCCGGAGGGGCGCGTGCTCTCCCGTGGGCGCCGCACCCGGGATCCAGATGGCGATCAGGGCCGCTGCGGCCACCAGCGCCGCGAGGCGCGCGAGCGCCCGCCCGCGCGTGGCACCCTCCGTGGCCAGAATTCCCGGCGTCGTCAGCCACAGGTCCGCGCTGCCGCTGGACTGAACCGATCGCGAGCTCTCTGCCCCCACCAGCGGTGTGCGGTTCGAGTCCGAGCTCTGGTCCGACGCGGTCCCCCCAGGTCGCGGGGCTTCCACGACGGTTGCCTCATCGGTCCCCAGGCTCATCTCGACAGGATCCAGCGTGCGTCCCGCAGGAACAAGAGGGTTCCACCTCGCGGACGCCGCTGGGGGCGACGCCGCATCGCGCGACGCGCTGGGCGCCCTGGCCCACTGGATAGGCGTGGACCGTGAGGTAAAGGGGACTATGGTTGCGGGCCATGAGCTTGGAGCGCGTGAAGCGGCTGGTGAGCCGATTTCGTGAGCAACTGACGTCGGTTCCCCAGGACTGCACCCCATGGAGCCATGATCAGGAGGTCGGGGTCGAACTGCTGGAGTCGATGCTTCGCGCCCGGCACCTGGACGTTGCAGCTCACGAGCTGCGCAAGCGAGGGATCGGCCACTACACCATCTGCAGCTCCGGTCACGAGTCGAACGTCGTGCTGGGTCGTCTGACCTCCCCCAGGGATCCAGCGATCGTTCACTACCGCTCGGCAGCGCTGCAAGTGGAGCGTTCGCGTCAGGTGCCGGGGAAGAACGCCGTCCAGGACATCGCGCTGTCCCTGGTCGCCGCGCGAACCGAGCCGACGAGCGGCGGTCGGCACAAGGTGTTTGGGGGGAGGGACCTCGGCATCATTCCGTCGACCAGCACCATCGCCTCGCACATGCCTCGCGCGGTGGGTCTCGCCATCGCCCTCGAGCGTGTGATGCGCCTGGAGCTTCCTCACGACTTCGCGCCGGACTCGATCGTCATGACCAGCTTCGGTGACGCGAGCCTGAACCACTCGACCGCCGTCGGAGCGCTGAACGCAGCAGGCTGGGTCGTGCACCAGAAGCTCAAGTTGCCCTTGCTCGTGGTCTGCGAGGACAACGGGCTCGGTATCAGTGTGCGTACGCCCACCGGGTGGATCGAGGAGCGGCTGCGCAGCCTACCGCACATCCCCTACCACTACGCCGATGGTACCGACCTGAGTCAGTGCTACCGGGTGGCGCGCCAAGCGATTCAAGAGTGTCGGCATACCCGGCGACCTCAGGTGCTGCACCTGCGCACGGTGCGTCTGCTGGGACATGCGGGGAGCGACGTGGACACGGTGTACCGAGCGCCTGCCGAGCTTTCGGCGGCGGAGGGCGCCGATCCCGTGCTGCACGCCGCTTGGCAGCTCCTGGCCAGCGGGGTCGCGGTCGAGCGGCTGCTGGCGCTGGACGAGCGTATCCGGGAGGAAGTAAACGTCGCGTGCGAGTATGCCGAGAGGGCACCGAGGCTGCATAGCCGCGCGGAGGTGCTCCACGCGCTGACGCCGAGACCAACCAGGGTGAACCAGCCGCCAGCTCCCAGCACTGGCAGTCCGGCCAACGAAGAGCCGCTCACCCTCGCTCAGGGCATCAACCTCGCCTTGCGCGAGGCCCTGCAGAGCTATCCCGAGGCGCTCGTGTTCGGTGAGGACGTGGCCAAGAAGGGTGGAGTCTACGGGTTGACCAAGGGCTTGCTGGCGCAGGCCGGGCCGGCGCGGGTCTTCAACACCTTGCTCGATGAGCAGACGATCCTTGGCATGGCGCTCGGTGCAGGGCTCCTGGGGCTACTGCCGATCCCAGAGATCCAGTATCTGGCATACCTACACAACGCTGAAGATCAGCTGCGCGGTGAGGCTGCGACGATGAGCTTCTTCTCCGACGGTGCCTACACGAATCCGATGGTGGTGCGCATCGCGGGGCTGGCCTATCAGAAGGGCTTCGGTGGACATTTCCACAATGATAATTCTCTCGCGGTGCTGCGGGACGTGCCAGGGCTTGCGCTCGCGGTGCCTAGCCGCGCGGACGACGCGCTCGAGATCTTCCGGCAGGCGTTGTCGCTGGCCAGGTCGGCTGGGCGCGTCGTCTGCATCGTGGAGCCGATCGCTCTGTATCACACCCGCGATCTGTACGAGGAGGGGGACGGGCAATGGCTCGCCCACGCGGCCGACGCCGCCGTGCGCAGCGGAGACGTGAGCAGCGGCTTTGCGCGGGCGCGGGTGTACCAAGCCGGCGCCTGCGACTTGACGATCCTCAGCTACGGCAACGGGCTGTTGATGTCCCTGCGGGCGGCCCACGTGCTGCAGCAGCGCGGGGTCGCCGCGCGGGTCGTCGATCTGCGCTGGCTGGCGCCGCTCCCCGAGGCAGACATCCTCGACCACGCGCGGGCCACC
The DNA here is from genome assembly GCA_041389745.1 of Polyangiaceae bacterium. GTDB lineage: Bacteria > Myxococcota_A > Polyangia > Polyangiales > Polyangiaceae > JAHBVY01. The sequence continues at coordinate 95,451 of JAWKRF010000003.1, forward strand.
GGTCGCGTGCTGATGGTCGACGAGTGCAGGCAGAGCGGGGGCATCGCGGAGGCCGTGGCGGCGCTGCTGCTCGACGCGGGCCATCCCATCAAGTGGCGCCGGGTCGCATCCGCCGACTCGTTCATTCCGTTGGGAGACGCAGCGAACCTCGTGCTGGTGCAAGAGCAGGAGATAGTGGACGCCGCGCTCGCGCTGATGACCCTCGGCTAGTCAGGTTCCGTAAGGAACTCGAGCGTCGCCCGCTCGACGCGTGACGCGCGCCCGATCCAGGTACTCCATCAACGGCACGGCTTGCTTGCGGCTGACCCGCGCGATCAGCTTCAGGTCCGCGAGGCTGAGGCTTGGTCGCTGCTCGAAGTGGGCGACCACCAGCGCTTGCAGCTCCTTCAACCGGGCTTCTGCGAACCAGAGGTTCGAGAGGCATCGAGCTTCACGTCGGCTCGCGAGCTCTGCGAGCGCGACGCGCGCGGCGTCGGCTTCCAGGCGCAGCTCGGTGACCAGCTCCCGTTCAGAGCTCGCTCGCAGGCCGCGCCGGAGGAGCACCTCGAGGGCTTGCTCGCAGACGCGCTGCACCGAGGCGCCGCCGCTCTTGGCGAACTCGGGGGTCGCCAGTCGCGACTGGGTTTCGAGCAGCTGACCAGCCTCCAGTGAGGCCTGGATGACGCGCTCGGCGATGGGCTTGTTTGCGAGGCGACCGAGCTCGGCCAGGGCTGCCTCACGGGGCATGCCCAGCTCGTGAGGGGTGAGCTCGTGGTAGCCTGAGACGCGCGCGAGCAGCAAGCCCTGGAGGTACGTCAGAGCGTGGCGGGTGGTGACGCTGTCACCCAGGATTTTCAGGCGCTGGTTGTTCTTCAGCGCACGTTCGAGGCGCCGAGCCGGGATCCCCAGGCGCGCCTCGAGCTCCTTCGAGTGCGCCACGCGGGGCGTGATCGCGAGCAACCAATGCTCGCAAGCCTCGTCCAGGCGCTCGGCGTCGAGCGCGCGCAGGCCCAGCAAGCGGTTCTCCCATTGCCTGAGGTCGCTTCCTCGAACGCAGCTCTTGCGTCGTGGAAGCGCTGCCGCGTCGATGTCCAGGACGCGGCCTCCGGCGAGGGTCGCGCCTCGGCCAGTTGCCGCGCGGAATCCGCGCAGGATGAGCGGGATCCCCGGTTGCACGGGAAAGGGCGCCTCCAGGGCAAGGTGAGCGAAGCCTCGAAGCAACCCGTCTCCCACGGGACGGGGTGCCTCGAACCAGGTCAAGCGACCCTGGCGGTGGGTCGTCCCGACGTGACAGAGCACGCTGGCGCCGTCGCTCAGCTCGCCGCCGGCTTCCTCGAGCGCGGTCAGTGCGAGGTCGAGACGCTTGCTCAGGCCGCCATGGACCAGGTCCACCAGGGCGTCCCCGCGCTCGATGGCTTGGCCCCTGGGGAGCGCGAGGTTGAGCGCCACGCGGCTCGGTGCCCCGACGCTCTCGACGCTCTGGCCGTGGACCTCGAGGCGGCGGCAGCGAACGCGGAGGCTGTCCGTCGCGGTCAAGAGCCGTAGCTCCTGCTCCCGCATCACGGCGCCCCGGGTCAGCGTTCCGGTCACGACGGTTCCGCTACCCTTGACGCTGAACACACGGTCGATCGCCAGCCAGAGCGAAGCGCTCGGGGTGCTGGAGCGGCGGGGTATGACCGCCAGCAGCGCCTCTCGGACCTCCCGGATGCCACGGCCGGTAAACGTATCCGTGGGGATAATTGGGCAGTCGCCGAAGCCGAGCGCCTCGAGGCTCGCTTCGACGTCCAGGGTCGCGAGCTCCAGGGTCTCCGGGTCCACCAGGTCTGCCTTGCTGAGGGCGATCACCAGGTGTCTCAGGCCGGCGAGGCGAAAGATCTGGAGGTGTTCACGGGTCTGAGGCATCGCGCCATCGTCTGCCGCAACGACCAGCAGCCCCACGTCCACGCCCCCCAGGCCTGCGATCATCGTGTGCACCAGCTTGCGGTGGCCCGGCACGTCGATGAACGTCAGGGGAGCGTCGGGGAGCGTCGCGTATCCGAGTTCGATGGAGATCCCCCGCCGCTTCTCGTCGGGGAGGCGATCGGTGTCGACACCAGTCAGGGCGCGCACCAGCGTCGTCTTGCCGTGATCGACGTGTCCCAGCGTTACGACGAGGACACGCTCGAGCGTCGCTGGGCCTTGGTTCGTCATCTCGGCTGGGCGGCGGCGCCGAGGTGCTCGTCGAAGAAGCTCAGCATGCGGTCCCAGGCGTCCTCTGCCGCCTCGGCGTCGTAGGCGACCTTCATCGGGCCATGCTTGCCGATACTGGTCGTCAGCCCGGGTTCGTGCTCGCTCATGAAGCTGTGACCCGCGCCGGGGTACAGCTTGACGTCGTGAGGTACGTCGAGGGTTTCGAGGTGGCGCCGCAGACGCTTGCCATGAGGCGCGAAGACGGCGTCTCGCTCACCGAACGACCCCACCACTGGGCAGATCCCGGAGCGCCCACTTTGCTTCGGCACGCTGCCATAGAAGCGAGCCGCGGCCCGCATGTTGAGCTCTTCAGGGCGAAGGATCGCGAAGCCACCGCCCATGCAGAAGCGACGACGGCGACGCCTTGTGTAGTCGCAGCGGGGGATGTCCTCGAGCGTTGCCTCGCGCAGCTGCCAGGTGGTCGAAGGCGGGGCCGCGTCCGGTCGTCGACGCGAGCACGGTGCGCAGCACGCACAGCGACCGCACGCCGGGACCGTCGTAGAGATCTGGCGCCAGCGCGACGAGACCGTGCTCGGCGAAGCGCCGCGTGATTCGCCGGATGTCAGTTGAGGCCGAAGATCCTGCGCAGCACCAGCACGCCGGGCGCCTGCTCGAGCTCGTAGGGCCTGGCCAACAGCCCGCCATCGTCTGCGCGCCGTTCAACGGGATGCGCACGTCGCGGTCTCGGATGGCGTACGTGGGGCGCGCTCGGGAGCTCCTCTCTGACGTCATGGCCTTGAAGCATACCCTCACCCGCCGATCAGACGGAGCATCACTCGACGGCTTCGAGCTCGAGCAGCGGGTCACCCTGTTCGACGTCGTCGCCGTCGGCTGGCAGGACGCGCAGGACTCGCGCTCCCGGGGGCAGCCCGTCGCCCCCGTAGGCGACAGTGGTTGAACGTCTTCATCACCTCCAGTACGTTCTTGGCCCTGAGCCACCATCGCGCCGTCCTCGACGAAGGCGGCTGGTCTGGCCCCGGCCGGTGTAGAAGCGACCAGAGGTCGGCGCACGAAACACCAGGCCGAGGCTCTGACTCTCGAGTGCGGCGGCTTCGCTGGCCTGGCTTTCACTCACGGGTTCGAGCTCGAGCAAGCGATCGCCGTGCCCGACGGCCAGCTTCGCCGGATAGGTGCGCCGTCGCTCGCCACCCACGATGCCATGCACGCCGTGAGGCGCTTCCAGCCGAATGAGCTGCCCCAGCACTTCCAGGTAGCCAATCGTCTGACCGGACGTGACGAGGGAGCCCGGTCGTGGGAGGTCGCGCACCCAGCCGACACCGGGAGAGGTGAGCTCGAGGTGTCCGGCTTCGAGCACCTGGCTGCCAGCCAGCAGGTGCTGCGCGTGGAGGCGGCCACTCATCACCGCACCTCCTGGACGAGCACCGCGAGATCGTGGAGTGACCAGATGCGAGGGTTCTTGATGCGGCGGCTGCCCGTGTTCTGATAGCTCGCCTCGACCAGCATCTCGAGGTAGCCCTGCAGCTCGCCCAGCGCTACGATCTCGTCAGTGTCCATTTGCCGCGCGGCAACGTACGGGTCCATGTCGCCTTCGATCCGCTGTTCGACTTGCTTCATTCCGGCCTCGATGCTGGCGCGCTCGGCAGCGTCCTTCGTGATGATCTCGAAGTCGTCGTCCAGCTTCGTGTTGTAGGCGGCGATGGCCAGGGTGCGGCCTTCCATCACCGAGAGCCGTGAGATTGGCGTCGAGAGCTGGACCACCGGGTCGTAGGGCAAGCCGCTCATGGCGTAGTAGCCCGCGCCGGAGGCCTTGCGGAGCAAGACGGTGAACATCGGCACGTCGTTCGTCGAGTTCGTGTAGATGAGGCTCGAACCATACGCCAGGAGTCCCTGGCGTTCGGCTTCCAGCCCGATGTCGAAGCCGGAGATGTCCTGTAACCAGACCAGCGGGATGCCGTCGGCGTTGCACGCTCGGGAGAAGGCCGCGATCTTGGCGATCCCACCACGGTACAGGATCGCCGAAGGGCGCTGCTTGCCCGGGTGCTCCGGATCGCCGACTGTATTCCCGGCGATTGATCACGAACCCAGCGTACAGGCCTCCCACGCGACCGACACCGCAGATCATTTCTTCGCCGACTTCAGGGAGCACCTCCCAGAACAGGCTCTGATCAACCAGGCGAGCGAGCACCTGGTGGGCGTCGTAGGCCACACGATGATCCGTGGGGAGCAGACCGAGCAGCTCGGATGCGGGCTCGCGGGGGGGCATCGCTCCGGAGCCCTGGCGGTAGAAGTCTGCGGCGCTCGATGGCAGCCGCTCCACCTCACGGCGCATGCAGTCGATGAGCACCTCGTCGTTCGGCACCCGCACGTCGGCGCAGCCGCTCTGATGCACGTGCACCTCGGGGCCGCCGATGCTCAGGCTGGTCATCTTCATTTTGGCGCCCTTGATCAGCGCGGCGCCGGCGATGACCATGTACGCCTGCTCGGTCATGTAGACGCGGTCGCTGATGATCGGCATGTAGCCGCCGCCGGCGATGCAGTCGCCGAACACGCCGGCGATCTGGTGGCACGCCGCTGGCTGACAGCAGGCTGTTCATCTTGAAGATGGTCCGCGCCGTGCGCGCCTGGGAAGCTCTTGGATTGCTCCGGCAAGAACAGCCCGCTGCGCAGTCGACCAGATAGCGCGTCAGATGCGCAGCCGCAGCGCCATGGTCTGCGCGCGCTGGATCTTCTCTGGGGTGCGCGGCCACCAGGAGCCCGACGCGACCGTGTTGTCATTGGCGATCACCATGCACCAGCGACCGTTCACCAGCGCGAACGCGGTGACCATTGCCTCGCGCCTGGCGACTTGAGACCACCGGGAATCCCGTCGCCATAGTTGACGAACGTCCTGACCTCGAAGATGCGCGAGTCGGGGTCCTTCAGCAGCTCGATGCGCTCGCGTGCCGTTAGCCTGCCCCCGGCGTGGACTCGCTCGCGGTACTTCTACCTCCCAGCCCGCGCACCTCGTCGCGACGTCTGGTGAGGCGTTGCTCGAGCTCGCTGCCGCGGTCGACGTTCTTGTTTGTAGCTCTGGTCGTCCAGCGCGCTGGCGCGTGGCTGACCAATGGACTCAACGGATATGGGCCATGTCTTGGAACTCCGGAGGTTCGCGTGCGGCACGCGACCGAGGGCTGCGTGACGAGTTGCCCGGCGGCACGCGCCGGGAGGCTCGAGCGGGCTGGCTCGGTGCTAGCGTGAGCACCGGTGAAGCCCAGAGATGCTCGAGATGTCGTAGCGGTTGTCCCGGAACCCTGGACGAGCACGGCCTTGCGCATCGGGATGGTGGTAGTGCACCCCCTCGCACCCAGCTCCGCGAGCGCTTCGAGCATCGCGCGAGCCGCGGTGTCGCAGATCGGCGGCGGGGCGATCACCTTGCAGATCAGGCTGCTTCCGTAGTGCGGTGGATGGTGTAGCCCTCGACGACGTGCGTATCCACGCGGATAGAGCCTTCGCGCCCCTCGGGAAGCTTCACTTGCTGATGGTGCCGGGTGAAGGGCGGCCCCGGCTCGATCCTCGGCGTTGATGCGACACTCGATCGCGTGACCCTTCAGCTCGATGTCAGACTGGGAGAAGCTCAGGCGATGGCCCGCGGCGACCAGCAGCTGCTCTCGTACCAGGTCGATACCGCTCCGCTGTTCGCTGACGCAGTGCTCGACCTGGAGGCGCGTGTTCATCTCCATGAAGCGCAGAATCGGCGGCTCGCCGGGTTCCGCGCCGCGGGTGTCGAGCAAGAACTCGAGGGTGCCTGCGCCGACGTAGCCGATGTCACGCACGGCCTTGACCGCCGCTCTCAGCGTCCGTTCTCGCTCGCCTTCGTCCAGCACGGGAGAGGGGGACTCTTCGATGAGCTTCTGGTGGTTGCGCTGGATCGTGCAGTCGCGCTCGCCGAGGTGACAGACGTTTCCGTAGCGATCCGCGACGACCTGGATCTCGATGTGCCTGCCGCCTTCGACCAGCTTCTCCAGATAGACCCGTGGGTCTCCGAAGAACGCCTGCCCCTCGCGCTGCGCGGCCTGAAACGCCTCGGCCATCTCCCCGAGCTCGCGCACGATCTTCATGCCCCGACCACCGCCGCCGCTCTCGGCCTTGATCAACACGGGCAGGCCGACCGCCTCGGCCACCTCCCGGGCGTGCTCGGCTGAGCGCAGCGGGCCGTCGCTGCCAGGGATCAGGTTCAGACCCGCGCGCTTCATGGCCCGCTTGGCCGGGCTCTTCGTGCCCATCAGATGCATCACGTGGGCCGGGGGACCGACGAAGGTCACCCCGTGCACCTCGCACAGGCTGGCGAAAGCCGAATTTTCCGAGAGGAAACCCCAGCCAGGGTGCAGCGCCGAGCAGTCGGTTTGCTTTGCTGCTTGAACCACGCGAGCCGCGTCGAGATAGCTCTCCGACGCCCTGCCAGGCCCGAGGCAAACGCCACGTCGTTCGCGCAGATACGCGGCGTCGCGGTCGGCCTCCGAGTAAGCGAAGACCGGCTCGATGCCGAGCGCGTCGCACGCCCTGGCGATGCGAACGGCAACCTCTCCCCGGTTGGCGATCAGCAGGCGATGGAAGAGCTGAGGGTTGGCCATGCGCGGCGCACCCTAAATCAGCCTGCGCGAATTAGGAACGTCTTCGGTCATGATTCTCGCCAGCTGCGCCGCGCCTCGTGTGGAGCGTCGCCTCGTTCGGAGACGCATGCGAGGCCTCGTGGCTTCAGCGCAGGGCAGCGAGAGCAGGGCGTCAGCGCAGGGCGCGACTCAGCACGCGCTTGAGCGCGGCGTGGGTGTACGGCTTCTGGAGGTAAGCTACGACTTGGTCGAGCGGGCCACCCACGCGCTCGCGCATCTCGTGCTCGGTGTACCCGCTGGTGAGCACGACCCCGACGCGCTGCGAGGTAAGAGCTAGCCGCTCCAGCACCTGGTTCGGGTCCTCCCCGGAAAGGCTGACGTCGAGCAACACGAGGTCGATCATCGACTCCGCGCGGGCCAGCAGCTCGAGCGCTTGTTGCTGGCTCTGAGCGGTCAGCACCCGAAACCCCATCTCCGTCAGTTGCTCGCGGAGCACCTCCAGCAGCGGCGCCTCGTCGTCGATCACCAGGATACCGGCGTCGGCCATTGCCCTGGGAGGCACGCTGGTGGCGTAGCTGTGGGGGCGGCTCGATGGTGCATTACTACATGGAAAATAAATCCGGAACAGGGTTCCCGAACCTGGTTCCGTGTCGATGCGCATGGCGCCGCGGTGACCACGGACGATACCCAGCGTGGCGGCGAGCCCGAGGCCGCGTCCAGTGGCCTTGGTGGTGAAGAACGGGTCGAAGATCTTGGTGCGCGTGTTCTCATCCATCCCGCACCCGGTGTCGCGCACCTCGAGGCAGACGTAGCGCCCCTCGGGCAGGCCCTCGTCCAGGTAAGTCTGTTGAAGGAACCCGCGGTCGACGTCCACCAGGCGCGTCGAGACGTAGACGTCGCCGTCCTGACCGTCGAGGGCGTCCGAAGCGTTGGTGATCAGGTTCATCACCACCTGGCCCAGCTGGGTGGGATCGGCTTCGACCGGGGGCAGTGCTGGGGCGAGGTCGCGATGCAGGCGCGCACGCTTGGAGATCACGCTGCCAAGTAGCTCGCTCATCTCGGCCACCAGTTGGCTGAGGTCGACCTCGGTGACGACGAAGCGACTCTTGCCCGAGTAAGCCAGCATCTGGTTGGTCAGGTCGGTTGCTCGCTGGGCGGCTGCGTGGATGCGGTCGAGGCACTCGAGCGCCGGGGACGCAGCACCGAGTCGTAGACGCGCCAGGTCAGCGTTGCCAACGATCGCGACCAACAGGTTGTTGAAGTCGTGGGCGATGCCGCCCGCCAGGATCCCCAGGGACTCGAGCTTCTGGGTATGCTGCATCTGGGCTTCGTAGCGACGCAGTCGGTTCTCCGCGTCGCGTCGCGCCGTGACGTCCCGGGACGAGACGAACAAGGCCCGTTCGCCCTCGAATGTCACCGCGGTCGCGGACAGCTCGACCCAGCCGTCGGTGCCGTCCAGACGCACCAGGTGTTCCTCGAAGGGGGCCAGGCTCGCGCCACCCAGGATCTCGAGCGAGCGCTGCTTCAAGGCAGCACGTCGCGTCGGGTCGAAGAAGTCGAACACCCAGCGACCGATCACGTCATTCGCGGCGCGTGCGCGAACCAGATCCAGGGCGGCCTGGTTGGCGAAGGCTATCCTTCCGGCGACGACGATGGAGATCGGATCAGGGGAGCGCTCCACGAGTTCACGGTAGCGATTCTCGCTGCGCTGCACGCTCTCTTCGGCCTTCTTGCGCGCGGTGATGTCGAGGATCGTGACCAGCGCCCCCGTTGGGTCGCCTGTCTCGGGATCACGCACCGGGACCGCTTTGAAGACCGCCCAGCTCAGCTGACCGTCGGGTGTGCGCACGCCGACCACCATCGGAGGCTGTTCTCGCCCGGTGAGCAGCGCCTGGCTCACCGGGTACTCCTCGGCGGGCAACGGCGTACCGTCCTCGCGCAGCGTGTCCGGCTCGAAGTCGCTGACATAGCGCTGGGTCAGCTCATCGTAGGTCAGCCCGAGTATGCGCTGCGCCTCTGCGTTGCCCATGCCCACGCTGCCGTCCAGTCCGACGAACACGACGCCGCCAGGCACGGCCTCGAGCAGGCGCTCGGTCAGCTCCTCACTGGCGCGCAGATCGGCTTCCACCCGCTTGACCTGGGTGACGTCCACCAGCGATCCCACGACGGAGTCGCCCACCCGGTTGGCTGACAAGAGCAGTCGTCGATGTCGACCGCGCCGAGTGAGCGCCGTGATCTCGAAGGCCTTCACGCGCCGCCCTTGCTTCAACAGCTCCACCAGGGACTGCCAGTCACCCGGATCGGCGTACTGCGTCACCACGTCTTGACCCAGCAACTCGTCGGCGGCTTCGTACTCGAGCATGCGCCAGAACTCGTCGTTCACGAAGCTGAGTCGATTTTTTTCTGTGCGGAATACTCCAGCCGGAGACGTCTCGACCATCTCCCGGTAGAGCTGGGCCTCGCGCCGAAGCAGGCTGCGGTCGCTCGCAACGCGGATGCGTCGCTCGAGTTCAGGGCTGCCGAGCGGCCAGCTGTCGTCGAGGTCGAGACGGGGATCGCCGTCCCGAGGCAGCAGCTCCACTAGCCACGCCTCGGGGAAACGCTGGCGCAGCAGCTCGGTATCCTCGCGAGGCGGGCAGAGCACGACGTCCGGGCTCTCGGCCTCGGTCACCAGTCGATGCCCCAGCTGCTCGAGCCGCGCCGTCAGCTCGGGACCCAGGTGATCTGGAGCCAACGCGAGCACGATCACTGCGACTGCCCCTTCAGACCGGCCAGGGCCCGGGACACGTGGGTGGAGAACGGCGCAGCTTGGTCCTCGGAGCTCAACGCAGGTTCGGGAGGGGGCGAGGGGAAAACCGCCGAGTTTCGGCAGTGTGAGCAGCGTACTCAGCGCCACGCCGGTTGGGCAACGCTTTGTGGGTCGCGCGCCCGGGATGCTCGAGCTCGTCGCAGAACGCGACGGGCTGACACCGATCGTCAAGTGGGTGGCGCTGGCCGCACCCAGGGCGACGCTCCAGGTGGCCAAACTGGCCGGATCGGAGGTGGCCGGGGATGTGGCCCAGCGCTTGCTTTGGTTCGCTGCGATGACCGCACAACCCGCCGACTCCAACGACTTCCTGGGCCGCGTCCTCGGCGGACGCTACCAGGTGCAGTCGCGTATCAATGGCGGGGGCATGGGGGTCTTGTTCGAGGCGGTGGATCTCCACAGCACAGCGCGGGTCGCCATCAAGCTGCTGGCCCGCGATCTCGCGGCGAGCCCAGAGGTGCTGGCGCGCTTCGAACTGGAAGCGCACGCGCTGGAGCGAGTCACTCACCCCAGCGTGGTTCGTCTGCTGGACTCGTCGTTCGAGCCTGGGGGCGACGCCTACTTGGTGCTCGAGCTGCTCGAGGGGGAGAGCCTGGGCGACTTCCTGCATCGTCGGGGGGCACTCGCGGCCGACGAGGCCGTGAGGCTGGTTACTCAGATCGCCCAGGGACTGAGCGCTGCCCATCGCGCTGGCATCGTGCATCGGGATCTCAAGCCCGACAACATCATGCTGGTCGATGGCCTCGAGCAGCGGGTGAAGCTGCTGGACTTCGGGATCTGCAAGGTGCGAGGCCGCTCGCTGACCCGACATCAGGTGATCCTCGGGACGCCGGACTACATGTCGCCCGAGCAGGCGCAGGGCCGCTCGGACATCGGCCCAGCTGCGGATCAGTTCGCGCTCGGCGTCCTGGCATTCGAGATGCTCTGCGGGCACGTCCCGTTCGACGCGGAGGACCCCATGCAGATCCTGTATCGGGTCGTGCACGAGCCGGCGCCCGATGTCATGGACTACGCGCCGTGGATCCCCGTGGAAGTCAACGAGGTGATCCAGCGCGCCCTCGGCAAGCACCCGGCCGGGCGCTTCTCCAGCGTCGACGAGTTCGCCGAGGTGCTGCGTGACACGGTCGAGGCCTGCGAGTCGGCTTTCGATGAAGACGAGCGCTCGAGCCATGCGCGACTCCGCGTGATGACCCCCGACGTGCGCCGTGAGCTTCCAACTCCTTGCGTCACGCCCTCCTGTTTTCCGCCGAGCGTCAGCGCCCGGGCCTTGCCCATCGTCCCGCGCTACTCCGGCCCCATGCGTGCTCGCGGGGTGGACCACCACCCAACGCACCGCGTGCTCGCGGCGGACGACTCACCGCCCCCAAGCGGCGTCGCGCGCACGGAGCCCTGTCCGCCGCCGGTGCTGGGCGATCGCGAGCGCCTCGTCGCCTGCTTGCATCTCCTCGAGGATTTGTTCTCGGCGGGTGGCGAACCCGAGGCCGGTCTGTCTCCCGAGCTGCGCCGGTGGCTCGACCATTTGCCTGGCTTCCTGCCCGAGCTCACCCGTGCCTGCTTCGGCCTGGCGGGGCGCATCGAGTACAGCGCGCCGTTGCTCCAGGCGGAGACCGTCGAACACGCCTACCTGCTGTCCAGGCTGGAGCGGGGAATGACCCCGGAAGAGGCCGTCGACGTCTCGGGCTTGCCGCGGGAGCGCGCGCTCAGGTTGCTGGCCGAACTCTGCGAGAAGGGCGCGGTCAGGTTCTCTGCCGCGATCCCCGCCGCCTGACCCGTGTCACCCGCGTCGTGTCCGCTGGCCCCAGGTCGGCTTCGGTGGTGTAAGGTCGGCGGCCATGAAGTCGCTGCACGCGGTTGCCCTGCTGAGTCTCGTCTCTGCCTGCGCCGGGACCCCCCCTCCGGCTCCGGCCTCCCCCGAGCCCGCGCCTGCACCGACGCCTAGTCATCAGCCCGCGGCTCCCGTCCTGGAGCAGCCGGCGAGCATCATCCCCGAGCCGAGCGCCGAGTGCCAGCGGCTGGCAGAGCCCGTCGTCGCAGAGGAGTGCCCCGGGGAAATGACGGTCGCGCTGGCGGAACGCCTGTCGACGCCCACCCGATTGCTGGCTTGGGAGAGCTGTCCAGGGGTAGAGCCAGGGCTGCTGCGCGCGCTGGTGGCGGAGCTCTCTCCGATCGAGTGCGCCGACGTCCTGGTCGAACCGGCCAGCGGCGCCGTCGATCCGTCCCCCGAGGTTCGAGAGGTGCTGGCCGGCCTCGGCGTCGCCGCGCGCCTGGCTCGCCTGGCGGGAGATCCTCCGCGGCTCGAGCCGCCCTACGACAAGACTCGCTTCGCGGGGTTCCTGACCACGCGACTCGCGCCGTGGATCGTGGAGCAGGCGAAGGCGGTCGACTCGCTGTCGAAGCGAGGCGCGGCGCTCCACGGCTACGCGAAGGGCGTGGTGGCGATCCAGGCAGGTCTGGCCGATCTGCGCATGGTCGAGCTCATGCGTCAGACCAAGCTCCCCGAGGAGATGGCTGGAGACGCCGAGCTCGAAGAGGTCTACTTCGCGGCGCTGGATCAAGCTCTGGAGCCTCGCAAGCAGCGCGGACGAGATGCGGCGCTGGTGGGCCTGCGGCGCTTCCACGAGGTGGGGGCCATCGCCGACGGGCGCCTGGAGAGCGCGCATCGCTTGCTTTCGCTGCTCTACAACGGACGACGCATCGATCGTCTGGAGCGCTTGATGCTGCCCAGCCTGTCTGCGGAAGCCGACGCTCCCCTGGCAGCGGCGCTACCCAGCTACTATGCCGGAAAGCTGATCCCTGAGGAAAAGCTTCGAGATGACGTCCTGGCGCTGTCCAGCAAGGGCCTGCCGACGCCTCTGCAACAGAGCGTCGAAGCTCCCAAGGGTAAGCCTCTCCCCCCCGACAAGACGCTTGCATACGCGCTGGGCCTCGCGCACCTGGGTCAGCGCTACTTCACCCGCGGGGACTTCGAGCGCGCTGGCAGGGTCAGCCAGGGAATCGCTCGCGACAAGATCTACGGCGCCAGGGCCAGGCTGCTGGCGGCGTTGGGCGAGGCGATGGTCGGAGCGCCCGACGACGCGGCGAAGATGATGCTCGCCGGCTTCGGTGACTGGAAGCCCAACGTGAAGGGCCTCGATACCCTGGGGAAAGGCCGAGGAGAACTAGCGGGCATGGCTGCGTTCGACGCGGCGTTCTTGCTCGAGCTCGCGGCGCCCCAGGGCGCTGATGAGAAGTTCTGGTTGGAGCTGTCGACGCGCTATGGTGCGGCGCAGAAGAAGCTCGAGGGAGCGGCCGCCGAGCGCGCCAAGCAGCGCGCGGAAGCTGCGAAGCAGACCGCCGACAGCATCGCGGGGAAGGCGAAGAGCCCCGACGCTCACTGAGCGTCGAAGCTGAAGCCCACCCGCAGACCGCCCCGAAAGAAGTGGGCGCGCTCGCGTCCGCCGCTCTCGGGGTAGAACTCGTAGGCGACTGCGAAGCCAGCCCAGGGCAGGACGTTGCGCGTGCGCAGCGCCCAGAGTCCGATGCCAGCGCCGATGCGTCCGCCGAAGCTGACGTTGCCGTTGTCCGCCTGGAACAGGCTGACCCCGGCGGTCTCCAGCTCGTAGTGCCAGCTGCCGTTGCGTATGCGAAAGATGAGCGGTGCCGCGGGGAAATAATTCAGGACGAACTCCGAGGGATCCGTGTTCGGCTTCAGCATCGCGCCGCCGCCGAACTCACCACCGAAGAGTAGCGTGAGCGGCCCGCCGAAGTTCTTGCCCGCCAGGACGCGCCCCGCCCCACCGCCGCCATAGGTCCAGCTGCCCTCGGTTTGGCGCACCTGCAACACACCACCCGTCTCGAGGTTCAGCGTCCAGCGGCCGTTGTCCGTCTGGCGACCGCTGAACTCAGCGTCCTGCTCGACCCAGAAAGGGCAGTCAGCCTCGGCGCCATCGAGCGCAGCCTGGAAGAGCTGCAACGCGCGGGTGGCGTGGAGCGCTTCCTGGGTCGCGTCGTCGAGCTCGTGATGCTTGGCGAAGGCTTCCCTGGGATCCCCGGCTTGCTTCGCTTCACGCTCCAGCTCGCGCAGCGCCGCACGGCGCGCGGCGAGCGGTGAGCGACACACGCTCTCGAGCAGGGTGGGGTAGGCCTCGTCGAGTTCGTGCTGATCCATGAACCAGCCGCTGCCCTCTTGGGAGTCGAGGATGCGCTCGACGTCGAGCAGCAGGCCGCGGGTCGCGGAGTCGAAAGCTGACGCTTCGCGCGGCGGTTCGCTTGCCAGGGCGCCTTGGGTGAGGGTGGCGGCGAGGCCTCCGAGCCCAAGCGCCAGGACACAGCGACTGACCGAGAACTCGCGACGGGGGGCGGTGCGCTGTGATCTCATACGGTCCTTTGGGCCTGTGACCGCAAGCGTCCGAAGGCAACCCCCAATCGTCACACACGAAACCGGGTTGGGCGCCGAGCGCCGCGGAAGAAGCCAGAGGTTGACACCGCCCCGCGAGCACCCGATATCGCGCGACCATGCTGGCTGCACGAATTCACGCCTACGGACCGCCCAGCGTGCTTCAAGTCGAGAACGCTCCGGAGCCCGTGTGCGGGCCGAGGGACGTCGTGATCGAGGTACGCGCGAGCAGCGTCAATCCCGTCGATTTCAAGATCCGCGGTGGTTACCAGCGGGGCGTGATTCGCTATCGGCTGCCCTGGACGCTGGGGCTCGACGTCTCTGGGGTGGTCGTCGAGGTAGGAGCGAAGGTGAAGCGTTTCCGCGTGGGAGACGAAGTCGTCAGCTCGCCGACCCACAGACGCCAGGGATGCTACGCCGAGTACGTGGCGATCGACGAGTCGATGGTCGCGAAGAAGGCCGAGCGCCTCACTCACGTGCAGGCCGCCAGTCTGCCGCTGGTCGCGCTCACCGCCTGGGAGGCGCTGTTTGCCTTCGGGCGACTGGAGCCGGGCCAGAAGGTGTTCGTGCAAGCCGGCGCGGGCGGTGTCGGCAGCGTTGCGATCCAGCTGGCCAAGCACTTCGGCGCCGCGGAGATCGCCGCGAGCTGCAGCACTCGCAACGTCGAGCTGGTGCGATCCCTGGGGGCGACGCGGATCGTCGACTACACCAAGGAAGCTTACGACGACGTCCTGCGCGGCTACGACGTCGTGCTCGACGCGTTGGGTGGCGAGCACAAGGAGCGTGCCTTCGCGGTCTTGAAGCCCGGCGGCGCGCTGGCTTCGATCGTCGCAGGAATCCCCACGGCAACCGAGAAGTACGGCCCGAACCTGGGTGTGCTCGTCGCCGGCTGGCAGATGCTGAGCTTCAGCCTGCGCGCGCGGCTCAAGGGCAAGCGTGCCGCGAATCTGATGCGCAAGAGTGACGGCGAGCTGCTGGGGCGTATCATGAACCTCGCCGAAGACGGCGCCATCGAGCCCTTGATCGATCGCACCTATCCCCTCGAGGAGATATCCGAGGCACACCGCTACGCCGAGACCGGACGCGCTCGGGGCAAGATCGTGATTCAGGTGCGAGGCTGAGCTCGCCGCTAGCCTTCGTTGACCAGCTGGATGACTCGGTGCGCCCAGCGCTCGACCAGGTCTTGCCAGCCGAGCAGCTTCACCAGCGCCTGACGCTGCGCCAGGCTCTGGATGCGCTCGCGACGGAGCTCGCGCAGCATGCTGACGACGGTGGAGAGCGGCGCGATGCGGCGGATCGCGCTTGGCAAGGAGCGCCGCGTGACCTCGGCGAGCACGACCAGCGCCGACTCGCCGTCGGGTGGTGTCGCCCTGAGCTGCTCGTCCACGCGCTGGATCACCTTGATGGTGCGCTGGATGTCACGCCAGCTGACTCCTTCTGGGTACCAGGCCTCCCACGCGCGATCCATGCAGGCGTGTAGCTGAGGACTCGGCGGGTTCCCGCTCTGGACACAGTACTCGAGGGACCCGGAGAGCTCTCGTGCCCGCTGCATCCAGGGCGGCGCCCCGGGCGGCAGCGGCGGGAGTACCGGCGAGATATCCGGGCTGGAAATCCGGTGCTCCGCTGGTAGCGGGACGGGAGATGGCGGTGGTGGTGGGGCCGGAGCGAGCTCTCGGGGGTCCATCACTGGTGTCTTGTTCATGGGGCGCGAGTCGGCTCCCGGAGCGCTCGCGGGTTCCCCATACTGCAGCGTTCGGCCGGGATCCTTCACGGCACGATCGTTACACGCACGCCGCGAGCAAGTCGATGCCCCAGCGCAAGTGCAGGAGAACTGCTCCGCTTCTGCCGCGCCTGGGCTTCTGACTCTGACTCTGGCGCTGACTCGGATCGGGGCCGGAGCTGGGACCTGGATTCGGGGGTGAGGCGCGCAGGGCCTACACCGGTCCCCGGCGTCAGGTGCCGGTTTCCTCGTCCGCCCTTTCGGCGACGCGCAGCTTCTTCGACTCGCGGGTGATGGCCAAGGCGAGGCCGAGCCAGAGCATGACGACCACCAGGTTGCAGATGGCGAAGGCGCGCAGGGGCGCGGCCAACCAGGTGACCAGCACCAGCACGAGGAGCCCGCTCAGCACGTCTCCGCTGCGCACGAAGAACGTGTCCACGGCTTGTTTTGCCTTGTATTTGACGTCTGCGCTCGTGGGTAGCCAGAGCAGCTGTCGCGCTGTGTTGTTGATGGAGTAGTCCGACGCGTTCTCCGCCGTCTTGCCGATCCGAACCACCGCCAGCACCGGGAACAAGGCGATGGCGATGCCGCTGGTCAGCGCGACGATCGGCACGGTCAAGAGCGCAGCCCTCACGCCGCCGTATTTCACCAAGCGCGAGACCACGAACGCTTGCAGCGTGACGCCGATGAGGTTCACCCAGAAGAAGAAGTCGGCGTAGAGCGCGCCGATGTGCCTGCCCACTTGATCCGCAGGGATTTCGCCGGCGCTCGCCAGCGCCTTCGCCGACTTGCTGAACAGGCTGCCCAGCATGTACTCACCGTTGGTGTTCGCCATCGAGAACGCCAGCGAGAAGAAGGCGATCAGCGTCAGGTAGCGACTCGAGAGCACCAGGGAGAAGCCGCCGCGCGCGTCCGCTTTGGGCTCTTCCTCACCCCCAGCCCCGGAATCCTCGGCTTCCTCCTGGGCCGTTGCTGCGCGCTCGGCAGCCTCACGGATGGGGCGATTCACCGCGTATGCAAGCTGGGTCAAGCCGGCGCAAGCGGCGAGCATTCCTCCAGCGACCAGCAAGTTGGGGTAGAGGCCGATGGCCGGCAGGAGCATCGCGGAGAGCTTGCTCCCCGCGACGCTGCCCAGGGAGGCTCCGAGCCCGACCAGCGCGAACAGCCGCTTGCCCTGTTCTTCGGTGTACTGGTCGTTCGAGAAGGCCCAGAACTGAGCCACGGCCATCATGTTGAAGATGCCGATCCAGACGAAGAACACGAGACCCATGCGCTCTCGAATCCATGCGGAACTGCTTCCCAGCCAGAACAGCAGCAGGTGCGAGGCGAAGAACAGCGTGACGCTGACGACCAGCCGGTTGCGCTTCACGCGGTTGGCGAAGGAGCTGTAGGCCGGGACCAGGAAGACGAGCAGCACCGTCATCACCGCGCTCATCCAGCTCTTCAGCTCGGCGCCGCCCTTGAGCTCCAGGATCAAGCCTTCGCGCACGGGCTTCATCACGTAGTAGGCCGCCAGCAGGAGGAACACGTTGAGGGTCAGGAGCAGCGCGCCGGCGCTCTCTCCGGGGCGCACCTCGGTGAACAGACCGAGAACACGCTCCAGTGGGGTCCGGGCTGACTGACGTTCGGAGGAGCTACTCATTGACGGTGGGTTTCGAGATCGCTGGGCGCCCAGGAGCCGGGATCGGATGCTGTTCGAGCCAGCCGAGCAGCCGGGGCCAGACCTCTCGCTGCGCGCGGCGCCCAACGAGCAAGTCCCAGTGACCATACTCGTCCCGGCAGCCTTGTGAACGTCCGAGTTCCAGCACCCGCGCCTGCTCGCCGAGCTGCTCGGCGCTGGCGCGGACCGCCTCCAGCGTGGCTTGAGGGTCGCGCGAACCTGCCACCAGCAACGTCGGTGTCGTCAGGCGTCGACGCGGCTGGAGGTAGCAGATCGCCCCATCTCGGCTTGCCAGGCCCGAGTCGTCGAAGGCGCTGCTCAGCTGCTCCAGCAGCGACGTCGGAATGGTCTCGAAGGCGTTCGCGTGCAGCCGGCGGTTGAGTCGGGCCTCGACGTTGCTCGGGTGGACGTTGAAGGCGTCGGGGCTCGCATGGGCACGGCCGAAGGTGGGCGCCAACCAGTGCATCAGTCGTCCGTAGGGGACGCTGGGCAGGCGACGGGCCAGGGGCTTGAGCCCGAGCAAGGAGCGGAAACCGCTCGCGCCGGGGCGGTAGTCGAGCGCCGAGCCGACGGCGATGGCGGAGCGCACTGCCTGCGGATCGCCATGGGTGGCCAACAAGAACCACAGCAGGCCGCCCATCGAGTGGCCGACCCAGTGTGTCTGTGAGTAGCCGGTGATCTCGGTGATGGCGTCGAGGACGGCTGGCAGATCGTGGGCGAGGTAGTCGTCCAGGGTCCAGCCGCTGCTGGGGCGTTCGCTCGCGCCATGTCCTCGAAGCTCTGGCAGGAACACGTCGTAGCCACGCTCAGCGAGCCAGGCGGCGAACGAGCGACCGGGCCAATCGAAGCCCAGGCGATTGCTGCCCAGGCCGTGTAGCAACAGCACGGGTTCGCCACGAGCGCTCCCCACGCGCCAGAGCGCCAGCTCGACCCCGTCGCGCGCGAGGATGGCGTGCAGCTGTCGGGGACGCGCGTCGTTGGTCAGGTCGCCAAACCAGCGACGCCACGGGCGTGTGTTTTGCCGCATGGTTTGGTCGGACGCATGGGCGAGACGATGCTGTCGGTTGGGCACGAGGGTCCTCGATGGTCGCGCTGAACTGGATCTGTGGCTTGGCCCGGGGCCACCGGGCGTTCGTGCACCCTACACGAACCCGCGTCGATTGCTGAGGTGCTGCGGATCGGGGTAGCGTCGAAGGGCCCATGTCGACGGAGAAGCCGCCTGCTAGTCCGAGCGCAGAGGGCGTTCTGCGCCCGAACCTCGAAGAGCGCCAGGTCTCCGCGCCGACCAAGAGCAACCTGGGACCGTCGGCCGGCGATCCCGTGGTGCGGGCTGTCTGGCAGCGCGCCGAGCGACGCATGGTCGATCTTCTCGGTGTTGGCGTGGCCCACCGCCGCGTCGATGGGCTGGTGCTGCAGGCCAACCCCGCGGCGATCGCCATCTTGGGGCTGCACCGCGACGAGCACGGGGATCTGCGGCCGAACCCTGCGCTCCCTTGCCTTCGGGATGACGGAAGCCATTGCCCTGCGGAAGAGGAGCCGTTCGCGAGAGCGATCGCCACGGGCGAGAATCAAGGCCCCATCCGCGTGGGGCTGCGACGCCGGGAGGACCTGGTCACCTGGGCCATGCACCAGGTCTTGCTGGTGCAGCATCCGGTCGATGGGCACCTGCTCGGGGCGGTTCACAGCGTGCTGGACATCACCGCCTGGCGCGACTCATCGGACGCGCTGAGGCGTAGCCAGGATCTGCTGCGCAAGGCTCAAGAGATCGCGCGCGTGGGCTCCTGGGACTGGGATCTGAAACGGGGAACCGTGGTCTGGACCGAAGAGATGCACCGCATCTTCGGCATCCCCGTCGACGCCTTCGATGGCAGCCCCACCGGGGCGATCCGCACGGTGCACCCAGACGATCGCGTCAAGCTCGAGAGTCGCACTCGCCTGGACATGTCGAGCTTCACCAACAGCCCGTTGGAGTTCCGCGTGGTCTGGCCCGACGGCGAGATCCGCGACGTCTGGGCAGAGGGAGAAACCATCAGCGACGACGCCGGAGCGCCGATCCGCATGTTCGGTGCCGTGCAGGACGTCACCGACCGTCGACGCGCCGAGCGCGAACGGCGCTCGCTGGAAGAGCAGCTGCGCCAGGCTCAGAAGATGGACAGCGTGGGCCAGCTTGCGGGCGGTGTCGCGCACGACTTCAACAACCTGCTGCAGGTGATCCTGGGCAACGCCGAGCTCGCGCTGGGGGTCAAGGATGACCCTGGTCGTGTTCGTGATATCCTTGGGGAAATTCGACGCGGCGCGGAGCGTGCGGCAGAGCTGACCCAGCAGCTCCTGGTGTTCAGCCGGCGACAGGTGATCCGCCCGATCGTCCTGGACCTGAATCAGCTGCTCGAGCGCCTGGTGAAGATGCTCGTGCGCTTGCTGGGGGAGGGGGTCGACCTGAGCTTCACCCCGAGCAGTGAGGTGGTCTATGTCAGCGCGGACCCGGGAGCGATCGAGCAGGTGGTCGTGAACCTCGCGCTCAACGCTCGGGACGCGGTGTCGGGGCGCGGCTCGATCCGGCTCGAGACCTACGTGGCCGTCGTGGAGCGAGTCTCCGCAGATCAGCCTTGGGCGTTGCCGGGGCGCTTCGTGAGTCTACGTGTGAGCGACGATGGCTGCGGGATGACTCCCGAGATCCAAGAACACATCTTCGAGCCGTTCTTCACGACCAAGGCGCCAGGAAAGGGCACGGGGCTCGGTCTGTCGGTCGTGTACGGCATCGTGCGTCAGCACGCCGGGATGGTCACGGTGGCGAGTCAGCCGGGCAGGGGCTCCTGCTTCGAGGTGAAGCTCCCGCTGAGCGCCGGCGCTCCGGAGAAAAGCCGCCCGGAAACGCTGGAGGAAGTCCCGGGCGGGCGTGAGACCATCCTGGTCGTCGAGGACGAGCCCATGGTGCGAGATCTCGCGCTGAACCTGCTGTCTCAGGCTGGCTACGAGGTGCTCGTGGCCGCAGACGGCGAAGAGGCGCTGGAGGTGTTCGAAGCCCACCGCCAGCGGATCGACCTCGTCTTGCTCGACGTGGTGATGCCGAAGTTGGGGGGGAGGGAGGTCCGGGATGCAGTGCGCAAGCTCGCCCCGAGCATCCGCGTGCTGTTCACCAGCGGCTACGATCTGGGAGCGCGCGGGGTGTTCGCCCCGGAGCCCGGGGAGCACGTGATCCCCAAGCCCTACCGCGCTCCGGAGCTCCTGCGGCGGATCCGTGAGGTACTCG
The DNA here is from genome assembly GCA_041389745.1 of Polyangiaceae bacterium. GTDB lineage: Bacteria > Myxococcota_A > Polyangia > Polyangiales > Polyangiaceae > JAHBVY01. Next base: position 116,020 of record JAWKRF010000003.1, read on the forward strand.
ACGCGAAGGCGCCCGAGCTGCCCAGGTGAGCGGCTCGGGGCGCGGCGTCCGGGGCTCTCGCGCTAGAAGTCGGACTTCAGGAAGCGCCAGTAGCCGATGCCCAGGCAGATGATCAGCCACACCGCCGCGATGGCGAAGGGCTGATACTCGGCGATGGGGACGTTCATGACGCTGGCCGCCGCGGAGTCCTCGAGCGTGCCAAAGCCAGGCAAGGTGCTGTTCGCGAACTCGCTGATTGACTTCACCGTGCCTGCGAAGCCCTCGTCCGGCAGGATGTTGCGCAGGCTCTGAATGGCGCCCACGCCGGTGTCGATGAAGGCGTAGAAGAAGTAGCCAACGATGATGGAGAACGCGGTGCTTCGGGTCAGCACTCCGATCAGGCCGACGATTCCGTAGAGCAACGCGGCCGACAGCACCGTGGTGGGGATGCCGGCAAAGAAACGCATGTGCCAGACCCCAGTGCGCGCTCCCACGCCGATGAACACCAGCAAATAGATGGCCGTGATCAGCGCGAAGTAGAGCACCAGTCCACCGAGGAACTTGCCAAAGAAGAGCTGGGCTCTGGAAACGGGCTTGCTCACCAGCACGTCGACGGCTCCAGCGGACAGCATGCCCGGGTAGTAGACCGCGCAGCAGGCGATGAAGAGCCACATGGAAGCCTTGAACAGCCACTCGACGGACCAGTGGAGCCACATCTCCACGCCCTTGTCCAAACGGTTCAGTCCCTTGGTTCGCTGATCGACGACCTCTTGAGCCTCCTCGGACTGCTTCTGCTGGAGCGCCTTCAGTTCCTTGCGCTTCTCCGTCAGGTCGTCGTTGGCCTTCTGGATGTCGTCCTGCGCGGACTTGGGGTCCCTCGCCAAGGCTTCGAAGCGGCTCTTCGCCAGGTCATACGCCTCGTTCTTCTCCTCGAGGACCTTCTCGTGCCCTAGCTCCTTGTGGATCAACTCGCGGTACTGCGCGTCCCACAAGATGTCGAATCCGGCTTCGTTGTTGTCACCAAAGGGGACCCACAGCACCTTCTCGTTGGTCTCGCTGGTGCGGACCTTGAACGCGAAGATCGAGATACCTGCGACGAGCACCAAGAAGCCCGTCATGATGAAGAAGACGATCTGCTGCTTGCTCTGGCGCCAGGTGTCGCCGACGATGGCGAGGAAAGCGTTCATCGGCTGCCTCCCACGTGCTGGTCTTCCTGTGCGCTGATCACGTCGATGAAGGCCTGTTCGAGGTTCGCGGTGCGAGGCTTGATCGAGTAGATGCTCACCTTGTTCTTGCGCAGCAGGTCGACGACCTTGTCGATGTGCTCCCGGTCCGGCAGCGTGATGTCGAAGCCGTGAGCGCCCATCTCGCGCTCCCCCAGCTCGTCGAGCTTCGGGCTCAGTTCTTCCGAGATCTCTCCACACTCGAAGGCCACGGTGACCGTGCCTTCCTCGGTGCTCACGGCGTTGCGGATGTCGTCGGTGCTGCCCTGCTCCAGCACCTTGCCGTGGTGCATGATCGCGATCTGATCGCAGATCTGCTCGACCTCGAGCAGCAAGTGGGAGTTCATCAGGACTGTCGTCCCACCCTTGCGGAGGTTCAGGATGACCTCCCGGATCTGGTGGCGCCCGACCGGATCGACTCCGTCGGTGGGCTCGTCGAGGATCACCAGCTTGGGCTTGCCGAGCATGGCCTGCGCCAGGCCGACGCGCTGGTTCATGCCCTTCGAGTAGCGAACGATCTTGGTGTCGCCCCACTCTTTCATGCCGACTAGCTCGAGCTTCTCGTCGATCTCTTTCTCGAGCTCGGCGCCCTCCAGGCCCGACAGGCGGCCGAAGTAGCGGCACACGCCGCGCCCGGTGAGGTAGTTCGGGAAGCGGTGCCCTTCGGGGAGGTAGCCGACGTTGCGCCGCGCCTCCTTGTTGGTGATGTCCGTCCCGAGCAACCACCCGTGCCCGCTCGTGGGCGAGATGATGGACAGCAAGGTCTTGACCAGCGTGCTCTTGCCCGCGCCGTTGGGGCCAAGCAGGCCGAACGCACAGCCTTGAGGCACCTTCAGGTCGAGGGCCTTCAGCGCGTGGACCTTACCTTTTGGATAGATCTTCGTGAGGGATTTGGTTTCGACGGCCAGCGTCATGATCGGTCCGGGTGCTACCAGAAAACCGCCGCGACTGCTGCGATTGTTGCAACGACGATTCCAGGGAATATCCGATCGGGGATTTCCCCCGAGGTATTCGCTACTTAGCTCGAGACCTCGGGGTCACCAGGAGGATTTCCCGCCAGCTCCCGACGCTGCCGCTCAGGTGTCGCGAAATCGATCGGTGGCGCGCACGAGCTGATCGGTGATCCCCACCTCGAACGCCGAGTGCCCGGAATCGGGGACGATGCACAGCTCCGCCTCTGGCCAGGCCCGGTGCAGCTCCCAGGCGCTCTCCATGGGACACACGACGTCATAGCGACCCTGCACGATTACCGCGGGGATATGTCGGATGCGGTCGATGTCCCGCAGTAGCTGATCGGGCTCGTCGAAGAAGCCCCGGTTCATGAAGTAGTGGCACTCGATGCGGGCGAACGCGAGGCTGAAGTCGTCTTCAGCGGTGTGCGCGACGTGCTCGGGATCGACGAACAGGAAGCTCGTCGAGCCCTCCCAGACGCTCCAGGCGCGCGCGGCTTCCTGGCGGACGTTCGGATCGTCGCTGGTCAACCGTCTGTGATAGGCGCTCATCAAGTCGCCACGCTCTTCCTCGGGGATCGGGGCGAGGTACTTCTCCCAGGCGTCCGGGAAGAGCCGGCTCGTGCCCTGTTGGTAGAACCACGTGAGCTCCTTGGGACGCAGCATGAAGATCCCGCGCAGCACCAGCTCCGTGCAGCGCTGCGGGTGCTTCTCCGCGTAGGCAAGGGCCAGCGTGCTGCCCCACGAGCCCCCGAACACCTGCCACTTCTCGATTCCCAGGTGCTCCCGTAGCCGCTCGATGTCGGCCACCAGGTCCCAGGTGGTGTTCTCCTCGAGACAGGCGTGTGGCGTGCTCTTGCCGCAGCCTCGCTGATCGAAGAGCACGATGCGGTAGCGCTCGGGATCGAAGAAGCGGCGCTGCTTGGGATCGGTGCCGCCTCCGGGCCCGCCATGCAAGAAGACCACCGGTTTACCCTTCGGGTTGCCTGACTGCTCGTAGTACAGCGAGTGGATGTCGCTCACCTGGAGCTGGCCCGTTTCGTAGGGTTCGATCTCGGGATACGGCGTGCGTCGCTCAGTCACACGAGCGCTATACCCGAGGCGAATCTGCGAAGCCAGGGCTGGAGGCCGGCGTTCAAGGCGGCGTCGAGCTGCGCCCACGTGTCTTGGGATCCGGTGTTCGCGAGCGCTGCTCTGCGGTATGGCTAGAGTCCAGTGCGCCGTCTGCTCCATCCAGCCTGCGTCAGGTCCGCTCTCGAGGTGGGCGCGCTCTGCGTCCTACTGGCCTCGTGCGCAGTCGGGTGCAAGCGCTCCACGAACCCCGAGTGCACCGCGGCGCGAGACGCAGCACGCGAGGCAGCGCTCAAGGACGACCTCCCGCTGGCCAAGCAGAAGCTCGCGGAGGCACGCAAGACCTGCGACCAGAAGCTGGAGTTCGATCTGTCTCGAATCGAGCAGCTGATCGAGCGCAAGGAGCAGCGGATCCGCGAACAGGCAGCCCGGGAGCAGGCGCGCAAAGCTCAACGCGTGCCCCTCACCCCTTTCGTGAACTGGGTCAAGCAACTGCGCGAGTCCGATGACAAGCACTTGGATGGTGAGGAGTGTGCGCCCCGCGGCACGCCCGAGTTCGGATTCTGTCGGGGCGAGCACGAACTCCCGGGCGGCCTCCAGGCCTCGGTGCGCTACCTCGAGCGCGACGCGGTGGGGGTCTACCGTTTCCAGGCGGAAGTCGGCTCGCGGGTCGTGTGCGCGGACCTGGGCGGGCATCGGCTCGTCCATGCCTGGAAAGCAGGAGGTGAAGAGCGCTTCCATTGTGAACTCACGGCCTCTCCGCTGAAGGGGCTGATCGCGCTGATCCAGAATCCAATCAAGGGTGGTCTAGGGGCGGAGCCGAGCGATGGGACTGACAGCCCCTCCACGGTGTCGGTGTTCACCACCGGCTACCTGGAGCGCGACCAGAAGCTGACTGGGCTGCTCAACAGCGCGAACAAATAGCCGCGCGCTGGCCAGCCTTGACCCACCATCGGCGTGTGGCTACGCGCCCCTAGCGGCCGACCGCGCAGCCTCGCGGGAGCGCCACGACGAACATTGGAGACGAATTCTAGTGGGAGCCTTACGCGGAGCGCTGAGCTTCACCCGTTTCTTCGTGCGCGGTGAGCTGCCAGACGGTTTTCGAGACCGCTTCATGAAGAACATCAAGCTGCGCAAGTTCGAGCCGCTGACCGCGGAGGACGAGGAGAGCGAACGCAGCGGCTGGTGCGTGATCGATCGCGTGTTCGATCTCGAGTTCGACCACGAGAAGGTGTTCTACAACTCATACCTGAACCTTGGCTTGCGCGTCGATCGTTGGCGTGTTCCGCCAGCGCTCTTGAAGGCTCAGCTCCAGGAGGCCGAGGAGGAGCTGAAGGCCAAGAAGGGCCTCAACAAGCTGGGGCGCGCCCAGAAGGCGGACCTCAAGCAGCGCATCACCATTCGCCTGCGGAAACGCACTTTGCCAACGATGCGCGCCTACGATCTCTCGTGGAATCTCGACACGGGCGTGCTGCTATTCTGGAGCAACTCTCGGCGCCTGCATGACGAGCTCGCGGCGCTTTTCGAGAAGACCTTCGGGCTGAACATCGTGCCAGAGAGCCCGTTCATGGCTGCGGTGGAGTGTGGCCTGACCGATGAACAGCTTTACGTACTGCGCGGCGTCGAGGAGACCATCTTCTTCACCCAGAACGCCAAGAGGATCGGCGAATGAGCGCGCCCGAGCATCCGAGCGTGGATCTCGACACGGTGGAGAACACGCGCTTCATAGGTCCGGAGTTCCTGGTTTGGTTGTGGTTCAAGAGCGAGCTGTTCGGCTCCGAACTCGAGGTGGAAGGCTTCGGAACCATCGAGGTGTGGCTCGACTCGCAGCTCGTCCTGGAGTCCCAGATCGACTCCGGCGAACGCACCACCTTGAAGGGTATGGCGCCGAGCGGTTCGCCAGAGGCGCTCACGGCGATGAAGCAGGGCAAGATGCCCATTCGAGCGCGCCTCCAGCTCAACCACGGCAAGCAGAACTTCAGCTTCAGCTTCGACGCCGTGAGCTTCGCCGTGTCCAACCTCAAGATCCCCGCGGTGGTGGAAGAGGGCGAAGAGGTCTTCTACGAGCGGATGCTGCTCGTCGAGCAGCTCGATCAAATCCTCGGCGCGCTCTACACCGAGTTTCTCACTCTACGGGTCAGCCCGCTATGGGAGGGCGAGCTCGCGCCGGCGATGCGTGACTGGGTCCAGGGCGAGACCGCGCTCACGGTGCGCGCCTACAACGGCATGCTCAAGCGAGCCGCGAGCTGACCTTCCAGCCAAGATGAAGTCATGAGAAGCGACTATCTCGTGGGTGGCGGCCCGATCGGCCGCTGGGTGCTCAATGGCTACTGCGTGTTGCTGGCCGGTCTGGCGTCTGCCTGCGGCGGCGGCGGGGGAGGAGCGTCGACTTCGACCCCTGGGGCGCCGGGCTTGGCGGCTCCGCCGCCCGCTCCGTCGACGTCGAGTGGAGCGCCGGTCGTCGACGCGCCGAGCACCGGAACGGCGATCCCTACGGCAACGACGACCCCACCGGATCAGTCACGGTGGATGGGGCGAGGTCCCAGCATGCTGAAGGTCCCGGGGAAGGGCCGCGTCAAGGCGTTCTACATCGACCGCACCGAGGTGAGCTGGGGCGACTACGTGGCGATGCTCACCTTCTTCGAGCGCGACGTCATGACCACGCACACCGAGCACCCCACACATGGCGTGAAGCTCGCGTTCGACGAGGCTGAAGAGTACTGCGCGTGGGCGGGTAAGCGGCTCCTCACCTTCGCGGAGTGGCAACGCGTGGTGGGGCCCAACCCCCAGAGGTCGATGGGCGAGGAACCAGAACCAGTCGACGCGCGTCCTCCCAACGAGCTCGGGATCTTTGGTCTGGAGAACGGCCTCATGGAGTGGACGCAGACGGACTCGGCGATGGCCGGGTACAAGCTCATCGGAGGGCTCGACATGGATCCTCCGGCGCTCCCGGTGGACGGAAACGTGATGGGGGTGCGCTGCGCGGCGGACGCCGACAAGGTTCCTCGTCCGTCCGCATCGAACCCAGCCCCCTAGCTGAGGTCGCCAGGCGCTTCGCCGCTGGATGCGGCGGAAGCGCATGGGAATCGAAACCGCGCGGGCTAGCGCGAATGCGCTCGCGCTGCGGTGCGCGCCGGAGGCGTGCCACCCTGGGTTCGATGTTGCCAGGCGCTTCGCCGCTGGAGGCGGCGGAAGCGCATGGGAATCGAACCCACCCAAGACGTCGTGCGACGCCTTGCACCGGTTTTGAAGACCGGGAGCCGCGCCAGCCAGCCTCGCGCTTCCGGATGTAGGCTGCCACAGGCTGCTGGGGAAGCGCATGGGCGTCGCTTCAGGACAGCGAACACTGGGGGAGAGCGTTCCCCGAGCCCTCGAGTCAGCCGGAGTCCTTGATCGGCTTGGCCGCCTTGAAGCCCCCAGGACGCGTGTCCTTGCGAGCGGCGGAGCGAGTCGCTGGGCCAACGACGCCGTCATCCAGCAAGCCACGTTCTCGTTGCCAGGTGCGCGTGGCCACTTCCGTGGCGTGGTCGAAGTCGCCCGTAGGAGCCAGCGCGAGCAGGCGTTGCCACCCCCGCACGTCGTCGCCTCGCGAGCCGAGGCGCAGAACTCGCGGGAGGACGGCGGACACCAGCGGCTCGCCGCCGCGCTCGACTTGCCCCCCCTCGAAGGGCTCGGGCACCAACGCCGGCTTGAGCGGCTGAATCCCGTGAAGGTGTCGCATCAACGCCCATGAGTCCAGGCGGCCGAGGATGGGCAGCCCGGCCAGGCAATAGCTGCCGTCCTTGCGCACGATCGGATCCCCACGGTAAACACGGGCGGTGTGGCTCACCGGCAGATCGGTATCCCGATCTGCGTCACTGAAGTGACCGTAGTCCGCGTGGTCGAGCGCGACCGGCAGTCCGGCTTGCTCGTGCACCTCGACGACCGTCAAGGTGTGGGCGCCCCGTCGCCCGCTGACCTGGACGACATCGCCGGGCTTGATGTCCCAGTCTGTATCCGCGAGGTACTCTCTCCAGGCGAAGCCCGCGTGGCGTCGCAGCTTGGAGATGGTCTCCCCTGGGTTCCAGCCCCAAGCTTCCATGCGGTTGAAGAACTCCATGGCCTCGCGCATCGCTGGGCCCGAGTAGCGATGCTCCCCACACAGCAGCCAGAGCCAGGCGCCGTGGAGATCCTCGCACGTCATGTACCCGGGATAATCCTCACGACCCTCCACCACCCGCTTGAAGCAGCCCTCGGGATCTCGGGCCTTGGTCAGGCCCTGATCGCCCCCCACGAGGTACGTCGCGAGACTGACCGCGGCCCTGCGCACGACGTCTTCCGACAGCTCGCCGTCCCTGGTGAGGAACACCCGCTTCACGTCGCACAGCGTAGCCCGAAAAGCTCGGGGCGTGTGGTGTGCGAGGCGATGCCTGGGGGATACTGCAGCGGATGCGTTGGCACTACCTGGGGCACGCGATGTGGTTGCTCGAGCTCGGCATGGCCAGCACGCGCATCCTGTTCGACCCGCTGCTCGACGATGTCCACGACGCTGGGCTCTCGAGGCTGGTTCCCGCGAGGGTGCTCGATCGAGAGGGCCTCGCGCCTGACTTCATCGTCGTTTCCCACCGTCACCCGGACCATTTCGATGTGGATAGTCTGGCCTGGTTGGCCAGGCGGGATCGGAGTCAGTCGTGCTGACCGCGGACGCGTTCGTGGCAGAAGTCTGTCGCGAGCTGGGCTTTCTGCGGGCGCAGGTGCTCGACACCTGGCAAAGCGTGGAGCTGGCCGACGGCGCGCTACTCACGACGCCTTCCCATGGCACCGCCACGGAGTGGGGAATCGCGGTGATCAGCGCGGAGGGGGTGGCCTGGAACCACGTCGACTCGGTGCTCGGAGGTCCAGAGCGAGTCGGGCGGACGCTCGAGGTGCTGAGAGGTGCCGCAGGGCAGGGCGTTGACCTACACCTCGCGCGCTGGTGTCCGGTACTGGAGGTCGCGCCGCAGTTGGCTGGCGCCATCGGATTTCCGCGCGGGAGCTACGCAGAGCAGCTGAGGGCACTGGCGAGGCTCGGAGCAGAGGAGCCGACGGTGGTGGCGCCCGCGGCCGCCTCGGTGATCCCCAACGCGCCCTACGACTCCTTGGCGAGCAATGCGTTCCCGGTGACCCCCGAGCGCTTCGCGCGGGACCTGGCGGCGCTCGCTCCAAGCCTGAACCGACTCGATCTCGAGGTGGGGGACCTGATCACGCTGGAGCGTGGCCAGGTGGAGCACCTTCAGCGGGCGAGCCCGCTGGTCCAGCGCCGTGGCTCGGCTCGATTGCCCACCTTCGTACCGTTCGAGGTGCCCGTGCTCTGGGATCCCGAGGCGTCCGTCAAAGGCTGTGAAGCGTCCGAGATCCGAGACTGGCTCGAGAACCGCCTAGCTCCGCGCCTTGCGGCGCTGGCGGAGGACACCGTACCCTTGGCGCTCTGCCTCCAAGTACGCGGCGGCCTCCAAGCACGGGCGGACCTCGAACCGCGCGGAAGCATCCAGGCGGATGGCTGCCAGGCGGTCGACACGTGGACCTGGACGTTGCAGCTTCGGGGGGGAGGGTGCGCCGTCCGAGATGGCCTGGACCCTGACTACGATCAGCTGGTGACGGTGACGCGGACGGGCCTCGGACGCGTCTTGAGCGGCCGCTCCAGCTGGGGCGAGCTGCTGCTCTCAGGCCAGCTTCGCTGCTCGGATAGAGCTTTCCGGGTGCGTGACGGCGATTTGCAGCGCGTGTCCTGGCTCCCCGCTCTGTTCGTGTACGCATGCCCTGGGTACGAACACAGCTTCGAGGTGGCCGTTCGTCGCCGAGTCGCGCGGCTGCTCCGCGACGTCCGGTGAAGAGTGCTCGTCGCGGGCCTGCGAGGTCACAAGAATGGTGAGCCGGGAGCCGACTCCTCGAGCGCTGCGAAGGCCGGGCGTCGCCGCGAGCGGAGAAATTGCGGGTTCCCACCTCTCCCAGGTGCTGACAGGATAGGGAGATGGCCGGCCGCACGTTTGCGATTGGAGATGTCCACGGGGACACCCAGGCTCTGTTCAAGTTGCTCTCCTGTTTTCCGACGCTCGACGAGGAAGACACCCTGATCTTCCTGGGAGACTACATCGACCGTGGTCCACGTTCGGCTCAGGTCATCGACTACATCCGGACTCTCCCGGGGCACACTCCGGCGAAGGTGATCGCCCTGCGAGGTAACCACGAAGACGCCTGGTTGCGCGTGATCGATCGGGGCTGGGACGAGTTCGTGTTGCCTCCCGGCAATGGCTGTCTGGCGGCTTATCGTTCCTTCGTCGGCGGGGCCGTGCCCGAGGAGGGCGAGCTACCCAGCGCCGAGGAGCGCGCCGCCATGCTCACGGGTTCGTTCTTCCCTCCGGACGTCGTCGACTGGTTCCGCTCGCTGCCGTACTGGTACGAGGACGATCACGCGATCTACGTCCATGCGGGCCTCCCCCATGGCCCCGACGGTTTCCTGCATCCCAGGGACGTGAAAGCGCCCATCGCCTTGCTCTGGTGTCGCGATGAAGCGTTCTTCCGCAACTATCGTGGGAAGGTGGTGGTCTTCGGCCACACCCGGACCGAGTACCTCCCACCGGAGCTCAGCGACTACACGCCGGACGACCCCACCGATCTGTGGGCAGGACCCGCGGTGGTCGGCATCGACACCGGCTGTGGAAATGGAGGGTTCCTCACCGGCCTCGAGCTGCCGGCGCGCAACGTGTACGAGTCGCGAGAGTGAGTCCAGCTGACTGACGGCGCGCGAGCCTGCGACCGCAAGCCGCGCGACTGACATGGCACCGAGGCGGGGTGTGGGCTAGGGTGCGCCGCCGCTGCCCAGGTGCCCGATGGCCGACTTCACCGACATCATCGCCGTGTTCTTCCTGATCTGGAACACGGTGCGAAAGCTCGACATCCAGAAGCAACGCGCGGAGGATTTTCCCCACGTGACCCCGGAGGCGTTCGCTGAGTGGCGTCGAAAGGAGCTCTTCGCCTACAGCCTCGGCGCCTACGCCAGCATGGCGAAGCTGGTGTTGAACCTGGCGTGGATCTACTGCGTCACACGCTTCCAGCCGCCGGTCTGGTCGATCCGTGTGGTCGGCATGAGCATCTTCTTCGGCTGGGGGATCGCGCTCGTCATCTCCGTGCTCATGGGCACCAAGGGACGCGCGATGCGTGACGATCTGGGGATCGCCCTCAAGAGTCGCCGCGAGACCTGAAGACGATGCCACTCCGGAGTCCGAACCAGGGTCGCGCCGTCCTCGGTTTCTTGCCAGGCACCAGCCGCTCGCGGGGGTGAGGAGCAAACCCCTCGGTTTCTCGTGACACGGGAAGATGGCTCACACCCTCGCCGTAAACCGGACATAACGGAGCGCACATGCCGGACGATCCCACCAAAGCCCTCGGCATCTTGCTGGCGGGGCTGCTGAAAATCGAGGCTGAGGAGGCGGGCCGCCTGGAGGCAGCGCCCGCCCCCGAGTCCGTGGAGCGGGGGCAGACTTCGGCGTCTCGGAGCGGAATGCACCGCATCCGTAAGCCCTCCATCTCACCCGCTGCCTAGCCGGCTCGCTGTCGAGGATGGCCGCGTTGCCGCGCGGCAACCGCGTCGACAGAGCGGCCACAGCTAGTTGTCCGACGTGTTGCGGACACCGGCCCAGACCAGTCGTAGCTGTCGGCGGTAGGTCTCGCGAATCAACGCGGGCGTGTCCTTCAAAAGCAGCGGAACGCCGAAGAACAGGCTGAGTAGTGCCATCACCGTGGTCTCTATGTTGGTCCCGGTGGGCAGCTCGCCGCGGCACATCGCTGCTTGAATCGGCTGCCCGAGCACCTGGTCGAGCTTGCGGCAGGGGATGTTCATGGCGCACTCCATCTCCGGGAAAGCCTGGAGCCGTTCCGCCAGCGAGAGCTCGGAGCTGAATGGGCACTCTCCCCCACCCCGCTCGACGCTCATGAACCCGATCACCTCCATCATGATGCGTGGGCACTCTTCGAGTTCGCGGCCCATGATGTCGAAGAGTTCCTCGATGAAGCGCAGGCCGTCCTCGCCGCCCGCTGCCTGGCGCGCTTCCCAAGTTACCTCGACGGTCCAGATCTGGATGAAATAGCGCAGGACGTCTTCCTTCTTCGGGAAGTAGTTGAAGAAGGTCGCCTCGCTAACCTGAGCCTCTTCGCACAGCTCCTTCACGGTCACGTCGCAGAACGCCTTCTCCCGGAGCCGGCTGACCGCCGCTCGCATCAACGAGAGCTTGGTGCGTGCGTACTTCTTCTCCCTCAGGGGGATGCGCTGAACCGCCGTGTCCTCACGTGGTTCGTTCGTGGGAAGATCTAAGTCGGCGAGGGGAGACGACTGGCTCATGGCTGGATTGAAAGGGTGTTCTGAGGAGCCTGACCGGCGTGTCGGGGCGCCTAGGCTCGGGCGGGCAGCGGGCCGCCCAGATTTCATCTGTCCACGATCAAAGGGGTTGGCGCAAGTCCCGAGGGGCTCCATGGCCTCGCGGGAGGAGCATCAGCAGTTCACGGGCCGTGGTTACTCGCGAGGACGCGACGGCCGTGAAATGCGGACCGCTGTGAATGCGCACGGCTGGGGAGCACTCCCCGTCGGCGCCAAGCACCGACCATGGACTTTTACCTGGTGGAATCCAGGCAACGTGTCAACACCCCGCCCGGCGTTCTGAGTGCGGCGATGTAGGTACGAGGCTCTTCCTGGGCCTCACCGCGGAGGTGAGTGACTCTCGGGTCGCTCTAGACCGACGACGCGGTAGGTCTGCGGGCCTGTCTGATACAGGTGCACCCGCGTGGGGTAGAGTTCGTGCCCGTCGACCGCGCTGAAGTCCACTACGAGGTACGCTGGAGCGCTGTTGCTGGCGCTCGAGTTGGAGGGCAGGGGGGTGCAGACTCGGCTTCCTCTTCGCGAGGCCTCGAGTGGCCTGGAGGTCGACCCAAGGAACGCGGTGACGGCGTAACGACGCTTGCCTGGAGCGACGCGAGCGCTGACTCCGACGTCTTCGACGCATAGCTTGCCTGACTCCACGCGAGGAAAGGAGAAAGGCGAGAGCTTCCCGAGGTAGCGCCGCAACAGCTTGTCTCGGCGGCCGATCAGGATGCGGGTGAGCTCCGACTCGAGGGTGGCGTCGCGCAAGTCTGCGGTCTTCACCAGCGCCCGAACGTGATCGTCGCTGAACCGGGCCAGGATGCGGGTCATCCAGGCCGCGTCACGCTCCGTCATCGCCACGAAGCCTGGGTTGGGATAGCCCGGCTTGTACTTATCCGGGTAGAAATGCTCCACGTCGTAGTAGCCGAAGACCGGCCCCGACTTGCCGAAGCGCGCCGTGTCCCAGGGCCGCTCCTGAAGCCCGAGCGTGATGAAGTCCTCGAAGAGGTAGGGGAAGTCCAGATAGTACGCGTTGCCGATGCGCCGGCCGAGCATCGGAGGCTCCCAGATGCTGCCGAAGCAGTCCCCGAAGTCGATGTAGTAGTGGCGCACGTAGCCCAAGCCGTCGCGCGCGGGGTCCTTGACCCAGGCGGACAAGGTGTTCTGTTCGCGGGAGTCGAAGTGGTTCGTCCAGGCGGCGAGCACGTACGCGCCGCGCAGCTCACGCCGCATCTCGTGGTCGATGACGTCATTCGGGTCATCACTGCGAGTGCCCTCGTAGGTCCAGGGGCCGAGTGGTTTGCCGTCGATGAACAGGCTTGAAGCCGCTCGGAAACGTCCGTCGGGCAGCACCTGCGCCTTGCTGAAGACGGTGTCCAGGTGGCGTTGGGTCAGCGGCTCCTCGTCGCCATCCGCGTTCTCGCCCTTGGCGTCCGGATCGATGCGCAGGATGCTGCGGTCGAAGTAGACCACGCGGTTGCAGGACGTGTAGAAGCCGGCGGCGTGGTAGATCCGTGAGCCGATCACGTCCGCGGCCGTTGGTCGCACGCCCTGAGTGGTGCCGTCGAACTTGATCAGGTAGCGGAACCCGTTCGCCGCCTTGATGATGAAACCAGGGTTGAAGCCGTTGGGCTTGGCCCCGGTGACCGTCCACGGCCCAGCGGGATCCAGCGGCTCAGTGACGCAGGGGCCCTGCTCGAAGTCTCGCATCTTCATCGCCGGGCCGCCCTTGGCGAAGGGGAGGCCGATGCGATTGCGGAACCAGCTGGAGTCCGGCACCTCGTCCAGCGCGTTGACGTTGCTGGCTTCACCCAGCGGGTCAACCGCGAGGAAACGACTGATGGGACGAAACACCATCTGGTTCGCGCCATCCCAGGCGAAGGGAGAGAAGTACTCCTCGGGCTCGTGCTCGAAGGCGTGACGATCCGGGTCGCGCCACAGCGGTTCTTCGAGCGGGAACTTCTGGAGCGAGCCAGCGCAGCCAGTGCTGCCCAACGCGACGCAGAGGGCCACGCCCCCGAGGCTGACGGGCGGGAGCCAGGAGTAGTGCCTAGAAGCCACTGGTTGCTCCAAACACGAAGCGCAGGCTCTCGGGTTCCGCGCCTTCGTCGAAGGGTTCGGTGCCGAACGCCAGCAGCATCTCGAACACGTGATCCCTGGAGCCCACGGCGCGGATCCCCATGCCTGCAGACTGGCGCAACGCACCGGCCTCGAAGCCTTCCAGGTGCTCGCCGAAGACGTTCCCCACGGCGTAGTGCACCGCCCCGTCGAGCCAGACCCAGATCGGCCACGTGTAGTCGAAGCGGAGCACGGCGCTGCTACGGTCGATCAGACGGCCCTCGAGGAAGCCGCGCATGGGACGATCTCCGCCCAGGTTGATTTGCTCGTTGAAGGGGATCTCACTCCCATCGAGCAGTGGATCGACGAGGTCGACGATCAGCTGCAGACCCAGCACGCGCTGAAGGTCCGTGACATCCCAGAAGGCGCCGAGCGTGGCGCCGTACTTGAGCCAAGCCTGGCGATCGGTCGTGGTCGTCGCAAGCGTGGGGGTCGGGCGGCGAAGCCCGGTGGCGTGCTCCGCGCGCACCGAGAAGCGCACCCCGGTGCCGCTCGGCTGTGTCCAGTCGCTTGCGTCGTCGTCGAAGAGTTTCTCGCGTCGGCGCCTCGAGTCGAGATCGAGGTCGAGCCGCTCGAAGGCGATGGTGTAGCCGTCGCGGGAGCCTGGTGGCGTCTCGAGGCGTCCCTCGTCGACGAGCGACTGCACCGACGGATCGTCGCAGCAGCCATCTCCGAGGCCGATGGTGACGTCCCTCACCCCCACCGTTGCCTGAAGCATCGAGTCCGTGGGCTGTTCAGAGGGAGTACGGGGTTTGTGATGCGGTCGTGTCGTCAGGTACCCGGAGAAACCGAGCTTGGCCTCCAGCATTTCCCTGCGGTAGCGCGGGTCGGGGCCCCTCGAGCGTGGTCCCAGCCCATAGAACACATAGTCCGGCCGCTTCAGGTACTCTCCGGTCAGCGAGATGTCGGTGTCTTCGTCCAGGGCGACGCGGTCCGTCAGCTGCAGGTTCAGCCAGTCTTCGCCGCCCCACGCGGCGCGAGCGCGCACCTTGTTCTGCTGGTGCCCGGCGTCGTTCCAGAAGTAGTAGACGCCGACGCTGGGGCGGAAGCCGAAGTCGATGAGCCCCGTGGGGACGATGCCCATGTTGTCGTCGGGACCGAAGGTGAAGAAGTCGGTGACCGCCTCCACCCAGTTGTCGCGCTCCGCCGTGGTGACGAGCACACCCAGGGGGCGTCGGATCACGTACTCACTCACCAGGTAGAGCGGCGAGAGCAGGATGCGCGGGATCCAGATCAGCACGTCCCCGGCGGTGGTCCGGTCAGGACGCCCGTCGTAGTCTGGGACGGCGCGCTGTCCGTCGCCGGGGATGGGCGCGTCGGGATCGGCGGTGTAGCTGGGCCGCTTCTCCGCCTGCTTGGCCTCATCCGGCTGCTGGTCGCGCCGAGCGTCGGATGCGCCCTTCGTCCCGGTGCTGGTCGTACCCGCGTCTTCCTTCGTCACCTGGGCGCGCGCAGGTGCTGTGAAGGTCATGCTCGACACGAGCAGCGCCGAGACGCTGGCCAGTCGGGGCGCGCGCATCGAAGCGACGCTAGTGTGAGCTGGGCGTCGTGGCAACGGCTCTGGCGGCTGGGCGGCCAGAGCGTGGCATGTTTGACTACTGGAGCAGACCGACTTGCTTGCCCACGGCCGTGAACGCTTCGACCGCCTGGTCGATCTGCGCGGGCGTGTGTACCGCCGATAGCTGCACACGGATGCGCGCCTCGCCCTTCGGCACCACGGGGTAGGAGAACCCGATCACGTAGATGCCACGCTCGAGCAGCATGTCCGCCATTTGGGAGGCGAGCTTCGCGTCGTGCACCATCACAGGGACGATGGGGTGGGAGCCCGGCTTCAGCTCGAAGCCGGCGCGCTCCATTCCGTCGCGGAAACGCTTCGCGTTGGCCTGCAGTGTCAGGCGCAGCTCGTCGGAGCGCTCCAGGAGATCGATCACGGCGATGCTGGCGCCGGCGATCGCGGGGGCGAGGGTGTTCGAGAAGAGGTAGGGCCTGGAGCGCTGGCGCAGCAGAGCCACGATCTCCTTGCGTCCCGTCGTGAAGCCACCGCTCGCGCCGCCGAGCGCTTTGCCCAGCGTGCTGGTCATCACGTCGATGCGCTGCATCACGCCGTAGTGATCGGGTGTGCCGCGACCGTTCGGACCGACGAAGCCGGTGGCGTGAGAGTCGTCCACCATGACCAGCGCCTGGTAGCGCTCGGCGAGATCACAGATCTGGTCGAGCTTCGCCAGGTAGCCGTCCATGCTGAAGACGCCATCGGTCGCGATCAGTCTCAGGCGTCTGCCCTGTGTCCGCTGGAGGCAGCGCTCGAGCTCTTGCATGTCACCGTTGGCGTAGCGGTGGCGCTCGGCCTTGCACAGTCGGATGCCATCGATGATGGATGCGTGGTTCAGGGCGTCGCTGATGATGGCGTCTTCCGCGCCGAGCAGCGTCTCGAACAGGCCGCCGTTCGCGTCGAAGCAGGAGGAGTACAGGATCGTGTCTTCGGTGGCGAAGAATCCGCTGAGCTTCGCCTCCAGGCGCTTGTGGAGATCCTGCGTGCCGCAGATGAAGCGCACGCTCGAGAGGCCAAAGCCGTGACTGTCCAGGCTCCGCTTCGCGGCTTCCATCACCTCCGGATGAGATGACAGGCCGAGGTAGTTGTTGGCGCAGAAGTTGAGCACGTCGGCGTCGCCGGAGTGGATCGCTCCGCCTTGCCGTGAGGTAATGATTCGCTCGTGCTTGGTCAGGCCCGCTGCATCGATGGCGTCGAGCTCCGCCTGAAAAATGCCCCTGGCTTGTTCGTACATTCTGGTCTCCGCTCGCTTAGAACTTGAGCACCACCTTCGGGTAGGTGCTGATGGCTTCCTCGAAGCGCTCTGCGCTGAACTCTTCGAAGGGCAAGATCGGGCCCTGACCACCGTTCAGGATCACCTCCCAGACCAGGTCGTGGATGTTGGGGTCCCGCGCTTCGAGCAGGTGCCGAGTGATGTGCCAGGTCTCCCAGATACGCCGCCCGATCACGCTGTGCATGTTGATGCCGTCGACGATCACCCGATCGAAACTCTCGATGATCGCGTCGCCGCTCTTGAGCCCGAACAGGATCACGTCGCCGCCACGCCGCACGAGGTGAATCGCGTTGTTCACCGAGGAGTTCATGCCACTCATCTCGAGGGCGACATCGACGCCGACGCCGTCGGTGAGGCGACGCACTTCGGCACATAGGTTGGGGTCGTGGGCGTAGTCCTCGGCGCCAACCCCAGGCTCCAGCACCACGTCCGCCCCCAGCTTGCGGGCCATCTCGGCGTGATGCTTCACGGGTTCCACCCCGACGATGTAGGTCGCCCCCATCGCGCGCGCGATCGCGACGGCGAACAACCCGATGGTTCCGCAGCCCACGATCGCGACGCGCTTTCCGCGCAGATTGACCTTCGTGCAGGCATGCACGGCGTTGCCGAAGGGCTCCTGGACGGCGGCGACCTCCGGTCGCATGCGGTCCATGTTGTTGCGCCAGATGACCTTGGCGGGGAGCTTCACGTAGTCGGCGAACGCGCCGTCATAGCTGATACCGATGATCAGGTCGTCGGCGCACACGTAGTGGTCGCCGCTTCGGCACTGATGACAGACACCACAGAAGATGTGGCTCTCGGCGCTCACGAGATCGCCGACCTCCAGGCCGAAGCTTCGCCGCGCCTCGCTGCCCACGGCGACGACTTCGCCGAACAGCTCGTGACCGATGATGCGTTGGTCCTTCGGGTGACGCAGCGCCTTGGCTTCGTTGTCCAGGGAACCGCAGATCATGTCCTTGAATGCCTTGCGGAACCAGATCCCCCGATCGGAGCCACAGAAACCGACGTAGCGCGGCTTGATCAGCACGCGGTTCCGATCGTGGTAGTCGCTGCGTTCGTCCAGGGTCACGCGTGGGACCTCTTCCACTCGCAGCCCCTTGGACTCCTCCCAGGGATCCTTCGCCCGATCGTAAACCAGCGCGCGCATGCTCTCGGCCATGCGCGACTTCTACGACCGTCGGAGGAGGCGGAGCAAGCTGCCTCCCCGAGCATTCGCACTTTGCTCCGCGGCGTCGCAGCGCGTCAGCAGTGTTGTGCAGAGCGTGCGACGCGTCTGCCTCGACCCGCGACGTCGCACCTGCGGACAAAGCGCCGACGCCGCCTGAGTCTCAGGCGGCGTCGAAGCAGGAACGGGTCCGGGTCTAGTTCGAAGTTGCTGGGGTTGGCAGACGCAGCTTGGGGAGGCGCCGCAGCAACGGGTTCGCTGGGGAGGCCGAGGCGGTGGCGGAAGGCTCTGCCGACGCCGTGGCGGAAGCGGTCGCCGAGGGCTCGGCGGAAGCGGAAGCGGACGCCGTGGCGGAAGCGCTCGGAGCCGCCGACGCCGAGGCGGTCGCGGACGGGTTCACCACCGCGCCAGCGTCTTGCTTCTCGACGTCCTCGGGCTTCACGTCGGTCTCCGTCTTCAGCTGGGGGCTGTTCACGCGCGCCTGGATCCAGCCCGGGCTGAGCTGCTTGTACCCCGATGGGTACTCGATCAGGAGGTAGTTCCCGTAGCTGGCCTTGAGATTGACCAGCGTGCCTCGGTTGAGCGTCGCAACGAACTCAGTCGTCGTATCGGCCTTCTTGTAGACGCGGAGGTTGTTGAGCAGGACCCGCACGGTGCCGCTCATCTTCGTCTCCTTGTCGCCATAGCGCTCGACCTCGTCCTCCTTCTTCTCCTCGACCTTGGGCTCCTCCTTCGGAGCTTCCGGTTCGGCGGAGGCCGTGGCCGAAGGCTCCGGCGGAGCTTCCTCCTCCTTCTTGCAGGCGAGCAGAGCGAAGATCAGGCCGGCCGCGGCAATGGCCGTCGACGCGCGTGCGGAGTTGATAACCATCCGTAAGTTCCTCCTCGGGCCGGACCCTACACGAAAGCCATGAGGTCGCCCACAGCCCAAT
The DNA here is from genome assembly GCA_041389745.1 of Polyangiaceae bacterium. Taxonomy (GTDB): domain Bacteria; phylum Myxococcota_A; class Polyangia; order Polyangiales; family Polyangiaceae; genus JAHBVY01. Next base: position 134,648 of record JAWKRF010000003.1, read on the forward strand.
ACGTCTGAGTCGGGGTTTTGATCCCGCGCTCGAGTTCACTCTCCGGACCCCCTTTGGGGACGGGGCGGAAACCGTGACAAACCGCCGTGGAAACCTGAAGGAGCGCCCCCATGGCCTCACCCTCTCCCCCCCAAACCCTGCGCTTCCGCGCGCGGAGACTGCGCGGCGCGAGCGGTCCAGCTCAGTTCTTCGGGGGTGGCGGGGTGGTCTCGGAGACCGGCGGTCGCTGCTTCACGCAACGATCGACCGCGGCGTGGAGCTCTGCCTTGTCGTGTTTCGGCAAGGTCGGCTTACCCATCACGTTGAGACCGACTCGATCCAGCGTGAGCTCACCGCTGGAGAGCCAGACGAACATCGCGCGGCCTTTGATGTTGTCGAAGGGCACACCGCCACCGCGTCCACCGTTCCAGGCGCGCGAGTCCTGAGAGTTGTTCCGGTTGTCCCCGAGCACCCAGACCTCGCCCGGCTTGACCTGGTAGGGGCCCTCGAACTGGTCCCGTTCGCCGTCCTGGAACAGCGTGAGGTAGCTCATATCCCCGAGGAACTCCACGAAGAGATCGCCTTGGCGCGGGTCGTCTCCCTCCATGTACTCGTAGTGACCGACCCTGCAGTAGGGCACCTTCCAGCCGTTGATGATCGGGTGTCCATCCTGGACGGCGAGGGTGTCGCCAGGCAGCGCGATCACGCGCTTGATGTAGTCCTGGCGCGGGTTCTCCGGGTTCGGATCCGGGTAGATGAACACCATCACGTCGCCGCGCTTGGGGGGCAGACTGGGGAACAGACGCGTGTCGGTGAAGCGCAGCTTCGGCCCGTAGGCAAACTTGTTGACGAAGATGTGATCCTGCAGCTGGAGCGTCGGCAGCATCGAGCCGCTGGGGATCTTGAAGGCCTCGACCACGAACTCACGCAGCAGCAGCGCCACCAAGATCGCGACGCCGATCGATTCGGCGTACTCGCGCACCTCGCTCTTGCGCCACGGCGCGAGATGTCGATCCACGAGCACGCTGGCCGACTCGTAAGCCTTCTCGAAGCCCTCCTCGTCGAAGGGCACGCGCTCGAGCTCCAGACGCAGCGTCTCGAGGCTTTCGTCCAGCTCTTCGCGGGCGCTGATCTTGACCAGGCGCTTCACCTGCTCCGCGCGCCGATCCAGTATCCGTGCGGCTTCGTCGAGCAGCTGGGCGGCGTGCTCGTAGTCACGGCGCAGCTTTGGCGGCACGTCCGAGCGACCACCCACTCCAAGGTGCTTCGAGAGCGGGAGCTGGTGGCGATAGTGGTAGAGCACCATCTCGACCACGGTGAAGAACGCGATCCCGGCGGGCACCGGCTGCTCACGGATCAGCCAGGCAAGGCGCCCCAGCAGACTCAGGGTGTCCGTCTCGTCGGAGGCGGCGAGCACCGTCACCGCAAGCCAGGCGACGGCTAGCGGGACGAGGAAGAACCAGACCAGCAGGAACACGTACCGCAGGGCAGGCTGCGGGCGCACGGAAGTAGTGGAGTCGGCCAAAGCGCGGGGTTCTCTTACCTGTCGGACCGAATCTGGGCAACCTCCATCCCCGGCCTCGAGGCGCGGGCGGGCTCGCAGGGCGCGGCGATGGCTCGACCTACCGCCGCATTCGAGGTTTTTTCGGGGGGGAGGGGCGCGCTCGGAGGCTACTGGCGCTCGCCGACTTGCACCAGGTAGTCGAGCTTTGCTGCGCGATCGTCCCCCGCTACCTGCGGCGGATTGGTCTGCCCGACGCCGGAAGCATTGTCCACAATCAGGTAGTAGATCCCCTTTGGGAGCGGCAGGTAGCCCTTCCAGGGCTGGCCCTGGGTGACCACGTTGTCGAGCAGCGGCTGCATCGGGAGCGCCGCGGGGCCGGGGTTGGTGACGTACTGCTGGAGCATCTGATCGCCGGCGCCCTTGGCCAGCACGAAGACGTCCACCGCCGGAGCCCCGTCGAGCGCCGCGGTGAAGTACAGCGCTTGATCGTCATCGGTTATCTCGAAGCCACCGATGTACTCTTGCTGCCCTTGATGGACTTCCGTGCGGTTGTTCTCGAGCGCGACCTTGGAGGTCTTGCTTATCTGGAACGGCTTGAATGGCTTGCTGCCAAGAGCGATCACCCCCATGCCGAAGTCGGTCTCACCCTTCTCGCTGTAGCGGATGACGGTGAACCCTCGGCCGAGCTGGGAGTCGACCAGCTTGCGGCCAGCGGCGTTCGCATCGAAGCCTGCCAATGACATTCCCGCCTTGGCGAAGCTCGACTCCACCAGGCCCACCTGAAAGTTCGACGCCTGCACATTTCTGGGGCGGAAATAGATGTACATCGCGTCGTCCTTGACGCGAAAGTCCGGGGAGTACTCGATGAGCCCCGCGCTGGTGAACCCGATGCGCTGGCTCAGGCTCGTCCAGCCGTAGCCGTGACCCGAGTACTGCACCACGATGCTCTTGCGGTTCTCCTCGTCGATGAGCTGAGACTGACAGCTGCTGGCGAAGAAGCGCCCGGCGACGGGCTGATCATCGGCCAGCTTCAGCGGGACGCCGCGACGGGTCATCTCGAAGCAGAAGCGGTCGAGGCCGAACTTCAGGATATCGAAGCGCAAGGAACGGTTCTCGGGGTCGTTGATCACCCCGGGGCCGAGTACCGTGACCGCGTCGTAACCCAGAGCCTCCTGGTTCGGACAGCCAACCAGAGCGGGGGCCAGCAGGCTCGCCGCACACAACCAAGAGAGAGCTTTCAGGCGCATCGCGTCGCAGCATAGCAAAGCGCCAGCGCTGTCCAGACCTTCCGTTGACACCCCTCGAGAGCTGGTTTCAGAGTCTGCCTGATGACACTCGAGTTCGCGCCTGGGAGCGCCAAGACCGCGGTGATTGGTGCCGGTGCGTGGGGAACGGCGCTGGCCCTGCTGCTGGCGGGCAAGGGCGCGCCCGTGGCGCTGTGGACCTGGCAGGAGGCTCACGCGGAGCGCATGCGAGTGGAAGGCGTCAACGCCGAGTTCCTGCCGGGCTTCCCCCTGCCGCCGAGCATGCGGATCACCAGCGATCTGGCGGAGGCTCTGCGGGACGCCGAGGTGGTGCTGCTGGTGGTGCCCTCCGACGTCTTCCGAGGCACGCTGGAGCAGGCGCGGGATCTGATCCCTGCGCGCGCCAGTCTGGTGACGGCGACCAAGGGTATCGAGCAAGGCAGCCTGATGCTGATGAACGAGGTGATCGTCGACGTGCTCGGGGCGGGGGCCGGTGCGCGCGTCGGTGTGCTGAGCGGACCCAGCTTCGCCAAGGAGGTCGCTCAGGGCGTGCCCACGAACATCGTGATCGCGGCGCACGATCCCGCGCTCGCCGAGCTGCTGCAACAGCATTTCGCCACGGCGCGTTTCCGTGTGTATTCGAGTGACGACCCCGTCGGGGTCGAGGTCGGAGGCGCGTTGAAGAACGTGATCGCCATCGCCGCAGGGGCCTGTGACGGCCTGGGCTTTGGCAACAACACCCGCGCCGCCTTGATCACCCGTGGCCTGGCGGAGCTGAGTCGCCTGGCAGTCGCCAAGCAGGCCAACCCGCTGACTCTGGCTGGCTTGGCCGGGATGGGCGACCTGGTGCTCACCTGCACCGGCGAGCTCAGCCGCAACCGCACCGTCGGCTTCGAGCTCGGACGCGGGCGCAAGCTCGCCGACGTGCTGAGCGGACTGGGTCACGTCGCGGAAGGCGTGAAGACCGCCAGGAGCACCCACGACCTCGCCCAGCGGCTGGGGGTCGAGCTGCCCATCTGTTTCGAGGTGTACCGGGTGCTCTACGAGGACAAGTCACCCCACCAGGCCGTGGAGGACGTACTCACCCGGCCGTTGAAGCGCGAGCTCGACTGAGCGCCGCGAAAACTGGATTGAATCGCGGGGTCGCGGTACGTGTCCAAACCAAGCGCATGAGAGCGGCAGTGTTCAACAAGCGGGTCGGTGGGCAGGCACTGGCCGCCCGTGGTTTCGGATGTCTCGCCCTGCTGGCGGCCCTGGGGGTCAGCGGCGAGGCACTGGCTCAGTACCCACCCCAGCAGTACCCGCCGCCCCAGCAGCAGCCGTATCCAGCGCCGCCACCTCAGGGCTACCCTGGTCAGCCAGCGCCATACGGTCAGCCAGCGCCGTATGGTCAGCCCGGGTACTATCCCCAGCAGCCGATACCGCGCGGAAAAGCACGCTCGACGGACCTGGAGATCGGGACGCTGTACGGGACATCCATCGCCTACGGTGTCGGCCTCGGCGTGTGGTTCGACGCGGAAACGGGCATCGACGACCCCGGACTCGCGTTGATCCCCCCCGCTATCCTCGGTGTCGCGGCGCCGGTGGGTGTCTACTTCCTCGACGATCCAGAGATGCCACGGGGCATGCCGGCAACGATCGCGGCCGGCATGGTGATCGGCGCTGGAGAGGGCCTGGGCATCGCGGGCTATCAGTTCGTGACGGCAGACGAACGGGACGCGTGGGGCTTCAAGGGGCTCTCACGTTCGGTGTCCCTCGGCGCGACCCTGGGCGCGGTGGGCGGCTACGCGCTCGCCTACTACGAGGAGCCGTCGCCCAGGACGGCGCTGTTCGCTTCGAGCGGCAGCGTGTGGGGCACGGCGATAGGTGCCATGTTTGGCTACGGCGCGAGCAGCGCCGATCAGGACTACGGTCAGGCGAACGACAAGGCGGCCCTGGGGGGCCTGATTGGATTCAATGTCGGGCTCGCCGCGACCGCGGGGTTGTCGATGGTGTACATCCCGACCTGGGAGAGCCTGTCGTGGATGTGGGCGGGCGCGGGGATCGGCGCCGCCGCCTCCTTGCCGGTGTTCTTGTTCTACGCGGGAGACGGGGGACCGCCCGCCAAGCGTGGGTTGATCTTCATGGGCACCGCCACCACGCTGGGTCTCGCGGCGGGGGCAATCTTCTCCTCAGACCCATCGGACTTTGGTTCCAACGATCAACGGGCGACCGAGTATGCGGATGCGTCGAGCGGCATCAGCGTCGACTACGTGGCTCCGTTGGGCGAACCGGGCGCCTTCGGAATGCAGGTCGGCGGAAGGATCTTCTAGCCCGCTCCGACGCCTCGGCGCCCACGCAGTGCGGCAAAAAAGCAGGCCTGTCCGAGTGTTGGATTCCGGGCTAAGGTCCCTGCCACTGCATGGCGCTCATCCGTTACTTCGCACCCCAGGGTCAACCGATTCTGGTGCCGATCACCAAGCCGGTGACGACCATCGGTCGGGCCCTGGGCAACGACGTTCACGTCCCTGATCGTAGCGTCGCGGACCATCACGCACAGATCGTGTTCAACGGTCGGGACTTCCAGCTCGAGGAGCTGGACCGCCAGGCCGAGATGCTGATCAACGGCAAGAAGAAGCGTCGCGCACGCCTCGTTGACGGCGACCGGCTGACGCTCGGCGATGCGCATCTGGGCTTCAGCATGTTCAGCGAGCTGCCGCGGCCGACTCGAGCGCCTGGCGAGGGCGCAGAGCAATCCCTCGGGTCGAGCGACGTGGGCGGGCTGCGGAAGCTGTACGCGTTCAGTGAGCGCTTGATGACCACCGCCTCGGTGGACGAGCTGCTCGAGACGCTACTGGACGCGGTCGTGGAGTTCACCGGAGCCAAGCGCGGTGTGGTGCTGCTGGTAGACCCCGAGGAAACGCACGGAACACCACGCGTACGCGCCTCTCGCCACGTGCGGCGCGAAGCCATCGAGGATCCGTCGGGCCAGATCAGCGACAGCATCGTGCGTCGAGTCATCGAGTCGAAGCGTCCGGTCATCGTCAGCGACGCGCTCAGCGACACCACGTTTGGTCAGAGCGAGAGCGTGATGGCCTTGCAGCTTTCCAGCGTGATGTGCGCGCCGCTGCTCAGCCAGGGTGACGTGATCGGTGCGCTGTACGTCGCGAACGACGAGGTCAAGCACCTGTTCGAGCGCAATCAGCTCGAGGTGCTCACCATCTTCGCAGGGCAGGCGTCGCTCATCCTGCAGAACGCGATGCTCCTCACCGCCCTGCGCGCCGACAAGCGCAAGCTGGAGGCCGAGCTGAGTGACAAGCGCTTCGGCCAGATCATCGGCGCTTGTCCCTCGATGATGGAGGTCTTCCGCAAGCTGCAGAAGGTCGCGGCGACGGACATCGGCGTGCTGATCACCGGGGAAACAGGCACCGGGAAGGAGCTGATCGCACGGGAGATCCACCGCCGCAGCAACCGCGAGCGCGGGCCTTTCATCACCGTCAACTGCGGTGCGATCCCCGAGAACCTGATCGAGAGCGAGATGTTTGGTCACGTGAAGGGCGCCTTCACGGGAGCCATCGCGAGTCGCCCCGGCAAGTTCCAGCAGGCCGACGGCGGCACGCTGTTCCTCGATGAGGTGGGCGAGTTGACCCCTGCGCTGCAGGTGAAGCTGCTGCGCGCCATCCAGGAGCGGATCGTCTTCCGCGTCGGCGACAGCAAACCCGAGAAATGTGATATCCGCATCGTCGCTGCGACCAACCGCAACCTCGACGAGATGATCAAGACAGGAGATTTCCGCGAGGATCTCTACTATCGCCTCAACGTGGTGAACCTCTGGCTGCCTCCATTGCGGGAACGAGGCGACGACGTGTTCATCATCGCCAAGGCGCTGCTCTCCAAGTACGCGGACGAGATGGCGAGCAGCGTTCGCGGCTACTCGCCGCAGGCGCTGGCCGCGATCAAGAAATACAACTGGCCCGGCAACATTCGTCAGCTGGAGAACCGCATCAAGAAGGCGCTGGTGCTGTGCGACCAGAGCTTGCTCTCCCCCGAGGACATGGATCTAGGGCCGGAAGCGCAGGAGCCCATCGTCCCACTGGAGAAGGCCAAGGAGGATTTCCAGCGCCGCTACGTGCTGGAGGTGCTGGAGCGCAACAACGGCAACCGCACGCAGACGGCGCGGGACCTGGGTGTCGACCCGCGTACCATCTTCCGTTACCTGGAGAAGGAGCAGAACCCGATCCCCAGCGGAGCTGCTGGCGGAGCCGAGCGGGACTCCTGAGCGAGCGGTGACGAGCTCCACTCGGGATCGCCTTTTGCGGGTGCTGGCCGAGCTGGCAGCGGAGCGCCCCGTCGATCGGGTCGGCATCGTCGACGTGGCTGAGCGCGCTCGGGTGAGCCGCCCCACCGTGGTGCGCCACCTGGGCAACAAGCGCGCCCTGCGTGGGCTGATCGAAGGAATCAAGCAGCCGCATGGTCCCGAGTCGGTGCGGGAGAGCATCGTCGGCGCCGCGCTCGCAGACTGGGGCAGCTTCGGCGAGGGCCCGCCGTCGATCGCCAGGCTCGCCGAGCGCACGGGGCTGGCGAAGAGCAGCGTGGGCTGGCACTTCCCGCACAAGGCCGACCTGTTGGTCGCCATCGCCCAGCAGCTTGCCGAGATCCTCTACGACACCTCGAGCTTGTGGGGGGGAGAGAGCGGCTCTGGAGCTCGTGGCGCTGCCCGGGAGCTTCGACAAGGGGTCGAGTCGCTGCTGCGGCGTCGCATCGACTCGTCGCGGCGAATGCCTCGCGCCTCCGCGGCCAACGCGTGGCTTCGGCGCGCAGGTCCAGAGGCCGCGCACGCGCTCCTGGACGCCGCCGAGCGCGGGTTCAGGCGGCGCGTGGCCGAGTGGCTACGCGCTCTCGCGCTGCGCGGAGAGCTCCAGCCAGGCGCCGATATCGAAGCCTGGATCGCGCTGCTGGAGACGCTGGTCCGAGGTCTGGAGCAGCGCGTGGGGCAGCAGTCCTGGCCGGAGCGCGTGGCAGCGCTCCTGGTGGCCGGTCTGGCCCGACGCTGATGCTCAGTGCACGCTGCCGGTGAGCCAGGCAAAGGCAGGCACCATGACCTCCTCGGGGCTCGCCGCCGCTTGCGCCGCGCTGTGGCTGACTCTGCCGCTGGCAGAATCCACGCGGAAACCATGATCGCCGAAGATCATGACCAGCGTGCGCGGCGGCAGACTCGCCATGTGATCCCAGAGCACCTCGGCGACCTCCGCGGCCAGGCTCCACAGAGCCATCGGGCGGGTTGCTCCTGGCTCGCCGATGCGGGACTCCACGAGGTCGAGCTTCATCACGTCACGGTGACCCGCCCGTACGCGTCGCAGCGTCGAGGCCGCGCGACCGCGGGCGACGGGGGCGTCCCGCTCACTGGCAACCGGCTCTCGCAGTCCTTGCGGTCCGCGACCGAGCAGCTCGAGCTGTGTCGAGGTGTTCGCGGGCAGCGCGGACCACAGCAACAGCCTCTCGACGCACGCTGCGTCGCGTCCGGCGAGCTCCTTCAGGTGCTCGTGGACCATCTGGCCCAGGTCGAACCGGAGCGCGTCCACCAGTACGAGTTGTGCCTGACGTGCCCCGTGCATGCGGCCGTGACGAAGCGCAATGTCCGGGACGTCGAGCACCATCGTGGGGCGCTTGCCACGGATCCGCAGGGCATCGAACGCCTCCGAGTAGCTCTTGGCGAATGCCGTGCCCCAGCTCTCGATCGCTGCGTCAGCCTGGGCGTTCAACGGCTGGCCCAAGCGGGTCTCCAGGAGCGGCATGTAGGCCGAGGTGAAGAGGCGCTCGACGACCGCCAGTGGCTTTGGGCCGCGCGCGGCCTCGAGATCGCGGACCCAGGCCTGCCAGGTTGCGTCGGGGATGGGCTCGAAGTCCGGCTCTTCGGCTGCCTCGGCGGAGCCTTGCGTCGGAAGGGATTCCGAGTGGCTGCCGGCGCCCTCGACTGCGTTTGACTTTGCCCCGTCGTCCGCGCTGGTTGCGCTCTCCGCTCGAGGCGCGGCGGCGGAGCTCTCCAGCTCGCCATCGAGCACCTCCAGGCTGGGTGCCGGGTTCGGCGCTACGTCTGCGGTCACCAGATCTCGAGGCGTCGGGTCGGGTGGGCTCTGGGGAACTACCGCGAGATGCTCCGCTCGGCACGGGATCCCGGCGACCTCTGCCTCGACCACGGTTACCTGGGACTCGTCCCGGGGCTCGACGTCGAGGTCGTCCGTCTGGGGTTCGGACGCGTCAGCCAAGCTGGCGATTGGCTCGACGGCTGGAGCGCGGGAGCTGCGGTCCAGCGCGTCCTCATGGTACTCGCTCGTGTCGAACGCCGCGCTCGGCGCGCTGGAGTCGTAGTGGATCGCGCGCGTTGGCAGTGGGCTCTCTTCTTGGGTGAGCATCGCCGTGAACCCGTCACTCGAGGGCGATGGCTCAGGTACCGCGACGGGCTCGGGCGCTTCGGCGAGCGCGGAGTCCGCTGCCCCCGCCGCCTCCCAGCCGCTCTCGGTGTCCGGGAGCGGCGGCGACTCGTCCAGCTCCTCGTGCTCGATGGCCTCCAGCGCCGCCAGAACGGAGCGGAACGCCAGCTGTCGCGCGTCGCCCTGTTGCGGTTCCTCGGGGGAATGAGCGGCGGGCGCTGCCTCGATCGCCTGCGTGTGTTCTGCCTCGATCGCCCGCGTGTCTTCCGTCTGGATCGGCTGGGGATCTGCCTGGATCGGCTGGGCTCGTGCTGCTTCTGGGACGTCTTCACCCAGGCCCAGCTCGAGCTGAGGCGAAGGCTCTCGCGGCAGGGCGTCGGGGCTTGCGGCTGCGCCGACTTCTTCCACCCGATCCTCCGCCGTCTCTGCTTCGAGCAGCGCTTCATCCGGGCTCGCGCGCGGGGGAGGCGGAGGCGCACTGAGGCGACTTGGGGGTGGTGGTGGGCTGGTCTCGCGGAGCGCCTTGGCGAGATCCGCGGGGGAGTAGTCGGCCTCCTCGGTCAACCACGTGCCAAGCTCCTCCTCCGCGTCGGCCTCACCTGGCTGGAGAGCGTCGTCCAGCTGGATCCCCGCGGGAGCGTTCACCAGCAGGGATTCCAAGGCGACCGGTCGCGTGTAGATCCCGAGGTAGCGGTCCCGGACGTCGAACAGCAGCCGCACTCGCTTCTCCGAGGCGGTGCGGAGCCACCAGCGCAGCACCGCGCTGTCCTCGGCGTCCAGCGCGCCCGCGAGGTTGGTCAGCCGCGCGAGCGTGTCGAACATCAGCGCCAGACCGTTAGCCCCGATGCTGCGGGCTCGATACAGCTGGTCGCCCAGGCTGGCGTCCAGGTTCGTCGCGGTGTTGAATCCTGCGGGGCTCGCGCCGAGCTCGGTCAGGCGCTCCTCGATGGCCCCCTCGACCAGCAGGGCGAACTGTCCTCGCTGCTGAGCACTCGGGGCCGGGATGCTCACCCAGAGCAGCCCGGCCTTTTCCGCGCGGGCACGGAGCTCCCCCCGCTCCTTGCGGGTCACCAGTCGGGCGTCGCCGCTCGCCGGCCAGCCCAGGGCGCTGACCACGCTCGTACCGAGCGATGGGAGCGCCGCTCCCTGGTGCAGTCCCACGCTCCCCTGGAGGTCCACCCCGCGTTCCCAGTCGCTATGCATCGACATACATAACCCCAGTGCCAGAGGTGGTCCGGTCGGGAAAAGTTTTTGGCGGTCCCACCACCGGGGCACTCCCGGTCGGCGCAAGGGAATTCGACCCCCGTCGCCAAGCTGGTTGAATCCAGGTACTTGCGCGGTCGAGGCTGCGACGATCGCGCCCCGTTGACGTGGCGAGTCTTGGACAAATACATTGCTCCATGGCCCCTCTGCGGGGTTCGCCAGGTGCAGACAATTGAATCCCTTACAATGCGTTGAACCCGGGAGACCGAACACATCAGGAGCGCTAGGCCCAGACCAACTCACTGGGAAGCCAGATCGATGTGAGGCGTCGCCCACCTAGCTAAGCTAGGGGTTCATTCGTCCTGCGATACCAGCGAACTCTGCGGTACGGGCTTCCCTGAACGGGCTGGTCTTGGACTGGCCCGTTCGCCTTTGGGAAGAAGGGGGGCGGCGGACTGACGTGACCGCCCCTCGCGAGGGAGCGAGACCTGACGCTGGAGTGATCAGGACGCGGCGCCGGCCGGCGCGCTGAAGAGCGCCGTTCCCGCGCCGGGTCGTGTACGGAAACGTGAGAATCTTCCGAGGCTTCCGTCGCGCGGCCCGGTCGGCTACGGTCGACCCGATATGGGGATCGACGGCTTCAAGGGCCGCCTCCAGTGGAGGCGAATGGGTGGACGATTCGGCTTACCTGCGCTGGTGCTCGCAGGTCTCGCGTTTCTCGCGCCAGGCGTCGAAGCCGCGAAGGTCAAGGGCAAGGTCACCAACTACATGGAGCTCGAGAACCCGGTCTGGGCGGAGGCCAAGGAGCCCAAGAACCGTGGCTACTCCTTCCGCGAGCCGGTGCCCACCGTGCCCGCGAAGTTTCGCAAGCTCTTCCCGCACATCCCCAAGGAGCTGTGCGTCGCGCTCTTGGCAAAGTCACCACAGAAGCCGCCGAAGCCGATCTTGATCCGTGTCGGTGGTGGCCGCACCACACCGGTGACCATCGTGGTTCCACCCGGAACTCAGTTCACGTTCCAGAATACGGACCCCTTCGTGCATCAGCTATTCGGAGTGGGCATCCACACCTTCAACCCGGCGAGCACGGTGCGCGGCGGTACCCGCGACTGGACGGTGCCCAAGGCGGGGAGCTACGAGATCCGCGACAAGCGAGCGCCGTCGCTGCGCATGTGGATCGTCGCCGAGAGCAACGTCGCAGCCATCGCGTACCCGAATCTCAAGGGCGAGTTCCTGCTGGATGCCAAGGAACCTGGCGACTACGAGATCCAGGCGTTCTTCGCTGGCAAGAAGGTGGGCTCCGCGACGCCGGTGAGCGTCGGACCTCGCGACTTGAGCATCAAGGACGCGATCAAGGTCGCGCCTGATCCAAAGAAGGAGAAGGCGAAGGACGACGACGAGGACAAGGACAAGGACAAGAAGTAGATGCTCGCCTCACGCTTTTGGTACGTGGTGCTGGCGTTGGTGCTCGGTGCGAGCATCTTCGTCTTGCTGCTGGCGACCAGCATGTACAACCGCGCAGGTCTGCGTGCGATGGACGAGGGCCTGAGCTCCGACGCTCAGGTCGTCAGCTGGTACTTGAAGAACGACGCGCGAGAGCGCTCGGCCCAGCTGATCAAGTTCGCCCTCAATCAGGACATCGCCAAGCAGCTCTCGAAGGCCTCGGCCGCCGAGGGCGAGGTCCCCAGCGACGTTCGTGACAAGGTGCTCGCCGCGCTGAAGAAGGTCAACAGCCGTATCCCCGAGGAAGAGGCATTCGACGCCGTCTTCGCCGTGGATCAGAACGGCCGCGTGGTGGCCCACCTGGGCTACGAGCAGGCGTCCGGCATGAAGGACTTCGAGCTCGGCGGCTATCCGGTGGTCGCGGATGCACTGCACGGATACATCCGTGACGACACCCTGCAGCTCGACCGGCTCTACCGCGTGGTGGCTCGACCCGTCGAGTACGATCTGGGCTCGATGCCTGCGGGCGCTGTGATCGGAGCCCGGGTCATCGATCAGAAGTTCGCGCGCACGCTCTCGAAGCGTACTGGCGCTGCGGTCGCCTTCTACATGGATGGCGCCAGCACCGTGTCGGCTGCTCCCGAGGGCTTCGACAAGAGCCAGCTGGATCAGATCAACAGCGACCTGACCGATGCGCTCGCCGACGAGAACTACCTGTCCGTCGGGCGAAGCCCCGCGCGCATGCTCGGTGGAAACGTGCGCGTGGTGTACTCCCAGCTGCCTGGCGAGGCGGGACAGCTCGGCGCCGGATACGTCGTCGGCCGCTTGCCAGCGCAGGTGGACTCGCCCCTGGCCTTCTTCAAGCAAGCGGACGACAAGGACAAGGCTCACGCCAGCGTGGGGCTCGTCGCTGGTGCAGTCGCGCTCGCAGCCCTGCTTGGGCTGGTGTTCTCCTTCCTGGAGCACACGCGTCCGATCAACACCTTCAAGAACGAGTGCATCAAGCTCTCCAAGGGCGAGATCGATCAGCTCACACCCTCGAAGTTCAGCGGGATCTTCCGCAAGATTGCCTCGGACATCAACGATGGCATCGACCAGGTCGTGTCCAAGGGGGGAGGGTCTCCGCGACGCGCGGCGGACCTTGGCAGGGTGCTGGGCGACATTCCAGACCAACCGGTCATGAGCGCGTTTAGTTTCCCCGGGGATTCATCGGCGACGCCCGCGCCCGAGGCATCGAGTCCGGGCGCCGCCCCGGAGCCCTCCAAGCCCAAGCCGAAGCCGCGGGCTCCGCTGGCCGAGACCCAGGGCTCTGCCGTGAGCCCCGCTGCGAGCCCGGCGGCGCCACCACCGAAGAAGCCGCTCCCGAAGCCTCCAGGTCGCCCTGGCGCTTCGGCGCCCAACGCCGCTCCGGCCGCGCCGAGCCCCGCCTCGGGCGAGACCTCGGAGGCCGAGGAATGGCGCCAGGTGTATGAAGACTTCGTTGCCACCAAGCAGCAATGCGGCGAAAAGACGGAGGGCTTCACCTACGAGAAGTTCGAGCAGACGCTGAAGAAGACTCGGGAGGCTCTGATGAGCCGCCACCAGTGCAGTCGTGTGAAGTTCAGCGTCTACGTGAAGGACGGCAAGGCTGCCCTCAAGGCAAGCCCGATCAAGGAGTGAGGGCTCCTCCAGGGGAACACGATGCAGGGACCACAGCACGCTTCGTCACACGCCACTTCAGCTATCAGTCGGCTGCCCGGTCGCACGACGGCGAACGTTCCCCGCGGAGTCAGGCGTGAGGGACGTTGGCTGGCAGCGGGAGGCGTCGCCCTTGGGCTGTGCCTTTTCCAGGGGGCGGCGCTGGGGATGAGTGCCCTCGAGGTGCCGGACAACGGCACCCAGCAGATGGCCCGGGGTGGCGCCTGGGTCGCGCGCGCCAGCAACTCCCTGGCGGCTTACTACAACCCGGCGGCGCTCAGCGGCCTGTCGAGCGGCGCCACCCTGGGCACGAACTTGGTCTTCAACAAGGAGTGCTTCACTCGCTTGAACACCAATGGCGAGCCGGATCAGCCGCGAGGCAACACCTTCACCTACCGCGAGGTTTGCAACGAGAACGCCGGCACGCCCAACGCCATCCCGCACCTGGCGGGCAACCTCCGGCTCAGCGATTCCCTGGGGATCGGTCTGGCGATCGTGCCGCCGTCGTCTCTCGGACGCATCAAGTTCCCCGACGTTGCTCCGGCGGACTCCCGCTTCACGGGCGAAGCGGATTTCGCTTCCCCCCAGCGCTACCTGATCCTGGAGGTCGACGGCCTGCTGCTGAACCCGACCTTCAGCGTGGGTTACGCGCTCAGCGATCAGCTGCGACTCGGCCTCGGCTTCACCGCCGGCTTCGGCAAGCTGAAGCTCTCCAACACTGCGATGGCGCAACCAGGAGCGAACGACACCCAGGACGACGTCACGGGTGACGTGAAGGCCGAGATCGACGTCATGGATCTGTTCATCCCCGGCGTCGTCGCGGGGGCCTTGTTCTCCGCCACGGATCAGATCGACATCGGCCTTTCCGTGCACTGGCAGGACGCATTCAAGGGCAAGGGCGACATCACCGCGACCTCGGGCTACTGGGACGCGCAGAGCGGGCTCGCCGCGGACGGTGGCACGGCCGCGTCCAGCACTGACGCCGGGGACGATCTGGTCTCCGTCAAGATCCCGAACCCGCTGCAGGTGCGCCTAGGAATGGCGTTTCGGGTTCCGCGAGATGGCGCCCCTGGTTACCTCGCGGAAGCGGCCGAGCGCGATCCCATCAGCCAGGACGTGTTCGACGTCGAGATCGACCTCGAGTACACGAAGAACAGCGACTTCGATGCGATCCAGGTGCGGGTTCCGAAGAACACGGTCGACATCTACAGCGGCACCTCCGTCGTGGGGCAGGTTCCGGAGAACTCGGACATCGAGCTGAAGATGAAGGACACCTTCGGCGTGCGCGTGGGGGGTGACTTCGTGGCGGTGCCCGATCTGCTGGCGGTGCGCGCCGGCATGTGGTTTCAGACGGCGGCGGCGGATGACGAGCACCTGCATCCTTCGCCCATCGGTGGCGCTCGCTTCGGGCTCGCCGGGGGTGGTCAGCTTCGCCTCGCGCCCGTGGACATCGAGCTCGGCTACATGCTGGTGAGCCTGCAGGAGATGGACAACGGCGGTAACGGAGCGATCAAGACCATCAGCGGCACCGGCGGCAATCTGGGGTTTCGAAGCCCGTACGCGGTCAACGGTGGTCGCATCAGCGGCACCGCTCACATCTTCTCGGGCGCCGTCAGCGCGAAGTTCTGAGCACCACCGCCCGGCACGAAGGGCCCGCGAACGGAGAAGTCGATCGATGATCGCGGTCGAGATCGAAGCGAGGCGGCCGCCCGAGGCGCGAGCACCGCAAGAATACTCGGGTATTTCGAGGAGCGGAACGACAAGGCCGCCCGCCGGAGCAAGAAGATCGGCCGCGAGAGCGATTGAATTTCCCGTTCGCGGGCCCTAAGCATGGCTCCTCCTCGGCTCAGCCCGAGCATGCCGAGCGCGGCGAACCGATCCGGCAGCGGCTGGCTCCAACCGCCGACAGTCACCTGCACCATTCGATAGGACGACCTCATGAGCGAAGCAGCCACTCACAACGTGATCATCATCGGCTCCGGCCCGGCAGGGCTGACCGCGGCCATCTACGCCGCGCGCGCGAACCTCAAGCCGCTGTGCGTCGAGGGCTTCAACGCCGGGGGGCTGATGCCCGGTGGGCAGCTGATGTTCACCACCGACGTGGAGAACTACCCCGGGTATCCCCAGGGAGTCAGCGGACAGAAGATGATGGCCGACTTTCGTGAGCAGGCGGAGCGCCAGGGCACCGAGTTCATCACCAACGACGTGACCGAGGTCGATCTCTCCGCGCGGCCGTTCAAGGTCTACGTGGGGGAGGAGCGCGAGCTGCACCTGGCGAAGGCGCTGATCATCTCGACCGGAGCGCGCGCGAACTACCTCGGGCTCGAGAGCGAAGAGAAGCTGAAAAACAAGGGCGTGAGCGCCTGCGCGGTGTGCGATGGCGCGCTGTTCCGTGACCACGACGTCGTCGTCGTCGGTGGTGGCGACACCGCGATGGAAGAGGCGCACTACCTCGCGGGTCTGTGCAAGAGCGTGACCCTGATCCATCGCCGGGATGAGTTCCGCGCTTCGAAGACCATGCAAGAGCGCGTCGTCAACCACCCCAAGATCAAGATCCTGTACAGCCACGTCGTGACCGAGGTGCTGGGAGTCGATGCGGACGCGGTCAGCGGAGTGCGCGTGAAGAACCTCAAGACTGACGAGCTGAGCGACGTCCCCGCCAAGGCGATGTTCGTCGCCATCGGGCACACGCCGCTCACGGATCTGTTCAAGGACAAGCTCGAGTCTCACCCGAACGGTTACCTGAAGGTCACTCCCGGCTCCACGAGGACGAGCCTGGAAGGCGTCTTCGCCGCGGGCGACGTGGCCGACTGGACCTATCGTCAGGCGGTGACCGCGGCCGGCACCGGCTGCATGGCAGCCCTGGATGCCGAGCGCTGGCTCAGCGCACAAGACGACCACTGAGTCGACGCCTCCCGTCGCTGCACATCCGCGGTGCGCGAGCTGTTTCCGCAAGGGAGCGCTATCGCGGGTTACGGTCGCTATGGCTGGGCTTCGTCGCGGGATCCGGCGTCTCTCGCTGTCCAGGCGACCGCGACGGCCACCGGGTAGGCGAGGAGGATGCCGGTGAAGAGCCGCACCAGGCTGTTCGGCGGGCGCATGGACAGCGCTTCGGTCCAGACGTCGAGGATCATCGCCGCGGCCGCGAAGCCGACCCACAAGCGAAGCGGCCACACGCTGAGCTTTGGGCGCATGAACAGCGCGCCTAACCCCAAACCGAGGTAGATGCCCAGGCAGCGGTTGCAGACCGGGAGGAAACGCCCTAGCAGCTGAAAGGAACGCTCGGGCTCCCGGTGGCACTGATAGCTGAACCACGCGTCGAAGGGCACGCCGAGCCAGTGGAGCAGCGGAACGTCGCTGACGGCCCAGACCCAGAGCGGCGAGAAGCCAATCACGATCAGCGCGCCGCGCGCCACCCAGTAGAGCAGCTCGTGTCGGCGGACCCCAGGCGGAGGCGCGGATGGGGACGTCACGACTGAGGTGAGCTGCCCGGCGGGTTCTTGAGGTGCGCCATCACGGACTTCAGATCGTCCCAGACCTCGCGCTTGGCGCGGGGATTGCGCAGCAAGTACGCCGGGTGAAATGTGGGCATCACGGGGACGCGGCCCTTGTAGAGGCGCCAGCGTCCGCGGATGCGGGTGATGCCGCCGGTGCTGCCGAGCAGTCCCTCCACCGCCGTGGCGCCGAGAGCCACGATCACGCGGGGCGAGACCAGGTCGAGCTGTTCCGCGAGGTAGTCCCGACAGGCGAGCATCTCGTCCGGCGCCGGCTTGCGGTTGTTCGGCGGCCGGCACTTGACGACGTTGCACACGTAGACGTCGTCGCGCTCGATGCCCATGGCGGCGATCATCTTGTCCAGGAGCTGGCCAGCCTTGCCCACGAAGGGCTCTCCCACGCGGTCCTCGTCGACGCCTGGCCCCTCGCCCACGAAGCACACGCCGCTCCGGCCCGTGCCGCGGGCGAACACGGTCTGGGTGCGCTGCTCGCACAGCCGGCAGTCCCGGCAAGGGGAGATGCGCTGGGCGAGGGTCTGCAGCGCCGCCTGGCGTTCATCGAAATTTGGCAGCTCTCGCGGAGGCAGCGGGGCACGGGCGGCGGGCGCCTGGGCGCTCCCCCGGTCGCGCTCCCAGGCGGCGCTCGGGGGCGGCGGGCTCCCGTGGCTCGGCGGTGAGGGCAGCGGCGGCTCCGCGGCGCGGACGCGCTCGGCGGGGGCCGCTTGCGTCGGAGCAGGCCCTGGAGGTGGGCCGGCTGGCTTTGCCTCGGGGATACGTTGAGCGGGCGCGTGAGCGTGGGTCGCGTCGGCCTGAGATGACTGGCGCTCCAGAGGCTCCCCGAGGGCGCTCGGCCGCTCGCTGCGCAAGGCGTCGTCGGCCGGCTCGAGCCCGACGGCTCCTGTCTCGAGCTGCCACTCGAGATGGACGCGCAGAAGGCGCGTCAGCTCCTGCAGCTCCGCAGCGGGATCGAGCTCGGACTCGAGCGTCGCTGCGGCTTGCGGGCTGGCCGTGCTCCCGGCTTCTGGCTGCGGCTCGCTCATCACGGCTCCGTTATAGCAAATGCAAAAACGCGCCGCTTCGGGGGAAGCGGCGCGTCTCGACGAGGGCCTGCGCTCGGCTCAGAAGCCCTTCATGATGCCCAGGCTCGGCTCGATGACCTGACCTGACGAGGGCAGCATGAACATGATGTTCACGTCGAGCACCAAGCCGAGGCTGTCGGTCATGGCGTACATGGCGCCTCCACCGAGGCCGCCGAAGCCCTGTCCCAGCTTCTTGTAGGCGTCGAGCTGCGCTGGCGGAGCCGTCTCCGTGGGTTTCCCGTCCTTGCAGGCTTGTTGGGCAGTGCCCGACAGCTGCGAGCAGTCCGAGATGGTCACGGTGAGGCTGGCGTCCACCTGAGCCACGCCGCCGCCGAGGTGCAGGAAGGGACGCAGACCAAGGGCGCTGGAGTCACCGAGCCAGTAGGTGGCACGCGCTTCCGCGTGGAAAGGTAAGAAGGCGTTGCCGCCCTCGGGGGTCGGGCCGCCATTGATGGCGTAGCCGACCCGGGCGCCAAGGCTGATGTTCTTGGTGAGGAAGTACTCCGGGTGGAGCATGAAGCGGACGGTGCCGAGGGCGAAGCCGCCGCTGATCTTGTTGCCCTGAGCGGGCTGCGGGTCGCCCGTGTACTGGTCCTCGGTGCCGGGGAGGAAGCAGGCGAAGCCCTCGTCGGCCTGACTCTGCTGCGAGCAGACGTCGTCGCCCGTGAGGAATGCCAGATCGAAGCCGACCTCGGCGCCCAGCCAGAACTTGTGGGCCTTTCCGCTGCCGCCGCCGCCGCCACCGCCGCTGCACTCTCCGTCGACGCACGTCGCGCCGCCGCTGCAGTCGGAGTCTGCGGTGCACTGGCCGCCGGTCTCGCAGGTGCCGTTCATGCACACCAGGCCCGACTGGCACTCACGGGTCTCTTCGCAGGTCGCGCCCCAGCCCTTGTCGCCTCGCTTCGAAGCGCCGCAGCCGGGCATGCCTGGAGGGCACTCCACCTCTTCCGCGCAGCGGTTCGGCGGGTCCTGGTCGGGGAACGAGGGAGCCTCCTGGTCGGTCGCGTTGACCACGGAGATCTCCACTGGCTCGCGCTTGGTGCCGTAGTTGTCGATGGTGTCGCCAGCGGCGTCGCGGGCGCGCACGTAGAACTTCAGAGCACCCACGACCTGGGTCGCGGTGCAGGGGATCTCGGCGACGAAAGCGTCACCCTTCTTCTGCATCTTCAGGGTGACCCACTTCTCGCCCCCGAACTCCTTGTACTTGAGCTCCGCGGCGGTGGCGTCTTCCTCGCTGGTGCAGCTGATCGGGATCGGCCGTCGGGTGTCCACCTCGGTGATCCGAGGCTGACAGTCCATCGCGCCCGCGGCCGGCCTCGCCGGCTTGTCGGGGGGAGGCTCCGTACCACCGCCCGTGCCACCGCTGCCGCCCTCACTGGGGTTCGCTCCCACTGCGGCGGCGGCGTCGGCGAACGCCTTCTTGGTGTCGTCGGTGGCCAGGGCGTTGTCCAACGACACCTTGGGGTCGATGCTCAGCGCCTGCTGGAAGGCTTCGGTCGCTCCAGCGATGTCAGCCTTGCCGCTGCCGCGGACGATGCCGACGTACATCCAGGCCTTGGCGATCACGGGACCGCTGCACTTCGCTCCACAGGCCTTGATGGTGCCTGTGAGGATGGCTTCGGCCTTGTCGAAACTCGTCGCCAGGTAGTGCTGGTTGATCGCCTCATCAATCTTCTTGAGGGCGGCGTTGTCGCGAGGCGCGGCGAAAGCTGACGCGGCAAAGAGCGCGGCGGCGAGGGCAATTAGCCAAAGTAGACGGCGGTACACGGATCATCCTCCGCTGAGCTAGCGGTGCAGTTCGGGAAGGGGTGGTTTCTTGGCGAGGCACCCAGAGGGTGCTTGAGGTTCGAGCAGCGTCGGCGGTGACCGGAGCTGATTGAGGGTGCCTGGTGGCGGCTTGCTCGAGGTCGCGGCGCCTCGAGCCCGGCGATTACGGTTTGTCGCAGCCTTCCTTCGCGCCCTCGGTACGGACGAACTGGACGCGGCGGTTGAGGGCGCGGTTGCGCTCGGAAGTGTTCGGCACGAGGGGGCGGTCGAAGCCGTAGCCGTTGCTGGTCAGGCGGCTCGGGTCGATGCCGTGGGACACCAGGTACTTCATGACCGACTCCGCCCGGGCGGCGCTCAGCTTCTTGTTGTAGGCCTTGCTGCCCTTGTTGTCGGTGTGACCCTGGACCTCGAGCTTGATCTTCGGGTTCTTCTCGAGCACCTCGACGACCGCGTCGAGCACCGGGAAGCTTTCCGAGCGGATCTTCGACTTGTTGAACTCGAAGTGGATCTGCTGCTTGATCTTCACTTCGCAGTCGGTGACCACGACCAGCGCTGGCTTCGACGGACAGCCCAGGGGCTCCTTGGTCTCCGAGCCGATGGTATTCGGGCACTGGTCCTTCAGGTCCGGCACCTTGTCGCCGTCGTTGTCCGGATCGGGACAGCCGTCGTCGTCCTCGTATCCGTCGGGATCCTCAGGCTCGTTCGGGCACTTGTCGGTCGCGTCGAGCACACCGTCCATGTCGTTGTCTGGCTCGGGGCAACCGTCGGCGTCGAGGTAGCCGTCCTTGTCTTCGGGCTCGAGCTCACAGCTGTCGACCGAGTCCGTCAGGCCGTCGCCGTCCGTATCCGGATCGTCAGGACAGCCATCGGAGTCCTGATAGCCCTGGAAGTTCTCCGGTTCGTCCGGGCACGCATCCTCGGGATCGAGGTAGCCATCCCCATCTCGATCACCCGGCGCTGGCTTGGGCTTGGGCTTGGGGGGCGGTGGCGCCTCCACGAAGCCTCGCTCGGCGCAGTACTCTGGCGGAGAGAGGAAGTTCGCGGCGTGGGCGTTGGGTTCCGCGAGCCACAGGTGCTTCTGGGCCTTGGAGATGAAGCCCTGCTCGAGCTCGATCTGGGCGAACTTGAGGTGACTCTGGGCCATCGCCAGCTCGCGCGGAGCGCAGCGCACGGCGCCATTGCGTTCGGCCTGCTTGGTGATCTCCTCGAGGCCGGCGATCTGACCGCGCAGCTTCGGCGCCTGACCGCAACCGACCACGAGTCCGCCCAGCGTCAACAGCGCGAGGCTCCGCACGACTCGCCGCTTCATCGACCCGCTCCTCGTCGCGCTTCCCGAGTCAGTCGAATCGCCTTGTCGGCGTACTCTTCGGCCACTTCCGCGAGGTTCGACGCATCGCTGTAGTCGGCCTCCGCCGCCTCGCTCTGCGCCTTCTCCAGGTGTTCCTTCGCGACGTAGTACTCGTAGGGAGCGTACTTCTCGGCGTCCAGCTCGCGGGCTTCTTCGACCTTGTTGGCGGCGGAGTTCGCCTGGATGGCGTACAGCGTGTTGCCGCAACCGCTACCCGCACCCAGCAGCGTCAGCGCGAACAGCGCTCCGAGACCGAGTCGCGCAGCTTGGCCGATGGGTTGAGGCAGCATTGAATTGCGGGTCGCGCGAGTCGTTCGCGCGCAAGAACCGTCACCTTCGATCACATCGAACTCCACGTTGGATGTTTCTTCGATCTCACTTCGGCATCGCTCCAAAGGAGCTAGCCTTGCCGCCTCGCGCTGAGCCGAGGTTCCCGCTGCGACACCAGCCGTGTGCAGCAGCTCCAAGTGGTCCAGACGGAGACCGTTTGAACGCGAGTCAACGACTCTCACCAAAGCCGGGTGCGACGCTAGCAACGCCATGACTCATGCGTCAACTACCGACTTTTCCAGTGGATCGAGGCTCTGCGGTGGGGGTCTGGAAGTTTCCAGCGGAAGCGCTCCGCGGCGTCCCTTCCTGAAACAGACTACAGACTCGACCGCGTCGCCTGACACACTCTGCAGTCCGCGCAGACGGCCAATCAGGGGCTGGATCAGGGGGGGAGGAGCATCGCAGCGCACCTCACCCCCGAACCCCAAGCCACTGGAGCGCTCGACCAGGTCAGACTCGGTTCAGCACGGAAAAAAAGCCGCGCTAGCCGCTGGCCCTGTCCGACCGAAGTCCAGGCGAGCGACTGGCGCGGCCTTCACTGCCGCTCCGACCGAGACTCAGAGCTCGCGGTAGAGCCCGATCACCACGCCGAGCAGCATGGTGTCGCGGAAGTCGGTCGCGCGCACCAGGATCGGCGCCATGCCGCTATTCGCGGGCTGAAAGCGCACGTAGTCCTTCTCGGGGTAGTAGTACTTCACGGTGGCCTCGTCGCCGATCAGCGCCACCACGATGTCTCCACGATTCGCCGTGGACTGCTTACGCACGAAGATGTAGTCGCCGCTCAGGATTCCGGCTTCGATCATCGAGTCGCCCTGGACTCGCAGCCCGAAGACGTCGCGACCACCGCCCTTCACCCGCACGCGGTCGATGCGTACGGTGTCGATGACGTTCTCATCGGCGAGCAGGGGGAGGCCGGCTGCGACGCGACCGAGGATCTGGATCTCCGTGGAGTCGTCGTCGCTGGCCACTCGGGCGGCCTCAGCCACGCTCTCCGGCGTGTCGTCGTCCTGGTTGACCAGGCGCAGGGCGCGGCTCTTCATGTCCTCTCGCCGCAGGTAGCCCTTGCGCTCGAGGGCTCGCAGGTGATCGTTCACACCGTTGGTGGAGCGGATCCCCATGTACTCGCCGATCTCCCGAAGGGTCGGAGGGTAGCCCCGCTCTTCGATCGACTTGCGAATGTAATCCAGCGTCTGCGCCTGGCGCTTGGTCAGCCCTTGCATGGTTCGCGTAGGCTACTGAACGGGTGTGTGGGCGTCAAATTCTGTGCACGTCGATTTTCCACAAGCTGGAAAATCAACGAGTTTTTGCGGGGACGCATACGCTCAGAACTTGCCGCTGATCGACAGGAACGTGAGTTTGTTCGTGGTCTCGCGCAGGCGACCCACCAGCATCCTCACGATCGACCACAGCACCTCGTAGGCGAGGTCCTTGTGCAAGAAGAGCAGGTCGTCGAAGCCGTCCTTGGGGATCGCGAGCACTCGGCAGGTGTTGTGGACCCGGGCGTCGGCGGAACGCGGCGACTCGTCGAGCAGCGCCATCTCGCCGAACATCTGTCCGGGGCCCAGGATGGCTAGCGCCTCCTCGCCCATCCCCGGCACTTCCCGGCTGATGCGCACTCGCCCGTCGAGGATCAGGTAGAGCTTGTCCCCCGCGTCACCGTGCTCGAAGATCTTGGTGCCGAGCTGATGGGTCTCTTCGACCGCGACCTTGGCGATCAGCTCCAGGGCCTCGTCCTTGAGACCGGCAAACAGGTCCACCTTGCGCAGCTGCTCGACTCGCTCGGAGGGCATGACTCGACGACTCTACACGACCTGATGCTGAGGCGTCGCGTTTCCTGCGTCCGAGCGACGGATCCCGCGATCAGCGGGTGAAGGTCACGGTGAATGGTGGAGTGCTCGCCGTGATCGCCTTGCCGCTCGGGTCGAGCGCGGGAGTGTAGCGCATGCGGAACGCGCAGGAGCGAGCCAGCGAGCCGAAGCCGTTGCCTGGATCGGAGAGCACCTGCACCGAGGTCGCCTTTCCACTCGGATCCACCGTGACGCTGAGGCGCACGCGCGCGAAGTCGATCTGCTCCATGTCGGCCTGGGCTGGGAAGCCGCAGCTGGACCAGTTGGTGCCTCGGGCTCCGGCCGGCCGAGCCTTGCTCTCTTTGGGAGGCGGCGGAGGAGGTGGTGGCTTCGGCTTCGTGCCCTGGCCCCCCTTCACGCCGTCCTTGCTCGTCACGGGGTTCCGCACGGCGGTGTCCGAGGTCCCGTACGAGGCGGTGGTTCCACCGGCGTAGCGGTCGCCTTCACCCTGAGTCATCGTGAAGTCCGTCATGTCCACGGGCTCCGTCGGGTCGGCCTCAGCCGTCAGCGTCTTGCCTGCGCTGGCCGGTTGAGCGGCGGTCTCCTTGATCGGATCCGGCGCCTTGTCCTGCACCACCTCTTGCTCAGGTTCGGGTTCAGGTTCGGGTTCGGGTTCGGGTTCGGGCGGCTTGGGCGGCTCCTTATCCATCTGGATATCGATCTCGTCGACCACCGCGTTGTCGATCGCGTAGGTCACGCCAGAGGTGAACTCGTCCATCCAGTAGGGCGTACGCAGGCCCTTCGCCGCCGCGGCACCGTGCAGGAACAGTCCGCCGAGGATCCCGAGCACCATGCCGACGCGTGTGACTCCCCGATCCAGGGAGAGCACGGCGACCAAGGGGTCGAGATTGCTGGGGGAGGGGCGGGCTGCAACGCTCATGGTTCATCCGTCGCTGCTGGCGGGTTTGCCTGCTTCCTTGGTTTCCCCCGGCGCGGCTTGTTGAACGCCGAACGCGACCTTGCTGATGCCGGCGCGGTTCAGCAGGTCGAGCACGTGGATGACCCGGCCGTGCTCGACTTTCTTATCCGCACGGATTACGGCACGGATGTCCTTGTTCTTCGCCTTGGCTGCCTTCGCAAGGCCGCTCACGGCCTCGTCGTCGGAGACCTGCTTGGAGTCGACCATGGTCTTGCCATCCACGCTCAGCTCGACGCTGAACACCGTCTGGATGTCCTGACCGCTCGCGGCCTTGGGCAGGTCCATGGGCATGCCCTGGCTCACGATCATCTTGGCGGTGACCATGAAGATGATCAGCAGCACCAGCGTGACGTCGACGAGCGGCGTCACGTTGATGCCAGCGATCATCCCGTCATCGTCGTTGGATGCGCCGCCGGCCACCGCTACTCCTCTTCGCCCGCAGCCTCACCCGCGCCTTCGGCGGTGAGGTGACTCAGGAGCACTCGGGTGAGCGCCTCGGTGTTCGCGAGGATCGATTTGCTCATGCGCATGAACAGGTTGAACATCGCAACTGCTGGGATGGCGACCAGCAGGCCGATCGCGGTGGCGATCAGCGCCTCGGCGATCGCCGCCATGACCTCCTGGGGCGCCGCGGCCATGGCGTTCGTCGCGGCATCGGACTTACCCAGCGCCTTGAACGCCTGGACGATGCCGATGACGGTGCCGAACAGGCCGATGAAGGGCGCGTTGTTGCCCAGGGTACCGAGGTACGCGAGCCACTTCTCGAGCTTCATGCGCTGCAGCGCCGCGGCGCCCTGCATGGCCTCTTCCGCGGATTTGGCGCCGCGGTCTGCCTCGAGCAGTCCCGCAACCACGACCGCCGCCTCGGCGCTGGGCGATGCCTGCATGCGCTTGATGGCGCCATCGATGTCGTTCTTCCTGAGCAACGCCCGGAGCTCATGGGCGAGCCCCCCGATGTCGTCTCGCAGGCGCCAGTAGAAATACGCGCGCTCCAGCATGATGGCGACGGAGATGATGCTCAAGCCGATCAGGAGCCACATCACCCAGCCGGCTCCAAAGTTGGTCATTAGGCGTTCGAGCCAGTGGACCAGGTTGTTGGTCATCGGGATTCCTCTGCAGTCGGACGTGAAGAGCGGGAGGGGGGAGGGGAAAGATTCCTGGTTGATGGGGCCTGGGGAGGCCGCCGTCCACCCGTTAATCCGGCAACTTGCGTGCCGGTCCCGGCGAGAACAAAGCGCAGCGCGGCTCTGCTGACAAGGGGCAAACTCTCTCTACGTTTCGCGCTGCCACGGGGTTTGAGCGCTGCTCCATTCTAGCGCGCCTTGCGGGCGGCTCGCTTTCGCGCCCGCTCCCGCTTCTTTCGCTCGAAATCCAGGGCCCGGGGCGATCCGGCGGGGATCGGGCTCCGGAGCTTCTTGGGGCGGGGCTCCCCGCCTGGTCGGCTGCAACAGCGAAACCCGATGGAATAATCCGAGTACTTGGTGTTGTGCCCGGTGGTTTGGTAGCCGCAGCCTTCGCCGTTGATGTGGGTGTCGAGGTAGTAACCGCCTCGAAACGTCCCGCTGCGGTTCGACGTCCACTCGTGGAGGTTGCCTACCATGTCGTACAGGCCGAACGAGTTGCGGCAGCGCTTGTAGGCGCCGGTCCTGGCGACCGTCTTCGGGAGCCGGTTGAGCCGCGGATCGTTCATGCGGTCGATGTGGTACAGCTCCGCGTCCGGCAGCTTGCCGAAGACCCGCAACAGCGAGGATTCGCCGGCGTCGTTGCAGCGTCCCTTGATGTGCTTGTCTCCGTACGGATACTGCGTGGGCTGACGGCCCTTGCAGGCGGTGACCCACTCCTCGTCGCTGCACAGTCGTTTCCCTGCGGACTCACAGGCGATGGTGGCCTCTTCCTGGGTGAGGTAAGCCTGGGGGACCACCCCGCTTCGGCTCCGCGCCATCACGAGCTGATCTGGGCTCGGCGAGAAGTAGGGCGAGTGGGTACGCACGCGCCTGCCCTTGCCGTTCACCACATCCATGCTCGCCTCGTAGCGATCGATGCAGTAGCGACCGAGGATGCTCGCCATGCCGCTGGGGCAGCCCTTGGCCCCCAGGCTGCTGGGAGCGATCAGGACCGTGGCCGTCACGGCGGCGATCACGCACGCGGGCAACGCGACGCGCTCGAACCAGGGCGCTCGGGCTCGCTCACTCTGATCTCGCGCCCGGGACATCGGCCCCCACTCAGAAGCACACAGGCGGCTTCGTCAAGTTCTCGAGGTGCTTTTTTCTGGGTTCCGGAGCTCAGAAGCCGCCGAATACTCCGACGAAGCCGCTCTCGCCATCGAGCCGGGCCAGGATCCGCGGCTTGCGGGCCTCGCTCTGCGTGCTGGCCTCGTCGGGCCACAACAGCCACGTGGCCACGAAGAGCGCTGCGCCCGCACCCGCTCCGATGAAGCCCCAGCGGGCGACGCTTCGGTCGTCTGCCTCGCGTTGCTTGAGGTCGGCGAGCTGCGAGCAAGCGGAGCGCACGTCGAGCTGGTTGCTGCCGCACTGCCGGCCTGGATCTCGCGCGTCGATGTCTGACAGCGCCAGGTCCGCTTCGTGCTTGGCCTGGTTCGCGCGCAGGGTGAACCCGATGGCGACGCCCACGCTCAGCGCCGTGAGCGCCCCCTCACCGACGAGGAGTGGGAGCTTCAGCTTCGAGCTGGGACTCGCCTCGGGCGAGGTACGATCTGCTGGCATCGCGATCGATGTCCTCGCAAGAGCTGGCTGCGGACGGTCGATCTGACTCGGAGGGGGCTCGAGCTCGAGCCGGTGCTCACCTCGCGCCGCCACCGCGATCTCGTGTCGTTGTTCATGGTCGGCCCGGAGTGCGCGGACGATGTGGAGTCCCGGGTTCACCAGCTGCGCTTCGCCCGCCTCGATTTCATTGCCGTCCAGAAACACTTGCCAGGGGCCAGAGTCGGGGACCAGGACCGTGAGTTCTCCGACCTGCGCTCTCACCCGTTCGATGGCTGGACCCACCAGTCGAGAGACGTCCGCGGCCTGCTGGCCTTCGCCGAGCAGCTGCTTGGCCCGCTCGAAGTCGGTGAGCGCGGCGCCGTAGTCGGCCAGCTGTTCCTGGCAGTATGCGAGGTGATAGCGCAGCCCCGGCGTTTCCTTGATCTTCAGAGCTGCACGCAGCTCGTTGGCCGCGGCAGCCCAGTCTTGCTTCTGTTCGAGCCGGCGAGCAGCGTGGAAATGCTCTCGAGCGGTGAGCAGGTCCTCAGCGCTCTGGGCCGTGGCGGAAGGCGCGATGAGCAGCCAGGCTCCCAGGACGGAGCCGGGGAGTCGGAGTGAGAGTGAGCGGACACGCATGGGTTGAACCGAGGTTTGGGGGGGAGTGGCCCAACCTCGGCCCGCAGCGGGCTCAGTTGTTCGAAATCTGCCGCGCCCCGCGTTTCCCGCACCGCGTGCGCCTCGGGATGCTCAGAGTTCGTGGGGCATCAAGTCATGCGGTGAGCGGAAGTGCTGGTGGGGCGAGTACTCGCGGAAGCAGCTGACACGACGACTGTACAGGTCGGCGTAGGTGTCGACCTGCAGCCCGAAGCTGCTCATCTCGTTGTCTTCCTTGAGCAGGGACCCCCAGTACGGGTGGAAGGTGAGGTTGACCGTCTCCGCCAGGCTCGTGAGCTCACGTTCGATGGACCTCAGCTCTCCGCGCACCTGCTCCAGCGCCCGCTTCACGCGCAACCGATCGGCGTCGCCGTCCTCCGCTTGCAGCTTCGAGAGCTCCTTGAAGCGTGCCTGATAGAAGCGTAGCTCGTCTTCCAGTCGGTCTCGGCTCTCGCCAAGCTCGCGCTGGCGCGCCATTTCCCCGAGGCACATCTCGAGCGCGGCGACCTCCTGGTCCAGCTCCTGGATGATCATGGCGGTGTGCCAGGCGCTCTCCTTCTTGCTGCGCAGGATATCGCCATAGATGTGGTCCCCGACATAGAGGACCTTCGGGCCCACGGTTCGCGTCAGGCGCTCGAACTCTCGGAGGTTGCCGCCTTCGTAGACCTTCCCGCGCTCGAGCGGCCCGCTCAGATCGCGCAGCACGTCGCCGTCTCGCTCCATCAGGGGGCGACCTTCCTTGAACCAGCTCGGCTTCTGAGCGCTGACGATGATCACGTCGAAGTAGTGGCGCCAGCTGGGATACTCCTGCATGGCTTCGCCCAGCAGGTACGTCATCATCTGGTTCGTGTAGTGCCAGGGCGAGTTCGTCAGCAGGAACAGCTTCTTTCCCGACGAGCGGAACTTGTGCAGCGCGCGCGCGAGCTCGTCGTCGCGCTCGACGTACCGGGGCAGGTCCGTCGTTACCGCGCGGTAAACCGAACCGTCGCGGTGAGCCTCGTCGATGGACTCGCGGATGTCCCCGAAGAGCTTGGCGTAGTCCACGTGCTCGCCCCGCCTTTCCATCGCGTCGACGGCAACCGAGTACAGCGTGACCTCGCACAGCGCGAACAGGGTGTCGATCCAGTGATAGCGGGCCGTGCTGGGGCGGATCTTCTTGTTCAGGTAGAGCTCTTCCAGGGTCTCCCGCGGGAGCTTCTTGAGGCCGTGGTAGCCGGTGAACACCGCCTTGTAGCGGTTCATCTTCAGCACGTGTCCCAGGCGCTTGTCGATCAGCAGGCCGCGTATGGGGAAACGCGTGTCGTAGTGGACCTCCCTCAGGTAGCTCGGGTAGCCGCGCTTCAGCAGCCCCTCCACGCTCAGCTCGATGCTGAGCGTGTCCATCTCGCGCTGGTTGTAGATGGCCAGCGTGTAGTCCATGTCGAAGCCGATCCACTCCATGTTCGCCATCGCCAGGTTGCGGTTCACGAACACCCGATCGCGGCGTGGGATGCGCGGCGCGGACGGCGGCGTGACGGCGATGCCAGGGAGCGGAAGGAATAGCTGCGTCGGAGCGTTGGCGCTCGAGTTGGCTCTCACAGTCCTCGTTCTAGTGGCTGTGGCGCGATCTTT
Organism: Polyangiaceae bacterium; assembly: GCA_041389745.1. Lineage (GTDB taxonomy): Bacteria > Myxococcota_A > Polyangia > Polyangiales > Polyangiaceae > JAHBVY01. The sequence continues at coordinate 163,856 of JAWKRF010000003.1, forward strand.
CCACGATTCGGTGAAAACGCCCCGCCGCCGACCCTGGGGAGCTGGCCCCGGGCTCCGTTTCCGAGACGACGCGTGCCGCGGGGTCAGCGCTCGAGCCAGGACGCATGGATCCGCGTGCCGTGACCCAAGGCATCGGTAGGCACTTCGATGATTGGCCCGCTCTGGGTGTAGCCTTCGCTACACGGGTCCTCGGCCAACCACAGCGGCGTGTCGAGGTCGATGAAGTCGAAGCCGCCGTGGCCTGCGGCGATGCTGGCAGCGGTACCCATCGCGAGCCGTGACTCGACCATCCCGCCCATCATCAGCCCGAAGCCGAGCGCGCGCGCCCGTTCGATCAAGCGCAACGCGCCGAGGACGCCGCTCTTCATGAGCTTCACGTTCACGACGGCGACGCCCGCCAGCTCTTCGAGCGTCTCGACTCCTTGACAGCTCTCGTCGGCGGCGACCGCGATGCCTCCTCGCTCCTGGACCTCGCGGAGCCCCCGGAGATCCTGCTTCGGAGTCGGCTGCTCGAACAGTGCGATGCGTGGGACCAGGTGCCGTACGCGTGCCAGCAGGCGAAGCGCGTCCTGCGCGGAGTACGCTGCGTTTCCGTCGAGCAGCAGCCGCGCCCCGGGCGCCGCGCCGGCGATCGCGTCCAGGCGCTCCGCGTCCTGGTCGAGCGACGACTCGGTGTCCTCGAGCTTGCTCCCGACCTTGACCTTCAGGCAATCGAAGCCGGCCATGCCTGCGCGAACGGCAGATTGCCGTGCGGATTCGATGCTCCCGGTGCCGATGGTGATGTCGCTGCGCAGCTCGCGCTCGCGGGCTCCGCACGCTGACCAGAGCGACTGGCCTTCGCAGCGAAGCGTCGCGTCGATCAGCGCCATCTCGAGCGCTGTCGAGGCGGTCGGGGTGTCCGGGAAAGCCGGGAGGACAGCGTCCAGGTCACGCCAGCTGGAGAACACGAGCCCCTCGAGCGACGGCAGGACCCTGAGCAGGTCATGCTCCACCGCCGCCTGGGTCTCGCCATTGACCGCGGGGAACGGCGCAGCCTCACCCACGCCTTGGCTGCCATCCTCCAGAGTCGCGATCACGACTCCGTTGTTGGCGACGACCTGGGCGCCGCCAGCGATGCCAAACGCTTCTCGCATGGGTATGTCGAGACGTCGCCAACGCAGGCTGCGGATCCGGTGCATGCGCTGCTCATCGCACGAGGCCAGGCTCGAAGGCGAGTGTTTCGGGAGTGTCTCAGGTTGCCGCGGGCAAACAGCCGTTTGGCGAAGAATCCCTCATATTCCCGTGCGGCTATCTTGGCTCGGTGGCGCTCGAGCGGCGCACCCGGGCTACACACGACGCCCCGCGGTCGCCTTCGTCCCCCGGCAGGTCCCGATAGCGGAGTCCACTGGCTCGTGGTCTAATTGGCCATGGCTTTTCGATTTCGGGTGTCGCGCCCCCTGCTCGGGGCGCTGGTGTCGATGTGTGCGGTTGGCGCGGTCGCTGCGTGTAGCGCGAGCTCCGGCGACAACAGCGGGGTCACCGGTGGCACTGGTGGGAGCGCCGCCAGCGGCGGCTCCGGCGGTGCGAACGGTGGCAACGGTGGGACTGCCGCTACTGGCAACACCAGCTTCGGGGGTTCTGGCGGACTGCTGGATGGCGGCAACAACGGGGGCAGTGGCGGCTTCGATCCCGACGCTGACACCTGCGCGGGCGAAGTGACTCAAGGCGAGCGCAAGCCCCTCGACATGTACATCATGATGGACCTCTCGGGGTCGATGGACGTCGAAGCCGCGGCGGGCGTGACCAAGTGGAGCGCGGTCCGTCAAGCGATGTCGGGTTTCATCCAGGACTCCGCGAGCGAAGGCATCGGGGTCGGTATTCAGTACTTCCCGTTGTTGACGGCCGGGGGTGCGTGGGAGTGTCGCACCAACTCGGATTGCGGAACCGCCGGACCTTGTCTCATCAAGGCGTGTCAGCCCTTCCTCGGCGGGCTCGATTTCTGCACCTCCAACCTCAACTGCGGCCTCGGGCAGCAGTGTCAGCCGATCGGAAGGTGCTCTGGAGACGACTCGTACGTCTGCGGACCCGTGGGTGGCTCGTGCGACACCTTGGGGTCGTGCGATGCAGCGGACTCGATCTGCAACGAACCCGACTCCTGTCTGGTCGGTGACTATCAAGCGCCGGACGTCGAGATCGCACAGCTCCCCGGCAACGCGACCCCCCTCGTCACGTCCCTCAACGCGCAGTCGCCGCGTGGAAACACTCCAACCGGACCAGCGCTGCAGGGCGCCATCCAGCACGCGCAGGAGTGGGCCAACGGCAACGCAGGACACAGCGTGATCACCGTGCTGGTGACGGACGGTACGCCCACCGCGTGCAATCCGACCGACATCAACCAGATCGCCGCGCTCGCGTCGGCGGCGCTCGGGGGCTCACCGAGCGTTCAGACCTTCGTGATCGGCGTCTTCGAGAACGGCGACACCCAGGGGCAGAGCAACGCCAACGCGATCGCCAACGCGGGCGGCACCGGCACCGCCTTCGTGGTGGACGCAGCCTCGAGCTCGCTGGGCTCCCAGTTTGCCCAGGCGCTCGAGGACATCCGAGGCACCGCGCTGTCTTGCGAGTACAGCATCCCGATGCCGAGCGAAGGCACCCTCGACTACGACAAGGTCAACGTCGAGTTCAAGGACGGCAGCAACACCGTCACGGTGCCCTACGTGGGCGACATGGGGAGCTGCGACTCCACGCTCGGAGGCTGGTATTACGATGTCGATCCGGCGGGTGGCGGGACCCCCTCGACGATCGTGATGTGTCCGGTCACCTGCGACCAGTTCACCGCAGCCTCGGGCGCGGCCTCGGTCGACGTCCGCCTGGGCTGCAAGCGCGAAGACATTCCCCGCTGAGACTCGCGGCCAGCCAGGCCCGATTGGTGTTCCCGCACGGAAGCGTTGGTCACGACGCTCGGTGCGGGAACGTCGTCTTTTGTGGCTGGACAAGGCCAGGGGCCTGAGTCATGAGAGCGCTGTGAGAAGGCTCGCGGTACTCATCACCGGCGCTCCGTTGCCGCGCACGCGGGAGCGCCGTGGGGGCTTCTCGGAGCTGATCCGTGAACAAGCGCGGAGCAGCTGGGGAGGGGAGTGGCTCGACGTCGACCTGCCCGCCGCCGCGCGCTTGCCGGGCCCCGCGGAGCTGGCCGGGGTCATCGTCACTGGCTCCGCCGCGCACCTCACGGACAACGAGCCTTGGATGCTCCAGGGAGTCGAGTGGCTGAGGGAGCTGACCCACGCGGGCACGCCAATCCTCGGCATCTGCTTCGGTCATCAGATGCTGGGGCAGGCACTGGGCGGGCGCGTGGATCGCAACCCACGGGGCCGTGAGATGGGCAGCGTGGAGGTGCGAGTGAGCGCGCCTCACCCCCTGCTGCCGGACACTCGGCTCTTGGCCAACATGACCCATCTCGACTCCATCGTGGAGCTGCCGACGCAGGCGAAGGTGCTCGCCACGACGGATCTCGAGCCGTTCGCCGCCGTGGAATTCGCGCCCCAGGTGTGGGGCGTGCAGTTCCACCCCGAGGTCGACGGCGAGGTAATGAAGGACTACCTCGAGGCGCGGGTCGACGCCCTCGAGAGCGAAGGGCTAGACGCCGCGCGTCTGCTCAGCGAGGCCCGAGATACGCCCGACAGCGCGGCGGTGATTCGGCGCTTCATCGCGCAGCTTGCTTGATTGCTGCGCGGAAAACAGCCCGCTGGTGGCGGGCGCTCAGGCCTGACCGACGAGGCGCGCGAGCTCCGCGTCGCTGATCTCCAGCGCCTTGGCCGTCTCCTTGAGCTGCTCGCGCTCGCGGCTCTCGATGCCGTCGGCTCCAGCGACGTCGGCTGCCAGGGCCAGCGCGATGCGACGGGCGTCCAGATCCTGAAGCTCGGTGCGGGCCGCCGCCAGGCGAGCGCTGCGGCCCTCACGCTCGAGCTGCACCGCTGCGCGCAGCATGAGTCCGCTCAGCACGTCGCTGGTCAGTCGCGAGTCGCCGAGACGACTCACTACCTCGCGGAAATTGTCTTGTTCCTGAGCGCTGAACTCGCCGTCGGCGAACGCCGCCAGGAACATGATCTCGATCAGCGCGCCCAGCTGACCTTCGGTAAGTGCTTCAGTGTCGTAGCCACTCATGACGCGGTGAGTCTAGACGCAGGGCGTCAGACGAGCCCGAAATTTCGCGTCCGGGAATGGGTCGGACACTAACTACCGAGAAAGGCTTACAAAAGCGCAGAGCGCCGGAACCCGTTTGGGCGCCAGCGCTCGGTTTGCCGCGTCGGTGGCCTCACACGTGCGCCGTGAAGGCGTCGGAGCTGGCGTAGCGCTGGGTGTGGAACTCCTCGTCTCCGAACAGCGTGAGCAGGCTGTGCATGCGCTTGAAGTAGAGTCCGATGTCGTGCTCGTCGGTGACGCCGATGCCGCCGTGCAGCTGGGTGCCCTGGCGCACCACGAAGCCACCGCTCAGGGCGAGCTGACACTTGGCGGCGCTGATCGCGCGCGCGCGCTCGGCGGGATCCGGGTCGTCCGCCTTGATCATCGCCATGATGGCGCTGCTCTTGGCCAGCTGGGTCTCGACGAACATGTCGACGGCGCGATGCTGCAGCGCCTGAAAGGTGCCGATCTTGGTGCCGAACTGCTCGCGCTCACACAGGTAGTTCCGGGTCATGCCGAGGACCGTCTGCATGATGCCGGCGCCTTCGGCGCAAGCGGCGGCCGCGCCGTAGTCCATCACGCGCTCGAGCACGTCGACTGCCTTGCCCGCTTCCCCGAGGAGTTGCGCTGGCGCTCCGTCGAAGTCGATCATCGCCGCCTTGTGCCCGTCCATCATCTCGACGCGGGTGCGCTTCACACCAGCGGCGCTGGCGTCGACCAGGAACAGAGAGACGCCGTCGCGGTCCCGCGCTTCACCAGAGGTGCGCGCGCTGACCACGAGCTTGTCCGCGCCGTGCCCCGCGAGCACCCAGCGCTTCTTCCCGGTCAGCTTGTAGCCGTCGCCGGTCTTTTCCGCGCGCGTCGTCACGTTGGCCACGTCGTGGCGGCTCTGGGCTTCGGTGTACGCCAGGGCGAAGACCTCGGAGCCATCGATCAGCGAGGCCAGAAGCTCCGCGCCTTGCTCGTCGCTCACCGAGTGGCGGATCGCCAGGCCTGCGAGCACCACGGAGGCGATGAACGGCTCCGGAACCAGCGTCGTGCCGAGCTGCTCGATGATCAGCGCCGCGTCCGTGAAGGTGCCGCCGAGGCCGCCCATTTCCTCAGGGAACAGCACGCTGAGCCAGCCGAGCTCGCCCATCTTGGCCCAGGTCTCCTTGGCGTAGCCAAGCTCCGTCTCGCGCAGCTTGCGCATGCGCTCCACGGTGGATTCCTTCTTGCAGAAGTCCGCGACGGTACCGACGAGGAGCTTCTGGTCGTCGTTCAGATCGAAGTTCATGGTCAGTCTCCCTCAGGCGCTCGGTAGGCCAAGGATCATCTTGGCGATGATGTTCTTCTGGATCTCGTTGGAGCCGGCGTAGATGGTCGCGGCGCGCACGTAGTTGAAGATGCTCGGCGCCGACTCCCCGCGGGGGTTCACGGTGCCCTCGGGATTGAACCAGGTGAGGCTGTCGTGCCCGAGCACTTCCATCAGGAGGTCGATGGTCTCTTGCTGGAGCTCGGTGCCGCGCAGCTTGAGGATGGAGCTCTCGGGGCCAGGCGCGTGGCCGAGCTGGGCGCTCGCCAATGAGCGGAGCACGGTCATGCGTAGCGCTTCGAGCTTGATCTCCGAGCGCGCGATCTTCGCGCGGAAACCCGCGTCCTCGAGCAGCGGCTTGCCGTCCTTCTGGATCTCCCTGGCGAGGCGCTTGGTGCGCAGCAGGGTGCGGGCGCTGATGCCCACCCCGCTGACCAGGGTGCGCTCGTGGCCGAGCAGCGCCTTGGCGTAGGTCCAGCCCATGTTCTCCTGGCCGATCAGGTTCTCCTTCGGGACCTCGACGTTCTCGAACCAGGTCTCGCAGAAGGCGGGCGTGCCGCCGGTGGTCAGGAACGGCTTCACGGTCAGACCCGGAGTCTTCATGTCCACCAGGAAGAAGCTGATGCCGGCCTGCTGCTTGACGTCGGGGTTCGTGCGCGCGAGCACGAAGATCCAGTCGGCGTACTGTGCGTACGTGGTCCAGGTCTTCTGCCCGTTGAGCACGTAGTTGCCCGCAGCGTTCTTTTCCGCGCGGGTTTTTAGCGAGGCCAGGTCACTGCCCGCGTTGGGCTCCGAGTAGCCCTGGCACCACACCTCCTCACCGCTCAGGATCTTGGGCAAGAAGCGCTGCTTCTGCGCGTCGTTGCCGAACTGCATGATCAACGGACCGACCATGCTGAGTCCGAACGGGGAGAGCTGCGGAGTCCCGGCGAGCTCCAGCTCCTGGCCGAAGATGTAGCGCTGGGTGGCGTCCCAGCCGGGCCCGCCGAACTCCTTGGGCCAGTGCGGCGCGACCCAGCCCTTGGCTGCGAGCACCTTGTGCCACTCCATCACCTCGGCGTTGGAGAACGCACCGTCGTGGTTGGCCTTGGTCGCGATGTGGGGCGGCATCGCCTGGGCGATCCACTCGCGAACCTCGCTGCGGAACGCCTCCTGTTCGGGGGTGAACGATAGGTCCATGCTGTTCTCCTGCTGACGACGCTAGGCCCGCGCGGGCGAGCCTCAACTATGTAGTCGGGCTCCGTAGCGGCCCGGGCGGCAGACCGTATCACAGCGCGCGGGTGAGACCAGTGGTGAAGCCCCGGTGCGCTCGGCCTGAAACCCCCGCTCCTCGCCCCCAAAACCCCAGGTGGTTCCCCTGGCGTGAGGACCGAGAGTCTGGAGTCTCACTCCGCACGCGGAGTCGCAAGGGGGTGTGCGACCGGCGAAGGCGCTACCAGGTTCCGTGGCGCGCCCGGGAGTTCTCGCGGGATTTTCGGGGGTGAGAAACGCCGTGGGGCAGCCCGTGCTCGACTTGGCTGCGCCTCGGGTGTAGAGCCCCGCCCCCATGGGCTTTTCCTGCGGCATCGTTGGCCTGCCGAACGTCGGCAAGAGCACGCTCTTCAACTCCCTCAGCACCGCCAAGGCGGAGGCGGCGAACTACGCGTTCTGCACCATCGAGCCGAATGTCGGTGTGGTGCCAGTACCCGACGAGCGACTGAAGCAACTCAGCGTCATCTACAAGACGCAACGCGAGGTGCCCACGACGATTCAGTTCGTGGACATCGCGGGACTGGTGCGCGGCGCCTCGAAGGGTGAAGGCCTCGGCAACCAGTTCCTTTCGCACATCCGCGAGGTCGACGCGGTGGCTCACGTCGTGCGCTGCTTCGAAGACGAGAACGTGGTGCACGTCGAGGGCAAGGTCAGCCCCGTGGACGACATCGAGACGATCCATACGGAACTGGCGCTGAAGGACATGGACACGGTGACCAAGCGCCTCGATCGAGCACGCCGTCAGTCCAAGGGCGGCGACGCGGTGGAGAAGGCTGCCATCGTGGTGTGCGAAGCGCTCGCCAAGCACCTCGACGAGGGCAAGCCGGCGCGCTCATTCAAGGTCGAGGGAGAGACCGAGACGAGTATCCTCAGGGATATGCAGCTATTGACGAGCAAGCCCGTGTTCTACGTGGCCAACGTCGACGAAGCCTCGCTGTCGGATCTGGACGCGAACCCCCACCTGCAGAAGCTACGGGCGTATGCCGAGTCCGAGGGCGCGAAGGTGATCCCGATCTGCGCGCAGCTCGAGGAGCAGATCGCGGAGCTCGAGCCAGCGGACCGCCCCGAGTTCCTCGAGAGCGTCGGGCTGAAGGAGCCAGGACTGAATCAGGTGATCCGCACGGGCTACGAGCTGCTCGGGCTGCTCACGTTCCTCACCGCTGGCGAGAAGGAGTGCCGTGCCTGGACGGTGCGCAAGGGCGCCACGGCACCCGAGGCGGCTGGGGCCATCCATAGCGACTTCCAGCGTGGCTTCATCAAGGCGGAGGTCATCTGGTGGGAGGACCTGATCAAGCTCGGCTCCGAGGCGAAGTGTCGTGAGGCCGGCAAGCTGGCGATCGAAGGCAAGGACTACGTCGTGCGCGATGGGGACGTGATCCACTTCCGGTTCAACGTCTGAGAGCAGCGATCGCGGGCGGTGCTTCGCCCAGCCCCGGCGCTCGGCTCGGAGTGTTGCCGCGCAGAACTAAAGCGCCTGTCCTGACTCGTGCCACTCGTGCGCGGCCTTGGCGCCTACGGGGACTGGGCCGCCGAAGGCGCCGAACATGCGCGCGATCCAGAGCAGGATCAGCAGCACCGAGATCACGATATAGGACTGGCCAATGCGCTTGCCCCAAGCGAAGAGCGAGGGTTGCTTCGGCTGTAGGCGCGGTGGGGCGAGCAGCAGGTAGGTTCCGTAAACCAGCGCGCCTACGTGAAACGGTGCCGCGAGGAAAAAAAGCGGGTGGAGGTGGAAGGCCTCCCCGATGTGTCCGTGCAGCGCTGCCATGGTGGCGCGGGTCAGGCCGCAGCCGGGGCAAGGCTGCCCGAAATAGCGCGCGGACGGGCAGGCCACGAAGTCGGTGACCAGGCTCAACAAGAGCGGACCGACGACGAACGTCCAGAGGAGGATGCGTACGGCCCACTCCTTGTAGGAGCGCGAAGGCGCGCTCGGCGCTGCCGTCCCCGTGACCTCGGCTTGCACCTGAGTCGACTACCGCCGAACTCCAGGCACCGCAACTCGGGGTGGACAAAAGCAAAACGCGCGGACTCGACGAGTCCGCGCGCGTGGCTGCCGCGGGGCGCGCTCAGCGCATGAGGGCGCCGAGCACGTTCAGCACGATGTTGAGCACCAGCAGACCAGCTGCGATGTAGACGCAGATCTTGGCGATCTTGACCTTGTCCTGGAACTCCTGGGCGTTCCCAGCGTCGGCTGCCTGCTTCGCCTTCCAGGCGAAGAAGATCGGCACGGCGGCGAAGATGCCGCAACCACAGAAGGAGACACACGACAGGATCAACCAAGTCGTCGCCTGCTTCTTGATGTCGTCCCCACCAGCCATCTGGTTCATGCCAGCCATCGCTCCGCCCATGGGACCTGCCATCGGACCGCCTGGTGGCGGTCCGCCCATGGGCCACCTGGTGGCAGTCCGCCCATGGGCGCGCCTGGCGGCGGTCCGCCCATGGGTCCGCCTGGTGGCGGTCCGCCCATGGGCGCGCCGGGCGGCGGTCCGCCCATGGGACCACCGGGCGGCGGTCCGCCCATGGGACCACCTGGTGGCGGTCCGCCCATGGGCGCGCCTGGCGGCGGTCCGCCCATGGGCGCACCGGGCGGCGGTCCGCCCATTGGACCACCGGGCGGCGGTCCGCCCATTGGACCACCGGGCGGCGGTCCGCCCATTGGACCACCGGGTGGCGGTCCCATGTCCGGCGCACCGCCAGGGGGCGGGAACCCACCGCCCGCGTCCGGACCAGGCGGGGCTGGCGGGGGCGAGACATCACCCACTGGGCTCATGTCCGCGACCATCGTTCCGCCCAGCGGATTGACTCCGCCACCAGGGGGCGCGGGCGGCTCGGGGGCAGGTGGCGGCGGAGCCGCTGGGGCCTCCGGCGGCGCGACGCCACCGGCAGACGGTGGCGCGACGCCGAGCATCGTGCCCTTGAGCTTGGGCTTTGGTGCTGCAGGAGCTCCACCAGGTGCTGGTGGCGCCGCCGCTTCCCCAGGCTTGGGGATCTGCGGGGCGTTCATCATCAGCATGGTGCCCTTGAACTTGGGCGCCGCAGAGCCCTTCAGGTTGAAACCGCACTTGACGCAGCTGTTCGCACTATCCTCGTTCTGCGTCCCACAGTTCGGACAAAACACTCGGCCCTACCTCCATTGTCGCTGGTTCAGCGAGGGCGCCAGCCTACACGGCTAAGTACCCGAGACTCAAGCCTACAGCGCGTCGTTTCGCGCGGAAGTTGCCAGCGCTCATGAGCGCTGCTCGGGGCAAACGGTTTCTCGGCAGTCGTGGCGCGACGGTCACGCCAGCTTTCCCTCGGCGCTCCGGGCAGCGGGGGAGCGCCTCGCGAACACCAGATACGAGACCCGCGTCGGACCTTGGTTGGGAGCCTTTCAGCGCTCTTGACACCCGACTTGGCACCTCACTACGGTGCGCTCGCCCTGGCCACAGGGACCGTCTTTCGAGCCAAATCGTTTATCTGATCGCGCCCTTCGCGGCAGACCTCGTTTTCCAGATTCGCCCCCGAGACGGAGCGAAGCGCGCCCGCCCGGCGCAACCAGATCCCCAGTCGCGTCACTCGACGTGAGTTCATCGCCGCGTACGGCTTCCACACCAAGCTCTACTCGGCTCGACACCAGCTCCCCCGACCCCGATCTCCGACCAGAGCACGGGAGCAGGTGGCGGTCACCGGCCAACACCATCGACGACAGGATTGAACAAGTCATGGCATTCGCCCTGAACGAGGAGCAGGAGCGCCAGCTTCAAAGCATTCTCGAGCGCTACCCGAACAAGATGGCGGCCTGTATTCCAGCGTTGCACTTGTGTCAGGAAGCCAACGAGAACTGGGTGAACGAGGACGTCATTCAGTTCGTCGCGGAACGCCTGGAGCTCTCCTCGGCGCACGTCAAAGGCGTCGTCACCTTCTACACCCTCTTCAACCAGCACAAGCCAGGCAAGCACCAAGTGTGGGTTTGCCGCACGCTGTCCTGTGCGCTGCGCGGCTCCGATCAGATCCTCGCTCACTGCGAGAAGAAGCTTGGCGTCCGTTGTGGGGAAACGACCAAAGACGGCCGCGTCACCTTGCGTACCGCCGAGTGCCTGGCTTCGTGCGGCACCGCGCCGATGATGCAGGTCGACAAGGACTACTACGAGAACCTCAGCATCGAGCAGGTCGATCGAATCCTCGACCGCCTGATGTACGAGGGGTGAGGTCCGGATGCTGAAGCAGACCCAGTACCTGTCCAAGAACTACGGCAAACCCGACGGCTGGAAGCTCGACCTGTACGAGCAAGGCGGGGGCTACAAGAGCGCGCGCAAGGCGCTCTCGATGACTCGCGAGAAGGTCATCGAGGAGGCCAAGGCTGCGCACATTCGTGGTCGTGGTGGCGCAGGCTTCGATGCTGGAACCAAGTGGAGCTTCATGCCGCCGCCAGGCGAGAAGCCGCACTACCTGGTGGTGAACGCCGACGAAGGTGAGCCCGGGACCTTCAAGGACCGCACCATCATGGAGATGAATCCGCACGCCTTGATCGAGGGGTGCATCATCGCGGGCTACGGGATCGGCGCCCACGCCGCGTACATCTACGTGCGCGATGAGCTGCACCTGTCCAAGGCGCGGCTCTGGGCAGCGATCGAGGAGGCTCGCGCCAAGGGTTACCTCGGGGAAAAGCCCTTCGGCAAGGACTGGCCGATGCAGGTCTACGTCCACACCGGCGCTGGCGCGTACATCTGCGGTGAGGAGACGGCGCTCATCAACTCCCTCGAGGGGCGGCGGGGCGAGCCGCGGCTCAAGCCACCTTTCCCCGCGCAATATGGTGTGTTCGGGATGCCGAGCACGGTGAACAACGTCGAGACCATCGCGATCATGCCCTCGGTCTTCGAGGTGGGCGGCGACGAGTTCTCGAAGCTCAGCGAGTTACACGCCTTCAATGATGGCGGAGCGCGGTTGTTCGGGGTCAGCGGACACGTCAAGACCCCCGGCGTCTACGAGGCTGCCGTCGGCTTGACGCTGCGCGAGCTGATCTATGACCTGGGCGGCGGAATCCTGGACGACCGCCCGCTGCTGGGTGTGATTCCCGGCGGATCTTCCTGTCCGATCATGCTCGAGGACGAGATCGTCAATGTCGACGGTGATGAGCGCTTCGCCCCCTACAACGGCAAGAGCGTCCTTGACCTGCCGATGGGCGTCGACACCTATCGCCGCACCGGCAACATGCTCGGCACATGTTGCGCCATCGTGCTCAGTGATCGAGCTGACCCGGTCCTCGCCTGTCAGAACCTGATCCACTTCTACAAGCACGAGTCGTGCGGGCAGTGCACGCCCTGCCGCGAGGGGTGTGGCTGGCTCGAGCGCATCTTCGACAAGGTCGTGCAGGGCACTGCGACCTTGGAGGAGCTCGATCGAGTTCACGAGATCGCGTCCAACATCACCGGCAATACCATCTGCGCGTTTGGCGATGGTGCGGCCACGCCCATGCTGGCCTTCATCCGCAAGTTCCGGAAGCACTTCGAGGACTACGTGCAGACCGGCGGCAAGAACCAGACGGGGGAGCTCGGCTGGCTCGTGAGCGACCGTCGGGCGGCCGAGTAAGGGACCGGAACGGAGTCATCACATGGCTGGAAATCTCTTCTTCGTGGTGTGTGCCTTGGTCGCCCTGGTCGGCGCGCTCGGTACCGTCACTTCGCACAACCCAATCCGCAGCGCGGTGGGCCTGTTGGCGACCATCCTCGGTATCGCGGGACTGTTTCTGAAGCTGGATGCACAGTTCCTCGCGGCAATTCAGTTGATGGTCTACGCGGGCGCGGTCGTGGTGCTGTTCGTGTTCGTGATCATGGTCCTCGGCCCAGACGCGCGGACGGACGTCGAGGCGGGCAAGGCCCAGATCTCACGCGCGTTCGCCGGCGGCTTGATGGCGCTGCTCGCAGCGGGAGCGCTGTTCCTGCTCGCCAAGGGCGGGCCGACGCCAACCGTGTTCGCCAAGGCGATGCCGGGGCACGGTGACGTGGAGGCGGTCGGCGGACAGCTCTTCACCCAGGGCATCGTGCCCTTCGAGCTGGCGACGGCGTTGCTCATCGCAGCCGCCATCGGCGCGATCGCCATCGCGCGCGGCAAGGCCGTGCGCGTCGACAAGCCTCGTGCCCTGCCGAAGGGCAAGTACTTCGGTGGCCCGGCACATCCTCGGGATGTCGCCGCCCAGGTAGACACCGGAGTTCGGAAGGACGGTGCACATTGAATCTGCTCGGAAACGTACTCGAGCACTACGTGATGCTTTCGGGGCTGATCTTCTCGATCGGCGCCGTTGGCTTCTTGGTGCGCAGGAACGTGCTGGTTCAGCTGATGTGCATCGAGCTGATGCTGAACTCGGTCAACCTCGCCTTGGTCGCCTACAACCGCGTCCACGTCGGGAACATGACCGGGAACGTCTTCGCTTTCTTCGTGATCGCCGTAGCGGCAGCCGAGGCTGCCGTGGGGTTGGCGATCGTCATCGCTTTCTACCGGTTGCGTTCCTCGGTCCAGAGTGACGAGGCAGACGCTTTGCGCCACTGACGCGGGCAACTCGAGACCATGCACACGCTCCAAGTTGTTTTCCCGGATCAAGACTTCACGCTGCTCGCGGTCATCCTCGGCTTGCCGCTGATCGGCGCCTTCATCAACGGCGTCTTCGGCAAGCGCCTCGGTCGCCAAGGCGTCACGCTGATGGCGCTGAGCGCCGTTGGTGGCGCCTTCCTCGCCGCGGTGACTGCGTTCTTCATGCTGCACTCGGCTCAGGGCCATGGTGAGCACGCGGTACGCTTCAGCTGGACCGCGTGGGAGTGGCTGTCACTCGACACTCCCAACGCTCGTCCGACGCTCTCGGTGAAGTTCAGCCTGGATGCGCTGAACTCCACCATGAGCCTGATCGTCACGGGCGTCGGCTTCCTGATCCACCTCTACTCCTCCAAGTACATGGAGGAGGACGCTGGCTACTATCGGTTCTTCGCCTACCTGAACCTGTTCATCTTCTCGATGCTGGTTCTGATCCTCGGCGACAGCTTGCCCATTCTGTTCGTGGGCTGGGAAGGCGTGGGCCTTTGCAGCTACCTGCTCATTGGCTTCTGGTTCCATGAGGACGCCAACGCCGCAGCGGGAAAGAAGGCGTTCATCGCCAACCGCATCGGTGACTTCGGGCTGCTATGCGCGATGGGCCTGCTGCTCAGCTACACCGGGGCGCTCGACTGGGCTGGCATCGAGGCTGGAGCCTCGGGGCTGGCGGCGAAGACCCAGATCTGGCCCCTGGGACAGGACGTTCCCATTGCCCACTACCTCGGCAGCTTCGGTGAGTGGTTGAGCCGACCGCGGTACGCGGATCGCTCCACGCTGGTGGCGTTGTTCCTGTTCCTGGGCTGCGCCGGAAAGAGCGCTCAGTTCCCGCTCTACGTCTGGTTGCCGGATGCCATGGCGGGTCCGACACCTGTCTCTGCGCTGATTCACGCTGCAACGATGGTGACGGCGGGTGTCTACCTGATGTGTCGCATGTCCGGCGTCTTCGTGATGGCGCCCACTGCGATGCTCGTCATCGCGCTGGTAGGCGCGTTCACCGCTCTGCTCGCCGCGACGATCGCTCTGGTCCAGAACGACATCAAGAAGGTGCTCGCGTACTCCACCGTGAGTCAGCTCGGGTACATGTTCATCGGCACCGGCGTCGGTGCCTTCACGGCGGGCTTCTTCCACGTGATGACCCATGCCTTCTTCAAGGCGTGCCTCTTCCTCGGCGCAGGTTCGGTGATCCACGCGATGCACGCGCGCATCCACGACACCGACGCCAGCCAGGACATGCGCAACATGGGCGGAATGAAGGCGTTCATGCCGCTCACCCACTGGACCTTCCTGATCAGCTGCATCGCCATTGCGGGCATCCCCCCGCTGGCTGGCTTCTGGTCCAAGGACGAGATCCTGTACATGGCCTATACCCAGGGCGTCACCGCCCCCGATGCGGTGCGCGCGGCTTACCCGGGGCTGGCCACCTGGCCGACGTGGGCCGGCAAGGTGATCTACGGGATGGGCCTGCTGGGCGCCGTGATGACCGCCTTCTACATGTTCCGGCTCTACTTCCGAATTTTCCACGGAGAATTCAAGGGCTGGAAGATCGTGAAGAACTGGGTGGACCCGCACGCGCATGACGCCCACGGGGACGACCATCACGACGATCACGATCACCACCACTTCGATCCAGACGAGGCTCGCGAGGGGCCGACGCCCCACGAGTCTCCCTGGCAGATGACGCTACCGCTCGTGGTTCTGGCCTCGCTCGCTGCGGTCGCCGGCTTCTTGAACGCACCACTGCTGCACCTGCACGCTCTCGAGCACTGGCTCGAGCCGGTGTTCAAGGTCGCCGCCAGTGGCGTCAAGAGCGCTGACCCAGAGCACCACCTGATGCTGACCCTGGCGGTTCCCGGAGTGCTCGTTGGCTTCGCCGGCCTCGGGATTGCCTGGTTCTTCTACATCTCCAAGAACGGTCAGCCCGCCCAGGAGCTCGCGGAGAAGGCACCCGGGGTGCACCGCTTCCTGATGAACAAGTGGTGGGTCGACGAGTTCTACGAGGAGACCTTCATCGGCGCCGTGGACGCGCTCGCGGAGTTCTTCACCTGGGCAGACAAGTGGATCGTCGATGGCATCGTCGCTCGGCTCACCGCCGGCATCGTCCAGGTCACCGGCACGGTCCTGCGCTACGCGCAGACCGGCAGGGTGCAGGCGTACGCTGCCGCCATGGTGCTGGGCACTGCGTGCCTGGGGTGGTTCATGCTCACCCCCCACGCGAACGCGAAGCCGTTCGAGAACCATCGCACCGGGAGCTACCGCATGGAAGCGGCCCCTGGCCTGGGCTACAGCTACCGCTGGAGCAGCAAGCAGGGCGACGGGGACTTCCAGTACGATGCCGGGGATGAGTTCGGCGACAACCGAACCACCAGCTTCAACCTGGAACGAGGCGCAGCCCGCACCGTTCGTCTGGAGGTGCAGGACGCCTTCGGCCATCACTCGAGCTGGGAGTACGAGGTCGCGCGGCCGAAGGACGAGCGGCCGCCTGGATCTGCTCCAGCCAACATGGCGATTCAACAAGACGATCAAGGCCGTCCGCACTTGGTGCTACCGCCAGGCCATCCGGCTCCGCAGGGAGACTCGCAGTGAACTCGCTCTCAAGCACTTTGGTCCAGGCTTGGCCCTACGCGGCTGCGTTCGCTCTGGGCGCGCTGATCCCGCGTCGGGAGTCCAAGTTCGAGCGCTTCGCGCTCGGCCTGGTAGGGCTCCTGGCGGCCGCGTTCATCGGCTCGATGTGGCCCGAGAAGGCTGTCGAGACCGCAGCGGCGCCCGCCGTCGAGTGGGATCAGCTGCTGAACGTCATCGTGTTCCTGCCCATCGTTGGGGCGGTCGCGATCCTCTTCATGCCTCGGCAGTCGCCGAGGCTCCTGCGCCGCGTGACGATGGTGGTGCTCGGGGTCGACTTCATCGCCTCGCTGTGGCTGCTCAAGGCGCCGATGACCGACGGCTGGCACTTCCAGTACGTGCGCGAGTGGCTTCCAGGGTTTGGCATTCGCTATCACGTCGCGGTGGACGGTATCAGCGTCTGGCTCGTCATCCTGTCCACCTTCACGACGCCCCTCGCCGCATACGCTAGCTTCGGTTCCCTGAAGAAGCGCACGAAGGACCTGTGCTTCAGCTTGCTGCTGCTGCACGGAGCGATGCTCGGCGCGTTCGTGAGCCTCGACCTGTTCCTGTTCTACGTGTTCTGGGAGCTGATGCTGGTTCCGATGCTGATCCTGATCGGCATCTGGGGTGGCGTGGAGAAGATCAAGGCGTCCTACAAGTTCTTCCTCTACACGATGGCGGGCAGCATGATGATGCTCGCGGCCATCCTGTACATGGTGTGGACCCACGAGCAGCTGGCGGGCTACGTCACCTTCGACTACCTCGCCCTGAGCCGGCTCGTGCTCCCGAAGACCGCGGCCTACCTGTGCTTCGCCGCATTCGCGCTGGCGTTCTTGATCAAGGTGCCGATGTTCCCGCTGCACACCTGGCTACCAGACGCGCACGTCCAGGCGCCGACGGGTGGCTCGGTCATCCTGGCGGCGGTGCTGCTGAAGCTCGGAACGTACGCCTACATCCGCTTCTGCATGGGTATGTTCGCTGGGCCGGCCTACGCGGCCGCCGCGAACCTGGCTGGGGTCGCCATCGGCGGTGGCATCCTCTACGCCGCGCTCGTCGCGTGGAAGCAGTCGGACATCAAGAAGCTGATCGCCTACTCCTCGGTGGCGCACCTGGGCTTCGTGATGCTGGGCTTGTTCACTGGAACGGAGGCGGGCATCGCGGGTGGCGTGCTGCAGATGGTCAACCACGGCATCTCCACCGGCGCGCTCTTCATCCTGGTCGGTGTGATCTACGACCGGCGGCACACCCGTCTCGTGAGTGAGTTCGGTGGCCTCGCCAAGGTGATGCCCATCTACACGGCATGTTTCGTCCTGATCACGATGTCCAGCATCGGTGTCCCCGGGACCAACGGCTTCGTGGGTGAGTTCATGGTGATCATGGGCTCCTTCACCTCCAGCGTGCTCGGTAGCCACGGCAAGCTCCAGGGAGGGCTGGCCGCCTTCGGCGTGATCCTCGCTGCGGTCTACATGCTGAGCATGGTGCAGAAGACCTTCTTCGGTCCGCTGTCCAACCCGAAGAACAAGCACCTCAAGGATCTGAACATCCGCGAGACCGTGGTCCTCGCGCCGCTGATCGCGATGGTGTTCGTGCTGGGCCTGTTCCCGAACCTGTTCCTCGACCGCATGAAGTCGAGCGTATCCGGCGTGACGGCGCGCTTCATGGACTCGACTCGTGAGTTCCGCAACGCGATGGACACCGACCCGGACCGCGCCGTGTTGCTCCCTCGGCTCTCCGGAGCCCTGAGCTCGGGTTACCCCGAGGATCCGAAGAAACAACAAGAGGCTCCTGAGGGCGCGACCGCCGCGCTCGACAAGGAGAGCGCACAATGAATCTGCTGTTCCCTCTCTCGCCCCTGCTGGCGGTTGGTTTTGGCGCGCTGCTCCTGATGCTCGCTGAGGCTTTCGGCAAGCCTCAGATCGACAAGGAGCTGCACGGCACCG
Source organism: Polyangiaceae bacterium (assembly GCA_041389745.1). Taxonomy (GTDB): domain Bacteria; phylum Myxococcota_A; class Polyangia; order Polyangiales; family Polyangiaceae; genus JAHBVY01. The sequence goes on from JAWKRF010000003.1 coordinate 181,664, forward strand.
AACACATCGTGGACGCTGGCGCGGGTCGCAGCGGTGAGCTGGGCCTCGGCGCCGCGGTGATCCTGTTCGCTGGGGCGGTGCTGAGCGTCGCGGTCTGGATGGTTGGACCCGCGAACCTCCCGGAGCTGAAGCTCCTCGAGCCCTGGCTGGTGATGGATCGCGTCGCGCTCTTCATGAGCTTCGTGCTGTGTCTGGGCGGCGCCTTCGCCGCCTTGCTGGCAGGCGGGTACCTGCCTGAGCACCGCATCGACCGCGGTGAGTTCTTCCCGCTGGTCATCCTCGCCACCTTCGGTGCCCAGGTGCTGGCGGCTTCGGGGGATCTGCTGAGCTTGTTCATCGGCCTGGAGACCATGAGTCTCGGCGTGTACGCCCTGATCGGGCTGCGCCGGGGTAGCCCCCGCGCCGCCGAAGCGTCCCTCAAGTACTTCCTGCTCGGCAGCTTCGCTGCTGCGCTGATGCTGTTTGGTGCCGCGCTGTTGTACGGCGCGACGGGGCACACCGATCTCAAGGGGATCGGCGACGCGGTCGCCAGCATCGGTCAGCCCGACAGCAAGGTGAACGCGGCGCTGATCGTGCTTGGGCTCGTCCTCAACCTGGCGGGTCTGGCGTTCAAGGTCAGCGCGGTGCCATTCCACATGTGGACTCCCGACGCCTACGAGGGCGCTCCGACGCCAGCGACGACCTTCATGGCAGTGGCGGTGAAGACCGCGGCGTTCGCCGTGATGATGCGAGTGCTGCTGACCAGCTTCGGAGACGAGCGCTTGATGAGCTGGGGTACTGGCTGGCCGCCGGTGCTGGCGTTCCTCGCCATCCTGACGATGACCGTCGCCAACTTGATTGCCGGTCGTCAGGAGTCGGTCAAGCGCATGCTCGCTTACTCCTCGATCGCCCACGCTGGGTACGTGCTCGTCGGCTTGGTGGCGACCATGCGTGCTCCCGCCGAGGGCCAGGCCAGCGTGATGTTCTATCTGCTGACCTACACCGTGTCGACGGCGGGTGCCTTCGGTGCGCTGATTCTGTGCGGCAGCCGAGGCGCCGAGGCGGTGAGCTACGAGGACCTCGCGGGCCTGGGCAAGCGCCACCCTGCGGCGGCTCTGGCGTTCACGGTGTTCCTGCTATCGCTCGCCGGCATGCCCCCCACCGCCGGCTTCTTCGGCAAGCTATACGTGTTCCGCGCGGCAATCGACAGCGAGCTCTACCTGCTCGCGGTGCTCGGTCTGCTCAACAGCTTGCTGGGCGCCTACTATTACTTGCGGGTGATCGTGTTCATGTACTTCCGGGAGCCCGCGCCTGGCGCTCCGCTCGCCGTGCCGATGCGCTCGGGCCTGGTGACGGGCGCGCTGGTCATCGCTGGGTTCTTGGTGCTGGCGCTGGGGATCGCGCCAGGCACGCCGCTGGCGATGGCCGTGGGTGCAGTCGCTGCGCCTTGAAGCGCGACACCCTCACCCCCAACCAAACCAGCCTCGAGGGCTGCCCTGCATCGCCGGGCGGCCCTTGCTGGCTCGTGAGCTCAGGGTTTCGCCGAGTCGGCCGTCGTTGGTGAGGACCCCAGATCGAACTCCAGAGCCTCTGGAGCCTTGAGCTGCGGCTCGTAGCGCAAGCGCATGCGACCCGCCGCTTCGGGGATCTCGAAGGTCACGAACGCGCGTACGGTGTCCTCCGCCTCCAGCGGCTCGTGGCGCAGGTCGGGCTCGCAGCCGCCGAAGACTGGCCGATACGCCTTTCCCTCGGGATCCACCAGTCGGGCATAGAACGGGTTCGCGGGGACCGGCTGCTTGGTGGACTTGCCCCGGATCTCCACCTCTACCCCGAGGCGTGTGTAGCCGGTCTTGACGTGGTGCCACGCAGGGGGCGGACACGTCTTCGCGCCGAGGACTGTCATCTCGTAGCTCGGGGCGTGCGCGACCTGTCCGATTCCGCGAGGCTTTCCGCCGACGTCGTTGGCTTCGGCCGAGCTTTCCGGCGCGAGCTTCTCCGCAGGACCGGCGTCCGGGGGAGGCTCGATGGGGCTCGGCTCGGGCTTCGACTTGCAGGCTGTCGCGCTCAGGGCGAGCAGCCCACAAACCAGAGCGCGCGCCCGGTTGGGACGCGCGCTGCCGTTGGTTTCCTCGATGCTCATGCCGCTCCCACCAGGTTCTAGCAACGGCGTCGCAAAGCGGAAAAGTTCGGCGTTACTTGGCTGCCGAGACCTCGCCGATGTCGAACTTCACGTTCTGCTTCGGCCCCATGAAGGTGGTGTGGTCGTAGGCGAACTTGAGTCCCTTCGCGCTCTCGCCGACTTCGAAGGTGACCCAGCCCTTCGCCTTCTCACCCTTGTTCAGGCTGCCGCTCTGCAGGCGCGGCTCGCAGCCACCCATGTAGCTGTATTTGTAGGTGAGGCCCTCGTCGTCGACGATCTTCATGTTGTAGGTCGCCGGCGTGACGGGCTGATCCGCGATGGACTCGAAGGTCATCTCCACGGCGATCAAGCGATGGCCAGCCTTCTTCAGCTGCGCTTTTTCGTAGTAGCGCGGCTTGCATTCCTTCGCCTCGCTGACCTTGATCTTGTAGTCGAGCTGCGTCGCTTCTTCTCCCAGCTTGAACACCTTGTCGGCGGCTGGGGCAGCGGTTGCAGTCGAGGTTGCGGTGGCGGTCGCTATTGGGTCTTCGGTAGCGACCGGAGTCTCCTCCTGCTTCTTCTTGCAGGCGAGCAGACCCCCAATCACGATTAGGGCAAGGACGAGTGTGTCTCTACGAGTGTTCATGCTCGACGCTCCTTTCGAGAACGGCTTGGCGAGCCGTCGGAGCTTATTCGAGCCTGGCCCGACCCTGCTACGAAGCAATGCAGGGCCGCGCACAATAGCGACGGCCCTGCAGGACGTTGTTCGGTTCGCGCCTCCACTGGCGCGAGATTTGGCTTACTTGGCGGGGACGTCGCCCAAGTCGAACTTCACGTTCTGCTTGGGACCGATGAACGTCGTGTGGTCATAAGCGAACTTCAGCCCCTTGGCCTTGTCGCCCACCTCGAAGGTGACCCAGCCCTTGACCTTCTCACCCTTGTTCAGACTGCCGGTCTGCAGGCGAGGCTCACACTTGCCGCGGAAGCTGTACTTGTAGGTCAGTCCCTCGTCGTCGACGATCTTCATGGCGTACGTGCCAGGGGTGAACGGCTTGTCGCTGATCGATTCGATGGTCATCTCGACGGCGATCAGGCGGTGCCCTGCCTTCTTGAGCGATGCTTTCTCGTAGTAGCGGGGGGTGCACTGCTTCACCTCGCTGACCTTGATCTTGTAGTCCAGCTGGGTGGCTTCCTCGCCGACCTTGAATGTCTTGGCAGGAGCGGGCGCCGCGGAGGCGGTCGCCGTGGCGGTGGTCGTGGCAACCGGGTCCTCGGTTACGGGAGCGGGAGTTTCCTTCTTCTTGCACGCAAGCAGGCTGCCCATCACCAGCAGGGCAACGACCAATGTATCTCGGCGAGTGTTCATTCCTCGAAGATCCTTTCTCGACAGTTCTTTGGCGAGCCGAGCGACCTTACACGACCGACCTGGGGCAGGAAACCCATGCACGACCGTACGGCTGCAAATTTTCGTTGCGTTCCTCAGCCCGTCCAGTGCAGACGCGGCTGCGATAAATGGCGGTATTTCCCGCCGTGAGAGCCATCACCCTCCGGGCACCTGTGCTCGAGTGGCCGGTGCGCTGCGCTGAGGGTGCAATCTTGTCCGTTCGCGCCCTGATCGGCGCTGCCCTTGCCCGCGGTCGGCGCGAATCCTGCGCGCCCCGTAGGCTTGGGGAGATCCCGGGGAAGACAGCTCGCCCCGTCCTGTTGTAAGCCCAAGAACCAGTCGGATCCGAAGCCGACTCACCTCCTACGAGACATCACGAAGTGAGCTTCCCTCCCACATCAAGTGCACCGTTGTTTCCACAGGCAATTTTGCTGATAGCGGCTGTGATCGCGCTCGGTTGCGACGACACCGACAAGCCAGCGCCCAGCCCGAGCGCCGTTCCCAGCGCCCAGGGGGGCCTGGATCCGGAGCTCGTCGCCAAGTCCTTGAATCCTAAAGGACTGCCGCCCTACTCCGGACCAACGGGCAGCGTGAAAGGCGTCGTGCGCGTGGAGGGCGATCCACCTGCGGAGGCGGATGTCGAAGCCGAGTTCACACCGAACTGCGAGTCGGCGCGTGCGGTCCATGGCAAGCAGTTCCGGGTGGGGGAGAGCGGTGCCCTGGTGGACGCTCTGGTCGCCGTGACGGGCTATCAGGGATACCTGCCAGAGAAGCAGAAGTTGGTGAAGGTCACCGGTAAGGGGTGCTCTTGGGGCACCCAGACCCTGGCGCTGACGTTTGGTCAGCAGCTCGAGATCACCAGCGGGGACGACTCGACCTACATACCGGAGCTGCGTCCCAACCGCATGGGCGTACTGTTCGTGGCGCCGCCTCACCAGGAAGGCGTGACGCTGACACCAGAGCACCCACGTAGCTACAAGCTGGTCGACACCTCCCATCCTTTCTCCACCGCGGCGGTGTTCGTCTTGCAGTACCCGACCCACGACGTCACCGACGAGCAGGGGCGCTTCGAGATCCAGGGGATCCCCGTGGGCAAGGTCAAGATCAACGCGCTGCTCCCGCCGACCATGGAATCCGTGGGAAGGGACATCGAAATCAAGGCGGGGCAAGCGCTGGAACTCGAGCTGGTGATCCACCATCGCGCGGCCAGGGCAGCGCCAGGCTCGTCCGCCGCTGCGCCCTCGACCTCGGCGGCGCCCTCGACCTCGGCGGCGCCCTCCGCTGCACCTGGCGCCAGCGCCTCACCCGCGCCTGCCTCTTCCAAGTAGGGGGAGGCGGACGCCCCGGCTACTCGGAGTAGCGAGCGAGCTCGGCGTCGAGCAAGGCGCGCACTCGCGGACTCAGCGCGTCGGGCTTCGCATACAGGTCGGCGGACGCAGCCGCGTCGCCCAGCAGCAGGAGCAAGACGCGAGCGTCGGCGTTGCTCGGATCCGCGCCCAGAACGAGGCGAGCCTGTTCCTGGGCGAGATGAGTGTTTCCGCGCAGGTAGGCGCGCACTGCGATCTCCACCGCGGGTAAGTGCAGGGCGACGCAGGCTCGTCGGGCGGCGTCCAGATCTCCATCGGCAATCGCCACGTCCAGCGCGTCGTCCTGGTCCGCTTTGCCCTGCTCGAGCGCCAGCGCCGGTGCGCGCAGCGGGTCTTGATGCACGCGCAGCGCCCGCTGGGCGCGCTGCCGATCGACCGGATCACTGGTGCGCTCGGCCAACTCGAGCAGCGCAGTCCAGGCGATGTCGGAGCTGGGGTGCAGCACCACCCAGCCATTGAGCCAGCGGCGCGCGTCAGCGACCTTGCCCTGCGCCTCGTAGATCCGCGCGAGCAGCAGCGTGCCGTGCTCTTGCTCCGGATCGAGGCGGACCGCCTTTTCTCCGGCTGCTTGCGCGTCTCCGAGGCGCTTTGCAGCGAGGTAGCACGCGGCCTTGGCTCGCCATGCAGGTTCGTACTCCGGCGCGAGGTCAACGGCTCGGTCGAGCGCAGGCATGCCCGACAGTGGCTGTCGGCGGCAGCGGAGCGCTCCGAGACGTGTCCACATCTCAGGGCTGTCCGGGTCGTCGGCCAGGGCGCGGATGTACGCGTTCTCTGCTTGCTCCGGTTCGCCTGCTGCTTCCATGTAGGACCCGAGCGCGTAGTCCGCGTAGGCGGTGACGGGGATGTAGCGACCGTGTTGTGTTCGACCATCGACGATGCGGGTCACTCCGCTTCCGTACGGAGAACAGGCGTAGCAGGCCATCACCGTGGCGCCGACCAGCGCTGCACGCCGGTACGTCACGCCTGGCGAATCCTCGCGAGGGCCTGCTCTGCGGCGTCGACGTTGATCTGGCCCGCCGTGGCGATGGTCTGCGCGACGACTTCGACCTCGTCCCCCGAGGCTCCCGCCGCGATGGCGACGCTCCTCGCGTGGAGCGACATGTGACCTCGCTGGATGCCCTCGGTGGCCAGGGCACGGAGCGCAGCGAGGTTCGACGCGAGGCCTACGCTCGCTGCGATCTGGCTGAGCTCCGCCGCCGACGCGACGCGCATCAACCCCAGCGCCATCCGCGCCACCGGATGTACCCGCAGGGTCCCGCCGACGATGCCCAACGCGAGCGGCATCTCGAGTTCGCCGATCAGGTCTTCGCCGTCCCGCCGCCACACGGCGAGGGGCGCGTAGCGCCCGCTGCGCGCCGCGTAGGCGTGGGCGCCGGCCTCTACCGCGCGGAAATCGTTGCCAGTGGCGAGGACGACCGCGTCCACGCCGTTCATGATGCCCTTGTTGTGAGTCGCCGCCCGGTACGGATCCAGCTCGGCGAAGCGAGAAGCCTGAACGATGCCGTCGAGGACCTGCTCGCCGGCAACCACCACGCGCCCGCCACGAGACAAGGTGAGGGCCTTCGAGTGGACCCGGCAGCGAACGTGCACTCGGCGGCGATCGCAGAGGTTGCTCAGGATGCGCAGGCCGAGCTTGCCCTGGGCCAGCTCGGCGGCGCGGGGGCCGATCTGTTCGGCCATGCCGTTGACCAGGTTGGCGCCCATGGCGTCGCGGCAGTCGACCAACAGGTGGACGACCACGCAGCCCTCCCCCAGGTCGCGCACTTCGATCTCTCTGGGGCCTCCGCCGCGGGCGATCAGTCCGCCTGCCGCAGTCGCGGCGAGTTCCAGGAGCTCCTTGCGGTGCGCCTCCAATTTCCGCACGGCAGCAATGCGATCGGGTACGTCGTAGAGCTGGACCTGGCTGATCATCAGGTCCTCGACCATCTGGGCTTCGAAGCCGCCGCCCGCGCGAATCATCTTGGCCGCGTTGGAGGCGGCGGCGATCACGCTGGGCTCTTCCACGACCATCGGAGCCAGCCGGTCGGTGCCGTTCACCCGCACGTTCAGCGCAACGCCGAAGGGCAAGCCGTAGATCCCGAGCACGTTCTCCACCACTTTGTCCGCGGTGTCGGGATCCAAGCCGCCGCTGGTGAGCGCCTCGTTGAGCTCAGCGGGCTCGAGGCCGGCGGCCTGGCAGACGCGCTCACGGCGCTCGTCGATGGACAGCTTGTAGAAGCCTGGAAATCGTGAACCTTGACTCATTGTTCGTCAGCCCGGGCCGCTCAATCCTCGCGACGGTGAACGCCACGGGCACCCAGGGAAAGAGATAGTCGTTGCGCGGAGCGCTCGATAGCAGACGGAGGCGGGGCCGTCGACGCAGCACGCAGGTAGCGCAGTAGCACGTCGCCGCCGCCGGCACCGGCGGGTAGCCAGACTTCCTGATCGGGGTCCAGCGTAGCGGCCGCGCGCGTCAACTCACCGGACACGATCGCCGCGCCAGCCGCCTCACCCAGGGCGCGCAGCGCCGCGCTCTGCGCGTGGAGACCGCGGAGGATCTCGCCAGCGTCGCTTGCTCCAAAGGCTCGCGCCGTGCGCTCGGAGGCGTCGATCTGGGCGCCCATGAGCGCTTCGAAGCGCCGGGGTTGCTCGCGCTCCAGGCTTGCCACGGAGCGCAGCAGGCGAGGCGTGCTGGCTGCCACGCCAGTCCACCAGACCTCGATGCGTAGGTCTGGCGGCAGCTCGACGGGGAGCACCTCGAGCTCGCCTGACGAGCGGCGGGTGGCCTGCAGCGTGCCGCCGCGGCTCGCCGCGGCGACGTCGATCCCACTGCCTCCTCCCTGAGCCTCGCGATGGGCGGCGAGGGCGATCGGAAACACGCGCGCCGCGAGCTCTTCGTCCCCCAGCGACGAGTCCCTCAACAGCTCCCAGACCGCGACGCTGGCGGCCGTGATCGCGGCGCTGGATCCCAGGCCGAGCTTCTTGCCCTGACTGCGCAGCGCATCGGCGTCGAACCCTGGCGCCTGGCGTCCCGGATAGCTTCGCAGCGCAGCTTGCACCTCCGGCGCCAGGAAGTCGGGATTCTGTGCGGAATCGGCGATGACGTAGCGATCGACTGCGGTCACCAGCGCGGGGGCGCCGTGCAGCACGGCGTAGGCCCCGGACAAGACCAGCTTTCCAGGCGCCGCGGCCCTCATGTGCCTTCCACGAGCTCGATTCCGGGACCGGGCTTGCAGCGCAGGACTTCCAGCACTCCGGGCACCTCGGCCAGCGCGGCGGCCACGCGCTCGGCTTCGGAGGCGGGGGTGAGCACCTTCACGTGAGGGCCGGCGTCCAGCGTGAAGTATGCGTCGCTTCCCGACTCCCGGAGCGCGCGCACACGGTCCATCAGCGCGATGCTGGCTGGCGCGAGGTAGATCACGCCCGGGTCCGCCGCGATCATCGAAGCGTGCATCAGCAGGGTGCTGTGCTCCATCGCGCGCCCGAGTCCGGCTAGGTCCTTCGCCAGCAGTGCCGTCTTTCCGCGGTCGAACACCGCCGGAGCAGACTCAACCCAGGCCGGGTAGTACGGGCTGGTCTGGAGGGTGTGCTGCATCGCCTCCGTGGAGCCGATGGGCTTCGGCCCGCGCCGCGTCACGGCCACCAGCATCTCGATGTCCAGGTGGGAAGCGGGTGCGACGGGCACGGCGCTCTCGCTCCCGAGGGCGAGCTCCACCCAGCCACCGAAGACCGAGCGTGCTGCGGAGGCGCTGGCCCAGCGGGCGATGGAGCTCTGGGCGGGGGGATCGAGGTCTAGGCCCAGCGCCTTCGAAGCAGCGGCAACCAGGGCCGCAAAGCCCGACGCGCTCGAGGCCAGACCAGCTGCCGTGGGGAAAAAATTGTTGCTGGTGACGCGAGCTCTGACCCGAGTCTTCGCCAGCGCCCGCAGGCGGTCCAGCACGCGCTCGACGCGCTCGAAGGGGCGTCCGTGTACGAGCACGTCGTCCAGTACGACCCGGTCCGCCTCGAGCTTCGGATCCAGCTCGACCTCGGTGCGCGTCGAGAGCCCGTCGAGGGTCAGAGACAGGCTCGGCACCGCAGGCAGGTTCAAGCTGACGTTCGCCTTGCCCCAGTACTTGATCAGGGCGATGTTGGCGTGGGCGATGGCGATCGCTCGACTCATGGTGCTCCGGGATCGGGATCGGGATCTGGGGGAGAGGGGGAGGCTGCGACCTCGGCTGCGAAGGCCTGGACGCCGAGGCGAGACCAGGCCTGTAGCACGTCTTCGGCGGAGCCATCGCACAGGGCGATCACGGCGCCACCGCCGCCGGCGCCAGTCAGCTTCGCGCCCAGCGCGCCGGCCCCCCGCGCCGTCCGACAGGCGTGCTCCAGCTCCGCCGTGCTCACGCCCAGTCCTTCGAGCTCCCGCTGGTTTGCGTCGAAGCAGCGTCCGAGCTCCACGAGGTCACCTCGGGCGAGCGCAGACTTCGCGCGTTGCGCCAGCTCGCCCACGCGCCCGATGCGCTCGCTGAATCGCCCTTGCTCGAGGTCGTGGAGCTGCCGAACCAGGTCGACCATGCGGTGCGTGGCCGCCGGGGGACCTGCGAGCGCTACCGCGAGGCAAAGCGATCTGGCACAGGGCAAGGGTGACGGCGCGCTGCCCCTGACGAACCAGATTGGCCCGGCTGCCATCGCGGCGGCCACGTCGACCCCCGAAGGGTTGCCGTGGAACACGCTCTCCCAGGCGTTCGCGGCTTTCAGGACCAGCGCGTCGTTGGCCTGGATGCCGAGCGCCGCGCAAGCCGCCCGCGCGATGGCGACGGCGATCGCGGCGGACGCGCCAAGCCCGACCCCAGCCGGCAAGTCGAGCGTGACCTCGACCGCCACCGCGGAGCGGTTTCCGCTCGCTGCTTGCAGGTGCTCGAGCAGCGCGCGGAACGCACGAGCGCTCTCGCTCGAATCGCGGGCAGCGACTTGGCTCACCCCCAAGCTCAGACGCGACTCGGGGACCCCAGCCCTCGCCCAGGCTCGTGCGCCCTTGTCTATCCCCGCGGCAATGGCCGGGCAGCCGTAGACCACGGCGTGCTCACCGATCAGGATCAGCTTCCCGAAGGCGCGCGCGCTGACCATGGCTAGCTTCGCCTGGCCGCCAGCGCGCTCACGGCGCCTGCGAGCAGTTCCTGGCCTGCTCGCCTGAGCCCGCCCGTTTCCAGCGCGGCGCGCGCCTCGGCCTCGAGCTCGCCGATGCGCTGCTCGACGACCTCTCGCGCTCCACACTTCTCCAGGACCTCGATTGCTCGAGAGACGTCCGCCGGGCTGGCTTGGGTGTTGCCATGGACCCGCTTGAGCAAGCGGTGTCCTTTGCCACGCGCGCGGCGAAACCCTGCGAGCACGAGCGGGGTGCGCTTGCCGGCAGTGAGGTCGTTGCCTGCGGGCTTGCCGGTCTCTTCCGGCGCACCGAACACGCCCAGCAAGTCGTCGCGCAGCTGGAAGGCAACCCCGGCCGGGGTCGAGAACGCGCGCAACGCCTCGAGCGTGTTCGCGCGCGCGCCACCGAGCAACGCGCCAAGGAGCAATGGACCCTGCACGGTGTAGCTGGCGGTCTTCAGCGAGTAGGTGATCTCGGGGTCGGCACCGCGACTCATCAAGTCCAGCTGCTGACCCAAGATCGCGTCGACCTGCATGCTGGCGAAGGTCGTGAGGAACTCGCTCTGCCCGCGAGCCGGCACCTTCAATGAAGCGACGAGTCGCTGGGCGAGGGCCGCGGCGAAGTCGCCAGCGAGGATTGCAGACGCCGCTCCGAGATGTTCCGAGCGGAAACGTCGGCTGAGTTGTGCGTGTACGCTGGGCCCGCCCCGGCGCACCGGGTCACGGTCCATCCAGTCGTCGTGGATGAGAAAGTAGGCTTGCACGAGCTCCAGGGCCACGCCCACCTCGAGCGCCTGGCTGATGTCTTCGCTGGCGGTTGCCGCGCGGAAGCCAGCGAGGACGAGGCCGGGGCGCAGGCGCTTGCCGCCTCGCAGGCACAGATCTCGACACGCGAGTACCATGTCGCTCGGGTCATCGCCGAGTCGCCTTGCGCGCTCCAGCTCCGAAGCAAAGACCTGCTCCAGCCGCGCCTCCACATCCCGCTTCAGGCTGCCGAGCAGCGCGACGAACGGGTTGATCGGTAGCGCCTTGGGCTTCGAGTTGCTCGTCTGGTTGACTCGGGATTTCCCGCCAGAGCTCCGCGAGGTGGGGGCCACGCTCACGCGCGTCTGCGCCTTCGCTCGGCGCGCCCTCGGAGACGGCTCGGACTTGGCTTTGCCTGTCGTCTTCGACTTCGCACGAGAGGCGGGGCCACGCTCCGTTCGAGAGCTCGCACGTCCGCTCGAAGTCCTTGTCTTCCCAGCCATTTTTGTCAGCGGAGCGTAGGAGCGGGCAGGCCCCGTGTCAACGCGCGGCCACCCCGTAGGGGCCTTGCTACTCGAGGGTCACCTGGGCGATACGGCTAACGACCCGGGAACCTGCCGGGGGCTGCGGTGTGCGTCCGCGGCGGGCTCCGCCACTCTTCTGGCGCGAAGGGATAGACAGCTCTCATGACCGATATCGCCCAACGCAAAGCGGACCATATCGACCTGGCGGTCAACGGTGACGTGGCGTTCAAGCAGACCACCACGCTGTTCGAGTGCGTCCGCCTGGTTCACGATGCGCTCCCGGATCTCGATCTGGACGCCATCGATTTGAGCACGCAGATCCTTGGCAAGCGGCTGTCGGCGCCGATCCTGATCGCCGGGATGACGGGAGGCACGACGCGGGCGAAGGAGATCAACCGCCGCTTGGCCGCCATCGCCGAGGAGCGCGGCTACGCGTTCGGACTTGGTAGCCAGCGCGCCATGCTGCGCGATCCCGCTCATCGAGCCACGTACGAAGTGCGCGACGTCGCGCCCAACACGTTGCTGCTCGGAAACATCGGGGTGGTGCAGGCGCGGGAGCTCGCCTCGGCAGAGGTCGGCGAGCTGGCCGAGAGCGTGGGCGTCGATGCCTTGTGCGTGCATCTCAACCCCGCGATGGAGGTGGTCCAGGAAGAGGGCGATCGGGACTTCCGCGACGGGCTGGCGACGCTCCAGCGCCTGGCGGAGGAGATCCCGGTGCCGGTCGTTGCCAAGGAGACGGGCTGCGGGCTGTCGAGCTCGGTCGCGCGGCGTCTGTACGGTGCGGGCGTACGCCACGTGGACGTCTCTGGTGCCGGCGGCACTTCCTGGGTGGCAGTGGAGACGCAGCGCGCGCAGAGCGCGAAGCGGGCCTTGGGAGAGACGTTCTGGGAGTGGGGGATCCCGACTGCCGTGAGCGTCGCTTGGTCCGAGCGAGCAGGCTTCGACACCGTGTTCGCCACGGGGGGCGTCAAGTCGGGGCTCGACATCGCCAAGGCCATCGCGCTCGGGGCGACCGCTGGTGGCATCGCCCGTCCCGTGCTGCAGGCGTTGGAGTCCGGTGGTGCCGAGGGAGCCGCTCGCTTTCTCGATCTGGTGGAGCGAGAACTGCGGACGGCCTTGCTCCTGGTCGGCGCGCCGAACCTCGAGGCGCTGAGACGGGCGCCCCGGGTCTTGCTTGGAGATCTGCGCTCCTGGCTGGAGCAGAGTTCCTGAGATCGGGTGTCGACGCGGGGTCCCGAGAGGAAGGGCGAGCGTGGTAGGTTCCGCGAACCCTTGCCCCCGATGTTCTTGCGATGAAGCGACGCCTATTGCTGATGTTCCTGCTGGCCCTCGGTCTCGCACCCGGTTGTGAGGGGGGCTGCGGAGGTTGCGGATCGAGCGAAGATCAACAGCCGGATGCCGCTAGCGAAGAGGGTCGCGTCGAGCTGCTGAACCCAGGCAAGGAGCCGCGGGTGCGGCTCCAGGTGGGGCGCTGGCAAGGGCTGACCTACCGCTGGCGGATGCGCAACGAGAGCTCCTTCGGGCTGCAGGGTAACAAGCCCGTGCGCTCGCCGACCGTGGTCGCGTTGATGACCTTTCGAGTGACGCGTGGGAGCGCGGATCCGGTCGTACGCGAGCGCAACGGGAAGTCGTTCAAGCTCGTGGAGGAGCGGGCGACGGTGGACTCGCTCGAGGTGGACCCGAAGGGCATGTCCGCGGAGACCGCCAAGGCGATGAATCAAGGCCTCGCCAGCTATGCCGGGACCCGCACCCGGATGCTGGTCGCCGAGGACGGCGAGACCTTCGAGATGAAGACCGAGCTGGTCGGTGGCGTGGAGCCTGCTCCCGAGGAACGCGAGGTGCTCGACCGCACCTGGGAGGTGCAGCGGCGCTTCCCGTTCCGCCTGCCTCCGGAACCCGTCGGGGTTGGGGGAAAGTGGCGCTTCAGTGAGACCGTGGAGCTCGGCGGAGTCAAGGCAATCCAGATGGCCGAGATGTCCGTCAAGAGCATCACCGATCGCCAGGCAGTGATACGTATTTCCGTGCGACAACACGCGCCGGTGCAGGAGTTCCCTCACCCCTTTGCCCCCGGGAAGACGGCGCTGCTCGAGCAGTTCAGAGGGGACGGGGAGGGCCAGCTGACCATCGACCGCCTGACTGGTATCCCGGTTCAGGGGAAGCTCAGCGTGACCGGTCGCCTCACGGTGAGCACGCTCGGCAATCAATCGGAGCGAGCGTCGTTCATCTCCGCGAGCGTGCTCACGTCGACGGCGACGATCCTGGGTGACGGTGGCGGAGTCGATCTCGACGCAGGCGACGACTGGGGTGACGGGGGAGCGTCGGACGGGGGCGCGGACTCTGCCGATGCCACGCCGAGCAGCCCCACCCCAGTGCCATCTTCCTCGGCTCCGCCGGTTCCGAGCGGAGACGGGGATGACTGAGGATACCGTCGCTTCGCTGGGCGCGCCGCTGGACGACCACCCGAGGGGCGTGGATCTCCTCGGTGTCGCCCTCGTGAGCGGTGCAGCAATTTCCGCGCAGATTGCTCTGACGCGAGTGCTCAGCATCACCCTGTGGCATCACTTTGCCTACCTGGTCGTGGGGCTCGCTCTGCTCGGTTTCGGCACCGCCGGCGCCTGGCTCTCGGTGCGCCGAGTGCGTTTCGAGACCGCTCACCTGCGTCAACTCCTGGCCTCGCGGGGGCGCTGGGGCGCGGTCGCGAGCGTGGCGTCGGTCCTGCTCGCCTTGTTGATCCGGGTGAATCCCCTGGAGCTGTTCCGCAACAGCAGCACGTTGATCGCGCTGTCGTTGGTGATCGCGTTGTGCACGGTTCCATTCCTGGCCGTCGGCGTGGTGCTAGGGACGGCGCTCGGCGCCTGGTCTCAGCACGCGGGGAGGGTGTATGCGGCGGACCTGATCGGGGGTGGAGCTTTCGGTGGGTTGGCGGTGGTCCTGATCCCCTTTCTGGGCGCGCTGGGTCTGCTGCTGTTCGCCGGTTGTGCGGTCGGCGTGGCGGCGTTGTGTTTCGCCTTCGGGACGGACGCGGTGCGGCGCACCGCGCTGGTCACTCTCGCGCTGGCGACGGTCTGCTTGGGTGTCGGGCGTGACGAGGACTCCTGGATCCTGCCGGCTCCGACCAAGGAGATATCGTTCTACCACCGTCCAGACGTCGGGATACGGAGCATCGAGTACCGCGAGTGGACCCCGCATGGCCGCATCGACGTGTCGTATCCCTTCGACGGACCGCCCCTCGTGGCCGGCGAGGTCAACACCAACTCTCGCACGTATCGAGTCCGCGCGGTAACGCAGGACGGATCTGCGCCTACCACGATTCATCAGATCGAGCGCGACCCCTCGGAGCTGGAGTTCCTGCCGCATTCCTCGACCGCCGCCGTCTGGGTGCTGCGGGGCGCCAAGTTCGGGCCCACCAGTGAGCGCGCGCCGGGTGGGCCGCGGGTGTTGGTGATTGGTGTCGGAGGTGGGGTCGACGTCATGCTGGCCCTGGCCCACGGCGCGAGCCACGTGACAGGTGCGGAGATCAACCCTGCGATCCTCGGGTTGCTCAAGTCCCGCTACCTGGACTTCACCGGGCACCTCGCCGAGCGCCCGGACGTGGATCTGGTGAACTCCGAGGGGCGTACGTTCGTCCGCGCCACCCACGAGCGCTACGACGTGATTCAGCTGGCGGGGGTCGACACCTTCACCGCTCTTGCCAGCGGCGCCTACAGCCTGGCCGAGGCCTACGTGTACACGGCCCAGGCCTTCGACGACTACCTCGCGCACCTCACGGATAGCGGGTGTCTGTCCGTGTCCCGCCTCATCCTGCAGCCACCTCGCGAGACGCTGCGCCTCACCGTGACCGCGAACGAAGCCCTGACTCGCCGCGGGGTCCGGGATCCGTGGCGGCATATCGCGGTGCTCCGCACCAAGCAGTGGGCGACACTGCTGGTCTGTCGTCAGGCCATCACCAAGGAGCAGCGCGACCGCCTCGTGGGCTTCGCCAAGCGTGAACGTTTCGGGATGGCCTTCGATCCGGGAGCGCCGAGCGGTCCCTTCGCCGAGGCGATAGTGCCAGATCTGGCGCGCCGCGCTCGCTTCCTCTCCAGCTATCCCTACCGCTTGGAGCCTGCCACCGACGAGGCCCCGTTCTTCTTCGACTACTTCAAGTGGAGTAGCTTGCTCGCCCTGCCACAGATGAAGAGCGAGAGCCTGTACGGCACCAACGTGCCGATCGGCCATGGTGTGCTGCTCGGGACGGTGCTGGTCACGCTGTTGCTGGCGTTCTTCGGCATCCGCAAGCCGCTGCAGCTCCTGGAGATCCCGCCCCAGCTCTCCCGGCGCCGCGCGGGTATCTATTTCGCCTGCCTGGGCGTGGGCTACCTCCTGGTCGAGGTCGCGTTGATCCAGCGCCTGAGCTTTCTGCTGGGGCATCCCACGTACGGTCTGTCCGTCGTGCTCAGCGGCCTGCTGGCTGCGAGCGGCCTCGGAGCCCTGGTGTCCCAGCGCCTCAGGAGCGCGCGCTGGCTACGCTTCGTCGTTCCGCTGGTGGTGCTGCTGGTCGGACTCCTCAGCTGGCGCTTCCTGCCTGGACTCGTCGGCGCGAGCTTCGGCGCGCGCCTCGGCGTCTCGCTGGCCGCGATCCTGCCGCTGGGCTTCGTCCTGGGGATGCCGTTCCCGCGCGGAATCCGTCTGCTGGGCGAGCGCGCCGTCCAGCTCGTGCCCTGGGCGTTCGGTGTGAACGCATTCTTCACCGTACTGGCGTCGGCGTTCGCGCCGATGTTCGCGCTGGCGCTGGGCTTCTCGAGTCTGTTCGCGCTCGCCGCCGCGAGCTATGCCGCCGCCTTCTGGGCGTTCGGGAGGGGTGACTTCGCGACCTCCGAAGAGCAGCACACCCAGACCGGCGCTCGTGAGCAGTCAGCGGCGGCGTCTGCATCCGACGCAGCCTGACCTGGAGCAGCCCGGGAGGCTCGCTCAGCCAGCGTCTGCCGCTGGTAGCTCGGTCTCGAGCCGGCGTTCCCAACCCCCGAAGGCCCAGAACCCCAGGGCGTAGATCACGACGGCCGAGATCAGCACGGCGTTGAATCCCAGATTCATGCTCAAGATCACGGTCCCGATCGAGCCGACCACGGTGGCCGAACCGTTGACCGCCCACGCCCAGGGCACCAGCGCTGGGTGGGTAGTGCGGATCTTGCTTATTCCGTACGAAAACGGAATGCCGAGGATGAAGGCGATGGGTGCGACGGCGAGCGCGGCGACGCTCATGCGCACTGCGGTGCCCGAGGCGATGAACGCGTCCACCAGGCTCGGGCCCACCAGCATCCAGAGGCCGATGTAGGCGGCGATACCGAGCGGTACCATCCAGGGACGAGGCGCTCCGCGCTGAATCCAGCCTTCGCTGAGCATGCTGCCCAGACCCGTGAAGATCAGGATCGAGAACAGCGTGACCACGATGGAGTAGAGCGGCGGCCCGAGCAGCAACGTCAGCTTCTGCATCAGGCTCACCTCGATGGCGATGAAGCCGACACCGATGCTGGTGAAGAAGGCGAGGGGGCCCAGCTTCGAGAAGGCGCCCGGGTTGTCGGCCTGTTCGTTCGCCTTGCGTCGACGGCGGAAGATCAAGAGCGGCGCGAGGATGAACGCTCCGGCGAGCACGCTGGAGAACGCGAACTGGCTCAGGATGAAGATCGGGTTGCCCTGGGAGACCTTGGTCGGTTCGCGGATGAACTCCGCTGATTTCAGCGGGGTGCTCCAGCGAGTGAAGTTGAAGAAGTAGGGCTTGTCGTCGGTGGTCGGCGTGATGTCTCGCGGAAACGAATCGACGAAGTCCTGCTTCTTGTCGCTGGCCAGGAACTGCTCGACGGGGTTGCCGTAGTGTCGTCCGGGCAGGTACACGCGCTTCATGGCGTGGGCCTTGGCGAAGTCCTCGAGCGCCTGCACCTCCTTCTCGCTGAAGTCGCCCTTCTTGAGCAGTACGGCGGTGAGCTGGTCTGGTGTGGCCAGCGCCATCACGGAGTGGCTGATGTCCTGTTTCCCGCGCTGCTTCAACGCCGTGTTCAGGTTGTTGACCAGCCGCAGGGTCTCCATCTCGGCTGCCATGCGCGTGATCTGCAGCACGCCGCCTTCGGCAAGGTGGTCGTACATCTGCCCGAAGGCTTCGACGGTGTAGAGGTAGTTCTCGGCGAGCACGTAGGCGCCGGAGGTCAGCGACGTCCAGGTGTCGATGCCCGTCATCTGCACCACGTCGTACTTCTCGGGCTCGCGCATCAGAGCGGTGCGCCCTTCGTCCTGGACCATCGTGATCTTCGGATCCTCGAGGATGCCCTTCGAGTACTCGGGGACGACCTTCTTGTGGACCTCGATCACGCCGGCGTTGAGCTCCACCGCCTTGATCTTGCTGGCGCCGTGGATCTTGGCGGCCCACACGTCATTTCCGCCGCCCATCCCGATGATGAAGACGCGCGGCTGGGTGCCCTCCTTGAGCTTGAAGGTCGCGGAGTACAGGGTGCGCTTCAGCACGTCGAGTCCACGGGGATCACCGCTGAAGTCGCTGATGATGGTGCCTGCGTCACCGTCCTGGAGGATGAACTTCTGCTGTGGGAGCGGCATGTAGAGCGCCGCCGCGCCACGACAGAACATGAAGCGCCACTGCACGGGCAGCGGGAGCACGTCGATGCGGCTGTTCGCGCTCCAGCGGGAGTACTGGTTTGCGCGAGCGAAATTGGCTCGCACCTTGTCGGTCAGGTCGAGGTAGGCCTTCCCCGGCACTGGTAGCCAGGTGTCGAGCTTGGGCATCAGCGCGATGCACGCCACGCTCAGCACTCCAGCGATGCCAATCGTCAGCTTGCGCTGAGCCGCGGGTGCCACCACCGCCAGGGACAGAAGCCCCAGAACCATTACCACAAGGAAAGTGCCCCCGGCGCCGAAGTTCCACAGCAGCGAGGGCACGACCACGCAGCCGACGCCAGCGCCCAGCAGGTCTGCCGCGTACACCCGGTTCACCCGTTCGGCGTTGGAGCTCAGCAGCAAACCAACGGAGGCGCCGCCGACGAAGAATGGGGCCGCGGCGACCAGGTTGAAGGTCGCGAAGCGTAGCGCCTCACCGATGCTGGTGAAGTTCAACGTGTCGGGGACGGAGTACGTCAGCAGGAACGCCCAGGTCAGGACCAGGGAGATCAGGTAGGCGAGGTTGAGCTTGTAGATCCAGCTCCGGGGGGTCGCGGACCAGCGCTGCTCGGTCAACGACAGGATCGAACCGCTGGCGCCGATGCCGAGCAGGCAGTTCGAGATGACCAGGAAGCCGAAGTGGAAATGCAGCCGCAGCGCGCAGACGCGGGTGAGCAATACCTGATAGGCCAGGAGCGACGCGGAGATGAGGGCGATCCCGAGCAGCGCGTAGGGAGCGACGCGGGGGCGGGGAGTCGGGCTGGGATTCGATGCCATGGCGGAGGGGGGCCTGAGCCGCGCGCAGCATGCCCGAGCGCCGCGCGATCCCGCAAGCTCGGGGGTCCGCGGGGCGGGTGCCAGCGCGGCTTTTTCGACCCACGCTGGTCAACGGTGCGCGGGCTGAGGTAACCAGCGGAACGTGCGCACAGCGGATCGCCAGCGGAGCGGCCCTTGGTGGCTCGGGGTCGTCGGCGCGATCCTGGCTGGAGTGTTGCTCCGCTTTCGTGTGTTCAGCACGGGCTTCATCCTGGACGACTACGTCCAGCTGGAGATGAGCGGCGCGACGGGCGGTGAGCCGCTGTGGGGCCGGGCGCCTGCCTACAAGCTGTACGCGTTCGTAGCCCAGGGCAGCGCACCGCAGCTGATGTCCCGGGGTAGCTTGCCGTGGTGGACCGATCCCGAACTCCTGGCAGCGCCGATGCGTCCGCTCCCGGGGCTGCTCATCGGGCTGGAGTATCGAGTGTTCGGAGCGCACCCGTTCGGCCCGCACTGTGTGTCCGTCGCGCTGTGGTCGATGATGATCCTGGTGGTCGCCGGATTCTTCCGCAGACTCCTGCAGCCGCTCCCAGGTCAAATTGCCACCTGGATTTATGCCCTGAGCCTCGCCCACGGCATGCCGCTGATCTGGGTGGCGAACCAGTGCTCCATCCTGGCCTGCGCGTTTGGTGTCGGCAGCCTGTGGGCGCTCCTCGAGTGGCGCGAGCGCGGCTGGCGGCCCGGGCGGTTCGTGTATCCGCTACTGCTCGCCGCTAGCCTGGCCAGCGCCGAGTACGGCCTGTGCGTGATCGCACTCGTGGTCTGCTACGAGCTGTTCTCCGCTGCCGCGCTGGCGCGAAAGCCCGCGCAGCGGCTGGCCGCGCTGCTGCCCCCGCTCGCAGTGCTGGGGCTACATCAGATCGCCGCTCGCAGCCTGGGTTACGGCGTCTCGGGCAGCTTGCTCTACATCGATCCGCTCCACGACCCGGTGCTCTACGCGCTGCGTGTGGTCCAGCAGCTACCCTCGATGCTGGTGGACGGGGTGCTGGGCCTGTTCGCGCCACCGGGTAACCCGTGGGTCGTGCTCTTCTCGCTCTTCGCGTTGCCAGTCCTGATCTGGTTCTGGCGCGTGGCTCGGCGCCAGAGCGGCGCGCCGCGAGATCTGGGCTGGTTGGTGCTGGGGAGCCTCGCGTCGCTGCTGCCCCTCTCGGCATCGGGCTACTCCACGCGCCTGATGATCATCTCCGGAGTCGGGCTCTCGGCGCTGGTGGCAGCGGCCAGCGTCGAGGCGCTGCGCGCCCTGCCTGCTCGAGCGGGCTCCGCTCCGGGGATCTCGCGCTGGGCAAGCGCGCTGGTCGCAGCGACGCTGCTGTTCTCTCACGGTATCCTGTCGCCCATGGGCAGCGCGGTCGAGACCCGGCTCGGCGCCGAGATGAACCGCGGCCTGCGCGACGCGGCCCTGGAGGCTCGGTTCGGTGCTCGCGACATCCTGGTGCTCGGCGCCACGGACACGTTCAGCTTCCACTACCCGCCGATGGTGCTGAAGCTGCATCAGCAACCCATCCCGCGGGGCTGGTGGGTGCTCTCGGCCTCGTATCAACCCCAGGCCGTCAAGCGTATCGACGCGAGCACGATCGAGATCGTCAGCTCCAAGGGCGATCTGCTGACCAACCCGAGCGCGCTGGTGTACCGCCGGCCGGATCACCCGCTGCAGCTGCAGCAGAAGGTCAAGGTTGGACCCGTCGAGGCCACGGTGCTCGAGCTGGGCGAGACCGGCCCGAGGCGCGTGCGCTTCCGCGTCGACGGTCGGCTCGATGACCCCCGCTATGCAGTCTACCTGGCGACAGCGAAGGGCTACGTGCGCTACCGCTTGCCCGCCATCGGAAAGGCCCAATATATCCCCGCGGCAGCGATCCCGAGCGTGGCGCGAAGCGGTGAGGGAGGCACGCGATGAGTGATGTCGCAGCGGCTCCCCGGCGACCAGGGCGCGGCTTCTGGAGTGCCCTCGTTGGCCTCGTGGTGTTTCACCTGGCGGGGGTGATGTACTTTGCGCCGCCTCAGGTGATCCTGGCCAAGCAGCCGGTGATGACCATGGACTATGCGCTCCACGTCTATCAGGTCGTGCGTGCGAGAGAGGCCTTCAAGGAGGGGTCACAGCTCTGGGGGTACGACCCGCTGCTGCTCGCGGGGCAGCCGGCTGGGGTGGTGGAGGATCTGACCAGCAAAGGCACCGAGCTCTGGGTGATCGGCCTGAACGCGCTCGGGGTCCATCCCGCCGTCGCCTTCAACCTCCTGCTCTGGCTGGTCCACTTCTCGATTCCGGCTCTGGGCTTCCTTGGCGCGCGGCTGTTCAGGCTCTCGCGGTCGCAGGCCCTCGGCGTGGCGTGGATCTGGTCCTGGTGCTGGTTCTTCGACTCGTTCCTGCACTGGTCCTGGTTCATCGGGATGATCAGCTGGAGTGGCGCCTGCGCGCTGAGCGTGGTGCTCGTCGGGTACCTATTTCGGTTCCTCGAGGAACGAAGACTCAAGCACTTCGTCGGCTTCGCTCTGGTGGCCGCGCTGCTCGCCATCCTGCATCCCTTCGCGGTCTTCGCGGTCGCGGTGCCCTGTCTGGCGCTGTACTTCAGGTCGGTGAAGCACCTGGGGGTCAAGGGGCACGCGCTCCTGCTCCTGGCCGTCGCGCTGGCCGGATCCACGGCGCTGGTGTGGGTGTTTCCGACCTTGCGCTTTCGACACTACGTGGGCGACGTCGACACGTTCTTCAACACCACCGCCTCCTACTTCGTCTTCGACAGCTTCGACCTGATGAAGGATGGTCGAAACACCGGAGGGCCGGTGCGCACGCTGCTGCGTACGCTGTGCTTCGTCGCTGCAGGCGTGTGGTTCTGGAGAAACCGCAAGACCGGTGACCGACGCTGGCTGCCCTGGCTGAGCTTCATGCTCGCGGGCCTGATCTTCACCTATTTCGCGGGCTATCTCTGGCTGGCTCGGCAGACCCAGCCCTATCGCCAGATCGGACCCGTGATCCTGATGGCCGCCATCCCGGCGGTGCTGGTGTTCAGCGACGTCCTGTGCGCGGAGCAGCGCGCGCGCTGGACTCCTGGCGTGAAGCTGCTGCTTGGCCTCGCGCTGGTGCTGATCGTGCCCCGGGTCTACCGCACGATGGCCTACTACGTCGTTCACCTGTTGCCGCAGCAGGTGATGCGGTCCGATCGGGATCTGCTCGGTTCTCCCCTCGTCTCGCTCAACGAGCCCAAGCCTGTTTGGCTCGGTCACGCCCCGGCGTCTCCCCAGCAACAGGCCCTGAGGGAGTGGCTCTTGAAGCACCATCAGGGGCGGGGTCGAGTGGCGATCAACGACTGGGTGCTCGGAGAGTACGTCGCGGCCAGCACCGACGTTCCCGTGCTCGGCGGCATCCGTGAGCGCAACGTGCCCCACGTGGACGCCCATCCGTATCGCTCGATGGATGACGGCAAGCTGAAGCCTGCCGGGATGCCGGCGTTCTTCGAGCGCTATGCGGTGGGCTACGTGATCGAGTCCGGCTTTCGCTCGCCCATCGAGGATCAGCTCAAGCTGGTGCAGCCCGTGGAGATCGTCCAGGGCTACCGCATCTACAGGGTGCGCGCCGAGCCGAGCTATTTTCAGCGTGGCAGTGGCCGGGTGACCGCCCAGCGCATGAATCTAATCCGCGTAGAAAATGCGAGAGCAAGCTCCGAGGGAGACGTCGTGCTGCGCTTCCACTACATGGAGAGCCTGGGCTGTCGCCCGGATTGCAGCGTCGAGCGCGAAGACGTGGCGGGCGATCGGGTGGGCTTCATTCGCGTGAATGCGCCACCCGCGAGGTTCGAGATCTTCAACGTGTACTGACGCCCCCGGGCTCTCCTGGCAGCCCGTGACCAAGCAACGCGAAGGGAAAAGGATCTCCGCTCACGCGGCGCCCACCCGCTTGGTGATCTCGAGCGCTCCGCCGCCGTAGCCGAGCTCGAGCAGACGCTGAACGACACCGAAGCGCTCCAGGTCGTGGTCCACTACCTGAGTCAGCGCTTCCTGGATCAGGCTGCGCCCTGCCTGGGGGAAGCTGATGCGCCTCGCCAGCCTTCGCTGGTAGCGCTTGGCGTCTGCAGCATCGATGCTCCCGCCTCGAGCCAGCGCCGTCGCGGCGCTCTCCGCTGCCAGGCGTCCGGAGTAGAGTGCCTGGAAGATCCCTTCGCCGGTGAGGCCGTCCACGCCGCTGGCAGCATCACCACAGCACAGGATGCCGGGGCCAGCAGGAGGCAAGCCCCAGTGCGATAGCGGGAGCTGCCAGCTGTGAAGCGGTCCGCGCCGTTCGGCTGCGCCGAAGCTCTCTGGGTGCTCGGAGACGAAGCCGTCCAGCAGGTGACCAAGCTTCTTGTGGTTCTGCTTGAAGGTGTCGGCCCGCTGGTAGACCCCGACGTTGCTCTCACCGCTCGCGGCCGGGAACACCCAGAAGTATCCGTGTGGCAACGACTTCGCGAAGTAGTGCTCGCTGGTATGCGCCTCGCCTAGCTTCACTCCGGTGAAGTAGCCGGTAGCGGCCACGCCCAGGTGGCGCTCGATGGCGTGTGGTTGCCCCAGGGCGCGGCGCGCCAGGCTGCCAGGGCCATCGGCGCCGATCACACAGCGCCCATGCAGCTCGAGTCGCCGCGAGGTCGGCGCTCCGTCGCGGCGACGGGCGACGATGCGTAGCGTACCATCGCTCTCTGTCAGCACGTGCTCCGCCTGATGCCCCTCGAGCAGCGTCGCGCCAGCCTCCACCGCACGCCTCACGATCGCCTCATCGAGCAGGAACCGTGGCAGGATGCAGCCAGGCAGGGCGCCATAGCTGCGGCGCACCGAGAAGCCATCGGGGAAGATCGCTACGGCGCCGTGAACGGGAGTGCCACGTGCCTCGAGGGGCTCCCTCACCCCCAGATCAGCCAGCTCACGCAGCGCCAGGTTGCTCAGCGCATCACCACAGGTCTTGGCGCGGGGGAAGCGGCTTCGGTCGATCAGAGCCACTGACAGACCCGCGCGTGCGGCATGAATCGCGGCGGCGGCTCCAGCTGGGCCGGCCCCGATCACGAGCACGTCGTAGCGTCCTGTCATTCTGTCGCCTGAGCGGAAGATTGGAGCGGCCCTCCAGCGAAGGCAACGGAGAACTGGGGTCGCGGATCGGCGGGGGGTGCGATTCCGGCGGCAGAGCGGTTAGATCGAGGACATGCATTCGTTGTTCGGCCCCTGCGGCGGGTTTTTGGGGGGGGAGGGGGAAGGCATTGGCCCGTCACGCTGACGCGCTCGTCTTCTTCGGGGCCACCGGGGACCTCGCGTTCAAGAAGATCTTTCCAGCGCTCCATGCGCTCGTGAGTCGCCGCGGACTGGACATCCCGATCGTCGGCGTCGCGCGCTCCGGGAAGAGCGTCGAGGCGCTGCGGGAGCGGGCGCGCGCGAGCGTCAGGGAGCACGGGACGCTGGAAGACGACGCGGCCCTGGAGCGCCTGCTCGGGCTGCTGCGCTACGTCGATGGCGACTACAAGGACGGCAAGACATTCAGCAAGCTGCGGGAGCAACTGGATGGCTCCGAGAGACCCGTGCACTACCTGGCGATTCCGCCCAGCCTGTTCCCAGTCGTGATCCGTCAGCTCAGCGAGGCTGGCTGCGCGCGGGGCGCGCGGGTGATCATCGAGAAGCCGTTCGGGCGAGATCGAGAATCTGCGCGGAAACTAAACGAGACGATCTCGAGCGTCTTCGACGAGGCGTCGATCTTTCGCATCGATCACTACCTCGGCAAGGAGACGGTGCAGAACCTGGTGGTCCTGCGCTTCGCCAACACCTTCCTCGAGCCGCTCTGGAACCGCAACTACATCGAGAGCGTCCAGATCACGATGGCGGAGCGTTTCGGGGTGCAGGGGCGGGGGAGCTTCTACGAGGAGGCGGGGGCGATTCGAGACGTGGTCCAGAATCACCTGATGCAGGTCATCGGTTTCCTCGCCATGGAACCCCCAGCGACCACCTACAACGAGGCGCTGCGCGACGAGCTGGTGAAGGTGTTTCGCCAGATCCGGCCGCTCACGGCCGGGGACGTCGTGCGCGGCCAGTTCGACGGTTACCGCGAGGAGAAGGGGGTCTCGGCTGACTCTGGCGTGGAGACCTACGCCGCGCTTCGCCTGGCGATCGACTCCTGGCGCTGGGATGGAGTGCCGTTCCTGATCCGTGCCGGGAAGTGCTTGCCAATCAGTGCGACCGAGGTGGTGGTCGACTTCAAGCGACCGCCGCTGAGCCGGCTTGCCCCAGGGAAAGGTAACTTCTTGCGGCTGCGCCTGAGTCCGGAGCTCAACGTGTCCCTCGGAGCACGCATCAAGAGGCCAGGGGACGAGATGGAGTCCGAGGCGACGGAGCTCGCCCTGGTGGATCGACCGACGGGCGAGGTGATGAGCGCTTACGAGCGCTTGCTGAATGACGCGTTGGAAGGGGATCCGACGCTGTTTGCTCGCCAGGACGCCGTGGAAGCGGCGTGGAAGGTGGTAGACGGGGTCTTGGCTTCTCCGCCCACCGTGCGACCCTACGCCCCTGGCACCTGGGGACCAGCAGAAGCAGAACGCTTGGCAGCGGATATCGGCGGCTGGGAGTCGCCAGAGGAACGAACATGACGACACTCAGCATCGACATCGGCGGTTCTCACGTGAAGGCCCTCATTCCCGGTGAGAGCAAGCCGCGAAAGTTCTCCTCCGATGACGATCTCAGCGCGGAGGAGTTCGTCCAGCAGGTCAGGCAGGCAACTCAGGGCTGGGACTACGATCGCGTCTCCATCGGCTACCCTGGAGTCGTTCGCGACGGTCGTATCACCGCGGAACCAGTGAACCTTGGCAAGGGCTGGGTCGGCTTCGACTTCGAGACGGCGTTCGGCTGCCCGGTCAAGGTGATCAATGACGCCGCGATGCAGGCGCTCGGCAGCTACGAAGGCGGGCGCATGTTGTTCTTGGGGCTGGGTACTGGCCTCGGCTCGGCGCTCATCATCAACGGTCACGTCGTGGAGATGGAGCTCGCGCACCTCTCGTTTCGCAAGGGCAAGACCTACGAGGACTACGTGGGGGCCGCTGCGCTGAAGAAGCACGGCTCGGACAAGTGGGGCGAGCGCGTGCGTACCATCGTCGAGGCGCTGCACTCCGCGCTGTTGCCAGACTACGTCGTGCTGGGCGGGGGGAACGCCAAGGACGTGCCGAAGCTGCCGGAGTGGGTTCGCATCGGCGACAACCGCAACGCGTTTCTTGGGGGCTTCAAGCTCTGGGGAGACACGCCGCAGGACACCAGCTCGAGCGGTGCGCCGAGCCGCAAGCCGGGGCGAGGTGCGCCGACGTTGGGTATGGTCGGGCTCGGGCGCATGGGAGGCAGCATGGTGCGCCGACTCCTGCGCAATGGCTGTCAGGCCGTGGTCTACGACCACGAGTCCGAAGCAGTCGAGCGCCTCGCCGCGCTCGGTGCGACACCGAGCGAGTCGCTCGCACAGCTCGTGGAACAGCTCGAGTCGCCGCGGGCCATCTGGTTGATGGTGCCAGCATCGGTCGTGGAGTCCGCCCTCGCGGAGCTGGTGCCCCTGCTGTCTGCCCGGGACGTGGTGATCGACGGCGGCAACTCGTACTACGTGGAC
The DNA here is from genome assembly GCA_041389745.1 of Polyangiaceae bacterium. GTDB lineage: Bacteria > Myxococcota_A > Polyangia > Polyangiales > Polyangiaceae > JAHBVY01. The sequence goes on from JAWKRF010000003.1 coordinate 207,930, forward strand.
GACATACACCGCGCCAAGCGCCTCTCGAAGCGCGGGATCCACTACGTCGACGTGGGCACCAGCGGTGGGGTGTGGGGACTCGAGCGCGGCTACTGCCAGATGATTGGTGGTGAGGCCGAGGTGGTGCAGGCGTTGACCCCGTTCTTCGATGCTCTGGCGCCTGGTGTCGAGGCGGCGCCCCGCACCCCAGGGAAAGAAGGTGCCGTGACCAGCGCGGAGCGAGGCTTCTTCCACTGCGGGGGGCCTGGCGCGGGCCACTTCGTCAAGATGGTCCACAACGGCATCGAGTACGGCCTGATGGCGGCGTACGCCGAGGGACTCAACGTGCTGGAGCACGCCGCTGTCGGGATGCTGGAGCACGCGAGCGACGCCGAGACGGCGCCGATGCGCGATCCTCAGAACTTCGAGTACGAGCTAAACCTCGCGGAAATCGCCGAGGTGTGGCGGCGCGGCAGCGTGATCGGATCCTGGCTACTCGACCTGACGGCTGGAGAGCTCGCGGGTGACGCCAAGCTCTCGCAGTTCGCCGGCCGCGTGAGCGACTCGGGAGAGGGGCGGTGGACGATCCAGGCAGCCATCGACGAGGGGGTGCCCGTGCCGGTGCTCAGCGCCGCGCTCTATCAACGATTTGCTTCTCGAGGCCGCGCAGACTTCGCGGACCGCGTGCTGTCGGCCATGCGGCACGCGTTCGGTGGCCACGCCGAGAAGACAGAGTGAGTCGTGGCTCTCCAGAAGCTGCCCGGTGGGGCGACCCTCGAGGTGTTCCCGGATGCGCTCGGCGCTGCACGCGCTGGAGCGGCGTTCGTCGCCGAGTGCGCGTTGCGTGCGGTCGCTGAGCGCGGCCGCTGTGGCCTGGCCCTGAGTGGTGGGAGCACCCCGCTGCCGATGTTCGAGAGCCTGCTGCGCGAGTCGTTGCCCTGGTCAGCGCTGCAACTGTTTCAGGTCGACGAGCGGGTCGTGCCGTTGAGTGACCCCGCCCGCAACGCTCAGCAGCTGCTGCGGGTGTTCTTGCACGATGGGCACTTCCCCGAGCAGAGCTTGCACCTGATCCCGGTGGAGGGCGCGGACCCTGCGACCAGCTACGCGCGCACGCTGCGTGACGCGCTGGGTACGCCGCCGGTGCTCGATTTGGTGCACCTCGGCTTGGGGGAGGACGGCCACACGGCGTCGCTGGTGCCTGGCGACGCTGCGCTGGACGTTGCCGACGTCGACGTGGTCGAGGTCGCGTCCTATCGAGGCCATCCACGGGTGAGCATGACGTTTCCCGTGATCAATCGCGCGCGCCAGTGCTGTACGCTGGTCAGCGGCGAAGCCAAGCGGAATGCGCTCGCCGAGTTGAGTGACGGCAGCGCAAGCGTCGCCGGCAGGCCGAGTGGAGCGCGCCCGCACGGCTCGGATCATCGCCGGCGCGCTGCGGCGAGGCCTCGAAGCTCGCTGGTGATTCGCGGGCCTGGGTGAGTCGACGCTTTTCCAGCCAGCTCGGCGCAAAATCTGCCGACCATGAGCGCTCCGTTCGTCTGGGGCCTGTCACTCGCCGCTTCTCGCTGCCTTCCGTATCGTGTTCTGACGTCGTCGTATACCACGTTGCGTCGCTTCGAAATAACGAACCTGGTGGAGGAAGCCGCAGTGGCGGTCATGCTGGCGCTCAGGACCGTCCGCTGGATCTGGTGATCCGCGCAGGCTTCAACATGCGGTTGAACGTGCTCGCCTACCTGACCAGCGACTACTGTGACGTGGAGCCAGGGCCCTCCAGCGAAGGACGCCCCGGCGGGGTACCTCGAAAGCGGAGAACACCTCAGAGGCGCTTCAAGGCACCGATTGGCGCTGGCGGTGCTCGCCGCCTGGCCGCCCATTGCTCTGGGCCAGGCACTTTCTTCAGCCCTGGGGGTCGGTGGGGGATCCTGCTGGGCCTACTCAGAAGCTCGGCTGAAGGCGCGGCAAGTGGTGGACGTGTTGAGCATGTTGGTCTGGGGGATCATGCCGCTCGTGGCTTTCCTTTGGGAAATATTGCTCGGCTGGCTGCTGGTGGTCAGCTCGGGCTCTTCAGCGCCTGCTTCGAGACGATTCAGGTGCTGCGGGATCTGAAGACGTGCGCGCCGGAGTGCGCACGACCGCGGTCGCCTTCGGGGGCCGGAGCCAACGCGTGGCCCGCAGCTTCAGTACTGGTGGCGATGCTCTACACCCTCCTGGTGCTCGTTTCGCTACGTCGGAGTGCTGCTCCTGGTACCCGTCCTCGTGCCCATCCGCGGAAGTCACCCGCCGAGCATGAGTCGCTACTGGAACCGCATCCAGCTCACCCAGGTGGCGACTGGCCGACCTGCTCGCCGGCGTCTGCTGCGCCGGCACCAACCACGGCTGGCTGGTCTTGGAATCCACCGCTTCCGTGGTCGCGTGAGCAGCCGCGATGGCGGGAGCAGCCCCGGTAGACGACGGCCGAGACCAGAGTCCAGGGCGGTGAGCCCGAACATCAACGCGAGCCGGTGATCGCCGACTCGAAGCGGCACGCTGCCCACCGTTCAGGCCCCCGACCAGGGCGTCTCAACGCGAACTCACGACCACGATGCGCATGCCGCGAGCGCCATGCCCATGCTGGGCCCAACGCGGGGGCGGTGATCACCCCACCAAGAAGCCGATGCGACGCCGAGCACGCGGCGCGAAGCGCGCTGGGGGCGAAGTGTGACCAGGAGAGCGCCACGATGCTGGCGGTGCGGCGATCACCACGGGAGTGGGAGCATGGCTGACCGGATCGCCGGTCGAAGGCAGAAGCTTGACGATTGCTGGCGGCGCAGGCCAGGCCGACGGACGACCGACCTGTGATACGATCAGACTGGCAGATCGGGTGCCCGAAACGCCACGCTCAGGCATTGCAGCAGGGCGATCTCCGCGAGCATGAAGCCGACGCCGATGAAGAAGTACCCCAGCGCAGCGGCTGGAACGTCACGGCGTCCAGGCTGGCACTGGCTGGTCGCTACCGCAGCTTCCACGCTGTGCTTTTTCCGACGGGATGAGGATGGCACTCACCAGCAGGAGAGAAGCCAGCAGCGCGAGCAGCAACGTACGGGTCGCGACCAGGTTCCCCTCGATGGTGCCCTGGTCAGCGCGGGCGGCGGGTGCCACAGCGCGCGAGGGCGGATCGCGTTGAAGAACGGACGATCGTCGTTGCCGGGCAAATCCAGCTTCAGGCAGCCGGGTGACGATCAGCTCAGCGCGGCTGCTGCCAGGATCTCTTGGGCGGGTCTTCGTGGTGGGATGAGTCGGTGAGACCACCACCCGCGAAGCCTTTCTCCTTGGCCACCCGATCCAGTGTCTCGCTGTCAGCGGGGGCGAGGTCGCGCACAGGAGTGTCGCTCACCGGGCGGAGCTGATCAGCAGGTGATCAGGCTTCTCCACGCCCCGGCGTTGCAGCGCAACGACGCAGAGACCATCTGCGCGCCGTCTCCACCGTCGCCAGCGCGGGCTGGTGAAGATCCGCCAGGCTCAGGTGATTGAGGAACAGGTCCCAGGCCTTCGACCGTGTACGGCGTTCTCCCCCAGCGCGTGGGCCCCGGCACCCGTCACCCGGCCCAGGTGTCAATCAGCGACATCTGAATCACGTCGAAGTGCTTGCTGGTGCGGGCCAGCACGCTGCGGGCTTCGCCATGCACCAGCTGTACGTTGGGGTTCTGGGGCACCAGCGTGGGCTCGCCCAGGGGGCCCTCGAGGATCTCCAGGAGCCGCAGTTCAGCTCGATGCCAACCACCGGCTTGTGACCGCTGATCAGCGCCGCCTGCAGGTCGCGAGAGCCGCCAACGCCGATGATCGCGATGGATCCGTGGGGACGCACGCGGTGGATGACGTTGGTCACGTCGCAGTCCAGCCAGCGTAGGTTCTCCAGATCGCCTTGCGCGTCGTAGAGCGGCGTCATCGCGTGGCCATCGATCTCGATGCTGCGCTGGGTGACCTTGGGCTGCGGGCACAACGCGCCCTTGCCCCAGAACGACGCAGGGACCTTGCCAGCGGGGCCCACGACCACGCGGGAGTGGCTGTTCCACAGCTCTTGCTCGACCAGCGCGCGAACCTCGGGGCGCCCCTTCACCCAGAGCGGCGCAAGGCCGGAGTGCGTGCTGAGATTGAACACGCCAACGGCTGCCAGGACCACGCCGAGCCCGACGCCCTGGCGCAGGGCACGCTGCTCGTTGCCTGCGAACGCGAAGGCCGCCGAAGCGAACGCACACAGAGCCGCCACCAGGATCAGGGCGCTGCCCGCGTCGGCGAAGCTGAGCAGCAGTGGCACCGCGGGTGCCCCCAGGGCGGCGCCGATCAGGTCGACTGCGTACACCCTGCCCACGGGAAAGCGCGTCTTGGTGACGGCCGCCGCGACCACGATCCCCGCCGGGTAGAACGGCAGCGCGATGGCCGCCGCGAACACCAAGAACAGCGCTACCGTCGTCGCTATCGGGTCGGTGCGCAGCGGAACGACCAGCAGCAGCACGTAGCTGACGGGGATCGCCACCGCGAGCCAGCGGGTGTCCCGCGCCAGAGAACCCGCGAGGCGGTCCTCCGCATACTCATCCGCGCGGAAATAAACCCGCAGCGCGCCGGCCGTCAGGCCGAAGAGACCCATCGCGATCACCAGAAAGGCGAGCGAGTACCAGGTGAGGACCGACAGCAGCCGCGTGTCCAGCACCTCCATCGCCAGCGTGGCGGCGGTGACCAGGAACAGTCCGAGCAGGAAAGGCGCCTGGCGCAGGTTCGATGGGGACGACTCGGGGGAACTCACCGGCTATGCCCGCTACCACGGCGAGCCAGGTGACGGGGCAGGTTTCGCTACACCCTTACTGGAACCGCACCTCGCCTGACGCGGGGGAGGGATCGCATCCCGCCGTCCAGTCTGCCGGCCGCCTGTTCGAGTCAGCCCTTGTCGTTCTTGGGCGGTCCCACCACCACCCGCGGCAAGTACGGATGCGAGTGCGACGGGGATGAACTCCGGGCGCCATAGGCCTCGTCGGAGCAGCGGGTGTAGAGCTCCCGCGCACCCACGGCCTGCGGGTGCTTGCGCATCAGCTGCACCAGGCGCTGCATCACGCGCTCCGGGGGGTCCTCACCCACCTCGAGCTCCAGGCGTAACGTGGCCACGTCACGCCCAGGGCTCTCGGGCAACTGACCCAGGGCCACGCGCGCCTGCTGAAGCTCCCGCGCCGTGATCAAGCGATGGACCTCTGCCAGGGCATCATCCCCCTGGCAGGCTTGCTCGAAATCGACAGCCATTGCCGCGATCGTACGGGAGTTGCGCGCGGAGCATAAGCCCCGAAACCGCCGGCCCCGGCGGTTGAGCAGGGCTTGCGGCCGTCGTCAACGCGGATGTGCTGGCACGCGGGGTCACACGCGCATCATTTCGGGGCAGGAACTCGCGCCAGTTCGCGCCAGACTGCGCGCCGCCCTCGGGCTCCAACCGCCCGCAAACGAACAGCAAAAACGGCGAACCGAGGGTCGGCAGGCTTGGTCGTCCGGGGGCCGGGTGATACCGTCAGACCGTTATCCTGGAGCACGCACCCGGTGCTCCTGGTCGCTCTGATTGTCCACCGCGGTCGCGGCGGGCTTCCCAGCATGCGCGCATCATGACCGAAGACGATCGGACGAAACCTGGAGAAGCAGCAGACGCCGCGCCCGCGCGTGCGTCTGCTCAGAGCGACTCACCCCCACCGGACCTGAAGAAGCAGCGTGATGAGTTCCTGCAGAACTTCTCACGCAGCGCGCGTCTGACCGAACAGTTCATTCGGGACTACGAGGGGCTCGCCGAGCGCGTCCACAAGCTCGAGACGGAGAACGCGTCGCTGCGAGCGAAGGTGGAGGCCGACGATGCCATCCGTGAGCTGCTGCGGAAGATCGAAGAGCTCGAACGCGAGAAGACCGATCTGCTGTCTCGGTACCGCGAAGCCGAGCGCGCGAGCAACGGACTCAGCGAGCGCTTCGCGCAGTTCGAGGAAGAGTTCAGCAACCTCGCGAACCTCTTCGTCGCCAGCAATCAACTGCACTCCTCGCTGTCCCCGCGCCGGGTCACGCGGCGCATCAAGGAGGTGCTCGCCCAACTGGTTGGTGCGGAGCGCTATGCGGTGTTCCTGATGAACAGCGAGTCGACCGAGCTGGTGCCCATCGCCTCCGAGGGCGTCGTGGGTGACGATCTCGCGCCGATCCCGGTGGATCGCGATCCAATCAAGGAGGTGATCCGTACCGGTTCGGCTCACGTCGATGAGGTCGGAGATCCGAGTCAGGGTACCCTCGAGCAACCCCCAGCGGTGATTCCGCTGCGAATCGATGATGATACGGTCGGAGCGATCATCATCTACGCAACCCTCTCGCAAAAGACTAGCTTCGCTACCATCGACTTCGAGCTGTTCAAGCTGCTTGGCCAGCACGCCGCCGCAGCGTTGGTCAGCGCCAGCCTCCACGCCCAACAGGGACCCAAGCGACCCGGCCTCGAGGCCTTCGTCGACCTCAGCGTTTGAAGCTTTTCCATGGCTGAATACTCCTGCTTGATTGTTGAAGACTCGCCGATGATGCGGCAGCTCTTGGTTTTCGCCCTGGCGCGAGTCAAGAACCTGCGTGTGACCGAGGCGGATGACGGCGTAGACGGCCTGCGCAAGCTGGCGTCGGCGCGCTACGACATCATCGTCACCGACATCAACATGCCCATCATGGATGGGCTGAAGCTGGTGAAGCGCGTGCGCAGTGATCCGGTGCACAAGGACACGCCGATCGTGATCATCACCACCGAGGGCTCGCAAGAGGATCGTCAGCGTGCGCTTCAGCTCGGCGCGAACGCCTACATCACCAAGCCGATCCAGGCGCCTCAGGTGATCGCCACGGTGAAAGAGCTGCTCAAGATCGAGTAGCCCCGTGTACGTCAAGCTATGCGGCATCACCGACGCCGCTCAGGTCCCCGAGCTCGTACGAATCGCCCCCAGCGCCCTGGGCATCAACTTGATCCCCAGCTCGAAGCGCTACGTACCGCTACCGCGGGCCTGGCAGCTCGTGGAGTGTATCCGTGCAGAAAATATTCGGCAGGCCAAGGACGTGGAGTGCGTCGCGGTGATCTCCGCCGATCAGCCGCCTCCTGAGCTGGTTTCAGAGGGATCGGGGGTGAGGGTCGAGTCGCTCCTCGGCGCCGCCAGCTTCGATCGCATCCAGCTTCACTCCAGCCGCCCCGCCGCAACCTGGCAAGCCCTAGGTGCCCCCAGCCAGATCTTCCTGGCCGCGCAGATCGCCGACGTCGCTGACGTCGAGCGCGCGAGCGAGCTCCCCGGCGCACCGTTGCTCGTGGACGCGAAGCTTGGGGATAGCCTCGGCGGCACGGGGCACTCGTTTGACTGGAGCCTGGTCGAGGCGCTGGCGGCGCGTCGGGAGCTGCTGCTGGCCGGAGGGCTGGATGCTCGGAAGCTCCCTCGGGCCATCGCCCAGGTCAAGCCATGGGGCGTCGACGTCGCGAGCGGCGTGGAGAGCGGCGAGCCCGGTATCAAGGATGTCGAGAAGTGCGCCGCGTTCGTCGATGCTGCTCGCGCCGCAGCCGTTGCCGTGGAGAAACGAAGTTGAAGTCTGGATGGTGGTTCCCTCTTTCACTCGCTTGCGTGAGCTGTGGTGGCGCCAGCATCGAAGGGGGCGAGGTCCGTCCCTTCGATGACGCGGGCATGCGACTCGTTGCGAGCTTCGACGTGGGCACGTGCAACCCGGATACGCACCCCGCCACCACGCGGATCGACGTCTGGAGCGCCAGTGGAGGGGCGCGGATGCTGGTCTCTCGTGGACCGAGTCGGCAGGACCTGGTGGTCGACCGACGCTTCGTCGTTCACGGCGAGGAGCGTTTCGAGGTCGTGATGGAGCCAAGCGGTGGGGAGGCGATCCTGCAGCGGTTCAGGCTCGGCAGGGCGCCCAGCCTCGAGCTGATCCGCGACGCCGATGCTGCCGACGACGCACCCGCACGCGGTGGTACGCTGGTTCAGCGCTGCGCGCTGAAATCCACCGCCAGCCGCTGAGGGCGAGCCACGGCCTCGCGCAGACGCTCGAGTTCCCCGAGATGGGTGGGCGGGGGTGTCAACGAGATCCGCCGCCGCCCTCGCTCCCGCGCATTTGGCGTGGACTCCAGCTCCTGCCGAGACAAAGCTTCGCCGCGATGACCGACGCTGCTTCCCCAACCGCAGGCGCGAGCTCGGGCTACTTCGGTGAGTTCGGTGGCCGCTTCGTCGCGGAGACGCTGGTTCCGGCGCTCAGCGAGCTCGAGCGGGCCTACCAGGAGATCGTCCTCTCCGCCGAGTTCCAGGCGGAGTGGCGTGACCTGCTCGAGCACTACGTGGGGCGTCCCACGCCGCTCACGTGCGCCGAGCGCCTGGCCCGTCATCTGGATCCCGACGGAAAACTGATTCGGCGGCTCTGGCTCAAGCGCGAAGACCTGTGTCACACCGGCGCACACAAGATCAACAACGCCCTGGGGCAGGTCTTGCTGGCAAAGAAGCTGGGCAAGGCCCGCATCATCGCCGAGACGGGTGCTGGGCAGCACGGCGTGGCCACTGCCACCGCCTGTGCGATGCTGGGCTTGCCCTGCGAGGTGTACATGGGCGCCGTGGACGTGGAGCGGCAGGCTCCAAACGTCGCCCGCATGCACATGCTGGGCACCAAGGTCGTCGCCGTCGAATCCGGATCGCGCACCCTGAAGGACGCGATGAACGAGGCGCTCAGGGACTGGGTGACCAACGTGCGCAGCACGCACTACTGCGTGGGCTCCGCCGCTGGGCCTCACCCCTACCCGGTGCTCGTGGCGGAGCTGCAGCGAGTGATCGGAGACGAGGCGCGCGCTCAAGTGCTGGAGCGCGGCGGTCGTCTACCGGACGCGGTCATCGCCTGCGTGGGCGGTGGCTCCAATGCGATCGGTACCTTTCGCGGCTTCCAGGCGGACGCCGACGTGGCGCTGTACGGTGTGGAGGCCTCAGGTGAAGGGATCCCGAGCGGGAGACACGCCGCGACCCTGACCGCGGGCCGCGTCGGCGTGCTTCACGGTTCTCGCACGAAGGTGCTCTCTGACGACGATGGGCAGATCCTCGAGGCCCACAGCATCAGCGCCGGTCTCGACTATCCCGGAGTCGGCCCCGAGCACGCGGCGCTCCAGGCCAGCGGTCGCGCGCACTACCTGGCCGCCAGTGACGCGGAGGCGCTGGGAGCCGCGGCGGACCTCGCGTTGACAGAGGGTTTGATCATCGCGCTGGAGACCGCTCACGCTTTCGCGCGCTTGGCGGACATCGCTCGCATCGAGTTCGAGCATCGCGGCCGTCCGGTCGACCTGCTCGTAACGCTCTCGGGGCGCGGTGACAAGGACCTGGGGACCTACACCGCTCAGGGCCTGGGGCGTGCCGCGAGCGAGGAGGGGACGACGTGACGCTCGCTCGCATCGATGCGCGCTTCAAAAACCTCGCGGAAAATCGGCGCACTGCGCTGGTCGGCTTCCTGACCACCGGGGATCCGAGCGTGGAAGAGAGCTACCTGTGTGCCCGAGCCATCCTGGAGGCTGGGGCGGATGTCCTGGAGCTTGGCGTCCCATTCAGCGATCCAACGGCTGACGGACCAGTGATCGCCGCCGCGAGCTACCGCGCCATCCAGCAGGGCGGCTCGCTCCGAGCAGCCCTCGAGGTCGCGCGCAGACTCCGAGCCGATTTCGATGCACCGATCGTCCTCTTCACCTACTACAACCCGATCGTCGCCTTCGGGGAGAAGGCGTTGCCTCAGGCGCTCGTCGACGCCGGCGTGGATGCGGTGCTGGTCGTCGATCTGCCGCCGGAGGAAGCGCCCACCCTGCGCCAGGGCCTGCGAGAACTGGAGCTAGGGGTCGTGCCGCTCCTCACCCCCACCAGCGGTTCCGCGCGGGAAAGAGCCGTGCTCGGCGACGCAAGGGGATTCATCTACTACGTCTCGGTCACTGGCGTGACCGGCGCCGTGGAGGCGCGGGCGCAAGCCGCGAAGGACAACCCGCTGCGGGCAGCCGGCCAGGCGGCGAAGGCGTTGGGCGAGCGCGCGGGCATGCCGGTAGTGGTCGGCTTCGGCATCGACTCCGCGGCGAAAGCACGTGAGGTCGCCGAGCAGGGGGTCGCCGGCGTGGTCGTGGGCACCGCAATCGTGAAGCTGATCGCCAGACCCGGGACGAGCGAGGAGCGACGTCGGCGGGTGTTCGACTTCGTGAGTGAACTGCGCAGCGCGATCGATGCGTAACGTCAACTCTTGACCGGGACGCGGGACTGGCTGTGCTTCTCGTTCTTGTGAGGGCAGTCTGGTGTGTTGCAGCTGCCGTATAGCTCCAGCTTGTGGTGCCCCAAGCTGAAGCCGAAGCGCTCCGCGACGCGTTCCTGGAGCTCTTCGATCAGGGGCTCCTCGAACTCCTGGATGAAGCCGCAGTCGGTGCAGATCAGATGATCGTGGTGGGCGTCGTCATCCGCCAGCTCGTAGCGAGTGATTCCGTCGTCGAAGCGGCGCTCTTCGACCACGCCGCTCTCGGAGAGCATCTTGAGCGTGCGATAGACGGTTGCGTAGCCGATGCGGCTGTCAGCCTTGCGCACCTCGCCGAGGAGCTCGTCCACCGTAGCGTGCTCGCCCAGCTGGAAGAAGGTGTCGACGATCAGCCTGCGCTGTTCCGTGGAACGCAGGCCCCGTTCGTTCATGTAGGCGTCGAGCTGCTCGCGTAGACGCGTCTGATCGGGATCCCGAGCGGGACTCCCGGCAACGACGGAACCAGCATCTCGCGTTTTCACCATTCGAGTCTTCCTCTAGCCCGCCCATGGGGTCAAGCCTGGGGCGTGGTAACGCCCGAGGGCGCGAATCGCGGCGTTTCCGCCATGCGCCTCGGTCAGAGGGGAAGGTCGTCGTCGCCGACGCCGCGGTAGTCCTTGCGGTCCTTGAGAGCGCGGGTCGCTGCAAAGACGTCGCTCGGGTCAGCGAGCTTGCGCTCGGGCCACGCGGCCTGGACCGCTGCCTGCAAGTCGGGCTCGTCGAAGCGCAGGAATGGGTTGGTGGCGCGCTCGAGGGCGATCGTGCTGGGTACCACACAGCGTCCGGCGCCGCGTTCGCGCCAGGTGTGGCGGATGCGCTCGGCGAGCTGGGCGTTGCTCGGCTCGACGCTCCAAGCGAAGCGCAGGTTGTCCTGGGTGTATTCGTGAGCGCAACACACGCGCGTGTCGGGCGGGAGGTCCCGGAGCCGGGACAGCGAGCGATACATCTTCGAGGCCGGACCATCGAAGAGGTAACCGCAGCCGGCCGCGAACAGCGTATCCCCGCAGAAAAGCAAGTCCTCGAAGAGGTAGCTGACGTGACCATCGATGTGGCCTTCGGTGAGCCACACGTGGCCTTCGACTCCGCCGAGGCTCAGTGTGTCTCCGTCGTCGACCCCTCGGGTCAGCCCGGGGACGTCCCGCGCGGCGCGCGCGGGTCCGATGACCTGCATCCCATCGAGCAATCCGCGCTCGGAGAGGGCGCGGTTGATCCCGACGTGATCGCCGTGGGTGTGGGTATTCAAGATCGTGGTGAGCGTCAGGCCTCGAGCTTCGCAGTACTCGAGCACGCCGTCCGCCTCGGGGCCGTCGACGACTGCTGCTTCGTTGTTTCCGTACGCGATCAACCAGATCAGGTTGTCTTGCCAGGCTGGGATCTGATGCACTTCCAGCGCGCCGGAGCGACTCTTGAACGGAGCGGTTGGCTGCGTGACCACGTGTTGCATGGGGACAGCGTATCACGTGCGGTCCAGGCGGCTCGCCGTGGCGTCCGGAGTCGAGGGTCGAGCAAGCGCGATGTTCTCGCATCCGGGACGACTGCGATCCCACGGCGGCCCCGGTCGCGCCGCCGCGACCGACCCGGAAGCCGACGGCAACGTGCCCGCGCAGGCGCTTTCTGGTGGCGTCGCGGCACGGACGGTGCCAGACGAGCAGGCATGCGCTTCCTGTGCGTTTCCGACATCCATGGTCACGCCGACGAACTCAGGGACGTGATCGAAGCGTCACAGGCTCAGTTCTCCTGGGACAAGCTGATCTGCTGCGGCGATCTGTTCTTCCCGGGACCCAAGCCGCTCGAGACCTGGAGGCTCTTGATCGAGCACCAGGCGCTGGTGACCCAGGGCCTGCAGGATCGAGCCATCGCGGAGCTCGAGCCCGAGCGCATCACGCCCAGGGACAAGGCGGAGGAGGCGCGCTTGAGTCAGCTCTTCGATCTGCACGAGCAGCTGGGGGAGCTGATCGTGATGCGTCTGGGCAAGCTCCCCGTTACCGCGCGGTTGCCGCTGGAGAACGGTCAGGAGATGCTGGTGGTTCACGGCTCGCCAGCGGATCCGACGGAGAGCTTCAGTCCAGAGCTCAGCGAAGAAGAGATGAACGCGCTGATCGGCGATGATCCTGCGGACATCATCGTCTGCGGCGGCAGTCACGTCGCCTTCGACTGGGCCGTCGGAGAGACACGCATCGTCAACGTCGGCTCCGTGGGCGAGGCGCCCGGCGGTGGATACTCGGCGTACACCGTGATCGAGACGACGCCGCTCGGGATAAGCGTCGAACAGCTGACCATCTAGTCCTGAGTTTCCCGCCGCCTACATCGTCTCCGTTCGGAAGCGAACGCGAGTTCCTGCGTGGGAACGCTCACGCTGGTTGCTCCGCAGCGGTGACCGCCTGGTCACGGAAGAAATTTCCGATGGTGACCAACACCCACACAGACGGGCGCAGCTACCGTGTGTTAGCTTCTTTGGTGGTTCCGTAGGAACTGGCCGAGTTCTCGGTCGTTGGTAGCACACGGGGGGCACATGGGAGGTCATGCATGAGGTTCGTGAAACTCACCCTGACTGCGCTGATCGGCGCAACCCTTGCGGCCCCGGCCGCCGCCAAGCCACGGCACGCACCCCCGCCGCCTGTCCCGGAGGTGCTCGCGAGCTTCGATCAGAGCGCAGGCGAGAGCCCCGAAGACGTCTACCTCGACCCGTGGGGAAACACCTACGTCGTGCTCTCGCTGTCCGGCGAGGTGCGCAAGATCGCTGCTGACGGGACCCAGTCGACCTACGCTCAGCTACCCATTGGGACGCCGTTCGAGTTCTGCAGCGGCTTCTACTCGCTCGCGGGACCGATCACCTTCGATCTGTTCGGCAACATGTTCATTTCCGTCGGGGCTTGCGGGCCCGTGAACCGCGGCGTCTGGCGCGTGCCTCCTGGTGGAGGAACACCCATCCAGGTCGTGCAGTTGCCCGACGATTCATTTCCCAACGGCAACGTGCTGATGGGAGGCAAGCTGTACGTCGCAGACTCCAACCTGGCGACGATCTGGGAGATCAATCCGTACAGCAGCGCAGCCGAGGGCAACGCCGCGGAGGTCTGGGCGCAGAGCCCGTTGATCGAGCGCAACGTCGCGGGCGCCGGTTTTCCGGGAGCCAACGGCATCCAGCGCTTCAGGAGGTCGTTCTACGTCGCGGCGACGGACAAGGCCACGATCGTCGAGTTCCCGATCCTGCGTGATGGCACCTCGGGTTCACCCAGCGTGTACGCCGAGACTGGCGTCGGATGCGATGACATGGCGTTCGACTTCTTCGGAAACCTGTACTGCGCCAGCTTCTTCGACACGGTGTTGAAGATCGACAAGCACGGCGGCGTCGAGACCGTGCTCGAGGGCGGAGACCTGGATGGGCCCACGTCCGTCGCCTTCGGTCGCACTTGGGACGACTTTCTCGAGATCTACGTCACGAACGGGTCGTTCCCGGGTTTCAGCGCCAAGAACACGCCCACGCTGATGCGCTATCGCGTCGGCGTGCCCGGCGCCATTCCCTACTGAACGTCTCGTGCGTCCGAGTTGGCCGCGCGGGCCTCCCCCTCGTCCTGGGGTGACGCCTGCGTGGCCGGTCTCCGTCCTGTGAAAGAACGAACTACTCATCTAGCCATGACTCAAAATCCCAACACGGCTCCGGACGACGCGATCGCGACCCTGAAGGTCGGTGTTTGCGTGTGGGAACTCGAAGAGCCCAATACCCCTGCCAGTCTCCGGCTCGTGGTCTGCAACGAAGCGGCAGCCAAGTTCATGTCGGTCAAGCGCGAGGACGTGCTCGGCAAGCGCATCCACGAGGGCTTTCCCGGTTCCGAGAAGATGCCCCTCGCCGGGATCTTCACCAAGGTGGTGGAAACCGCCGAGGGCATGCTGCTCGGGGACGTACCCTACGTCGACGACGTGATCCCGGACAGCGTGTTCTCGATCCACGCCCACTACCAGGGCGAGCGGCGCTGCTGCGTCGAGTTCACCAACGTCACCGAGCAGCGCAAGGCCGAGCGGGAGGTCGCCGCGAAGCACGAAGAGCTGACCAAGGCGCTGAACGAGCTCTGGAGCGAGATGGACCTCGCGCAGAAGATCCAGACGGTGCTCCTGCCGAGCGAGACCAACCTCGACGACTACGAGGTGGCAGCAATCATGCGCCCCGCAAGTACAGTTGGGGGTGACTACTACGACGTCGTCCGCACCAGGAGCTGTCCTTGGATCCTGATCGGGGACGTGTCGGGGCACGGCGTCAGCGCGGGGCTGATCATGATGATGGTACAGACCGCCGTGCGCACGGCACTGGTTCAGTCCGACGGTGCCGTCTCTCCCTCCAAGCTCCTGGCGCAGGTCGCGACGGCGGTGCAGACGAATTTGGCTCGTATAGGTCAGAACCAGTACATGACCATTTCGGCGCTGAAACTAAACGGCTCGCGGGTGGAACACGCGGGGCTCCATCAAGACGTGGTGGTGTTTCGCGCCGCGACGGGTCAGGTCGAGACGTTCGAGAGCAAGGGAGTCTGGCTCGGCGTGGTTGACCGACCCGGTGACTTGCTGGAAGACTCGAGCCTGGAGCTCGCCGCGGGGGACACGCTCTTGTTGTTCTCCGACGGCCTCACGGAAGCGCGGGTCGGCGGTGAGCTCTTCGGTCAGGAGCGAATGGTCGGGTTGTTCAAGGAACTCGTGGGCTCAGGTCAGAGTTGTGAGGCGATCGCGCAAGCGCTCTTGGATGCAGTTGGAAGTGAGGAGCTAGCCGATGATCAGACCGTGGTCGTTGCCCGACGGCTCCCGGAGCGCGCCTAGTGGACGCGGAGCTCGACTTTCAGATCCCTGGGCGGGTCTGGGAGGACGTGCGCGAGGTGCGCTCGCGCATCGCGGACACGGCGAGCGGCTTGCCACGCGACGTGGCAGCGGCGACGGTGATGTGCGCCTCCGAGCTGGTGGAGAACGCCCTGAAGTACGGAGCGAGCGTGCCGGGGCAGAGTGAGATCGCCGTACGTCTGCACGTCACGGACGATCACGTGACCGTGGAGGTCACGAACGGAGTGGCAGCCATGGATCGCCTGAACGACTTGACCGCGCGCGTCACGCAGATCCAGCAGGCTTCGGATCGTCACGCGCTGTACCTGGCGCGCCTCCAGGAGTTGCTCGACGACCCGACCACCTCGGGCAAGCTCGGGCTCTACCGGATCGGATACGAAGGACAATTCGACTTGAGCTGTAGCTACGCGGACAACATCGTTTCCGTACGGGCAACGAGGGGACTGGTATGACGGACTACGCCGAATACGATCACGCTGGCCTGCAGATCCGCGTCGCCGAGGAGGGCGAGCGAGTCCTGGTCACCTGGCGAGGCATCAGCGACACCCGGGATCCGTCCCTGGTGCTGTGGCCGTTTCTCTCCGAGCTGGTCTCGCGCCTCAAGGGCGAGACGGTGGTGATCGACTTCCGGAACTTCGAGTACATGAACTCGGCCACGGTGTCGCCGCTGATCCGCTTCGTGAAGGAGCTCGACGCCGTCGGTGCCAAGAGCACGCTGCTGTTCGACGTCGCGCAGCAGTGGCAACGGGTCAACGCCCAGTGCATGCGCTCCATCGCCCGCACGCTCAACGCCGTCACCGTACCCTGAGCCAGTCGCTGGCTCGGCCCTCGGGCTTGGGGGGGAGGGGGAGCGCCTGGGCTCGGTGGATCCATGCGCCGAGTGACGCCCGACGTCGAAAGCCAGGCCGGTGAGCCAGCCTCCGCGCATGAGGTCGACCACGGCGCCTGATGCCGGTTAGGCTGAGCCGCGATGATCTCCTCGCGCGGCCTCGTCGCCTACGCCGAACGCCTCGATCCCGAGGCCACCAAGCGGCTGCACTCCGACTTGCTGGTCGGTCAGCACGGCGACGCAGTGCCTGGTAGGGCGCTGGGGGTCGTGCTCGGCGTGGCTTATCCACCGCTCGCGCCGGTCCACGGCTGGCAGATCGAGGCGCTGGACCGCATCGCTCAGGAAGGATGGTCCACTCCGCGCACCGGGTCCGAGATGACGGGCCTCCTGGTGGAGCAATGCGGCGACCTGGAGAAGCTGGAGACGGTGCGTCGAGGACTCCGTCGAGCGAGCTGGGCGGAGCGCGCGCGCATCGCGCTCCGGGAGGTGTTGCCCCGAAACCTCGGCGGCGCGCGCATCGAGGACACCGCCCACGAACTCAGTCTCCTCGCGGAAGTACTGTTCGAGGTGGCGCTGGCCGAGGCCACGCAGCACGTCGCCGGTCGCTTCGGTGAGCCATTCCACAGGCCGGACGCGAGCGGCCAGCGCCGGCTGAGCGGAATGCTGACGCTCGGCATGGGCAAGCTCGGTGGCTACGAGCTGAACTGCGGCTCGGACATCGACGTGATCTTCATCTACGACTCCGACGACGGCGGCAGCGAGCTGTCGGTGCACGAGCACTGGACCCGCGTCGCGCGGCGCGCCGTCGCGAGCCTCGAGGAGTTCACCGAAGACGGCAACGTGTGGCGTGTCGACCTGCGGCTGCGCCCCGAAGGCTCTCGGGGCGCGCTGGTCAACAGCGTCGCTGCCGCCGAGCGCTACTACGAGACCTGGGGCAGGCTGTGGGAGCGCGCCGCGATGCTGCGAGCGCGCCCCATCGCAGGCGATCGAGAGCTGGGGGCGCAGTTCGAGCGTGAGGTGATCCTGCCTTTCGTTTATCGACGGCGCGTCGACCCGAGCCTCGCCACCTCCATGATCGAGCTCGTGCTACGTTCTCGCGCGGAATTGTCCGAGGCGCCGGAGCGGGATCTGAAGCTCGGCGAAGGCGGCATCCGCGAGGCCGAGTTCTTCGTGCAGGCCCTGCAGCTGATCTGGGGCGGACAGGAGCCGAGCCTGCGTATCTCGAGCTTCGCGCGTGGCCTCGAGCGGCTGCGCGCCTGTGGACTGGTCAGCGATCGTGAGGTGCGAGACGTCGGGGAAGCGTACTGGTTGCTCAGGCGTCTCGAGCACGCCGTGCAGTGGTACACCGGGCTTCAGACGCACCTCATCCCGACCCAGAGCGACCGCGTGGAGCACCTCGCGAAGGTGCTGGGCTTCGACTCGGCCAGCTCGCTCAACGCGGCGCTGTTCTTGGCCCGGGAGGCAGTTGCGGAGCACTTCGCCGGCCTCGCCCCCGAAGCTCCACGACCTCCATCGAACTACCAGGCCGTGTATCTCCACCTCGACGCCGGAGGTCTCGCGCTGGAGAAAGCGGTGGCGGAGACCCTGGGCAGCGACGACGTCGCGCAGCACCTCGAAGCGCTGGCGCGGCTCCCCGCCGGCTTGCTGGGTCCGCACACCCGCGAGCGCCACCCGGAGCTCGGCGACAACGTGCTCGATGCGATCACCGAGAGCGCCGACCCAGAGCTCGCGGCCCGCGGGCTGCGCTCGTTCTTTCAGCGTTTCCGCGATGCATCTGCGTACATTCGTCAGCTGGCGGAGTCGCCGCAGACGCTGCGACGCTTCGTGACCGTGCTGGGCGCGAGTCAGTTCGTCAGCGACGCGTTGGTGGCGCGACCAGATCTGGCCGATCTGGTGCTGTTTGCCGCGGAAGACATCAGCGAGGTGCAAGCCCGCCAGGCAGTCCGCGCCGAGGTCGCGGAGTTCGAGCACTGGCAGGACCTGCAGGCGGATTTCGACGCCGCGGACTCTCGCGAGGAGCTGGTCGGGGCACTGCGGCGAGCGCGCTCACGGGTCATGGTGCGCGTCGCCGTCGCAGATCTCGCGGGAGAGATCGGGACGCGTCAGGCCACGCGCTTGCTCAGCGCGCTGGCCGACGAGGTCCTCCAGCACGCGGTGCGCTTCGAGCTGAGCCTGAGCGCCGGCGGCGCCCGCTTGGAGCAAGCGGACCAACCACCGCGAGGTCTCGCGGTGATTGCCTTGGGGAAATTAGGGGGGCGCGACATCGGCTATGGCTCCGATCTCGATGTGCTCTTCGTCTACGACCCCGAGGCGGTGCCCGACGGGCACGACGCGGCGCACTTCTACAGCCGCACGGCGCAGCGGGTGATCCGCCTGATCTCCGCGCCGCACGCCTCGGGTCCGGGCTATGAGCTGGATACTCGGCTTCGGCCGAGCGGGTCCCAGGGCCTCCTGGTGACCAACGTGGCGGCGTTCGCCCGCTACCATCGCGTGAACCTGGAGGAGCGGCCGGACGAGCCTCCGCGCTCCAGCGTGGTGACCAGCGGCGCGGCCTGGGAGCGACAGGCGCTGCTCCGGGCGCGCTTCTGCGCGGGCGACGTCGAGCTTGGCAAGCGCTTGCTCGAGGTCGCGGAGGTGGCCGCGTACGAGGCCGGACCGCCCGAGGTCAGCGAGCTGCATCGGCTGCGCATGCGCATGCAGAACGAGCTCGCGGACGAGCGCGGCGGGCGCCGGGATCTGAAGATGGGGCGCGGCGGACTGCTCGACGTGGAGTTCGCCGTGCAGTGGCTGCAGATGAAGTACGGCCGCGACAGGTCCCTGCGCACCCCGGACACGCTGCTGGCCCTCTCGGCCCTGGAGCGTGGCGGCTACCTGTCACGGGAGGCCTTCAAGCTGCTCAAGGAAGCCTACCGCTTCCTCCGGCGTCTGGAGCAGCGCATCCACGTGCGCCGGGGCACCAGCTCGACGACGCTGGACCCCAGCACTGCGGAGATCGAGCAACTGGCGCGTCGCATGGGCTTTCGCTCGGCGGGCTCCAGCGCTTCTGGTGTGCGCCCTCAGGCGAGCGAGCAGCTGCTCGCGGAGTACGAGCGGGTCACGGAACAGGTGCGACGAACCTATCTCTCCGTGCTCGGGGTCGAAGAGTGACGCGCGCGGGGCTCGCGGGGGTATAACTCCGGGCCATGACCAGCGCGTACCAGGTCCTGCTGAGTGACCGTCCCCGTCGCAACCGCCGCCTCGCCGGCTTGCGTGCGATGCAGCGTCAGACCGTGCTCACTGTCAGCGACCTGGTGCTGCCGCTCTTCGTCCACGACCTACCCGAGCGCAAGCCCATCGGGGCCATGCCGGGCCACGCGCGGCTCTCGATCGAGCAGCTGGTGGAGGTGAGTCGGGAGGCCTACGAGCTGGGAGTCCCCGGGGTCGCGCTCTTCCCCGCGCTGTCGGACGACCTCAAAGATCCTCACGGCAAGGAGTCGCTGAACCCGGAGGGCTTGCTGCAGCGAGCCGTGCGAGCGCTGAAGCAAGCGCTCCCGGAGCTGGTCGTGATCACCGACGTGGCGCTGGATCCGTACTCTTCGGACGGCCATGACGGTGTGCTGGTCGGCGATCGCATCGACAACGACGAGACCCTGCCGTTGCTCGCCGGCATGGCAGTGGCCCAGGCGAAGGCCGGAGCAGACATCGTGGCGCCCTCGGACATGATGGATGGCCGCGTGGGCGCCATCCGGGACGCTCTGGACGAGGCCGGGTTCACCGACGTCGGGATCTGCAGCTATGCGGTGAAGTACGCCTCGGCGTTCTACGGACCTTTCCGTGAGGCACTGGACTCGGCGCCGCGCGCCGGAGACAAGAAGACCTACCAGATGGACCCGGGGAACTCTCGCGAGGCGCTGCGAGAGATCGCCCTGGACGAAGCGGAGGGCGCCGACTGGCTGATGGTGAAGCCGGGCCTGCCTTACCTCGATGTGGTGCGCCTGGTGCGGGAGCACAGCGCGCTACCCGTCGCTGCCTATCACGTCAGCGGGGAGTACTCGATGCTCAAGGCCGCCGCGGCCCAAGGCTGGCTCGACTTCGACCGCTGTCTGCTGGAGAGCCTGACGTCGCTCAAGCGCGCCGGAGCTGACGTGATCTTCACCTACGGGGCCATCGAGGCCGCCAGGTTGCTTCGCGCCAGCTGAGATCGACGGGAGGAAGGGACGTGGCGGTAGGAGAGCGTTTCCTCAAGTTTCGTTGCACCGGCTGTGGCAACTGCTGCAAGGAGCCGCTGCTCCCGCTGAACGACGTCGATCTGTCGCGGCTCGTGGACCATACGGGAGAGTCGCCGCTGCGCATCGTCAAGTGGGTCACGCGTCACGAGATCGCGATGGAGGACGAACCCGAAGCCTTCATTCGCCTGCGTCAGGGCAAGCGCGTGATGGTGCTGGGACATCGTCGGGGGCGCTGTCGCTTCCTCGGCGCCGACGACCGCTGCACGGTCTACACGGAGCGTCCGACGGGCTGCCGAGTGTTCCCCTTCGACCCAGAGTTCAAGCGGGACGGCAGCCTCAAGCGCTTGAAGCTGATCCAGGCTACCGACTGCCTGTACGCGCTCGATGGCCACAACGACGTGGACGCCATACGCACGCTGCGTCAACGCCACAACGCGGATCAGGACGCCTACTACGAACGAATTGCCGTGTGGAATCGTGAGCAGCAGCGCCGTCAGCGCAAGGGCCTCGGCGTCGGGACGCCGCGGGCTTTCTTGAATTTCTTGGGGGTGAGGTTCCCCGCTGCCTGAACCCGAGCCGCCCCGCAGCCACCCTTCCCGCGGCGCCGCGCGGCGCTGCTCCGTTCGCTGCGCGGCAGGGTGTCTCGGCCCACGACCTGCGCGCCTCACCCCCGAACCCGCTCCACGCGCCGACCCAGGAACGCCACGTCGCTCACGGCGCAGCCGGTTCTCGGCCGGCAACAGCGCCGCGCCCCCTCGGAGAGCAGGCGGATCCACGCCTGTTTTGCCCGCCTAGTTTCAGGTAGTCGCACCTCGGGGCCCGTGCGAGACTGAACATCGTGCAAGCTGTGTCAGGGGGCTCATGTCGCTGAAGATCGACCAGGACCACTCGCGCTTCCGCAACATCGTGCGAGGGCGCATCCGCAAGAACCTTCGAGACTACATCTCGAGCGGGGAGATGATCGGACGCAAGGGCAAGGATCTGGTCAGCATCCCCATCCCGCACATCGACATCCCGCGCTTCACCTTCGGTCAGAAGCAGCAGGGCGGCGTCGGGCAGGGCGACGGCAAGCCAGGCGACTCGATGGGCGGCGAGGAAGGGGACGGCAAAGGCCAGGCGGGCTCCGACGCCGGCGATCACGTGCTGGAGGTGGACGTCACCCTGGACGAGCTGGCAGAGATCCTCGGGGAAGAGCTGGAGCTCCCGCAGATCCAGCCGAAGGGCAAGAGCGTCGTCGTCAGCGCGAAGGATCGCTACACGGGTATCCGTCGCGTCGGCCCGGAGAGCCTGAAGCACTTCAAGCGCACCTACCGCGAGGCGCTGAAGCGTTCGATTTCCACGGGCGTCTACGATCCGGGCAACCCGATCATCATCCCGCAGAAGGACGACAAGCGCTTCCGCTCCTGGAAGACCGACACCGAGCCGGTCGCCAATTGCGTGATCCTCTACATGATGGACGTCTCCGGTTCGATGGGCGACGAACAGAAGGAGATCGTGCGTATCGAGTCCTTCTGGATCGATACCTGGCTGCAGAAGCAGTACCGAGGCGTGGAGAGCCGCTACATCATCCACGACGCCGTCGCTCGCGAGGTGGATCGTGACACCTTCTTTCACACCCGAGAGAGCGGCGGCACCATGATCAGCAGCGCCTACAAGCTCTGCAGTCAGATCATCGACGATCACTATCCGTCCGAGGAGTGGAACATCTATCCCTTCCATTTCAGTGATGGCGACAACTGGTCGATGGACGACACCCTCAACTGTGTGCAGCTGCTGAAGCAGAAGTTGCTTCCGCGGGTGAACATGTTCGCCTACGGCCAGGTGGAGAGCCCCTACGGGTCCGGGCAGTTCATCAAGGACCTGCGCGAGCACTTCTCGACCGACGAGCGCGTGGTCACCTCGGAGATCCGCGACAAGGACGCGATCGTGGGCAGCATCAAAGAGTTTTTGGGGAAGGGGAACTGATGCCTCAGTTTGCAATCAAGACCGGCATCCCGCGCTACCTGCGCAAGGAGCAGCGCCGCGTCGAGAAGATCGCGGAAGGCTATGGCCTCGACTTCTTCCCGGTCGTGTTCGAGATGCTGACCTACGATCAGATGAACGAGGTCGCGGCCTACGGCGGCTTCCCGAACCGCTACCCGCACTGGCGCTTCGGCATGGACTACGAGCGTCTGGCGAAGAGCTACGAGTACGGCCTCTCGAAGATCTACGAGATGGTCATCAACAACAACCCGAGCTTCGCCTACCTGCTCGAGGGCAACAGCTTCACTGACCAGAAGCTGGTGATGTGTCACGTGTATGGACACGTCGACTTCTTCAAGAACAACTTCACGTTCAGAGCCACGGATCTCGACAGCTCGGGACGCGTGGTGGAGCCGATCGCTCGTCAGCCGGAATACGAGCCGAATCGCAAGTGGATCGACAAGATGGCGAACCACGGCTCGGCGATCCGCCGGGCGATCGACCGTCACGGCATCGACCCGGTGGAGGAGCTGATCGATCAGTGCCTCAGCCTGGAGAACCTGATCGATCCGTACTCGCCCTTCGTCGTGCGCGAGCGCGAGCGCGTGCACAGTGACGAGCCCCAGGAGATCGAGGTCCCCAGACTCCGCGCCAAGGAGTACATGGAGGACTTCATCAACCCCGAGGACTACATCGAGGGGCAGCGCAAGAAGCTGCTGGACGAGCAGAAGAAGCAGCGTCAGTTCCCTCCGGAACCGCGGCGCGACGTGCTGCGCTTTCTTCTGGAGCACGCCCCATTGGAGAAGTGGGAGCGCACGGTGCTCGCGGTGATCCGCGAGGAGGCGTACTACTTCGTGCCGCAGATGCAGACCAAGATCATGAACGAGGGCTGGGCCTCGTACTGGCACAGCCGCATGATGACAGAGCAGGTGTGTGACTGGAGCGAGATCATCGAGTACGCAGACAACAACGCGGGGGTGATGAGTACCGCGGGGAATCGATTCAACCCGTACAAGCTCGGCGTCGAGCTGTATCGCCACATCGAGGAGCGCTGGAACAAGGGGCAGTTCGGTCGCGAGTGGGACGAGTGCAACGACCTCGACCAGAAGAAGAACTGGGATCTGCGCCTGGGGCTCGGACGCGAGAAGATCTTCGAGGTGCGCAAGCTCTACAACGACGTCACCTTCATCGACGAGTTCCTGACGCCCGAGTTCGCGCTGGAACAGAAGCTCTTCACCTTCGACTGGTCCAACCGCAACGACCGCTGGGAGATCGCCAGCCGCGAGTTCAAGCAGATCAAGGAGCGGCTGCTGTTTCAGCTGACCAACGCCGGCAACCCGGAGATCCTGGTCGTCGACGCGAACTTCGAGAACCGAGGCGAGCTGCTGCTGAGGCACGAGCACCGAGGCATCGATCTGCGCGACGACTACGCCAAGGAGTGCCTGAAGGCCCTCGTGAGGCTGTGGAAGCGCCCCGTTTGCCTGCTCACCAAGAACGAGAACAAGGGCGTGATCCTGCGCTTCGACGGCAAGGAGCACTCGAGCCGTCAGACCGAGGAAGGCAGCAGCGCCGCCGCGACGGCGTGAAGCTCGAGACGCGTGACTGAGCCGCCCACCCACGTCGACACCTCCGCGGTGCCCAGCTTCGAGCGTGATCCGACGCACTGGCTGTTCAAGCTGAGCCCCGAGGAGTGGATCCAGGCTGGCCTGGCCGAGCTCCGCCGCGCGGAAGCAGCCTTGGCTGGTGCGCAGCTCCCGGCGGCCTACGCTGGCCTCAAGCGAGCCGCGGGCATGGCGCTGAACGGCGCCTTGATCGTCGAGCCTCGGGAGTGGGGGAGGAGCTACGTCGAGCACCTGGCCGCCCTCTCGCAGGACAGCAGCGCGCCCGAGCAGGTGCGTGAGGCTGCGGCGCGCGTCGCCGGGCTGAAGGCAGCGCCCGGTGAGGTGGTGAGCCTGCGGACGCCAAAGACCGAGGAGCGATGGGTCGAGGCAGCCAAGACCGTGATGGCGCACGCCTACGCGGTCGTGCATGGCAGCGCGAGCGGCGGGGCCGCTTCGGAACCGGAAGGAGGCGCCTGAGTGAGACGTGTGACCAGCGGGTATGCGCAGCTACGTGACGCCGCGCACCGTGCGCTGGCGCTGGGTGCGTTCGCGTGCTGTGCGCTGGCTTGCGGCGCGCCCCCTGCCGCGGAGAATCCAGAGCCGGTTCCGGCCGCTACCACGACCACCCCCTCGACCTACGCGCCTCCACCGCTACCCAGCGCGCCCGGCACCGGTCCGGGCAACGGCGCGCCCACCCTGGGGGGGAGCGACGCCGCGCCAGCTCCTTCGACCAGTAGCCCGACGCCTCAGGTGCCGCCGCCTCCCGCAGGACCTCCACCCGGCAGTCTCGCACGTGGCGACGGCAAGCCCGCGGATGCCGAGCTCGAGGCGGGGGATCACGCGTACCTGGCCGACGACCTGAAACAGGCCAAGGCGCACTACGACAAGGCGAGGCGCCTGGCTCCCAAGGATCCCGCGCCGCGCGTTGGGTTGATCCGCGTCGCGCTGGCGCAGAGCGGGATCGCTACCGACTACGCTGCCGCCCCGAAGAACGCGAAGATCAAGGCGCTGGTGCGTCAAGCGGACGCGGCGTTGAAGCTGGACGCCGACTACGGCCCAGCTCAGGTCGAGAAGGGGCGCCTGCTGCTGATCCTCGGGGAAGCCGATGCAGCCCTCGCTGCGCTCGGGCGTGGCGTCGAGTTGTCTCCCCAGGATCCCGAGGCGCACTCGGCGCTCGGCGTCGCGCGCATGGCACTCGGCAAGACGGAGCAGGCTCTGAGTTCCTTCGAGCGCGCCGTGGAGCTCGACCGCAGCAACCCCGATCGGCTGACCAACCTCGGCACCGCCTACATGCTGCGAGGCAAGGTGGACCAAGCCATCAGCACCTATCAGCGCGCAGTGAACCTCGCCTCGAGCGACCCCCGGGCCCACGGCGATCTGGGCACCGCGTATCTCGCCGCCGGGCGGCCCAAGGAAGCGATCGTGGAGCTGAAGCGGGCCATCCAGCTCGACGAGCGCGCGACGTTCCTGTCGAATCTCGGCTACGCGTATCAGCTCAGCGGCGATCTGAAGCAAGCCGTGACCACCTACCGCAAGGCGCTCAAGCTCGATCCGAAGCTTGGTTCCGCGTGGATTAATCTGGGGACGGCCCTGGCGAAGCAGGGGGAGATCAGCGAAGCCGAGAAGGCATTCAGGACCGCGCTCAAGCTCGATCCCTCGGACCCCCGCGCCAAGGCCAACCTCGCCGAGCTGGAAGAGCTGAAGAAGAAGAAATAGCGCTCGACGTCCGGTGCCCTCGCGCGCCGGCGCTCCTCGGCCGGAGTCGTGCCGCAGCGAGGACCATGGAGCCGCGCTCCAGATTCGCGAAGCGCAATCACCCCGCGGCCCAGCCTTGACCGCGACGGGCGCTTGCCGGAGATTACTTCGCACACGAAACATCTCTCGCCCGCCGCTTCGGGGGTGAGGGAGCGACGCGCAGCGCTGAAAATGACGGACGCCATCCACCCCGAGCTCGAGAGCCTCTTCGCCATCCAGGGCGCCGAGGACCAGCCAGACATGGACGGCGTCGTGGAGGCGATCCTCTACCTCTACACCGAGTCGCGGCGTATCACGAAGGGTCTGGCCGGGCGCTATGGTCTGACGGGGCCTCAGCTCGCGGTGATCAAGATGCTCGAGCCAAAGGGCCAGCTGTCGCTGAGCGAGCTGTCCTGGAGGATCCGCGCCAAGAACTCCACCGTCACCGGTATCGTCGACCGCATGGAGCGAGAGGGCCTGGTGCACCGCCGGCGCTCCAAGCAAGACCGGCGCGTCGTACATATTTCTCTCACGGAAAAAGGGGCACAGCTGGCGGCTGAGATCACCGTGGAGCCAGTGCAGATTTTCCGTACGGTACTAGGCGAGCTGTCGACGCGCGACACTCGCGACTTGAAACGCGTACTGACCCGCCTCGCACAGCGTGTGCGCGAGCTGGTCGAAGAGGGCGCCTTGCCTAGCGATGGCGCCGCAGGAGACGAAGATGGCTGAAACCACGAACGACACCCAACGCGATCCCGACGTCTGCGTCATCACCGCGGCGCTCACCGGCGTCCTCGCCAACCGCAAGCAGTGTCCCGGGATCCCGTATACACCCGAAGAGATCGCTGACGAGGCCAAGCGCGCGTACGACGCTGGCGCGAGCGTGGTGCATCTGCACGCGCGGAACGACGACGGCTCTCCGACCTTTTCGCCGGCGACCTTCGCGAAGATCAAGCAGGAGATCCAGAAGCGCTGCCCGGTGATCTTGAACTTCTCCACCGGCACGATCCTCGATGACGTCTCGGATCAATGCACCTACCTGCGGGAGTCCAAGCCGGCCATCGGGGCGCTCAACATGGGGTCGATGAACTACTCGAAGTACTCGAAGAGCCAGAAGCGCTTCGTCTTCGACATGATCTTCCCCAACAACTACGAGAAGATCATCAAGCTGCTCAGCGCCATGAACGAGGCGGGGGTGAAGCCGGAGCTCGAGTGCTTCGACACGGGCCACACCCACGGGATCTGGCCCCTGCTCGACATGGGTGTGCTCAAGCCGCCGTTCCAGTTCTCGTTCATCGTCGGCGTGCTGGGCGGCATTCCCCCGACCGTCGAGTCGCTGCAGCTGCAGACCAAGATCATGCCGCCCGGACACGAGTGGGAGGTGATCGGGATCAGTCACGGCCACTGGCGCATGCTCGCCACGGCGCTGGTTCTCGGCGGAAACATCCGCACCGGCCTCGAGGATCACCTCTACCTGCCGAGCGGGGAGATGGCGAAGAGCAACGGTGAGCTGGTGGAGGTAGCCGCGACGCTGTGCCGCAGCACGGGACGCAAGGTCGCGACCGTCGAGGAGGCGCGCAAGATCCTCCAGGTCCCGGACAACTGCTGAGGAGCTCGTCGTGGAACAGCGTCCCTACAAGCTCTTGCTGGTCGCCGTCGAAGGCGGCGTGTGCACCCTGACCCTCAACCGCCCTGAGCGCCGCAACGCCATCGGCGCGCCGATGGTCAACGAGCTCCTGTACGCCCTGGAGGACGCCCACGCGGACTCCGCGGTGCGCAGCATCGTGATCACCGGCGCGGGGCAGGCGTTCTGCGCCGGCGGCGACTTCAGCCAGATGACTGGTGGCGACGATGACGGCGCCATGCCCCCCAAGGGCGACTACAAGGATCTGCTGCTGGCGTTGCTCGACGCCACGAAGCCAATCATCGCGCGGGTGAACGGCCACGCGATGGGCGGCGGCCTCGGGCTGGTCGCGGCTTGCACCTTCGCGGTGGCGAGCAGCGAGGCCAAGCTCGGCACGCCGGAGATCAACGTCGGGCTCTTTCCCTACATGATCATGGCCGTGCTGGAGCGCGTCGTCTCGCGCCGTCGCCTCACGGAAATGTTTCTCTCGGGGGAGAGGTTGAGCGCCGACGCGGCGGCGGAGGTCGGTCTGATCAATCGCGCGGTCCCGCCCGATGAGCTGGATGCCGCGGTCGCCCACTACACGACGATGGTCGCGGGGAAGAGCCCGAAGACCATCGAGCTCGGCCTGCGCGCGATGCGCGACTCGGAGTCGCTGACGCTGGAGAACAAGCTGCCGCTCCTCAGCGAGCGACTGCTCGAGACGCTGGCGACCGAGGACGCCCAGGAAGGCTTGATGGCCTTCTTGCAGAAGCGCGCTCCGGAGTGGAAGGGCCGCTAGCTTGAGCAAGGACGACGCACGGGGAGACATGGGCGAGCCGAGCGGCTCGCTCATGCGGCAACGCGTCGCCGAGCTGCAAGCGCGCCGCGCGAGGGTGCGCGAGATGGGCGGTCCCGAGCGGGTCGCCAAGCAACACGCCCGGGGGAAGCTCACCGCGCGTGAGCGTATGGCGCTGTTCTTCGATGAGGGGGTGTGGTTCGAGGTCGGGTTGCACGGGCGCACCATGGGGGCCGCGGGCGACGCGGGGCTGGTGCCAGCGGACGGAGTGCTCACCGGCTTCGGCAAGGTAGAGGGCCGCATGGTGTGCGCCGCCGCCTACGACTTCACGGTGAAGGGCGGCAGCATCGGGCAGACCGGCGAGGAGAAGGTCACGAGGCTGCGCTCGATGTCCCTGAAGGGACGCTGGCCGATGGTGTGGTTCATCGACTCCGCTGGCGCGCGCATCGATCCCTCGCACTCCCATCCGGATACGCTCTCGCTGTTCGCCGGTTCCGGCCACCTGTTCCGCGAGCAGGTGATCATGAGCGGCGTCGTACCCCAGGTGGCGGCGATGGTCGGTCCTGGAGCCGCGGGCACGGCGTACATCCCGGGGCTCGCCGACTTCGTCCCGATGGTGAGAGACATCGGCTCGATGGCGCTCGCGGGGCCTCCGCTCGTGAAGGCCGTGACCGGGGAAGCGATCGACGAGCAGGCGCTGGGCGGTTCCAGGATGCACACCCAGGTGAGCGGCGTGGGTGACGCCGAGGTCGATGACGACCCTCAGTGCATCGAGCTCGTGCGGCGCTACCTGAGCTACTTCCCGTCTCACTGCGAGGAGCCGCCCCCGGTGCTGCCGGTGACCGACCCCGTTGAGCGCCGCGTGGAAACGTTGCTGGATGTGATCCCGGATAGTCCACGCCAGCCCTACGACATGTACGCGGTGATCGATGCCATCGTCGACCACGGGGAGCGCCTGGACCTGAAGGCGGCGTTCGGTCGCAGCCTGATCACCTGCCTGGCGCGCATCGGAGGGCGCCCGATCGGCATCGTCGCCAACCAACCGATGGAGCTCGGCGGCGTGCTCGAGAACGACGCGAGCGACAAGGGCGCCCATTTCATCCAGGTCTGTGACGCCTTCGGGATCCCGCTCGTGTTCCTGCAGGACACACCGGGCTTCATGGTGGGTAGCCGCGTCGAGCAAGCCGGGATCATCCGACACGGCGCCAAGATGCTCCACGCCATGAGCGCCGCCACGGTGCCGAAGCTCACGGTGGTGGTGCGCAAGGGCTACGGCGCCGGGTACTACGTGATGTGCGGCCGCGCATACGAGCCGGACCTGCTGCTGGCGTGGCCGGGCGCCGAGATCAGCGTGATGGGCGCCGAGGGTATGCTGGGAATTGCCGGGCGGAAATTGTTTGGTGGGACGGAGCCCCCGCCTGACGTGAAGGCCCAGATCATCGAGCGCCTGCAGGCCAACATCGACATCGATCGAGTCGCGGGCTGGGCGCTGGTGGACGACGTCATCGATCCCCGGGACACGCGGCTGGCGCTCGCCTGGGGCCTCGAGCTGACGGCGCACAAGCGCGTGGAGCGCCCCGCAAGGAAGCGCGGCGTTCTGCCGGTGTGAGCCGTTCGAACCTGCTGACGATCCGGCTCAGCGGCGCGGCAGACGGAAGGGCTTCTCGCCACCGCGGATGCGCACCGTGGCGGGTTGGTCCGCGACGATGCGACCCGTGAAGCCTTGCAGGCCAAACTGCGCGCCGTCGTCCTTGCTGTCGAAGCGGGCGCGGATCAGGTAGAGGCCGGGGCGATCGAAGGTGCCGCGTGGGCAGAGCTCCACCAGTCGGCTAACGACGCTGATGCTGCGGCCGGGGCGCAGGGTCGTGAAGGCTTGTGCCTCGGGGAAACGTGTTCTCGGCTCGGGGGTGCAGCTCTTCAGCCCATCGGGGCCCATCACCTCGAAGCTCAACAGCTCTCGCCGGAAGTACACGACGAGCTTGCGGTCCTTGCTGGGGTTCTTGAGCTTGACCTTGACCGTCGCCAGGCGCTCGGCCGCCGCGTCGGAGCCGGTCTGCATGCTGAGCACCGGCTCTGGCGCGTCCCAGTCGCTCTGCTCGGGCTTGTCGGCGTCGTCGTCGAGGGCGTCCTTGGACCAACCGGCGTAGGCGCTGCGCAAGCCGAGTGGAGCGCCTTCGACGAGCTTGAGGTGGGTGTCCTTTCTGGGCACATCATCCCGCTTCGCGTGATGCTTGCGCTTGCTGCGCCTCGATCGCTCCGGGGGGGTGACCGCGAACGGCGTGTCGAGGAGCTCTGTCTGGACGCGCTTGCCGTGATGCCAGGACGTCTTGAACTGCCTGGGCCAGCCGAAGCGGGGGTAGACGATAGCGCCGGCGACCAGATCAGTCTGCCCGCCCGCGGCAAAGCAATACAGACGCGGGTCGAAGCGCTGCCCGAAGCGCTCGCCAGGGCGCAGCATCAAGCTGAAGTCCTTGTCTGCGTGCTTCGGGAATAATTCCGTGGGGAGACGGCAGGTGCGACGCTTCTTCTTGCCTGGTACCTGCACCTCGAACCAGAGCAACCGGGGGTCAGCGGCGACGCGCACCGGACGTTCACCGGCGTTCTGGATCTCGTAGCTCCAAGGCAGGCCCGGGCCGTGCTGCTTGATCGTCAGCTCGACCTCGGAGGGGGCAGCGGTGACCGCTTCGGGCTCCGGCTCGGGCTCGGCATCGCTCGCGGAGGCCTTGGGGTCGCCTTCGTCGACGATCTTGGTCGGTGGTTCGACGGGCTTCTTCAGCGGTTTCTTGGGGACCGCGGCGGCGTCGGTCGCCAACAGAGCCGCGCCGACCAGGCAGCCAAGCACCAGGGATCTCATGCCCTGGACGCTACAATGAGATGGCGCGCCAGGCCACGGTCGCCAAACCCGTTGCCAAGTTGGCGAGCTGGAGGGGAGTCGCTAGGCTCCCGCCGCGATGACCGAAACTGCTGCGCCGCTCGTCCTTCGCGGCCTGTACGCGATCCTCGATCTCGATGCGCTGGGCGGTGCAGGGCTCGAGCCTGTGCCTTGCGCGCGCGCGTTGCTCGAGGCGCGTCCCTGTGCCCTCCAGCTGCGAGCCAAGCAAGCCCACGCGCGCGAGGCCCTGGCGCTCCTGGAGGCGCTCCTGCCCTTGTGTCGAGCGGCGGAGGTCCCGCTCTTCATGAACGATCGCCCCGATCTGGCGCTGCTCGCCGGGGTCGACGGTGTACACCTGGGTCAGGACGACTTGCCCCTCGCGGAGTTCCGGCGCTTGTTGCAGTCGACCGGGAAACGGCTGTGGGTGGGGATCTCCACTCACGACGTCGCTCAGCTCCGCGAGGTGCTGGACCAGCGTCCGGACTACGTCGCCTTTGGTCCCGTCTTTCCCACGCGTTCCAAGCAGAACCCCGATGCGGTGGTCGGACTCGACCAGCTCGCGGAGGTGCATGCGCTGACCTCGGCCGCAGGGATCCCTCTGGTGGGCATCGGTGGTATCACCAGGGAGCGCGCGTTCGACGTATCTTGCCGCGCGGAATCAGGTGCGGTGATCGGTGATCTGCTCGCCGGGGGCGGGGGTGAGATCGCGGCGCGCGCCAGCGAGCTGCAGCGTTTGCTCTCTGCTTGAGCTGCTCGAGAGACTAGCCTCGGCGCAGCGTCGCGATCAGGCTCTCCACCGTCAGCGCCGGAGAGGCGTTCTGCTCCAGCGCAGCCATCGACTCCGTCACCGCGGCGTAGCGCCGGGCGGCCTTCTCTGCGGCGGCTGGATCCTTCGAGACGACGACCCGTGCCCGCTCCGCCAGGCTGTGCCCCAGGAAGGCGAGCTCCTGGCGGAGCTCCCGCCGGTCCTTGTTGCGCAGATCCAAGCCCGAGATGGCAGCCCCGAGGTCGGGCGCCTGGAGCGCGCGCTTGATGTTCTCCACGAACTCGGCGCGCCGCTCGGAGAGCTCGACGTCGGAGAGATCCAGGGCCCGAGATGCGCTGCCGCCGGCGAAGCGAGCCACTCCCGCGTCGACTCCCCTTGCCTCGAGGATACGCGCGATGACGCTGTCCGGCAGCGGCCCGAAGCGCACCGCGAGAGTGCGGGAGCGGATGGTGTCCAGCATGCGCCCTGGGCTGTCGGTGAGCAGGATGAAATGGGTCGCTGGGGGCGGTTCCTCGAGGGTCTTCAGCAGCGCATTGGCCGCTTGCAGGGTGAGCTCGTGCGCATCCCGTATGATGAACACCAGGGCCTGCCCCTCGTGGGGAGAGAAGCCGGCGCGACTCAGCACGACTTCGCGGATCTGTTGCACGCTGATGCCGTTGCTCTCGGATTTTCCCAGAGTCTTCGAGTACAGGCCGCGCGCGACCAGGATCACGTCCGGGTGGAGTGGGACGATCGGCTCCTCGGCGCTGAAGCTCGACGCTCGCCTGCACGCCGAGCAGCTGCCGCAGGCGAGACGTCGTGGGGTCGGCTGGCTGCAAACCAGGGCCTGCGCCAGCGCGAACGCGGCCCGCTCCTTGCCGACGCCGTCCGGTCCCTCGAAGCGATAGGCGTGGTGCACCTGACCACGCTCGAGCGCGAGGGTGAGAATCCGCGCGGCAACAGGCTGCCCCAGCAGACCCTCGAAGCTCACTCGCCCCCTGCCCAGGAGAGACCGCCAGACTCGATCACGCCGGGCCAACCATCCACATAGCGCGAAGGCTCGCCAGGGCCCGACACGTCGACCCAGAAGGGATGCCCGCTGCCGAACGGACGCACGTCGACGTGCACGAAGTTGTGGTGTGGGTAGTAGCCGCACCCCACGTCTCTCAGCTTGTGGCAGTACTTGAACAGGTCCTCGTTGGGCACTCCGCTCATGAACAGGTCGAGCGCACGCCCCTTGCGATGGTAGCTGCTGTGCGCGTCCCTGCGGTATCCGCTGATCAGGTAGATGGGGTGGCCGGGGTAGGCGAGGGCGAGCTTGTTCAGGAGCCAGAGCACCCGTGGGTGCAGCAGCTTCACGCCCTTGAGCCACTCGTCATGCTTCACTGCCTCAGCGTCGGGTTCGACGGGTAGCGGGAGCTCGGGTCGGTCGACTCCCGGCGGTCGCGCCATCACGCTCAGGCGGTCCAGGGCCTCGGGGGCCACCGAGCCGTCGCACTCGAGGAGCAGGAAGCGGTCGGTCTCGGCGCCGTAGCGGCCAACGGTCACCTCCCGGGGCGTGGGCTCCCAGGGCGCGCAGGGCTTTCTGAGCGGCGCGAACGAGAACGGCTCGAGTGGAGCCGGCGGCGCCTGCAGCGCCCAGGTCGGGAGCAGCTGTGGGCCGCGCCAGCGTGCGTTCAGCTGGTCAGCCAGCGAGTCGAGCGCGGGCGGCGCCTGAGGGTCATCGAGCCAGGCGGGTAGATCGTCGCTCCGGGCTTCGGATTCCGTGGGGAGAATACTCGGGAAATAGAGATCGAGCTGCTGCCTCGGCTCCTGCTGACCATCGAGCCAGACCAGGTGCAGATCGCTCTTGATGGCGCGCTGACCGAAGCGACCGTGCCAGTACTCGTCCGCGGGGTGACGGCGCTCCACCGCTGGGTTGACGAAGCGCTGCAAGAGCGGCGCCTCGGACCACGTCGGCAGTCGATAGCTCTGACCCTCCCCCACCAACCAAGACGTGGAGTTGAGCGGCCCCAGATCTCGCTTGGGCATGCTCGGCCCGCGCAATGGCGGCACCTGGGGGCCGGCGCTCGCCGCGCTCGACGTGCCGAGGCCGACCGCCAGCGTGAGCAGCCCGAGGAGCTGCCGACCGCTGGAGGTTACCGCACGCCTGTTCACCGACGAAACATGCGCCAGCCCCACCAGGGTCGTCAACTCCAGGCACGCCTTGCGGAATCGAATCGAGCGCTGCTTCCCTGAGCTTGGGCTCGCTCCGAGCGTCACGAGGCCACGGCGCCGGAGCGAGCGTGGTAGCGTCCATCGGATGCGTTCGTGGTCTTTGCTCGCCGTCCTGATGGCTGCCGGATGCAGCTCCACCTCGATCAATCAGAGCGCCAACGGCGGCGCCGGCGGCGCGGCCGGATCGGCGAGCGCTGGCAGCGCTGGCAGCGGCGCGACGGGCGGCAGCGGCGCGACGGGCGGCAGCGGTGCGACGGGCGGCAGCGGTGCGACGGGCGGCAGCGGTGCGACGGGCGGCAGCGGTGCGACGGGCGGCAGTGGCGGTACCGCAGGCGGGAGCAACGTCGTCACCCTGAGCCAGGTGCGTGCCATGGCTGAAGGCCCCGTCGACGTCGTCGTCGAGGATGTCTACGTCACCTACCTGCGCGCCAAGGGCTACACCGTTCAGAAGGAACGTCAGGGGCCGGGTTTGTACGTCTTCACCGGGCCTGCGCCGGCGCCCGTTGCGGTGGGCAACAAGATCGATCTCAAGATCGCCAAGCTGTCCAGCTTCAACGGGATCCTCGAAGCGGACGACACGACGGTCCTGGCGAACGACAACGGGACGTACGACGTGGTGACCAACCTCGCGCAGACGCTGTCCACCGGAGCTGGTACCGCTCCGAGCGATGCCCTGGAGAGCCAGCTGGTCGCCCTCAACGACGCCACGGTCGAGTCCGGCTCTGCACCAGCCTTTCAGGTGCGCTACGGCACGGGGCCTGCCGCGTCTCGGCTGTTCGCCACGGAAGATCCGGGGCTCTGCGTCGGCGCGACGTTCGACTTCATCGGTGTCGTGACCGAGTGGACATCAGGTCCGCAGCTCGAGAGCACCCGCAGCGAGGACTTCAGCAACCTCGACACGACCGGCTGCTCGAACTAGGTTCCTCGAGGAACCGCTGACTACTCGCCGGCGGCGGCCTTCGCGCCTTCGATCTCTTTCAGGCCGAGGCGCAGCAACAACAGGAACAGCTGATAGGCTTCGTCGGCCTTGGCGTCGTCGCCTTCGAGGTACTCGGCGACGGACAGGCCGTTGAGCACCGCGATGATCAGGGAGCTGACGGGCACCAGCTGTCCACCCAGCGCCTGAGGATCGCCGAGTACGTCGGCCATGCCTTCTTGAACCAGCTTGCGGCTGTCCTGATGCAGGGCAGCGGCGCGGCGCTTCAGCTCCTCGTCGCGGCGTGCGCTGGCCCAGACCTCGATGTTCAACCAGAGCGTGGTGCGGTTGTCCTTCAGTGCACCCCAGAGCGCGTTGAGGGCGCTCATGGCACGGCGAGTCGGGCTGTCCTCGCTCGGCACCTGGTTGAGCGCCGCGCGCACGCCATCCAGGTGGCGATGGTAGGTGTAGCTCTGGACCTCGTGGATCAGCGCCGCCTTGCTGGCGAAGTAGTAGTGGACGATGCTCTTGCGCAGCCCGAGCTCCTTGCCGATCTCGGCCAGCGTCGTCGCGCTGAAGCCCTTGCGCGCGAAGCACGTGGCTGCGGCCGCCAGGATGGACGCGACGCGTGGGTTGTCCCAGTCGACCGCACGCGGTGCAGACTCGTTGGTTGCCGGTTGCTCGCGGACGCCGCCTGACGTGCTCGACTCATCTGAAGCTGACATGTTCCCCTTACCGTTGAGCGCGCGTTGAAAGCTGGAAGCGCCACTGTGCGTCGCCGGCCCCCTGTTCGGCCGTGTGGTTCTCCCTCACCCACACCAGACTCGTCAAGAGTACAGCCCGGAATCGACCATTATCTCGCGGGCTTTCGACCGTAGAGCCGTTCCAGGACACGTCGAAATTCTTGCGCGGGTTCGATCAGGCTGAGGGGGTCGTGGGTGCGCGCACCAGGCGTCTTGGCCTTCGCCCGCGCCACCTCGGCAAGCGCCTGAGTGGGGGAGAGGCCATCCGCGCAGAGCAAGGCAGCGACCAGGCTCACACTGCGGCTCATGCCGGCGGCGCAGTGAACGAGGACGTTGCCGCTAGCGAGCCTGCGCCGAATGAAGGGCTCGGCGACGCGGAGCGCCCCCTCGAACTCGTGCTCCCCGTTGCCGCCGTCCACGATGGGCAGCTCCAGCCACTCGGTCTCGTCCGCTTCCGGGCCTGGGATCGTATCCTCGGGGAAGAGCGGCATGGGGCAGAGCGAGACCACGCCGGCGAATGGCGCGAGGCTCCCCGACGGCAGGGGACGGCGCACGCCCGACAGCGCGGCGACGCCCGAAGCGTAGTCGCCCAGGTAGAGCCGACCGCGGATCAGCCACACGGTCGGGCTCTCGGGCTGCTGCAGATCATGCGTCGAGCGCGCTCGCTCTACTTCTTCGCGGGAGCTTTGGCGGGGGGCTTGGCCGGCGCCTTGGGGTCGGCCTTGCCAGCCTTCGGCTCCGCCTTGCCGGCCTTGGCGTCGGACTTCTCGTCTTCGTCGTCCGCGTCGTCGCTGTCCTCGTCGTCCTTGTCGCCATCCTCGGCGGGCTTCGCGTCGGGAGCCGGTTCGGCCAGGTCTTCCTCGTCCTCTTCGATCTCTTCATCGTCGAGGTCGTTCTTCTCTGGCATCGGCGCGTACACCGGCTCGATGTCGGGGACGCTGGCGACTGCGCCGCCGCCGCATGCCACGGCCAAGGGAGAGCACAGCAGGACCAACCACAGAGACGAGCGCGTCATGGGCTGGAGGCTAACCAAAAGCTCGAGTGTTTGCAGCCCAATCTTCGTCTCGGGTGGGCCTGGCGCGCGCCGATCAGTCCTCGTCCTTGCCGCTGTGGTGTTCGAACACGGGCATCCCGGCCTCCTTGGTCCAGCCCGACTTGCCGTAT
Organism: Polyangiaceae bacterium; assembly: GCA_041389745.1. Lineage (GTDB taxonomy): Bacteria > Myxococcota_A > Polyangia > Polyangiales > Polyangiaceae > JAHBVY01. The sequence continues at coordinate 244,428 of JAWKRF010000003.1, forward strand.
TTCCCCTTCTCCCGGTCCTCCCAGAACTCCACCTGCTTCGGATCGTCCTCGTCGACGCTCTTGGTCACCACCAGCAGCTCGTCGGCCAGGTACTCGCCGTGGGGGTCGTCGTTTGCCTTCTCCTTGCCGTCGGCGCTGCTTCCCACGCGGATGATCTGTGTGGTCGGGGGATAGGTCTCATCCCAGCGCTCGCGGATCGCGTGAGGTCCCTCCCTCGTCACCCGGTAGCGTCGCAGCTTGAAGCCAGGCACCCCCCGCTGCGCGAGCACGCGCACCCCTGTCTTCAGGCCCGGATCCGGCCGCTCCACCTCGTCGTAGGGGATGCTGGCCAGGACGCGACGGATCAGCGTGACCGTCTTGGCCTGCACCGGGCCCAGAATTTCCGCCCGGACTTTGCCGCCGCGCACGGTCTCGTGGAGCACGATGGGGAACGACTGGTTGTTCTTGAGTCGGAAGTTGATGGTCGGATACACCACCGTCGCGTCCATGCCCATCTTGATGTACGAGCTGGGTCGGGTGTGGGGGTAGCGCTCGGCGACCTCGAGGCCGGCGAAGAACGCCGCGCCGTGCAGTGTGCCCGAGATCTGGCAGGTCCCGCCGCCGATGCCATCCACCAGCTCACCCTGGGCGATCACGGCCGCCACCTTGTAGCCTGCCGCTTCGTCACGGGGACCCACGACCTCGTTGAAGTCGAACACTTCACCGGGCATCAGCACGTGGCCATCGAGCCGCGAGGCGGCTAGGCGCAGGTTGAAGGTGCGCTCCCGGGACCGCTGGGAGCGATCGTAGGGGGTCTCGAAGGCGCCCAGCACGTGATCGAACGAGACGCCCTCCAGGTCCTTGCTGACGCGTCGCGGGCGCTGCTCCTCGAACACCACCTGAGCTCGGTCTTCTCCCCTGAGCAGAGCCGCACGGAAAGACGCCAGGGTGAGATCGACGTCCAGCTGGCGTCCCATCACCTCCGGGATCAGCTCTCGCTTCTCCAGATCCAAGCGAGCGTCCACCGGCAGCCGGTCCAGCTCACCCTTGAGCGACAGCAGCGTCGGGAGCGCAGCCTCGATGTCGATCACGATCGGCACCGGCAAGTCGATGCGCTGGCTCTTGTCGCCGTTGCGCCACACTCGTCGCATCGGGCTCGTGGGATCCTGTGCGTCCCGCACCAGCTCCGAGAGCCGCACCTTGTCTATCTCGACGCCTAGCCGCCCTGGCTGGATCCGCCTTGGGTCTTGCCCGGCGATCTCGAGCGCGAAGCGCCGAGCGACGTAGGAGCGCACGCGCTCGACGGCGCGCGAGGTGGACTGGTCGTCGAGGGGCAAGGGCTTGCCGAGCAGCCACACCTCCGGGGCTCGTTCCTTCAGGTCGTCCGGTGGTGGGCCCTTCGGCGTCAGCAAGAGGCCGATCGCCAGTCCCGCCACGAGCGCGATTCCGAGGCTGAGGACCGTCTTGATGGCGGCAGTGGGGATGTCGCGACCGGCGATGCGCATGAGGGCCCGCGCATCTTGAAAACCGCCCCGGGCTCCGTCAAGCGAGCAGCGCTGACCACGGCGCTCCATGGGCGGCGGAGGAGCGTGCTAAGAGACCGAGCGCAGCGAGCCGAGCCGACGATGGACGAGGACGAGACGACCGACGCGGAGACCAGCCCGAGCGGGCTACCCCAGCTGGTGCAGGAGAAGCTGGACGCCCTGCCTGCGCGCCCTGGTTGCTACGTATTTCGCGACAGGAAGGGCAAGAACCTCTACGTCGGCAAGGCGAAGAGCTTGCGTTCGCGAGTCAGGAGCTACTTCCAGCAGGGCAGCAGCGACGTGCGCGCGTTCATCCCGCTCTTGCTCAAGACCGTCGCGGACCTGGAGACCTTCGTCACCTCCACGGAGAAGGAGGCCGCCATCCTCGAGAACAGCTTGATCAAGGAGCGCCAGCCGCGCTTCAACGTCAAGCTGCGCGACGACAAGGAGTACCTCACGCTGCGGCTCGACCTGCGGGGCGAGTCCCAGGGCGGACAGCGCTGGCCGCGCCTCGAGCTGGTGCGCAGGCCCAACGACGACGGCGCTCGCTACTTCGGTCCTTTCCACTCGGCAACGGCGGCGCGCCGCACCCTGCACCTGGTGGAGAAGCACTTTCAGCTTCGGACGTGCAGTGACAGCGAGCTCGCGTCGCGCAAGCGGCCCTGCCTGCAGTACCAGATCAAGCGCTGCCCCGCGCCGTGCGTCTACCCCATCGACGAGGATCACTACGCGCAGCAGGTGCGCTCCGTGGCGCTCTTCCTCGAGGATCGCCACGACGAGCTCTCCCAGGAGCTCGAGGCACGCATGTACGACGCCAGCGAGGCCATGCAGTTCGAGCTGGCGGCGACCTACCGCGATCAGCTGCGTGCGGTCAGCGTCGTGCGTCAGCAGCAGCGCGTGGTGCTGGTCACCGATCGTGACCAGGACGTGATGGGGCTCTACCGCGAGGGCGACCTGGTGGAGCTGGCGGTGCTCTACGTGCGCAAGGGGCGCGTGGTCGAGGCCGCGACGTTCTCCTATCCGCGCGTCGAGCTCCCCGATGATGAACTGGTGGCGGCGTTCTTGCGTGACCACTACGCGGAGGAGGGGCCGGCCAGCGCCTGGATCCCCGACGAGGTGCTGGTGCCGGAGCTGCCGGAAGGGGCCGAGGGCGTCGCCGAGTGGCTCTCCGAGCGACGGGCGGCCGTGCTCGAGGCGCAGGGGCAGCGCGCGCGACGCTGTCAGGTGCTCGCGCCGGCGCGCGGACCGCGGCGGCACCTGCTCGAGCTGGCGATGGACAACGCGCGCCACGCCTTCAGCGAGAAGAAGCGCGCGGGTGAGGACATGGAGGAGCGGCTCGCGCGCATCCAGCAGCGGCTCCGATTGCCCGCGCTGCCGCGGCGCATCGAGTGCTGCGACATCTCGCACCTGGGCGGCCGCGACACCGTGGGTTCGATCGTCGCGCTCAAGGACGGCAAGCCCGACAAGGCGCGCTACCGGAGCTTCCAGGTGCGTCTGGCCAGCGAGGGCGATGACTACGGCGCGATGTACGAGGTGCTCAGTCGGCGGTTTCTGCGCGGAAAAAAAGCGGCTGAGCAAGCGCCGCTCGAGGCGCGGGTCTCCCGCTCGGAGGTGGAGTGGGACCTGCCGGATCTCTTCGTCGTCGATGGGGGCCGCGGACAGCTCGGCGTGGCGCTGACGGCTGCTCGAGATCTGGGGTTGTTCGACCTACCCATCGTCGGACTCGCGAAGGAGCGCGAGCGTCCGGGTGAGGAGAAGGTCGTCGATCGGGTCTACCTGCCGGGCCAGAAGAACCCCGTCGCGCTCAAGCAGAACAGCCCCGAGCTCTACATGCTCGCTCACGCGCGAGACGAGGCGCACCGCTTCGCGAACCGAGGCCGCAAGCAGCTGGGCAAGCGGCGCCGCCTGGGCTCTCAGCTCGACGAGGTGCCCGGGGTGGGGCCGGTGCTGCGCAAGGCGCTGCTCGGAGCCTTTGGCTCGGTAGCGCGCATCCGTCGAGCCAGCGACGCCCAGCTGCTCGCGGTGCGGGGCGTGGGCAAGAAGCAGGTGGCTGCGCTGCGGGAGGTGCTCGGGCGCGAGGATCCGCCCGACGACGAATCCGTCAACTCAGTTGGCGATTAGGCCAACTAAGTTGGCGCCTGTCAGGCGGCCGTCCCGAGGCGGCGTTCCTCTCACCCCCACCAAAAACCCTGGAAAGTACCGTGGGAAGGGCTGCAGCTGGGGCCGGGGGTGAGGGGTGCGGTGTGTGGCACGTGGTCTGCAGTTGGCTCCCCCTGGGTGCTGGTCCCACTGCCCCGGGGAAGTCTCCGGGGTCGAGCTGCCAGTAGCGAGCCCCGTCCGCCGTGGCCGTTTACTCGCAGTGGAATCGAACACCCGAGGTCGAGCACACCGTTCGCCTCCGCGGCAGTCGTTGACAGCAATGGTCTCGAACACTTAGGCTGCCTCGCCATGTGTGGATTCAAGCCGCCAGTCAGCAGTTTGGAACCCGCGGTAAAGTAGCCTGATCAGCAGGAGCCAAGAGGTTCATGAGAACGCTTCGAAACGTCGAAAACACTGCTTCCCGTCCCCGTCGCTTGCGCCGTTTCGTGCGCATCGGCCTCGGTGGCGCGGCTCTGATTGGCCTGGGTGGTGCGAGCACCGCCGGCTGCCTCGACCGCCCCGTGAGCGAGCTGTCGCCGAACACGTCCAACTTGTTCGTCGACCAGATCACTCAGACCGCCGTCGACAAGATCGACCTGTTGTTCATGATCGACAACTCCGCGTCGATGGCTGACAAGCAGGTCGTGCTCCAGCAGGCGGTGCCTGACCTGGTGAACCGACTGGTCAATCCGTTCTGTGTGGACGCGGATGGTGGCCTGGCGCCGAGCCAGCCCTCCGGTCCCGAAGCGGACTGCCCCGACGGCTTCGACCGCGAGTTCCGCCCGATCAAGAACTTCCACCTCGGCGTGATCAGCTCGAGCTTGGGCGACGCAGGTGCCGGCACGGTCTCGGGTTGCGCTGCTGGCGTCCAGGAGGAAGACGACCAGGGACACCTGATGGGGACCCAGCGCCCCGGACTGAACGGCGACAACGGCTTCCTGACCTGGGGCGGCACTGGCGACTCCGGTACGCTGATCACGGACTTCCAGGCGCACGTGGCGGCGACTGGCGAATCCGGCTGCGGTTACGAGGCGTCCCTCGAGGCGTGGTATCGGTTCCTCGTGGATCCGGCGCCGCCGGCCACGCTGAATCGCGTGCCTTGCCGCGACGGTGACACCAACAACTCCTGCGTCGCCAAGGGTGAAACGGATGAGGTGCTGCTCGCTCAGCGCCGTGAGTTCCTCCGCCCCGACTCGCTGCTGGCGGTGATCATGCTCACCGACGAGAACGATTGCTCGATCCAGGTCGGAGGCCAGAACTGGATTGCCGCCGACAGTGACGCGCTGGCGTACCGGGGTACGGCGACGTGTGAGAGCGACCCCAACGCCGCGTGCTGCTACTCTTGCGCTCTGGGCCAGAAGGACGGCTGCCCAGACAAGGCGACGGAGTGCAGTGGGGCACCCGCAGGCGGCGACACCCCCAACCTGCGCTGCTGGGACCAGAAGCGTCGCTCAGGCTTCGACTTCCTGTACCCCATCGATCGCTACGTCGAGGCGCTCAGCCAGGCGGAGATCACGGTCGACTACAACAAGTGCGAGCCCAAGAAGGTGGCAAACCCCATCTTCAAGGATCTGAAGAACGAGGGACGTCCCACGCGCCAGCCTGCGGAGCGGGTGGGTGCTTCGGCCCCGCTGGTCTTCTTCGCGGGCATCGTTGGCGTGCCGTGGCAGGACATCCAGACCACCGCGGACACCTGCACCACCATCACCGACGGCACCGCCTGCCCGCCCGCCGATGGCTCGCTGAAGTACCTGACCGCACCTCAGCTCACCCAGCTGGGCCGCTGGAACGACATCCTCGGAGAGCCGATCGACTTCGAGGCCGTCAAGACGGGCTGCGCCAAGGATGACGCGCGGCTGCTGCATCAGTTCAAGAACCCGGCCGATCCCTTCATGGAGGAGACCGCGTTCAAGCGCCAAGGCAGCAACCCGTACACCAACGCCACGCTGCCCGACAGCAACCCGCTCAACGGCAACGACTACGACACGTCGAACACCGCCGGCGACGCCACGGACCTGCAGTACGCCTGCATCTTCGATCTCACCGAGAACCCGTGTGATAGCGGTGCGTGCGACTGCGAGACCCAGCGCGATATCGACTCGGGCAAGCCACTGTGCACCGGGGTCGGTCAGCAGAACAAGGCCAAGGCATATCCCGGCACGCGCCTCCTGAGTGCGCTGCAGGGGTACGGTTCCAACTCGATCATCGCCTCCATCTGCCCCAAGACGCTCGAGGCTGGAGCGGTGGACTTCGGCTACCGTCCCGCGGTGTCCGCGATCATCGATCGTCTGAAGGAGGCGCTGAACGAGAAGTGCTTGCCGCGTAAGCTGTCGCCCGACGAGAGCCAGCAGGTGCCTTGCAAGATCATCGAGGCCGTGCCGCCGGAGCAGACCTCGCTGGGTGGCTGTGGACGCGCGGGGCGCGCCGACGCCGAGGACCTGGTGACCAAGGCCGTCAAGCAGGAGCTGACCCGCACTGGAGTCTGCGGTGGTGAGACGGAGCGCAACTGCGACGACTACACCTACTGCGAGATCCTGCAGCTCACCGGCGATGGCCTGACGGCTTGCCTGAACGAGCCGGCGCCCAAGGTCACGGGCTGGTGCTACGTCGACGACGCTCAGGGTAACCCGGAGCTGGTCGCGGGCTGTCCGCAGTCGTCGCGTCAGGTGCTGCGCTTCTTCGGCGAGGAGGCCGAGACCCCTGCGAAGGGCGCGACGACCTTCATCGCGTGCAAGGGCGCGTCACTGGAAGACACCGCCGTCACGGCGCTCAAGTGATGCGGTACTGAAGACCATCGCAGGAGCGATGGCGTGAACGAGGCGGTGTGTCGCTAGGCACGCCGCCTCGGTTCATTTCGGGGTGCGCGCTCGCATGGCTGCATCACGCCCCGGACGGCGTTTCGGGCCAGTCGGAACAGTGATAAAGCGTGCGGACGGTGGGTGCGGGTAAGCGCAAGATCCTGATCATCGAAGACGAGCCACACATCGTGCTCGGGCTCGAGGATGCACTTCGCTTCGAGGGCTTCGACGTGGTGAGCCGCAACAACGGTCGCAGCGGCGTCGACGCGGCGAAGAGCGAGCGCCCGGACTGCATCCTGCTCGACCTGATGCTGCCGGACATGAACGGCTACCAGGTCTGCGAGACCATCCGGCGGGGCGATCCGGCGGTGCCGATCGTGATGCTCACCGCCCGCTCCCAGGAGGCCGACAAGATCCGCGGGCTGGACTCCGGCGCGGACGACTACGTGACGAAGCCGTTCAGCGTCGGGGAGCTCGTCGCGCGGATCCGCGCGTTGTTTCGACGCCTGAATCGCCCGTCGGAGCTGCACAGCTTTCAGGTGGGGGGCGCGACGGTGCACGTCTCGGCGCACCTTCTGGAGAAGGACGGCAGCTCGGAGAAGCTGTCTTTCTACGAGGTGGAGCTGCTGAAGCTGCTCTACGAGCGGCAGGGGCAGCCGGTGAAGCGCGAGGAGATCCTGGAGCGCATCTGGGGCGTCGAGGCCAACCCCACGAATCGCAGCATCGACAACTTCGTGGTCAAGCTGCGCAAGAAGCTCGAGGCGACACCCAATCAACCCGAGCACATCCTCACCGTCTACGGTTACGGCTACAAGCTGGTGCCTTGAGTGTCCTTGACCCTCTCTGCCGCGCGGAGACGGGTTCAGCCCCGGGATCTGGGGGTGAGAGGTGCGCCGCGACTACTGGGTCTTCAGCGGCAGCACGTTGCGCGGATCGCAGACCACGCTGTTGGAGCTCCGGGCGATCGCCGATCCAAGCAGCCGTGAGATGTCGACCTTGGCACGCACGCGACGGATCTCCAGGTGCAGGTGCACGTCTCCGGGGCTCCCCGAGTCCCCAACGAAGCCGAGCAGCGCGCCTTCACGAACGCTGCTGCCCGCCTCGAGGCCCGGCGCTGGACCCGCCAGGTGCCCATAGATCACCACGTACTCCCGCAGCTGGCCGCCCTCGCGCAGTGCGTGACGCGTGACCACCGAGTTGCCGAACAGCTCGCCCACGAAGATCACGTCCGCTTCGCCGACCTGGTGTTCGAGATTCACGAGGCGCACCTCCGTGTTGCGACGCTGCGCGAGATCGATGCCGCCATGACCCACGGCCTTGAGGTTCGCTCCTCGCCGCTGATCCGCGTCGTGGAGGTGGAGATCGTAGCCGCTCATGACCAGGTCCTGATTCTTCAGGGGAGGGACTGGATAGCGATAGGCGCGATAGTCAGCCGGGCGGTCCGGGCGGCGAGGGATCTGATCGTAGACCACCCAGTTGCCGAGCCTGTCGCGGTGGCTGTTCCGTTCGGAGCTGAGTGGAGCGAGCCCGGGATCATCGCGACTCGGCACAGGGATGCAGACGCCGTCGTCGGGGAGGGTGCCCCGAGGACACTGGCTCTGCAGCGCCTCCGGAGAGTCGGGCAGTGGAGCGAGCGTTTCGAGACTGGGTCGCGGAACCAGGCCGCCCAGGGCGGTCAGGGTCGCTGCTGCAACGGCTGTCCAGACGGCGGCGGGGGTCATCGCGATCGGTAAGGGGTATAGCGTGCAGCGTCGCGGAATGCTTCCCGTGCGGCTGCTCAGCGGCACGCCGATCGACGATCCGAGCGCGAAAAGGGCCTGACGAGTCCATTGATTCGGCTGCGGATGGTTGATACCTGAACCCGGAAGTGGCCGGCACCCTCACTCTCAGCCCAGCAGACGCGGCGGTCATCGAGACCTTCGTCGTCCCTCGCTACTTGGGCCTCTTCGGCGAGTTGGCGCAGGAGATGCTGCTCGCCGGTGGACCGATTCGCCTGGCCCACATCGCTTGCCGTACGGGTTACCCGGACCGGCAGATCGTGGAGCGCCTCCCGGGCAGCGTGGTGGTTGGTATCGACGCGAATGAACCAGCGATCGAGCTGGCGCGCAACAAGGCTGCCACGCTCGCGGAGGGCACTCTCGACTACCGCGTCGCAACGACTTTCCCCACGGAACTAAACGACGGAGAGTTCTCTCACAGCCTGCTGCTGCACCCCACTGCGACGCCGCATCAGCGGCAAATGCTCTTCCACGAGCTGTCCCGGGTGCTGTACTCCGGGGGGCAGGCCCTGGTGGCGCTGCCGCTGCGCGGCTCGTTCGTCGAGGTCGACGACCTGTTCCGGGAGTACGCGCTGAAGAGCGATCAGGGGGACTTCGGCAAGCGAGTCGAGAGCTCGGGCGAGGCGCGCCCGAGCCTGGAGTCGCTCGAGGAGGAACTCGAGGCGGTGGGTCTGTACGACGTGGACATCGAGGTTCGCCAGACCCACCTCGGCTTCGACAGCGGGCGCGCGTTCGCGGAGGACCCGGTCACGCGCCTGATGTTGGTGCCCGAGTTCGAGGCGATGCTGGAGCTCGACCAGCTCTCCGCCCCGCTGCGCTACGTCTACGACGCGATCGACAAGTACTGGTCCGAGGCGAAGTTCGAGCTGACGTTGAACATCGGCTGCGCCAGCGCCCGCAAGCCCTGAGCGGCCTCGCGATCAATATCGATACTGCCAGATCAGGTCCAACGCGGTGCCCGTGTTGCCGATCTGCGTCCGCAGCGACCAGTTCGGGAGGAAGCGGTAGTCAACGGTGCCGGTGAAGCCTTCCTTCACGGTGTCATCGATGCCGCTGTTGTCCGCCGCCTGATAGGTGCCCTCGAAGTAGACCTTGGCGCTCGCTCTGTACGCTGCGGTGTAGGAGGGAGCCGCCTTGGAGGTGGCGTCGGCGCGCAGCTCGACGCCGCCGAGGGGCGTATCCGCGAGGAGTTCATTGAGGCCGATCGCGGCGACGCCGCCGCCGATGTTGACAGCGGCGGAGCCGGTTCCGCCGCCGGCGCTGTCGGCGCCCGCGGTGCTCTGTTGGTTCTCGCCGGTGGTGCTCACCCCCCCGAGCATCAACGCGATGATCTCCGGCTCCGGCTTGGGCGGATCGCTGCGCAGCCCCAGTTCGGCGTGCTTCAGCGTGCCGGTCACGTCGACGTAGATCGTGGTGTTGTCGGCGGCGCGCCAGGAAGCGGTGGCGTTGAGGTGCGGATCGGTTGGATCGCCCGTGTCGAAGCTGATCAGGCCGCGCTCGATGACGAACGCCTTGCCCAGCGCAGGAATTCGTCCACCAGGGACCAGCTCGACGAAGCCTTCGAGGGATGGCTTGGCCTCGAGTCGCAGCGTGGGCTCGCCCCTCACGTAGACCTCCATGTCGCTGCGCGTGACTCGGACCTCGCGCCCCAGCTTGATGGGAACCAGCCAGAGCGATGGTTTCTCTTCGCTCTGGCGCTTCGGTTCCCGCAGCAGCTGGGCGACCTGGATGTCCGGGTTGTCGTCGATGTCGTAGACGGAGCGCGACGACGAACGCGGGAGGCGCGCCTCGAGGCGTGGGATGTCGAGGTCGAGCCGCATGCCGTTCGGCATCTTCTCCATGCGGAAAGTTGCGTAGCCGGTGCCGGTGCCCTGATTGACGCCCTCCAGGAGCAGCGGCACCGAGTCCATGCGCAGCCAGCCGGCGCCTCGAGTCAGCTCCAGACCAGTCAGGTAGAAGCGGGACGTACCTTCGACGTTGTCCGTGTCCGAGCGAACCTTCGCCTTCAGCCCGGAGAGCTCGATCGAGGTGCCGACGCCGTCGCTCTTGGCCTCCACCCCGAAGCGCACGTCCTCGAGCTCCAGCCCCAGCGTGGTGATCTGCAGCACACCTTCGCGCACGCTCGCTGAACCGTCGATGGTGCCAGTCCATGCGGGGCCATCGGCTTCCGGAGTCTGGGCACGACGGCGCAAGATCGCGTGGAACTTCCCATCAACGCGGCCGCTGACCTGGGTGAACATGCGGTCCAGGAAGGGTTGCAGCACCACCGCGTCGTAGTTCTTCGCGCTCAGGTCGACGCGCACGCTGGCACGCTCGTCCAGGGCGGGGAACAGATCCACCCACTCGAGACCGGTGCGCATGCTGGCCTCGAGGTTGCCCTTGGCATCGGTCAAGCGTAGCGTCGCGTCGGCGCGGTCATTATCCGAACGGAAACTGATCGAGCCCTGGCCCAGGCGCACGCGGTCGAGAATCGGGTCCTTCACCTTGATGCTGGCGACGACCAGTGCCTTGCCCTTGGCGCGTTGTGCGCTGAGGCTGCCGGTCAGCTTGGCCTGGACGTAGTTGTCCGAGAAGGGAGGGAAGGCCTCGAGCGGGAGGTCTTCCAGCTTGAGTGTTGCGCCGACTTGCCACCAGTCCTCGGACAGCGGGCGTCCCGCCTTGATGCCGGCCCAGCTGGCGTTCCCGGAGCTCTTGCCGATGGCCACGCGCTGGCCCTTCACCTTCAGCTCCGCCGAGGTGTCGAAGTCGCCCGTCTTCGCGACGTAGCGTCCGCGCACCACGGCGTCGAAGGCCTGGGCCAGCCGGCTGCTCTGTGGCTTGAGCCCGGTGCCGAACACGGCCGCCTCGACGTCGGGCTCACTCACGCTGCCCCGCACACGCACGTCGGCGGCGATCTCGCCCTCGAATCCGCTGGGGCGAAGGTCGCTCGGCAGCTCCGCCAGCGGCCGCTCGGGCAACGCCAGGCGGGCGTCGATGGGCGCCTTGGAGAGCATGTCGAGCGCCTGACGCCCGTTCGCCTGCAGCAGCTTTCTCAGCTCGAGGTCGATGGTGCCGCTCAAGGACGCGAGCTCACCAACTTGGTCGTAGAGGCGCGTGGCGGCCTGGGTCTGCCCCGTGGTGCCGTTGACGACGCCGCTGGTTTGCACGTCGAGATCGTGGATCGAGTAGTCCTGACGTTCCTTGCTCGTCTTGTCTTCCGTGTGGAAGCGCACGTCCAGGCCCTGGGTGCCTGCTACGAAGTAGACGGTGGGCAGCTCCTCGGGGTCCTCCCGGTTGACGCGGAGGTTGACCGTTGCCTTGCCCTTCACGGAGTCCACGCCCTGCTCTTTCAGGCGAAACTCCAGGCCCGAGAGGCTGACCCGGTCCGCGTTGACGTTCGCGCTGCCGATCGCGCGCTTCCACGCGGCCAGATCCAGGGGACTCCCATCGATGCTGCCCTTCCAGTCTGCGCCGACCGCGCCGAGATCGGTGATGGTCAGCTGACCGCCGCCGCTGACGCGGCTGTTGTCGAAGCTGGAGCGAGCGCTGAAGGCGATGCCCTCGAGCCCCATCACGCTGCCCTGACCCAGGCTGACGGCGACGTATCCAGACGAGGCGTCCTCTTGGAGGTGAAGCTTGGCGTCGACGTTCAGCGTGCCTTCCAGGGTGTGACGCGCGAGCCCCAGGGCGTGGGAGACGGTGGAGAGGTTGACGCCAGCGCCTTGAATATCCGCGCGGAGTTGCTTGTTGGTCAGCGTCGCGGAGCCCCTGAGCTCGCCTCCGGCGCCGGTGACCACCAGGTCTCTCACATCGACGCGCTTGCCAAGGATGTCCAGGCGACTCGCGTGCCCCACGACCTTTGCGTCATCTCGCTGTACGGACACCTTGAGTCTGCTCAGGGAGGTGCGCTTGGAGCCGTTCAGCGGCGGGCTGAGCTGCCCTTCCGCCACGACCTTCGGTCGGAATTCGCCGCTCAGCGTTGCCTTGAGCTTGGGGCGTAGCAGGTTGCCCACGGCGCGCCCGGATACCTTCTCGAAGGAAAGACCCAGGGAGTGGAAGCCGCCTCCGGTCAGGCGCGAGTTGACGCTGATGGCTTCGGGCCTGGCGAGAGGACCGCTGAGGGTGCCGCTCAGCTTGGCGCTCGCCAGCTGCACCGACGAGACGCTCAGGTGATCCCCGCTGGCCGAGACCGACGCGTCGATGCGGCCGTCCTGGATCGTGCCTTTGGCGCTGACGTCCAGGAAGCCACGGACGTAGGGGCGCAGCCGGGGAGAGTCGGCGAGCGCGAAGCGCCTCGCGTGGACGTCCAGGTCGATGCGCCCCTTGGGGGAGATCTCGAAGTCTGCGCGGATCGGTACGCCCGGCTCGTGGATGTTGGTCTTGCCGCGGAAACCCTTGCTATCGAAGGTGCCATTCCAATCGGCGACCGGGATGTCGATGCCCGCGATCTGGGTGGCCTTGGTCGACCCGTTGACGTCGACCACGACCTCGCCTCGGCGATTCCAGATCTCGAGGGTGGTGGTGGCATCGATCTTGGTCGCGGGGGCCTCCGGCCAGACCGCGCGTAGATCGACCTGCTTGGCTTTGACGTCGAGGTTTGCGCCCAGGTCGCCGCCGAGGCGCACGGGTCCGGTGGCTTCGACGGTGGCGTCCCCGATGCTGAAGTTGGCCTTCGTCTCCAGCTTCGGGAGCTTCCCGCTCGCCGTGATGCGCGCCGTGACCGACTGGTAGAGGGGCCACTCGGCGAACAACGCCCGCACGGGCTCGGGTTCGGCTCTCGGGAGCTCGATGCGGGTCTCCAGGCGGCCAGCGTGAGACTTGAAGAAGGCGCCCAGCTGCACGTCGCCCAGCTGGCCGTTGAAGTTGCTCCACACCGCACCCGGCGAGCGGATGTGGAAGTCTCCGGTGCCCACGGCGTCCGCTCCGAGCAGGCCGCGCAGCGTGGCGCCGAAGCGCTGGACGTCGATCGCGAGGCCCTTCGGCGTCGCCAGGAGCGAGCCGCGGGCGCTGGAGAGCGACACCTCTGCTGTGGGCAGATCGCCGATCTGTCCACGCACGTAGCTCTGCCCGAGCTCGATGGTCGGGATCCAGACCCGGATGTAGCGCGCCGCGGAGGTGCTGGGCTTGGTGTCCGTCGGGCCAGCGCGCACGTTCATTGCGTTGACCAGGCTGGGTGTGCCGTCGGCGTCGGGGATGATGTGCCAGGTCGTGCGTTCCGCGCGGATATGGTTGATCACCAGCGTGGTCTTCGCTCCCCCGAACAGGCCGTCCCAGCCGAGGTCGACCAGGTTCGCGCGCACGCGCACACCGCTCAGGGTCACGACCTCGCGGCCGCTGGTGTCGATCAGGCGCAGCGTGTCTATCTCCAGGCGATTGGGAGACACGTGTCGCAGGCCCTCCACGCGCAGTTCGCCCTGCATGCCCACGGCGTAGGTGCGATCGATGGTCTCGGAGAGGACGCGGCGTGAGGCCGGAAGGTCCAGGTGAAGCAGCAGGCCGGCTCCGGTGGCTGCTCCGAAGATCACGCTGCTGACCAGGCCGGCTCCGAGCCCAGTGAGCCACTTGCGAAGGCGCATGCGTCTGAGCGCCTTGGCTGGCTTGGTCGCCTTGGCGACCGGTTGCGAGCGCCGCTTCGCAGGCGGTCGCGATGAGATCTTGCGTTTCTTCAAGGCAACGGGCTGCGCTTCTCGGTCCTCCGGGGAGGCGGGCAGCGTCTCATCCAGCGCTGGACCGCCGTTCGCCGCCGGGTCTCGCTTGGTCTTGGCGATCGGCTGGCTCGGAGGTGCGCTCGTGCGCTCCGGGTCTACACCGGGCTCGGGTGTCTTGCCGCTCTGGGCCATCAGAAGGCCTCACCGAGTCCGAGGTGAATCGCGATCGGGAGCCCGAGGATGGTTCCCGGATTGCCTTCTTCGGGGCGCGGGTTCTCCTCGCCGATCTGCTGAGCGAAGGGCAAGCGATAGCCTACGTCTGCGCGGATCGGCCCGACGGGCGTCTGATAGCGCAGGCCCGGGCCGGCGGAGAGGTGGGGGAAGTCGAAGCGGATCGAGGCGACGTCGGTCGTGACGTCGGATCCATCCAGGAACAGCGCCCCAGCGAAGTCCCCTGCGATGTCGAACCGTACCTCCAGCGACGCCTCCCACAGCGTCAATCCGCCGAGTGGACGCTTGCGCGTGCAGCGGGTGGGAAGCGGGTCCGACATGCAGTCTGTTTCGTTCGGAATCAGGAAGCCCAGGACGCCATGGGGACCGACCCCTCGATAAGGGTAGCCGCGATTGGAACTCGGGCCACCGGAGAAGAAGCCACGGAAGAGCAGGATCTGTTGCTCGCGGATCGCCGCGGGATCATTGACGTCCGTGGTGAAGCGCGAGGTGTAGTTGGAGGGAAAGAGGAAGCCGAGGGTGGTGCGTGTGGCGAGCACGACACGTCGCGACAGCGCCTTGTAGAGGCTGAGCTCCGGTCGCACGCGAACGTCGGATGCGTCGCCTCCGAAGATGTAGCCCGCGACTTGCACGGTGCTGCGAAGCAACGCGCCGTTGTGGGGCGCCAGCGCGTTGTCGCGGAAGTCGAGCAAGAACAGCAGCTCGGGGAAGGACACGATGACCGAGTCGACCCCATCCCGAAGCTGCTTGTCGTTGTAGGAGAACGGGAAGCTGGTCTGGATGTTGTAGGAGGGCTTGACCAGCAAATGCTGACGCCAGAACGACCGCTCCAGGCCGGCGCTGGCGCGGATCTCGTTGAAGCCGACGATGTTGGACTGCTCGTCATCGGTCTCACCTTCGTAGAGCAGCGGGTAGCGCAGGAACTCGGTGCTCAGGATGCCGCGAGTGCGGCCCTCGATAAACGACGGCTGGCTGAGTTCGGCGCGCACGCTGGTCTCGAACAACAGCCGGGTCGGACCCTGAATGGGTGACTCGCTGCTGGGGACGCGCGTCGGAAAGAAGACCACGCCAGGCTGGGCGTCGATGGAAAAGCGGCGCAGTCCGCCGAGGAAGTTGCGGTGCTCCCAGCCGGTACGCAGGTGACTCGACAGCCTCAGCGAGTCGAAGATCAGGCCTCCACCCAGGCGCAAGGTTCGGAGCTGGGTTGGCTGGACGACGATCGTGATCGGGACCTTGCGAGACTCCGGGCGAGTCGTGTCCTGACGCACGTTCACCGTCGCAAACACGCCGAGGGCGATCAGAGCATCCTGAGCTGCCTCGAGATCCGCGTGGGAATAGCGCTCCCCTTCACGGATCGAGATCGTGTTGCGGAGCTTGTCTTCGGGCAGGTCGCCGTTGCCCTGGATGCTGATCGGGCCGTACACCGCCAGTGGACCCGGCTTCACCACGAACCAGGCGTTGGCCTCATGCTTCGCGATGTCGACCTGAGCCTTGCCCTCGACCTCGACGAAGGCATAGCCGCGATCTGCGAGCGCCTTGCCGAGCCCCTTCTTGGTGGCTTCGAAATCCGCCTCGTCGAAGCGCTGGTCGCGCTTCAGCTGAACCGCCTTGATGGCCTCGACACTGATATCCACGGGGACCAGCTCGAGCCCCTTGATCTCGAGGTTCTTGAACTCGACCGGATCTCCTTCTTCCACGCGGATTTCCACGCGGACGTGCCGTTCGTCGCTCGGGATGACTCGCGCGGCGCTGACCTTGGCCTCGTAGTAGCCCCGGGCGCGGTAGTAGCGTTCGATGCGCTTCAGGTCGCGGGCCAGGACGTCCTTGTCGTAGACCTCGTAGTCGAAGACCACCCCCTCCCAGATGCCGAGGAAACGTGGACTCTCGGCGGTCGCGAGGCCCTCCTCGAGCTCCTCGGCGTCGATCGCCTGGGTGTTCTCGATCTTCACCGAGTCGACCACGCTGCGGCCAGCGGGATACGACTTCGCGCAACCCAGCGCGAGCCAACCCAGAGCCACCAGCATCATCCACGAGAGCCATGAGCGTCCTCGGTCGAGCCGCCCACGGGCTGACGCACCGCGCCCGCGTGCCAGGCGCGTACGGGCTGCTGGATGGAGGCGATGCATGGGCGCCGCAAGCGTAGTACGTGCCTCGCGTGGCGCGGCGCGAAAGGCAAAGCCTTACGGCCAGTTCTGCGCTCAAATGCGGCGCGGGAGCCCAGCTCTGGGCTCCCGCATCGTGGGAACTCGAGGCGAAACGTTACGCCTCCCCCCCGAAACCCCCAGTGGGGCTACTTCTTCATCCCTGGCAGAGTACCGGGCTCGGCGGGCTTCTCGATGTACGAGAAGGAGTCCATCGTCAGCACGCCCATGATGGGATCCGCCTCGGTGCCGGTGGTGTGGCGCGTGTAGGTGGTGCCGTAGCCGCCGGTCACCTTCACCTTCGCGCCGACGTTCGGGATCGGGTTCGGGATGGTGACCTGGAAGCGCACGTCCTTGTACTCCTCCGCGTCCTCTTTCTCGTACTGCTTGATGGCGTCGTAGATGTTCGCGTAGTTCGACGCCCAGCCCATCACCTTGATCGAGTCCTTGAGCGGGGCGTCCTTGGTGTCACCGATCCAGAACGCGGGGACTGGCGGCTTGCAGTCGTCGGGATCCCCCTTGCCTGTCTTGTGGACGGCGCACTCGGGGGCGTCACCCAGGTTGGTCTTGGTGATGTAGCCCTCGACGGTGATTGGCTTGTCGACCACGTCCTTGTTGTGGACACGGCTACGGAGCGAGTAGCTGGCACCCCACACCGTGTAGGCGTCTCCGCTCTTCACGGGCTTCTGGGGCACGTTGGGGACCGCAGGCAGCGACGCGGTGACGCCGCTCGGGGCGCCTCGAGGCTCGTACTTGGCGTCGTCTCCGCCACAGCCCGCCAGAGTCGAGCTCGCCAGCAAGGCAGCAAGAGTGACTAGCCAGGAGGCCCCACTCGGGGCGCGCGAAACGCGGGGAGCGATGAGAGAAGCGGCGCTACGCATCTTGGTTCGGTACCTTCCTCTTTCGTGAGCACGGCACGGCTATCATGTTGCCCCCTTCCGCTGCAAGAACGCGATCTTGCGGGTTGATCCCCGCGCCGGGCTCGCCCTGGCAGTCGAGTAAGGTGTACGACGGGATGCCGCCACGCTGAGTGCCGGTCGTACCCCGGAACCCTGCGGGAATCACCGGGGATTGAATCAAAGTTTCATTGGATTTCAGCACACATGGAAGCTCGCACCGTCATCGTAGGTGACGTCCACGGCTGTTCCTCCGAGCTGCAGGCGCTGCGGGAGCAGGTGGGGTCGGAGCCGGCAAACTGGGTGTTCGTTGGCGATCTGATCGCCCGCGGTCCGGATACGCTGGGCGTGCTTCGGCAAGTCCGAGAGCTGGGCGCCCGCGTCGTCCTCGGAAACCACGAGGAGCGCCTGCTGAGGGTCCGCGAAGCCCACCGGCAAGGTACGAAGCCGCCGCACCTCGGGCCGAGCCACGCCGTCGTCTACAAGAACCTCACCGAGGCGGACTGGGAGCTGCTCGAGAAGGCGCGGCTGTACCTCGAGTTGCCAGAGCACGGCCTGATCGTGGTCCACGCAGGCATCGACCCACGGCTCGAGCTCTCCGAGCAGACTCAGGCGGTGCTGACCCGCATGCGAAGCTGGGAGGGAGGCGAGCCGAGCGACCGCTTTCGTGAGGAATCCTGGGCCGCGAGCTACCGTGGGGAGCCCCACGTCGTGTTCGGGCACAACGCTCGCCTCGGTCTCCAGCTCCATCCGTGCGCCACGGGACTCGACTCCGCCTGCGTGTACGGGGGAAGGCTGAGCGCGCTGGTCCTGGGACCGGGGGAGCGCCCGCGTGCGGTTGCGGAGCGCAGCTCCCAGATCGTCTCGGTGCCAGCCGAGGCTCGCTACTTCTCGGTCTGAGGGAACGCCTCCAGTGCGCGCTGCAAGCCGCGCATGGCGTGGCATCCGTCGCCGATCAGATCCAGGTAGGTCTGTGGTTGCTCGCTCTTGATGGCGTCGAGCTGGGCGTAGGCGCCGTCCGACTTCAGCGCGTCGAACACGCGCTTCAGGTCCCAGGTGAGCGCGCGCAGGGTCGCGTCCAGCTGTTGCCCTGCGGAATTGTCCGTGGCGTACAGCCCCTGCTGCCTCGCCAGGCCGAGGGTCTCCGCGCCGTGACCGAAGAACTTGAGCTCCTGGACGAGCAGCAGCCGCGCCCCGGGGGTGCCTCGGGTGGCGGCTTCGAGCGCGTTGTACGTCGCGCGCTCCAGCGCGATGCGCTTGCGCAGGCGTTCCAGCTCGGGCGTGATGCTGGCTGAGTCCGCGTCGACGGCGGCCTGCAGCATCAGCGCGCCTTGCATGAAATGCAGCCCACCGCAGTGATGGCCGTAGATCAGGGTCTTGTCCCGCTTGGCGGCGTACAGCGCCGTGCCCCGGGCAAACGCCTGATCCGGAGCGCCGCGGTAGTCCTCGATGAGCTGCGTTTCTTCGCGGAGCTGGAGCCAGCTGAGGCGGGCGAGGCGCTTGGCGCGCTCGGTCTGCTTCGGGCTGCGCGCCAGCAGGTCCAGCAACCAGGGCGAGTCGATCCACTCGGGCTCCAGCGCGGGGTCCTTGGCTTCCGCGAGCGCTTGGTCGATCAGGGTCTGGAGCGTGATCTTGCTGTCGTCGGCGGTCGTGAGGGCGCGCTCCGGGCTCACTCCCACCTGCACCAGCACGTCGACGATCAGGTGCGGGTGCGGCTCCGCAGGCGCTGCTGGGCTGCCCGGCGGAAACGTCCAGTGAGGGGTGCCGTTCGGGCCCTCAGCCTTGACCAGCTGCTTCGCGATCGCGTCCACGGCGTCTTCAGCGTTCGACGCCTTGAAGTCCTTGCCGAAGGCGATCAAGCCGTGGGCGAGCGCCCAGGGACTCCCGGAATCGCTGGCGCCCTGGCGTACCACGTCACCCAGGGCGTCGTGGAGCGCCTGGACCTGCTCCCGACCGAGCTGGGCTGGCTCGTGGGGTTGGGGGAGAGGCGCGCTGTCGCCGACGGAGCTGCCGCTCGGCGTCGGGGCAGCTCGCGAGACGGTTCCATGCAGCGTGCCCTCACGCTCATGGCGTTTGACCTCCAGATAGACCCCCGCGGCCGCCGCCCCAATCAGGACGTAGAGCACTCCCTTGCTGCGTTGATTCATGGCGCCGTCGTCGAGCCGCGCAGGCTTCGCGGCTTGTGGCATATATCACAGCTGTATGGCCCGAACCCTGCGCGTCGCCGTGAGTCCGCTGCGCGGCGGAGATCAGCTGCTCCCGGAGGACGCGGCGCACTACGTGGCCCGCGTGCACCGACTGACGGCTGGCGACGCGTTGCTGCTCTTCGATCCCAGGGCGGGCACCGAGGCGCGAGCGAGCCTGCTCGAGCTGAGCAAGAAGAGCGTGCGAGTGCGGGTCGAAGCGCCGCGGGAGGTGCCAGACCTGGGGCGGCTGCCAGTGTGCCTGGTGCAGGCGCTGGGCAAGGGCGAGAAGCCCGAACGCGTCGTCAAGGAGGCGACGGCGCTGGGAGTGAGCGCCATCGTGCTGCTGGAGAGCGAGCGCGGGACGCCCCGAGTCGCGCAGTCGGATGTCCGCGCCACCCAGCGTCGCCAGCGGCTCGAGGCGTCGGCCGTGGACGCGGCGCGACAGAGCGGACGGTCTCGCATCCCCGAGATCAGCGGACCGCTGCGCTTCGAGGACTTCCTGACCCAGGCTGGAGCCCATAGCCTGGTATTGAATCCGGGGGGAAACGTTTCCCTGCTCGACGCGCTGGAAGACACCGGGCAGCTCCCTCGACCGCTCCAGATCTGGATCGGCCCCGAGGGGGGCTTCTCGCCGGAAGAGCTCACGGCGCTGGAGCACCGTGGGGCTCGCGCGACGCGCTTCGGGCCGCTCGTGCTGAGGACCGAGACGGCTGCTTGCGCGGTGCTCGGGGCGCTGGTCGCTTGGTTCCAGCGCTAGCAGCACCCGTCATCGGTCGTTCTGGGGCGCTCTCGCTGACGCTCAGGCCACCCGACCGTAGTTGGGGGGCGGTGGTGTGCGATCGCCGAGGCGGGCAGCTTCCTTGAGGCGCGCCTCGGCCTTGGGCGAGCGCATGCTGCAGGTCGCGTGGAAGATGTAGAGCGCGATCAGAGCAGGGATCAGGGCGAGCAGCAGGGTCATCGGGAGCTCCAGGGGTCGGGAGTACGAACGCTGAAGGAGCAACCCGCATGCCGCGTGAGTCGGCGCGCCCGTGGGTGCTCCGCTGCGTCCAGAGAGCGTGGCGCAAGGTTAGGGTTTTCTTGGCAAATTGGGCCAAGCTTCTGCAGCCCTGGGAAGCTCGGGCCGCGGGCTTCGGACCCGCGGGGCGCCAGCTCGCGGACACGACGGCGTGGGTGCTCGACCACGCCCAGGTGACGTCTCGAGCGTGGTGTCTCGAGGTCGCCTTCCCACCGCTTCCCACCCTCCAAGCCAGACCGATTGGCAAGATTTAATACTGTTCACCTGTTCATGTGAGGGGAGATCGCCCTGGATTTCGGCTGGATCGCTGGTTCTCCGAGTTGTTGACACCCGGGCCGGAGGTCCGTAGCTTCGGCCATCCAGTGGGAGAAAGTGGGGCACAGTGGCGTCACATCCCATGGAATGGAAAGCCACCATGTTCCGCGGGCAGTTCGTTCAGAAGATCGACGCGAAGGGTCGCGTCAGCATGCCCGCGCGATTCCGCGAGGCGCTGGCGAGCTCCGGTGACGCGCGCTTCATCCTGACGCCCGCCCCGTTCGATGCCTGCCTGCACGTGTTCGGCCTGCGCGCGTGGGAGGAGATCGAGCAGCGGATCAGCGAGCTACCCAGCCACGACCGCAACGTCGTGCGTTTCCGTAGGCAATACGTGTCCGCCGCCGTGGAGTGCGAGACCGACCGTGCAGGCCGCGTCCTGATCCCGCCGCACCTCAGGGATCAGGCACAGCTCGACAAGGAGCTGTTGTGGGCCGGCATGGGCAAGAACATCGAGCTCTGGTCCAAGGAGAAGTGGGACCAGGCCCTGGAAATCAGCCCGGAGGACGAGGCGTCCTACCGCAACGCTGTGGAGCAGTTCCCGTTATGAACCTGGCCGAACTCCTTCTACCGGAAGAGCAACCGCTGATGCACCTGACCGTAATGCGCTCGGAGGTCGTGCGCGCCTTGGCGCCGCACGCTGGAGGCTTGTACCTGGACTGCACCGCGGGGGGGGGTGGTCACGCCGCGGCGCTGCTCGAGGCGGGCCCGCTCAGCCGCGTGGTCGCTTGCGATCGCGATCGCGACGCGGTGGGGCGCGCCAAGGAGCGCCTGGCCGAGTTCGGCGAGCGTGCGACGGTGGTGCACACCGACTTCGAGGGCATCGAGGCCTGGCTGGAGCAAGCCGGGATCGGCCAGGTGGATGGTCTGGTCGCTGATCTGGGAATCAGCTCGTTCCAGCTCGACGACGGGGAGCGGGGCATGAGCTTCCGCTTCACCGGGCCGCTCGACATGCGCATGGATCAGTCCCGCGGGGCCACGGCGCTCGAGCTGATCGAGAGCCTCAGCCAAGACGAGCTCGCGGATGTCATCTACCAGCTGGGCGAGGAGCGGCGCTCGCGGCGGGTCGCCCGTTGCATCAAGCAGGCAGAGCAGGCGGGGGAGCTGGAGACCACCGCGGACCTGCGTCGTGCGGTCGTGCGCGCCGTGGGGCCGCGGCGCGTCGGCGGCGTGGACCCTGCGACCAAGACCTTCCAGGCGCTGCGCATCGCGGTGAACGACGAGCTTGGACAGCTGAAGAGCCTGATGGAGATAGCGGCGCGGGTGGTGAAGCCCGGGGGGCTCGCCGCGTTCATCTCCTTCCACTCCCTCGAGGACCGAATCGTCAAGCGGGCGTTCATGCAGCGAGAGCGCTGGGAGCGGCTGACCAAGAAGCCCATGTTGCCAAGTGAAGAGGAGCGCTCGCAGAACCCGCGCGCCCGCAGCGCGAAGCTGCGAGTGGCGCGCCGCGTCGACGAAAGCGAGCCGGAGCTTGGCTTCGATTCAGAGGAGGGCGCGAGCGAAGACTGAACCCAGCGGTAGGTCTGACATAGTTCCTCGCGGATATATACATGAAACGCAGTGCGCGACCCTTCCTGATCTTGTGGCTCCTGGCGGTGACGGCTGCCACGAGCGCCTTCGTGCTGTACCTCAGCTTGCGTGTGCGATCGGTGGAGCTCGGCTACTCCCTTGGTCGTGCCCACGCGCGGGTCGCGCGCCTGCGTGAGGTGAAGCGCGTGCTGGAGCTGGAGATCGCCAGCCACAAGACTCCGGAGCGCGTCGACCTGGTGGCGCGCACGCTGCTCGGCATGAGCGAGCCGTCGCCTGACCGCATCATGCCCGCCGGGCCGTTGCCCACGGTGGACGAGGGAGACGAAGAAGACGCCGAGGTCGGACCCTCGGTGGCGGGAGACGTGCCGTGAAGCTGAGATGCCGCAAGACTCGGGAATCCGATTCCGTGAGGAATTCACCGCTGCCCCGCAACAAGGAGCGTGAGACCGGCGGCGTCAGGTCTCCGCGCGGGAAGGCGAAGCGCAAGGGCCGCGACTCGGACCCTCCGCTGTCCGTGCTGGTGATGCCGACGACCCCCGAGCGGCGCGCGGGGATCCGTCGCCGGATCTCGGTTATCGCTGCCCTGATGGCGGCGTTCATGGGCATCGTGCTCTCGTCGGGCTACTCGCTGATGGTGCACGACGGTGAGGCCTGGCGTGAGGTGGCTGAGAAGCAACGCCAGCGCCGACTCCACGTGCAACCCAAGCGAGGCACCATCTACGATCGCAACGGCTCGGCGCTGGCGGTCAGCGTCGAAGTGCCCAGCGTGAGCCTGGACGCGATCGAGCTGATGCGCGGCGTGGCCCGTGATCGTGAGCCTGAAGTGGCGCGCTCGGCGGCCGCGAAGATCGCCGCGGCGCTGAGCCTCGACGCGGCCAAGGTGGAGCGCAAGATCCTCCGCAAGCGTCGCTTCACTTGGCTCAAGCGGCGCATCAGCGCCGAGGAAGCCGACAAGATCCGTGAGCTGTCCTCGATCGAGCGGGGCAAGGACCGGATCCGGGGTCTGCTCGTCGAGGGCGAGGGACGCCGCTACTACCCTCGCCGGGAGCTCGCTGGACCGATGCTCGGGTTCGTCGCTCCCGACGGCGAGGGCAAGGACGGCCTGGAGATCAGCCTGAACCAGGAGCTCTCCGGGCACGTAGAGCAGCTCTCCGGACTCCGCGACCGCTCCGGGCGCCTGCTGTTCGCCGACGGCGTGAGCGACGAGCAAGCGCTCGCTGGACACAACGTCTACCTGACCATCGACCAGGGAATTCAGTTCGTGGCTGAGCGCGAGCTGGCGTCCGCGGCTCGCCTGCATGAGGCCGTGGGCGCGAGCGTGATCGTGGTGGAGCCGGATACTGGCGCCATCCTCGCGATGGCGAGCTGGCCCGGCTACAACCCCAACGACTACCGCGAGAGCGATCCCGAGCAGCGGCGCGATCGCAGCTTGAGCGATCGCTTCGAGCCGGGCTCCAGCATGAAGATCTTCACGCTGGCAGCGGGCATGGGATCGGGGGCGATCCAGCCCACACAGAAGCTGTACTGTGAGAAGGGCCTGATGGCGGTGGACAACGTCACCATCCGGGACACACACCCCTCCGAGTGGCTCACCATCAGCGAGGTGCTCGCCTACTCGTCGAACATCTGCTCGGCCAAGATTGGCCTCTCGATGGGCGGCAACAAGCTCTACGACTACCTGCGTCGCTTCGGCTTCGGTCAGCCCACGGACGTACCCTTGCCCGGTGAGTCCGGCGGAACCCTGCGACCCCGGGGCCGCCCTTGGGTGCAGGTCGAGACCGCGGCCGCCTCCTTCGGTCAGGGCATCAGCGTCACCAACCTGCAGATGGCTATGGCCACCGCGGCGATCGCCAACGGCGGGAACCTGATGGAACCCATGTTGATTAGCCGAGTGGAAACGGCGAGCGGTGAGCTGGTGCGCGAAGGCGCGCCGAAGGTGCGACGTCGCGTGGTGCCAGCGCGCATCGCGCACCTGGTGGCCGAGATGATGATCGGGGTGACCGAGGGCGACGCGACCGGCACGGAGGCCGCGATCGATGGCTTCGAGGTGGCGGGCAAGACGGCCACCGCCCAGAAGACGGATCCGGCGACCGGGCGCTACTCGCTCGACAAGTACGTTGCCTCGTTCGTCGGCTTCGTGCCGGCGAAGAACCCGAAGATCGCCATCGCGGTCATGGTGGACGAGCCGATGCTCGACCACGCTGGCGGCTCCGTCGCGGCGCCGGTGTTCCGGCGCGTCGCCCAGAGCGCCCTGAAATACAAGGGGCTCACGCCGAAGGGCACCAAGCGCGCCGACGTGACCAAGCTGGGGGCGGAGCCAGACCCGGCGCAGGCCGCCATCGAGGCCCTGCGCCAGCGTCAGGGCCTCAAGCCTCCGGTGCAAGAGGTCGTCAAGACTGGTTCCCCGGGGAGAGGCCAGGTGAAGGTCCCGGACATGACCGGCTGGCCCATGCGCGAGGCCGTACAGAAGCTCGGCGAGCTCGGCGTGAAGGGCAAGGTCCAGGGCAGCGGGCTCGTGGCTCGCCAGGAGCCCCCTCCCGGCTCCGTGGTGGACAAGGGCTCGGAGCTGGTGCTGGTCTTCGAACCGGCCTCCTGAGCCATGTCCAAGGCACCTCCCCCCCAAGAACCGACCCTGGGCGAGCTGTTCGAGGCGCTCGGGGAGAACGGCCTGCGGCTCTCTGGCGACGCCCGGTTGCGCGTGAGTGGCATCACCCAGGACTCGCGCCGGGTGGCGCCGGGTGATCTGTTCGTGGCTCGCGTCGGTGGGAGGTCCAACGGACTCGACTACGTCGAGGCGGCACAAGCAGCGGGCGCGGTGGCGATCCTCACGGATGCGCCAGGGGAGCTGCGTCTCGGCCTGCCGGTCCTCCAGGTGGCCCACGCACGACTTGCCATGGGGCGCTGCGCCGAGCGCATCTTCGGGTCACCGAGCCGCGAGCTGAGCGTGATCGGTATCACCGGCACGAACGGCAAGACGACTTCGGCGTGGCTGTGTCAGCGGGCGCTGGAGGCGGCCGGGGTTCCCACCGCGCGCCTCGGCACGCTGGGATTCGACTTCGGGGAGCTCAGCGTCGACTCGCCGTTGACCACCCCGGAGGCGGACGTGATCTCTGGCTACTTGGCCCAAGCCGTTGCCGGCCACGCCAGAGCCTTCGTGATGGAGGTGTCGAGTCACGCGCTGGATCAGCGTCGAGCCGACGCAATCCATTTCCGCGTGGCTGTGTTCACCAACCTCACCCAGGATCACCTCGATTACCACGCTACCTTCGAGGACTACGCCGAGGCGAAGGCACGGCTGTTCCTCGAACTCGAGCCAGAGGTGAGCGTGATCCACATCGGGGACCCGTTCGGCCAGCGGCTCGCCGAGCGCGCCGAGGCGATCGGGCGGCGGGTGATCCGGGTCGGCAGAGAGCAGGGGGACGTGACGCTCGCGGGGCTGGAGCTCGGCGACTTCGGCATGCGCGGCGTGTTGCGCCTGGACCTGCCGCAGGAGCGGCGCTCGGTGCCGTTCGAGAGTCGCCTGGTCGGTGAGCACAACGTGGAGAACCTGCTGTGTTGCGTCGGGATCGGCTTGGCGCTTCGGGCTGCTGGTGAGGCGCTGGACTTGGACGGGCTGGTTCGCGCGTTGAGAGCGGTGAACTCGGCGCCGGGACGGCTCGAGCGCTGTGACACCGACACCGACGATCTGACCGTGCTCGTGGACTACGCCCACACCCCGGACGCCCTGGCGCGCGCTCTCGGCGCGGTGCGTGGCTTCGTGCCCGAAGGGGGCCGCTTGTGGTGCATCTTCGGCTGTGGCGGCGACAGGGATCCGGGAAAGCGTCCCAAGATGGGGGACGCGGTGGGTCGCCTGGCGGATCGGGCCGTGGTCACCAACGACAACCCCCGGAGCGAAGCGCCACAGGCGATCGCTGACATGATTTTGCCCGGACTGGCGCCCCATGCGATTGAGTTTTCCGTGATCCTCGACCGCAAGCTGGCCATCGATTCGGTGATCGCCGAGGCCTCGCCGCGTGACGTGGTGCTGATCGCTGGCAAGGGCCACGAGCCCTACCAGCTGATCGGCGACCAGGTGCTGGCGTTCGACGATCGCGTGGTGGCGCGCGACGCCCTGGCGCGGCGCCGTTCTCAGACCGAGGACTCTGGGTGAGCACGCCGATCCCCCGGAATGCCGCTCCATTCACTCTGGCCGAGGTCTTGACGGCGACGGGCGGGTGCGTCGCGGTGGGGGTGGGGGAGCCTGTCGCGGCCGGCGTGACGACGGACTCGAGGTCCGACGTGGCCGGGGCCCTGTTCGTCGCGCTCAAGGGTGAGCGCTTCGACGCGCATCGCTTCCTCGAGCAGGTGGCGCTCGGAGGCGCGGCCATGGCCTTGGTGGAGGACCCTCACCCCCAAATCCCGGGGCTGGTGCAGATTCAGGTGCCTTGCACTCTGACCGCGCTCGGCGATCTGGCGCTTGCGCATCGTCGGCGCTGGGGGGGGCTGGTGGTGGCCGTCGGCGGATCCGCAGGGAAGACCACAACCAAGGCGTGCATCTCCCGCGTGCTCTCGGAGTTGATTCCCGGAGGAATCCACGCTGCCCGCGGCAACCTCAACAACCGCATCGGCGCGCCGATGGTCTTGCTCGGAGCCGAGGCGCAGCATCGTGTGGTGGTGGTGGAGCTCGGGACGAACCTCCGGGGTGAGGTCGCGGAGCTCTCGCGAGTCAGCGAGCCCGACATCGGCGTCCTGACGCTGATCGACCTCGAGCACACCGAGGGGATCGGGGATCTCGACGCCATCGAGGCAGAAGAGGGCGATCTGTTCCGCGGCCTCGCGGCGCACGGACTGGCTGTGGGCAACGCCGACGACGCACGGGTGCTCAGGCAACTCGCGCAGGCGGAAGCTAGCGGACGCGCCGTCGGGAGCTATGGCAGATCACCTGCGGCGCGGTATCGCTTGTCGCGACGCGAACCCGCTGGGCTGGCAGGAGCGCGTCTGGTTGCAGCTCGAGCCGGGTCTGGGGGCGAGATCACGTTTCGCACGTCGCTGCTCGGCTATCCTGGTGCCCTCGGGAGCCTCTGCGCCGTGCTCGTCGCAGATGCGGTGAGCGCGCGCCTCGAGCTGCCAGCGGCGACGCCGGAACTTTTCAGCCGGGCGCTCGAAAGCTCTGAAGTGGCAGAGAACGGGCGGCTTTGTGCGCGCTCGATGCTAGACGGCGCGCTCGTGCTCGATGACTCCTACAACTCGAACCCCGGCAGTGTGCCGTCGTCCGTCGCGGTCGCTCGCGAGCTGGCGGCCGAGCGTGGTGGACGGGTGCTCGCGGTGCTGGGGGAGATGCTGGAGCTCGGACCGCTCTCGGAGCGCGAACACCGGCGCATCGGAGCGGAGCTTGGCGGCGCGGGCCTGGCGCACCTGATCGCCGTTCAGGGCGACGCACGTTTCCTGGCGGAAGAAGCTGCCGGGCGCGGGGTGAGCGCCGAGTACGTCGCGGACGCCGCGAGCGCGGTCGAGCGCCTGCGCGGCCGGTCGACACCCGAGGACGTCATCCTGGTCAAGGGCTCGCGGGGGGTGAAGCTCGAACGCGTGGTCGCGGCGTTGCTCGCCGGGACGCCACCCGAACCGGCTGGAGCGGACGCTCCCGGACCGGCCAACGAAGGGCCACATGCCCCATGATGTACGAGTTGTTGTACCCGCTGAGCTCGAAATACAGCTGGGCTGGCTGGCTGAACGTGCTCCGCTACGTGCCATTTCGCGCCATCATGGCGACGATCACGGCGATGGCCCTGTGCTTCTGGCTGGCGCCCTGGTTCATCCGTGAGCTGCAGAAGAAGCAGATCGGGCAGGTGATCCGCAAGGAAGGGCCCGAGAGCCATCGCGTGAAGGCGGGGACGCCGACCATGGGCGGCGCGCTGATCCTGCTCAGCGTACTGATCCCCACGATGCTCTGGGCGGACGTGAAGAACGCCTTCGTGCTCAGCACCGCCGGCGTCACCGCTGGCTACGGCCTGATCGGCTTCATCGACGATCGGCTGAAGATCCAGGGACGCAACACGAAGGGGCTGCCTGGTCGGTACAAGCTCCTCGGGCAGGCGCTGATCGGCGCCATCGCCCTGGGCTACGTCTTTCTGTACGAGCCGAGCCTGCCCAAGGAGTGGCTGGAGATCCGTACCCGCCTGGCGATCCCGTTCCTGGCGTTCTCCAAGCATCCCATCGAGCTGCCGCTCTACGTCTACGTGGCCTTCGCGCTGTTCGTGGTGGTGGCCATGAGCAACGCCGTGAACCTGACCGATGGCCTCGACGGTCTGGCGATCGGCCCCGTGATGATCAACGCGGGGACCTACCTGGTGTGGGCGTACCTCGCGGGTCTCGTGATCTTTGGCCGCCCGGTCGCGCAGTATCTGGACATCGCGGGGATCCCTCAGATGGGTGAGCTGGCGGTGTTTGGCGCCGCGGTGATCGGCGCCGGGATCGGGTTCCTCTGGTACAACACCTATCCCGCTCAGGTGTTCATGGGTGACGTTGGATCCCTGGCGCTCGGCGGAGGCATCGGCATGATGGCCGTGCTGACCAAGAACGAGCTGCTGTCGATCCTGGTCGGAGGAATTTTCTTCCTGGAAACGGTGAGCGTCATCACTCAGGTGGTGAGCTTCAAGTTGTTCGGCAAGCGCGTGTTCTTGATGGCGCCGATCCATCACCACTTCGAGAAGAAGGGCTGGCCGGAGCCGCGCATCATCGTGCGCTTCTGGATCATCTCGGTGCTGCTCGCGCTGGTCAGCTTGTCTTCCTTGAAACTGAGGTAGCCATGGACTTGGTTGGCAAGAGAGTGGTCGTGGTCGGACTCGGAAGGAGCGGCCACGCCGCCGCGGCGCTTTGTGCCCGGGAAGGGGCGACGGTGGTCGTGAGCGACTCCAGGGACGAGGACCTCCTGAGGCAGGAGGTCGCCGAGCTCGTCCAGCGCGGGGCACGCATCGAGGTGTGGGCAGGGGCGCAGGCGCTGGAGGTGTTTCGTGGCGCTGACCTGGTCGTCGTGAGTCCTGGTGTGCCGCCGCTCGCGGTGCTGGACGAGGTCGCCAGTCAGGGCGTGGAGGTGATCGGTGAGCTGGAGCTCGCCTCGCGTTTCCTCGAGGCACCGATCCTCGCCGTGGGCGGCACGAACGGCAAGAGCACCACGACGACGCTCTTGGCGGCGCTGGTCGCCGCCTCGGGCAAGCGAACGTTCGCAGGCGGCAACCTGGGCACGCCGCTCAGTGAGGCGATCGACCCGGGCAGCGACGAGGAACTCTACGAGGCGCTGGTGGTCGAGGTGTCGAGCTTTCAGCTGGAGCGGGTGAGGGAGTTCAGGCCACGGGTGAACCTGCTGCTCAACGTCAGCGAGGACCACCTCGACCGCTATCCGGACTTCGATTCCTACGTGAGCGCCAAGGGCAATAGCTTCCTGCGTCAAGCGCCGAAGGACGTGGCAGTGATTCCCTGTGGAGATGAGGTGATCCTGGCTCAGGCCAGGCGCGGTCAGGCGCGCGTCGTGACCTTTGGGCTCGACTCCGTCGGTGAAGCTGACTTCGCGGCGGTGCTCACCCCCGAACCTGGAGTCCTGGACCGCGCGCGGGGAGACTTCTATGGCTTGAAGGACGCCGATCTGCATGGCGCACACAACGTGTTGAACGCTGCCGCGGCGATCGCTGGTGCACGAGAGTTCGGTGTGGAGCCGGACGCCATCCGCCAGGGCCTGGCGAGCTTCCGCGGGCTGCCGCACCGCATGCAGCGGGTGGACCAGGTGGAGGGTGTCACCTTCTACGACGACTCGAAGGCGACGAACGTCGGCTCGGCGGTGACTGCGTTGCTTGGGCTCGCGGAGCCGAAGGGCGTCTTGATCGCTGGCGGGCGTGACAAGCACGGGTCGTACGCGCCGCTGGTCGACGCGCTGGCGGAGAAGGGGCGCGCGCTCGTGCTGATCGGCGAGGCGGCGGACCGCATCGCCGAGGCCGTAGGGGACCGCGTCCGTGTCGCCCGAGCTGGGTCTATGCAGGAAGCGGTGAGTTTGGCCCACTCTTTGGCCCAGATCGGCGAAGCGGTGTTACTGAGTCCAGCCTGCTCGAGCTTCGATATGTTCCAGAACTACCACGACCGGGGAGTGCGCTTCGTAGAGGCTGTGAAACAGCTGAAAACAGCGCGTGTCGCAGCGGGTGCGGCCTCGGACGGTGGATCTGGCGAGCCGGGAATGGAGGCTGAACGCTGATGCTGAGAGGGGCTTTTGGGGCAATTCGGGGACTCTTTGCGCCCTCACCGCGCTCCGGCCCCTTCGACACGGTGCTGATGGCGGTGGTCATCGCGCTGCTCGGCTTCGGCGTGGTGATGGTGTTCAGCGCCAGCGCCTACGAGGGCACGGTGGTGTTCCGCGACGCTCAGTACTTCCTGAAGCGTCAGGCGATGTACGCGGGCGGTGGCGTGATCTTGATGCTGATCATCAGCAAGATCGACTACCAGCGCCTGCAGCCCTTCACGCACCCCATCCTGGGCCTGTGCGTGGCGCTGATGCTGCTGAGCATCACCGGGCTCGGTCACAGCGGTGGCGGTGCCACGCGCTGGCTGAAGCTCGGTCCGATCAACGTGCAGCCCTCAGAGGTCTCCAAGCTCGGCGTCATCCTGTGGATGGCTTATTCCCTGGGGAAGAAGCGCGAGAAGGTGCGCCAGTTCTCCTACGGCTTCCTGCCCCACCTGATCGTGGCAGGCATCTTCACGCTCTTGTGCCTCAAGCAGCCAGACTTCGGTGGCGCCGTGGTCTTGCTGACCCTGACCGCCGCGCTGATGTTCATCGCCGGGGTGCGCTGGGTGTGGTTCATCCCCATCGGGATCGTGGGCGGCTTCCTGGGCTTCTTCGCGGTGCGCTTCAAGCAGTATCGCTGGGAACGCATTCAGGCCTGGCAAGACATGATGCACCACCGTCACGATCTGGCGTATCAGCCGTTCCAGTCGGTGATGAGCTTCGGTTCGGGAGACCTGACCGGACTTGGCCTCGGCAAGGGCTACCAGGTGCTCTACCTGCCCGAGGCCCACAACGACTTCATCAGCGCCATCGTGGGCGAGGAGCTGGGCTACATCGGCATCGCGCTCTTGCTGCTGACCTACGTGCTGCTGGTCTCTCGTGGTATCCGTGCGGCACTGAACGCCGAGGACGAGTACGGCTCTTACATCGCCTTCGGGATCTCCCTGTTCGTGGGGATTCAGGCTCTGTGGAACGTCGCCGTGGCGATGGCGATCCTGCCGACCAAGGGGCTGACGTTGCCGCTGGTGAGCTACGGCGGCTCCTCGCTGCTCGTGACCTGTGCCGCGATGGGGGTGCTCTTGAACGTCTCCCGGCAGCGGGTGGAAGCGCGCAACACGCGCATCGCAGATGCGGGCCCGGCGCCGGAGGTGAGCGCGATGCTGGTGACGGAGGCGGGCTTCGGGCCCGAGGCCGCGCACCTGAAGGCGGATCCCGGGGAGGCTGGACCCCTGGGGAAACCAGCGGAGGCTGTATGAGCGACACGATCCTGCTCGCCGGTGGCGGCACTGGCGGTCACGTATTTCCGATGATCGCGGTCGCGGACGCGCTCGCCCTGGAGCGGCCCGGCCTGCGGCTGGTGTTCCTGGGGACGGCGCGCGGGATGGAGAGCAAGCTCGTGCCGCAGGCCGGCTACGAGCTCGAGCTGCGGGAGGTGCTGCCGATCCGCGGAGGGGGCGTGTCGGGCGCTTCCAGGGGCGTGCTGCGCGCGGCGACCTCGATCCCCGAGGCTCGCCGCTACTTGAAAGAGCTCCAGCCCGCGGCGGTGTTCTCCATCGGCGGCTATGCCGCGGGTCCGGTGTGTGTCGCGGCGAAGACGCTGGGGATCCCGCTGGCGCTGATGGAGCCGAACAGCGTGATCGGGATGGCGAACTGGCTCATCGCGCGCATGGTGCGGCGCGCCTACACCGCCTTTCCCGAGGTCGAGAAGCACTTCCGTAAGGAGACGATTCTGAGGGCGGGCGTACCCCTGCGGAGCGGCTTCGAACCGGTGCCGTACTTGCCTCATGGAGCGTTGAAGCTCCTGGTGCTCGGTGGTAGCCAGGGCGCGAAGGCCCTGAACGACGCCTTGCCCGAGGTGATCCAGCGCCTCCGCGAGCGCGATCTCGAGCTCGAGGTGCAGCACCAGGCCGGAGCTCACAAGGCCGACGACGTTCGAGCCCACTACGCCGCCTTGGGTCAGACGAGTGGCGTGTCCGTGTTCGAGTTCATCGATGACATGCCCGAGCGGCTCGCCTGGGCGGATCTGGTGATCGGGCGCTCCGGCGCCAGCGCCGTGAGCGAGGTCTGCGCCGTGGGGCGCGCGGCGGTCTTCGTGCCGTACCCATTCGCGGCGGGAGACCATCAGCGCTTCAACGCCGAGAGCCTCGAGCGTGTGGGGGCCGCGCGGGTCATCCTGCAGGCGGACGCGAGCGTCGCGCGGCTGGTCGAGGTGATCGCGCCCTTGCTCGAGGCGCCGGAGCTGCTGGCCGAGATGGCAGCCGCGTCGGGAGAGCGGGGACGCCCACTGGCGGCGCGGGTGATCGCCCGCGACCTGCTGCGGCTGGCGGGTCTGGAGGCCGCGAGCGATCGCCGCAAGGCGGACCGACGCTCGGAGCAGCATTCCGAAGGTGAGCCGCCCTTCGAGCTGAGCTACGCCTTGCAGGAGCGCGCCTGATGTTTCGCGGCAGAGTGCGCCACGTCCACTTCATCGGCGTGGGGGGCATCGGCATGAGCGGTCTGGCGGAGATCCTGCGGACGCTGGAGTTCGACGTCTCGGGGTCCGACCTGCGCGAGGGGGAGACCACGCGTCGCCTCGCGCGACTCGGAGTGCGCATCGACGTCGGGCACGTCGCTCAGAACGTGCGCGACGCTGACGTGGTGGTCTACTCCAGCGCGATCCCCGCGGAAAATCCCGAGATGATGGAAGCGCGCGCGCTGAACATCCCGGTGATCACCCGCGCGGAGATGCTGGCGGAGCTGATGCGCGTGAAGTACGGGGTCGCCATCGCGGGCTCCCACGGCAAGACGACGACCACGAGCCTGGTCGCGACGCTGCTGCGCGCCGCTGGCTATGACCCGACGGTGGTGGTGGGGGGCCGCATGCAGGCCCTCGGCACGAACGCCCGCCTCGGCGCCGGAGATCTGCTGGTCGCCGAGGCGGACGAGAGCGACGGTTCTTTCCTGCGACTAACCCCCACCATCGCGGTGGTGACCAACATCGATCCGGAGCACCTCGACTTCTATCACAGCCATGAGCGCATCAAGGACGCGTTCGTGGAGTTCATCGAGAAGGTGCCGTTCTATGGCCTCGCGGTGCTCTGCCTCGACCACCCGGACGTCCAGGACCTGCTCCCGCGCATCCGGCGTCGCCACGTGACCTACGGCATGTCGCCCCAGGCGGATTATTCCGCACGGCATTTGACGCACCGCGGGACGGTCAGCACCTTCATGGCCTATCGCCGCAGCGAGCCCCTGGGCGAGTTCGCGCTGCGCATGCCTGGACAGCACAACGTGCTCAACGCCCTGGCCGCGATCGCCGTGGGGGACGAGCTCGAGGTGCCACTCGACGAGATGAAGGAGGCGCTCGCCACCTTCGGAGGAGTCGCCCGTCGCTTCAGCCTGGTGGGGGAGGTCGATGGAACTTCCCTGGTCGACGACTACGGCCACCACCCGGCGGAGATCAAGGCGACTCTCACGGCCGCGCGCAACGCGTTCGATGGCAAGGTCGTCGTCGCGTTCCAGCCTCACCGCTACACTCGAACCCAGGATCTATTCGATGACTTCGCCCGCGCGTTCAACGACGCCGATCACGTCCTGGTGACGGATATCTACCCCGCGGGTGAGAAGCCCATCGAGGGCGTGGACTCGGCCGCTCTGGTGCGGGCCATCGCGGAGCATGGCCATCACTCCGTGAGCTACGTGTCCGATCGCTCGGAGCTCGCGCACCGTCTGGCTACGCTGGCTGCGCCGGGAGACGGTGTGATCGCGCTCGGAGCCGGGGACATCAATCGGGTGCTCGCGCAGGTGCGCGCGGAGCTGGAGCTGATGCGTGGCACCAAGGAGGGGTCGTGAGCATGAAGCACCGCGCTGTCGACGCGCCGGATGAGACCGGCTACGTCCCCAGTGAGAGCCCGCCGCCCGTGGGCGTGCGAGCGAAGAAGCGTCCAAGGAGCGTCCGTGGCGCGAGCCAGCAGCGCGCAGAGCGGACGAGCCAGCGCAGCCGTGAGGAAACACCTGGCGTGCTGATGCGGATGTGGATGGGGACCAAGCTCCTGAGCGGCATCCTCGTCGTCCTGGGCGCCGCGGTGGCTCTCGCCTGGGGCTTGCAGCGCTATGCCCTGACCACTCCGCGCTTCGCGATTCAGAAGCTGGACGTCACGGGAACGCTGCGGCGCTCCCCAGATCAGCTGACGAAGCAAGCCGGCGTGAAGCCGGGAGACAACCTGTTCGCCGTCGACACCGATGTAGCC
Organism: Polyangiaceae bacterium; assembly: GCA_041389745.1. GTDB lineage: Bacteria > Myxococcota_A > Polyangia > Polyangiales > Polyangiaceae > JAHBVY01. The sequence continues at coordinate 279,057 of JAWKRF010000003.1, forward strand.
GAGCGCCGACTGCTGGAGGATCCGTGGATCGCCTCGGCCAAGGTCGAGCGCCGCATCCCGGCCACGCTGGCGATTCACGTCGAGGAGCGAGAGGCTCAGGCCATGGCGAGCGTGGGCGGCAGCCTGTACCTCGTGAGTCGAGACGGCGAGCCCTTCAAGCAGCTGGAGGACGGCGACCCGCAGGACTTGCCCGTGATCAGCGGTATCACCGCGGACGATTTCGTACGTGACCGCAAGCGTCAGGTCGAGCGTATCCGTGTGGGAATGCAGGTGCTGCGTCAGTACGCTCGTATCCCCATGAGCAAGGTCCACGCGCCCCAGGAGGTCAACCTGGGGCCGGACGGGGACGTCATTTTGAGCATCGGCAAGAGCGGCATCGCGCTTCACCTGGGTCGAGGTCCCTGGCGCTCGAAGCTGCTGATGGCGTGGCGCGTGATGGGTTCGCTGGCCGCCAAGGGACGACTGCCTCGAATCGTGTTTCTCGACAACCGCGCCCATCCCGAGCGCGTCGTCGTCCGTATGAAGTGAGGACGGCGCTCGGGCAGAGCGGGTCGACGGCCGGCAGCGTGTAAAGCTGCCACACCGCGCGCTTTTCTCTGGCCGCCTCTCGCCTGGTCAGAGAAAAGCGGCCGATGCGACGTCTCCGTTGGTCTCTTGGGCTCGTTGGTCTGGCTGTAGCGTGCGGAGGTTCGCCGCCACCGCCACAAGAACCCCCGCCAGCGGAGGCCGCGCCCGCACCTGTGGCGGAGCAAGTCGAGGCCCCCGAGCCGCCTCCGCCCGCAGAGCCAACCAAGGAAGAGCTCGCGGCTCAGAAGCTGGCCAAGGACTTCGCCGAGATGGAGGCCGAGGCCGACGCGGAGGACAAGCGCTGGACCCCGGAACTCCGTGCGGAAGCCAAGAAGCTCGCCGACGCGAAGTATGCGAACCTGGCCCTCGCCCTGAAGGCAGCGCTCAACGGTCAGCACCGCGCACCCGGCCACGCAGACCGCGACGCGATGCGACACCCTGCGGAAACGCTTGCCTTCTTCGGTCTGAAGCCGGGCATGAAGGTGCTCGAGTACGGTCCGGGTGAAGGCTGGTACACCGAGCTGCTGGCGCCTGCGCTGGCCAAGTCCGGGAAGCTCTACGTGACGAGCGGCGATCCGAAGGGCCCCCGCACGGTGCGCGGCACGATGTACGCGCAGCGCACCGATCGCTTCCTGAAGAAGGCGCCCGAACTCTACGGCAAGGTCCAGCCGATCATCGTCGACAGCAAGGCCCCCGATCTGAAGCTCGACGGAGAGCTGGACATGGCGCTGGTGATCCGCGGCATGCACGGCTGGCATCGGGACGGCACCGTCGACGAGTGGCTCGCGCAGATCTTCAAGAGCCTGAAGAAGGGCGGCGTGCTCGGCGTGGTGCAGCACCGCGCGAAGGCAGACGCCAATCCGGACGAGAGCACCAAGCAGGGCTACCTGCCCGAGGCGTTCGTGATCGCGCGGGCCGAGGCGGCGGGGTTCAAGCTCTCGAAGAAGTCCGAAGTCAACGCCAACCCCAAGGACACCACCGAGCACCCCGAAGGCGTCTGGACGTTGCCGCCCACGCTGCGCCTGGGCGACAAGGACCGGGAGAAGTACACCGCGATCGGCGAGAGCGACCGCATGACCTTGCGCTTCGTGAAGCCCTGAGGTGTGGCGCGGGCGCTCAGAACGACTTGATCTGACTCAGCGCCCGTTGCCGCATGGAGAGGATCTCGGAGGCCTGGTCTTCAGTGAGCAAGAGGCCCCCGAGGTTCGCCTCGGCTGCGAGCTCTGAGGGGCTTTCAGGGGCCGGGCAGGTGTCGCCCCAGCCGAAATCCAGCGCCGCGATGCGCTTGGCAAAGGCGACCGTGCGAGGGACGGCCCTGCGGCCGCTGCCCTGAATCGTCTCTACCAGGTCCACGTCTGCCCAGCCACGCACCAGCACCAGCGCGACTTGATCACGATAGCTCGCGGCGGTCTGCCAGAGCGTCGCGCGGCTCAGCTTCACGCGGCTGAGCCTGGACAGGGAGCTCAGCTCCTGCAGGGCGACGGGGCGCCCCACCTCGTGGAGCAGGCCGCAGGCGAACGCCGTCGCGGGCGCGAGGCCGGTCTGCACCGCGAGCGCGCGCGCCCAGACGCCCGTGGCGACGGAGTGCTCGCGCAGGGCGACCATCTCCTCCTTGAACTCGCGCACGGTGAACATGGCCGCGCGACTGAGCGCCAGCAGCAGTACCTCGCGAGCTCGCACCGATCCAAGCTGGGCCAGCGCGCGGTCCACGGTCTGAACCTTCATCCTCAGTCCGAAGAACGCGGAGTTGGCGGCGTTCAGCGTGGCGGTGGTGAGACCTGGATCCGACTCCAGCCACTCCGCCAGGCGCGCCAGGTCGGGCTCCTCGTGCAACGTTTCCTCGAGGATCTTTCCCGCCATGCCCCGCGCCAGGGCCACGCTCAGCTCACCCCGTCTGACCTGGGCCTCGAAGGCAGCGGCGATCGCCGGAGGCAGTCCGTCACAGCTGGGGGTGGGTGGGGGGAGGGTGGGGATGACGCCGAAGTCCATCGAAGTTCCAGTTAGCGCTGCAATGGGAGGTGGATGCCTCGCAGCAGGGAACGGACGGGAGCCGGCGATCTGAAGTGCTTTTCAAGCGCTGGGGCGGAGGACGGCGGCGCATAAGCTGCGCGGAACCCGAGCACCCCTCGGTGATCGTCGGTGTCCTTGCGCGATCACCCTCCGAAGGGGATGTGGGAACGCGACATGGAAAAACCCCACAACGAATCCCACCGCGTATCGGTTTCGGTCCCGGGTCTCACCTGTCGGATCCGCGAGGGCGTGATACAGTCCCCGAGGGGGAACGACTTCACTTTTCGAGGTGTACCGAGATGAGCCACTTGCGCGACGAGCAGCCCAACCCAGCCTCCAACTCCGACGTGACCTGTCGCCGCCTCGCCCGCGGCGGCGCGCTCTGCGCGGTCTTCGTGCTCGCAGCGGCTTGCTCCGCGGAGACCCGAGAGACCGGGAAGGAAGGGGTCGGCGGCACCGCCGGGAGCGGCGGGACGGGGGCCAGCGGTGGCTCCGCCGGGGACGGTGGCACTGGCGCGTCCGGCGGCAGCGCGGGGGACGGTGGGACCGCTGGTCAAGGCGGCAGCGCGGGCACGACTGGAGGCAGCGCCGGCGCGGGGGCAGTCGGAGGTACGGGTGGCACCTCTGGGTCCGGTGGTGTTGGCGGCAGCGGAGGCACCGCCGGTACCGGCGGGAGCGCGGGGTCTGGTGGGAATCCGTGCGGAACCACCGACCCCGACTGTGAGTGCGACGGCACGAACGTCGTGGCCAAGGACTTCGACGGCGACACTCACGGCTCCAAGGCCTGCGCGGCCAACCCCGGCGACGACTGCGACGACAACGACAAGAATTTTTTCGAGAACGCCTGCGGTGGGTGCACGAAGAACATCGGCGGGACCCCGGGCGCGAACTGCAACGAGTGCGGCGTGCTGCAGTGCTCGGGTCTCAACGCCGTGCAGTGCGTCGCGCCAAACCCGGCGCCGAAGCAATGCGGGAACGCGACGACCCCGGAGACCTGTGTCGGGGGTTCCTGGGTGGCGGGGGCCCAGTGCACGGGGAGCAAGCCTGCGTGTTACCAGGGCGAGTGTCGGGTCTGTCGCCCAGGGACATACAAGTGCGTTCCGCTGGGAAGCAGTGACACTGCAGTCGTGAGCTGCGATGCGGGTAGCTGGGCGGGCAGCTATGCCTCTGTGTGCAGCATCGAATCGAACAAGGTCTGCAATGCCAGCCTCGGCAAGTGCGTCACCTCATCGAATGATGAGCGGGACCGCAGGTTCCGGATGCCTCGGTCGCTGGGCGTCGACGTGGACGCAGCCGGGCGTGGGATCCCCACACAGGAGGTCCTGGACCGCGCAGTTGAGTCGCTCCTCAGCTGACGCATGCTCCTGATTGGTAGCCGGGCCATCGTCATCCACTTTCCGGAGTTCCGGCCGCCTCAGGACTGGGATCTGATCGGGACGGAGGCTGAGATCGCGCAGTTGGTGGAACGGCTGCCCCTCGTATCCATGAAGTCGGGGGGAGCCAAGTACGTGTTTCGCTATCGGAATGTATACGTGGAGGTCGCGAACGCTTCCCGTTCCGAGTACTGGGCTCGGGTCCAGCGACAGTTCTCGACACAGCCCCTGCTGGAGGAGCCGGTACTTGGTGAGATGCGCCTGGCGCCTGCCGCATACCTTCTGCTCACGAAGCAATGCGGGCTCGTGTATGACATAGTCCACTGGCACAAGAACCTGGCTGATCTGTATTTCCTCCGGGATCGTATCGGTTCGATACCAGAGGAGATCGCCGAACTATTGCCCTTGGCACTGGGAGACTCCGAGCGCATGTTTCTCCCAGGACACTCACGTCGGGCGAAGCGTCGTGCCTGCGGTCCCGGCGCTCGACTGAGGTGGCCTACGCTCCACAGCGATTTGCACGCTCTCGTCCGGATCGGAGACAAAGCTCTAGCCGAAACCAGCGAAGCTTGGGAAGCGTTTCCTGCGTTGCGCGGGCGCGATCGCCAGCGCGCCATGGAACGGCTACTGGCTGAGGAGGCGATGGTCCTCGCAGCGGAGGACTACCGCGAGCGGGCCGCACCCACAGACTTTGAGCGAGAGCAAGAGTTCGTCATCGGTGCGATGCGAAGGCTGGCGACAGGCGGGCTCCCCATCGGTTGGCGCTACTTCTGCGTGAACCACTTTCGCGAGATTCTCGCGCTGATCCCCGAGGGCTTCCTGGCGAGGCTCGGGGATCTGGTCGACGGCCGCAAGGCGTTTCCCCACGGCGTGGAGGAGGGGGAACGTTGCGAGACGCCTCACGACGCGCAGCTCCACCCGCCGGCCACCGGTGCCTTGCGGCTGCCTCACGTGGTGGGAGGAGCTGGCTGCTCCGAGCGACGCATGGAGTCAGCGGGGGCCTGCTCACCCCTGCCGGACTAGTTTCAAGAAAGTCTCCAGAACCCTGAATCCTCTGCCCACAGCGCGGCTCTAGCTACTGAACCGCGGGGTGTCCTGGGCACCTCTGCATCGACAGCCAGCGCCGCGAGGGGCTCTTGCTGGTCGTTCGTTGGCTGGTCGAGCCGATGAGGCGACCACGACCTCGAGCGCGCGCTGCTCGGGAGCGAGCGCATGGAAGCATCAGTCAGAGTGGGCGGGGGTGACGCCCTGAGTCGCATCGAGGAACGTCTGGCGCGCATCGAGCGCGTGCTCAGTCGCCAGGCAGATCAGGCGGAGGACCCCAGACGGCAACGCCTGGACGCGCTGGTGCTGCGCCTCGGCGAACCCGCGATGCTCGACAAGCTCGAGCTGCTGATCGACCACGCCGAGCAAGCTCCGCAGCTCCTGGCGATGCTCGGCGACATCTTCGACGACTTCGCGCGCTCGGCGCAGGCCCAGGGCGTGCAGCTCGACGAAGTCGCGAAGAATCTGCAGTACGCCCTGCTCGGCGCAGCGCGCAATGCGAAGGCCCTCGGTGCGTTCTTCGACTCGGGCATGCTGAGTCCCCACGCCGTGGAGCTGCTGGCCAAGATGGCGGCGGCGCTCACTCATGCAGCGACCGAGGGCGTCAAGCCGATCGGCGTCTTCGGCGCCCTGGGCGCGATGCGCGAACCGCGGGTGCAGCAGGCCATGGGCATGCTGGTGGCCATGGGGCGTTCCCTCGGGGACGCGCTGAGTGGTGTCGAGGTCAAGCAGCTCCCCGCCGGGGACCAGGGCTGAAGGAGGCGTCATGACGAGCGAACACTTTGAGGTCCTGGTGGTTGGCGGTGGCACCGCCGGAATGAGCATCGCGGCGCGGCTGATGGACCGGCCGGATCCACCCAAGGTCGCCTTGGTCGAACCCTCGGAGCAACACTACTACCAGCCCATCTGGACGCTGGTCGGTGGTGGCGTATTCCCCAAGGAAATATCCGTGCGTCCGCAGAGAGACTACGTTCCGAGCGGCGTCACCTGGGTTCGCGATCGCGTGAAGCGCTTCGACCCCGAGAACAGCCGCGTGATCACGGAAGGCGGAAAGACCCTCACCTACGACGACCTGGTGGTGACGCTGGGGATCCAGCTCGACTGGGACAAGATCGAAGGCCTCCCCGAGGCCCTCGGCACCGGCGGCGTCACGTCGAACTACAGCTACGACAGCGTCGAGTATACCTGGAAGCTGATGCGCGATTTTCGGGGTGGGAACGCGGTGTTCACCTATCCGTCGACACCCATCAAGTGCGCGGGCGCGCCCCAGAAGATCCTGTGGCTCGCCGAGGAGCACTTCCGCCGGGAAGGACTCCGCGAGCAATCGAACGTGATCTTCGCGTCCGCGGGCGCGGCGATCTTTGGTGTGCCGAAGTACCGCGCCGCCCTGGAGAAGCTGGTCGCCGAGCGCGGCGTCGAGACGCGCTTCGGACATGATCTGATCGAGGTGCGAGGCGACCAGCGTGAGGCGGTGTTCAGGGTGGGTGACGCCGAGAAGGTCATCCCCTTCGACTTCCTCCACGTCACGCCGCCCCAGAGCGCGCCCGACGTGATCAAGCAGAGCGCGCTGGCGGACGCTGCCGGCTGGGTCGAGGTAGACAAGCACACCCTGCAGCACACTCGCTTCGAGAACGTCTGGTCTGCCGGGGACTGCTCCAGCGCGCCGACCTCCAAGACCGGTGCTGCCGTAAGGAAACAAGTGCCGGTGCTGGTTGACAACCTGCTGGCCAAGCGCGCTGGGCGCAAGGTCGAGGCGCAGTACGACGGCTATGCGTCTTGCCCCTTGGTCACCGGTCGCGGCAACGTGATGCTCGCGGAGTTCGGCTACGACGGGAAGATCATGGAGAGCTTCCCCTTCGATCAAGCGCAGGAGCGCTACAGCATGTGGCTACTCAAGGCATACGGCCTGCCCGCGATGTACTGGAACGGCATGCTCCGCGGTCGCATGTAGTCCTCGCCGCAGCGCCCCTCGCTGGTCACCGGCGGGGGCGGAAGCGGTAGTGGGCGACGAACCACTCGTCTCCTGCGCCGTAGCCCCACAGCTCTTCGCACGCCATGAAGAACACCCGCCAGCGCATGAGCCAGCGCTCTGCTTCGCGCCGGGGGTTCGTCGTGCGCTCACCGTAGTGCGTTTCCAGGACGTTCAGGGCGCGCCGTCGCTGAGCATCCAGGTTCTCGAGCCAGGCCCGAGCCGTCTTCGCGTAGTGCAGGCCGCTGACGCTCCAGCGCTGCTCGAGGAGCAAGGCGTCCTGGAAGTGGAGCAAGAGATCCTCGCTCGGCATCAGGCCGCCGCTGAAGAAGTAGCGTCCCATCCAGTCGTCGGCGCGCTCGGACTCGAAGGCGTAGGTCAGGCTGCGATGCACGAAGATGTGCACGAACAGCTTGCCTCGGGGATCCAGCCAGCTGGCGAGGCGCTCGAAGAGCACGCGGTAGTTTCGCAGGTGCTCGAGCATCTCCACGCTCACGATGCGATCGAAGCACGGCTCGATCCCCGCGGCACGGAAGTCATCTGCGCTCAGACGGTTCGCGTCCTGGGTCACCACCTGCAAGTTCGTCAGGTTGCGCGCCTTGGCCTCGCCCAGAATGAACTCGCGCTGGGTGCGGGAGTTCGAGATACCGACGATTCGGCTGTTCGGGTAGCGCGCGGCGGCCCAGAGTGAGAAGGAGCCCCAGCCGCAGCCGAGATCGAGCACCCGTTGCCCATCCTGGAGCTCGGCGCGCTCTGCGTAGAGCGCGAGCATGCGCTCCTCGGCATCGGTCAGCGAGTCTTCACCCACGTCCTCTCGCTGCTCCGGGCGGGCGAAGGCACAGGCGGAGTACTTGAGTCGCGGCCCCAGCGCGAGCTGAAAGAGCTCCGTGGGCACCTCGTAGTGCTGGGCGTTCGCCAGTTCCGTGAGGATTGCCACTGGGCTCCGCTGGAGCTCCTCGACCCAACGCGCGCGTCGCGCCGACTGATCTTCCAGACCGCTCCCGCGTTCTCGCTTCAGGCGTCGCTGCAACAAGCCGCGGATCGCGAGTCGGATCGCGGCATCCGGGAGCAGGCCGCGCTCCATCAACTCGATGCTGGCTCGCGTGGCACGCTCGCCCACTCCACGGCGCAGGGCCATGACGCGCACCGCTCCGCTCGACGGCGCGTTCAAGGCGCTCCCTCCAGCCGGATCGCGGAGGTGGGGGTGAGGGGCGCGGCGGCGCGGCGCTGGGGCCCCTCGTAGAGCAGCTGAGCGTTGCCGATGTAGCGCTCCCGGAAGCCGCCTTCGCAGTACGCCAGGTACCACTCCCAGAGTCGCAGGAACTCCTCGCCGTAGCCGAGCGCTGCGATCTCGGCTCTTCGAGCCATGAAGCGTTCGCGCCAGTGGCGCAGGGTGAGCGCGTAGTGACCGCTGATGTCCTCGAGACCGATCAGCTTGAGGTCCGTTCGAGCGCACGCGCTGGCGAGGGCGCCGAGCGACGGGATGCAGCTGCCGGGGAAGATGTAGCGCTTGATGAAGTCGACGTTGTGCTTGTGCGCCTCGAAGCGCTTGTCGCGCATGGTGATGGCTTGAATCAGCATCAAGCCATCGGGGGCGAGCAACTGCTCGCAGACGCTGAAGTACTCCGCCAGGTACTGGTGTCCGACGGCTTCCACCATCTCGATGCTCACCAGCTTGTCGAAGCGTCCAGCCGTCCGAACCAGCTCAGGCAGCTCTCGGTAGTCTCGCAGCAGCACCTCGACCCGATCGTCGAGGCCTGCCTCTCGCACCCTGAGTCGCGCAAGGCGGTACTGCTCCTGGCTCAGCGTGGTGGTGGTGACGCGACAGCCGAAGCGACTCGCGGCGTGGATCGCCAGGGCACCCCACCCCGTGCCGATCTCCATCAGACGCTCGTCGGGCTTCAGGTCGAGCTTGCGGCACACGCGCTCGAGCTTGTTCAGCGATGCGTCGCGCAAAGGCTGCTCCGCCGACTCGAACACCGCTGCCGAGTAGCTGAGTGTGTCGTCGAGGAAGCAGGCATAGAACGCGTTCCCCAGGTCGTAGTGGGCTTCGATGTTGCGACGACTTCCGCGGAGCGTATTGCGCCGCAGCGCGTGGGTGAGACGGGATGCCGGCTGTACCAGGCGGCCGAGTCCGCCGTCGAGCTTCCAGAGCACGGGCGCGTTGCGCGCGAAGATGCGCGCCACCTGCTCCGGCTCCGGCGAGCTCCAGAGGCCGCGGGCGTAGGCTTCCGCGGCGCCAATCGAACCCCCGAAGCACAGGTCGACGTAGGCCCGCGCGGAGTCGACCTGGACCACGACCGGGGCGGGAAAGTCGGGGTGAACCGCTCCGAAGCGCAGCTCGCGTGACTCATGACGGAGCAGCAAGCACCCGACCTCCAGCTGCCCCAGCGCGCGCAGCAACAGGCGCTCTGCCAGGTGCTCCAGGGCGCCCCGGTGTTCGCGGCTCCGAGTCTGGAGGGCGCTGGTCCCCGGCGAGGTCGGGCCGCTGTGAGGTGGACTACTGAGCAGCAAGCTCTGGCTCATGCTGAGGCTCCTTGGCTCGATTCGATATCACGGTGCTGTCGATTATTGCCGTGCGGATGTGGATGAAACGGAGTGCGCTTCAGCCAGAGCTGCAGCGCGTTCCAGTAGATCGCGGCGAAGACCTTGGCGGTCATCAGGGGATAGCCAACCAGCGCGCGTGTGGCGTGCGACGCGTCCAGCGGTCGTCGCTCCAGGCGCAGGTGGGCCTCGAAGCAGCGTCGAGGGCCGTCCCCGGCGCTCGCGTCGCCTGGCAGGTTCGCCATCGTGACCTCCAGGCGCTCGCCGGGCACACCAAAGCGCCAGCGATAGCGCTGCTGCATCGGCATGAAGGGCGACACGTGAAACGCCTTGTCGAACTCCCAGCTGCGTCCCCCCTGCGCACCGTCGGGGCGACCGTGGCACGCCGGCAACACGTAGAGGTGCCGCTCCCCCCAGGGCGTGTTGTCCACTTCGGCCACGATCACCTCGGGGGCGCTGGAATCTGAGTCCCTGGGGAAACAGTAGTAGAAGCTCACGGGGTTGAAGACGAAGCCCGCATAGCGCAGGTGCGTGAGCAGCCGGATGGGACCGCCGGGGGGGCGCACGCCGCGCTCTACGAGCAGCGACTCCACGCTCTCGCGCAGCGACTCGGAGGCCGAGCCGAGGTGATCGCTGCGACGAAACTCTGCCAGTGCTCGGCCTCTCGCGGACCACCCGGGGAGCGCGTCGAGCACCTCGGGGAGCTCTTCCAGGTCGAGGTAGACCATGAACAGGCGATACGAAAGAGCGTGCCGTGTCGGAGCGAAGCGACGATGACTGACTCGTCCGACGTAGATGGCGCTGTGCTGCTCGTCGCTCATAGCTGGCACCCGAACGCTTCTCCCACCCGCAGGGCGCTCACCACTCCGTCTTCATGGAAGCCGTAGCCCCAGTAAGCGCCAGCGAAGTGGGTGCGGCCATCGGCACCGCCGATCTCGTCGTAGCGCTCCCGGGCGCCTGCGCTGGGAGCGTCGTAGACCGGATGGGCGTAGTCGAAGCGACCCAGCACGCGCGCGGGGTCGATGCGTGAAGTCGCGTTCAGCGTCACGCAAAATGTGACCGGCGCCTCTAGCCCCATCAGGTGGTTCATGTCGTAGGTCAACGTGGCGCGCTCGCCCCCGGTTCCGCCGTAAGATCCTCGAGGAATCAGGTAGTTCCAGGCAGCCCAGGCGCGCCGATTGCGCGGCAGCAGCGACTCGTCGGTGTGGAGCACGACGTCGTTCTGCTGGTAGCGCATCGCCGCCAGCACCTCGCGCTCGGCAGGCCGCGCGTCAGCGCCGAGCAGCGCGAGCGCCTGGTCGCTGTGCGTGGCGATCACCAGCTGATCGAAGCGCTGCCAGCCGCTCGGCGTGTTCACTCGCACTCCGTCGGACGCGCGCTCCACGGCAAGTACCGGCGAGCTGGTGTGGATTGCGTCGCGGAGGTCCGCGCTCAGCGGGGCCAGATAGCTGCGGGACCCGCCCTGGATCACTCGCCACACCGGCTTGTGCAGCAGGTTCAACATGCCGTGGTTGTGGAAGAACTCGATGAACAGGCGCAGCGGGAAGTCAGCTTCGAGTTCCCCCAGCGGCGCTGACCAGATCGCCGAGCCCATCGGAACGATGAAGCGCTCGGCGAAGTCCCGGCTGTAGCCACCTCTGTCCAGGAAATCCCCCAGGCTGTAGTCCCAGCGGAGCTCGTGCCGTGTGGGCATCAGCCTCTTGGTTTCCCTGGAGAAACGCAGCAGGTCGCGCAGGGTGCGCCACTGAGCCGGCTCCAGCAGCCGCCCCCGCTGGGCGAACCAGCCGTCCAGGTAGCGTGACGAGTACTCCAGACCGCTCGTCTCGTCGCTGACGCCGAAGCACATGTCAGTCGGCTTGGACCTCACCCCCAGCTTGTCCAGCAGGCGAATGAAGTTGGGGTACATCCAGTGGTTGAACACGATGAACCCCGTGTCGATCGCGTAGCGGCGACCATCCACATCGACGTCCACGGTGTGCGTGTGGCCGCCGATGCGCGAGTCCGCCTCGAACAGCGTGACGTCGTGGCGCTTGCGTAGCAGCCAGGCGCAGGTCAGACCGGCGATGCCGCTACCGACGATGGCGACCCGCTGGCCACGGGGGAGGGGGATTGAACTGGAAGTCACGAAGTCTCCGGCGCCTCGTAGGACCAGTCTGGCGAAGGTCAATCTGCCCGGCCGACACTGGTCAGCGTCGGGACGCGGTCCTACGCCCGTTGCTGGGGCCGGAGGTCTGGCTCCACTGGAGGTTCGCCGTGATCTTGCTCGAAGAAACCCTGGACGCGCCTGGCGACGCTCGAGAGGTGCTGCGCTACATCGCCGATTTCACGCACCTGCCCAGCTGGGATCCCAGCGTCGAGCGCGTCTCTCGACTCGACTCCGAGGAAGCGCTGGTCGTGGGTGCCCGCTTCCTGGTGTCGCTGAAGTCGCTGGGCCGCACCATCGACGTGGACTACCGGCTCGCGGAGCTGAGCGACTGCGTTGCTACGTTGGTCGGCAGGAGCGCCGGGGTGAGCGCGATCGACCTGATCCGCGTGGCGCAGGTCGGCAGCCGCGTCGACATAAGATACCGGGCGGAAATATCCTTGCTGGGTCTTCTGCGCCCCGCCGAGCCGTTGATGCGCGGTCGCATCCAGGCCGGGGGCAAGGCTGCGATCCAGAACCTCTCCAGCGTGCTGCGGCATCGCGCTGGGGCCAGGCGAAGCGCCGAGGCGGTGCCCGTCGCGGTGGGGTGATGCTCGACTGGTTGCTGGACAAGAGCGTCGTCTTCAGCTTCGATCGCACGGGCTTCGAGCGCCACGCGAAGCGTTTCCATGAGAGCGACCTCGACGTCGATCTGAGCGGGAAGACGGTGCTGATCACTGGCGCCAACTCGGGGCTTGGCTTCGAGGCCTGTCGGGGGTTAGGCGCGCTGGGCGCCAGCGTGGTCCTGCTGTGTCGCGACGCAGCCCGGGGCAGCGAGGCTCTGGAGCGTCTGGAGCGGGAGGTCCCTGCCGGGCGCTTCGAACTCGAGTTGCTGGACGTCTCCCGGGTTCGAGACGCGGAGCGCTACGTCCGCGAACGGGCACCTCAGGTGGTGGACGTGCTGATCAACAACGCGGGCGTGCTGCCCAGCGAGCGTCGGGAAACCGAGGAAGGCGTCGAGCTGTGCTTCGCCACCAACGTGCTCGGTCCCTTTGCGCTCACTCGCGCGCTCCTGCCCAGGCTACGTCGCTCGAGCGATCCGCGGGTGATCCACGTCTCGAGCGGAGGTATGTACCCGGTGGCTCTCGATCTCTCCGACTGGCAGTGGACGCGGCGGAAGTACGACGGGACCCAGGCGTACGCCCTGACCAAGCGAGCCGAGGTGGTGCTGAACGAGCTGTGGGCCGAGCGCAAGCCCTGGCTGACCAGCTCGGCGATGCATCCTGGGTGGGCGGACACTCCGGCGGTTCGCAGTTCGCTACCGCGCTTTCACCGCCTGACTCGACGCATCTTGCGCGAGCCCAGGCAGGGCGCCGACACCATGGTCTGGCTCGCCGCCTGCGAGCGACTGCGCGGGACGAGCGGGCGCTTCTGGTTCGACCGCGAGCAGGCGCCCACCCACGTGGTGCCAGGGACGGAGCGCGGCGATCGCCAGGGCTTGCTGCTCTGGCAACTCTGCGAAGAGCTGTGCGACCGCCCGCGGGACCCGGTGGGTCGCCCGCGTTCGTGCTGAGCGCCGGCGCCGCCCTGCGCCCATTTGTTCACGCGTCACCGGTCGCGAAATTTGGCCCGCCCGAGACGCGCATGGCAGCGTCGGAGCGAGCCTCGAACAGTGGGAAAGCAAGGGTTTCTCACTGCTTGGGCAGGGTACCTCACCCCCCGAAACCCGCGCCCCCGAGGCGCGAACAACGAGCAGTTCGAGGCGCTTCGAGCACCCGAGTCGAACACCGGAGCCAGAAAAGGAAGCCATGCGCAGCTACACCGGCCTCAGCCAACCCGAGATCGTCGTTGGGCTCGACCTCGGCACCACCAAGGTGAGTGCCGTCGTCGGCGAGGTAGACAGTGACGGGATCACCATCCTCGGGGTGGGCAACGTTCCTTGCCGCGGTCTGCGCAAGGGCGTGGTCAGCAACATCGAGTGGACGGTCCGCGCCATCCGCGAAGCCATCGATGCGGCTCAGACCATGGCCGGTGTGGAGATCAGCACGGTCTATGCCGGCGTCGCCGGGAGTCACATCCGCAGCCACATGTCCGACGGCGTGTGCGCGATCAGCGGACGCGAGGTGATGAGCAGTGACCTCGACCGAGTCCTGGAGGGCGCTCGAGCCATCCCCGTCGACGCCGATCGCATGATCCTTCACGCGTTGCCGCGCGAATACATCGTCGACACCCAGGACGGCATCCGGGACCCGATCGGGATGAGCGGAGTGCGACTGCAGGTGCGGGTGAACCTGGTGACCGCGGCCACGAGCTGCGTGCAGAACGTGATCCGCTGCGTCGAGCGCTGCAACCTCCACGTCGCCGACGTGGTGCTCGAGCCCCTGGCGTCCAGCGAGGCGGTGCTCAGCGAGGACGAGAAGGAGATCGGGGTCGCCGTGATCGACATGGGCGGTGGAACCACCGACCTGCTGGTCTACGCCGATGGCGGCATTGCACACACCAGCGTGATCCCGGCCGGTGGCAACAACGTGACGAGCGACGTTGCCGCGGGGCTTCGCACTCCAATGGGAGAGGCCGAGCGCCTCAAGCGCAACTATGGCTGTGCCCTGGGACGCATGATCTCAGACGACGAGGAGATCGAGGTGCCCGGCGTGGGTGGTCACTCGCCGCGTCGTGTCGCCAGGCGAGTCCTGAGCGATATCATCGAGCCCCGGGTCGAGGAGATCTTCAGCGAGGCCCGCCGTCGTATCGAGGACGCTGGTCTGCTGGATCAGGTGGCCTCCGGCGCGGTGCTCACGGGTGGGTCGGTGCTGATGGAAGGCATGGTGGAGTGCGCCGAGGAGATCCTCGGCATGCCCGTGCGGCTGGGATTCCCCGTGGGCATGAAGGGCATCGTGCAGCTGGTGCAAGGACCTCAGTACGCGACGGGCGTGGGGTTGGTGCAGTACGGCGCCTTGCAGCTGGCCCAGGCGGCGGCACGAGGCGAGTACGAGGAGTACTACGAGGAGCCTGCCCAGCCGGAGCCCGCCGAGGTGCGGGTCCGACGCCGCAAGGGTGGCTTCTGGGGCTGGCTCAAGGACGCCTTCTGAGATGTACGAACCAGCCAAAATCGGCTGGTTCGTTGTTTTGTGACGTCAGTTATTAGGCCAGTTCGAGGGTTTTGGTTCAGTAAGGGGTTACGCACCGGGTCGCCACACAGAGCGGGTTCGAGACGAGGGAAGAGGCAGCCCAAGGCTCGAGATACCACCCACTCGGGACCGGCACTGCGGTGTTTCAGCACCGCTCCATCGAAGCGGAGCGCGTGCACCGGGAGGAAGGCAAAATGAGTTTCTCGATTGAGTTTGCTGACGAGTCGCCGCAGTACCAAGCCCGCATCAAGGTGATCGGGGTCGGTGGATCTGGCAACAACGCGATCAACACCATGATCTCCTTCGCGCTGGAAGGCGTGGAGTTCGTCAGCGTGAACACGGACGCCCAGGCGCTGAACGCGAACCTGGCTCCACTCAAGCTTTCGGTCGGTCAGGCCGTCACCCGCGGTCTGGGTGCCGGCGCCGATCCCGAGCGCGGTCGCAAGGCGGCGCTCGAAGACGTGACTCGACTCAAGGAAGCCATCTCCGGCGCGGACATGGTCTTCGTGACCGCTGGCATGGGTGGTGGCACCGGCACGGGCGCAGCGCCCGTCATCGCGCAGCTCGCTCGCGAGGAAGGCGCGCTCACGGTTGGCGTCGTCACCAAGCCCTTCGTCTTCGAAGGTCGCCAGCGCGCGCGCCGCGCAGAGCAAGGCCTCGCAGCCCTGGCAGAGCACGTCGATACCCTCATCACCATCCCCAACGAGAAGCTGGTGGCCCTCGGTGATGACGACCTGAGCTTCGTCGAGGCGTTCCGCAAGGCGGACGAGGTGCTGTACCAGGCGGTGAAGGGCATCAGTGACCTCATCACCCAGGAAGGCATCGTCAACGTCGACTTCGCCGACGTGCGCACCGTGATGGAGAACATGGGTCGCGCGCTCATGGGCACCGGCTGCGCGAAGGGCGAGGGTCGCGCACGGCTCGCCGCCGAGGCAGCCATCCAGAGCCCCCTGCTGGACAACATCAGCGTCGACGGAGCCACCGGCGTGCTCATCAACGTCGTTGGCGGACCCGACATGAAGATGCGCGAGATCAACGAGGCGGCGACCTACATTCAGGAGCAGGCTCACGAAGACGCGAACATCATCTTCGGCGCCACGATCGACGAGAACATGTCCGAGGCCATCAAGGTCACGGTCATCGCCACTGGCTTCGAGCGAGCGGCGGAGGAGCCCCAGGAGCTGCTTCGGCAGGCCAGCCGGCAGCCGCTGGAGCGCCCCGCTCCGCGTGCCGAGGCGCGACCCTCGGAGGCCCCGGCGCGCCGCGAGCCTCGCCCCGAGGTGCCCTCGCGCGCCCTGGAAGAGCTGGATCGCGAGCCCGCGACGGTCTACTCCAGGCGGCCGGCGGCGGCTGCTGCCAGCCTCCAGGCACGCGCGGAAGGCTCCGGTCTGCCGAGCGTTCGGGATCGCATCACCTTCCCGTCCAACGTGGATCGTGACTGGGACACGCCCGCCTACCAGCGACGAAACGGCGGCTGAGTCTTCCGGGGCCGCTGCGGGTCCAGGGACGCGCGCGGCCTCGTCATTGCCTAACTACCTCCTGCGAACGAATGACGCCCTCCGTGTTGGTCCACGGGGGGCGTCGACTTTTGTGGGTCGTGCGGGAGGAGCCTCGCTTTCCCGCGCCCGAAGCCTCGCTGGAACTCCGCGCTTTGGGTACGCTAGGAGCAATCAACGGGCACTGACCCGCCCGGTCGAAAGCGATGAACCGAGTTCAGCAATCCTTGCTCATCGTCGATCCCAACCTCGACTCCGCCCAGTCCTTGTCTGCGATCTTGGCCGAGCTGCGGGTCGAAACGACCCACGTGACCTGCAAGAAGGACGCGATGCGCGAGCTCGGGCGCCGGGACTTCTCCGCGGTGGCGCTGAGCGCTCAGCTGCCGGACACCAACGGCCTCGACCTGCTGACGAAGCTGAACGCTTCGTATGAGGACTTGCCGATGGTCGTCATCACCGACCAGGGCAAGACCTCCTTGGGCGTGAAGGCGGTGCGGCTCGGCGCCAACGACTTCCTCTGTCGGCCCTTCGAAGAAGAGGAGGTGAAGTACGTCATCCAGAAGATGCTGAGCCTCCTGCGCGCGAACAGTGACGAGTCACCGAAGAGCGTGATGGTCAGTCAGCGGTCCAACATCATCGGTACCTCGCCGGTGATGGTCGAGCTGGAGCGCACCATCAATCGCGTCGCGGACGGGGTCGCGACGGTCCTGGTGCGAGGGGAGAGCGGCACGGGCAAGGAGCTGGTCGCGCGCCGGATCCACGACAAGAGTCCACGCAGGGACGGCCCGTTCATCAAGGTTCACTGCGGGGCGCTGCCAGACAACCTGCTGGAGAGTGAGCTGTTCGGGTACGAGAAGGGCGCGTTCACCGGAGCCACCCAGCGCAAGCCGGGGCGAGTCGAGCTGGCCGAAGGCGGCACCCTCTTCCTGGACGAGATCGGCGACGTTACGCCTGCGATCCAGGTGAAGCTCTTGCGCGTGCTCCAGGAGCGCGAGTACGAGCGCCTGGGGGGAACTCAGACGCTGAAGGCCGACGTGCGCTTCGTCGCCGCCACTCACCGAGATCTCGATGGCATGGTTCGCACGGGTGATTTCCGTGAAGATTTGTTCTATCGGCTGAGCGTGGTCCCGCTGTTCGTGCCGCCGCTGCGGGCGCGTCCGGACGACATCGCTGAGCTGGCGATGCACTTCGCGCGTACCGCCGGCACGAACAACGGTCGCGCCGCGATGGGGATCGACGCCCCTGCGCTCGAGATGCTGAGGAACCACCGCTGGCCGGGCAACGTACGCCAGCTACAGAACTTCATCGAGCGCCTCGTGTTGCTCGCCGACGGACCGCGCATCACCGCTCGCGATTGCTCGCTCTGGCAGCCTGCGATCGACGGCGGTTCGCTCAACCAGAAGACCGCCCTGGCCGCGTACAGCGCGAGTGAGGAGCCGCCCCCCGAGAGCGAAGGCGACGTGGTCGAGCTGGCGACCGCCATCGCCCGCGCCGAGAAGCGCGCACTGGAGAAGGCGCTCAAGAAGGCTGGAGGCAACCGTAACGCTGCCGCACGGATGCTTGGTGTGAGTCGCCGCACGCTCTACTACAAGCTGAACGAGCACGGCGTGACCTGAGCGACCCGCGGTGCGGCGAGAGCGAAACGGGACCGCGTCCACAGCCGCGTCACTCGATCTCGACGTCGAATCGATAGAGGAAGTTGCGCGCTTTGGGCTCGAGCTGGCGTCTGACGAACAGCTGATAGTGGCCAGTCTTCAGGCGCTGGGCGGGGATCTTCAGCGTCAGCAGACCGCGCTGGTCGGCGACGTCGCCGGCGTGCTGCCAGATCAGCCCGCCCTCGTAGCTCAGCTCGATGTACCAGCCCTCACCAACTGGCTCGGGAGCGAGGACGGTCAGCTCCAAGAAGCGTTGGGCCTCGGTGACGGTATAGGAGCGTACCGGATGTTGCGGTAGCGGAGCGTCTGCCGGGGGATCGGCGGGCTGGCTCGGATAAGGCTGGAGGAACTCCCGAGGCAGCTCCCCTCGCTCGGGGATCTCCAGCGCGGGTAGGCGACTGCCGGTCGATGTGTCCTCCTTGAGCCGCACGACCTCCGGGGACTCCACCCTGGCCGAGCTTGGCGCGGGCTTCGCGGAGGCGCTGGCTGCGCCACTGCCCTGCGCGCTCTGCGATGGCATTGCCGCGCGGTAAGCGACTGCCGCCGCGCCGGCAACCGCGACGCTGAGGATCAGAACCCTTCGATTGACGCGCGCCTGAGGGCTCGCGCTCATACGGGGATCAGCTCCGGGTACTCGGGCTCCCACATGGCTTCGCTCACGGCGTCGTAGATGGCGTTGGCCTCGAAGGCCTTGCCCACGTTCTCGTCTGCGGCCTCCTTGACCACGGCGCAGGCGATCTTGCGGGTGATCTCTCGCAGTCGCTGCATGCGCGGGAACAAGGAGCCCTCCGCCAGATCCTGGTCCGTGAGCTCCGAGGCCAGGGTATGCGCGGCGACGGTGAACATCGAGTCGGTCACCTCGCTAGCCTCCGAGACGAGTGCCCCTAGGCCGACGCCAGGAAAGACGTAGACGTTGTTGCCTTGACCGATACGGACGCGGCGACCGTCTGGAAGCTCCACCGGGTCGAAGGGACTACCGGTGGCGACCAGCGCGCGACCGTCGGTCCACTCCAGGAGCTGCTCCGGCGTGGCCTCGCTCTTGCTCGTCGGGTTGGAGAACGGAAAGATCGCGGGCGCGTCGCAGTGAGCTGCCATCTCCCGCACGATCTCCTCGGTGAAGACGCCAGGCTGGCCGGACGTCCCGATCAACACCGAGGGTTGGAGCGCCTTGACCACCTGGTACAGGTCGATGGGCTGCTCCGGGTCGAGCCCCAGCTCTCGCACCATTTGCTCCGGCCAGGCGAACTCGCGCTTGTACTCATCGCGGAAATCCCGGCTGTTCACGATCAGTCCGCGGCTGTCCAGCACCGCCACGGCGCGAGTCAAGTCGGCTCCCGTGAGCCCTGCGCGCTGCAACGCATCCCGCACCTGATGACCGATGCCGACGCCCGCCGCACCCGCTCCGAGGATCACCACTCGTTGCCTCGCCAGGTCGACGCCCCGCTTGCGCACCACTGCGAATATCCCAGCCAGCGCCACGGCTGCGGTGCCCTGAATGTCGTCGTTGAAGGAGCACAGGCGCTTGCGGTACTTGCCCAGCAGCGTGAAGGCGTTGGCCTTCTTGAAATCTTCCCACTGGAGTAGTGCCTTGGGGAACCGAGTCATCACCGCGTCGACGAACTCCTCGACCAGGTCGTAGTAGCGCTGCCCACGCAGGCGGGGGTGCCGCCAGCCGACGTAGAGCTCGTTGTTCAACAGCTCCTGATTGTCGGTGCCGACATCGAGGCTGATGGGGAGCGTCTGGCTCGGGTGGATGCCTGCGCCCAGGGTGTACAGGGAGAGCTTGCCGATGGGGATCCCCATCCCGCCCGCGCCCTGATCTCCGAGGCCGAGGATGCGTTCGTTGTCGGTGACCACGATCAACCGCACGTCGTCGGTGCCTGCGTTCTCCAGGACTCGTGCGATGCGGCCGGAGTCCTCGGGCGTGATCCAGATCCCGCGCCCGCGCCGGAAGATCTGCGAGAAGAACTTGCAGGCCTCTCCCACCGTGGGCGTGTAGACGATGGGCATCAGCTCCTCGACGTGCTCACCCAGCACACGATAGAAGAGCGTCTCGTTTCGATCCTGGAGCGCGGCCATGCCGATGTAGCGCTCCAGGGGATCCGACTTGCGACAGATGTTGCCGTAGGCGCGGGCTGCCTGAACCTCCATCGGCGTCGGGTTCTGAGGCAGTAGCCCGCGCAAGCCAAGCGTGTCGCGCTCCGCGTCAGTGAACGCGGTGCCCTTGTTGAGCAGCGAGTTGCATAGCAACGCGCGACCGCGCTCGTGAACCTGGACCTGCAGTTTGCCCTGCGGTGTACGCTCGAATTTCAGCTTCGTCACGGCTCCCTCGGCCACCCACTGTAGCAAGGGGATCCGCCCGGGCGGTGAGAGAACTCAGCCGTGCGGAGTTTGGCAGGAGCGTTGCTTCGGCCGCGGTCAGATCACGGAGAGGGAGCGAGCTGCTTCGGCGCAGCGGCCAAGCCACCCTCCCGGCTATCCGCCACGCCGAAGTATTCACCATCGATCCGCATCAGATCGTTGGCGTCTCCGATCGGGATCGTCTTCTTCGAGATGGTGTGGCCCAGCGCCTTCAAGCCGTCGAGTACACCCGTGGCGGGGGGCTTGCGGCGCTCGTAGCGCACTTCGTCGGGCAAGAAGCCGTGGTGCATGCGGCCCCGCTCAACGGCGACCGAGAGCGGGAGCTGGTAGTCCACGACGTTGCGCAGGACCTGGAAGACGGTGTTGGGGATGGTGTCCCCTCCTGGTGAGCCGAGCACGAGGATCGGTGTACCGTCCTTCAGGACGAGAGTCGGAGCCATCGAGCTGGTCATGCGGCGGCCACCCTTCAGGGTGCTCTCGCCCACGCTGCCGAAGGCACCCGCGGAGTTGTTCATCACGATGCCGGTGCCGGCAACCACGTACTTCGCGCCGAAGCCTGCCGAGAGCGTGGTGGTGCAGGAGACGACCATGCCGTCGTGATCCGCCACGCTGAAGTGAGTCGTGTGCTCCAGCTCTTCTGCTGCCTTGGTGTACAGGGAGTGCAGCTCGGAGGCTGGTGTCGCCCGCTTCGGATCGATGGGGTGAGGCTCGAGCCAGTGCATCGGGTCGAGCCAGCGGCGACGCACGGCCTCGACGTCTCGCTCGCTGGTGTCGGGATCCACGACGTCGAAGCGTCGATCGGCGTGGGCGCGCTTGGCAATTTCTACGAAGAAATGTGCGGCAGCGACCGAGTCGGGCGCGTGGGAGTACGCTCGCAGGCGCTCCCACATCTTCAACATTTCCGCGACGGCGACCCCACCGGCGGACGGCGGCGGCATCACCTCCACCCGTAGACCTCGGTAGTCGAGGCTGAGGAGCTCGCGCTGCTTGGCCTCGTAGCCCGCCAGGTCGCCGAGAGTGATGCGCCCGGTCTTGCCCATCGCCGCCACGATGGCTCGAGCCGTCTTGCCCCGGTAGAAGCCCGCGTCGCCCTGCTTCGCGATCAGCTCGAGGGTGTGCCCGAGATCCTTGCGGAACAAGCGAGTTCCGGGCTTCAGAGCCCGCTTCTTCGGAGCTAGCACTCGACGTGCTTCGGCGTCCTTGCGCAGCGCGCGGTGGCTCCAGATCAGCGTCATGCCTTCACGCTGACCGATCACGTGGCCCTTGAGCGCCAGCTGGATCGCAGGTTGCATCACGCGGGCCAAAGGCAGCTTGCCAAAGCGACGCTGGGCGAGGTTGAGCCCGGCCACGCTGCCCGGCACTCCGGAGGCGGCTGGCCCCACGCCCCTGGCCTCGATCATCGCGTCGAAGTCCGCCTGGGTCAGGCCCATCGGCGCTACCTCGCGGAAATCGATGGCGACGGTCGGCCCGCCCTCGGGCCGCACCAGCATGAAGCCGCCGCCGCCGATGTTACCGGCGCTGGGGTGAGTCACGGCCAGCGCGTAGCCGACCGCGACCGCCGCATCGACGGCGTTTCCGCCAGCTTCGAGGATCTCCACGCCAGCTCGCGTCGCCTGCGCCTCCACGCTGGTGACCATCCCGAGCTTGCTGTGCACGGCGTCACCTCCCGCGAGCTTCAACGTCGCGGGCTCTGCGCGAAACGTCGGCTTGGCGGGCACCTCTGGTTTTGGGGGTGAGGGTGCGCTGCTCTGCGGAGACGACGGGCTGGCAGTCAGCGTCTGGGCTGGGTTCTGCGATGGTTGTCCGCTGGCTCCGCTGGGGGACGACCTGGAGCAGGCGGACACGGCCAACGCGCAGCCCAGCACGCCGAGAGCGGCCCGCCGGGCCGCGAGCTTCTTCCGCAAGGCTAACCTCACGGAAACTCAGTAGCCGGGTGGGGGACCGTATCCGCCTGGCGGGGGGCCGTAGCCACCACCTCCGGGCGGCGGACCATAGCCGCCGCCTGCGGGACCGTATCCGCCGGGCTGGCCCTGTTGCAGCATTGGCTGTTGTCCCGCGTAGCCGGCGCTCGAAACCTCGCTGGGCAACGTCTGAGGCTCCTTGACCGGGATCGGCTCTCCACCCTCGGCGAGGTAGGCCGCGTAGATCTGATAGCGCAGGTGCAGGTTGGCAAAGCTCAGCAGCGAGACCACGAAGTAGAGACCGATGAAGCAGGCGAGCATGCCCAGCATGCCCATCCCAAACGCGATCAGGCCGAGCAGCAAGCCGTACCCCAGCGAGCGCTTCCAGGTCTTCCCGGCGTAGCGGAAGATCGCGCCGAACTGCAGCGTCTTGCCGAAGTCCTCGGTCAGTTCCGCGCGGAGCATGATGGCGCTGACGAAGACCGTCATCATCACCACCAGCACGAGGTAGCCGACCAGGCTGAACAGCAAGAGCATGATCATCGTGAGCTCGGGGCTGCCAATCGCACCTCCGATCACGCCAACCAGCATGGTCGCGATGACCATGAAGAAGTACCAAACGAATATGATCGGAAAGACCGCGAGCAGCTGCGCGACGAAGGGGATGAGCCCACGGGTCAGGTAGTGCGTGAAGTCGCCGAAGTCGTACTTCGGGATTGGCTTCGGGTGGTTGCGCGCGAGTCGCTGGGTGATCTCGGCCTGCCAGCCCAGCATCGAGATCGGGCCGACCACCGGGATGAGCTGGATCAAGGTGGCGTACAGCCAGTTGGTCTTGCCATCGGTTGGGTCGCTGATCAGGAACTTGACCGCGCGCATCACCTCGATCTTCTCGGGCGGCGGCCCGTAGTCTCCGCCGACGCCGGCGGCGGGCGCGTACCCTGGAGTTGGTGGCTGAAACTGCGGGGGCATTGCCATAGGAGCGCTGCATATCACAGGGTCCAGGCGCCTCCCACGGCGGATCGTTGTGTCGCGGCGGTGAAGAGAGCCAAGATGGGTCATGGCCGACAGCTTCCAAGCCCTGGGCGTCCGCGTGCTGACCGTCAGCGACACCCGGGATCAATCGACGGACAAGAGCGGCGGGCTCCTGTGTGAGCAGCTTGGCGAGGCGGGCCACGAGCTCCTCGACCGCGCTCTGTTGCCCGATGACCTGCTGCTCTTGCGCGCCCAGTTTGCCGCGTGGATCGCGCATCCGAAGACGGACGTCATCATTGCGACCGGAGGCACCGGTATCACCGCGCGTGACGTCACGCCCGAGGCGCTGGCCCCGCTCATCACCAAGCATATCCCCGGCTTTGGCGAGTTGTTTCGCATGCTTTCCTATACGGAAATTGGGGCGAGCACGATTCAGTCTCGGGCGGACGCCGCGTTGTGCGGCGGCGCGCTGGTCTTCCTGCTGCCGGGTTCGACCGGAGCCGTGCGCCTCGCGCTCGAGAAGATCCTGCTGCCGCAGCTGGACGCGCGCACGAAGCCCTGCAACTTCGCCGAGCTGTTGCCCAGGGTGCGCGGAGAGTCACGCTAGCAGGCAGAGCCCTGGGTCGGTCTCCGCCCAGCGCGCCAGATCCCCGGCCGGAGCGCAAAGGACCGGCACTCCCAGGGCGCGAGCCTCGCGGATCGCCGTGGGCGCGCCCTCCAGCAAGGAGGCGCTGAGCAAGCCGTCCGCCGCGGCCATCCAGCTCAGGCACGTGGGGCGGGGGAGCTGGCCGAGGAAGCGAGCGTGAGGGAAGCGCGCCTCGAGGGAGGCTCGCATCGGGCCATCGCCGATCACGACGACGGAGATGGGGCGTGTCTGCGCCAACTCAAGGCTCTTCTCCAGCGCCACGTCGACGCGCTTGGAGGCGATCAAGCGCGCCACCACGACCCACAGCTCACCCTCGACACCGTGCAGGCGCCGCGCGTCGTCGCG
This sequence comes from Polyangiaceae bacterium, assembly GCA_041389745.1. GTDB lineage: Bacteria > Myxococcota_A > Polyangia > Polyangiales > Polyangiaceae > JAHBVY01. Next base: position 303,190 of record JAWKRF010000003.1, read on the forward strand.
AGCGGGCACGTCACCGAGGTCGATGGCGCAAGCTTCGACCCGCCGGTCCGCGACGGATCTGGGGGTGAGGGGGGCCAGAGCTGCGAGCAGCTCGCTCGACACGGCACGCAGCCGAGTGACCTTGGCAGCTCGTGTCGCTGTCTCGAGCATACCTCTCGCGGCGAATGTCGGCATGCGCCGCAAGAGGCGCGCGTCGCTGCCATGGGTGACCCACTCCGCCTCACGAGCGATTCCGGGCGGTAATAGAGGAAACACGCCTGGCAGGAGCCAGTGCGCCTGCACGAGGTCGAAGACGCCCTCCACTCGCGCGAGTCGCGCCACGCAGCGCCGCGCGCCAAGCAAGAAGCGCAAGATCCCGGAAAGACGGCCAGCGCACTTCAACAGACCCGGTTCCGCCAGTCGCGCTCTCACCCCCGGAAAACCGAACGCGTCTCCTGCAGCGATCTCCCACAGGATTACGCCGCGGGGTGTCTCGCGTGGCGCATTCCCTCGAGGAACCACGAGGGTCACCGTATAGCCTCGCGCTACCAGGGCGCGCACTTCGCTCGCGACGAAGTGCCCCGAGGGGTCCCCCGGCGTCTCGGGGTACGAGCTGGTGACGACCAGCGCGCGCATGGTCAGCGAGGCAGCTCGGGGTGGACCTCGGTCAGCCGGTCACCGTGGGCGTCGATCAGATCGCCCAGCAGACGTAGGTAGCTGAACGAGTAGATACCGCTGTTGTGGCCGTCTCCCCACTCCAGGGACAGGGCGTAGTTGCCGACGGGCTCGAGCTTCACGAGGTCGAGGTTGCCGCCGCTCTGGAAGGCGACGGTCCCCGAGTGCCCCTGGCACCCGGCGCAGGGGCAGTAGCCCCGAAGCAGCTCGTGGGGGAAGCGCGAGGTGTGCCCGTCTTGCCACGTCATCTCCATCACGCGGGCGCCGTGAGGGGCCTTGACGCCACTCGGGGTGAACCTGGGTTCGGCCATGGCGGGGTTATAGCGCCCGTCCATGGATCAGGTGACAAAAGGGCAGTGCTATGGCCCAAACCCCTTGCGTGACGCGGCGCCCTCTGTCATACCGCCCGTCCCTGTGTCCAATCCTACCGAATCAGTTCAGTGTAAGCCCCTGGAGGTCTCCGTCGGAGACAAGGGGATTGAGCGTGCAATCAAGCACTTGAAGCGCAAGATGGCCGGTGAGGGCATCCTGCGCGAGCTGAAGCGTCGTCGGCACTACATGAAGCCGAGCGTGAAGCGCCGGAAGAAGATGAGCGAGGCCGCTCGTCGTCGTCGCAAGCGCGAAAAGATCATCCCTGGGGTTTGAGTCTCGAGAGCGCGCTGAACCCTCCAGGTTCTGCGCATCGACTCGCGCTCGACCCAGCCGCACGGCGCCGCCTGCCTCCTCGTTCGGGGGTGAGCGGTTGCCGTGTTTCTGCGTTTGTGCGCGCGATTCTCGGACCCGTCGGAGCAGGGTAGAGTCGTGCTGTGAGTGACTCCGACCACGACATCGCGACTCGCGCGGTCCACGCAGGCGAGGCCATCGACGATCAGCAGGCGCTGAGCCAGGCGCGCGCCCTGGAGCCGCCGCTGGTGCTCTCGAGCGCCTACGACCTCGGGACCGCGGAGCAGGCCGCTGCAGCTTTCCGGGGGGAAAATGAACTGTACATCTATGGTCGCTGGCGCAACCCCAGCGTCGAGTCCCTCGAGCGCAAGCTCGCGGATCTGGAGAGCGCTGAGGCTGCCGTCGCCACGGCGAGCGGCATGGCTGCGGTGACCGGAGCGCTGCTGTCGAGCTTGCAGGCAGGGGACCACGTGGTGGCGCCGTGGAGCTGCTATGGCGAGACTTCGCGGCTCTTGCGGGAGCACTTACCGAAGCTGGGGATCCAGACGACCTTCGTCGACGGCAGCTCGATCGAGGCGTATGCCGGTGCGCTCGCGCCGAACACCCGCGTCGTGTACGCAGAGACGCCCTCGAACCCCGTACTGAAGATCTGCGATCTGCGTGCACTCGCCAAGCTGGCACGTGAGCGAGGCGCCGAGCTGGTGTGCGACAACACCTTCGCGACACCGATCCATCAGCGGCCCATCGAGCTCGGCGCCGACGTGGTGCTGCATTCCATGACCAAGGCGCTCGGCGGTCACGGAGACGCCATTGGGGGGGTGATCTGCGGCAGTCGAGCCCGGGTGCACGCGGCTTCCGAGCTAGTGGTGAAGGGCTTCGGGGGAGTGCTGGCGCCGTTCAACGCCTTCCTCATCAGCCGCGGCGTGCGCACGCTGGCCCTGCGCCAGCGTCAGGCGTCGAGCAGCGCTCTCGAGCTGGCGCGCTGGCTGACGACGCAGCCAGCAGTGGCTCAGGTTCACTATCCAGGGCTCGAGAGTCACCCGGGTCATGGGATTGCCGCGGGGCAAATGACGGGCTTCGGCGCGCTGCTTTCGTTCGAGCTGCGAGGCGGGATCGAGGCGGGCAAGCGCGTGCTCGAGGGGGTCGAGTTGATCGAGCACGCGGTCAGCCTCGGTGACGTGCGCAGCCTCCTCACGCATCCCGCCTCGACGACCGCTTCGACGATGCCGATCGAGACCCGCCGCCGTGCCGATATTGGCGACGGGCTGCTGCGGCTGTCGGTGGGCATCGAAGCGACCGAGGACTTGAGGCGCGATCTCACCCGCGCCCTCGCTCGCTGTGAGCGCTGAGCACGTGTGGCGATGTGGGCGCAAACCCACGTAAACACGTCATAAACTTGCCCAGTTGGAGGGCCCGATCCTACCCACGGTGCATGGTCGATTCCGGCTACATCCATCACGGGCCTCGGCTGCGCAATCGGGTCGTCGCTCCGCCGGACGACCTGGTGGAGGACGAGGACGAACTCTTCGAAGACGACGAGCTCGATGACGAGGGCTTTCCGATCCGGCTTCGGCACTTGATCGTGTTGCTGCTGTGCGGCGGCGGCGTGTGGATCGCCTACCCCCGCGCCATGGCGGCGTGGGCGCTCCACGACTCCGCGACGAAGCTCGCGGACTACGCGCTCTGCATGGCGGGCCCCACGGGGCCCTCGCTCATCCGCGACAACCCACCGGAGTTCAAGCGCCTGCTCCGACGCCGCTTGCTCGCGGCGCACCCGGGCGACCGACCCTTCGAGACCTGCGCCGTGCTCGGCAAGGAACTGACGAAGAGCGAGGCCGTCGAGAGCGTGCACCAGAGCCAGGCCTGGAGCTTCGTCGAGTACGGCGGAGACGCCGCGGATGCTCTGAAGACGACCGGTGAGCGCGGCATGACCCTCGATGACCTCAAGGTGTCGGTGAAGCCGCTGGCCAAGCTGGCCAAGGAGGGCTGGCCCTTCGTTCGTGGAGGCTATAGCCGGCTGATCAAGCCGAGCTCTACGGCGAAAGGTGCTCCGCACCCCAGCGAGCTGCCGCGACCCGCGATCGGTCAAGGCCTCCCCGCCTGGCGGGTGCGTTACCGCGCGGTAAAGGTCAACGCGGAGAACGACTTCACTCTGGCCATGGGCGCCGCGGCGAATCTCGCGGTCTATCGCACTCGGGATGGTGGCATCAGCTGGAAGCCAGCGGCGATCAACGACAGCGCGCTCTCGAGCTTCGCCGAGCGCTGTCCGACGCCTGGAGGGCGCTCCTACACCATCGGCTTCGACGACGGCGGCAAGTACTGGGTCGTCAGCTCCCAGGGGCCCGACATCGAGCCCTACTCCAGTCGCTTTGCGTATGCCAAGGAGCAGCTGGTCAGCGCGGCGTGCGACGATGACGCGATCGTGATCGCGACTCGCAAGGAGAAGTCCTCCGACGTGTCCGTCGCCTACTGCGAGTACCGCCAGGTGTGTCGGGCGTTCGAGTTGCCGGAGTTCGGTCCGCAGGGTCAGAAGCCGCGCTACCCGATCGATCTGGCGCGCATCAACGGCACCACCGTCCTGGCGACGGCGCGCCACGGTGTCCTGCGCGTCGCGTCGTCGCGGGACGCTGGCAAGAGCTGGACGCCCTTCGTCGTGGCCTTCGACATCGAGGCCAGCGGCGTGCCGACCGCGATCAAGGTCCCGAGCCGACTACTGGCGCTCGGCGAAGACCTGATGCTCTACGGTGGTGCCCCGAAGCCGGGGATGACCTACCCCGTCTTGATCTCGAAGGATGGGGGGGCGAGCTGGGGTGCCTCCCCCCGCGCCGGCTCCGCGCTTCGCGCGTCGGCGGGCGCGGCTCTGCCGTAGATCGCGTCGGCGCGTGCAGTCGCGAGTGTGGATCTAGAGTCGTGACTGCGTGGCCGTCACGTACCTCGAGTGATAGCCCGAGATTGCACCGATGTCAGGATCGTCTCCCCGCACACAGATCGCGGCGCGATACGTTCCTGCCGGTAGGTTGCGGAACGAGTAGACGACGCTGAAGCCGCCACTGTTCTGGTAGTAGGTCACCATGCCGGGGATGACCGCATTGGACGAGGTCAGCAAGCACGCGGACAGTCCCGTCGGTGTTTCCATGTAGGAAAAGCCGATCGTTCCCTGAACGGTGACCACGTCTCCCGAGACGACGTTCAGGGTTTCCGTCGTGGAGAGGACGGGGGTGCTCGTGGCTGGAGTCACATTGACGCCATCGACTTCGCCGAACGGCAGCGCCTTCTCGGCGGCTATCACTCGCACGGTTCCGCTGGGTCCGGTCGGTCCCTGTGGCCCCACGGACCCCGTGGATCCTGGCGGCCCTTGAGGTCCCGTGGCACCGCGCGCACCCGGAGGGCCCTCGGGCCCCGTGGCACCGGTCTGGCCCTGGGCACCCGTCGCGCCGCGCGCACCGGTGGGACCCTGCGCACCGGTGGGACCCTGCGCACCGGTGGGACCCTGCGCACCAGTGGGACCCTGCGCACCAGTGGGACCCTGCGCACCGGTCGCACCCCGCGCTCCAGTGGGACCTGTTGGGCCTTGCGGGCCCGCGCTACCTTGCGGTCCCGTGGGGCCGACGAGACCGCTGCTCGGGCCCACCCAGTTGCCGCTCTCGTCGATCACCATGCCGCCCCCAACGCTGACGGTGCGTGGGGAAATATCACCAACCGCGTCCTGGCACATCAGAGCATAGGGAACGCTGACCAGCGGTTCCCGAGGCGTCATCTCGGCGTCGCCGTCCACGGAGACGCCGAGATACAGCGTGGCTCCGTCGAAGAGGCTCGAGGTGAGCGGCGAGTTCTCACCCAGGACCAGCGCGAAGTAGCCGTCATCCAGCGGCACATCGACGGTCTCGCTCCACACGGCGGTTCCGTCCACGGGTGCGTCGTACAAGGTGAAGACGAAGCCGAGGGTGCCGTTGACCGGTTGCCCCTGGGTATCGAAGAGGCGTCCTTGGTGTCCGAGATAGGGCGGCACCGACTGTGCTGATGCGCTGTAGGAAGTCAGGCCGATCGCCAACGCGGCGCCTGCCGCCAAGAGACTATTGAATTTCATGTCGATCCTCATTCAGTGAACGCTGCCAACCAACCCACCTTGCGCCGAGTAGCGTGGGCTCTGAGTCTTGCCTTGGCTCCCGGGGGATTGCCCGGCGGAAATCATGAGATTGAAGCGGGAGCTCTTCATGTATGCGCCGCCGGAGAGCACTCGCGTGCCCGGCGCGCCGGGGTCGGGGGCGGTCGTCCCACCGCTGCCCGAGTCGATTCCTGCGTCGAGGCCTGGGCTCCCCCCCGTGCTTCCACCGACGCCAGCCATTCCAGCCATGCCGCCGCTGCCTGCCTGGCCACCGCTCCCCCCCGTGAACAGGGAGCCATCCGCGCCGGCGTCGTGATTCGAGCCGGATGTTCGCTTCGAGTCCTCGCTATCACACCCAGCCAGAACGAGGGTGGTGAGCAGGACGAACAGAGGAACGCGCCACATATGGCAGGGCGCTCTTGTCCGGCGCTCGACCTGCGTCAAGGATTAGTGCGCGACCGCGAGGGCGCGAGCTGCTTCCTGGCGAAAAAACCCGGCAGTAGTCGGGGAGAGTGGCTGTCGTCCCCCGCAGGAAGAACCCAAGAGGCTGGTCTTCGTGGACTGTCCGCGCGCGATGCCGCGCGGCAGCAGCACAAACGCAACGCGGGAAGGTGCCTCGGCACCTTCCCGCATATCGGTCGAGCGTCCCGGTTCAGCTGCCCAGGCTCAGCTGCCCAGGCTCGGCTGCCCAGGCAGCCCAGCTCGACATCCACCTTCGCTCCGCTATCCGCGGAGACCGTAGCGCACGTATCCGTGCATAGGATGATCTGTGTAGGGTTCGCGTTGTTGTCGTAGTACCAGCCCTGACCCGCCGCCGAGCCGCACTGGCTCTGGTCGGTAACTCGAGTCAACGTAACAGCCGCTCCGCCGCCGCCAGGGGTGTAGACGACGTCTACAGCTCCTGGATCGAGAATACCGGAGTCGGGTGTCGGCATGTTGAAGGTGCAACCGATCGCCGCCTTCTGAATCTGCTTGAGCGCTTCGATGAAGGCAAGCGGATCCCCTGAGCCAACGTCGTACGAGAGGCAGGGGTTGGGCGCGCCCACGCCACAGAAGTTGGAGTGAGGCGTGGCGCCGGCACCAGCGGCCCACGCATCGAGGTTAGCGAAGCTCGCCCCGGTCATGCCGATCATGAACGTCGGGATCCCAGTGGCCGTGTAGTGGTCCTTGACGATGGTGTTGAGCTGGCTGTTGTTGCTGTTCGAGCAACCGTTGGGCGCGCCGTCGGTTACCAGAATGCCGATCATCTGTCGACCCGTGCGGCGGAGGCTGCTGGTGTGGTTGACGATACCCAGTAGCGCGCCGCGCGTATTGGTGTAGCCATCGTTCGGGTTGGTGGCGTTCAGCGAGTTGCGCAGCTGAGTCAGATGGTTTGGTAGGTTGTTGAGCCCGACGGACACCGAGGTGCCCGAGCAACCCGTATCGCCGAAGTAGCCCAGGGCGACGCCGGAGCCCACGGAGGTCGGCGCGCTGAAGAATCCGTACAGGGCGTTGATCGCGTGGCACCACTTGGAGTTGGTCGTGTCGCCGATGTCGCAGTTCGCGCCCATGCTGCCCGACTTGTCGAGCACGATGTACATGTCTACCGGTACGGGCTCCGCCTCGATCCGTGTGGCTGCGCAGGCGTCCTCGGTGATGATCGGCGCGTCGTAGGTGAAGTTCACGTCGGGCAGTCCGGCGTCTTCGCTGCCGCCATTCCCGCTGCTGCCGCCGTTCCCCGAGGAACCAGCACTGCCGCCATTCGATGTGCCGCCGCTGGAGGTGCCGCCGTTCGTGGTGCCGCCGTTGCCGCTACCGGCGCTACCACCGTTGCTGGAACCGCCCGCCGTGGAGCCTGCGTTGGACGTCCCTGCGGACGAGCCACCGCTGCCACCGAACGGTGAGCCTCCTCCTTCACTCGAATCGCCTGAGCTGCTGCAGGCGACGGAAAGACATAGGGGGGAGGCGAGAAGAAACAAGGAGCCGATCAAGAGGGGGCGCATCACAGTAGTTTCAGAGATCCGCAGTGGCAGCGCAAATCCACTTTGCGGTCGCGCGGAAAATATCCGGGCAGAGGTGACGCTGTTGGCAAGATCCGATGTGGGTTGGTGTGCTCGGTTACCCCCGTCTCGGGGCGCGGGCGCCCGCTTCACCGCTCTCGACCGCGATCATCGATCGACTTCCCCGTTCGAGGGGCCTAAGTGGCCGCCATGTTCCGCTATCAGCGCCGGATCCGATTTCAAGAGGTCGATGCTGCCGGTTTGATGTTCTTTCCGAATTTTCTGGTGATCTGCCACGAGGCCATGGAGGACTTCTTTGGTGCGCTCGAGGGCGGGTACTCGGGGTTGATCCGCGAGCGAGGGTTAGGGCTTCCGTCCGTGGCCCTCGAGACCCAGTTCATCGCCCCGCTACGCCACGGTGATGTGTGCGAGGTGCTGCTTGGTGTGCGCACCGTAGGCGGCAGGAGCCTCAAGCTGAACTACCGCTTCTTGCTGGGGGAGCGCCTGTGCGCTGAGGTCGAGCAGACGGTGGTGGTCACGGACCTGACGGCGCTCGAGAGCGCCGAGATGCCCGACGACGTGCGCGCCCTGTGTCAGCAACACCTCACGCAGACCTAGCGGGAGCGGGAGGGGGTGAGGGGGGGCCGCGTTGCGCCTCACCCCCAAACCCGGGATCTCCGCTGAAAGCGCCGTCAGCCGCCGCGCAGCGCGATGTGTCGCAACGCTCGAGGCACCCAGCCATCGCGCGTCGTGGCCGTCACGGGATCGCTCTCACCCGCCAGCAACGTCAGGGCCTGCACCTGGATCTGCGCCCGGCGTGCGGCGTCCGTCTGTTCGCGATCGCGATAGATACCGAGCAGCCGTCTCCAGACGGCCAGCGCGGCTGGCCAGGCCTGCTGCGCGACGTACCAGCGGCTGGCCAGCTCCAGGCGCGGGACGTGCTCTGGCTCGAGGCGCAAGGATTCTGCCAGATCCAGGATCGCTTCTCTTTGCCTCCCGGAAACGTATCGCAGGCGGGCCCGCAGCTCGAAGGCCTTGGCGCCGCCGTTCCTGAGGTGCGCGGCGCGGCTGTAGATGCGCTCGGCTTCGCGCACGTCACCCTGCAGCTCTCTCAGCTTGCCCAGGCCAAAGAAGGCGGGGGCGAAGGTCCCATCCATGACCACCGCCTGGTTGTAGATGGTCAGCGCGCGGGCGAGCTCTCCCCGACGCGCGAGCGTGTCCGCTCGCTGTGTCAACTCACGGGCGCTGCGTGTCGCCCAGCTCTCCGCCTGGAGTTTTGCCCCTTGCTTCGGAGGCGCTGGCGTTGCTGGCGGGCGCGCCTCGACGGACGCTGGAGCCTTCTCGTCGGGGTCCGGGAAACGCCCCGTCGGTTCCGCGTGGAGCTCTCCGGCGGAGAGCAGCAGCAGCGCGCTCAGTGCCCAGCGTCGACGCATGCAGGGGAGTCTAGCGCAGACTGGCGGCTCGTCCCGGCGCGGCCCGGATCAGAGGCCCAGCGCCTGACGCGCCTGGGCGTACTTCTCACTCACGCTGAACACGGCGAGGTCGCGGGCTTCGGCGTTGCGAGTGACCCACTTGGCGCGCTCCGCGTCGTCCTCCGGTAGCTCTCCACCAGCCAGCGCCCGCAGCGCGGCCCGTGGATCGCCGATCGCGAGCAGCGCGGTCCGGTTACCCCACTCGTGAAGCGCCGTGGCGAGTTGGCTCGCGCGGTTGCCGATGCCGCCGATCACCTCCAGGGCGAGCACCGGGACGTCGTCGTCCAGGTTGCGCGGGAGACTGGCGCGGATGCGCTGCTGAGCGACGGCGAACTTCTTCGGGTCCGCCCCTTGGGGTTGCCAGTTGTCAGCGAACAAGCTCAACAGCGCCGCCACGACCGGCCACAGGTCGATGGGCGCGGTGCGCGAAAGAGCGCAGGCGTTCGCCTGGATCAGCTTCAGGGCGCGGAACACGAGGAAGTACAGCATCGCCTCGTCGCCCGCGTCGATCAGCTCCTTGCCGATCAAGAGCTGGGGCGGGTTGGTGCTGCCTGGCTGCACGGCTTTGCCGATGTGCGGAGCGATCAGCACCTCGAGGTTGTGGATGCCGTAGGTCGTCGCTAGCTGAGCGATCTGGTTGCGGAAGCCCTGCATCTCCTGCGGGAGGGGCTGGGCGCGCATGGCCCGCACATCCATGGGGTAGGCCCCGTCGAGGGCGCTGCCGGTCTTCTGGATGAAGGACCGCAACGGCAAGCTCAGCAGATCCGGAGCGAGCATGTCGTCGAAGCGCGGCTGGCCGGCGACCGCGCCGCCGCCACGCACCGGGATGGGATCGCCTCCCTGGATCGCGCCGAGGGTGGCCGTCGCGACCAGCGCGGAGTCCGTATCCCCGCGGAGTTCAGCGACGCTAGCCAGAGCTTCGAAGAAGCTGGGGTCGAAGCGTCCCGTGCCGAGCGCCCGGCGCGCGTCGTTCGCCGTGCGATCGAGCAACACGTTCAGGGCGCGTGACTCGCCCGAGCGCGCGTAGAACTCGGCGAGCGCCCTGAGTACCACGGGGTCCGTTGGTGCGGACTTGCGGGTGCGCTCCAGCAGGGCCTCGGCCTTGCGCTTGTCACCGGCCACCTGCTCGTACACCACGGCGAGCTCGAGCGAGCGCGTGCGCTTGTCGTCGCCCGACTCCGCGAGGTTGAGCAACTCCTCCTGGACGGCCAGGGCACGCTCCGCGTCGTTCGCGGTCGAGTAGACCTGCACCAGGCGCTCGCGCGCTTGCACGTCTTGCGGGAGGCGCTTGAGCACCTCACGGTAGGACAGCTCGGCGCGCTCCGGAGTCGGAATGTGCTGCTCGTAGATCTCGCCCAGCTGGCGGTAGATTTCCGCCTGGTTTGCCTGGTCCTGGGTGTGGCGCGCGAGCCGGATCCAGGCCTGCTCTGCTTCGGGCCAGTCGCCCTCGCTCCCGCACAGCTCGGCAAACGCGCGCAGCGCCTCGACGTGTTCCGGGTTCGCGTCGAGCGCTGCGGCCAGCGCCGCTCGAGCAGCACCTCGATCGCCGATCTCCGCCAGCGCCTGAGCGCGAGTGACCTCGAGACCGACGCGCTCCGCCGGGTCGCTCGTGCGCGCCAGGCGTGACTCCAGCAACGTGGCGAGCTTGCCGCGCTCGTTCTGATCGATGTAGAGCTGGCGGAGGCGCTCGAAGACGTCCCCGTGGGTGATGTCGATGCTGGCCGCCTGCTCGAGCGCGGCGCCGCCCCGCTCGGGGTTCCCGGCACGATCGAGCCAGAGCAGGCCCGCCTGATACCAGGCCTCCAGCCGGTGCCGCTCCACCGTGCTGGCTCGAGCGACGGCCTCCAGCGCCGTGGCGGCAGCCGGACCGTCGCCGCTCGCTTCCAGCACGTCCGCCCGGGTGGTGAGCGCGACCAGGTGCTCCGGCATGCGTTCGATCGCTTGATTGAGCAACAGGCGCGCCTCCTCGCGTTGCGTGAGGCGAGCAGCAGTCTCTGCCGCGCGGAGACACAGCGTGGAGGCGTCCAGATCCGCGTCGCTCTGGGAGGCGAGTTCGCTGAGGACCTCGAACGCCTTGCTGTCGTCGCCGGTCGCCTGAGCGTAGGAAGCGAGCTGACGGAGCAGCCAGTAGGGACGGGGGGAGGGGTGATTCGTGCCGTAGACCACGTCCTTGGCGTTCAACCACTCATCGGTCTTCTTGATCAGCCGGGTGGCGAGGATGGCGTGGGCAAGGCCGCTCCACCCGGGCAATGCGGTGGATAGCGTGCGCTCGATGGGGATCAGATCCTCGTCACGCTGCGCCGCGAGGTAAGCGTGCTCGAGCTGGCGGAGCGCTGGCAGGTAGGTCGGTGAATCCTCGAGGATCGCCGACTGCCAGAGCAGGGCGCTCGATTGATCGCCGCGCGCGAGATCCAACTGGCTCAGGCGTTCGTACAGTGCTCGAGCCCTCTCCGGATCGGTCTCCGCCTTGGCCTGGCTGAGCAGGAGGTCGGAGAGATCTGCGGACTCTGACGTCCCGGCGGCGGTTCGCTCTCGGGTGATCTCTGCGAGGGGACCCGCGCCAGCGTCGAGCGCGGCTCGCGCCGCGCGCGCCGCCGCCTCGGCGTCAGCTTCCCGCTCGTAGTTGAGCGCCGCCTCGAGGAGCAAACGACCCTTCACCGGGCCCTCGGCGGTGGACGCGGCGGCTTCGCGCCAGGCGCCCCGATCGAGGTTGCTGCCGGGGTTGAGACGCTCTCCGAGCTCGCGCAGCCCGACGTCGCCTGGGCGCTCCTCGGCGGCGAGCGCGATCAAGTCTGCCGCGCCCCCGAGATCCTCGTCGGCGGTGAACAGCGCCTCGCGGACCTGATCGTAGGCCTTCTCGATGGGGTCTTCGCTTGCGTCCCTCCGCAGGCGGATCCACTCCAGCAGCTGTTGCGGATCGCCGGCCATTCGCGCCGTCAGCTCGGCGAGCCGGAAGGCAAAGGGGAGGCTTGGGTCCGCGTCCCGCGCCCGCTCCAGCAAGCCCAGGGTCTCCTCGGGGGCTTCGGCCTGCGACCGCATCGCCGCTTCCGTGAGGAGAAGGGCGCGCCTCGCGTCGTTCTCGCTAGCCTCGGCGCCTTGCTCCAGGAGTGCCGCCGCTCGTCGCGCGCTGCTCGACTCGACCTGCGCGCGTAGCGGCGCTTCGAACGCCGGAGCCTTGCCGTGGGCGCGTTGGTAGGCGGCGAGCGCCGCCGAGGCGCCTCCGGTGAGTTCATGCGCGAGTGCTGCCACCAGCTGTCGACTCGCGTCGGCGTCCGGAGTCGCGAGGGCACCAAGGGTGTCGGCCGCATCGGCGTAGGCTCGATTCGCGATCGAGTGCTCGATCCGGAGCAGTCGAGTGAGCGCCGCATGCTCGGGCGACTGCTCGCCCTCGTCGTCGGGGGTCGAGAGCGCTCCGGTCAGCGCTTCTGTCGAAGCGAACGCGCGCCCGAGCAGGTGCGGGCCGCGCGTCGCAGGCTCACCGACGCTGGCCGCCGAGAGCCCAGCGAGGTCGTCCTGGAGCGCGTGAGCCGCGGCAGCGAGGGTCTTTCCGCCGATCTGGGACGCGAGGTCAGCGAGCTGCTCGGCTGGTACGTCGCTGCCGCTCAGCAGCGCCATGGCGACCTGGTCGGCCTGGCTGAACGCATCGCCGGAGGCCGCGAGCGCCCGTTGCATGCCTTCCGCATTCGACGCCTCGAGAGAGCGCGCGGCCAGCGCATGGAGCAGGTAGCTCGGAGGACTCCCAGCGTCAGCGCCGCGCTCGGCGAGCAGGGCAGACAGGAGATCGATGGCTTGGCCGCGCGTTTCCGGACCTGGAGCGAGCAGGGCGGAGGCGGCCCAGCGAACCGCGGCGCGCAGTTCAGGCACCCGGGTGAGGTGACTGAGTGCCTGCCCCGCGGCCTTCCCGTCGCCCGTCGTCAACGCGCGCCGCGCTGCGGCCAGGTGCGCTTCGAGGGGTGAACCCACCTCGGAGAGCGCGTCGCGCCGCGCGCTCAGGCTGGCTTGGGCCGCGCGCAACGGCGCCAGCTCCGGCGCGTCGGGCAACTTGGCCTTCGGCGCTCCGCTGCCTGCGGAGAGCTCCTTCGCCAGCTTGAAGAGGTGGGGGCGAGGATCCGTCGGCGCCAAGCGCTGCGCCGCGTCCAGCTTCTTGCTGGCGGTATCGCCGTCCTCGAGCACTATCCGGTGAATTTCTGCGCAGAAATAGGCTGAGTGGGCGCGGCTCTCCGGTGTGGGGCTGGTCAGCGTCTCTTGATCGAGCGCGACGGCGACCTGACTCCACTCCTCGGTCGCCTGCGTCAGCCAGCGCTGCTGGCGCTGGGCGAGGGGGTGCTTCTGGCCCTTCGTTGCGGCTTGTGCCGCCTCTCTGGCGCGTTCTTGGTCGCCCGCCATGGCCCAGAGCTCACTCGCCACGACCAGACATCGCGTGCGCGCAGCGCTGTCCACCGCGGCTTCCGCTTCCTCCTCGAACCACTCCGCCTTGGCTATCCAGGCGTCGAGCATCCCGCTCAGCGCGAGATGATGGGCAGCTTCCTGCTCGTCCTCCCAGAGCTCTCCAGTGCCGACTTCCTCGCCGTCGAACTGAGCGTCACCGTAGCCTCCGTCGTAGTCATCCGCGGGGATACTCTCGAACTCCCCTGCAAGCGACTGCTCGTCCTCTGGGTCTACGGTGCCCCCATTGATCGCCTGGAATGGGGCGTTCACTTCAGACTCACCCCAGTCCTCCGATTCGGTCCAGATCTCCGCCTGGGAGGGGCGACCAGCGTCGAGGCCGTCGAGCAGTGCATCTGCCTCGGCATCGTCGACGGCCTCGACTGCAGGCAAGCTGCTCTGGCTCCTCGCGAACTCCATCGCGCTCGCGACGTCTTCACTGAAGTACTCGGAAGCCTCCTCCGAGCCGTCAGGCACCGGCGTGGGCGTATCGAGGGAGGCCGTTGCCCTCGGCGCGTCGGGGCTGAAGGCCGGGGGAAATGGTTCGCGGGGCGGTGGGCCTGCAGGATTCACCGCGGGAGGCTGCCGCGTCGCCTCATCACTCGGGCGTGGGAGCACTGGCCGAGGTGGACCTTGCTTGGTCGTCCTCGAGCCGGGCAACGGCGGCTTGCTGCGTGGTCGTGCGACGACTCCGGGAGGAATCGAGGCGGGCGCTCTGGTCTGGCTCTCGAGCGGGTTGGTGAAGGTCTTCGTCTCGTCATCCGCAGGGAACAGCCGGTGAGCCGGTTCGTGGAGCTTCGGGCCCGGCGTCGACTCAGGGGTGCCACTCTCCGGGTCGCCCGGCGTCCCCAGCGGGGACCACTCTCCCGAGCCTCGGAACGCGCGATCCTCCACGTCCGGAGCGCTCTCGCGCTCCTTCGCCAGGGACTTCGGGGCCTGAGGGGAGGTCGAGCGCGGCCCCACGTTGCGAGGCGGGAGCGTCGCGAAGTGTCGCTTGCTCAGGAACGGCGAGCCTGGACGCTGCGAAGTTGCTGGCGGTTCCTCCGACAGTCGCTTCAGGGCGTTCGCCGTCTCGCCCTGATCGGGGAGCGTCTGCTGCGGATCGCGTGCGGGCGGTGTCGAGCTCGGTTTGCGTCCAGGAATCGGCAAGGGGGTCGATGCGGGGTCGTCTGCGAGCAGGCTGTCGAGCAACGCATCGGGTTCGAAGTCCAGGTCACCGAGCTCCGCGCCAATGTCTCCCGCGCGACCGCTACGTCCCGCCATCGGACTGCGGCTGGGCTTCTTGTCGTCGTCCTGGTCGCTCATCGAACACCCATGCCCAGGCGGGCGCGAAGGTCTAGGTAGGCCGGAGAGAGCACGAAGCCGAGGAGGTTGTGTAGCCGCCTCTGCCCCAGCTGAGTTTGTGGCGGCACTCCGCGAGCGCCGTTCTCAATCAGGGTGGATACCTGCGACACGTCTCCAGCCGCGATCGCTGCCATGCGATCCAGCGTGCCGCTCGCGGCCTCCACCCAGCTTGCCGGGTCTTGACCCGACTGGGCGAAGGCGGCCGCGAGACTCGGTAGCACCTTGCGCAGTCTGCGAGGCATTGCCTTCCCGAGCTGTCGCTCGAACTCGCCGAGCATCGCGTAGGCCGGCGACTGAACCTGGACGCCTCCGACACGACAAGCGGCGACGACCAACGCGGCGATGTCGGACGGGTCGCGGTGCCTGAGCAGGGTCGAACCTCGCCGCAGCGCGAAGATCTCGCGAGCCGCCAGCGCGCGGCGCGCTGGGTCGAAGGGTGCGCTGACCTGGTTACCAAGCACGATTGCAGGGCGCTCGCCCGGAACCGCGAAGATTCCCTGGGGATCCGGGCCGCCCACGTAGAGGTCGAAGTCTCCGATGCCGAGGGCGCCGGTCCAGGCGGCCAACTCGTTGCGCTGCGGTAGGCCAGCGCGCGGATCGACGCGATCTCGCTTGCCGACACCGAAGGCGGCCAGGCTCGGGCCGATGGCGTCCACGAACACGGGGGCCAAGGTGGCCATCAGATCGACGATGGGCCCGCGATCGTTGGGGTCGAAGAGCTCGGGGAAGGCCTCGGGTTCGATGGCCATCTGCGGGGTGCGTGCCACTCGCTGATCGAGGCTGTTCAACTCCGCGTCAAGCTCTGGAGTGCCTGCGCCGAGGGACGTCAGCGCTCCCAGCGCCGCCTGTCGCATGGGTGCGTCGCCCATCACCTCTGCTACCCGCGCAAGCCGATTCACGACTTCGATATCCGTCGGGTTCAGCTGAACGCTCTCGACCAAGGTCATACGCGCCCGCGGCACCAGGCGCACCTGGAGCTGCTCGGGCAGCAGGCCGCTGAGCAGCAGATCCAGCGCTTCACCGTCCTGGGGAGCTTCGGCAAGCAATTTCTCTACGGCAAATGATGCGTCTTCAGGTTTGCCGCGTCGGTCCCTGTGGATCGCCATCGCCAGGCGCGCGGCCTCCACCCGTCCCTCCGAACTCTCGCGCTCCTGCATGAGCTGCTCGAGTACCTCGGTTGCCTGTTCCCACGCGCCGACCTTGCCCGCTGCGCGAGCCAAGCGCTCGCGCACCGGCATCGTGCTGAGACCTGCCTTGTAGAGCGCGGAGAGCACGCTGAGGGCTTTCTCCACGTCGTTCAGTTTGTTCTCGTAGATGTCGACCGCCGCCACGCCACTCATCAGGCGTTGCTTGGCCGGAGCCTCGTCCAGCTCGGCGAGGCGTCCCAGGTACTCCGCGGCTTCATCGAAGCGTCGCGTGCTGAGGGCGATTTCACCCATCAGCGCGAGCGCGCCGACGTGCTCCGCCTCGAGCATGGTGACGTTCTCGAGCGCGGTCAGTGCCCCCTCGAGGTCTCCCGCCTTGCGCATCACGCGGGCGCGCTCCCAGAATAGCTTCGCTATTTCCTCGGGATCCTCGGCCACCTCGAGGCGCTTCTCGATCAGTTCGAGGAGGGTCGGCCCGTCCTTGCGTGCGCGGACGATGCGGAAGAGCCGATCGAAGGCTTCGTCGCGGCTGATGTCGCGCTCGACGGTGCGTGCCAGCGCCAGCTCTCCGCGCTCTGCGTCTCCGAGCTCGTCGAGCAGGATGAAAGCCGAGCGCTCCCAGAGCTCGGCGCCCAACGCGGTATCCGCGACGGCGTCACCCAGCGCCGCGCAGGCTTCCGCCATCAAGTTGCGGTCCCCCGTGAGCTCCGCGGTGGCTCGCAGCCCCTCCCAGCCAAGGATCTCCGTTGGTAGCGCTTCCGTAACCGCACGGAAAGAATCCTCCGCGGCCTCTAGCTCGCCAGCCGCCACCTGATTCCAGCCGGCGAGCGCGAGCGCCAACGTCGAGGCGTCCTCGCCCAGAGAGTCGTCGACCCCCGAGAGCGCGCGCGCGCGGCGTCTCGGAGCGCTACCCGGAGGCGCCAGCTCGAGATTCGTGAGGCGCGCGGCCGCGCTGCGCGATTCGAGCAGCGGCGTGCGAGCGTTGCCGGAGAGTAACTCGAGCAAGCCAGCGCTCGCATCGAGCGCCGCGCGGGCATCCCCCGAGAGACCGCGAGCGATCTGACGCCGAGCCTCGACCTCGTGCTCGAGATTGCCCGCTGCCACGGTCTGGGCCAACCACTCCAGGTTGGGGTCGAGTTGCTGCGAGCTGGCGCCCCGGAGGTCGTTGTGTGTTGCGGCCCAGCGCTGAGCGAGCTCTTCCAGATACTCGGCGCTGGAGCCCAGCTCGAGCGCACGCTGGTACGCGCTGGCCGCAGCGAGGACTGCGGCCTCGTCACCCAGTCTCGCGAGGCTCTCCCGAGCTGCTTCGTCGTCCGCGAGCGCGCGGGCCAACGTTGCTGCATGGAGCAACTCGTCTGCTACTCCCGGATCGATGGCGGCCAGGGCCGCTCGTCCTTCCTCCGGATCTCCGGAGCCCGACAGCTCCACCCCCCAGCGCTCGAGGGCGAGCGCGGCGAGGGCGTCCGGAGCGTCCGCGTGGGCCTCCGCGGACGCCTCGAGGGCGCGTCGCCGCGCGTCGGGATCGTCCGGGGTTGCGGCGCGCAAGGCCCATGCGAGCAGTGTCCCCGCGGCGCCTGCCTCGAGCTCCACGCTGCGCGTGAAATCATCGAGGGCAGTCTCGCGGTTCGCCTGCTGCCAGGCGAGAAGGCCGCACTCGAGGTTGAGCATCGCAGCCAGCTGAGGGTCATCCGTGGTCGAGGCGCACGTCGCGAGCGCGTCGCGCGCACCAGCGAAGTCCTGAGCGTCTCTTCGCAGGGAGGACAGCGCCGTTGCCACGAGGCAATCGCTCGGGTTCTGTTCCTGCAGTGCCTCCAGCAGTTCACTCGCCTGATTCGTGTCGCCTGCCAGGCGCGCGCGAATTGCAGCCACGAGCTGCATCGCGCGGCGCGCATCGGCGTCCGTCTCGCTGCTCGTGAGCTGACCCAGCGCCGAGCTGGTATCGATCGGCGTCGGACTCCCCTCGGCGTCCGCCGGGGGAGCCAGAGGCAACACGAAGGCCCCGAGAGCCGGACCCAGCCAGCTACCGCCCGGCGCGTTGGTCAGCGACCCGAACGCATCCCTCGCTCCGGTCAGATCTCCTCGCAGCAGCCTCAGCCGGCCGAGCTCGAACCACAGGCTGGCCTGCTCCGCCGGCTCGGCGCCCGCCGCCAGCAAGCGTCGAGTTGCCTCCTCGTACCAGCCGCCATCCTGGGTGATGGCAGCGAGCATGCGCGCGACGCGCGCGACCACGCCCGGACTGGCTCCGAACATGCCGGCCTGAGACAGCGCGGCCTTCGCTCCCTGAGAATCACTAGCAAGGCGCGCCCAGGCGTCCGCTGCCGCGAGGAAGTAGCGAGCCTTGGCCTCGTCCGTCGGCAGCTCCGCTGCCGCCGCCTCGAGCGCCGACGCCAGCGCGGCAGGGTTCGCACCGCCGATCAGCAGGTCGAGCTGGAGCACCCGGGCGGGGATGCTCCCGGCGTCGTGCCCGAGCGCCGCGTTGACCGCCTCCAGTGCGTTCGCGCCGTCGCCCTGGGAGGCGGCAGCCTCGGCGACCCGCAACCACAGACTTGCCGCGACGCCACCGTTGACACCGGCGTTCAGCTCGAGTCGAGCCAGCTCAGCAGCCTGGTCCGTGTTCCCCAGAGACTCGGCGGTCAGCATCCGCGCGTGCAGCAAGGACGGTTCCTCGGGGAGTCGCTCGAGGGCTCTGCCCAGGAGCTCGTGAGCCTGGGACGTGTCACCGCGCTGTCGCAGCGCCTCAGCGGCGCGGAGCCAGGCGTCGGCTGCATGCGTGGGGGTGCGACGGTGCTCCGGGATCCCCAGGGCAACGCCCGCTTCGGGGCTCTCCATCGCGCTCAAGATCAGCGTTGCCTGGGCCTCGAGCGCGCGTGCAGCGAGCTCTGGTCGCTCCACGGCGCGCGCACAGCGCTCGAGCTCCAACAGCGCCCGAAAGGTCGCGGGGCCCTTCAGCTCGATGGCTTGCTCGATGCTCCCCACGGCTTCAGCGTCTTCGCCGCGCTTGCGGTGCAGCGCTGCCAGGTCCAGCAGCAACAAACCACGCCAGTGGGGGTCCTCCTCGAGGCGTGCGCGATGGTCCAGCGCCTCGGCGGCCAGATCGATGTCGTCCAGAGCCCAGGCCACGTACTCCAGCGCGAGCCAGAGCGACGGGTCCTCCGGAGTGAGTTCGGTGGCTTCCTGCAGGGCCTGGCGAGCCGCGTCGAGGTCTTCACCGTGGTCGTGGAAGAACGCCGCGTTGTCCAGGAGCGCCCGGGCGCGCTCTCCAGGACGCTCGGAGATCTTGAGCAGCCGGTCGAGCAACCGCCCCAAGTTCTTGAACGACTTCCGACGCTCGATGATGGTGATCAGTCGCTCGAGCGGTTCGCGAAAGGTCGAGTCTGCGTTGACCGCCTGGAGTTGATCACGAGCCGCGCCCGCTTCGTCGCCGGCGCTCTCTTCGAGCAGTCCAATCTCGTGAAGCAGGATCGCCTTCGCGGCCTGGCTCGAAGTGGCGTCGTGCTCCGCGCGGAGGCGCTCGATGGTTGCCGCGATCCACGTGGGATCGGAGGTTCCTTCCTCGCGCGAGTTGCCGTTGCCAGAGCTGTTTGGATTCGAGAGGTTCGGCATCGATCGGCATCCTCGCCATGGCGGGCGATGGATCAGAACGGACTGTATTAAACACCAGGTAGGCGTGCCTAGTGGGGCGAATCTGTGATTCGCCGAACAATCTCCGATGGGCCCGCTCGTGAGGCGAAATCTAGGATTCGCGGCGGCAAAAGAACAGGATTTCGTCCTTCGCTCGGCGAGTCACCAGCTCTCCATGGCGTCGCTGGCGGTGGCGCCTCACGTCCCACGTCGCATGCGCGGCGCGCATCTGGAAGGACTTAAGGATGTGCGCTCGGTGACCAGCGCACCGACACACAGCCGTTCTGGCGGCCGCGTTTCGCCGTGCACGCGCGGCTCGATCAGCGCACCCGACGAATCACCCAGTAACCGCGTGGCGTGTCGACCGGGTGAGGATAGACGGCGCCGATTTTGAGGGTAAACAGCGCGTACTCGACCGGTGGCTCGAGGATCCCGCGGTGCATCAAGCCGAGATCCTCACCCCCACCCTTCCCAAGAGAGACCGCCTGCTTGAAGTCGGTCTTTGCGACCTCCAGAGCGGCTTCGGCCTGGGCCAAGGCGACGTCTCGGGTGGGCGCATCCGGCGGCGCGAACTCAGCACCTGCATAGGGAAACAGGGCGGCGCCAAAGCGCACGGCGATCGGCGCCGCCCCGGGCAGCGGCGCAACCGCGCCCCCGTCCGGCCAGGTCGACCAGCCCGAGTACGCGAGCAGAGGATCGTCGTCCGTCAGTTCCGCGGCCGCGAGCGCGAGGCTTCCGTCCAGCTCGAGTTCCAACCCGGAGTCGATCGCCTGGCCAGCGTCTGGAGCCTCCTCGACCGACGCGCTGGCGCTGGGAGACGCGGGCGCCTCTGGTGGTTTCATTCCAGGCCAAGCCAGCGCACCCAGCCCAACCAGCACGGACACACTCACCACACCCACCCACCGTCCCCGTTGGTTGGGGCTCAGCGGAGCCTCGATCGGGCGAGGGGAGTCGCGGCTGTCGTCATCATCCATCCAGCTAGCCCGGCTGTAGCACCGAGCGCCCACAGCGAGAAAGCCAAATGGCGCCGCTCCCGACCCGGGTAGGTCGCGCAGAAACCACGACAAAGCCAAGCGATACCGCTACGCTTGGAGGCTAGATGTTCAAGGTCGAGTGTCCCGGTTGCAAGGCTCCCTATCAGGTCGACGAGCGTCGGGTGCCACCCAGTGGCCTGAAGATGCGCTGCCCGAAGTGCGGCACGACGTTCAAGGTCGAGCCGCCGGCGGTCGACAACCGTCGCACCGGGCCGAGTCCAGTGCTCGGGGCGAGTCTCGGAATGGACTCGGGTCCGAGTCAGCCGCCCCCGGTGCCTCACCGATCGAAGAAGCCCACTCAGGTGGGCGTGGGAGTCGGCATCGCTGGGCTGGGGCTCGGAGCCAAGGGGCCGCCGCGACCCTCGGCTGCGAAGCCACCCATCCCCAAGCCAGCGCTACCGGAGCCCGATCTCGACGAGCTCGATCTGCCCGCGATCGGGCAGCGTCGAGACGCCGCGGACCTGCCTGCGCCCATCGCGCCGAGACCCAACGCTGACCTCCCGGCGCCGGCGCGCAGAGGCGGAGCCACTGGTCCGCGCCCCCCGATGGAGTCTTTTGGCGAAGTGGACCTGCCATCGCTCGGTGGTGGAAAGCCTCAGGCCGACTTCGATCTCGACTCGGATCTGCCGTCGCTTGGCGCATCGAAGCCCGCCGAGCCGAGCTTCGACTCGGATCTGCCCACGCTGGGAGGTCGCCGGAGCGACCTGGACCTGCCAAGCCCCGCACGAGGTGGCGCCGAGTTGCCGAGTCCAGCGGGAGGTTTTGGTGAGATCGATCTGCCGACGGTCGGCGGCGGGCGAGATTTGCCGAGCGTCGGCACCGGAGATCTTCCTGCGGTGGCGCCCCGAGGTGGCTTCGACCTGCCTTCGCCGCGCGGAAACGATTTGCCCGCGCTAGGCGGCGATCTGCCCAGCGTCGCGCGAGGCGGAGCCGACCTACCATCGCCTGCAGCGGGCCTGCCCAGCTTGGGAGGCGACTTGCCATCGCCCGCGGCATCCCTCCCGTCTCCCGCCGCGGGGTTGCCTCAGGTGGCTGCTGGGCTGCCGCAGACCGCCGCTGGGCTGCCGCAGACTGCTGCTGGGCTGCCGCAGACCGCCGCTGGGCTGCCCACGCCCCACGCCGGTGGCTTTGGGGAGATCGATCTGGGCGGCAGTGTGCCGCCGCCGCGCGCCAGCATGGATAGCCTTCCAGAGATCGGAAGCACCCCGCCACCACCGGGAGCAGCTCCGCGCGGAAACATGCCTTCGGATCCATTCGGAGAAGATCCGTTCGGTGCTCCCCCCGCGGACAGCGACCCCTTCGGAGCTCCGCCCCCACGCGACAGCTTCGGAGCTCCGCCCCCACGCGACAGCTTCGGAGCTCCGCCCCCACGCGACAGCTTCGGGGCTCCTCCTCCCGACAGCTTTGGCCCTCCGCCTGGCGACGTCGGCAGCGATTTCGACGACTTTGGCGGGCCGAGCAGTGGTCCCACGTCCGACAACGCGATCGTGCGCCAGGCCGGCGGCGGCGTCAGCTACGGCGAGGTGAACCTCGGCGACGAGGGCGTCGGGGGCGGCTCTGTTGGGCTCGAAGGTGGGGGCGAGGATGACATGGAGTTCGGCGCGATCCCCCAGGAGGATCAGCCGAAGCCAAAGCCGGCGCAGGCGGCGGGGACCCACGTCCAGCTCCACGTCGGGCAAGCCGGCGAGCCACAGCCGCAGAAGCGTGGCAAGGGACGGATCGTGCTCGGCGTCGCCGTGATCGGCCTGCTGGCAGGTGGCGCTCTGGCCTTGGTGCCGAGCGTCGGACCGTTCGGCGCGTACTGGATCCTGGATCAGGTCAAGAGCGGAGAATACCAGCAGCTCGTCCAGACCACCGTGAAGAATACTCGTGCGGAAATGGCGAAGGACACCTTCGCTTCCGCGACCGCGGCCTTCGAGTCCGTCGATCGGACGCGCGCCAGCGAGGAGCGGGTCAAGCCGCTGGCCGCCTACACGGCGTTCACTGGTTTCTTGAGTTCGCTGCGCTTCGGAGTCGATTCCAAGGTGACCGCGCGGGCCAAGGTACTGCTGCAGGAGCTGAAAGAAGCCAGCGACGTCGACCAGCTCGAGCTCGCTCGGGCGGCGGAGGCTGCCAGCGACGGAAACCTGGCCAGGGCCCGCCAGGTGCTGAGCCGCATCAGCCAGCGCGACCCCCAGAACATCGACGCCCTGGCCGCGCTCGGTGAGGTGGAGCTGTTGGCCAAGGACCCGAAGGCCGCGACGGAGGTCTGGACCAGAGCCGGGGGGGTGGAGCAGTCGCCTCGCACGGACTTCGGCTTGGCCCGCGCGAAGCTGCTCGCCGGGGATACGAGGGGCGCAGAGCAGCAGGCCGAGAAGGTGCTCAAGGCGAATCCCGAGCACGTCGGAGCACGCATCCTGCTGGCGCGAGCAGCTTGGAGCGAACACGAGGAGGACAAGGCCCTCGAGCTGCTGTCCTTCCTGGACAAGCCACAGAACCCTGCGAGTCCGTCGGAGGTCGTCGAGGGCGAGACGCTGCGTGGAGACATCCATCTCTCTCGCTCCCGCATCACCCACGCAGAGAAGGCTTACCAGAAGGCTCTGACCATCTCCCCAAAGGCCGCTGGCGCGCTCGCGGGTCTGGGCGATGCCCTGTACCGTTCGGGCCGATTCAGCGAGGCGTTGGCCCGCTTCAAGGCTGGCGTGGAGGCCGATCCCGACAACATCCTGGCGTCGATCGGCATCGCCAAGACCCAGATCGCGCTCGAGCGACTCGAAGACGCCAAGGCGGTGCTCAAGAAGCTCGCCACCGCGCATCCCGACGACGCTCGTGTCGGCCTCTGGCTCGCCAAAGCCGAGGACGCGCTCGGCAATCGTCAGGAAGCGGAGGCCGCCTACAAGAAGGCGATCTCCACGGGGAAAGACGAAGTGGCCGTCGTCGAAGCCTACATCGGACTCGCCATGTTGATGAGTCAGCAGGGGCGCAACGAAGAAGCGGAGGAGCAGCTCGCTGCGGCTCAGAAGAAGATGCCGCGCTCGCCCGCCATCTTCAAGGCGCTGGGCGAGGTCGCGCTAGCCCAGGGCCGCTACGAGGAAGCGGTCAAGCACTTCCAGAAGGCGCTGAGCCTCGACAAGAAGGACATCGGCGCTCAGTTCCGCCTCGGCGTCGCCTATCGTCGGAATCGTGATTTCGATGCGGCGCGCAAGGAGTTCGATGCCGTCTCGGAGGTCGACCGGGAGTACCCGGGCCTCGCACTCGAGCGAGGCTTGCTCTACGAAGCGGCCGGTCAGAGCGAGGAAGCGCTCAAGGAGTACGAGGCTGCGCTCGCCAAGGCACCGAATGACCCCGACCTGAAGCTCCGGGTGGGCTGCGGCAAGGTCAGCGCTGGCCGCGGCGCTCAGGCCGAGAAGATCCTGAAGGAGGTGCTGCAGGTTCGACCAACCTCCGCTGAGACCAACCACTGTCTGGGGCGCGCCCTGCTGCTGAAGGGCAACAGCCTCGCCGAGGCGCTGAAGGCGCTGGAGCGCGCGCGCGACCTCGACCCAAACCGCGCGGAGTACCACCTCTACGTCGGCTGGGCCGCCAACGAGGCGGGCAACCCACGCAAGGCCGAAGAGGCGCTCGCGAAGGCGCTCGAGCTCGACAAGGGCCTGGCCGACGCTTACTGGCAGCGTGGAGTCCTGCGCTATCGCCAGGGCGCCGTGAAGGACGCCATCACCGACCTGCAGCAGGCGCTCGAGCTGCGTCCGACTCGGTACGAAGCCCACGCGGATCTGGCGGAGGCGTACGACGCTCTCGGTCAGGAACGCGCCGCGATGGATGAGCTGAACAAGGCCATCGCTGCCGACCCGGACAACGCCCTCTGGCGGTATCGCTACGGTAAGCTGCTAGCCGCGAATCGTCAGGACAACGAAGCCCGCGAGCAGCTTGGCAAGTCGATCGAGATCGCTGAGAAGGAGGAGCCGAAGCCGCGCTGGTTGTGGGAGGCACATCGCCTGTACGCGAAGGCGCTGGGTCCCCGCAAGGAGGCGGTCAAGCACTGGGAGGCATTCCTGCGCGACGGCCCTCGCGATTCTGCTTACCGTGGGGAAGCGAAAGAGGCGCTGAAGAAGCTCGGACGCCCGTGGGAGGGTCCCTGAGCGTCCAGCGCCCGCCGGGCTACTCGAGGAAGGTCTTGAGGGCCTTGCTCCGGCTGGGGTGACGCAGCTTGCGCAGCGCCTTCGCCTCGATCTGGCGGATGCGCTCGCGGGTCACCTCGAAGTCCTGTCCGACCTCTTCGAGGGTGTGGTCGCTCTTCTCGCCGATACCGAAGCGCAGGCGCAGGACCTTCTCCTCGCGTGGTGTCAGCGTCTTCAGCACCTCGGCGGTCTGCTCCTCGAGGTTGCTGGTGATCATCGCCTCGGCTGGGTTGATCGCGTTCTTGTCTTCGATGAAGTTGCCCAGGCTCGAGTCCTCTTCTTCGCCGATCGGCGTTTCCAGGCTGATCGGCTCCTTGGCGATCTTCTGCACCTTGCGCACCTTGTCGACGGGTAGCTCCATCTTCACGGCGAGCTCTTCGGGAGTCGGTTCGCGCCCGAGCTCCTGGACGAGGTAGCGCGAGGTGCGCACCAGTTTGTTGATCGTCTCGATCATGTGCACCGGGATGCGAATGGTGCGCGCCTGGTCAGCGATGGCCCGGGTGATTGCCTGGCGGATCCACCAGGTGGCATAGGTGCTGAACTTGTAGCCGCGCTGGTACTCGAACTTCTCCACCGCCTTCATCAGTCCGATGTTGCCCTCCTGGATCAGATCCAGGAACTGCAGGCCACGGTTGGTGTACTTCTTCGCGATCGAGACCACGAGGCGCAGGTTGGCTTCCACCAGCTCCGCCTTCGCGCGCTCGGTACGTTGCTCGGCCTCCTTGACCCGCTCGTAGAGCCTCAGCGTTACCGCGCGGTCCACGCCGAGCTCTGCCTCGATGTCACCTGCTTCGCGCTCGGTGTCCTCCACGCCGTCGATATAGCGCTGAGCGTCCAGGCTCGCCCTGCCGTGTTCCTGGCACAGCGCTTCCCAGGCGTCGGCGTCTCCCAGGCAAGTCGAGATGCGTGCGCTCAGCGCGCCGCGCTCGACCCCGAGGTGCTGCTCCAGATCGCCGCGCCGCGCAGCGGCTCGATTGAAGGCTTGCACCGCCTTCTTCAGCGACGAGATCAGCCTGTCGACGGTCTTCTTGTTGAGCTTGAGCTCGCGCAGCGTGCGAATGGCGTCCTTCTTCAGCGCGGCCAGCTCGGCGTCCAGCTGTGCGGCCTTCTCACCTGTTGCTGTTTCCCTGCGGGTGCGTGCGTCTCGGCTCTTCTTGTCGAGTCGCTTCAACTTGTCGAGCAGGCGGATGGTCGCTCTATCCGCCTCTTCCTCGTCGATCTCGGGCTCGTCCTCACTGCGCTCCCGGATGATCTCCTTGACGCGGATCTTGTGCGCCTTGAGCTTCTCGCCGAGCAGCACCAGCTCGCGCACGGCAACGGGGGTGTCGAGGACGGCGCTCAGCAGGTCGTCCTCGCCGTCCTCGATGCGCTTGGCGATCTCCACTTCCCCCTCGCGCGTGAGCAGCGAGACCCCGCCCATGCGACGCAGGTAGATGCGGACGGGGTCGTTGGACCTCAGCGCCTCGTCGGCGCTGCTGGCGCTCGGTGCCACCTTGGCGGGCTTGGCCTTGGCGTCGGCCTTGGCGGGCTTCGGCTTGGCTGGCTCTTTGGGGCGCTTGGGGGGCGGCTCGCCGCTGGTCTCGACCAGGTCGATCTCGGCACCCTCGATGTGCGAGAGCACCTGCTCCATCTGCTCGGGGTCGACGCTGTCACCGGGCAGCGCGGCGGAGACCTCGTCGAAGGTCAAGAAGCCCTGGCTCTTGCCGCGGTGAATCAACTGGCTGACGCGCTCTTCCTTGTTTGCATCGAGCGCGGGCGGCTGGTCACTCGACGCTGATCCGTCTCCCACGCGTGCGCTTCCGTTCTTGGCCCCGTTCGGATGTTTCGCTCCCACCGTTTTCCTCTCAGCCGAGCCTGGAGCACCTTCCCCGCGCTCCAGGCAATCCTCAAGACCCGCCCGTTCGAGCGGTCAGACCCCAAAAAGAAACTCGCAGTCCTGATCACGCCCTCGCAGGCGCTCCAAGTCCTCGTCCTCGCCTCCTCAGGCGCGAATGAGCTAGCGGCGTCGTTCCCTGGCACGCCTGAAGCGTTCGCTCAAGAGCGAAAGTTCCTGCTCGAAGTCGCCCTGCGCTTGAGCCTGGTGGAGCTCGTCCACGACGTGCGCCGCTTCGCGCACCGCCTGGAGCTTCTCCAGCCGGCGCAGATTCGCCACCAGCTCGCCGCGGCATGGGTCCAGTTGATCGTGCTTTGGTGCCGCGAGTCGCTGACTGGCGTAGCCGCCGAGGGAGTCGGGAAGAGCCTCCAGGATTCGCCCAGGATCCACGCCGGTTCGCGTCGATGCGCCCTCCAGCGCCGTGTGCGTCTGCCCTACACTCTCCCACACGTGACGCAATGCGACATAGCCGAGAGCCAGGTCGCCCTCCAGCAAGTTGGCTGCCTCCCAACTCACAGCGTCTCCCAGCAGAGAAGGGAAGTCGAGAAATGCGCCAAAGATTTCCCGCTCGATCTCGTGGGCCTGGTTGCGGCTCTTCGCCCGTTCGGGGGGCTGCGGCGGCGCGGGCCCACGGGGGCGCTGCGAGAGCGGATCGAGGCCGCCCTGGCGTTCCTGGCGCGGCTCCTCGGCGCCTTCTCGTCGAGCGCGCGCGTAGGCTGCCTGCGGCGGCGCGCCGGACCGCTCGACCCCGACGCTGGCTTCCAGCGCTCGCAGCGTGGCCCCGTCCGCGATCCCCAAGCGCTCGGCGACCGTGTCCGCGTAGCTCTTGGCCATCGCCCGCACCGTCGGATCGTCCTCCTCCTCGAGCAGCTGCTTGACGCGCTTGATCCGCTCCGCCTTGTCGAGGGCGCCGCTGACCTTCTCGTCGAGCGTGCTCTCGATCAGGTACTCCAGCATCGACTGGCTGGCGCCGACGAT
Source organism: Polyangiaceae bacterium (assembly GCA_041389745.1). GTDB lineage: Bacteria > Myxococcota_A > Polyangia > Polyangiales > Polyangiaceae > JAHBVY01. The sequence goes on from JAWKRF010000003.1 coordinate 330,640, forward strand.
GCGTCGGATGGCCTCCGCGCCGCCTTGGCGAGCCAGATCGTCCGGGTCCACGCCTTCGGGCAGGCTAGCGACCCGGACTACCAAGCCGACTTCTCGGGCAGGCCCACGGGAGGACTCCGTGGCGCGCCGGCCCGCGGAGTCTCCATCGAACAGCAACACGGCCTGATTGGTGTAGCGCCGTATTTCCTTGCCCTGCTCGGCGGTGAATGCGGTCCCGAGGGGCGCCACCACGTTGGTGACCCCACGCGCGTGCAGGCTCACGACGTCGAAGTTTCCTTCCACGAGGATACACTGGTCGCGCTCCCTGACTGCCTGTCTGGCTTGATATAGACCGAAGAGCACCTCGCGTTTACGGTAGATCGGGCTCTCGGGGCTGTTCAGGTACTTGGCCGGGGCGTCGCTGTTCCCGGTTCCGAGAGGAGACAGGCCCGCGCCGGCCAGTTGCTCTTCGCTCGGCTCGGGCAGCGCACGACCGCTGAAGGCCACCACGCGGCCACGCAGGTCGAGTACGGCGAACATCAGCCGGTGCCGGAAGCGGTCGTAGTGCCCCGGGCCCGTCTTGCGGGGGACGAGCAGACCGACGCGCTCCGCGGGGTGGACGCTCGCGCCTTGATCGCGCAGCTGGCGCGCGAGGTTGTCCCAGCCGTAGGGCGCATAGCCCACGCGGAAGGCCCGCATGGCCTCGATGGTGTCCCCGCTCTGCTGATCCGGTTCGAGACCGCGCTTGCGGATCTCGTCACGCGCGAGCTCCGCCAGCGGGTGCTCCCTCAGCATGCGCTCGTAGAACGCCGCCGCCAGGGCGCCCGCGTCGTACATTTCCTCGAGGCGACGCCGCTGCTCGGCAGCCTGGCGGCGGTCGCGGTCGTCGCCGGTCTCCACGACCTCGATACCCTCGTGCTCGGCGATGTGTCGAATCGCTTCAACGAACGAGAGTCCCTCGTGCTCCATCAAGAAGCGGATCGGATCTCCACTCACCCCACAACCGAAGCAATGATAGAAATTGCGTTCGTCGCTGACGTGGAAGCTGGGAGTTTTTTCCTTGTGAAAAGGACACAGGCCGATGTGGCTGCGCCCCCGGCGCTCGAGCTTCACGTACTCGCCGATGATGCGGATGGCGTTCATCCGGCTCTTGACGCGATCGACGGTCTCCTGGCTGATCATCGGCTGCTCGTCACAGGCCCTTCGAGCCCGGGTGTCTCGTTCATACTCTGCGGCACCCGGCAGGCAACACGCGCGGATCGAAGCACCGCGCGTTGACTGTTTGTTTGTTCAGTATACACTCCAGGCATGCGGCCGCTGCCGGTTCACAACCCACCGAACCCGTTTCAGGGCCAGGAGGTGGAGTACCTGCTGGAAGACGGCGTCGAAGCTCCGACCCAGGGCTTTCAGCTGTACCAGGACACCTCGAAGACGATCCTCAGCAAGAACCAGAGCCCCGACGTGGGCATGCGCTGGAGCGTGAACCCCTACCGGGGCTGCTACCACGGTTGCGCGTACTGCTACGCGCGTCCCAGCCACCAGTACCTGGGCTTCGGCGCAGGAAGTGACTTCGAGCGGCGGGTCGTGTTCAAGCCCCGCGCCAGCGACCTGCTGCGAGCCGCGTTCGAGGCGAAGAGCTGGCGAGGCGAGGCGGTGCTGTTCAGCGGCAACACCGACTGCTACCAGCCCATCGAAGCCAGCTTGCGCCTCACCCAGGCCTGTCTGCGGGTCTGCGGGGAGTATCGCAATCCATTCCACATCATCACGAAGGCGCCCTTGATCGAGCGCGACATCGAACTGCTCGTCGACCTCGCGAAAGAGACGCCCTGTGGTGTGACGATCAGCGTGCCGTTCTGGGACCCGACCGTGGCTCGCTGCATCGAACCTGGAGCGGCCACGCCCCAGCGGCGAATTCGAACCATCCGCCGTCTCGCCGAGGCTGGGCTCGATGTCAGCGTCAACGTCGCTCCGCTGATCCCTGGCCTCGCAGATCGAGATCTCGTACGCATCCTCGAAGCCTGTCGTGCAGCGGGCGCGAGGCGTGCTGGGATGATCCTCGTGCGTTTGCCGGCGGAGGTGAAGCAGGTGTTCGTCGAGCGACTGGAACAGGCTCTCCCCGAGCGCGTGGGCAAGGTCCTGGGCCGCATTCGGGAGGCGCGCGGCGGACAGCTCAATGACTCGCGCTTCGGTGCTCGCATGCGCGGCGAAGGGCACTATGCCGAGATGATCTGGAACCTGTTCCGCTCCACTTGCGCTCGACTCGGGTTCGAGCAAGGCATCGAGGACCCGATGACCGAGGCCACCACGACCTTTCGCCGTCCGACCGACCCCGGGGGACAGCTGCGTTTGTTCGTCTGAGCGAGCGTGGCGCACGACCGCTCGAGTTGCCCTTCTGGTTTGGGGGGGGAGAGGACAGGTGCGGCGAGGTGTCGCGCGGCGTGAGTCTCTGGCGTGCGTGCGCGCCCGTCGGCTCTAAATGGCGAGTAGGCAGAGCCACCCGTGGCCTGCCAGGAGACCTGCACAGGCCTACAGTTCGCGTTGGCAGAACATGCCGACCGTGCTAGACGCGGCGCGACATCGGGCCAGCCTTTTTCCAAGGACTCTGGACCCAGCGTACTCAGCTCCGCTCGACCGACCGGGTCACTGGTTTCGAGCGGCCCTCGCCACCGCGCTCCCCGCGGCGGCAAGCACCACCCTCAACACTCACGACGCCCGCTGATCGCAGGCGCGGAGCAGACGGATAGAGCAAAGATGGCGGAAACGACAGCAGCCGGCGCGGTTGGAAAAATCACCCAGGTCATTGGTCCCGTCGTGGACGTGGAGTTCCCCCCGGGCAAGCTCCCCAAGATCCTCAACGCGATCGTCACCTCCAACCCGAACATCTCCGCGGAGAAGGACAACCTGACGCTCGAGGTCGCCCAGCACCTCGGAGAGTCAGTGGTCCGCGCCATCGCGATGGACGCCACCGAAGGCTTGGTGCGCGGCGTCGAGGTGAAGGACACCGGTAGCCCGATCATGATGCCCGTGGGTGAGGCGGTGCTCGGCCGCATCCTCAACGTGATCGGCAAGCCGGTGGACGACGCAGGGCCGGTCGAAGCCAAGAGCACGTTGCCCATCCACCGGGATGCACCGAAGTTCGTCGATCAGTCGACGACGGTGGAGATCTTCGAGACCGGCATCAAGGTCATCGACCTCCTCGCCCCCTACCGCAAGGGCGGCAAGATCGGACTGTTCGGCGGCGCGGGCGTCGGCAAGACCGTGCTCATCCAGGAGCTGATCAACAACGTCGCCAAGGCGCACGGCGGCGTGAGCTGCTTCGCTGGCGTGGGTGAGCGTACCCGTGAAGGCAACGACCTGTTCCTCGAGATGGCGGAGTCCAAGCTGGAGACCGGAGAACCGGTACTCAGCAAGACGGCGCTGATCTTCGGACAGATGAACGAGCCCCCGGGGGCCCGTGCTCGCGTGGCGCTCAGCGCGCTGACCTGCGCGGAGTACTTCCGCGACGAGCAGGGCCAGGACGTGCTGCTCTTCGTCGACAACATCTTCCGCTTCACCCAGGCTGGCTCGGAGGTGTCCGCGCTGCTCGGTCGTATGCCGAGCGCCGTGGGTTACCAGCCCACGCTGGCCACCGAGATGGGGGCGCTCCAGGAGCGCATCACCTCGACGACCAAGGGATCCATCACCTCGGTGCAGGCCATCTACGTGCCTGCCGATGACCTGACGGACCCGGCGCCCGCGACGACGTTCGCGCACTTGGACGCGACCACGGTGCTCTCGCGCTCCATCGCGGAGCTGGGCATCTACCCCGCGGTGGATCCGCTCGACTCCACCTCCACGATGCTGGACCCCAACATCGTCGGTGAGGAGCACTACGCCGTCGCCCGTCAGGTGCAGTCGACCCTTCAGAAGTACAAGGATCTGCAGGACATCATCGCGATCCTCGGCATGGACGAGCTGAGCGAAGACGACAAGCTCGTCGTCGATCGTGCCCGCAAGATCCAGAAGTTCCTCTCGCAGCCCTTCTTCGTTGCTCAGCAGTTCACTGGCCTCGAGGGACGCTACGTGCCGCTGAAGGAGACGATCGCTGCGTTCAAGGAGATCCTGAGCGGTGCGCTGGACGACCTGCCTGAGCAGGCGTTCTACCTCGTCGGCAACATCGAAGACGTCAAGGCCAAGGCCCAGAAGCTCAAGAGCGCTGGCTGATCAGCCTGTCGGGCAGGAGAAGTAGATGGCGACAGAAACCCTGGAGCTCGAAATCGTCACGCCCGATGGCCTGGCACTGGAGGAGCAAGTGACCGAGTTCACTGCTCCGAGCGTCGACGGTGAGTTCGGCGTGCTGCCCGGCCATCGTCCGCTGTTGGCGGCGCTGGCCACCGGGATCGTGAGCTACACGCAGGACGGTCAAGAGGTGCGCGTCGCCGTGGGCAATGGCTTCGTCGAGGTGAACCAGGACAAGGCAGTCTTGCTGACGGACCACTTCATCACGAAGGACGACGTCGACCCGGTTCGCGTCCGCCTCGAGCTGAAGGAAACCGACGAGAAGCTGGACAACTGGAAGGACGAGCCAGGCACCGCGGAACACATGCAGCTCATCGCCGATGAGCTCTGGGCGGCCGTGCAGCTCGAGCTGTACGGCGATCCGCCGCCCCCGATCGTGCGCACCTACACCTTCGCGGGTGCGGAGCCAGAGCGCTATCATGTCACGACCGACATCGAGAAAGCTCAGGCAGCCGCCGAGGACGAGGAGAAGCAGCACGAAGCTCAGGGCTGAGACGCTTCCCGATGAACACTGGCGCCGCTGATCCACGAGGTCGGCGGCGTCGACGCGTCCAGGGGGGCGTTCAGTCGTCTTCGTCTTCGTTGCGGCGCTCGGCGGCACGCCGCGAGGCTTCGCTATAGACCAGAAAGCGCTGATCGAGCACCAGCCGATCGTCGACGAAGAGTCGCACGTTCCACTCGCCGAGCGGGTCCCCCGGGGCCAGCTCGAGCTGGGTCTCGAAGCGCTGGCTGCCCTTGGGGGCGACGCCGCTGCCCAGCTCCGTCACCCGGCTCGAGTGCGTCGGTCGCTTTCCGCGCGGAGCTGGACGATCCCACTCCCAGCGTATCGGGACGTCTCGAGTCAGGGCCCTCTGGAAGTCCACCCGCAGACCCTGCGTCTGCTTGCGCCGGTCGATCTCGAAGGGCACCTCGTTGCGCTCCTGCACCTGGCCGCCAAAGAACACGCCGAACACCGCGCGCTCCACTAGCTCGTCCTTGGGCTCGTCCTCGGGGCAGCCAGTCAGCAGCAGTCCCAGGAACACGAGCAGTCCTCGGCGCTTCACGCTCCACCTCTCAGGCGCAGCAGTGCCTTCTCCATGCGAGCGAACTCTGTCACGTCGAGCGTCTCTCCCCGCCGGTCCAGGTCGATCGTGGCTGCCTGTGCAGCCTCGACGAGGTGCTCCTCAGCGACGCCTCGCCAGGCGTTGCGCAGCGTCTTGCGGCGCGCTGCGAAGGCAGCCTTCACCAGCGCGCGAAAGAGCGGCGTCTCCTCCGCAACGGCCGGTCTGCGAGCGACCAGCTCGATCACCGCAGAGTCGACGTTCGGCTGAGGATGAAAGGCGGTTCGCTTCACCACGAAGGCTCGCCGAGCCTCGAAGGCTGCTTGCACGAACACGCTGAGGCCACCGTAGACCTTGTTGCCCGGCTGGGCCGCGACTCGCTCGGCGACCTCGAGCTGGACCATGAACACCGCCCGCTCGATCTCGTCGGCTACCGAGACCGCGCGCTCCAGCAGAGGACCGGTGATCTGGTAAGGGAGGTTCCCGGTCAGCACGCGCGGCTGGATCGCCGTCTGGAAGCGGTCCGCGTAGTCGAAGCTCTTGGCGTCCGCCTCGCAAACCTCGAGTCTGCCGGCCGCCAGCGGATCTGCGAAGCGCTCGCGCAAGCAGGGGACCAGATCGCGATCGCGCTCGATGGCGATCACGCGATCGGCGCGCTCCAGGAGGGGCGCTGTCAGCGCGCCGAGACCGGCACCGATCTCCACGACTGTGCCGCGATCCGGGCAAGCCAGCGCCGCGATCTTGGCGCAGATATTGGGATCCGTGAGGAAATTCTGCCCGAAGCTCTTCTTCGCCTGGAGCCCGGCCTCGCTCAGCTGCTGGCGAGGGTTCCTGTGCTCGAGCTCAGCCACGGGCGTCGCCTCCGTGCTCCGACCTTGCCACGTTCGACGCGCGCCTCATCGATTGCTGAGCCCTTGATGTTTGTGCTTCGCGTGGAGCACGCGCACCCCCAGGCGGCGCAGGCCTCGCTCGCCTCGCGCCGCGGCCACCCGCTCGCGAAGGCCGAGTGCGTCGGCCACCGCGTCGGCGACCAGGTCCGTGCGTGGCAGCCCGGGTTCGAAGGTCATCGGCACCCAGATCACGTGGCAACGGCGCCGTGGCAGCTGAGTCAGGGCGCGCTCGAGATCCGGACGCAGCTCCAGATCGGGCGCCGGCGACCAGATGGCGATCATGCTGGCGCGAGGCTTCTCCCGTGTGATGCGCGCGAGCGCCTGTCCGAGCGAGCGATCCGTGGCGTTGCGCTCCGGTTCCTGACGCGGCGGAGAACCCATGCCGAAGGCCAGCAGGTACTGCCGCAAGGTGCGCTCCCGCTTCGAATTGCCGAGGGGCTCGTGCACCTGAAAGGGGGCCCGAGGCAGCGTCTTCACCACCCGGCGGGCGATCCGGTCGAGCTCCGTGGGGCGCACGCGGGTCGCTGCCTCGGGATCCAGCGGACGCAAATGCTCGAGCACGCGCAGACCGACGTCGGATTCGTCGAGGTCGCTGCGATCAGCGTCCACCGTTCCGGTGTCGTGCGCCAGCGCGCCCATCAGGCGTCCGAGCTGGCCCACTCCAGAATCCGCGGGGATATAACTGAGGACACGACTGGCGACGATCACCAACCCGACGCGGTCGCCCTGCGCGAGATGTCGACTGGCCACCGCGGCCAGCTCGTCGATCGCGATGTCCAGCGGTGCTTTGCCGGGCACTCCTGACCAGAGCTCCACCGAGGCGTCCAGCACGAGCCACACCACGTCGCGCTCGTCTTGCTCGTACTCGCGCACCATCAACTTGCCGCGACGCGCGCTGGCCTTCCAGGCGATGCGCTTGAACGGGTCCCCGGGGGCGTGCTCCCGCAGTTCCTTTAGCTCCAAACCTTCGCCAGCCAGGGGCCCCGGTCTACCCGCCTCTGCGCCATGCCGGCTTCTTCCGCCGCGCGCCGTGTGCAGCGCCGTCGCGAACGGACGCGGCAGCACCTCGATGCCGTACGGATTCGCGAAGGTGAGCGGTACCTCGAACAGGCCAGGACTACCCTGGACCTCCAGGGAGAGACCGTGGATGCCGTGCCGACCGACGCGGGGTGGGGTGACCTTGACCGTCACCTCGAGGCGACCGCCCGCAGGCACCTCTCCCCGGGGCGGCTCGACCTCGATTTCGAGGTCGGGGGAGCCGACGGCGCGCAACTCCACGTAGCGGGCCGCGCGGGTGTCGCGGTTGCGCACCTCGGCCATCAGCTCCAGCGTCTCGTTTCGCGCGACGCTGCGCACTCGCTCCGGTTGCCGCCACAGCATCTCGAACCCAGCAGCCCGGATACGAGCGACCGAGAGCCGGGTCACCGCGCGAGCGATCGCGAGCCCGACCAGGATCGCCCCGCTCCAGGCCAGCGCCGGCGCGCTGCGCGCCACGACCGCCGTGCCCACGGCGATCATCCCCGCCAGGGTGAGGTCAACGGCAGAACGGGTGGGGTGCAGTTGCAAGGGCTACTCGAGGACGAACGGACGCTTCGCCTGTGTATAGTCGAGGTCGAGAGCCAGCTCCACTCACGGCTCGCCCCTCGGGCTCAGGGCTTGCGCTCCGCTCGGCAACCGTCCTTGCTGTTCGCACACAGCTCGAGATAGCGCTGCAGCAACGCCGCTGCGGTGTTCGCGTCGCGGGAGACACCGATCCCGTGCTCGTAGAGACTCGACAGCTGCCGACAGGCCTGCGCCTCGCGGCGCTGGCAGCCCTCGGCGTAGAGCACCAGGGCGCGCCGGCGAAAGGTCAGCGCCTTGGTATCGCCGCTCGACGACGAACCGGCGTAGCTCTCCCCGACCCGCAGGCAAGCGTCCGGCGCTCCTCGAGCACAGCGCAGCTCTTCCTGGCTGAGCGCGTCCCCGCTGAGCGCAGGCAGCGCGCTCGAATGAAGCGGCGCCAGCACGCTGGCCTGGAGCCCCGTGGCTGGTGCGTCGATCGACTCGGGTTCTGGGGGTGAGGGGGCCTTCTCGATGACGCTGGCCAGCGGTGGAAAGGGCTCCTGCTCGAGGTGCTGTGCCCGCTCGGAGTGGGTCAGCACGGCTATCAGAGCGCCCACGCAGGTCCCCGCGAGCGCTCCCAGCCAGATGCCTCGGTCGATCTTCACCGCGCAGCATCATCGCACGGGTGACTTCATCCAGTAAGCCTGGTTACGTTCCTCCGGCGTGGCGCCCTCACTCCACAGCATCGTCGCTCGAGTCTTCGGGAGCGTTGCGCTCGCACCGTCCAGGAGGAACCGAGCCCAGTTCGCGGATCACCCTGCTGCGAGCTGGAGCCGCTTGGGCGTTGCAGGCGGCCATGGGGCGCGCTTCGGCGCGGGCATCGTGCTCGCGCTTGGCCTGCACGCGGGGAGCGCTGCAGCCCAGCACAGCGCTGCAGTTCAGCAAAGCGCGGCCAAGACCGACTACTCCGAGCTCGAGCGCTACACCATTCAGCGGGAGCTCGACTCGCTGAAATCAGCCGGCAAGCCGGCTGCCAGGGAACCCAGGCCCGACGGAAAGCGCATCGAGTCCGTGCGCATCGTCACGCTGGAGGTCTTCGACGAGCAGGACCCCGTCCCGGACTTCGTCAACGAGTTTCACACCACCTCGCGCGAACACGTGATCCGTCGCGAGCTGCTGTTCCGCGTGGGAGACACTTATCGTGCGGAAACGATTGAGGAGACCGAGCGAAATCTTCGGGCGCTGCGTCAGCTGTCAGTCGTGTTGATTGTCCCGCTGAAGGGCAGCAAGCCAGATCGCGTCCGGCTCTTGGTCATCACTCGAGACGTTTGGAGCCGGAGGCTGAACTGGAACGCGCGCCTTCAGGCCGGGAAGCTGGAGCAGCTCCTGGTTCAGCCCAGCGAGGAGAACCTCTTCGGCACCCATCGTACGGTCAGTGCCCTGTTCGCCCTGCAACTCGACCGCTATATCGCCGGCGCGACGTACATCAACCCTCGCGTCGGCGACAGCCGCATCCAAGCCGCTGCGATCGCCAACGTCATCTTCAACCGCGAGAGCGGGGAAGCCGAGGGGTCCTACGGTGGCTTCTCCTATGGGCAACCGCTCTACAGCACCCACACGAAGTGGGCCTGGGGAACCACCGTGGTTTGGCGACGTGAGATCGTGCGTCGCTTCGTGGGCGGGGAGCTGGCGAGCCTGGACACTGGCTTTGGCGACGTGCGCTATCAGTATCGAAGCGATCAGCTCGCCGGGGAGTACTCCATCACGCGCTCGTTCGGGCGCGAGAACAAGCTCGACTTGACCTTGGGCGCGGAGGCGTTGCGGTCGGCCTACGGCATCGTGGACGCCCAGGACTACGATCCCAGGGCGCGTCGGATCTTCCTGGACGAGGAGGTGCCTCAGAGCGATACGCGGCTGAGCCCCTTCGTTGGCCTGGAGGCCTACTCGAATCGCTATCTGAGGACGCTGAACTTCGAGACGCTGGGCTTGCAGGAGGACCTTCAACTTGGTCATCGAGCGTTGCTCAAGGTGTATCCGGCCAGCACGGCGGTGGGCTCGTCCCGTGACCTGCTCGGTGTACACAGCGTCCTTGGGTACACCTGGCCCCTCGGCGATGGTCTGTTTCGTTTACTTGGATCCTCGCGGATTGAGGCGTCCAGGCTCGACCAGTCGGACGCCGAGGTGGCGGGGGCTCTGCGCGTGGCAACGCCGCGCTTCGGCGCTGGACGACTGGTCTACGATGGGGTGATCAGCAATCGGTTCCAGGACTACCTGAACCTTCGCTATCAGCTTGGCGGCAACACACGGCCGCGAGGCTACCCGAGCTTTGCCTTCATCGGTAAGGACCGCATCGCGAGCAGCTTGGAGTTTCGCAGCCGGTCAGTGCAGCTGTTCGGCGCGGAGCTGGGCAGCGTCCTGTTCTACGACGTGGGTGATGCGTTCAATGGCTTCGATCGGGTCGACCTCAACCACGCGGTTGGTTTCGGGTTGCGCGGCCTGTTTCCGATGTTCGACCGGATCGTGTTTCGCTTCGACTGGGGCTTTCCGCTGGGCAACGAGCGCTACGCCACGTTTCCCGGCAACTTCGTGGTCACGTTCAAGCAGGCGTTCCCGCTCCCGGTACCGGCGAGCTCGAGCGTCACGACGGGCCTGTCATCGACGGACGAGTAGAGAGCCGTTACCGCCGGTTCACGGCGTTCCGCCGCGTCGTTCACGCTGTGCCTCCGCGGCACGCAGCGCGCTGGATCCGGTTCACTTCATGAATCCGTGGCTCGGACGCATGGCTACCGTCGAGTACTCCAGGGAAACGCGTTCCTGAGTGCTACTCCTCAACCGATCGAAAACCGGGTGAGTCACCGACGAGGCGGTTCGTCCGCGCAGCGCCGGATCGCCACTGCGCGCATTCTGCGCGCTCGCTGGGGTCGATCCTCACGGCTGTGCTCCACTCCAGGGTTTGAGCGCCTGCCGCTGGCTCCCGCGCACCTCCGGCCTCGGGCGTCTGGAAGAAAGGCCGGGATTTCGCGGAACCGGGTACTGGACACGCGGCCCTCCGACCCGCATATCCCCCTGCATCCCGGTGGCCGGGTTGGTGGGAACGCTGCTTGCAACCTCACCAGCGATGCAGGGTCATCCCGACTCGAGTCGTGAGTGGCGTCATTCGCGGGTGGAAAACCCGTGCCAGTCGTCACGCCTGGTTCGTCACCCGCCTGCGTCCGCGAGAACCATGAGTGACGCTGGCCCGGAGGCTGGCTCTTCTGAGCGTGCACACGCCGTACCTCGCGGCAAGGCGTGTTCGATTTCTGCAAGGACCACTGGTCAAGTGGGTAGACGTTGCCCGCATCGGGCCCAAGGAAGCGAAAGATGGACGTGGCATCGAACCTAGCGTCATGGCTCGAGGGGGATCTCTCCCCGACGGCCCGCATCTGGTCGGCCGCTGCTCCGGCGTTGGCGCTGCTTGCCTACGTGTTTGGCGGTATGGCGGTCTTCGCCGCGCGGAACGCGCTGCGCGGAAGCTTCCATGATCGCGAGATGGAGAAGCGAGGCAGCACGCTGTTGCTGGGGGCCTGGCTCCGCAACTACTTCGCCTGGCTGATGAGTCCCGTCTTCGGCCTCGTGCTGAAGAGCCGCCTGCCGCCCAACGCGATCACGACGTTGTCTCTGCTGTGGGCTGGAGGCGCGGGAGTCGCTCTCGCCGCTGGGCGCTTCGCGCTGGGTGGCTGGCTCTACGTCGGGGCTGCGGTATGCGACTTCCTGGATGGTCGCCTCGCGCGGCAAACGAATCGCACCAGCGAGAGCGGCGCGCTGCTGGACTCCGTGCTCGATCGCTACTGCGAAGCCGCCGTGCTGCTCGGACTCGCCGCGTACTACAGCGAGAGCTGGGTGCTCTACCCGGTGCTGTTCGCGCTGGTCGGGTCGATGCTCGTGCCCTACGTGAAGGCCCGGGGTGAGGCGATGGGCGTGGCGTTCCCGAACATCGGCTTGATGCAGCGCCCTGAGCGTATCGTCTTGCTCGGAGCGACGGTCGCCTTGAGCCCGATCATCGAGGCCGTGGTCGTGCCAGACGATCCCGCGCCGATACACCGGCTCGCCGTGGTCGGTGTGGTCGTGCTCGCCGCGACGACGCAGATCACCGCCGTGCAGCGACTGTTCTTCGGACGGAGAGCGCTCAGCGACGCGGCGCCGCCGTCGGGCGTGTTCTCCAGAGGCAGCATCTTTCGCAACCTGACCAGCTCGTCGCTCGCTACCCTGGCTGATTTCAGCCTGGTTGCGGCCCTGGTCGCTGGAGGCCTTGGCGCGCCGGTCGCGACGCTGCTCGGCTGCATCCTCGGGGGAGCCATTCACTTCACGCTGGGTCGCTACTGGGCTTTCCGTGGGGATCTAAAGACCAGCGAGCAGGCATCCCGCTACGTGATCGTGAGCGGAAGCAGCGCGCTGCTGAACTCTGGTCTGGTGGCGGTGTTGCTGCTCCTGCCAAGCGTGCCGTACCAGATCGCGTGGCTGTTGGTCCGCGGCGCCGTCTTCCTGACTTGGAACCACCCGCTGAGCCGAGACTATGTCTTCGAGCACGCGAGCGCCGCCCAGGAGGAAGTCGTCGAGGCGACGCCGCCCAGCGCACAGGGATCACTGAGCAACGCGCTGGCCAACGCCCTGCAGGCCCCATTCCAGGCGGAAACGGAGCCGGCCTATGCGCTCTCCGTACCCGATGCTCGCGGGCTGGTGGAACACAGGCTCGCTGGCTTCGACGCCTCGTCCGCCGCGGATTTGGGGGTGAGGGAGCCTCGTCGCGACGATGAGAGCGGCGCCTACCTCAACCCCGCCGACGCGATGCTCCGCACTGGCTAGGGAACCAAGCTGGGCGCGACGCGGCGCTGCGGCGCCCATGGCGGTCGCGCCCCGACGGCCGGACTGCATCCCAGGCTCGCCGCCGCGCACCCCGCGGGGCGCGCGAGCGGCGATTGAGCCTCGAGGCTTCAGCCTCCGCTCGCGCCCAGTAGGTAGTGGAGCACGGCCTTCTCGTCTTCTCCGGAGATCTTCGCTTGCGGAGCCATCTTCTTGACCCAGTCGGGCCACTCCTCGGCGCTGTGGGAGGATGGAGCGGGGAGCGCGTGACAGGTTCCGCACTTGGCTTCGAACAGCTGCTTGCCATGCATCATCGTTGCCTCCGACGCGGAAGCGTCATGGGATTGAGCGCGCTTGACCATGTCTGGGGAGATTGCGCCGCCGCCGCAGCCAACCGCGACAGCGCTCGCGCTGGCCAGCACCAATCCCAAAAACCAACTCTTCATATCAGGGTCTCCTTCAGTGAACTCTCACCCCCGGAGCAGGGGGCGATGCTACGTTGGGCCGGCTCGCCGACGCTCCACAGGGACCGTCCACGGCGGGGCGTGTCAACGCCCGCGCTCGCGTAGTTTGCCGGCGCCGTGTCGGTTACACCAAGTTAAAGCCGGCGCTGACCTCGCGCCGCGGGAGCGCCCAGCGCTTCGCGGCAGTGGTCAGACGGGCCGGACTGCACGGCGATACCCCACCTTGGACAGGGCTTCCTGAACGATGCTCGCTCGCGCGCGGTGATCGCCTTCCAGCTCGGGTACCATGACGAGACGGTGGGCCAGGACCGGCTCGGCGATCTCACGCAGATCTTCGGGCGCCACGTAGCCTTTGCCCGTCAGCACGGCCCGCGCCTTGGCGGCGCGGAGCAGCCCGAGCGAAGCGCGCGGTGACGCACCGAGCACGACCTTGGAGTGATTGCGCGTGAAGGCGGTCAGGTTCACCGCGTACTCGAAGATGTCATCTTCGACGTGAACGCGGGCGGCAATCGACTGCAGATGCAGCACGTCGGCGGAGTTCAGCACGGAGCCGAGCTCAGGCGTGGCCACCCCATGGGCCTTCAGCATCGACACCTCTTCACCGGTGCTCGGATAGCCCATCGCGACGCGAACCAGGAAGCGATCGATCTGAGCTTCCGGTAGCGGGTAGGTGCCCTCCAGATCGATCGGGTTCTGGGTCGCCAGCACGAAGAACGGATTGGGTAGCTCGAAGCGGTCCCCTTCGATCGTCACCTGCCGCTCCTGCATCGCCTCGAGCAACGCTGACTGTGTCTTCGCCGGCGCGCGGTTGATCTCGTCCGCCAGCACGACGTTGGCGAACACCGGGCCTGCGCGCAGTGAGAACGTGCCGTCGCGGGGCGATAGCACGTACGTCCCAGTGATATCCGCAGGGAGAAGATCCGGCGTGAACTGAATGCGTCGCACGGAGCAACCGAGGGCCGTCGCGAAGGCCTTGACGAGCGTGGTCTTGGCCACGCCTGGGACGCCTTCGAGTAACACATGCCCGCGCGCGAGGAGGCTGACCAGCATCAGGTCGACCGGGGCAACGGCTCCAATGTAGACTCGCCCGACCTGGCGTCTCACCTCACTCAAGCGCTCCCGCGCCGCTTCGATTTCGCTTACTTGCAGTGCTTGACTCACGCGGCTCTCCCGAGCTGTTCCTCCACGTCGCTCAACAAACGAGTGATGTCCTCCCGCATACGCCGAACGCCGGGCGCCGTCACGCGTAAGGGTTGAGAGGCGACCACGGCATTCTCGATTCGCCCGAGCTCGCCAAGCAGTCGGCGAAGCTCACCCAGCGTCGCCGGTTGCACGCCGCGTTGCTCGAGCTGGTGCATGACCTCGCTGGTGCCCGGGTTGGTGAGCTCCAGGCGCTCGGCCAAACGCTCCGAGAGGGCGGCCTTCAGCTCCAGCATGGCGAGAGCGCGGTGGGTGGTTGGCGCCGAGAGCACCGCGGCTCGTCCAGCGATACCGCCCTGGGCCACCAGCGGTGTCTGACGCGCATAGCGGGGGGCGAGGCGTTTGTAGCTCCGGGTCGCGATGCTCCCCATCCAGACCACGCCGCTCAGCGCGATCAACCCACCGATCGTCAGTGCGATCCAGTCAGGCAACCCGTCGTCGTGAGTCTCGCTGAGTAGCTCCTTGAAGCCCTCCCAGTACTCGTCAAGCTCCTGCGCGAGCCCCGAGCGTCCACCGAAGTGTCCGGTCTGCTTGAAGCGATTCACGACGATGAAGAGTCGGCCCTGGCGCTTGCCCCATGAGTCGTCTTCGACCAGGTAGTCGATGAGTCCCTCGGCGCACGCGCGGTTACCCGGATAGCGCAGCATCAAGTTGATGAACGCCGAGGGATCCCCCATCGCGAAGAGGCGGCCCCTGTCGGCGATGATCCCCGTCACTGCCAAGGTCACGTCGGGCTCGCCGACGGCCGGGATCGTGAGCACGGGGGTGAGGTTGGGGTGTCGGAACCCGCTGGGGTGGTTGGTGACGAGTTGCTGGACGTCCCGCACGACGGGATGTCGTCCTTGCTCGTGTCCAGCGACTTGCTGCACCGCGGGCATCGCGATCGGCAGGTTCGGATTCTGGCGAAGCGCGATCGCCGGTCGTATCGGCGCGGAAATACGCTGGATCTGGAAGCGCTCGAGGAAGCTCGCGCCCTTGCCGTGGTCATCGAGCACGGCGATGCGACCCCCGTCTCGCATGAACGCGCTGGCTTCGTCGTAGTCGATGTCCACTTCCGGGTGGATCACGATCACCCCATCGGCGGGCTTCAGCTCGCCCCAATCCAAGGTCGCGACCAGCTGCACTCGCTGTTTGCCGAGCTTGTCTCGGGCGAGGGTGAGCAGATCGCTCGTGCCTTCCCAGCTGCTGTCATTCAGGCTGAAGGCGCCGAGCGCGGTGCGAGAGACGAGCAGCAGACCCGTGAGCAGCAGCATCCACGCGATCCCCCGGCTCCCCGCCGCTCTGCCGACCTCGCTGATCACTGCGCGAACCATAGCAGGGGAACACGACCTTGGACCTGGAGTGACTGAGCGGTTGACTCGGTGCTCAGTCGCTCGTCAGCGGCTGCAAACGGACACGCACTAACGTTCGAGTGCTGGCAGGCCTTGGGCTTTGGTCGCGCTGGCCGTTCAGCTGCTTTGAGCAGCGCATGAACCCAGAGGCTCGCTCCGACCGTCGAACCCATGACCGATGCCATCCGCCACGTCGGGCGCGCAATGCTTGCGTTGAAGGCTCCCACTCCAGCGGTCTCGCCACGAGACACGCTCGCTCGCGCATTCCGCGGCGTCTCGGGGCAACTCACGTTCGCCAACGGTGGAAACGCAATCAAACCCTGCTTGTTCTGGAACGTCTCGACCAGAAGCCTGCAATGTCCGCCCTCTGCGCACCTTATTTGGAGCGCTCGCGGAGCGAACTTGACCACAAGTTCAGCGTTATTACAGTAACAAGTGCTGCCTTGGATTAGCCAGGGCTCTTAACCGAAGCGAGGTCGCGATGCTACCGCCCTTCATCATCGAGCAAATACGCCGACTAGAGGAGGAGGAGCGCCGCCAGCGCGACGTGAACCGACCGCGGCTCGAGCTACCCCTCGACTACGATCGGCCACGTCCGAAGGTGGAGCGTGAAGAAGAAAAGCCCGAGCGTGGAGTGATCATCTTGGATATCGCCTGACGCTCATTGACCCAGCGCGGCGTCGCCGCGGGAGCAACCTCGGTTGCGCATCACCGCAGCGCCCCGCTGGACTGAACCACCAGCGCCGCGACCGCTGAGCCACCACCGAGACGCGAGTGAGCCGGCCGTCCTCTCGAGAGCACCCGCCCGATCCAGGCGGGTGCAGGCGTTTTGTAGGCTTTTTGCCTGTCGTGGGCGCGAAACCACCGAGCGGGGCGATGGCTCGTAGCGGCTGAGCAGTGACCACGGAGAACTCGCGCTTGACCCGCGCAGGTCTCGGGGTCAAGGCGTAGCCTCCCGGGCCCGCTCCGGCAGGAGCATCGACCCGACTTCCTTAGTGAAACCCGGCTCACAATTCGCTATGAGGCCTGCCAGCTGAACAGCCCTGAAGTTCGCCCGCACCGAAGCCTGGCTCGCCGGGCGCGGTAGCCTGCCACGGTTGGGCGCGCGGGGAGCCAAGCCACTACACATGCGACGTCTTCTTACCTGCTTGCTGCTCCTGGGAGCCCAAGGCTGCTTTGCACCTGGTGACGGCCCCGAGCCTCCGCTCGATCGGATCTACTTCCCTGTGGGCGTCGCGGTCACGCCTGACAGGAACCAGCTCCTCGTTGCCAACAGCGACTTCGATCTGCAGTTCAACGCGGGCTCGTTCCAAGTGTTCGACCTGCCGGCGCTGCGCAAGCTTGCGGTGGACACGTCCTCCGACCCTGAGTGCGGTGGTCTTGGCCTGAAGTCGGCCGCGGAACTGCATCTGGCCCCAGGGCGCTGCAAGGCGATCAACCCTTCCCGTCCACCGTCTGGTGGCAATCTCCTCGAACAGAGCATCGGCATCGGCGCTTTCGCGACGGACGTGTTGGTTCGGGAGGAGTGGGACGACGGGGATGATCCCAGCACCAGCGAGCGGGAGTTCGTGGGCTGTACGGCGTCCATGGATGATCCCCAGGGAACTTGCTCGAGCGGGCAATGCCGCCCCTGGCTGGAAACGCAAGCGGGCGCCGACATGGGCGCGAGCTACGCGGGCTACTGTGCCACTCGGCAAGGACTGCGGGTCTTCGTGCCAGTGCGTGGCGACGCGACGCTTCACTACCTCGACGCCGTCGGCGCCGAGTTCGACTGCGGCCAAGCGGGCAACGATGGCGCGTGCGACGACGACCACCGGAGGGGCGACGACTCCGACGCGGAGAATACCCGGGATCTGCGCATGCCCCCGGAACCGTACGGAATCGCTGCAACGCCTGACGCCGAGGCCATCGTCGTCACTCACCAGAGCTCCGGGCGCGCGTCCCTGTTCGTCAATTCCTGGGAGCAGGGGCCTCAGCTCGAGTTCGTGGTGGACGGCATGCCCTCGGGCGCCGTGGGTGTCGTCAACAACCCCGAGCCGCTGGGGTCACGGCTCTTCGCTTCCTCGCGGCCGTCCTTCCTGGTGTCGTTCCGCAACGCGGCGTCCATCGAGCTCCTGCGCTACTACGATGACGTGGAGTCGAACGACCCGCGACCGTTCATCACGCGTTCGGGCAGCGTCCCGGTGTCCGCGAACTCCCTGGGCTTCGACTCCCGTGGTCTGGGTGTCGACGCGACGACGCGGGAGTCCTGTGAGGCCACCTGCCTGACGGCGGCTGGAGACACCTCGAGTGACGCGATCGCCACCCAGACCGAGTGTCTCGACGCATGCAAGGACGATGTGCCTCTGGACGTGTACGTCGCGAATCGGACGCCCGCTTCGCTGCTGCGCGGGCGCACGCGCGAGAACGGCTCGGAGCTGCCGCAGTTCTTCGACTCGCTGGTGCTCTCCACCGGTCCGAGTCGAGTGGTCAGCGGCGAGGTACTGGCTCGCTGCAACCCGACCCAGGCCGCCGATGACCCCTGTCGCCGGAAGGAAAGACGGCTGTTCGTGATCTGTTTCGACTCTCGAAAGCTGTACGTGATTCAGCCAGACACGGGGCGTGTCGAGTCAGTCTTTCAGACGGGGCGCGGGCCACATGCGTTCGCGACCGACGTGTCGCTCAGCACGTCCGAGCAGCACGCCTTCGGCTACCTCGCCCACTTCACGGACTCCTACATCGGGGTCTTGGACCTCGATCAGGGCAGCCCCAGCTACGGTTCGTTCCTGGCTACGGTGGGCGCACCGACTGCTCCGAGGGCCTCGAAGTGAACCGAACGCATTTCCGCAAGGTTGCCGGTTGGACTGCTCGCCGCGAGGTTCAGAGCGTGCTCGGCTTGCTGTGCGCTGGTTGGCTCGTCGCCTGCCAGGACGCACCCGTCAGCTTGCCGCTGCGCTCTCTGGAGCGCAGCGGTGAGGTGGCGTTCGTCTGCCGCAACGACCACGACGTCGATCGCCCGGGACGGCCCATCGACGACTGCCCCGACTACGACGATGGCGACGATGGGGGGGAGCTGAATCAGCTGCTTGCCCTCGTGACCCAGACGACGCGCGGCGAGGTCGCCGTGGTCAACCTGTCGCGCGGGCGCGTGGAGGACGTGGACCCTGGCAGTCCTGGCTTCAACTTCCTGCCCATCGGCGCGCAGCCAACGGGCATCGCATCCACGCCTGGCGGTCAGGCGACCTTCGTGGGCGTGGGAGAGCTGGGCCGCGAGGGGATCTTCGCGTTGCCGTCTTCCTGCATCGACCAGCCCTCGGCCAATCAGCCACCAAGAGATCTGAGCACCTGGTCGGCCTGCGCGCTTCCAGTGGCGCCCGGTGAGCTGCGAGTGCTCGTGGATCCGCCGGCAGCCGATGGCAGTCAGCGCGCGAGCTGCGGTGGCGATCAGGCGGCGGGTGATCCCGCGCTCCAGCAGGGCAGGCTTTGCCCTGCGGATCTGAGCGTGGAGGCGTCGCCGCCAGGACGGCGCAAGTTGCTCGTGACGCTGCCCGACTGGGGCGAGGTGTGGGTGCTCGACGCGCAGCGTATCCTCAACGCCGAGCCTGGGTCCTTCGACTACTGTCAGCCGGACGTGGCTTTGAAGCTGAACGGCGTCACGCCCGCCGCGCCTCCCCCCCAACAGGTCCCGGACGATCTGGATCGCGTGCCCGAGGTGCAGCCCTACGAGCGCACGAACTGGACACCGTATCCGGGAGGTATCGCTCTGGATCGCGAGACGCTCTACGTCACCGACCGGGGCGCGCCAATCCTCCACCGCATCGACGTGAGCGACGTGTGCGCGATGCGGGAGGTAGAGCCGCTGTTGCCCGTGCGCCTGGATCGGCCAGGGGACACCATCACCACTTCGGCCGTGGGGGTGTCGCCGATTACTTCCGCGGGGAAGCGGTTTGTGTATGCGACGGATGAGCTCGCTGGCAGCGTGATGGCCTTCGACGTTAGCCTCGACTCGGCGAATCGCACGCCGATCGTCCGCCCGCGCGCCAAGCTGATGCCGTTCGAGCCTCCAGATCGCATCGCCTTCGACGCACCGGTGCGCAGCATTCAGTTCGTCCAACGGGACATCCCCGTGCTGGATGCCAACGGGGTCGGCCTGGGGGCGCAGCTCTGCGATCCGCTGAACGACGACGCGCTGGGTGCGCAGTATCGACCTGACGGGCAGCAGTCCGATGGGGCTCGCCCTGGTCAGCTGCGCGGGATCTTTGGCATGCTCGCCCTGACCAGCGGCCAGATCGCCGTGATCGACGTCGAGGACTACGACGAGCCGTGCCGTCGACCCATCGAGGCGAACCCCAAGTCCACCCCGGACTTCCGTGGCTGCTTCGGCGATCCGAACAGCGTCGCGTACTATACCGAGGACGGGCAGGAAGACGGCGTGCCGACGGTGACCGGCGAGGCGAGCTGCAACATGGTGGAGACCCACCGCGCTCGGAGCGCCACGATGCTGGCGACGAGCTCGCGCTTCGGCCTGAGGTCACCGGGCGTCCGGGCTCTGCCCCGGCTAGCCAACGAGGACAATCGCGCGCTGGAGGTCGGCACGGAGGGTGACGGGCCATTGCACCCGAAGCTCCTGGCCACGAACTTCGCCGATGGTTCCCCGGCCGAGCTGTTTGTTGCTACGCGGAAATACATTGGCTCCGCCGACGCGACGAATGTGCTGCCGACGAACCCTGCCAGCGCCACGGCCAGCTCACTGGCGCTGATCACGAACGAGCCTCGAGCGTTCAGCCTCGAGGAGGAGATGTCCCTCACCTACGAGGGCATCATCCTGCAGCGGCCCGCAGGCTACCTGAGCGCCGATGCCCTGGAGTTCCGAGACAGCGGGGGCGCCTTCTGTGGCCGCGGCGTACAGGACAGCGACCTGACTCGCCAGGTGGGTGAGGACGAGCTCGCGGTCGACGCGGCGGATCTCGAGACCTTCTCCTCACACTACAACGACTACCTGAGCATCACTCAACCGCTGCTGGACGAGGACGACGACTACTGGAAGACGGATCTCGGCAAGAGCTGTGACGGTGGCGGGGGCTTCCGCGCCTGCAAGACCATCTTCGGCACACCGGAGAAGCCGACCACGTCTCGTGACCTGTCGATCGTGGAAGCGTACGAGGATCACCTGAAGGTCGAGCCTCGGGAGACGCCGCGCGCCGTCGAGGTGCTCAAATGCTGCTTCCCCGGGGCAATGAGCTACGACGTGCGCGTCGGGCACCAGTGGGTGCTGACGGGGTCTCGCAGCGGATACCGCCATCGCGTCGAGCGCGATCCGGACACGGATCGATGCGTGCGCGACCCGGATGACGCGAAGAGCCTGTTCAAGAGCCGGGTCTACGAGATCAGCTGTGCCAACGACAGCTGCGCTGGCTTCGGTCAGGCGAAGGTGACGCTGGAGCAGGATGGCGAGCTAGTGAGCGTGCCGGACCCCAACGCCGTCGCCTGTCGAACCACGGGCAGCGCGCCGTCGGAGTGCATTTTCCAGAACCTGACCCATCGCTTCGTCGTGTATCAGGGCCAGGAGCCGTCGGTTCGCGGGATGCATTTCTCGTGGCAGGTGGTCGGCGGGTTCGTTCCCCTCAGCATCAGCCTGGCGTCGCAGAGCTCCCAGGTCAGTCCCTATTCGATGACGCTGCTGCCACAGACCGGAGAACTGGCGATCACGGACGCCGCGACTCAGGGCCTGGTTATGGTCAGCCTGCGGTCGCTGTCGGTCTCGAGGCTGTTCTTCTAGTGCTTCGCCCGCCGGGTCAGCCGACGCACGGCGTGGCTTGTGTGCGTTCCCAGGCTCTGGGATAAGTCCCGCATGGGTGCGCGAAGCACGCCGCTGATGCAGCAGTTCCAGGCTGCGAAGCGAGCGTATCCAGACTCGATCCTGTTCTTCCGTATGGGAGACTTTTACGAGCTGTTCGAAGACGACGCAGTCGTCGCGAGCGGCCTGCTCGAGCTGACGCTGACGAGCCGCAACAAGGGCAAGCCCGACGAGATCCCGATGGCTGGCTTCCCCCACCACGCAGCTCACAGCTACGTGGCGAAGCTACTCGAGCATGGTCACAAGGTCGCCATCTGCGAGCAGATGGTGGACCCGTCGACCGTCAAGGGCCTGGTGCCCCGCGAGGTGATCCGGGTGCTCACGCCCGGCACGGTCACCGATCGCGATCAGCTGGAGGCAGGTCGCAACAACTGGCTCGCGGCGCTCGAGGTGACGGGAGACGAGGTCGGGATCGCCTTGCTGGATCTCTCGACGGCGGAGCTCGTTGCTGCGCAGGTCGGCGATCTCACGGCAGTACTCGGCGAGCTAGGTCGAGCGGCGCCGAGCGAGGTGGTGGTCGGCTTCAGCTCGGGCTCGAGCGAAGAGCAGCGCTCCGCGGCACAGTCAGCGCTCCGGGAGGTCGTCGGCAAGGTCGCGTTCCGTGAGGATCAACCGCTCGAGAGCGACGCCGTGAGCGGAACCCTGGGCAAGCTCGCGGGGGACGCGGAGCGCCTCGGGGCTCAGGCCGCCGTGGCTGCCGCGCGAGCCCTGCGCTTCGCCGCCGCGTGCAACCCGCTGACCGAGCTGCCGGTGCGTCGGATCGGCAGCTGGGATCCCCAGAGCCACCTGGTGATCGATCCGACCGCGCAGCGTCACCTCGAGCTCGTCCAGTCGATGAGCGGAGACAAGCGGACCAGCCTGCTCCACGTGATCGACCACACCAAGACCCCGGGCGGGGCGCGTCTCCTGCGCCGGCGTCTGCTCGCGCCCCTGCTCGGCGTGGAGGCGATTCGACGGCGCCTGGACCAGGTGGAGCTGTTCGTCGTGCACGCCGCGCTGCGCGCTGAGCTGGGGGTGCTCTTGGGCGGGGTCGGCGATCTGGAGCGCCTCGCGACGCGCGCCGAGCTCGGTGAGGCGAACCCACGCGACCTAGGCGCGCTGCGTGATGGGCTGAGCGCCGCCGCGGAGGTCGTCAGGCTGCTGTCCGAGCAACGGGACGAGAGCATGCTCGAGGCGCTCGGGTTGCTGGCGTCGAAGGTGGACTGCGTCGCCGAGCTCCAGACGGAGCTCTCGAGCGCCCTGGTCGAACGCCCCCCGGCGCTGCCGAAGGATGGCGGCGTGTTCCTGCCGAGCTACGACGGGGAGCTCGCGAGGCTCGATACCCTGCGGAAGAATGGCACCCAGAGCATCGTCGAGTTGGAGGCGCGGCTCAGGACGGAGCTCGACCTGCCGAAGCTGAAGATCCGCTACACCCGGGTCTTCGGCTGGTACGTGGAGGTCGGGCGCTCCCAGGCCAAGAAGGTGCCGGGGGACTGGCGGCGCAAGCAGACGGTGGCGAGCGGGGAGCGCTACACCTTGCCGGAGCTGGACGAGCTGTCCGAGGCGATTGGCAGCGCCGAGGACAGGCACCGCGAGCGAGAGCTCGAGCTGATCCGAGTGCTGGTCGCTCGGGCGGCCGAGGCAGCGCCACGCATCAAGGCGTTGGCGCAGCGGGTCTCGCGCTGGGACGTCTCGGCCAGCCACGCTGAGCTCGCCCATCGCCACGATTATTGCCGTCCGGAAATAGATGAGAGCAAGGCGCTGGTCCTGGAGGACGCGCGGCACCCAGTCGTCGAGCGGCTTGCGGCGCTCGGCCGCTTCGTGCCCAACGACGTTGCGCTCGACGCAGACGCCGAGCGCCTGTGGATCGTCACCGGTCCGAACATGGCGGGCAAGAGCACCTTGCTCAGGCAGGTTGCGCTGATCACGGTTCTGGCGCAGATGGGCGCCTTCGTGCCTGCGAGGCGCGCGCGTGTGGGTCTCGTCGATCGAGTGTTGTCGCGGGTGGGAGCCAGCGACAACCTCGCCCGGGGTGAGAGCACCTTCATGGTCGAGATGCGGGAGACCGCTGACATCCTCCGCTCGGCGAGCGACCGCAGCCTGGTGATCCTCGACGAGATCGGGCGGGGGACGTCGACCTTCGATGGGCTTGCCATCGCGTGGGCCGTCGCGGAGCACCTGGATGAAGCCATCGGATGCCGCGCGCTGTTCGCGACCCACTATCACGAACTGACGGCGCTGGGGCAGAACAGCGAGCACGTCGCCAACCACAGCGTGAGCGCTCGGGAGCTCGATGGCGACATCGTGTTCCTGCATCGCCTGGTGAGCGGCGCAGCGAGTCGCAGCTACGGCATTGCGGTCGCCAAGCTCGCCGGGATCCCCGAGGCGGTGCTGGGGCGGGCGCGAGGCTTGCTCGAGTCGTTCGAGGGCACCCAGCGGGAGTCCGTCGCCGCGGACGCTCCGCGACCCAAGAAGCATCGGGCGCGACCGCAGCTCGATCTGTTCGCGACCCCAGAGCCCGACGCCAAGGGGCACGAGGTGTTGGACACGCTTCGCAACGTCGACGTCGATCGTCTGACCCCCCTCGATGCGTTGAAGCTCCTCGCGCGCATGAAGAAGAAGCTCTGAGGCGCCACCGCCGAGGCTGGTGGTGCCGCGTGGATTCATTGGTTCGACTCGTTCTAGCGCTTGCCCGGTGACCTCGGCGGTCGCGGCGGCGGGGGCTCGGCGGTCGCTCCGTCCTCCGGCCACGCGTGCCTGGGGTAGCGACGGCTCAGCTGACGTCTCAGCTCTGGGTAGACACGCTGCCAGAAGCCCGCCAGGTCCTGGGTGACCTGAATCGCGCGGCGGTTCGGAGCCAGGAGGTGCAAGGTGAGGGGCACACGCCCGCCTCCGATGCGCGGAGTCTCGCTGCTGCCGAAGAAGTCCTGCAGGAAGGACTGCACCCAGGGCCCGCTACCGCCGGTGTAGTGCACCTGCGTCTTGCGCCCGCCTCGCAGGCGGATCTCTGCCGGGGCATCCCGGTACAGCGCCGCGATCAGCTCCGGCGAGAGGCGACTCTGGACCACGTCGGCGATCTCCTGCGTCTTGAACTCACTCAGGTCAGCCGATTCCGCGAGGCAAATGTCCAGCAGGCTCTCGCGGGTTTGCGGGGGAGAGAGCGCAGCGTCCGCCGCGCGGCAGAGTTCGATGCGGGCAGCGAGCTCGCCGAGCCGGTCCTTGGGATCGAGCTGCTTCAGGCCACGGGTGAGCACCCAGTCCCTGAGCACGCGCGCGGCGTCGGGCCCGGGAGGTGCAGCGGCCTTGCGCTCGTCGATGCACACCGAGCCGTAGTAGATGCGCGCGATGCGCTCGACGCGCGACGTGTCTGGGTTGAAGACGAGCTCGTCCCTGTCGCTGAACAGCTCCGGGTAGCCATCGAATAACCAGTCCTCTTCGATGGCGCAGGCCTGGGTCACCTCTGGTCCGCCGCTTCCCCGTCGATCCACGACCTCCAGCGCGATCAACAACGGCGCGTGATGGACGACGCTCTGCTCCGAGAGGCGCGCGGTCTGACCGCTCATGAAGGTCAGATCGCGACTCGTGCGTTCCCGGGCCCCAGAGGTGCTCTTGCGCGCGGCGACTCGGTCGGGGAAGCCGCTGAGCAACGCCTGGCTCACCCGCGAGTCGACCTCGGCCAGAGGACAGCGGTCGCTCGGCTCGCCGTGGTCGGCCAGGGCGCGGAGCAGCTGCTGTTCGGCCCGCGCGACGCTCTTCACGGACCCCAGGTTGAGCTCGAGGCTGCGTGCGCTGTGGGCGCTGAACCGGTCCTCCCGGGCGAGCTGAAAACGCTCCATCCGCTCCGCCACGTCCGAGTCGCCGCTCGCGTCCACGCCCCGCGGTGCTCCCGGCCTGCCTGGGCCCAATGGGGAGCGCGCGAGGATGTCCCGCTCGCCGAGCAGCGCGACGGCCAGCGCGCCGCTCGCAGCTACCTCGAGCTCTTCCGCGCGGAGCAGGACACGGGCCAGGCGGGGCGGCAGCGGCAGGCGCTGCATGCGTCGACCGAGGTCGGTCGCGGTTCTGCCCTCGATGGCCCCCAGCCGTTCCAGCAGTCGCTGGGCGTCACTCAGGGCGGCTTCGGGGGGAGCCGAGAGCCAGGTCAGATCGCTCACCCTCACATCCGCGCAGCCTAGCTCGAGCAGCAAGCTGGCCAGATCCGCGCGGCAGATCTCTGGCGCGTCGAAGTCGGGCCGTGTCTGCAGATCGCCCTGGGTGTACAGGCGCTGCACCAGGCCTGGAGCGGTACGTCCCGCGCGTCCAGCGCGCTGAGTCGCCGAGGCTTGGCTGATCTTTTCGAGTCGGAGGCTCTGCAGGCCCGTCCAGGGCGAGTGCCTGGCGACGCGCGCCAGCCCCGAGTCGATGACACCGGTCGTGCCGGGGACCGTCACCGAAGACTCGGCGACGTTGGTGCTCAGCACGACCTTGCGTCGATCGCTGTCGGAGACCGCCAGGTTCTGCTGTTTCAGATCCAGGTCGCCGTGCAGGTCGCATAGCGTGAAGGCTGCCTCCCGCGCCAGGGGTTCCAGCGCGGCGTGGCAGGCGCGGATCTCCCGGGCGCCGGGCAGGAACACGAGGACGTGACCCTGAGGGCCTCGCTTCAGGTGCTGGCGGACCGCGCCCACCACTCGCTTCTCCAGCGGTCGCTCATCGGCTTGCGCCTCGTGCAATATTTCCAAGGGGAATATTCGGCCGGCGCTGCGCACGCGCGGGCAGGGTCCGTGGTCGGGGTGACTCAGCAGCTCCGCGATGGGTTCGGCGTCGAGGGTTGCGCTCATCACCACGAGCTTGAACTCAGGGCGAACGAGGTACTCCTCGCGGAGCAGCGCGAGCAGCAGATCCGTCTCCACGCTGCGCTCGTGCACTTCGTCTATCACCACCGCGCCCGGCGGCTCCCGACGCTCGCCTGGTGGCGCGAGGAGCTCGCGCAGCAGGACGCCGGTGGTCGCGTAGATGAGCCGCGTGTCCTGGGTGATGCGACGCTCGAAGCGCACCGCGTAGCCCACCGGATCCCCGAGTGGTCTGCCGAGCTCGCTGGAGACGCGGCTCGCGAGCAGACGCGCGGCGAGACGACGGGGCTCACTCACCCAAACCCGAGAACCCGCCGGCACTTGCTCGAGGACGGTCAGGGGAACCCGCGTGCTCTTGCCCGCGCCGGGCGGAGCTTCGATCACCACGCGTCCGGCTTCGCGCAGGCGTTCGCCGATCTCCGGGAGCACTTGGTCGATGGGTAGGGCTTGCATCCTGAGACTCTCGCTGTACGTACACGAAGACCAAACGATGAGCGATCCCCAGCACACCGAAGACCTCGGAGCGGCGCGCAAGGCGGCGCTGTTCGACATGGATCGCACGCTGATCCGCAAGGACACCGCGTCGCTCTACATGCGTCACCAGCGGGACCGTGGTCACGTGCGCAAGCGGGACGCACTGCGCGTGGCCTGGTGGCTCCTGCAGTACACCTTCGGGGTAGTGAACGCCGAGCGCGTCGCGGAGCAGGCGATGCAGGGCTTCCGCGGGCGGCGCGAGGACTGGCTCGAGCAGACCATGCGCGAGGTCCACGACCAGTACGTGCGCCCGCTGATCTGCGACGCCGGGCGCCGCGCCGTCGAGCGGCATCAGCAGGCCGGTGACTGGGTCGCGATCGTCACCGGCGCCACGCCCTACGCCGCGCTGCCGCTGGCTGCGGAGCTGGGCATCGAGCACGTGATCTGCACACGCATCGAGGTCGCCGAGGGCCGCTTCACCGGCAAGGTGCAACAGCCCATGTGCTACGGGCCCGGCAAGGTCACGCTGACGGAGCGGGAAGCCCAACGCCACGGCGTGAGCCTGGACGGCGCCGTGTTCTACTCGGACAGCATCACGGACTTGCCGTTGCTCGAGCGCGTGGAGACCCCGGTGGCCGTGAACCCAGACTCGCGTCTGCAGCGTGTCGCCCGTCGACGCGGCTGGCGCATCGAGCGTTGGTGACCAGCGCGCTCAGCGCAGACGGATCGCCACCGTGAGCTTCACGACGCTCTTCAGCACGTTCGGCACGCGCTTGAACAGGTTGATCGACGGCGGGCGCTTCTCCATCACGCGCACCGGGATCTCGATCACGCGGACATCCGCGCGATAGGCGCGGATCACGAACTCGCTGGCGAACACGTCCTTGTCGACGACACAGGCGTCCACCAGCTCCAGCAGCTTGTCCCTGCGGAAGGCCTTCAGGCCATGGGTGTCGGTGCCCTTGAAGCCGAGGAGAACGCGCAGCAGCGAGGTGTAGACGATGCTCGCGGCGTGGCGCGCCCAGGGGCGCTCGTCCTCCGCACCCGCGATCAACTTGGAGCCGATCACCAGCTCGGCTCGATCGTCGCGCAGCAGCTCGATCGCCCGCTGATGGAAGTCCGTGTCGCAGAGGTCGATCTCGTCGCACAGCACGAACGTCCCTCGCGCCTGCTGGATGCCGCGGCGCAGGGCGAGACCATAGTTCGGCTCGCCGACGCTCAGGAAGCGCACCTCGGGATACTTCTGGCTCAGCTGCTCGGCGAGCTGGAGAGTGCGGTCCCTGGAGCCATTTTCCGCCAGGATTACTTCGTAGTGCCAATTCAGCGGCTTGAGGCGCTCTCGCAGGTCGACCACGGCGGCGTGGAGAATGGCTTCCTCGTTGTAGACCGGGATGACGATGGAGACTTCGGGGTTCATGCCTGTTCGCTCTGCAGCTCGCTCACGGCTCGTTCACCGAAGAGCAGTGCGTCCTCCATGGATGAATAGTTCCAGCCGCCATAGCGCCCCGCGGAGATGATGCCTCGACGCGCGAGGAAGGGGCGGATGACGTGGAGCGCGCCGTAGTAGTCGTGGTCGAAGATCACGTAGGCGTGGTCGATGCGCCGAAGTCGGGCAAAGGCCAAGGCCTCGGCGTTGGGCAAGAGCTGCATCTGCACCAGGCCTCGCGTCACGTCTGGCAGCAGCTGCTCGAGATCGGGTTGCTCGCGGCTCGCTAGCTCGACGTAGAAGCAGGAGCCTCCTGCGGGCGCCATCGCGGGGCTGAAGTTGGAGTAGCAGCCCACGCGGTAGAACGGGTAGCGCGCCTCGGGCACGTACACCCAGTGCAAGGGCTTGCCGCTCGGCGCCTTGCTCGCGATGTCCAGGTAGTAGAGGTGGGTGCACCGCAGTCGCTCGGCTGCCGCGGCGACCTCCTCGGGCAGGTCGAGGAGCGAGAGCAGGACATCCAGCGGCGCAGTGTTGATCAGCTGCTGGTACTCGAGTTCGCCCTCGCTCAGGATGAGTCGCCTGGCGTCGGCGTCGATGTGCTGGATCCGCGTGTCGAGGGCCAAGCGCTCGGCGCGGCTCCGCTCCGGCAGGGCATCCAGCATGCCCTGGGGTAACGCTCCGATGCCGCGCTCGGGGTAGACGAAGTGCGTGTTGTAGCCGAGCTCGCGATCGTTCAGGCCCACTGCGCCCGCGACGACGTCCTCCAGCTTGGGCAGGGGCACGAAGCGCTGACACCACTCGGCGGTGATCTCCCGCGGGTGTACGCCCCACAGCCGGCAGTTGTAGGGGATCATGAAGTGGTCACTGATCCCGTCGCCGAAGTGTAGCCGGCAGAACTCCTCGAAGTTCTTCGCCTCGGGTTTGTCCTTGCGGAAATGCGCCTGAATGAAGCCAAGCAGGCACTCGTTCGCGACCTCTGGAGGCAAACCGTAGGTGTTCGCCTGATACGGGTAGCGTGTGTACACGCCATGGGAGAACACCGCGCTGCGGCGCTGCACCTCCACGTGGGCTCCGACCCAGGCGATGACCCTCTCGCGCATTCGAGGATCGCGCAGGTGCAGCAGGTGTCCTGTGCGGTCGAAGCGATAGCCGCCCTCCTCCAGGGTGATCGCGTGGCCTCCAACGTGGGGGAGTCGCTCGAGCAGTCGATAGTCGCGCCCCATCGCCTCCAGGGCGTGCGCAGCGGACAGACCCGTGAGGCCCGCGCCGATGATGGCGACGTCAGTGCTTCGACTCTGGGACGCGTGGGGCATGCGAAGGGGCGCGGGGGTGGGCGGAGCAAACTAGAAGAGGCTAGGGGGCGTGTCTAGCTCGCGTCAGTGGGCCTCGGTCCAGCTGCTCCCATGACCGACCTCGACGATGAGTGGAACGTCCAGCGTGTAGACGTTTTCCATCGCCTCCTTGATGGCCTCGCAGGCCTCGGCGACCTCGTTCTTCGGCACCTCGAACACGAGCTCGTCGTGCACCGTGAGGATCATGCGCGCGCCCGGAGTCACCGGCTCGGATAGCGCGAGCATCGCCAGCTTGAGCAAGTCAGCGGCGCTGCCCTGGATCGGAGTGTTCATCACGATGCGCTCGGCCGCGAAGCGCTTGGCACGGTTGGCGCTGTGCAGGTCTGGGACCAGGCGGCGGCGTCCCAGGATGGTGCGCACCGAGCCGCCTGCGCGAGCGTGCTCGAGGGTCTCGTCCATGAAGCTCCTCACGCCTCGATAGCGGCGAAAATAGGCTGCGATGAACGAGCTCGCCTCGGCGCGGCCAATGCCCAGGCTCTTGGCGAGACCGCTGTCGCCCTGACCGTAGATCACGCCGAAGTTCACGGCCTTGGCGCGGCGTCGCAGCTCGGCGTCCACGTCCTCCTCGTCGACCTCGAAGATCTCCATGGCCGTGCGCGTGTGGATGTCCTGATTCGAGTTGAAGGCGTCGATCAGCACTTCGTCTCGGCTCAGGTGAGCCAGCACCCGGAGCTCGATCTGTGAGTAGTCCCCGCTCACGAGCTCGTAGCCTTCCGGGGCGATGAAGGCGCTGCGGATGCTCCTGCCTAGTTCCGTGCGGATCGGTATGTTCTGCAGGTTCGGATCGGCGGAGCTGATACGCCCGGTGGCTGCCACGGTTTGGCGCCAGCGGGTGTGGATGCGCCCGGTGTCCTTGTTCACCAGCGTCGGTAGCGTGTCGATGTAGGTGCTCTTCAGCTTCGCCAGCTGGCGGTGCTCCAGGATCACCCCCGGGAGCGCGTGCTGCTCCGCCAGCGCCTCCAGGGTCGCCGCGTCCGTCGAGCGGGCCGTCTTGGTGCGCTTCAGGGGCTTCAGCTTCAGCTCGTCGAACAGCAGCGTCTCGAGCTGCCTGGGAGAACCGACATTGAACTCCTTGCCGGCGATCTCGTGAGCGCGCTTCTCTAGCTTCGCGAGCTCCTGCTCGATGTGCTTGCCCTGCGCCTTGAGCTTGGGGATGTCGACCAGCACGCCGAGCCCCTCCATCTCGCTCAGCACCGACGCGAGGGGTAGCTCGAGCTCGTCGAGCACCTCCGTCATGCCCTCGTCCGCGATGCGAGGCGCCAGGCGATCCCAGAGCCTGAGTGAGAACGCAGCGGCGGCGCCGGAGTGTGTTGCGGCTTCACCGACTGGGACCTCGCTGAAGGGAATGGGCTTCTGTCGTGGCTTCTTGGTGAGCGTCTCGAAGGTCTGGAATGGCGCCTCGAACTCCCTGCCGATCACCTGCGCCAGCTCGGGCGCCGACTCGGGGTCGAGCAAGAAGCTAGCCAGGCTGACGTCGAAGGCCACGCCCATCAAAGGGTAGCCGTGGCGCTTCAACAGGAGCTCGTCGCTCCGCGCGCGGTGGCAGCTCTTCTTCACGCGGCTGTCGGCCAGCAGCGGGACGAGTAGCTCCCGCGCGACGTCGGGCGCGATCTGCTCGGGAGCGTCCAGGACGCGGTGAGCGAGCGGGACGTAGTAGCCGTGGGCGCCATCCACGGAAATGCCGATGCCCACGAGCGCCGTGGAGCTCGGGGCATGCTCGGCGTCGCCCTGGACGTGCAGGCCGAAGCGGCCTGCCGTCTTCGCTTCCGTGATCAGCGCCTTGAGTTTCTCCGTGGAAACGATGCACTCCGCCTCGATCGCGAAGGACTCCTTGGGCTCCGGATCGACCGGCCCCTCTCCCGAGTGCGCCACGGCAGCGTACTGCTCCTCCTGATCCAGCGCCGAGAGGTGACGGGTGAAGCCCAGCTCGGTGTAGAGCGACCGAAGCGTGTTCAGGTCGCGCCCCCCGTAGCGCAGGTGCTCTCGGTCGAACTGGATCTCGCAGTCATCCTTGAGTGTGACGAGGTCGCGGCTGAGGAACGCCTGGTCCTTGTAGTCCCCCAGCGTCTGCTTGAGCTTCTTGCGCTTGATCTCGTCGACGTGGTCGTAGATGCCCTCGAGGGTCGAGTACGCGACCAACAGGTCCCGTGCGGTCTTGGGACCCACCGATGGGACTCCGGGTACGTTGTCCGACGTGTCGCCCATCAAAGCCAGCAGGTCACGCAGCTGCTCTGGCGCGACACCGAATCGCTCCTGGACCTCCGGGACGCCGAACACCCGGTTCCGCATGGTATCCCACAGCACCACGTCGGGCCCGATCAGCTGCATCAGGTCCTTGTCAGCGCTCACGACGACGACCTTGAGCTTGCGTGACCGGGCCTGCTTGACAGCGGTGGCGATCAGGTCGTCCGCTTCGACGCCATCCTCGATCAGGATCGGGATGTTGAAGGCGGCGATCACCTCTCCGCAGCGCTGCATCTGCTGCTTCAGGTCGTCGGGGGCTGGAGGTCGGTTGGCCTTGTACTGTGGATAAATCTCGGTGCGGAAATTCCCTCGCTTGGCGTCCATCGCCACGGCGAGCATGGCTGGGCGACACTGACGGACCAGGCGCTCCAGCATGTTCACCGTGCCGAAGACCGCGTGAGTTGGCTCTCCGCTGGGCGACGTGAGCGGTGCGATGGCGTGATACGAACGGAAGACGTAGCCACTGAGGTCGATGATGTAGAGAACGTCAGGATCTCCCGCTTCGAACAGCCGCGTCGCCATGGCGGGTCGTGTAGCGTGAAGTGCGCGGTCACCCAAGGCCGTTCTCGGCTGCTCGGGGTCTTGGGCCGCAGCTTTTTCGTCGTCAGACTCCCGACACCAGGAGCGTGGAAGGGGACGTGGAAGCGAGGTGTGGGGCGCTCCCCGGGGGTTGAACCTGGACGCGTGAAGTTGCGGGGCGCGCGCAGCGCCGGTACCCTTCCTGCTTGCCGTGGTAACCGCTGACACGCCCCCGACCGAGCTGGTGGCAGACAAGTACCGACTCACTCGGCTCCTTGGGCGCGGGGGAATGGGGTCGGTGTGGGAAGGCGTGCACGCCTCGCTGGGCACCCGCGTCGCCGTCAAGTTCATCGAAGCGGAGCACGCGAGCAGCGCCGAGGCACGGCAGCGCTTCGTGAACGAGGCGCATGCGGCGGCGCGTCTGAACAGCAAGCACGTGGTGCAGGTCTACGATCACGGCGTCGGTGCCGATGGCTGCCCGTACATCGTGATGGAGTTCCTCGACGGAGAGCCGCTCGACGCGCGCCTCGACCGCGAACGAGTCCTGCCGCCCGAACAGGTGCTGAGCATCATCGTTCAGGTCTCGCGCGCCCTGACCCGTGCCCACGAACAGGGCATCGTCCACCGCGACCTCAAGCCGGAGAACGTGTTCCTGGTTTGGGACGCCGACGACCAGCGCGATCTGGTCAAGGTCGTTGACTTCGGGATCGCCAAGTTCCTGGACAAAGGCGCGCAAACCAGCTCCTCGACGCGCACCGGTTCGGTGCTCGGTACGCCTTACTACATGAGCCCGGAGCAGGCCCGGGGGCTGCGCACCGTCGATCAGCGCTCGGATCTGTGGAGCCTTGGTGTCATCGTCTACCGCTGCCTCTTGGGCGAGCTGCCCTTCGTGGGCGAAGCCGTCGGGGATCTCCTGGTCAAGATCTGCACGCTCGATCCCCCGGTGCCGACCAGCCTCAACCCAGCGCTTCCGCCGGGATTCGATGCATGGGTCGCCCGGGCGTTGAGTCGCGAGCCCGGCGACCGCTTTCAGACAGCGGCGGAGATGGCGAACGCCCTGGCCGGTGCGCTGGGGCAGGCGCCCATCGCCTCGGGAGAGGGCCCCGCGATCCGCCTCACCGACCCGAGCCTCCCCGACGCCAGCGCGCCCTTTCCGGCTCAGACCGTCACCGAGTTCACTCAGAACACCCCGCAAGAAGCGCGCGGCGGCCGAGGGATGTTGCTCTGGGGCGTGGGTGGTGCGGCGCTGCTCCTGGTCGCAGGGGTGGCGGCGCTCTTGATGACCGGGTCGGTCTCGGCCCGGGGAGAGCCTCCGAGCGATCCTGCGCCCGCCACGGAGCCCGCTGCCTCGACGCCCGAGGTAACCCCGGTGAGCGAGCCCGAGCCGAGCGTCAGCGCGGCCTCCAGCCCCGCGCCGCCGGCCAGCGCGGAGCCCGAAAGCCTCGAGCCCGGACCGCCGCCCGCGGCACAGCCGAAGGTGAGGGCGCCAGTGATCCAGGCCGCCAAGCCCTCTGCCGCGCGGGTGGTCGAGCCGAGCCCGAAGCCGCCGCCGGCGCCAAAACCCCCGCCCGCGTCCACCGGTCGAGACATCGGCTACTGAGCTTGACCAGGTTGGCCAAGCCCCGCTCTACTTCACTGCGATGGGGACTCTCGCACCGAGTCGCGCCTGGCGCGCGAAGCCTTCCCGCCCGATGATCCGCCGTTGCGCGAGCCTCGTGGCGTTGTTTGCTGGGCTGTGCCTGGTCGTTCCGGCCTCTGCCCAGAGCGCAGCCGACAAGGCCACGGCCCGCACGTTGGCAACCGCAGGCATCGAAGACTACGAGGCGGGGAAGTTCGCCGAGGCGTTGGACAAGGTGTCCCGTGCCCAGGAGCTCTTCGATGCACCCATCCACCTGCTCTACATCGCCCGAGCCCAGGAGAAGCTGGGGCGTCTCGTGGAGTCCGCCGAGACCTACCGCAAGCTCGAGCGGGTCAAGCTGGACGCCGGGGCGCCGGCTGCGTTCGTCAAGGCCCAGGCAGATGGCCAGCGGGAGCTGACGGCGCTGCTGCCCCGACTCCCGAGCCTGCGCATCTTGCTCGAGCCCAGCGGCGTCGATGGCCTGAAGCTCGAGCTGGATGGAGTCCAGCTGTCGAGCGCCGTGATCGGGGTGGACCGCCCTTCCAATCCTGGGGAGCGAGTGATCCGCGTCACCGCTCCCGGCTACGCGACCGTGGAGCGGACGGTCGAGCTCGTGGAGCGCCAGAAGCTCGATGTCAGCATCGAACTCGAGCGCGATGGGTCGCCCCTGGCTCCGCCAGACGGCCCCACGAGCAGCGAGCCCGGGGCTGCCAAGCAACCAGCGACAGAGCAGGCGCCAGGCTCCAAGCCGAGCGCTGCCCAGCCAGCGGATCGCGGCTTCTACGTGGGGCTGCACCTTGGCGGCGCGGTGCCCATCGGCGACATCGGCAAGCACCCCGAGGATGGGACGTCGATCCCGATCAGCGATCAGTTCCAGCCTGGAGGTGGCGGTGAGCTCCGCGGAGGCTATCGCTTCGCTCGTTTCTTCACCCCGTTTCTGTTGCTCGAGGCCTATGGCTTCAAGACCGGGACGCTCTTCAACGACGTGGTGGATACGGTCGAGACTTCGGTCAAGACGACTGCCTACGCCACCGGCGCGGGGATCGGCGCGATGATCGGCACGCCACCGGGCGACTTTGGCTTCTATGGAGAAGTCGGCCTGCTGCTGCACCAGATGACCGCCGACATGACGGTCAGCCAGGATGAGGAGTGCTCGAACAAGGTGAACTACTCGGGCACTGGCTTCCGCCTGGGTGGTGGCATGCAGATCCCGATCATCAGCCAGATCCAGATCGAGCCGTTCATGACCTTCACCTTGAGTCGCTTCGACACGGTGACCGCGGAGCGCGACGAGCGTTGCGACGTGCCGTCGGTGATCGGGGGCTACACGCTGGCTCCGGACAAGACCTACACCGACGAGGACATCAAGAGCATCGAAGACGGATTGCCCGGCTTCGGCAGCCGTCTGGTGAACGACGACCGCTACGATCTCCAGGACGACGAGAAGGCGCTGCACATCCTGCTGGTGGTCGGCGTCGGCGTCTCATTCGCCCAGTTCTGAGCGCGGGCGCTCGCGGCTCGAGCGCTGGCTTGCCGAGGAGCAGTCGCGCACCTCCCCCCCGATCCCGAGCCGAAAGGGAACGCGCGCATCTTGCGTGCTGGGTTTGGGGGAGAGGGCGCGCCGGTCATTTCCGCGCGGCTCTATATCCGCTTCGGTATGTTTCGGCAAATCGACCCATCGCCTGTCGGAACGACCTTCGTCCGCGTCACGCAACTTACTGAAATGACCGGTAGATCCACGTAGCGACAGCTTCGTGCAAAGAATTACATTGTAATGACAATTGCCCCGGAGCGGGATGGTACTCGAGCGATCAAGCTCCATGGTTACCGTCTTCGTCGTTCTGTATTTCGCGATCTTGCTCCTGCTCTGCACGTACGGCTTGCACCGCCTGCACCTGGTCCTCAGCTGCTGGCGCCACCGTCGGCGTATCGAGGCCGTGGGTGACGTGGCGCCGCTGTCGGACGCCGAGTTGCCCCGGGTGACGGTGCAGCTACCGCTGTACAACGAGGCGACCGTGGCGGAGCGACTCCTCGATGCCGTCGCGCAGATGGACTACCCGCGGGACCGTCTGGAGATCCAGGTGCTGGACGACTCCAGCGATGAGACCCGCGGCATCGCCGAGAAGAAGGTCGCCAAGCTTGCGAGCAATGGCCTCGACATCGCCTACATCCGTCGACCCGACCGTCATGGTTACAAGGCCGGCGCCCTCGACTACGGGCTGGCGCGTGCCAAGGGCGAGCTGATTGCGATCTTCGACGCGGATTTCGTGCCGCAGCCGGGCTTCTTGCGCGACGTCGCACCTCACTTCCAGGAACCCGAGGTGGCGATGGTCCAGACTCGCTGGGGTCACATGAACCGCCATCACAGCCTGCTGACCAGCGTCCAGGCGCTGATGCTGGACGGGCACCACATGGTGGAGAACCGCGCACGCTACGGTGCTGGTTGCTACTTCAACTTCTCCGGGACGGGCGGGATCTGGCGCGCGGCCGCCATCCACGAGGCGGGTGGCTGGGAGCACGACACCCTGACCGAGGACCTGGACCTGTCCTACCGGGCGCAGCTCAAGGGCTGGCGCTTCGTCTACCGTCCGGACGTGTTGACCCCCGCGGAGCTGCCCGAGGATCTATCGGCTTTCCGTGCTCAGCAGTATCGCTGGGCCAAGGGCACCGTGCAGACCGCACGAAAGCTGCTGGGCCGGGTGCTGCGAGCCGACCTGAGCCGTTCGCAGCGCCTCGAGGCCTTCTTCCACCTGACCCCGCATTTCGCATACCCGTTGATGCTCCTGTTGAGCATCCTGATCCTGCCGGCGTTGATCCTGATGCCAGCGGTGGACATTGGCACGATGTTCATCGTCGACCTGCCGCTGTGCTTTGGTGCGACGGGCTCCCTCGCGACCTTCTACTGCCTGGCAGAGCGCGCTCAAGGGCGCTCGGTGTTCGGTGCGCTCAAGCGCCTACCCGCGCTGATCGCGCTGGGCGCTGGCCTGAGTCCCCACCTGACGCGCGCGGTCGTGGACGGCCTGCGGAGCATGAGCGGTGAGTTCGTGCGCACACCGAAGCGCGGCAGCCAGCTGGGGCGCTACCGTCAGGCGGCGCAGCTGCCGTTCGTCGAGATTGGCTTGACGCTGATCAGCATCGCCAGCGTCGTCGCGTCCGTCGAGACCGGGCACTGGTTCGCGACGCCGTTTACCCTGCTCTTCGCCCTCGGTTATGGCTACGTTGCCTGGACCGTCACCACGGAGCAGCTGGTGCCGGCGAAGTCGAGCGAGGAGCCGGAGCGTCTGCCGCGCACGGCTTGATTTCTCGGCGTTCCACCGGGTTTTCCCGTTCTTCCACCATCTGGGCGTGGCTCCTCCTGCAGGAGTCGCGCCCTTTCTGCGTCGAGCGCCCCGGCGGGGCGAGCGCCCGGTAGCCTACGCGTGGATCCAGCACGCTCTGTAGCGGCCCCTAGCCCGGCATGCGTAGCTTCCCGTTACCTATGGACTTTTTGGTGTCTCACGCTAGTCTATGGAGGTCCCGGGGCCGCGCAGCGCGCCGATGGGGTGTCTCTTGGGAGCGGCGCTCGTCGCTCACGGGACGAGTCGACGAGCTGGGGGTTCGGACATGACGAAGGCTGACATCGTAAACGCCGTCTACACGGACGCCGGGGGAGGTTACTCGAAGAAGGAGTCCGCGGACCTCGTGGACGACGTGTTCGAGACCATGAAAGAGACCCTGGCCCGGGGCGAGAAGATCAAGATCTCGGGCTTTGGCAATTTCGTCTTGAGGGACAAGCGGCAGCGCCAGGGCCGAAACCCGCAAACGGGCGAGCCGATCGTGATCACCGAGCGTCGAGTGCTCAATTTCAAGGCCAGTCAGTTGCTCAAGCAGGCGCTGAACGCCGACCTCAGCGAGGAAGATCTCCGCTCTGATCCCGGCGCGGCCTCCGATCCCGACGCGTCGAGCCCCAGCAACCCCGCTCAGTCCGCGCCGCTCTCCGCTGACGGCGAGTGATTCCCCTTCGCTGGTACTTTCTGCGGCCGCTCGCGAGCGTGGCGGAGCGATCCTGAAATAGGCCCCATTAGGGATTGCGTTTTCAGGCCGGGCACGGCACCCAAGTAGTCCGTGGCGAACGAGAAGCGACCTCCGGTGAAGCTCTACTACCGCATCGGCGAAGTCTCGGAGATCGTCGGTGTGGAGCCCCACGTGTTGCGCTACTGGGAGACGGAGTTTCGGACCATCCGCCCGCAGAAGTCCCGTAAGGGGCAGCGCATCTACTCGCGGCGCGACGTGGACAAGCTGCTGCGGGTGAAGGACCTGCTCTACAACCAGGGCTACACCATCGCTGGTGCCCGCAAGCGTCTGCGCGATGGCTCGACCAGCGTCGAGTCCACGGCGGAAGCGACGCCGCCCGCCGTCGCAGCGCCTGCGGTGGAGCCAGAGGTCGTGGAGCTGCTCAAGAGCGTGCGTGGCGAGGTGGTTGGCTTGCTGCGGGAGCTCGGCGAAGACGTACGCTGAGCGAGGCCTGCGCTCTCGACAGGCGCGGCGAGCCACGTTTTTCTGCTCTGACGTTGTTTGTCCGGTCGGCGCAGAGCCGAGCCGACGTCGCTTGACGCGCAGCCGCGATGCGAGCACCAGACGTGTCCGGGCTCCGCTACGCCCGATCGCGCCCACGGGTGCGACTACTCAACGAACTGATACCGCTAGAACAAGGTTGGCTCGGATGAGCCCACACGAGGAGTACCCATGGCCGAAGGACTGAACCGCGTGATGCTACTCGGAAACCTCGGAGCCGATCCGGAGCTGAGAATGACGGGAGGAGGGCAGGCGGTGCTCAAGCTACGCCTTGCCACGAGCGAGAGCTACCTGGACAAGAACCGCGTCCGGCAGGAACGCACCGAGTGGCACAGCATCGTGGTCTGGGGGAAGCGCGGTGAGGCACTCAGCAAGTTCCTCACCAAGGGCTCGCGGATCTTCGTGGAAGGCAGTCTCCGCACCTCGAGCTACGAGGTCGAGGGACAGAAGCGCTACCGGACGGAAGTGATCGCACGAGAGATCATCCTGGCCGGTCGCGGTGGGGGTGGCGGCGGTCGCGATGAGGGCAGCTACGGCGGTGGCGGTGGCGGTGGCGGCTACGGCGGCGGCGGCGGTGGCGGCGGCTACAACGAGCCATCGGGTGGCGGCGGTGGTGGCGGTGGTGGCGGCTACGACGACATGGACTACGGTGGCGGGGACGACGATATCCCGTTCTGAGCCGCACGCAGGGGGGCGGGAGCGCCCCCCGTTCATTGGTGAGCGGCGCTCGAGCCTGCTCACCCCGACCGGGTCCAAGAAAGCATGCACTTCAAACTCTCTCACGCTCGCGCCTGGCGCGCTCCGTTGCTCCGTGGTTTCGCCGTGGCGGCGATCAGCCTCGGCTTGGTCACCCTCATCGGATGTGACGACGACGCGAAGACGAAGACCGCGGCGTCGGCCGCGCCCGTCGAGGATCTGTCTCCCGTGCCCGCGCCAGACTCGCTGGTGGCCGACGTGTTCGTTGCGCAGCCCGAGCCGACCTGGAAGGAGCTGCGTGGGCTCGCAGGGGCCGGCGCGGCGCTGTTGCCTGCGAACTACCCGATTCTGGTGACGACGTTGACCGGGCTGCCGCCTACCGCTGCTTCGATCATCGATACCGATCTGCCCGTGGTCGGTGCGCTGGTAGACGTGGGCGAGGGCAACCCGGGGCTGGTGCTCGGGGTGCACCTGCGGAGCGGCCGTGAGCTCGTCGCGGCCGTGACGAAGGGCGCGGACGCGCGCTTCGACGCCAAGCGGAACGACCAGACACAGGTCACGATGCTCAGCCCGAAGAACCCTGGCAACGCGGACCCGCTGGGCATGGGGGTCTTGGGCAACTACCTGCTGGTGGGCACCACGAGCGCCGCGCTCGATGAGGCCGGTCCGTACGTCGTACGCAGCCTGAGCAAGCAGCCCGCGCCCAAGCAGCCGATTGTCGCCGTCGCGTCCGAGAAGGCGCTGGGCGGCCCCATCGCCAAGCGCATCAAGGCGGCCTGGAAGAAGCGCAGAGAACAGCTACAGGAGCTGGATCTGAAGGCGCGCAAGGCGCGGGGCGGGCGCGCGCCGGACTTCGGCGATCCAGCAGCCGCACTGCTGGGCATCGAGGGCGCCGTGGATGACCTGGTTGCGATCCTCGAGGGGTCGCAGCAAGCGAAATTGGTGGTGACGCCGGGCGACCGTCACCTCGAGGCCGAACTCGAGGTCACACCCAAGGCGAGCGGTGAGGCCAAGAAGCTGGTCAGCGAGATGCCTACTGGAGATCTCGCGCTGCTCAAGGCATTGCCGCGCGGTACGAGCCTCGCGCTGCTGACCCACAGCAGCCCAGCGGGTCGCCTCGAGAGCGCAAAGGCGACCGAGGACACCTTCGCGAAGCTGCTGGACTCCCGGCTGGGTGAAGCGGATAGAAAACGACTCCAGAAGGTGCTGACCGAGATAGCCAAGGGCCGCGGAAATCAGCTGGTGTTCGGTCTTGGACGAGCCGCGGGCAGCGACGAGATCGCGCTGCTCGTCGCTGCGGACGTCTCGGACGCCGCGGAACTCGACAAGGGGATCCGAGACGGGCGTGGCTTGCTCGGCGTGAAGGCGTTCGCGGATCCCCTCGGGGAGTTCCTGGGCAGCATCAAGACCACCGTGGGCAAAGGCAAGGCTGCGGACGTGACTCCTGCGCCAAATCGCATCGGCTTCGAGCTCAAACCCAAGGCGAGCAGCATCCCCAAAGGAGCGAAGGTCGAGCCGAAGCGCTTCGAGCTCCTGTGGCGCGTGCAGGACGATCAGCTCCGGGCAGCGATCGCCAAGGAGGCTGGACCAGCCTTGAGCGAGCTGGTCAACGCGGGCGAGGAGAAGTCGTTGGCCGCGCACGCAGAGCTTGCACAACAGATGCGGCGCTCGAAGCTCGAGGTCGCGTTTGCCGTGATGTTTCAGCCGAGCCGCCTGGTTCGCAGCGACTCCACGGCGCCCGGAGCCGACTCGCCGGTCCTGCTGACTCTGGGGCGTCGCGGCGGACTCGGGCTGGTGCGTCTCGACGCCGATCAGGGAGCGCTGCAGGCGTTGGCGCGCATGACCATGCGTCGCTGAAGCCCGTGGCTCGCTGGCGCCCGGGGTGATGATGTAGACTCGGGTGATGACGCGCACGATGGTCTGGGCCGTTGCTGCCGCGATCGGGCTGCTCACGGGTTGCCTCGGACGCAGCGATTTGGAGGAAGAGGACGCGAGCGGCGGCGCCGCGGGCGCCGCTGGAAGTGGGTCGGGTGGCGTCGGCGGTGCGGCTGGATCCGGGGCCAGCGGCGGCTCGGTGAGCGGCGGCTCCGCGGGCGTGGGCGCAGGCGGCCAAGCTGGCAGTGCCGGTGGTGGCGCCGCCGGTCAAGCGGGGTTCGGGGGTGCTGGAGGCTCGCCCGCCTGCGCACCGGACACGTGCGATGGCTGTTGCGATCCGGCGACTGGGCTGTGCCTGGCTGGTGACGAGATCACCGCTTGCGGCTCCAAGGGCGCGCTGTGCGCGGACTGCGCGGAGCTCGGCTTCGACTGTCAGGCGGGTTCTTGCGCGGGGCAGCCACCCGAGTGCTCGACCCTGTCGTGCTCGGGCTGTTGCGACAGCGCAGGGGTGTGCCGGGGTGGTGGCACCAGCGATGCGTGTGGTGCCGGAGGGGTGGCCTGCGCGAACTGCGCAGCAACGGGTGAGGGGTGCACAGCCGGAAAGTGCCAGGGACCACCACCCGCGTGTAGCCCCACGAACTGTGACGGTTGCTGCGACGCTGCCGGTGCCTGCCGCTCGGGCACCTCCGATGGCCAGTGCGGCAGCGACGGTGAGCAGTGCCAGGACTGCGCCGGCTCCGGGCTGCAGTGCTCGGTTCCGGGAGGATATTGCGCCTTCGTCCCCAGCTGCAGTTCGGCTACGTGTCCCAACGGCTGTTGCGACGCGGCGGGTGGGTGTCGGGATGGCCGCCGTGATCAGGCGTGTGGCAGCTCGGGGGGAACCTGCAGCGACTGCACCAGCAGCGGTCAAGCCTGCGCACCCCAGGGCTTCTGCTACAACGGCACGCACTGCGGCCCGGACAACTGCGCCGGCTGCTGCACGGCCAACGGTCAGTGCCGTCCCGGCTCGGGCAATCAGGCCTGTGGTCAGTTCGGTGGTCTGTGCGAGAACTGCGCGAACTCTGCGAAGACCTGTCAGGGGCAGGTGTGTACGGACGGCTCGACCTGTCCTGCTGCCTATCCGGGCTGCAGCCCCAACGCGGCGACCTCCCCTGCGTTCCGCTCCGACGCATGCACGGCAGATGATCTGAGCCAGCTGGCCACCCAGTGCTCTCAAGGCAGCTGCGGGCCCGCGTTTGGCTTGCTCCTCAATCGTAACCCTGCCTGCTACGACTGCATGCTGCAGTTCACCGGAGACGACGCCTACGCACGTTGTCTCGCGCCATTCCTGTCTGCCAGCTGCAACCACAACCTCACCTGCGCCGCTCAGTGCGACGCTGCCGCCTGTGGTCAGTGCGGCGCCACCGATGAAGATGCTTGCGGGAACCAAGTCTTCGGCAGTGGAGGCGATTGCGAGGACTACCTGATTGGACTGTACTGCAACCAGGCGGCGCTCGGCGGGCCGGCGGCCTTCTGCCAGTTCAACGGTGACGTGGGCGACTGGCTGCTAGGGGTTGGCAACTACTTCTGCGCGCAGTGACGCACGGGAACTCAGCAAGCATGAGCTACGACGAGACGATCCTGGTAACCGGCTACCCGTCGTTCCGCGGTCGGAAGATGGTCGACGAGCTTCTGACCAGCCGCAGCAACAGCCTGATCTTCGTCATCGTTCGTGAGAAGTTCGCCGAGGAGGCGACCCAGCATCGTGAAGCGCTTCCCACTGCCGCGCGGCAACGCCTTGTGATGCTCGACGGCGACGCGGCGGCCATGGACCTCGGCCTGAGCGGCAAGGAGTACCGCGAGCTGGCCGGGAAGGTGCAGCGGATCCACCACTGCGCTCAGGTGACCTATCCTGGGGTGGGCCGCCAGATGGCGAACGAGGTCAACCTGGGAGCGATGCGTGAGATCATCGAGTTCGCGCGTTGCTCGAGCCAACTCGAGAGCGTCGTGGTGCACTCGAGCGCGATCGTCAGCGGGGACCGTACGGGCGTCGTCTACGAGCACGAGTTGAACGCCGGCCAGGCGTTCCGCGGTGCGGTGGAGCAGACACTGGCGCGCGCCGAGCGCATCGCACGGGGAGCGATGGCCGATCTCCCGATCTGCGTGATTCGACCCACCCAGATCGTGGGCGACTCGAGCACTGGCGAAGTGGATCGCCTCGACGGGCCCTACATGATGATGCTGCTGCTGCTCAGCAGCCCGAGTGAGGTGGCGATTCCATTGCCCACGCGAGGGGACACGCCCCTCAACCTGGTGCCCATCGACTTCGTGGTTCGCGCGGCCGCTCACCTTGGACGCCAGCGGGCGGCGCTCGGCCGCACGTTTCACCTCGCGGATCCGGCCCCGCTCAGCGTGCGTCAGGTGTTCGAGCTGGTAGCTCGCGCTGGAGGCAAGCGCCTGGCCAATCGCTTCATTCCTGGTCGACTGAGCCAGGCCGTGCTGCGCGCACCGGGTGTCAACTTGATCTCCAAGAACCAGCGCGCCATGGTGGACCTGTTGGCAACCGACGTCCGCTACGACACCACCCAGGCTGACGAGCTGCTTCGCGGTTCTGGTATCCATTGTCCGAGCCTGGACAGCTACATCGAGGAGCTCGTGTCCTACGTGCAGCGCCGCCTGAGGGAGGAAAGAGCCCGCAGCGAAGCTCGGGTTGAGGCGCTCGAGGTTCCGCCCAGGTGAGTGGCTCGCAGTCGTCGGCGAGCGCCGACAAGCAGCTGATCTACGCCGCGCTGGTGCTCGGTAGCCTGGTGGTGGTGGTGACCTGCGGCACCGCGACGCCTGAGCCGATTGCGCCTCTCCCCCAAACCAGCAGCGGTCAACGCACGGAAACGGGCGGGCAGGTCGCCCACGCCGCTGCGCCGGATGCAACGACGAGCGCCACGGCCCCCGCCTCCGGGACGGTGGTCGCGGCTCTGGAGTCGGCTGCTCCGAGCGAGGAAGTGGGGCCGAAGGGGCCCCTGGCGAGTTTCCGCGCGGCGATGGCAGGGCTCGCTGCTGGACAGCGCAAGCGCCCA
Organism: Polyangiaceae bacterium; assembly: GCA_041389745.1. Taxonomy (GTDB): domain Bacteria; phylum Myxococcota_A; class Polyangia; order Polyangiales; family Polyangiaceae; genus JAHBVY01. Next base: position 374,655 of record JAWKRF010000003.1, read on the forward strand.
GTGCGCGTCACCTGGCTGGGAGACTCTCACACCGCTGCCGATTTCTGGACCGATGCCGTGCGGCAACGGCTGGGTCGGGTGGCGCCAGCGGGTGGCCCGGGGTTCGTCTACCTCGGGCTCGAACCGTATCGTCATTCCGGGGTGAGCGTGGACCTGGACGGCGACTGGCAGCACCTGCCTCACGCCCCGTCGACTTCGAGCAAGACCGCAGACGGGGTCTTCGGTATCGGCGGCGTGCGCACTTCCTTCGGTAGCGGAGACGCCAAGCTCCGGCTCACACCGCGCGCCAGGACGCTCCTCGGCTCGGCGCGCTGGACCGTCTACTACCGGATGCCTGACGCCCGGACACGTTTCCGTGTGAAACTGGGCGACAAGACGAAGACCGTGAAGAGCAAGCGGCCTGGTCGCATCGAGCGTACGCTGCTCGAAGGCGCGGCATCTGATACCTTGACCCTGGAACCCGGCGCCGGACGCCCGGAGTTCTTCGGAGCCGTGGTCGAGGGCTCCGAGCCGGGTGTGGTGCTCGACACGCTCGGCATCAACGGAGCCCGCGTGGCCACTGCCCTGGCCTGGGAAGAGGACAGCTTCGTCGACTTGCTGAAGCAGCGCGAGCCCGACTTGGTGGTCCTGGCATACGGAACCAACGAGGCTGGCGCCAACACGGCCGTCGAGAAGTACAGAGCCCATTTCGAGGCGCTGATGAAGCGCGTGCGCCGCGCGGCCCCGGACGCCAGCTGCGCGCTCTTCGGACCCACGGACTGGGTGCGCAACGAGGACCGCATCATCGCCATCGATGCGCTGGAGCGCAGCGTGGCTGGCGCCCTGGGTTGCGCCTATTTCAGCGTCTTCGACGCGATGGGTGGACGTGACAGCATCACTGACTGGGCCAAACAGAGTCCGCCGCTGGCGGCGCCGGACCACATTCATCTGACGCCCAAGGGCTATGGGGTCATCGGGCAGGCGACCGCCGACTTCCTGCTCGGCGCGTCCAAATAGCGCTGCCGCACCCTTCCTCCGCATGGCCGAGAGACGCTGGCCGCCGAGGTACTTCAGCGCTGCGCGCGATTGAACGCGTCGTAGCCGCTCATCAGCGCGCGGAAGATCCAGCTGGCGAGCACCTCGGAGCCGCTTCCGGTTGGGTGGGTGAGGTCCGCCTGGCCGAGTCCGCGTCCGACCCAGGCCGCCATCGAGCCTGGGCCACCCATCGCCTCGTAGGTGTTGAAGAAGGCACAGCCGACTTCTCTCGCGGTGCTCCTCTGCTCCTTCACCAGGGCAGGGATGACGGCCATGCTCTGCAGGCTCGCGCCCTTCTTCTCGGCGCGATCCATTGCCGCGAGGATCAGACAGCCAGCGTCGGGCACGGCCTTGCGCGCCTGCTGCAGCACTGCCTTCATGGTCTCGTGATACTGGTCCATGGGGAAGGCAAAGCCGTCGCCGCTCTCGTTGGCGCCGAACTCGAAGATCAACAGGTTCGGCTTCCGCCACTGCAGTTGCTCCGCCCAGTGGGCGTCGTCCTGCTTGTCGAGGAAGCGAATGCGCGCGCCCTGAACGCCGATCGCGTCGAGTACCACGCCCGGCTCGTCACGTTCCATCACGACACCGAAGGCGCGCGAGGAGCCCTTGATCGTCACCACCTCGAGCTCGTGGGGCCCATCGGGGACCTCGATCACCTCGACCGCCGTTCGCTTCTCCCCCGAGCTGGTGTCGAGCACCTTGTACTGCTTGCCGTCGACGTTCAGCTGCATCTTGCCGCCGCCAGGTTCCAGCATGTAGGAGACCTCGAAGCGCGACACGTTTCGCCCGAAGTGACCGCTCTTGGCGGTGCCGAAGCGTGCGCGTGAGCCCGGAGGAGCGCGGAAGCTGACGCCGCCGAGGCCGTAGAGGCCGTCTGGCGACAGCGGTCCGACGATGCGGCTCACCTTCCAGCCGCTGGACGCGAAGCGACTCACGTCGTTGTGGAAATAGGCAGGCCAGGCGTTGGCCATCAGCATGAAGCCGTGACCCGAGTCGCCAAACCGCTTCTGCAGCTTGCGTCGCAAGGTGCCGCTCACGTAGTCCGAGGTGACGATGGAGTCACCGAAGTGCAAGACGCGCACGATGCCGCCCGGCTGCTTGCGCTGCGCGCGGCCCAGCGCCGAGTAGAAGCCATCCAGAGCTTTTCCGGACGCATCCTCGATGGGCACCGGGGGCTTCTCCACGTTGATGGGTTCGAGCGCTGGTCCTTGCTCTGCGGCGATCGGGCCGCGGCTGCCCTTGGGGATCTCGACGTGCTCTGGCTGCGCCAGCTCGGGACGCTCGGTCGTCTCCGACTCCAGCGTCGACTCGCCCTCCACCAGCACGGGCGCCGGGATGCTCGGCGTCTCCGTCTCCGCTTCCGGCAACGGATCGAAGAGCGCGATGCGCTGGAGGGTCGGCACGCGGTGCGAGAGCGCGCCGAGCCCGAGCACCACCAGCACGGCGAGCACCGGTGAAGACGTCAACACACGCCAGGGCCGCCGCAGCTCGGGACCCTGTACGATGACCGGCGGCTCGGCTTTCATCTGACCTTCGAGCGTCCTTGTCCGCTCGTCACTCAGGCGCGCTGGCGAGCATGGCAGAGGCCTTGGCCACGCAGCCTCCGTCGCCCAGCTGGCGGCACAGGGCGCGCAGCACACGAAGATCTTGCTTGGTCGCGCTCCCCGCGTTTGCCTTGGCCAGCAGCGCCGCCTTCGCGCGCGTCTTCTTCTCTCGATCGCCGCTCGCGGCGTCGTCGATTGCGCTGCCATTGCCGCCGCTGGTTGGCGCGGGCTTCTCCGTTGGCTGAGGCTTGGCGGTGCTGTCGCCGAACGGGTTCTTGCGCACCAGACCTCCAGACGAGGCGGGGGAACTCGGCGCGCCAGCGCTCGTCTCGGGCTTCGGGACGGATGGGAGCTCGTTCACGTCGACGCCGTCGCCGTCGAGCTTGGCGATCTCATTGGCGGCGCGTTTCCGTCGGGCACTGTCGACGCTGGTCGACTTGGCTATGCGATCGAGGATCTCCCGGCGCTTGGTCGCATCCGTCTCGGCTGCCGCTTCGTCGAACAGCGAGTCCGCCCACTTGCCCTCGATCTCGCGGAAGTCAGCGGACTGGCGCGCGTTGCTCGATTCGGGGATGCCCTCGGTCACCCGCTTGTGCGCGCCCTCGAGATCGTTCTTGCGCAGTAACTCCTTCGCCTCTTCCAAGGCCTGAGCCGCAGGATCGACGGTGGCCTGCGTGGTGGTGCCGTCGTCCTCTGGCTCGGACTTGCCACCCAGCGTGAGCATGCCGAGCACGACGAGGACGCCGAGACCGAGCACCGCCAACACGACCTTCAGTGCCCCGGGGATACCGGAGGACGGCGCGGGACTGTCGAGCCCCGGCAGCGGGCTGATGCGCTCGAGCGCTGCCGGGCTGATGGCGTCGATCTGCTGGCTCTCGTCGGCGCCCGGCTTGTAGATTTGCCCTGCGGGAATGAACTTCAGGACGACGTCGCCCAGCTCGACGTTGTCGCGCGCGTCGACCAGTCCTCGCTGGAGCTCGACACCGTTGATGCGGACACCGTTCGCGCTGTTCTTGTCCAGGATCTCGTAGCGTCCGCGCCCCGCGGGTCGGATCTCGGCGTGAACACGGCTGACCGAGCTGTGGTTGATCGAGATCTGACACTCCTCACCTCGACCGAGCGTGAGCGTGTCTTCCGTGAGCGGGAACTCGAGCCCCGGCGTGGGTCCGACCAGCATCACGAGCCGATCGGGTTGCCCGAGCAGCGCCTGGCTCTTCGGGACCGCGGGGATGGTCGCGTTTTTCCCCTGGCCAACGCCGGCCACGGCTTCGTCCATCACCTCGAGCCGGTAGTCGCCGAGCTGGATCAGGTCTCCATGCTCGAGCCGGTGACCCCCGCCGATCCGCGTGCCGTTGACGTAGCAGCCGTTGTAGCTCTCGAGGTCCTCGATGACCCAGCCTTCGCCGTTCTTGTACAAACGGGCGTGCCGACGCGAGATGTTCCGCTCGGTGAGTCGCACGGTGCTGTCCTCCGCACGACCAACGGTGTACTCGTCGCGCGTCAGATTGACGACCGTCGTATTGGCCTGATCATCGGCGATCGAGAGCTTCCACATGGGAGCGATACAATCCTGCCCGGGATCCGGGCCTAAGCCAAGCTCAGCTCGCGCAAGCTGAACATTTCTAGGATGTTGGCGCGAGCTCCAGCGCCCTTCCCACGCTGCTCGCCTCGTCGCCCGGCGCGGGCGTGGCTCGGGCGATCCAGGGTTTCGGGATCGCGGCGGGGCAAACGGGATAGCTGCATGGGACGGGGCTGCGGAGGTGTTTCGATTCTCGGCTCGTGACCGCTAGCGGGTCGAGCCGCGTCTTGATTGCTCTCCAGAGCGGTACTTGGGCCCGACTAAAGCCCAAAACGCCGCCAGCGTCGACCCGATCTCGAGCTGGACTCGTCGTTTGTTCACGGGCGGCTGGACGTCCGCAGCCCGCGCCGAGGATCTGGGGATTTGGGGGGGAGGGGAGCGGCGTGCGGATCGAGCAGGAGTCGTCCACAGCCGTCGGCGCCTCAAGCTGGCAGCGCGCGGCGGTGGATGGCGTCGTGGATACGGGGCCTGGCCTGACGGATGCGCGTGTTGTCTCGACTCGGGCACACCCGATTCGTCAGCAGCACCACCACGAGTTCGGCCCGCGGGTCGCACCACAAGCTGGTGCCCGTGAAGCCCAGGTGGCCAAAGCTCGCGTCGCTGAACAGAGAGCCGGACGAGGAGCCTGCCGAGCGGCCATCGAAGCCCAGGCGGTGAGAGCCGCCCGGCCGAGGCTCGAGACTCTCGGCGAGCAGCGCGCGGGACAATGGACCTTCGCGGTTCAGGCTGTCGACCAAGCGCACGCCGAACTCGAGCACGCTCGAGACCTCGGCAAACGCGCCCGCGTGACCACACAGCCCGAGCCCTCGTAGCACCCAAGCGTTCTCGTCGTGCACCACGGCGTGCAGTCGCCCACCCCGCCACGCCACGTCCTCCGTCGGCGCGACCAGCGAGCCCTCCGGGAGTCGCTCGGCGGCGCACAGCACTCCGGGGAGCTGCCAACGCGTGCGCAGGTCCGCGAGCTGGTCCACCAGCGAGCTCCCCGTCGCCGCCTCGAGGGCCGCGCCAGCGAGGATGTAGCCAAGGTCGCTGTACACCGCGTCGTGGACCTGGTCGGGGCCGGGACTGCATTCCGGGCGGAAGCTCCGCGCGGCGAGCTCGAGAAGCTCGGAGTACGCGACGGCCTTGCCCGCTCGCACCGGCGCGAAGAGCTCTCGATGCGCCATGAGCCCCGCGCGATGACTGAGCAGCTGGCGCAGGGTCGCGCTGGCCGCGGCTGAGCCTCGCGCTTCGCTCACCAGATCCCCCACGCGGGTCTCGAGGAAGCCGGTGGATCGATGCGCGTGCTCGAGCGCGAGGCAAGCGACGAACGGCTTCGTGACGCTGGCGAGGTCGTACACGGTGGTGGGCTCGACGCGGGCGCCGGTCGGCTCGGGCTCCAGCCGGCCGCTGCTGGCCAGCGCCCGACTCCAGCGGCCCCGCGCGCGTCGGGCGACCCCGAGCACCGCGCCAGGAGCGACCCCAGCCTGCACGATCTCCTGCTCGAGCAAGCTGGTGAACGGCTTCGACCAGCCGTCGGGACCAGGGCTGGTTGGCTCTGTGCCTGAGCTGGGGCGGGGCGGGGGGGAGTCCATGTCGAACCTCATAGCGATGTTCAGGCATAAGCGGGGAGAACACCGCAGGCGATTGGCGCGCTTTTGACCCGCGGGCCCGGAGCGAGCTACCCTTGCTCGTTACGAACTGCCCTGCGCTCGCGGTGGAGCACCGCCCGCGCACACGTTGGGAACCCGTCGGTTATGGCTGAATTTGCATGGGAAGCACGAGCGCGTAGCGGTGAGATGCGCAAGGGCGTGATGGAGGCGGACACCGAGGACGCCGTCAACGCCAAGCTTCGCCAGCAGCAGCTCAACCCGGTGAAGGTCAAGAAGCGGAGCAAGGGCTGGAACATCCAGTTCGGCTCCGGGGTGAGCACCAAGGAGCTCGTCACCTTCACCCGTTTGTTCTCCACCATGGTCGACGCGGGGCTGCCCCTCGTGCAGTGCCTCGACATCCTCGCGTCTCAGCAGAAGAACAAGATCTTCGCCAACTGCCTGCGCGACGTGAAGGCGTCGGTCGAGCAGGGCGCCACGTTCAGCGATTCCTTGCGGCGGCACCCGAAGATCTTCGACGAGCTGTTCGTCAACCTGGTTCAGGCCGGCGAGGTCGGCGGCATCCTGGACGCCATCATGGCGCGCCTCTCGGTCTACCTCGAGAAGCGAGCCAAGCTGCTCTCCCAGGTGCGTGGTGCGCTGGTGTATCCGAGCATCGTCGTGCTGGTCGCCGTCGGCGTCATGACCATCCTCCTGACCTTCGTCATCCCGGCCTTCGAAGGCATGTTCAAGGACTTTGGCGGCGGCAAGGCGCAGCTCCCCAAGCTGACTCAGATAATGATCAGCTTGTCGAACGGCTTCATCAGCTACTCGCCGTTCATCGTCGTGGGCGTGATCGCCATCGTCTTCGCGGTCAGCTACAGCTACCGCCAGCCCAAGGGGAAGTACTTCTGGCATCGCCTGATGCTCAACATCCCGATCATCGGACCGGTGTTGCGCAAGATCGCCGTGGCCCGCTTCACTCGAACGCTGGGCACCTTGCTGCAGTCGGGCGTGCCGATCCTCGACGCTCTGGAGATCTGCGCGAAGACCTCGGGCAACGTGCTGATCGAAGACGGCATCATGCACGTGCGCCGCAAGATCAGCGAGGGCAAGAACATGGCCGACCCGTTGATGGAGACGAAAGTGTTTCCTGACATGGTGGTGCAGATGATCGCTGTCGGCGAGCAAACCGGCGCGCTGGATCAGATGCTGAACAAGATCGCCGACTTCTACGAGGAAGAGACGGACATCGCCGTCGCGGCGTTGACCAGCATGATCGAGCCGATCCTGATGGTCGGCGTGGGTGGCATGGTCGGGGTCGTCTTGGCCGCGATGTACCTGCCCATCTTCGACCTCGCCGGCAACATCAAGGGCGACTAGTGGCCTCGGGGCGCGAAGTCTCGCCGAGCTGAGCGCGGGCTCGGCCAGCAGGTCGTGAGACGAGATGGCTGTTTCCCTCGGGATACCTGACGCGCTGGCCGGAGCAGCTCTGCCCCGGCGCCTGGTCTGGCTCACGGGCGGGCGAGTGTTGCTGCTCGCATTGCTGCTGGGCTTGCTCGGCGGTCTGGGGCTCAAGGGTGACGCCCTGGTGCTGGACCAGTTCACGCCGCGTCTCTCCCTCCTGACGTTGTTCGCTTCGTTCGTTCTCGCGGGCATCTACAGCTTGGTGCTGCGGAGCGGCAAGCACCTGGAGGTGCTGGCAGACCTTCAGGTGATCTTCGATCAGGTCGTGTGGACCGTGCTCGCCTACCTGTCTGGTGGCGCATCCAGCGGTGCTGCGTCGCTCTACGGCCTGAGCTGCGCCGTCGGCGCGATCTTGACCGGCTTCCGCGGGGCCGGCATCGCAGCGGTTAGCGGCATCGTTTGCTACGGCACGCTCGTCACCTCACTACACCTCGGTTGGCTCGGTCCACCTCCGGATCAGCCGCTGCAGGCGTACGTCTACACGCCGAAGGAGCTCGGTTACTACTCGCTGCTCAACTCGCTGGTGATCGTGACGGTGATGTTGCTGAGCGGCACCCTCGCCGAGCGCCTCGCGAAGGCGGGGGGCCAGATCCAGGCGGCGGAGGAGCGCGCCGAGGAGGCCGAACGAATGGCGGCTCTGGGGCGTCTGGCGGCTGGTCTGGCGCACGAGATCCGCAACCCATTGGGGTCGATTTCAGGTTCGATTCAGCTGTTGAAGACCAGCTCGGCGCTGGCGGAGGAGGACAAGCAGCTGTGCGAGATCATCCAGCGGGAGTCCTCTCGACTGAACGACTTGGTCACCGACATGATGGATCTCTCTCGCCCCCGCAAACCCGACAGGCGGAGGATGGATCTGGCAGTTACCGCACGGGAAGTCGTGGAGCTCTCGGCGACCTCCGGGCGCGCTGTGAGCGACGTGCAAGTCGTGTATCTGGGGCCAGACCACGCCTTCATAGAGGCCGACGGCGCTCAGATGCGTCAGCTCGTCTGGAACCTGGTGCGCAACGCGGTGCAGGCCAGCAGCGCGGGGGACGAGGTGCGTGTGCGGCTCAGCGATGTGGACTCCGGCTACGAGCTGGCCGTGGAGGACGACGGCATCGGCATCGAAGAGGAGGCGCGGGAGCGTTTGTTCGACGCCTTCTTCACCACGCGCTCGAAGGGCACGGGCGTCGGCCTCGCGGTGGTCAAGCGGATCGCCGACGAGCATGGCTTTCGCGTGGAAGTGGACAGCAGCGAAGGCCATGGGGCGAGGTTCAGGGTAGTTGCCCCCAGACTCGAAGCAGACCCGGCGACCGAGCCGGTGTGACTCCCTGACCACGCTCTCGAGGTCACACCTCGACTCGAGCCGTCCAGGGGTTCGAGGCTCGGAAATGAGTGCGACAGCTTGCCGCGCCAGCGCGGCGAAAGCGCATGATTTCCGGCAAATTGGCGGTAGAAGGCGGGCGCTTCTAACGCGCCGGTGGCGAGCGGCTTTGAAGGTTTGGCACCGGGGTTGCGTAAAACCCCCTGGAACCCATGAATGGCGGAACGAACATGAACCGAAAGAGTTTCCTCTCAGTCCTCACCCTGCTGGCCCTCTTCCTGCTCCCAAGCGCCGCCCTGGCCAAGGGCAAGGCGGAGAGCTTCGTGCAAGAGCGCCAGTCAGAGCTGGTGAAGCTGATGAAGGCAGGCGACGACAAGGCCAAGATCCACGCCGTCTTCGACGAGATCCTCGACTACGACACGCTGGCGAAGAAGTCGCTCGGGTCGTCGACCTGGAAGAAGCGCAGCGAAGCCGAGCGCAGCGAGTTCAAGAGCCTGCTCAAGGATCTGGTCCGTCAGGCCTACGAGAAGAACCTGCGCAAGACCCTGGACTACAAGGTCAGCTTCGAAGGCGAGGACAAGTCAGGCAGCAAGTACCTGGTCAAGACCGTCGCCAAGAGCAAGACGAACAAGCGGGAGGAACCCCTCAGCATCGACTACGTCGTCGAGTCCGGGGCGGGCAACCTCAAGATCATCGACATCGTCACCGAGGGCAGCAGCCTGACTCGCGGCTATCGCAGCCAGTTCAGGCGCATCTTGAAGAAGAAGGGCTGGGATGAGCTGATCCGCCTGATGAAGAAGAAGCGCGACAAGGACGCTTGACCCGACCGCGCGCACTGAGGCCACCCGATTCGGGTGGCCTCTTCGCTTTGGCGCGCCTGGGTTTTTGGGGGAGAGGAGCCGTGTTCTGCGCCGGAAAGGCGCGCACGGCGAACCGGACTGGTAGGATCCCGTGCCCTTGCCGTCTCGCGTCGCCAGAGCTCCGAAGCGCCCGATTGCCGTCCCCGAGAGCGACGATCGGACACCGATCCGCCTGACGGTGACCCGAGGGGCGCTCGGCCTCGAGGTGTACGAGCCCGTCGAGCTTGGTCCGCTGAGCGTCCAGGGGCTGACCGTGAGCTTGCCGGGGCTGGCGTTCCCCGTGGACCTCTCGGGCGGAGTGCCGGTCTTCCGGCACCGGCGAGGGGAGTTCGAGTGCGCCGAGCTGGAGCTGGGCCTGGCCGAGCTCGAACGCTGGACGCGCAAGAGCCTGGGGGATGCGATCGGGGTCTCCGAGGACGTTCAGGCGACGTTCTGGCCGTTGCCTGGCGGAGTCGGTGTCGGCGTTGCCCACGGTACGAAGGCGTTGGCCTTCGACGTGTTGTGGGCGCCCGTCGAAGGGCACGCGCGCCTGGTCGTCAGCGATGAGCGCGGGGTGGGACTGGGCGCGCCGCCGCTCGGGCCTGCGCTGCGCGTGATGGACTCGCTGCTCGGCAAGGTCGCCGCGCGGGTCGGACGAGTGCTGAGGATCGAGGACGTGGCGGGGAGGCTCGCGCGCAGCATCCTGCCGGCGCTCGGAGCGCGTGCAGCGGCGGCGGCGGGCGTGCGCCTGGGAAGCCTCGAGGCCGAGCCGGAGCGGCTGCGAGTGCGCTTGGACCGCCGACTCCCGCCGCTTGCCTCGGCGGCGCGAACGATTCGAGCGCTGGAGGTCGCCGAGCTCGCGGCCGAGGCCGACAATCACCTGGCTGCTGGATCCGTCGATACCGCGCGGCAATACCTGATGGCGGCACTGGAGCGCGCACCTCGTCACCCGGTGCTGGCGCGGCAGGTCGCTGAGATCGACGCCTGGGTGGAGGGCCGTCGCGAAGCGGCGCTCGGGTTGCTGGTCGAGACCGGACCCGTCGCGGAGGCGGGCGTGGTGGGGGTCGAACTGCTGGCTCACGCTGGGGACGTGCAGGGGGCAATGGCCGCGGCGGAGGCGCTCGCCACGGCGGAGGTGTACGCGCCGCTGGCGTCCCTGATGTGGCTTCGCCTCTCCGAACTCAGCCTGGAGGCAGGCGAGCGCTTCCGGGCGCTGGATCAAGCGGTGGCCCGGGCGCCCAGTCAGGCCAGCGCGCGCTGGGCTCGCCTGGCCGCACGGCTCGGGCGCGGCGACATCCAGGGCGCGATGTCCGACGCGGAGCACCTCGAAGCCGCGGCGAGCGGAGCCGCAGCGCGCCATCGGGTCTGCCTGCGCGCTGGTCGCGAGTTGCTCTCCGCAGGTTTCCTCCGGGAAGCGGGCAAGAGCTTCGAGCGCGCGCTGCGCTACTGCCCAGACGACGCCGAGGCGACCTGGGGCCTTGCCAAGGCCTTCTCTGACGCGGGCCGCGGAGCGCGCGCAGCTGCGCTGCTCGAACGCGCCATCGAGCTGGGCGAGGCGCAGGGGCGGGTGCCGGCGGGGGCCCTGATCGACCTCGCGCGGGTGCTCACCGAGCTCGGTGACATACCGGCCGCCATCGCACGCTTGCGCCAGGTCCCGGCCCGCGTGCCTGAGGAGCTGGAGGCTCGGGGCACCGAGGCGCGACTGAGGTCACGCCTCGGTGACATCGCCGGCGCCAGCCTCGCCTTCGCGCGGGTGCGGGATCTGGTGGAGCTGGAGCCGAGGATCGACCCGCGTCGTGCCGCGACCTGGCTCGGCGAGGCCGCGCGCTTCGAGCAGGACCGCCAAGGGGATGTGATGGCGGCGGAGCGCCACCTGGCCGTCGCGCTGCGCCGCGCGCCTCACGACGCGGAGATCGCGCAGGCCTATCGCGACGTCGCGGCGGAGGTCTCCCGGCTCGAGCGAGCTCGGCGCGCCGAGCTCGCGCGGCTGAGCCAGGGCGCGTATCAGGCGACCGCGCTGGCGGAGCCGGTGCCTCCGCACCAGGCGCCAGATGCGGAGGTGACGCCGGCACCCAGCTCGGACCCGGCCGAGCTGCACGGCAAGCTCGAGCGTCTGAAGAGCCGCCTCGAAGCGGACCCCGAGGACGACGCGACGGCGCTGGAGCTCGCGATCTTGCTCGAGCGGCTCGGACAGGATCTCGAGCTCTTTGCTCTAATTTCCGCAAGGATTGAAGATGTCGGGCCAGGCGAGGTCCAGACCCTGCGCCCGTTGCTGGTAGGCGTGCTGATGCGGCTGCGCGACGGCGCGCTGGCCGAGGGCCGTCAGGGTGAGGCCGAGCTCTACGCGATGCAGCTCGCGCGCTGGGCCGAGCGCTAGACGATCGGGTCGAGACCCTCCGGGGGCACCAGCTCGATCAAGCCAAAGTCGCCTGCGCAGAGCAGTCCAACGCCTGCCTTGAAGTGTAGCGCGCGCACCCGCGGGTCCTGATCCGGTTCGCGAGGAGCGATCACGGCGATGGTGTGCACGCTCAGCTCGAGGGGGTCGATGCAGTGGACGCGGCTCTCGTCGATCGCGGCGTCGTAGCAGGCAGCGAACAACCGCAGGCCAGGTCCATTGGAGTCGCTGAGCCGTCCGCTGGTGAGGGCGCTGAGACCCAGGAGCTGTCCGACCTCACCGAAGGTCAGCCCGCCATCGGTGGACAGCGTCAGGCCAGCGCGCTCGTTGCCCAGCGCGATCAGACTCCCGCGGCTGTGAAGCTTCAGATCGTGGCTGCGTAGCCACGCGAGCGGAGGCTGCTCCGTGTCGATGGGCAGCCAGCTGTTGCCGCCGTCCAGGGAACGACACAGGCGGTCGGCTTTGCTCACTCCGAGCGCGGGGAAGCTACCGTGAGCGAGGCGCGTGAGCAGGGGGGCAGTGACGAGCGGGCGCCAGCGGGCAGGCTCCGACTGCAGGAGCTGGTGCAGCGAGCCGTCGAGGCCGAGCGCGAGCAGGCTGGCGCCGTCTTCACTCACTTGCTCGAGCTGCACGATCCGTGAGCTCAGCTCCTGAGGCTCCCCCCCGAGCCACACTCGACCTGCCAGATCCAGATGTGCGATACCGTACGGAAGCTGTACCAGGTCGCGCACGTCCCCCTGCAGCAGCTGCTCCCTGGGGGTGACATTCCAGATCCCCGAGCCTCCGCACAACAGTCGTGGACCATCGCTGATGCAGCAGCACGACGGTTCGAACACCGGAGTCTGATGCCAGGGGTTCTGGAAGTCCTCCGGCTCCTCGAGGCTGAAGTCACCGAAGTCGCCCTCCTCGTCCGTCTCCACGCCGAGATCGGGCAGCTGGGATGGGTCGAGCGTGGGAGCCTCCAGGGGACCCTCGGAGTCGTCACTCCAGTCCTGGGGCGCATCCGCGGCGGACAGCTCCACCCAGTCGCCGAGATCGACGCCTGGTTCGTCTCCCTCAGGCTCGTCTTCCGGGAGGTTCAAGAGCCCCGTGTACTCGAGCTCGGGCTCCGGCTCCTCGTCCTCTCCAGCATCTGCGACCAGGGGCTCGAACTCCACGCCGAAATCCAGATCCGCGCTGGCTGCGTCGTCGAGATCCTCGTCAGCGTCCGCGACCGCAGTCAGCCAGTCGCTGTAGTCGATATCCTTCGGAGGCTCTTCGTCCGCTTCCAGTGGGGGCAGCGGTGGTAGCTCGACGTCATCCTCGAGATCGCTGGGCACCAGCTGGAAGCGCAACATGTTCCAGGGTACTACGGCCAGCCATGTCTCAAGGCAAGGCCGTGCCGCCACTGATCGGGGATGAGCTTTGCACGCGCCGGATCCGCGTGCAGGCCAAGGACGTCGTGTACCTGAAAGGGATCCTCGAAGCGAGCGAGGGGTTGGCCCACGTGTTCGCCGAGCGCGGCGGGGACCTGGTCGTGGCGACGCATCCCTCGCAGATTGCAGAGTTGGATCGCGTGCTGGCGGATTTGGCGCCTGAGCTTGGATGGGAGGCCTGCAGCTGACGCGCGATGTGCGCGCGGGCTGTGGGCAAGTTGTGGGGTCCGCCGAACCAGGCATGGGTTTGGGCAAGGTGGCGTTGCGAGGCACAGGGTCTTCGCCTATAGGCTGACCAGGTCGCTGCTCCGCGGAGCGCTCGCGATGGATCGAACGGTGCGTCAGCCACCGAGCTTTTCGAAGACTGTTTTATGGCCGAGCCACCCAAGGCACCCCAGCCCGACGAAGGGCGAGCGCCCCGGCGTAGCCCATCGTCGGCGGACACCACACCGCTGCCCACCGCGGCGCGGTCTGGGGTCGACGCGCGTGTGGTCGACGCCTGGTGCGCCTGGCTCGACGCGCTGGCCAGCGACGCGGAAGCCGCGCTGGCGGCCGCCATGGCCTACAAGGCCCTGGATGATGCTGGGAGAGATCGCTGGCTAGACGTCCTGGAACAGGACTCGCTGCGGGTGAACGTTCCACGGATCGCCGTCTATGCCCCGCTGCTCTCGGTCGAGTCCGAATCCGTGCGGAGAAGGCGGATCGAGCAAGCCATTGGTCCGGACGACGAGGACGCCAGCCCCCGGGGGGCGCTTCGCTGCTTGCGCGGGGAAATGAACGGTGCGATGCGGGTGGCGACGATCGTCAGTCCGCTGTACTTGGACTTCGTGCAGGTCCTCGCCTGCAGCTACAGCGAGCGCACCGGCTTCGCCTGGGTCAAGCACGATCCCATCGTGGATGGTGCAAAGGCGCCGAGTTCCGGCGACGTGATCGGGGGCGTGCGTCTCGAGGCGACGCCGCTCAAGTCGGTGGTGGACGAGCTGGCCCACGCGATCATCGCGCACCAGCGCGGGGGCCACGAGCTGCCCGAGGCGCTGCGCATCTTCGCAGATCTGTTCGGGCAGCAACCGGAGCCCAGCTCGCAGCCGCCTCCTCGAGCATGATGCGGCGCTGGGCGTGGAGGATGGCGCTCCTTGGCGGCGCGCTGATCGGCTGCTCTCCGGGGCCAGCCGGCTCGCCTCCCCAGGGGGCGTCCCGATCGGGGTCGCTGGTGCGCTTCGACTTCCCGCTGCCCGGAGGAGGGCACGTCGGCTCCACGGACGTCGCAGGGCGCGCCACGGCGGTCCTGTTCATCACCACCTTCGATCTGCCGTCGCAGGCCCTCGCCAAGCGCGTCGACGACGTGTTGCGGTCGCACACGCCTCGGGCGAACGCCATCGCGGTGGTGCTGGAGGCGCCGAAGTATGCCGATCTGGCTCAGGCCTTCGGCGAGTCGCTGTCGCTCAGCTACCCCGTTGCGATGGCCGACCAGGCGTCTCTGCAGGGCGACGGTCCCTTCGGTGACATCCATGAGGTTCCGGTGATGGTGGTCCTCGACTACGAGGGCCGTGAAGTCGCGCGGTTCCCTGGAGTGGCGACGGTGGAACAGATCGAGGATGCCCTCAGCGAAGGCGCTCGCTAGCGGAGTCTCGGCTTGCCGAGCGCTCTGGCGCCCGTCGGAGTGGTCTTTTTCCACAGCCGTGCCGGCGCTGACTTGTTATGAGTTTGCCGCCCGGCGCACGGGCTCGCGGTGATGGAGAAGTGAGATGAAGAAGAACGTGAAGAAGGTAGTGCTCGCCTACTCGGGCGGCCTGGACACCAGCGTGATCTTGCTCTGGCTGAAGGAGACCTACGGCTGCGAAGTCGTCGCCTGGTGCGCCGACGTTGGCCAGGCGGAGGAGCTCGACGGCTTGGAGGCGAAGGCGCTCAAGACGGGCGCAGTGCAGTACGTCCAGGCCGACTTGCGCGAGGCTTTCGTGCGCGACTTCGTCTTCCCCGCGTTTCGTGCGAACTGCCTCTACGAAGGCGAGTACCTGCTGGGAACCTCGCTCGCGCGGCCCTGTATCATCGAAGGCATGATGCAGACGGTGGCCGACGTCGGCGCCGACGCCATCGCCCATGGGGCCACGGGCAAGGGCAACGACCAGGTGCGCTTCGAGCTCGGCGCGATGCACTTCGATCCTGCGGTGTCCGTGATCGCTCCCTGGCGCGAGTGGGACTTGAAGAGCCGCACCGACTGCATCGAGTACGCGAAGGCGCGAGGCGTTCCGGTCACGGCTACCGCCGAGAAGCCGTACTCGATGGATCGCAACTCGCTCCACATCTCCTTCGAGGGCGGAATCCTCGAGGATCCGTGGGCCGAACCGCCCAAGGACATGTTCCTGCTAAGCGTCGACCCCGAAGACGCGCCCGACAAGCCGACCTACGTGGAGATCGGCTTCGAGAAGGGCACTCCGGTGACCGTCGATGGCGAAGCGCTGGGGCCCGCTGCGCTGCTGGGGCGTCTGAACGAGATCGCTGGCGCAAACGGCGTTGGGCGTGTCGATATCGTGGAGAACCGCTTCGTCGGCATGAAGTCTCGCGGAGTCTACGAGACCCCCGGCGGTACGCTGCTGCAGCGCGCTCATCGTGCCCTGGAGTCGCTCACGCTGGACCGGGAGGAGATGAGGATCCGCGACGGCCTGATTCCGGAGTACTCGACGATCGTCTATCGCGGGCTGTGGTTCTCCCCCGAGCGCGAGATGCTCCAGACGATGATGGACTCGATCCAGGCCACCGTCACCGGCACCGTGCGCCTCAAGCTCTACAAGGGCGGCGTCCAGGTGGTCGGACGCAAGAGCCCAGAGTCGCTCTATCGCGAGGAGTTCGCGACCTTCGAGCGCGACGACGTGTACAACCAGGCGGACGCGGAGGGCTTCATCCGACTCAACGCGCTGCGGCTGAGGATCCGCTCGATGCGCGAGAAGGCCCGCCGCAGCAGCTGACCCGCGTCCGTCCGCGCGCTGCTTGCACCAACCTACGCCGGCGCTGGTGGCGACGGGAGTCGTCGGAGAACGACGCTCCCGTCGGCGCTGATGGATCGGTCATCCTGAGTCTGGGAGCCTCGCGCCAGGTGGGCGCGCCGCTCGGAACGCGCGGAATCCTCGGGATCCTCGCGGCTGGAGCGGGTGGACCTCTCCCCCCCAAACCTGAAACCGCTGACCGAGTTCCCCTTCGGCTGCGAGGCACCGGACGCCCAACCGGGCTCTAGCCGACCGAATAAAAGTAGACAGTTGAACCTTTAACTTTTATTGAAGCGGGCACGCCGGTATGGCTCGACGGCGGCACTCTCAACGCCCGCACACCAAACGCTGGTTTGTTGGGACTGGCCGAGAGGCCGGCAGACAGGCTAAGGTTGGCTGAGCTTTGGAGGCACGAGACCGTGGCGCAGACTTCTTCCCGTATCACCTTTGGCTTGTTCTGGGCGCTGATGGGCGCGTTGGCGCTGAGCTGCGCCGAGAGTGAGAAGCAAGGCATCTTCAACCTCGATGGCGGCACGACCGGCGGCTCCGCGGGCTCCGGCGCGAGCGGAGGGAGCGGCGGTTCGGGGGCGGGCGGCTCGGGCAATACGGGGAACGGCGGTTCGGGCAACACCGGCAACGCTGGAACAGGAAACGCCGGTTCCGGCGGGATCCCCGACGCGGGCTGCAACCCAGTGTTCTGTCCAGACACCGGTTTCGGCACGCCCTGCTGTCAAGCGAACGGCGCCTGTGGCGTCGACATGGGCATGGGCTGTCAGGAAACGCCGTCCACGATGGACGCCAACGGCGGCAGCGGCTTCGGCGGGAGCTCGGGCTCCGGCGGCACGTCCAGCACCGGCGGTTCCTCGGGGAGCGCGGGTACGGGCGGGAGTTCCGGCAGCGGCGGCACGACGAGCAGCGGCGGCACGACGAGCAGCGGCGGCACGACGAGCAGCGGCGGCACGACGAGCAGCGGCGGCACGACGAGCAGCGGCGGTACCAAGGCGAGCGGTGGCACGGGCGGCTCCGCCTGAGCGATCCGCGCGCCGCCCGCGATGAGCCAGCTCTTCTTGGTCCGGCATGGCCAGGCGTCGTTCCTGGCGGCTGACTACGATCGGCTGTCGGAGCAAGGGCGCGAGCAGGCTCGCCTGCTCGGCAGGCACTGGCGCGCGCAGAAGCTCGAACTCCAGCGCGTGATCTGCGGCCCGCGCAGACGTCAGCGTGACACGGCGTTGGAGTGCCTGGCCGAGCTGCGTCCCGAGCTAGCTCCGCAGCTGGAGGTGGAGCCCGCCTTCGACGAGCACCCGGGGGAGTTCTTGCTCAGGTCTTGTCTCCCCGCGGTAATGATCGCGGATGCGTCGGTCGCCGACCTGGTGCAGGCGGTGACGGCAGCGGCGGATCGCAAGGCGCGCGCGAGGGCGACGGAGCTGCTGCTTCAGCGCACCATGCTGCTGTGGACTCAGGACGCATTCGATTGCGGGGAGCTGGAGACGTGGCAGGCGTTCCGCGACCGACTCGACTCGGCGTTGGGGCGAGTGATCGACCAGCCGGGCAGGGGGCAGAACGTCGCGGTCTTCAGCTCGGGGGGCGCCATTGGTGCGCTGATCGCGGGGGTCCTGGGGGTGAGGGACGAGACCGCGCTGCAGCTCGGGTACGCCGTCCAGAACACCGGGGTCAGCGAGCTGCGCTACTCTGGATCGCGTCGGATCTCGCTGAGCCGCTTCAACTCCCTGGCGCATCTGCCGGATCCGACGAGCTGGAGCTATCGCTGACGGGGGAACCGGGCAGGGACTCCAGGAAGCCGCGTGCCTCGTCGGCGCGATTGTGTAGCCTGGACCGGTGAGCGGACGACAACTCAGTCTGTTCGAGGCTCCCGAGGCGGAGCGAATCGACACCACGGGCGACGCCGAGCTGATGCGACAGCTCTCGAGCGACGTGCGCTTCGGGACCTCCTCGTGGACCTTCCCCGGCTGGGCGGGCATCGTCTACGCCGGGCGGCCGAGCGAGCGCGAGCTGCAGCAACGGGGCCTGGAGGAGTACGCACGGCACCCGCTGTTTCGCACCGTCGGCATCGACCGCTCCTACTACCGACCGCTGGGTGAGAAGGACCTGCGCGAGTACGCTGAGCAATTGCCGCGTGGCTTTAATTGTGTCCACAAGGTGTACGGTCGGATCACGAGCGCGCTGGACCCGCGGACTCGAGAGCCGAACCCGGAGTTCCTGGACGTCGCGCTGCTGGAGCGGGAGGTGCTGCGCCCGCTGGAGCGCCACTTCCGGGACAACCTGGGGCCGCTGGTATTCGAGCTCATGCCGCTGCACCAGCCGGAGTTACCCAGCGACGAGCGCTTCATCACCAAGCTCGGGCAGTTCCTGGCGGCGCTTCCCCGGGGTTTCAGCTACGCCATCGAGCTGAGAAACCGGGAGTTCCTGCTGCCCGAGTACGTGGACCTGCTCCACCGCCACGGAGTGAGCCACGTCTTCAACTTCTGGGAGCGCATGCCGAGGCTGGGCGAGCAGCTGGCATTGCCCGGCTTGCTCGAGGCTGGCGACGTGGCGGTGAGTCGTCTCATGATTCCTCCCGGAAAGCGGTACATGAAGCGCAAGGAAACACTCGCTCCCTTCGACGAGCTGCGAGATCCTCAGCCGGGCATGCGCCGCGACGTGATGGAGATCTGTCTGGCGGTGCAGCGGCTCGGCAAGGTCGTCTACATCATCGCCAACAACAAGGCCGAAGGTTGCAGTCCGCTGACCGTCCGAGCGCTGGCTTCCGAGCTGGTGCGCCGCGGGATCGCGACGGCCAGCGGCGATCGTCAGTGGGAAGGCCGCGAGTCCGAGGCCGAGGCGGCGACTTGAACGCAGAGCTTCCGCCCGAGGTGGCGCCGGAGCGCCTGGCAGAGGCTCAGGCGCTCGCTCAGCGCGCCCAGCTACCGGCGCTGCTGGACGATGTGTGCCTTGGCACCGCGGGCTGGACCGACCCGAGCCTGATCAAGTGTCATCGCTTCTATCCTCGGGGCAAGAACTCCCCGGAGGACCGGCTGCGCTTCTACGCGACGCAGTTCGAGCTGGTCGAGGTGGATGCTACCTACTACACGCTGCTCGATCCGCGGACCGTCGCGCGTTGGGTCGAGTGGACGCCAGCGAGCTTTCGCTTCGACGTCAAGAGCCACCCCGTGCTCACCGGGCACCCCATCGACATCGCTCGGGCACCCAATGATCTCGTGCCTGCGCTGCGGGAGGTTGCGGGCGACAAGCGTCGACTCTACCCCAGGCAGGTCCCGCGAGAAATCCGTGAGGAATTGATAGCGCGCTTCCTGGCGCAGCTCGCGCCGCTGGTCGATGCCGGGCGCCTGGGCTGCGTGATGCTGCAGTTTCCACCCTGGTTTCACGCCACGCGGGGCAACGCGCGGCAGCTCGAGTCCCTGCGACGAGAGCTTGGCGGGCTGCCGCTCTCCGTCGAGTTTCGAAACAGGAGCTGGCTCTTGCCCGAGCGCCGAGCGCGGGTGCTCGACCTCCTGCGCAGGGAGCAGCTGAGCTACGTGATCGTCGACGAACCGGACGTCCAGCTCGGCGGTGTTCCACCGGAGGTGCTGGTGACGCGACCGGAGCTGGCGCTGTTCCGCTTGCATGGCCACAACCGGGAGGGCTGGAAGCGAGGCTCTTCGGTCTGGGAGCGCTTCGACTACCTGTATTCTCCAGCCGAGCTACGAGCCTGGGTGCCAGCCGTACGTGAGGTGAAGCAGCGCGCCGAGCGCGTGCACGTGGTGTTCAACAACTGCGTGCGGGACTATGCCGTGCTCGGGGCGAAGGGCCTCGCGGCCTTGCTGCAGCGCCCCGCGGAAGACGCCCCGAGCGGTGACGCATTCCGGCGCGACTCACCCCGTGGCAAGGGTTGACTACGCGCCTCACGTGTTCGATGGTGCGGCGGCTGGGCAACCCCCTGGAGGACTGATTCATGGCGAAGTTGGAAGGAACGAAGACTCATCAAAACCTGAAGGACGCGTTCGCGGGCGAGTCCCAGGCCAATCGCCGCTACCTCTACTTTGCGAAGGTTGCGGACATCGAAGGCCTCCCCGAGGTGGCAGGCTTGTTCAAGGACACGGCGGACGGCGAGACGGGGCATGCTCACGGGCACCTCGACTACCTGAAGGCGGTCGGCGACCCGGCGACGGGTGAGCCCATCGGCAGCTCCGCGCAGAACCTGAAGGCAGCGGTCACTGGCGAGACCCACGAGTACGAGACCATGTACCCGGGGATGGCCAAGACCGCGCGCGAGGAAGGCTTCGACGACATCGCGGAGTGGTTCGAGACCTTGGCCAAGGCCGAGAAGAGCCACGCCGGCAAGTTCCAGAAGGCGCTGGACGAGCTGGACTGAGCTGGGAGCCGCGGGGTGACCCGCGTCGAATCGTGAGTGAGCTTGGGCTCGGTGGGTTCGCGAAGCGAGCGCATCGGGCCCTGGCCGTTTGTAGTCTGCCCGTTCGCCAGGGCGAACGCGGTATAAGGCCTGACGTATGAGCAAGATCCCTGAACGTCGACCCAAGCGTGATCCCGAGTGGAACCCGAACCACGATCGCTACTGGGATCCCGTGGACCTCGAAGAGGAGCTGAGGCGCACCTTTCAGATCTGCCACGAGTGCCGCATGTGCGTGAACTACTGCGGCTCCTTTCCCCTCCTGTTCAACGCCGTGGACCGGGACATCGCGGCGGAGAAAGCCGACGGCGTGGAGGCGCTCGGACCGGAGACGTTCGTGGAGGTCAGCGAGCACTGCTGGCAGTGCAAGCTCTGCTACATCAAGTGCCCATACACGGACGCCGACGATGCCTACGAGCTGCTGGATTTTCCCCGCCTGATGGCGCGGGAGAAGGCGCAGCGCGCGCGGCGCGACGGGATCCCGCTGGTGGATCGAATCCTCGGGGAACCAAAGCTGGTCGGCGCCGCGGGCGCGGGTCCGCAAGCCAACATGGCGAACCTGGTCAACGCCAACCGCTTGGTGCGCAAGATCACCGAGAAGGTTGCGGGGATCTCCGCCGAGTTCCCGTTGCCGCCGATGGCCTCCGAGCCGTTCGCGAAGTGGTTCGACAAGCACGAGCCACCCGCCCAGGCGGGGGAGAGCGGCGCAGTGGTACTGTTCAGTACCTGCTACGGCGACTTCAATTTCCCTGAGGTACCGCGGCACGCCGTGATGGTGCTCGAACACAACGGCTTCAGCGTCGAGTGGACGTCGGAGCAGATGTGCTGTGGGATGCCAAACCTGGACGGCGGAGACGTCGCCGCGGCTCAGGCCAAGATACGCAAGAACGTCGAGCTCTTGCTGCCTCACGTGCGTGAAGGCCGGAAGATCGTCGTGCCAGGGCCGACGTGCGGCTACACCATGAAGCACGAGTGGCCGGTGTACCTGGACACGCCCGAGTCGAAGGAGGTCTCCGCTGCGGTGGTCGACCTGATGGAGTTCCTCGAGGGCCTGCGCAAGAGCCACGACCTCGAGCTGGAGTTCGAGCGCAGTCTGGGCAACGTCGGCTACCACGCCGCCTGCCACCTGCGCGCTCAGAAGATCGGCACGCCCGGCTCGCGGCTCCTGGGGAAGGTGCCAGACACCACCGTCAAGGTGGTGCAGGAGTGCTCTGCCGTGGATGGCACCTGGGGCATGAAGGCGGCGTACTACGAGGAAGGACGGCGCTACGCCCAGCGCTTGACCAGGGGCATGGAGGAAGGCGACTTCGATCTCTTCGTCGGCGACTGCAACCTCGCAGGTCAGCGCGTGCTGGGAGAGACCGGAAAACCCATGGTGCACCCCATCACCGCGCTCGCCTGGGCGTATGGCCTCGACTCGCCCAGCGCGGACTCGAGCCACAAGGCTGGTTGACGAAGTCAGTACCCCGAGCCAAGGATTCAGCCATGCAACTGGTGGAACGAGGAGAGATCCTGGGCCTCAAGGAGTACGAAGACGTTCGCCCGCATTTTCGCGCGCGGGTGATCGCGCTGAAGAAGCAGCGCCGCCTGGCTCTGGGGCCAAACGTCACGCTGGTGTTCGAGAACCACGACACCGTGCTGCTCCAGGTGCAAGAGATGCTCCGCACCGAGCGCATCAGCAACGAGTCGGCGATCCAGCACGAGATCGACACCTACAACGACCTGATCGCGAAGCCCGGGCACCTGAGCGCCACGGCGATGATCGAGTATCCGGATCCCGCGCAGCGCGATGCCATGCTGGAGAAGCTGGTCGGGGTCGAGACGAAGTTCTTCGTCGAGTTCGCTGGCGAGCGCTGCTTCAGCGAGAGCGATCTGCGCACCGTCAAGGCCGAGCGTACTACTGCGGTCCACTACCTGCGCTTTCCGCTCAGCGAGTCGGTGAGGAGCGCGCTCCAGGCACGGGCTTCGGGCGTTGCCGTGGGGATCGATCATGCGGCGTATCAGGCTCGGGTTGAGCTCGATCGAACCGCCCTCGCGAGCCTCGCAGAAGACCTCGAGTGACCGCGCGGCTTTTCAGGGGGTGAGGCGAGTCCGAGGGTTCCTCACCCCCCGATCGAGCCAGCTAGGAGCTCCGGGTGGGTGCGGCTGGAGTGAAGCCGTAGCGCTCAAGCAGGTCTCTCGGCACGCGCGTGGGCCGCCGGCGCGCCAGATCGATCAGAGCCCAGGTGGTCTCCGCGCGGACCAGGAGCTTCCGGGTCCCGTCGCTCTCGAGGCGGTGGAATGTCGTGCTGCGCCGGCTCGTGGCGCCCTTGACGTCGGCGATCCAGGTGCGTGCCTCGACGTCCTCTCCCTCGAGCGCTTCCGCGAGGTAGTCGACTTCGTGGCGCCGTACGACCCACAGCAACCCCAGGCTTCGATAGGCCGTGAAACCCAAGCCGATGCTCTCCGAGTGCGCCGTCGCGATGCGGCTGATCCAGCGCACCCACTCCAGGTTGCTCACGTGGCCGAGCTCGTCGATCGCGTCGGCGGGGACGAAAAATCGCTGCGAAAAGCCCTTCGCGGCGGCAACGCCAGGCTCCGTGGCGGAGCTCGTATGGCTCGTGTCTTCGCTCATTCGAACCTCGGGGCAGCGGGGATAGCACGTCGCGGCGAGCGGCAGGGGGTCGCTTCCCGACCGCGTCGTGGCCTCACCTGGTCAAACCTGTGTGAGGGCGCTGCGAACCATCTGACGCGCCCTGACAAAGGCGTGCTGAGAAGGTGCCAACGTCGAGGCATCCAGGTAAAACACAGGGGTGGCAGGCAGTTTCTCGAGCCCCTCGGTCCTGGGCTTGTTTGCATCCCGTAAACAGCCATCGACGCCCTCGAAGGTGAGCCGTCTGAGGGCTCACACCCGAGAGGCGCTGGCATTCGCGCGGCAGGCCTCGTTGATCCACCTCGACTTCGGCGCCGTCTTACCCACGGAAACGAACGCTGGTGATCACGTGGTGGTGCTGCTGCATGGGCTCTTCGCTACCGCGGGCGTGTTGAGGCCATTGCGCAAGCGCATCGAGAGCGAGACCGGCGCGCACACCGCGAGCTTCAGCTACCTGCCGGGGCCCGGCGTGAACCGGCTGGCGGTCGACTTGGCGTCGCTGGTCGAGCGCCTGCCACGAGACGCGCACCTTCACCTCGTGGGGCACAGCCTGGGGGGCGTTGTGGCGCGCTACTTCGTTCAGGAGCTGGGCGGGGACCCCCGCGTGCGGCAGACCGTGAGCCTGGGGAGTCCCTTCGGGGGCACCGAGCACGCGCGCCTGATGCCCTCGGGTGCGGGTCGCGACATCAGTCCGGGCAGCCCCGTCCTCCAGCGCGTGGTGAGCGCTGCGCATCGTCACCAGCACGTGCCTCACCTATCGATTTCGGGGGCAGATGATCAGGTGGTGACGGGGTTCAGCCACCTGCCCGGCAGCGATCACGTCGAACTCAGCGACTGTGGGCACAACGGGCTGCTGTACGACGTACGAGCGGCGGATCTGGTGGTGGAGCGCATTCAGCAGGCGATCGGCGCGGCAGAGCAGCAGAACCCCGCGGCTTGAGCGGCCCGGGGGGGAGTGGCCACGCCGCTCGGCCACCCCTGAATGGCGGCGCCAGCGGCGAAAATCAGAGGGTTTCCAGTGGGTTTTGTGGTACGCGGCCGCTCGATGCATCAGCGCACCCGACATCTTCGACTGGGGCGAGTGCCCCAGGCCCGTGGCCTGGGGGCGTTGACGCTGCTCGGCGCGCTCGCGGTCACTGGCTCCGCGCATGCCGACGTCTCCTCCTGGCTGTATCTCGGTGGTGGCGCTTCGCGTCTGGAGGATCGCTCTGCAGAGCCGAGCATCGCGCCGGACCTGCAGCTCGACACGGGTCTAGGTACCCCACCCGCCGATAGCCTGATCTTTGGCGGAGTGTTCCGCATGCACACCCACTTCGGTCGCGGCACGGACCTTGGCCTGCTCCTGCGCGGGGCGACCCACGGCTTCGTCAATGGTGACTGGGGTTTGGCGGTCGACGTCGGACCCTACCAGCGCTGGTGGGGGATCGGCTCGAGCGGGGTGTGGGGAGGGCTGAGCCTGGGTGCTCCGTGGGGCATCACCGCGAGCGCCAACGCTGGCTTCGGCAGCGAGGAGAGCCAGACCTACAGCTTCACCATCGGCATCGATCTCGCGCGCTTCACGGTCTACCGACGGAGCGGTGAAGAGTGGTGGCGAAACCCGTTCCCCGCCTACCGCCCCGACGAGAAGTTCTGATTCTCGAGCGCCATGGGTCTGAAGACCCACCAGACGGCAGGGCAGCGCCAACCCACGAGCAAGCCCAACCCACGAGCAAGCCCAGCCGAGGGAAAGAGCGGGCGTACCGGACCGTTTGTGTGTACTCTAGGAGGATCTATGGCGGACTCTCCGGTAAAAGAAGGCGACATCCTCGCGGGTAAATACCGGGTGGAGCGCGTCCTAGGTGAAGGCGGGATGGGGGTCGTGGTCTCGGCCTGGCACACCGAGCTGGATCAACGCGTCGCGATGAAGTTCCTGCTCCCCGAGCTCGCCGAACGCGGGGATGCCGCCGAGCGCTTCCGCAGGGAAGCGCGGGCTGCGGTCAAGATCAAGAGCGAGCACGTGGCGCGAGTGCTCGACGTCGGGACCCTCGAAGTCGGCGTCCCCTACATGGTGATGGAGTTCCTCGAAGGACATGACCTCTCGGAGGAGCTCACCAAGCGCGGCACGCTCGAGGTCGAGGAAGCCGTGGAGTTCGTGCTGCAGGCCTGTGAGGCCATCGCGGAAGCCCACTCCGTGGGGATCGTGCATCGCGACTTGAAGCCGGCGAACCTGTTCATCACCCAGCGGGCCGATGGCAGCCGCATCGTCAAGGTGCTCGACTTCGGTATCAGCAAGACGCTCGGTGGCGGCATGGACATGTCCCTGACGCGCACCGCGGCCATCATCGGCTCGCCGCTCTACATGTCGCCAGAGCAGATGGACTCGGCCAAGGACGTCGATCAGCGCACCGACATCTGGTCTCTGGGCGTGATCCTCTACGAGCTGCTCGCCGGGAGGCCGCCCTTCACGGGAAACTCGATCCCGCAGCTGTGTGCGGCGCTGCTCAATGACACTCCGACTCCGCTCACGCATTTCCGTCCGGACGTGTCCGATGAGCTGAATCAAGCGGTGCTCCATTGCCTCGAGAAGCCGCTCGACTCCCGCTACTCCAGCGTGGCCGAGTTCGTCAGCGCGCTTGGCGGCTTTGGCCCGCCGGGCAGCATCGTTTCCGTCGAGCGCGTGCAGCGAGTGCTGGGGCACTCCGTCGTACGCAGCTCGGTATCCGGCGTGAGCTCGCCCGGCATGACGGGCGCGCGAACCGTCGCGTCCGGTCCGGTGCACGCTTCGTCTCCGGGTCTGGTCTCCTCCCCCAACCTGGAGGTGATAGCGGTTCCGACTCCTCCAAAGCCGAAGAGCCAGGGAGTCGAGGCGAGTTCCCAGGGGGGCAACACCATCGCCAACTGGGGACGCACCGGCGCCGGCTCGGAGCCGCCGAAGCGGGGTCCCTGGATGTGGATCGGTGGAGCGGGGGCTGCGGCGGTGATTGGTGTGGTCGCGCTCTGGGCCGTCGGCACCAGCACCAGCGCAGCAGCGCCCGAGCCGGCGAGCCACGGCGCTGCCGAGGTGGCGCCCGCCGCCGCCCTTGCTGAGCCCGGCGCGGCTTCGGACCCAGGCGCCGAGGCCAAGCCAGACGAGGCCAAGCCAGACGAGGCCAAACCAGACGAGGCCAAGCCGGACGACGCCAAGCCAGACGAGCCGGACGAGGCCAAGGCGGCAAACGAGGCCAAGCCGGGCGACGACGTCAGCGGCGCGGAAGCGACGCCGAGCGCCAAGCCCGTCGCAAGGCCAGTGGTTCACTCGAAGCCGACGTCCAAGCCAACCGCGAAACCCAAGCCGACGTCGAAGCCGAACCCGACGCCGGGCATCACCGATTTCGGTGGCCGCAACTAAGCTGCGTCAGCGCGCTCTCCCGCGGCGAACGTTCGCTCGGATTGGTGTACGCTGAAGGCATGTTGGGAAGTCGTGACCGACGACGGCGAGGGCAGCCGATGGCCGCTTGCATCGTCGCCTTGGGGTTGAGCGCCGCGAGCGCCGCTTCGGCGCAGAGTGGTGGTGAGCAGAAGGCAGCCGCCGAGGCCCTGTTTCGCCAGGGAAAGCAGCTGATGATCGACGGCAAGTTCAGCGACGCTTGCCCCAAGCTCGAGCAGAGTAACCGCATCGACCCCGCCATCGGTACCTTGCTTTACCTCGCGGAATGCTACGAGAAGGAGGGCAAGACGGCGAGCGCCTGGGCCACCTTCAGCGAGGCGTCGAGCAAGGCGCAGGCCGAGGGCCAGGAGGAGCGCGCGGAGATGGGGCGCAGCCGAGCGCAGGCGCTGGAACCGAAGCTCTCGAGGCTGAGCTTGCAGGTTGGGCCAGAGGCGCGCGCCATCGAGGGCTACCAGGTGATGCGAGGCGGAAAGCGCGTTGACGCCTCGCTCTGGGGAGTGCCGGTCCCCGTCGATCCTGGACAGTACGAGATCGCGATCAGCGCTCCTGGCTACCAGGACTACACGATGTCGGTGCGGGTCGAAGGCGAAGGCAAGACGGTCGAAGCTCGACTACCGGCGCTGATCCAGGCCGAGGTCAAGGCGGCGTCGACGCCTCCACCCGAGGCCTCCCCCACGCCGGTGGCGCCACCCGACACGAAGCCTGGGCCGGTGGTCGATCGGGGAAGCGACGATGGGTCGGGACAGCGCACCATCGGGATCATCGTCGGTGGGATCGGACTGGCGGGCATCGCCGTCGGGAGCGTGTTCGGGTTGCAGGCCATCTCGAAGAACGATGACGCCGAGAAGTTCTGTCCGCGAGGAACCGAATGTGACAGTCAAGAGGGCGTGGACCTGACCGACGACGCCAAGAGCGCGGCGACGGTCTCCAACATCGCGTTCGGCGTTGGTGCAGCCGCGCTGATCGGGGGGCTTGTGTTGTACCTCACGGCTCCGGAGAAGCAGCAGGCAGCGTTCACTCAGCGCAAGCGATTTCAGGTTGCGCCGCTGTTCGGTGGCGGCACCACCGGGCTCGGCTTCCAGGGGGCCTTCCAGTGAGCAGACGATTCGCTGGTGTCCGTCTGGCGTTCGCCGCGCTGCTTGCGTCCAGCGGCGCGACAGCGCTCGCTCTGGGTGGCTGTCAGAGCATCGCAGGGATCGAAGATCGCACCTTCGACCCCGATGGCGGGGGCAGCACCAGCAGCGCGCTCTGCAAGACCTACTGCGATGACGTGATGGGTGCGTGCACTGGCTCCCTGGCTCAGTACGCATCCCTCGACACCTGCATGGCCACATGTGAGACGTTGCCTCCCGGAAATGACGGAGACACGACCGGGGACAGCGTCGAGTGCCGTGTGCGCCAGGCGCGTCTCGCGGCCTCGACCGGCGAACCCGCGGTCCACTGTCCCAACGCCGGGCCTGGCGGGAACGGGGCCTGCGGTACCAACTGCGAGTCCTATTGCTATCTCTTCGGCAAGGCCTGCCCCGACGACGCAGATCTGGTGCTCGACTGTGAGGCGAGCTGCCTTGGGTTGAAGGACCGCGGAACCCTCGACGTGGAGGCGGACCACGGCGGAGACACCCTGCAGTGCCGCCTCGTGCACACGTCTTCCGCGCTGGTCGACCCCGTGATCCACTGCAGCCACGCGCAGCTGGCGCCCATCGCGGGCGAGTGGTGTACGGAGCCCGTCGAGGCGACGCCAGACTGCGAGGACTACTGCCGCCTGGTGAACGTCGCGTGCACCGGGGACAACGCCGTCTACGACTCCGAGGCGGAGTGCAAGAAGGCGTGCGCCTCCTTCGATCCCGGGCAGACCACGGACACCACCGAGGACACCTTGGGCTGTCGCAAGTATCACTCCTACAACGCGATCGCGGCCCCGGAGATCCACTGTCCCCATGCCAGCGTCGGCGGTGACGGCCACTGTGGCGCCACCAATTGCCCCGGGTACTGCAAGCTACTCGAGGCGAGCTGCGCGACCGAGTTCGAGACATTTGGCAGTCAGGAAGCCTGCGAGGCCGCCTGCGCGAGCCTGGACGGCGCCGACAAGGACTCGGGCTTCAGCATTACGGTGCCGGACGGAAACACACTCCAGTGCCGTATCCGCCACCTGCTCCAGGCGACGGGCGACGCCACCGAGTGCGCGAGCGCGATCGGCGCCGGCAAGTGTCAGTAGCTGCGTCGCGTCGGCTCGCCCTCAGGCTGCCACCCGACTGCTCCTCGCTGCTGTTCTTCGAGGGGTCTTGAGAAGACCCCTCCCCCGCGAAGCGGGGCCCCCTCCCCAAAGTATTTGAGGGCTGAATAGTTGCCGTGCGGTAACGAGATGGTTGACGCCTTGCGTTCGTCACGCTTCAGGAGCGGAAACCGCGCGCCCCCTCGGGTGAGGGCGCTGGGTTTCCTCCTTCAGGCGCCCTTCTGCTCCGGTTCAGACGGCGTCGAGGGCGCTGACCAAGCGATCCAAATCTTGCTTGGTGTGGCGCTCGGTGACCGCGATCAACAGGCAGTCCGCCTGACTCGAGTCGCTGCGTCCGAGGTTGTAGCCCGCGATGATGCCCTGAGCTTCGAGCTTCTCGCAGACCGCTCGAGCGTCCCCGCCGCGGACCCGCACGGCGAACTCGTTGAAGCAGGGCGCCGCCTCGTACGCCGCGCTGTAGCCGTTGAGCTCCAGGAGCTTGCCGCGCAGGTAGGCCGTCTTGGCCAGGCACGCCTCGGACACCTTCTGGAAGCCCACCTTGCCCAGCAGGGACGTGCGAATCGCCATCGCCAGGGCGATCAGACCCTGGTTCGTGCAGATGTTGCTCGTAGCCCTTTCCCGGCGGATATGTTGCTCGCGGGTCGCCAGGGTCAAGACGAAGCCTCGCTGGCCGTCGGTGTCGTTGGTCTCGCCGGCGATGCGCCCTGGCAGCTGCTGCAGGAACTTGCGGCCATCTCGACAGGCGAACAGGCCGACGCCTGGACCGCCGAACTGCGGTGGGACGGCGAGCGCCTGGCCTTCGCCCACGGCGATGTCGGCACCCAGGGCGCCAGGTGACTCGGCGACACCCAGAGCGTAGGGTTCGCTCGTCGTGGTGATCAGGAGCGCGCCCTTCTCGTGCGCCTTCTCGGCGAGGGCTCGCAGGTCGCTCAGGGTGCCGTAGAAGCTCGGGTAGCCGACGATCACCGCGGCGGTGCTCTCGTCGATGGCCTGGTCGAGCGCGGCGAGATCGCAGCCACCGTCTTTTCCTACGGAAACGACCTTGAGGGAGGCCTCCTCACCGCGTCCGGACAGGTAGGTGCGCGTCACCTCGATGTAGTCCGGGTGCACGCAGCGGCTGGCGATCAGCTTGTCGCGGCCGGTGAGTCGCCGCGCCATCTGCGCGGCCTCGGCGGTGGCGCTCGCGCCGTCGTACATGCTGGCGTTCGCCAGCGGCAGGCCGAAGAGCTCGCTGACGATGGTCTGGAACTCCCAGATGGCCTGCAGCGTGCCCTGAGCGACCTCGGGCTGATAGGGCGTGTACGCCGTCAGGAACTCACTGCGCAGCAGGAGCTGGTCCACCGCTGGCGGGATGTGATGGTGGTACATCCCGGCCCCCAGGAAGGACAGCATCTCGGCGCCCGTGCTTTTCCGCGCGAGATCTTCCAGGTGAGCCATCAGCGCGGACTCCTCCAGCGCTGGTGGCACCTGCAGCAGACCCTCGAAACGAGCGTTCTCCGGGATTGTCCCGAACAGCTCGTCCAAGGAGTTCTTGCCGATCACCTGGAGCATCTCGGTGATCTCTTCGGGGGTCTGCGGCAGGTAACGCATATCAGTGATCCGATTCTTCGAGGTGCTTGCCGTATGTGGCGGGGTCCATCAAATCGCCACCCTCTGCGCCCTCGAGCTGGATCATCCAGCCCGCGCTCCAGCAGTCGTCGTTGATCAGCTCGGGCTTGTCCTCGAGCTCGCCATTGACCGCGACGACCTTGCCGCCCACCGGGGCGAACAGGTCGCTCAGCGTCTTCACGCTCTCGATGGTGCCGAACGCCGCGCCGGGCTCGATCACGTCACCTGGCTTCACGGTGATGTCCACCAGCGTGATGTCACCGAGCTGATCGACCGCGAAGGCGGTGATCCCAACCTTGCCGTCGTCCGAAAGCCACTCGTGGTCCTTCGTGTACTTGCGATCGTCTTTGACCTCGGTCGCACTCATCGTGATGGGTCTCCTTGTGCTGCGCAGCGCGCGCGGGTTCCGGGGTTAGGGGCCGTGTTAGCTTGGTCGAGCACGCTTGTAAAAGGGAGTCTTGACCACCACGGCGGGTACTTGACGACCGCGGCAGTCGACCACGAACTCGCTCCCGACTTCGCTCAGTGAGACGGGGACGTAGCCCATGCCGATGTTCTTCCCCAGGGTGGGGGAGGGCGCGCCGCTGGTGACCTCGCCGATCCGCTCGCCGTCCTTCGACAAGATGGGATAGCCGTGGCGCGCGATCCCGCGGCCCGTGCACTCGAAGCCCACGATCTTGCGCGTGAGTCCCTGCGCCTTGATGCGCTCGAGCGCGGCCTTGCCCACGAAGTCGTCGGCGTCGAGCTTCACGGTCCAGGCGAGGCCGGCCTCGAGGGGATTCGTCGTCTCGTCGATGTCGTTGCCGTACAGCGACAGACGCGCTTCGAGGCGCAGCGTGTCTCGAGCGCCCAGGCCGCAGGGCAGCACATCGAACGGCTTTCCGGCCTCGAGCAGCGCATCCCAGACGCTGACTGCGTCAGCGACGTCGCAGAAGATCTCGACGCCGTCCTCACCGGTGTAGCCGGTGCGCGCGATGGTGCACGCGGCGCCTGCCAGCGTGCCCGCCTGGAAGCGAAAGCTCTTGAGCTCCGAGGCGTCGAAGGAGAGCTTCGCTGCGGCCAGCACCTCCAGCGCCTTCGGACCTTGCAGCGCGATCAGGGCGGTTCGATCGGACTGATCTTCGAACCTCACCCCCGTGATCGAGGACGAGAAATGCTTCACGATCTTCTCGCGGTTCGACGCGTTGCAGACCACGAGGATACGGTCGGGCGCGTGGCGATACAGGATCAGGTCGTCGAGGATCGTGCCCTGGTCGTTGCAGCAGCAGGTGTACATCGCCTGACCGTCGGCGACCCGGGCCAGATCGTTGGTCACGAGGCGGTTTGCCTGCTCGAGCGCGCCTTCCCCGCTGAGCAGCAGCTCGCCCATGTGTGAGACGTCGAACAACCCCGCGCGCTCCCGCACGGCCTGATGCTCGGCCACGATGCCGGTGTACTGCACGGGCATCTCGTAGCCGGCGAAAGGCACCAGGCGTCCGCCCAGAGCACGGTGTCGATCGAGGAGAGGTGTCGCTTTGAGTGAGTCCGCCACGGCGCGGACCTTACTGCATGGAGGTGCTCCGTTGGGAGGCCTTCCACGGCTCTTTCGTGCGGGTTTGGGGGTGAGGATGCACTATAGCGCGCGGCGCACGGCGCGATGCCGCTGCGCCTACTCGAGCGCCTTGGGATCGACGGGCGTGCCGTCAGGATTGCGCCCGGCACGCTTCCACAGCTCGGCGTCGCTCAAGCCCGACGGCACTGGCCTGGGCGTGATGTCACGCACCTCGAGCTCGGAGCCACCTCCGGCGCGCGGACTGACCTCGATGCGATAGATCCGCTTCGCATCGCCGCCGTGGATCACCACGCGTGGGAAGACGGTGCGCGCCGCGCCGATCTCCACCTGGGCAACGGACACCCGCTGACGCACGTAGTTGGAGAGATCCTCGGGACTCACCGGACCCACCGCGTGGGCCGCGTCGAGGAATCGGCGCTCGACTCGCATCTTGCGCGGGATGGCGAGGCCGAAGACCTTCTCCGTCCCTTGCGCGAGCTCACCCTTGGCGAGGTGATCGATGGGATGGGGGGCGCTGCTGGCGCTGGCTGCGGCCGGGGCCGCGTTCTCCTGACTGCCGTTGCAGGCGCAGCAGGCCAGGGCGAGCACCCAAGCGTAGCGTGAGTCTTCACGCGTCATGCAGGATCAGTCTCCCACGGCGATTTGGTTGCTGGCAAACCTGGGCTACAGGCCTTCGACCAGCGCGGCCCAGGAGTCGATGGTCGCGATGGCGGGAGGCGCTGGAAGGTCGAAGCTGAGCGTCTTCGTCTTGCCGCCGCCGATCGCCGTGCCGCCGGCGCCAGTGTGCATCACGAGCTGGAACTTGCCTGGGTTCACCCGGCTCACCGAGCGGTGCGCACCGCTGCCGAGGTAAGGATCGCTGAAGCCGGTGTCGACCTCGTTACAGGTCGGGAGCTGCGCCACGCCGACACCGAAGATGGTCGAGCCGTTGTCGATCAGCGTGCTCGTGGAGGCGCTGATGTACTGCACGAAGGTCGGCGCCGTTGCGTTCGGATCCTCTGGCAGCCGCGGACTTCCGCCGTCGCCGAGGTTGGTGTCGGTCTTCGGGATCAAGTAGTCGACGCCCCACACGCGGCTGTCGCCGGCGTTGCACACCTGGCTCGCGCTGGTCTCCGGCTGGAAGGTGGAATAGAAGAGCGCCCCGTTGAACAGTGAGATCGGACCGGCGACCCGCTCGCCGTTGTCGAGGCGCGTGAACCAGTTGGCCTTGGAGCCCAGGATCTTGCCGTTGGTGCTGACCGTTTCCGTGAGGGACCAGACGAAGTTGGTCTGGTTGGCGGCGGTGAAGGTCTCCTGATCACCCGTGGAGAAGGCGATGGTCAGCTGACCCAGCCCGTCGACGCTGAGCACCGGAGGCGTCACGATGGGCTGGCCCGAGGCGGCACTGAAGCTCAGGCTGGTGGGGTAGGCGTCCCAGAAGAGATCCATCTCCCAGTCCGCTGGGTTGGTGGAGGAGGTGTTGACCCGCCACAGCGAACCGTCGCGGTCTCCGACGAAGATGCGATCCGCGACCGTGCCCGTGTCGCCGGGGTAGGCGACCGGCTGGCCGGTGATCGGTGATTCGATGTCGGTCTCCGTCGTGCGTGCCGCGAGGTTGCCGGGCACCAGGCCCGCCGGGCGGAACGTGCGAATCACCTCGCCCGTGTCGAGGCGCACGATGGTCAAAGAGCGGGCGGAGTCCGCGCCGCTGTCATAGCAACGCACGGCGCCTCGGGCTGGATACGCCGAGTTCGGGGTCGCGATGGTCCGGGTGCAGTTCGTGCCCAGGCGCTGCCCACCGTCTCCACCAGGGAGCACGGCGACCGCGACTTCCTTCGCCGGATCGCCGAAGAACAGCGTCGTGATCAGCGGAGTCGGCGTCGAGGGACCGAACAGCGGGTCGCCGGCGTCCGTCGTGGTCAGCTGCCAGAGGAACTTCGGACCCTTGGTACCCGAGGAGTTGGGCTTCGGATCCGTCACGTCGAGGGCGAAATACCCACCGCGGGTGCTGGCGGAGCCGAAGCTCTGGATCAGGATCGTGCGCCAGCGGCCAGCGCCGTCCTGGGCGTCCGCGGCGCTACGCTCGAGCTTGAAGGTGGATCCATTGGCCGTGGCCACGACGTCGCGAATCACCGGCACGCCGTCTAGCAGCTGCTTGTGCAGCCCGGGGTACTGGGTCTTCATCCCCGTCAGAACCGCCGGCGGCACGAAGGCCCACAGCTCGTTGTTTCCGACGGGATTCGACGTGCCCGCGCCCACGTTCATGTCGAAGGCGTGGAGGAAGCCATCGTTGGTCGAGGTGTAGAGCACCAGTGGGCGATCGATCTGCTCGATCGCGAAGGCGTCGTAGGACTCGTCTCGTACGATGTCCGAGGGGCTCCCCACGACG
The DNA here is from genome assembly GCA_041389745.1 of Polyangiaceae bacterium. Lineage (GTDB taxonomy): Bacteria > Myxococcota_A > Polyangia > Polyangiales > Polyangiaceae > JAHBVY01. The sequence goes on from JAWKRF010000003.1 coordinate 408,964, forward strand.
CGCGGCGTCGAGTGATAGATGTCGCCGATCAGGTTGCAGGTGGTGCCGCTGCAGCGGTTGTAGATGGTGCCGTTGGGCAGCCCCACGGTCCATTTCAGGATGCGGTCCCGGCACTGGGTCGCGGTGCTGGCGCCGACGCAGTCTCCCGCCGTGATCGACGCTGCGGCTGCTGGTGTTGCGGTCACGAACGCCGAGGCGTCGCCGCTGTACTGCGTGCCACTGTACACGCCGATGCCGTCGTCGATGGTGAGGGGACGAATGGAACGATCGGAGAGGATCCCGCTGCTCCCGTTGGTGCCGAGCACCGAGTAGAACTTGCGACCGTTGGGGTTGTCGTTGACGTTCTTGACGAAGTCATCACCCTTCGCCGGATCGATGGCCTCGAGCTCGGGCTCGATGGGATCCGATGGGTTGGACGGCGTCTTGCAGACGATGCGTTGCCGCTCGAGCACGGCCGACCAGGTGTCGAACTGCTTCGGGGTGAACGACGTCAGCACGCGGTAGGAACCCGCGAAGCCGTTGCGCACGTCGCCGGTGCCCGCGAACACGGGCAGCGTGCGGCTGGTGGTCGGCACGAGCTGCGAGAGGATGTTCGAGAGCGCTTGACGGAGCTCGTCGCGGTTGGTTGGGAAGTAAGCCCGATCCGTGCCGCCGTTGTAGGCGATGCGGCTCAGCGTGCAGCACGCCTGGAGCTCGCGGTTGGTGGCGTTGGCCGGGTTCGAGCACAGCGTCTGGTCCGCGGCCTGGGCGAGATCGAGGTCGGAGCAGTCCAACGTCGTGCCTCCGACGTTGACCGAATTGACTGCGAAGCCGATCACGAACACCGGCGTGCCGTCGGCGTCGAATTGCTTGGCGATGTCCTCGGAGCGCTCGTAGGGGCAGTGACCGCCGCTCTCGCAGAACGGGCGCAGATCGAGGTTCGGCTCACCGTCGGTGAGCAGCACGATCACGTTCTTGCGGCAGCCCTGGTCGACGAACGGGTCGCTGCGGGGGCCGAAGTCCTGGCTGGTGTCCAGCGGGTCCTGCGAGGTGTCCAGGTTGAAGAAGGCGTAGGCGTCACTGAGCATGCCCGCGATGGGCGTTGCGCCGTACGGCCGGGTCGTCAGCAACACGTTCTGGATCCAGTCGGCGCGCGTCTGGAGATCGCTCTGGGTCGCGTTGGGGGAACCGAACGCCACCATGCGTCCCTCCCAGGGCGGCGCTGCGGCGTTGCGCGCGCCGACCTCCTGGACATAGTCGCCGGTGGTGCAGCCGGCGGGATGCCCGGCCTTCGCGCCGCCCACGTAGTAGCTCCAGGTGCCCCGCATTCCCGAGGGGAAATTCGCCGTGCTGCCGGCGAGGCCGGTGCCATCGTCCGTGTGCGTGTCGAAGGTCATCAGACCGAAGCGCACTCGGCCTCGGAAGGTGTCGAGCAAGCCATCATTGGCCTGCTGGAAGGTCGTACAGGCCGTCGTGCTGTTGTAGGTGTGAAACTTCAGCCAGTCGGTGGGGTAGGAGTAGGGGGCAGTCTGCAGCGCGGTGAGGGAGGCTGGGTTCGGCCCCGGAGTGCAGGTCCCGCTCAGGATGCGATGGTAGGGGTTGGTGTACTGGTAGTCGTAGATCTGCGGCAGCCCAGGCAGGCGATATTCGTCGGCGAAGGCGGACGAGCTGCGGCTCTGGGCGTAGCAGCGGTAGTTCTGTACGGAACCCGTCATCACCTCGACCAGATCGGTCCAGCGGCTCTTCTGACTGTTGCTGCCAGTGGGGTTGCACGTCGGGAACGTGGTGGAGGAAGCGAGGTACTCCATCGACCCCGAGGTATCCACGAGGAACATCACGTTGGGCAGCGGCGGGTTGACGTCGACCTGCGCCTGGACCGGCGCCGCGAGCGTCAGCGTGACTCCGCCGCACACGAGCGCCCCTAGCCAGCCCAGGCTGCGGCGCTGGGATCGCGATCGCACGGAGGATGCTGGCTGCTTCGCTGTTGCTGTGTCGGTCATGGCTGCCTCTGCATCATTTGCTGATCAAGGTGACGACGTGAGATCGGACGTACGCGGACCCGGCGGAGCGAGAGCTCGACGCGTCACAGGTGGTTCCGGCCGTGTAGGGACGAATCGCGCCCTGGGAGGTGAGGGTGATGCGCACCATCTGGAACGACTGGTTCTGGCCATCCACCTGGAAGCCTGGCACCGCGCCGCCCGAGGTCTCGTCGGTGAGCTCGACCACGAAGTTCCCGAGCATCTGGGTGTCCGTGGCTCCGGGAGGGCCCAGGGAGCCCGGGTCGGTCACCGTTGGCGAGTCGAGGAGCGGCGCGCCGAGGGCCGCGGAGACCTCGGGCATGAACCACTTGTAGCAGCTCGGGCGCTGGCCCGAGGGCAGCACGAGGTCCTTCGTGGCCTGGCAGGTGTCGATGCCCTGGCGCATCTCGTTGAGCGCCGCGCTGCCTTCACCGTTCGCCAGCCGTGTCGTTGCCCCGCGGATCCCATACTCGGCGATGTACTCGGTCTGCACCGCCTGGCGATCGTAGCCGCTGGCGACGTCCACGAGGCTCGCGGAGCGAGCGGCGAAGATGCCGATGGCCGTCAGTAGCGTGATGACTAGCACCACGATGAACAGCGCCGCGCCGCGCTCGTCAGCTCGACGGCGTGTGAGACTCGTCGGTCGAGGCTGCTTCACCACGTCACCCCCAGTTGGTTCGGCAAGGAGATGTCTGCCTGGAGCGTGCGCACGCGGGCCCAGCGCTGGTCCGCCGCCGGCACGCCTGGGTTGAGGGCGATGCGGTAGAGCTCGCCGAGCCCATTCGGATCCGCCTGTCCGCGCCGGTCCGCCTCTCGCGAGCGCACGCTGAGCCGGGTGCGAACCACGCGGATACGCTGGGGGTTCGCGCTGGTCAGATCGGCGCCCGCCAGCGCGATGCGGTTGTCGTTCATGAGCTGGCCCTGATCCGACGTGACGCTGATGCCGCGCACGGTGAACTCCAGATCCACCGCCAGCTCGGAGACGATCTCTAGTGTGTTCTCGATCTCGTTGCCCGCCGTGTCGATCTCGTAGCGCACCAGCTCGACCCGGGAGTCGTCCCCGAGCACGGCGGCGTTGGTGTCAGCGAAGAGCGCTGCGTGCTGGGCGTCCCCGGTCATGTCCCGCAGCTCGTAGCGCACGAAGTTCACCACGTTGGCGCGGGCGCCGGTCTCGAGGCCCTTGAAGCCGCACTGCTGGCTGCGCGCCTGACGGAGGATCAGCTGCGGCGCCTGCGTCAGGCTGACCACCGGCTGCCCCGCGTTGAAGCTGGTCGCCGAGATGGTTCCGTACTGCTGTTTCCCGGACTCGTCGATGATGCGCAGGGCGCGCCCCGCTTGAAACACCGAGTCCAGGTTCGCCGTGCCGAGGCGCGCCATGGGCCCGGTGAGCACCTGCAGGTAGACGTCGTAGCCCGCGCCGGTCTGCTGGATCTGGCGGATGGGGTATTCGTCGCCGGACACATAGGAGCCGGCGAGGGTGATCTGATCGGGCTTGATGTTGCCGTTGGTGCCAGTGTCGAGCACCGGGTGTCCAGTCAGGAAGTCGGGGGTGATCTGGATCGCCGCCAGGTTCCGGAGCTGCGCGGGCCAGCTGGCGTCGCTCGGCTGACCGCAGACGTTGGGGTCCCGCTGGACGTTGGGCGTCGCCAGGAAGCCGGCGCGACTGATGTCCGTCTTCAGGCGCTCGAAGCCCACGATGCCGCTCATGGTGGCGCTCGAGATGCGCGACTCCTGCTGGTAGAAGCGCGAGCCGAAGCGCGCCATCGAGAACACCGCGATCGAGATGAACAGACCGCCCGTGATGGCCACCATCAGCTCGGCGAGCGTGAAGCCGCGAGTCGCGGCACTGGGAAGGCGTCGCTGGAGCTTCATCGTCCTGCGGGCTCCTGGCGGATTGCGGATGCTTGGTAGACGAAGTGATACAGCTCCGGGTGCTTGCCGAGCTCCACGGGGTCGGTGGCGACGCTGCAGAACGCGTTCTGGTCCACGGCTCCGCCGTTGCCCTCGCGCTGCCAGAACACCCGCACTTCCGCGCGGATCAAGCCGTTCCCTACCGCGCCCTGGTTGTCCCGGTTCAGCCAGCTCAGGCGAATGTGGGTGCAGAAGGCAGGCGTCGCCGGGTTGTTGCCCGTGGTGTCGATCGGCGCCCCCAGGGCGGTGAAGCCCGGACCAAACTCCTGCGTGGGGATGTAGTCGGGGCGGAACCAGTCGGCCTCGTTGTCGACCTCCTGGAGCCAGTCGGTGTCGGTCAGATCGCTCGCTGCGCTCGGGTTGCGCGGCCCAGGGTAGTTCCACTGCGTCGCATCCGCCGCGAGGCGCTCCATCCACGCCTGGGCGATGCGGTTGGCGACCGCGAGGTTCTTCGCGTGACGATTCGAGGCCAGCGTCACCTTCTGCATCGCGATCACCCCGGAGACGCCGATCGCGAACACGGCGATCGCCATCATCAGCTCGACGATGGTGTAGCCCTGCTGCTCTCGGCGCTTCATAGCCCGAGCCTCGAGGTGCCGTTGGGCAGGATCACCACGTGCCGCTGGAGCCCGACCGGGTTGGAGCCGTTGTAGCGCGCGACGTTCGCCCAGGGCACGCCCGTGAGCTGCACGAAGTTGCCGCCTGCGGTGTAGCGCACGAAGGTGCGGCCGAGGGGCGTGTAACAGACGTCCATCGAGCTGACCCCGTTGTTCGTGGGGTCGTTCATCGTGACCTTCATGTTGGCGTACTCGCCCGAGGCGTCGACGTTCAGCGACGCGAGCTGGCGGCTGTCCGCTGCGTTCCAGTTGCGGTTGCAGCCGTTCGACGGTAGCTCTGCGCAGGTCCCGCTGGTGCCGACCACACCCTCCAGCGTCGTCAGCTGGCCAGCACCCGACCCCGTCGTGTAGCGCACCATCACCGCACCACCCCGGCCCATCGCGCGCATGCGGGCGTCGCGGTACGTCTGGGAGACCCGCTGGGCGAGCTCGCTGGTCCGTCGGTCGCGCATGCGCTTGCTGATCGACGGGATGGCGATCACCGCCAGCACCGCGATGATGATGACCACCACGATCAGCTCGATCAGCGAGAAGCCGCGCTGGCTCTGCAGCTTGCGGCGTCGCAGCGCGCTCAGGTGATGAAGGTGGATGTGGGAGTTGCCCATGGTGCGTACAGCGTAGTTCAGCCCGTGGCCTACTGAGCAAATGACGTGCCGTCGGGGGGAACGCCTTTGCGATGCAAGAATCCCGCAGATCCTAGGGGTTTATGCCGGTTTGCCACCCGCTTGCTGGCAAAGGTTTGCGCTCCCCTGAAAACATTGCGGGGCACCGCTCGGCTTCAGGGGTTGGGGGTGAGGCGCGGTGGGTCAGCGTCTCGACCGGCCAAGCGACCGTCGATTGGCCCGTGCGGAGTTGGGGCGGCTCCGCGGAGGATGCTATGGGGCCCGAGATGAAGCTCGACACCACCTGGACTGCCCTGACCGTGGCTCTCGCGCTGACGGTTGGCTGTGACGACAAACCCGGCGACGAAGGGGCGGCGCCGCCTCCGATTCAGAGCTCCAAGCCTGGAGCCTGCGCCGACGGCGGGGGCAAGGTCAGCGACTCCAAGACGGCAGCCTTCTTTCCCCGCGTCTCGGGTGAGTACTGCATCGACCCCAACAACGCCGCTCGCAGCTACGGCGAAGAGGCCCAGGTGAGCCTCGACAAGGCCTGCACGGAACTGCTCGACGGTGAGTGTGAAAACTACAAGCAGCACGGCCTGAAGCGTGTGGTCACGGTGCGCTACATCGACGGCCAAGGGTCCCCCGGCGCCGTCAGCATCAACCTCTCGGAGTTCGCGACCCCGGACGGCGCTTACGCATTCTTCACCAAGCGCGTGGTCGGGGACGACGACCCCGCCAAGGACGCCCCGAAGGCTCTGGCGGCAGGCGGCGCCGGCGCCCTGGGCAGTGGAATCGCCTACGTTTGGCGGGGCAATTACCTCGCGGAACTGAGCTACACGAACGAGCTCGACTCCCCCGACAAGCTGCGCGAGAACTCCGCGCGCATCCTGCCCGGGCTCGCGACGGTGATCGGCGAGCAGATCCAGGGCAAGAAGGAGCCACCGGCCGCGGTGGCGCTGCTACCCAAGCTCCAGCAGGTGCCCCTCGGCACCCGCTACCTGATGCAGGATGCGTTCGGCGTCCCCGGCACCGGCGCGGGGGCCGTGGGCTACTACGCCCGAGGTGACAAGCGCTTCCGGATGGTTGCTCTCGAGGCCGAAGACGACGCCGCGGCGAAGGACGTGCTGACGCTGCTCCGCAAGGAGGGCAAGGCGAAGAAGCTCGACGGGGCGGGCGTGGAAGCGGTGGTCATGGAGCGGCGCTCCGCCGACGATCAGCCGGTCCTCGAGTGGCTGGTTGGCGTCAAGGGCAAGCGTGTGATCGGCGTGGTCGACGAGGAGCTGGCGCTCACCAACGATCAGACCAGCGACGAGGCCGCGAAGCTCAAGCTGAGCCATGACGAGAAGCTCGAGCAGCTCAAGCGCGTGTTCGGCGAGTAGCACTGGCAGGTGTCGAAGACACCCTGCCCAGGACCTGAGCGATCGGCGGTCGCGCGCCCCCCGACGGCGGGGAGCGCACCTGCAACGAACTGCAGTAGCGCTGGTTAAACCAGCGCTTTGTCTCAGGAATCTGTCGGACCGAGGGCCGCGATATGCTACCTCGCCGGGTCAGGCTTTTTGCATTGGCGCTGGCCCGCACGGCGGCGCCTCCTTTGACCAAACAGCGAGGTCGAGCGTGGATTTCGAGCTACCCGAGCAGCACCGCATCCTGAGGCAGACGGTTCGAGACTTCTGTGAGCGCGAGGTGCGCCCGAAGGCTCGTGAGTGGGACCGTGACGAGCGCTTTCCTCACGAGATCGTGCCAAAGCTCGCGGAGCTGGGTTTGCTCGGCATCCGTATCCCCGAGGAATACGGAGGCTCAGCGATGGACATGCTGGCCTACGCCATCGTGGTCGAGGAGTGCGCGCGGGTCGATGGCTCCCTGGCGCTGACCGTCGCCAGCCACAACGGGCTCGGCACCGGACACGTGCTCTCCTTCGGCAACGAGGCGCAGAAGCAGAAGTACCTCGGCAAGGCAACCACCGGTGAGTGGCTCGGTGCCTGGGCGCTCACCGAGCCCGGCTCGGGTTCGGACTCCGCCGGCATGCAGACCAGCGCGGTTCGCGACGGCGACGACTGGGTGATCAACGGCACCAAGATGTTCATCACCCAGGGGTCGGTGGGCGGATTCACGGTGGTCCTGGCGCGCACCAACAAGGACGTGAAGGCCCAGCGCGGGATCACGGCCTTCATCGTCGAGCAGACGACCCCCGGTTACTCCGCGAGCAAGAAGCTCGAGAAGTACGGCTGTCGCTCCAGCGACACCGTGGAGCTCACCCTCGAGAACGTGCGCGTCTCCGACGCTCAGCGACTGGGTGAGGTCGACCACGGCTTCTACGACACCATGAGCATCCTCGACTGCGGTCGCATCTCGATCGCCGCGATGGCGCTCGGCCTCGGTCGAGGCGCGCTCGACATGGCCGTGCGCTACGCCAAGGAGCGCAGCCAGTTCGGTCGCCCGATCGCCGATTTCCAGGCCATCCAGTGGATGCTGGCCGACGCGCGTACGAAGCTCGACGCCGCCGAGCTGTTGATTCACCGCGCTGCGGACTTGGCTGACAAGGGCGAACCCTTCAGCCAGCAGGCGTCGATGGCGAAGCTGTTCGCCAGTGAGGTGGCGACGCAGGTGTGTAACGACTCGCTGCAGATCCACGGCGGATACGGCTACACCCGGGAGTTCGACATCGAGCGGCACCTGCGCGACGCCAAGATCTGCGAGATCGGTGAGGGCACGAGCCAGGTGCAGCGTATCGTGATCGCGAAGCACCTACTGGCCTGAGCAGAGCCCGCTCGAACGGTTCCGTGGGGAATCGTGGGGTGCGAGCTGGCGCGCCTCACCCCCGAGCCCGCATCCAGAAAGCGCAGAGCCGGCGACTCCTTCCGAGTCACCGGCTCTTTCGCGTGCGTCCTCGAGGCGCTATTTCGTACGCTTGATGATGTGGTAGCCGAAGGGCGTCTCCACCGGATCGGAGACGTCGCCCACCTTCAGATCGAAGGCGGCGTCCGAGAACGGCTTGACCATGCGCCCTCGGCTGAATGGCCCGAGATCGCCGCCACGGGGCGCGCTGGGACCCTCGGAGTACTTCTTGGCCAGGGCGGCGAAGTCCGCGCCCTTGGCCTTGGCCTCCTTGGCGATCTTGTCGGCGAGCTTCTTCGCCTCCTCCTTGCTGCGATCGGACTTGGCGCGCTGCGCGCCCTTGTAGCCGATCAGGATGTGCGAGGCAGTGACGGTCGGGCCGCCGTTCTCGGCCTGAGCCTTGCGGCGGGCTTCGATGCGCTTGCGGATGTCCGCCATTTGCTCTGGCGTGAGCTTGTGGACGTTCGAAGCCGCGGGCGCCGGATCCTCGTGGGCGATCGTCGCGGTCTCCTCGTGGGGTTCCTCGACGTGAGCAACGGGCCAGAAGACACCCATGAAGCCCAGCAAGCCCACCACGATCAACCCGAGCATGACCGCCCAGGGAGCCCACCAGGTGGGGTCGCTGTCGGGATCGTACTCCTTCGCCTTTGGCGGCGCTGCGGGTCGCTTGGCTCCGGCGCGCGCGTCGCGTGCGGGGGCAGCTTTCCGCTTGCGAGGGGGCGCGACCTCCTCGTCTTCGTCTTCGTCCTCGTCCTCGTCCTCGTCTTCGTACTCTTCGTCTTCGTCTTCGTACTCTTCGTCTTCGTCTTCGTACTCTTCGTCGTCTTCGTACTCTTCGTCGTCTTCGTACTCTTCCGAGCCCTCCTCGTCGTCGACGTACTCTTCGTCGTCGTCGAGTTCTTCTTCGGGGTCGTGCTGCTTCTTGTGCTTCTTCGCCATGCTGGGGGCTTCCGTAACAGAATGCGGGGCAGCCAACCACTCGGCGCCGCGGGATGTTCCGCGGAGGCTCGAGCGCGCTACCCCTGCGCCTGCGTCAAGATCAAGGAATTGCAGAGGTTTTCAGTGCTCTCGGGGGGCTCCTGGGGAGCCCGTCCCGGGCAAGATCAGGCATTCGCTTCGATCCAGGCCCGCGCGATCACGGGGTCCGGGCGATCCGCGGCGTAGGCCTTCAGCGCGGTCACGCCGTTGCCCAGATCGTAGCCCTCGGTGCGGATGGTCTCGCCAGGCCAGACTGGCTTGCGGAACTGAGCGGAGTAGAACTTCACGCGGTCTCCGTCGCCGCCCAGGGCCTTCAGGATCGCGGCCCGGGCGACGAAGCCGTAGCTGCAGAGGCCGTGCAGGATGGGCGCGGGGAAGCCGACCATCTTGGCGAAGTCCGGATCGGCGTGCAGCGGGTTCTGGTCGCCGGAGATGCGGTAGAGCAGCGCCTGCTCGGGGCTGGTCGTTTCCTCATGGGTCCAGGTCGGCTTCATGCCGTCGGGGATCTCCGGGATCGCTTGCTTGGGGGGAGGAGCGCCGCCGAAGCCACCTTCCCCGCGGAAAATGATCGAGGACTCGGTCTCGAAGATCAGCTCGCCGTTGATCTCCGTCTTCGTCTTGACGATGGCCTGAGCCATCTTCTTCATGTCGTAGATGCCGTCCAGGCTGGCCACGGTCCTGGCGACGCCTTCGGACGGGATCTTCTTGTGGATACGCACGGACTGGCCGCCATGCAGGATGCTCGCGAGGCTACCCTGGGTCTTGCCCACCATCTCACCCATCGGTGCGAACGACGGAACGACGGCGAACGTTGGGTACACCTTGGGCCCCTTGGCCTCGTAGACGTACTCGAGCTCGGCCTGCTTGGCGCCGATGCCGAGGGCGTAGGTGGCGAGCACCTTCCAGTCGTAGGGGTAGTCGTAGACGTCGGTCTTGGCGCCGACGGCGGATAGATCGAGAGCCATGGGGCTGTGTCTCCTGAGCTGACTTGCGGGTGCGGGAGCGGGCTGCCGCGCCCGGGATTGGCCCAGCGGTCTACCGACCCTCCGCAGGCGCGTCAATCGCCTGCCCGGCGGCCAGAACGGCGTTTCTCCGCGACCGATCCACCAGCTACTGGTACGCCATTCCTGAGCTTGAACGCGGCGGGGGCGGCTATAGTGGCGCCGTGTCCGCTCCGGGGCTGGTCGAGTCGTGGCTCGAGGTGTTCAACCTCACGGCGACGGACCTGCGCGCGTGGGGCCTGGCCTGGGCGCGCGTGGCGCCTGCGGTCACGCTGGTGCCGGCGTTCGGCTTGCGGGCGTTGCCCGGCCCGGCTCGCGCTGCGCTGGGTCTCGCCATCGCCGCGTGCGTCGCGCCCGCGCTGACGCCCATAGCGAGCGGCTCCAAGCTGCCTTGGCCGGTGCTGCTGTTGCAGCAGATGGCGCTTGGGCTGCCGGTTGCGCTGGTCGCTGCCGTGGGGATCTGGACCCTGGTGATGGTCGGCGGTGTGGTGGACGACCTGCGCGGGGCGCGCGCGGAGTCGAGCATCGCCGTGCTCGACCGCCCCATCGGCCCAACCGGGGTGCTGATGGGCTTGCTGGGGTGCTGGCTCTTCTTGCAGAGCGGCGGACCCGCGCGCATCGCTGAAGCCTTGATTCGACCTGGCCTCGGGTTCCAGCAGCCGCTGCTCGGAGCCGCGCTGCATCTGACTCAGGGGATCCAGATCGCGCTGGCGGTCGCGGCGCCCGTGATTGCGGCTTCTCTGGTGTTGCAGCTGGCGTCTGCGCTGGTGACGCGCGCGGCGAACCCGGCGCATTTGCAGCCCGTGCTGGAGCCGCTGAAGAGCCTCGCGCTGCTGGGGATCCTGGCGCTGCTGCTCGATCGTCTCCTGGCTGCTTCCGCGGGGTTGTTGCTGCGGTTGCCTTGACGCGACGCCCGTGGGTACCCGGAGCGCCTCACCCCCGAAACAGACGCAGCGCCCCAGCGCTCCGCCTGAACGCTCAGAGATTGAGGCGGTAGGCGACGTTCACGCCGATGTCGAACATCGTGATGCGGCCCGCCAGAGACGCCTCGTCGCCGAGGGGGCTCTCGGCGGGTTCCTCGGGCAGGAACCAGGTGCCGACACGCAGGCTGGTGCCGAGGCTCCAGTTGGGCGCCAGCGCGAAGGCGGCGCCGCCGCCCAGCGCGAGGCTGTAGCCTTCGGTGCGGATGGTGACCCCTGGTGGCCCGACCAGGGCCTTGTCGCTCTCGGGATCCTGAGGGGTGAAGCGGTCGCTGATCACCACGAGCCCGGTCATGATGCCGAGCCAGGACTCGACGGAGCGACTCACGACCGCGTAGTAGCGAGCGGTCGCTTCCACGAGGAAATAGCGGCGGGCGTGGTCTCGCGGCACGCCTGGGGGATCCTCGCGGGGCGCGTCGGTGGAAGGCGTGAGCGCGAGGGTCAAGCCAGCGCCGAACGCGAGATCGACGTTCGCTCGGTAGAGCTGCCAGGCGTGGAGCTCGAGGCTCGTATCCCCGGAGACGCAGCCCTGGGTGACGTCCACGCAGACCTCGGCTCCTGGCAACGTGAGCAAGCCCACACCCGCCTCGGCGGCGCCGTGAGGGCGCACGAGCGTGCGCGGGCTGGGCCCGATGTGTTCCTCGTCGCTGTGTGGCTCGGAGGTCGCTCGCTGAGCGTGGACGCCAGGGGCGCAAAGCAGCACGCCCGCCAGGGCCGCCATCGAGAGCCCCAGGGCCCGGCGCGGCGGCGTCACAGCCAGCGCCCTCCAGAGGAGGCGGTCGGCGCGGGGGTCGCGGAGGGCGCGCTGCTGGGAGCGGCGCTGGCAGAGGGAGCTGGTCTCGGCGCAGGCTGCTTATTGCCTCGCGGAACTGGAACTGACGCGCCGGTGGCGCTCGGGGCTGCGTCGCTCGGCGCGCCAGCGTCGAGCTCGGGTGGCTTGGAGATCTGACGCAGCAGCTGCTTCGCGCGGGCGTTCTCGGCGTCCAGGTCCGTGGCCAGGTTCAACAGTCGGGTGGCCTCGACGGGGCTCTGCTTCTGTGCCTCGGCCTGGGCTACCAAGCGGGCCGCGGCCTCGCGGCGCACTCGCAGAAGGCCGGCGTGCTTGGGCCACTGCTGGAGGGCGGCGTCGGTGATGTCCCGAACGTTGTTTCCCGGAGGATCGACGAGGTGATTGGCCAGCAGCGCCTGCTGAGCCTGTTCGGTGTAGGCCTGAGCGGACAGCGCCTTGCTGTCGAAGACGCCCAGCTTGTAGGCTATGCCGACGCTGAGCCCGGCGCCGAGTACGAAGCACAGGAGCAGCACCAGCGCCTTCAGGGAGCGCGGCTGCTCCTCGGGCATCTCGTAGGGCTCGACGCTCGGCAACGAGCCTCGCCCGGAGTACGGCGCCGAGTATGGCCCGCTGGTCGGCCCTGGGCTCGACCGAGGGCCGCTCATGGGGATCTCGTCGGGGATGCTCGGCGAGCTGGCGGGGCCGGGCGAGCTTGAACCAGGTGCTGACGGGCGTCCCGTGGTGTCTCCGGGTTCGGCCGCCGCGGCCTGCGACCCTGCCGCGCTCGTGCGAGGTTCGGCCTCGTCCGGGGCGGCGCCAGGGACGCTGAGCGGAGCCGCGACGGGCGCAGGCTCGTCGTTCTGGGTCAGCGCCGGGGACACGCGAGTGTCGTGATTGTTTCCGTGTGGAGGAGCGGTGGGCTCCTCCAGCAGGGTGGCGGGCTTCGGTTCGTCTGGGTCGATGATCTGCGTGCCGCTGGGGGCGCTCGGGCGACCCTCGAGGTGTTCTCCGCGCATGCGCGCCGCCAGCTCGGGGCTCAGGTCAAGGCTCTTGGTGCGCTGCAGGCTGGAGAGACCGAGCGCCTGGTTACCGCCAAGGAGCGTGGAGCGCAGAGCGAGATCCTCTGGGGCGAGGCCGCTTTGCCGCGCGGCATCGACGAGCGCCCGACCAAAGACTCGCGCGTCGGCGCAGCGTTCCGCCGGTTGCTTGGCCAGGTTCTTGAGGATCACCCTCGCGATCGGCTCGGGAACGTAGCTGGACCGCGGAATGCTGCGCACGTCGGGTGCCTCGGCGTTCGCGTGTTTGACGAGAATCGCCACCGGGTTGTCGCCGTCGAAGGGCGTCGTGGCGCTCAGGGTCTGGAACAGCATGGTCGCCAGCGCGTAGACGTCCCCCGGTGGTCCAACGCGATCGCCACGCGCGCCTTCCGGTGATACGTAGCGCGCGGTGCCGAACACGGCGCCGGCCTGCGTCGCCACCGACTCCTCCCCCAGGTCGATGCGGGCAACCCCGAAGTCGAGCACCTTGGCGAAATCGTGGTCGTCGCCGCGGCGCACCAGCATCACGTTCTCCGGCTTCAGGTCCCGATGCACGATGTTCTGGGCGTGTGCCTCGCCGACGGCGTCGCACACCTGCAGCACGATATGCAGCGCGCGTGGCAGGGGCAGGGCACCGCCTGCCGCTGCCAGACAGGAGCGGAGCGAGATGCCATCCAGGTGCTCCATCACCAGGTAGGCTTCGCCGCCGATGAGCGAGTCGGGCATGCGCGGCAGCTGGCCGGTCATCAGCACCTGCACCACGTTGGGGTGAAGCAGACGGCTCGCGACCTTCGCTTCCTGATGGAAGCGCCGGATCAGGGTCTCGTTGGTGAGTAGCTCCCGATGCAGGATCTTCACCGCGACGTCGCGGCCGATCCCCGATTGATGCGCCCGGTAGACGCGTCCCATCGCGCCGATGCCGATCAGCTGCTCCAGCCGAAACTGGCCCGCCAGCTCCAGCCCCAGGTAGGCGTCGTCCTGGAGCTCGGTCTTACGGCCCCCGAGCGGAGCGCCATCACGCGGACAGAAGATGACGTCCGGGGCGTAGTTTTCCCCACAAGTCGGGCACGTCCGCCGCTCTCCCATCACACCCCTTGGCTACGCCGAGCCGCCGCACTCACAGAGTCGAGTAGTAGTACCTTCCAGGGCGCTCGGGTACCGCTAGCGTCTCTCACACCCTCACGTTTTCCTCCGCTTTGGGCCTGCTCCCCACCGGCTTCGGGGCGGGCGGGTGCGGGTTTTTGGGGGAGAGGAACGCTTTTTTGTGATCCACGACGCTATCCACAGCCGGTTCCGGACAGCCTGTGGATTTCTTGGGGGCGGGTGCGCGCAGACGCTTGAAACGCGCCCCGAGCGCGAGCGCGAGCGCTGCTGAGTTACGCACAGGTGCGAAGCCGATATCGAGCGAGGCCGCCGCGCGTCGGCGCGGCATCAGATCGCCGTTGCGTTGGCTCCTCAGATTGAGCAGGAAGCGATCCCTCCGGGTGTGCTGCAACTGGGTAAACCCCAACCGTTCCGATTCGTTCTAGGCTCCGTCCTCCCGTGTTCTCTCCCGATACCATCCGCAACCTGGTGCTCACCTTGGTGGTGATGCTCCTGTCGTTGAGCGTGCACGAGTTCTCGCACGCTCTGGCGGCGGATACGCTGGGTGATGACACGCCACGTAGCCAGGGGCGGCTGACGCTCTCCCCCCTGGAACACTACGACGTGTTCGGCACATTTCTGATCCCGATAGCAGCGGCGTTCTTCGGGTCCGTGCCGATGATCGGCTGGGCGCGGCCCGTGCAGTTCAACCCGACGCGCCTGACGCGGAAGCTGACGATGCGTACCGGATCGATGATCGTCGCCGCCGCCGGGCCGCTCTCGAACCTGCTGCTTGCGTGCCTGAGCTACGCGGCGCTCGCGATCTGCCATCGCAGCGGCTTGCTGGCGAGGGGTGGTGTGCCACTGCTCGCCTTCCTGAGCGCGATGGTGCTGACGAACCTCGGGTTGTTCATCTTCAACTTGCTGCCGATCCCGCCGCTGGATGGCTCGCGGCTCCTGCCCAGGCGCTTCGACGGTGTGCAGGAGAAGGTCGCGCCGTTCTCGTTTCTGGTGCTCCTGGTCGTGGTCAGTCGGTTTGGCGGCGTGATCCGTCAGCCTGTCGACTGGCTGCTGCATGGGTTCGAGAGCGTGGCCCAGGCGCCGATTGGAGGCTTCTGATGAGCGACGAGAAGGCCGCTCAGGAAGAGCCAGTCAGTCGCCTCGCGGAAGTGGCGGAAGCCCGTGCGCCCGAGCGCCCAGACGCCGCAGAGGCGTCCGCGGGCGAGGACGTGTCCGGGAGCAAGCCAGAGGAAACCAGCCTCCTCGCTGGCTCCGACGCCGGAGACGCGGAGGTGCCTTCGGGCGACCATGCGCACGCACCTTCGGGCGAGCCGAGGAGCACGCTCGATGTCGTGGAGTCGTCCACCGAGTCCTCCCCGGCCCCGTCACAGACGAACGCGGAAACGGGCGCGCCCGCGGTGGAGCCGACCGAGGCTGAACGTCGCGCGGCCGAGCTCCGCGAGGCGGTGGAAGCGACGGTCGATCCCAACGCCTATCGAGTTCAGCTTCCCAGCTTCGAAGGGCCGCTCGATCTGCTGCTGCATCTGATCCAGCAGCATGAGCTCGACATCCTGGACATCCCCATCGCCTTCATCGCTCAGAAGTACAACGAGTACCTGAAGTTGATGGCGGACTTGAACATCGACGTGGCCGCCGAGTATCTCGTGATGGCCGCCACGCTGACACACATCAAGTCCAAGATGCTGCTGCCTCCGGACCCCAGCCAGGCGGACGAGGACGCAGAGGACGGCGAGGAAGAGGACCCTCGCGCCGAGCTGATTCGGCGCCTGCTCGAGTACCAGAAGTACAAGCAGGCGGCAGAGGACCTTGGCAACCGTGATCTGTTCGGCCGCGACATCTTCGGTCGCGGTATCGAAGCCCCCACGGTGGATGGCCCGGCACCGCTGGCGCAGATTGGCGTCTTCAAGCTGCTCGATGCGTTCCAGTCGGTGCTCGACCGCGCCAAGAAGACGATGGATCACACCATCGACCTCGAGCGCTTCTCGATCACCGACAAGATCAACGAACTGAGCGGGGTGCTCAGCAGGCGCCCACACTGCCGCTTCGAGGAGCTATTCGGCGAAGAAGCGACCCGCGCGGAAGTGGTGGTCACCTTCCTCGCCTTGCTGGAGATGACACGGCTGCGGATGATCCGCATCGAACAGGCGGGGCCGTTCGAGACCATCTTCGTGAGTCTCGCGGTTTCGCCCGACGAGGAGTCGAGCGAGAACCTGGATTTGCCCGACGGAATCGTTCCACCTCAAGCGTTCGCGTCCGCCGTCGAACCCGACGAGCCGGACGAAGCGGGTCCTGGTGTCCCACGGCATGACGGAGGCGACGACACTATCGCCGACGAGGCCGACGAGGCTGACGAGGCCGACGAGGCCGACGAGGCCGACGAGGATAACGCAGGCGCCGCTGACGCCGACGAAGCGCTCAGCGACCCCGCCGCTGACGTCGACGCCGACGAAGCGCCCAGCGACCCTGGTGCTGACGCCGACGAAGCGCTCAGCGACCCCGCCGCTGACGTCGACGAGGCCGACGAGGACCACCAGGCGGACGCAGGCGCTGCTGAGGTCGACGACGGAATCGTCGAGGAGGCCGACGAAGCGCCCAGCGACCCCGCCGCCGCAGCAAACACCGCCTCCGACCCGACTTCCGCAGCCGCTGACCCGGTCCCCGGCGCAGCAACGAGCACGAGCGAACTCTCCGGGGATGCAGCGGAGGTCTTGGGGGGCGAAGCATCCGAGCACGAACCGCCCGGAGATCTTCGAGAACCCGCCGATGAGTCAGCGGAGACCAGCACCCCGCAACCCGATCCGATCGATGACACCCCTGAAGCATCGACGCCGCCAGGGAACGACGAGCAAGACTGATGGCCCAAGCGAAACGCGCCAAGCGCAGTGACAAGACCCCGCGGAAACCCGCCTCCGAGCAAGCGGAGCAGGCTATGGCGAGCAAGTCCAAGGCCCGTCAGGTGAAGCCGAAGCAGCCCGGGAAGACCTCCGCCAAGCTCGGCGAGGGCCTTTCGAACGAGTCCGACCAGGCCGAGGTCGTGGACGCCGCGGGCGAGGGGAAGACGGTGACGGAGAAGCCTTCCGGCAAATCGCGGGGCAAGCAACCCAGTAGGCAGCAGAGCAAGCCCACTCAGGTGCGGTCGAAGCGCGGCAAGCTCGGCAACGAGCCAGGCGAGGCGAGCGAACGAGCTGAGAGCGCAGACGGCGGCGGTGCTGGTGACGTCGAGCAGCAGGCGACCGGGACCAAGCCCTCGAAGGCGTCGCCCAAGTCTTCGAAGAAGTCGTCGAAGTCCTCGAAGGGGTTGCCGAAATCCTCGAAGGAGAAGCAAGCGACCGCGCAATCAGGCAAACGCAGCCAGGATCCAGCGGCCGCGATGGACGGCAGCCCGGAAGAGGTCGGGGAGGCCTCCACCAAGAAGGCGACGTCCAGGCAGCCGAACTCGAAGCCAGTCAGCAAGAAGACCGCTGCCTCGCGGAAGTCGAAGCGGGACGCCGCGAAGGTGGATGTTGAGGCTGTCGAGACCACAGACGCCTCCGCCACGCCCGCTCCCGCCGAGAAGAAGCAGGCGTCGAAGAAGGCGTCGAAGAAGGCGTCGAAGAAGGCGTCGAAGAAGGCGTCGAAGAAGGCGTCGAAGAAGGCGTCGAAGAAGGCGTCGAAGAAGGCGAACAACCTCTCCAACGAGTCGAAGACGAGTGAGAACGCGGAAGGCGACGCGATCGCGGAAGGCGACGCGATCGCAGAAGGCGACGCGATCGCAGAAGAGCCTGCGCGCGTTGCCTCCGAGGACGCCGCCAGCGCGCAAGCCGCGGGTGAGTCAGGAGGATCGGTGCTGGCGTCGAGCGACGGGGACGCGAGCGCTGGCCCTCAGCTCACTCTGATCGAGGGCGAGGCGGATGGCACCGACGGGAGTTCGTCGGGGGAGGGTGAAGCGGACGCTGCCGAAGGCGATATCGAAGACACCGAGGGCTTCCTCAGGGGCTTGATCGAGGCTGTGCTCTTCGTCTCCGACAAGCCGCTCACGGTCAAGGAGGTTGCCCGCGCGGCCAAGCTCGACAAGAAGCGCACTCAGGAGATCATCGACGAACTCCGGTCGGAGTACAGCGATCGCGGGATGGTCCTTCACGAGGCCGTGGGAGGTATCAGCTTTCGCTCGAACCCTCGCTACGGCGAGTACGTCCGCACCCACCTTGCCCAGCGTCCAGTGCGCCTGAGCCGCGCTCAGCTGGAGACGCTGGCGATCATCGCCTACCGTCAGCCGATCACGCGCCCCGAGATCGACGACATCCGTGGCGTCGACTGCGGGCCCGTGCTCAAGGGTCTACTGGAGCGCGATCTCGTGCGTATCCTTGGCAAGAAGGATGAGCCCGGTCGCCCCATGCTGTACGGCACCAGCGACGCGTTCCTGGAGCTGTTCAGCCTCGACTCCCTGAAGGATCTGCCCACGCTGCGGGAGTTCACCGAGCTGAGCGATGAGTCGAAGGACAAGTTCCAGACGGAGCTCGGTGAGGAAGCTCCAGCGGGGCCCATCGAGTTCGACGACTCGCCTGCGATGTCGCGGGACGACGAAGAGCCCATGCCTGTCGACGCTGAAGGCGAGCCGACGCAAGCCTTCAGGGAGCGCGCAGAAGACGAGTCCTTCGGGGATGACGACGAGGGCCTGGACGCGGGCTTGCTGAGCGCGGAGCTGGAGGAGATCGAGCGGCGGGAAGCCGAGCGCATGCGTAACCGCGCGGAAACGGACGACGACGACTCGGACGACGACGACTCGGACGACGACGACCCGGACGACGACGACCCGGACGACGACGACCCGGACGACGACGACTCGGACGACGACGACGAACGCGGGGGCGCACACGCCGACGTCTGGGATGAGCAGCCCCCGCGGGCTGAACTCTCCATCGAAGAGGATCCGGACGCGGCCTGGGATGGGGGAGAGGATCGACCCGGATCGACGACGGAGAGCTCAGTCGAGCAACCAGTCGGTGCTGCCGACGACGACGAGGGCTACGAAGACGGAGACGACGAAGACGAAGACGAAGACGACGAAGACGACGAAGACGACGACGACGACGAAGACGACGAAGACGACGAAGACGACGAAGACGACGAAGACGACGAAGACTGAGCTTCAGGTCGGCTCTGCGTAGTCCTTGGCGAGGGCCTTCACCTGGTCGAACAGCTGAGGATGGGTCAGCAACTTGCGGACGATGGACCACAGCTCCGGGTCGTTCATGCGCGCGACCCCCGTCAACGCCTTGGATTTTCCGCGTGGCTTCTTCTTGATCGCGGTCGGGCCCTGCTTCCGTAGACGCTCCATTGCGCTGACCCAACGCTTGGTGGGGAACAGCTCTCCGTCCTCCCAGGCGAGGATCTCCTTCTGCTCGAGTCCGAGGGTCTCGGCGAGCTCACGCGCCGTGCAGTTCAGTTCCTTGCGCAGTTCCTTGATGTCTTCGGGGCTCACGAGCGGGCACGGTAGTGCTGCCCAGCCAGCGAAGGAAGCAACTCGCGCCAGGATCGGTCGAAGTTCTCCGGGTGACCCCGAATCGACCGCGCCACGCCCGCTCCAACCATCCGCTCGCTGCAGGCGTTGCCTGCTTGCTGACGCTGCCGCTCGGGTGCGAGCCGTCGCTCGAAGTGCCCCAGCCTTCGGACGAATCTGGCGCGGAGATACGAGTTCACGGCGCGCCAGTGGAGGGCGGGATCGCCGCGGTTGCCCGCTTCGAGGTGCCTGGTGGCGATCCGACGGCGCTCCGAGTCTTCACGGGTAGTCTCAGCGAATACCACGAGCGCCGCATCCGCGAGCGTGACCTTCCAGAGTCCTTGACCGAGCGCGAGGTGCCTGCCCTGACCTGGAGCGGTTTCAGCGACTCGGAGGTCGCGTTCGTGGGGCCCACGCAGGGGCTCGAGGGCGGCCAGCGTTACTCGGTAGCCGCGCTCGGTTCGGGGTTGTTGTTGGAGGTGGACGTGGCCCTGGAGCAGCCCGACTTCGCGTCCCGCGCCTGGCCTCCCGCCGGCATGGGGGGCGGCGTCGCCGTCTTCTGTCCGGGCAAGTCGGTCGAGCGGCGGTTGGTCATGCTCGATGGGTGTCCGCGCTGGGCAATCGTTACCGCAGGGATTGGCGACTCGGGACTGCTAGCTGACGAGTGCTTCAGCCTGGCTCCCATCGACTCTTCGGAGGAGTCCTGCTTGGCTCCCCTCGCCGTCGACGACCTGTGGTTGCCGGCGACGCTGCTGACCAGTGACTCTGGCAGTGCGGAGCCGGCGATTGACTGCGAAGCCGACGAGCTGTCCATCGGCAGGGGCTGTCTGCGCAGTGCCGACTCCTACGTTGTCGTGCGCAAGCCCCTCGACGAGCTCTGGGCGCTGCGCCTTGGAGCGGACGTATACGGTCCTGAGGCCGCGGACTCGTTCGTGATTCGTGGTCTGACAAGCGATCGGCGGTACGACTACTCGCTCGTCGCCGTGGATCTGGCAGGCAAGGTCGCCCGCTTCCAGGACACGCTACGCACCACCAGGCCCGCCGCGCAGGTGGTGCTGAACGAGGTGCTCGCCAACCCCAACGGCCCTGAACCTGCGCAGGAGTGGATCGAGGTAGTGAACGCCGGCACACGCGTCGCTCAGCTCGAAGGGATGGTTCTGCAGGACGGAGCAGGTGAAGCGACACTCCCCAGGGCGGAACTGGCGCCAGGCGAGTACGCCCTCCTCGTCACCCCTGAGTATGATCGCGCATACCCCTTCGACCTGTCACCCTCGAAGGAGGTGCGGCTGATCGTGCTCGAACAGCTCGGTCGGAGCGGGATCTCCAACGCGGGCGAGCCGCTGATCCTGCGAGCTGCGGACGGCAAGCTGTTGTCATCCATTCCGCCATTGAAACAGGACCGAGCCGGGTATAGCGTTGCCCGACGGACACCGGAGCTGAGTGATGTCCTCACGTCCTTCCAGATCCATGGCGCACCGGGGGCGTCTCCCGGCGGAGCCAACTACTTCGACCCCGAAGACTGAGTGCGGGTGCTGGATCTCGCATCGATCTGCCCGGCCGTTGGCTGGCGCGCCAACGCAGCGCTGGTTTCAGGCGTTCCAGTGTCGAAACGGGGTGTCCTGGGGTGACTCTGTAGGTCTTGTGGTCTTCAGGCGAACGCGACCGCCGGGCGCGGCCCCCAGCTCGATGCGCAGGGAATTTCGTCGGCGGATTCGCGGCCTTTCGTCAGCCAGGCGCTGCCACCCGGTCCTCGACGCGCCGGAGCTCGATCGCTCTCCCCTGACAGACCAAGCCGGTTCCGCGACAATCTCTGCTTGGACCGCGGGTTTCAATTGACGAATGCGCGCCCGTTTCCATAAACCAAGATTAGCTTCACTGCGGCTCGTCGCGGCCGCAGCGGGGCGTCGTTAGGCCCATTGGGTTCCCCGCCCAACAACTCCGATCGCACGGCACGCACACCACTTCCCGCGCCAGCGGCCACCAAACTCCTCTCACCTGATCGCGTCCCCTCGCGACGGTGGGGCGAACTGAAACCCCAAACCCCAAAGGGGGCCAAAGTGAACCAACGAGCTACCGCCAACGCGCCTGTCGACCCGAGTCACGAGACACACCCCGAGTGGGAAGATGGCAGGAGTTCGGGGTCTCGTATCAAGGTTCACCGTCGTGAGGAGCAGGCACCTCTGACGACCCGTCAGGTCGCCGAGCTGCTTGGATGCGGTGTGAAGACGGTTCACAACTGGGTCGCGGACGGCCGCATCCCGCACTTCCGCACCCCCGGTCGGCACTTGCGGTTCCGTGCGGAAGACGTGGCCGAGTTCATGCGCCGATCCGGTTTCCCGGTGCCAGACGAGCTGAGTTGCCGTTGCCCCTTGCTGCTGGTGGCGGCAGACGCCCAGGCGGCGTTGCTCGGTCTGCCCCGGGGTGCGATCAGCCTGGAGAACCCGCTGGACGCCCTGGTCATGTGCCCCTCTCACCGACCGCTGATGGTGGTCGTCGTCGCCCAGCAGATGCAGGGAGTCGACCTCAAGGCCTTCCGGGCGGCGATCGAGCGCGCCTGCGAGGACTGCCGCGTGGTCTGGGTGGGCGAGCCACCCAGCGACGCGCAGGGCTACGAAACGCTGGAGTTGCTCGACCCAGGAAGCCTCGCCGCACTACTCCGGGTCCGGCGACGCGACCGGCCGATTCCCTGAGGCACAGCGATGCTCCCAGCTCGCAAGGTCGTGCGAATCACGAACCGGCGATCGTCATTCCCGCGACCCTGAACGTCGGCGCTGCGACGGACGTCTTCATCACCAGATCGTCGGCGACCGCGTCGACGTTCTTGAGCATCGTGTCGAGGTTCGAAGACGCGGTGATCTCGCTGACGGGGAAGGCGAGCTCGCCGTCTTCGATCCAGAAGCCCGCGGCGCCGCGGCTGAAGTCCCCCGTCACTGCGTTGAAGCCAAAGCCCATCATCTCGGTGACGTAGAGCCCGCGCTTCGTGGAGCGGATCAGCTCCTCACGGCTGAGCTTCCCCGGTTGCAGCACGAAGTTGCTGGTGGACGACCCGACGGACGCGCCGCCACGAGAGGCGCTGTGCGTCGACTCCCGACCTAGCTTGCGAGCGCTGTACCAGTCGAGGAGGAAGGTCCTGAGCTCGCCGTCCTGGACGACGACGTTCCTGCGGGAGGGCATGCCTTCGCCATCGAAGGCGCGAGAGCCGGGGGCACGCGGTCGCAGCGGATCGTCGATCAAGGTGACGAGCGGGCTCGCCACGCTCGTTCCTTCTCTTTCCGCAAGGTAACTCGACTTGCGCCAGACCGCGCCTCCGGTGATGCAGCCAGCGAAGGTGCCCACGATGGAGCGCGCCACGTCTGGGTCGAAGACCACCGGGGCCTCGCATGTCTCGACCTTGCGCGCGCCGAGCTGGCGGAGCGTGCGCCGCGCGGCCTCGCGCCCGACCTCCTCGGTGTCCTCGAGATCCGCAAGGTGTCGGCACGCGCTCCAGTAGAAGCCGCGCCGGTTCTTGCCGCCGTCGTCCTTGGCCACCGGAGACACCACGAGCGAGGCGTATGAGCCTCGAGTGGCGCCCACGAAGCCGCTCGACAGCACCATCACGCGAATGCCACTCGTGCGCGCGAAGGTTGCTCCCTCCGACAAGGTCAGTCGCGGATCGAAGCCGAGCGCAGCCTTCTCGGCCAGCTTGGCGCGCTCGAGCGCCTGGGCGGCGTCGATCTCCTCTACGGCCGGGTCATACAGATCGAGCTCCGGGAACGGAGGCTTGGCGAGCAGTCCGATCTCGGCCGGCCCCTCGCAGGGGTCTGGCTGGCTCAGGTCGAGGAGCGAAATGGCGTCCGCCACCAGGCGCTCGAGACCGGCTTCCGAGAGATCGCTGGTGGCGCTCATCGCGACCCGTTGGTCCCGCAGCACCTTCATCGACACGCTGCGGTGACCCGCTTCTTCCACCAGCTCCGGCTCGCCCAGGCGAACCTTGGTGGAGAGCTCCCAGCCCGAACGCGCCGACACCTCGGCGACGTCGGCGCCCGCCTTGCGGGCGCGGTCCACGAGTTTCTCGGCCAGGGAAGTGAGTTCTGCGGTGTCGTCCTTCATCTTGGGTGTGCTCCAGGTTGCGCGGGCGGAGCCCGACGTCGCGTCACTGACGCGAGCAGAAAGCTGGCCTCACGTCGGGGCGGCGGAGGCAGACGTCGACCCCACACTAGCTCAGTTCCGGGTGCCGGCGCGACCGCCCGGCGATCGGGGCGCCTCGGCTCAGGTTGTGCATGCAGTACAGGGTCCAGACGGTCCCCAAAACCAGCACCGGCAACATCCACAGGAGCGCATGGCCCAGGGGAGTCCCGCCCACGTGGTGCACCCCGAAGTCTCCGTGGACCTGGCGATAGGTGCCGTAGACCCCGAGCCGGCGGTAGCTCACGACGAGCAAGCCCAGGGCCAGCAATGCGGGGCCGCTTGCGAGGCGGATCAGGAAGCTCGGCTTCGCATGCTCGTTGCGCGTGGCGAGCAGAAACCCCAGAGCCGGCGCGCTGGCGTCGAGCAGCACCCACACCAGACCCCAGGGCGTCAGGAGCGCAGCCCCATCGAACCAGTACGCAACCGACCAGTCCGGCGCGAACGCGATGAAATACCCACACGCCGGCGCAAAGATCAACAACCCATAGGCCGCGCTCAGCAGCGCACCGCGGTGGCGAACCACGAGGCGGTCCCGCCCCGCGCTGCCAACGCTCACCCACGCGAACGCCACTCCAAGCGCGAAGCCGATCAAGGGGCCGAGAAAGGCTGGCACGCGGGGGTTCTAGTGGCGGGCGAGGAGGAGCACAAGCCACCAGCACGGCTCGATACCGGCCCTTGGGAGAGTCGTCTCGCCTCGTCACCCCTGGCCGGCGAAGTGGTGAAGCGTTGAGCAAGGGACTATAGAGCCCCTGTGAACACGCAATCCGTGCGCGAACTGCTCCAGAAGGTCCAGAGCGGCGAGGTCGCCCTGGACACGGCGGTGGACTTGCTGAAGCAGCTCCCCGTCGAGGATCTGGGGTTCGCCAACGTGGACCATCACCGAGCGTTGCGCCAGGGCCTGCCCGAGGTGGTGCTCGGGGAGGCGAAGACCCCGGAGCAGATCGTGGGCATCGCCACCGCGCTCCTGGCTCGCTCCTCCAACGTCTTGATTACTCGTGTGGAAAAGGAAAAGGCCGAGGCGATCTGCGAATCGCTGCCCCAGCTCGAGTATCGAGAGGCTGCGCGCGTGGTGGCGAGTCGTGACCGCAGGATCGATCCGCTCGGCAACTCGCCCGTGGCGATCGTCACCGCGGGGACCAGCGATATCCCTGTGGCGGAGGAAGCCGCAGAGACACTGGCCGCGTGCGGCGCGAGCTACGAACGGGTGTTCGACGTTGGTGTCGCCGGTATCCACCGCGTCGTGCGTCACATCGATCTGCTCCAGCGCACGCCCGTCGCGATCGTCGTGGCCGGGATGGAAGGCGCGCTCGCGAGCGTCGTCGGCGGTTTGATTGGCGGTCCAGTGATCGCGGTGCCGACCTCGGTCGGCTATGGCACCGCTCTGGGCGGGTTCACCGCGCTGTTCGGTATGCTCACGGGCTGCGCGTCCGGTGTTTCCGTGGTGAATATCGACAACGGCTTCGGGGCAGCGATGGCGGCGTTTCGCATCCTGCGCCATCGGGAGCCCGTAGCGTGAGTTCTCCGCACGGAGGTGGCCACGACCACCACAGCCACGACCACCACAGCCACGACCACCACAGCCACAGCCACGACCACGACCCCAGCCACGACCACAGCCACGACCACAGCCACGACCACAGCCACGACCACAGCCACGACCACAGCCACGGTCCGCTGACCGACCGCGATCCCGAGAGCTGGCGAGTGCCCCTCGAGCGCGGAGCGGGCGTCGGCAAGACCTTGCTGCTCGACGCCTTCAGCGGAATCGCGGGCGACATGACGATCGCCGCGCTGATCGATCTCGGAGTGCCCTTCAGCGTCGTGAAGGAAGCGGTGGCCAGCCTGGGGCTCGAGGGCTACGCGCTGGAGCTGCGGTCGGTGCCGGTTGGAGCCATCGGGGCGACCCACTTCGATGTGCACATCGCCGATGGCGGCAAGGAACGCAGCTACGGAGAGATCCGCGACATCCTCTCGAGGAGCGCACTCTCACCGCCAGTCGGCGGTTTGGCGCAGCGCATCTTCGAGATCCTTGCGGAAGCTGAAGCGGCGGTGCATCGGATCGATGTCGACGATGTGCATTTCCACGAGGTGGGCGCGCTGGACGCGATCGTGGACATCGTCGGTGCCGCTGCTTGTTTCGATTTCCTGGGGGCGAGGGTGCTGGTGACGCCATTGCCGCTGGGGAGAGGCTTCGTGGAGTGCCGCCACGGGCGCATCCCGCTACCAGCGCCCGCCACCTTGGGCTGCTTGAAGGGCTTCTTGACGGTGGATTCCGGCATCGAGGTCGAGCTGGTCACGCCAACCGGCGCGGCCATCGTTGCGGGCGTCGCCGAGTCCATCGCAGGCTGGCCCAGCGCTGCGCCCCTCGCAAACGGTTGGGGAGCCGGCACGCGTCGCCTGCCTGATCGGCCGAACGCCCTCCGGGCGGTTCTGCTCGCGCCCGGGGTGGAGGAGCACCGACTCGAGCTGCTCGAGGCGAACGTCGACGATCTGACGGGAGAGCTCGCTGGACACGCGCTGGAAGCCTTGCTCGCGGCTGGCGCCGTGGACGCCTGGATCGTCCCCGTCACGATGAAGAAGGGGCGCCCAGGCTGGATCATCTCGGCGCTCGCTCCCCATGCAGTCACCGAGCGGGTGGCGGCCTGCGTGCTGAGAGAGACCAGCTCGATCGGCGTACGCAGGCGCAGCGTCGGGCGCGTGGAGCGCCCGCGACGCGAAATCCTCGTGGAAACGCCCTGGGGCGCGGTTCGGGTGAAGGTCAGCGAGGGCGACTTTGGGCCCCCACAGATCAAACCCGAGTTCACGGACTGCCAGCGCCTGGCCCAGGAGTCCGGCTGCGCCGTGCGAGAGGTGCTGTCTGTGGCGCTCGCTGCGGCTCGAGCCAGCGTCGGGGAGCCCTGAACTCAGTCTGGGCGCTCGAGCTCGAATCCCGAGGCTTCCCAACCCAGGACGCCACCTTCCAGGAAGTTCACGGGAACTCCTTGCTCCGTGAGCTTCTCCGCGAGCTCCTTGGTCTTGTCGCCGCTGCGGCAGTAGAGCACTGGTTCCGCAGGGAGCATGTGCAGCTCGGCCAGGCGAGACTCGATCTCTTCGAGCGGAAGGTTCGCCGCGCCGGGGAGGTGCGCGCGAGCGAAGACCGGCGCCTCTCGAGTGTCGACCAGGCTGATCTGGCCGCGCTTCAGCAGCTCTGCCACCTCTTCGGGCTTGAGCGCGCCGGCAGTGCGGGGCAGGAAGGGCTCGAGCAGGCTGCGCAGCTCCGCGCGCTTCATCGCACCCGCCTTGCCGCCCGCGGGCTGACCGTTGTGGAAGACCACGAAGGTCGGCACGGACTGGATCCCCAGCGCACGCGCCAGCATCGGGCTCTTGTCGATGTCGACCGTCACGATCTTTGCCTTGCCCTCGAGCTCCTGAGAAAGGGCGGCCAGCTCTGGTGCAACGGTCTTGCAGGGGCCACACCACTCGGCGCCGAACTCCACCATGACGGGGAGCTCGCTGTGGAGGACTTCCTGCTCGAAGGTCTGTTCTGTGACTTGGGCGAGTGCCATGGGAGGCTTCTACAACAAAAAGCGGGCTCGCGTCAGCGAGCCCGGAAAAGCAACACGGAGTGCCAGGATCGAGCGTCGTCCAGCGGCCAGCGATGCTTGGTCGGCGCTCCTCACCCCCTGCGCTTGCGGCGA
This sequence comes from Polyangiaceae bacterium, assembly GCA_041389745.1. Lineage (GTDB taxonomy): Bacteria > Myxococcota_A > Polyangia > Polyangiales > Polyangiaceae > JAHBVY01. The sequence continues at coordinate 436,118 of JAWKRF010000003.1, forward strand.
TCGGGGAAGACCAAGCCGAGGCTCCCCAGGCCGAGCAGCGCGCCGCCCAGCCAGCCGAGGGCACCGGAGCCACCCGCTGAGCGCGCGAGCAGCGTGCCCTCCAGCAGCAGATCGGGCCGCATGAAGCTGGTCGCGAAGACGATTCCCAGCGTCCAGAGCACCCCACTGCCCAGCTCCAACGCGAGCAACTCCATCAGTGCAGGAAGATAACCGTGCAGAAATATCCGCCAGGTGCTCGCTCCCAGGGCGCGGGACGCCAGCGCCCAGTCGAGGGTCTGGAGGCGCAGGAGCTCCGCCCGCAGCGGCCGAGCGATCCGAAATGCCCTGAGCATCCCGAGCAGCGCCAGGCAACTGCCAAGCCCCGGGCGGGCGATCAGGATCAGCGCCAGGAAGATCACCGTGGGTAGGGCAGCGCTGGCCTCCACCCCGCGAGCGAGCAAGCGGTCGATGGTGCGCGGCCCAAAGGCGGCGGCGAGGGCCAGCATGCATCCTAGCGCGACGCCGAAGATGGCGACGGACACTCCAACCAGGGTCAGCTGAAACAGCTGGGGTGAGCCGGAGCTGAACGCTCCGAGCCCGCTCACGCCCACGCCGAGGGCGAGCAGCGACAGCGCGACCCGGAACTTCACGCGACGCGCCCCTCCCGTCGGCGCAGCGCTTCACGCAAGCGAGGATCGAGGCGTCCAAGAGCGTAGTCCCCGAACAGCTGGGCCAGTGCGACCAGCGCCGTGAGCGCCACGAGCAACACCATCACCCAGCCGATGTCGCCCTGGCGGATGGCCTGTAGGGTACGCGTGCCCAGGGCGCTCTGTCGGGTCGCCAGCTCGACCAGCAGCGCCGCCGAGAAGATGCCTGGCAGCGCCAGCGGCAGGTCGGCGATCGCGTAGCCCAAGCCGAGGCGAGCGTGTCGCAGTCGTCGCCGGAGCGGACTCAGACCAAAGCCCCGCTCCGCCTGATCGAGGGCAGCGCCGACGAGCTGCCGCTGCAGGGCGCGCGCGTAGCTTGCCGCGCGGATGCCTCCGAAGAGCGCCATGGCGAGGGCGCCCAGATCCGAGCCCGTCCATACCAGCACGAACCACAAAGGAGAGCTGGCAAGGAAGGCGAAGAAGAGCGTGTAGCGTCGTCCGCGAGGGACCGGGAGGGCGAGCAGGAGCACCGCCAACACCAGGGATCCGAACACTGCCCACCCGGCGAGGCGGAGGCTCGGTACGCTCGCGTAGGCCAGTTGCCGCAGGAGTTCGTCGGAGCGATAGACGATGGTGGAGGTGAGCCACTCGCCATACTGCGTGTCGCGAAACATCGCGAGCACGCGGTCGGTACCTTCACGAGGGATGTAGCTGGCGCGCTCCTGGCGCCACCACTCGCGGTACTCACGAACGACAGCTTGCGCCTCGCTCAAAGTCGTTACCCTGGGGATTCGCTCGCTGCGTTCGGTGATGTGCGCGATCATCGCGACCAGGCGCCGCGCGCGAGGGACCTCCTGATCGGTCGTCGGCAACGCCAGTGCGGTGAACAGCTCGGGTAGCGCGTACGTATCCAGCGCCAGCACGTCCGCTCTGCGCAAGGTGGAGCTCTTGGAGGCCAGGCGCGAGACGGCGCGACGCACGACCAGCGGTCGATAGTCGAGTCCGCGGTCCTGCCAGAATCGACTCCAGAACACGACCGCTGCTTCCGGGTCGTCGAGCTCCTCCGGTTCGCCCACACCCATGCGTCGCCCTAGCGGCGCCAGCGCGAGAGCGACTCGGGTGCGCTGGGTAGGAGATAGCGTATCGAGCTTGGGCAGCACATAGGGCAGCGCGGCGCCCCCCAAGCGCCGCAGCTCACGAGCGCCAGCGCGCTCGCCCTGCGCTGCGTCGGCCATCGCTTTTTCCGCGAGGTTTCTTACGCTGACTGGATTCGGATTGAAGAAGCGTGGCAGGGACGTGGCGGTCGGCTGCAACGTCTTGCTGACTGCCCAGAAGCCGAGCAGGCTGATCAGCATCAACCCAGGTAGGAGCCACAGCAGGCGTCGAAGGGCGTGCCGCATCTCAGTCCATCTCGTCGCCGGGTGCGGTCAGCGGTCCGACCGCGGAGGACGGCGTCAGCGGCGGCGCATCAATCAAGGCGCCAGGGCGAGGTAGCCCCCAGCAAGGGCCGCGACCAGCAGGGCCCCGAGGACCATCATTCCCACCACGGTGGGGGGTAGCCCAGTGGTCGGGATATCCACCGGGTCCTCTTCCGGATCGTAGAACGCCGGGGGCATCGGGGGCGCATGCGGCGTCTCGGGGTGATTCGCCGCTTGCACGGCAGCCTGGACGGTGGCCGCGTCCATGCCGACCATGGTGTGGGACACCTTGAGCTTGCGCGACTCCCGCGCTGCCTCGTCGCTCAGCTGCAGGGGCACCTCGGGTGCGACCGGCGCGGCCCGCACCGTGGCGTCGGCGGTTGGCTGATTCGTGATCGCGTACTTCTGATAGCTCAGAACGTCGTCCGGGCTCGCGGGTGGGAGGCCAGAGCCCTCGAACTTGGCGACGATCACCGTGATGTTATCGTGACCGCCAGCGAGGTTGGCGCGATCCGTCAGGACCTTACAGGCCTCCAGTGGGTCCTTCACGGTCAGCATGACCTCGCGCATCTCGTCCGCGCGCAGCATGCCGCTCAAGCCGTCCGAGCAGAGCATCAGCACGTCACCCTGGCGGAGATCGGCGTAGGTCAGATCGACTTGGACCGTGTCCGCGGTGCCCAGCGCCTGCAGGATGATGTTGTTGTGCTCGAAGGTCTCCGCCTCTTCCTCGGTGAGCTGTCCGGCTTCGATGAGCTGGTTCACGAGCGACTGATCGCGCGTGACCTGGACCATTCGATCGCCACGCAGGATGTAGGCACGGCTATCGCCCACCTGACCCAGGAACAGACGCGAGTCGACCAGCGCCGCGATGGTAGAGGTGGTGCCCATGCCCCGGCGGCTGCGGTCGGCGCGGGCCTCGTTGAAGATCCGCAGACCTGCTTCCTCGATCGAGCGAACCAGTCGTCGCGCGAGCTCGTCGCGATCGTTGGGCGGCTCACCCTCGACCAGCTTCTCGTAGATGATGTCGACGGCGAGCTGGCTCGCGACCTCTCCGGCCGCTGCCCCGCCCATGCCGTCGCAGACCCCCATCACAGTACCGCGAGGGCCGACGACCTGGTGTCGATCTGCCTCCATCAGGCTACGGCTGCGTCGCGTCAGGTCCGCGACGAGGAAGTTGTCCTCGTTGTGTTCGCGGATCTGCCCGACGTCGGTACGGCCGAATAGATGAATGCGGATTTCGCCCGCCGCGTCCCCGTTTTGGCTCATATCAGCTAGGTGGCCCGATCAAATTTCGCGTCGGTGCTGACGCGAACCCATGAGGATTTCCAGACGAAATAGGTGTTGGCCGATCCGTACGTGGTCGCCGTCTTCCAGCTGCTGCTCTCCTCGGATCGCGAGGTAGGTCCCGTTGGAAGATCCCAGGTCCCTCAGGCTGAACTCTCGCCCAGAGGGTTCGCGGGTAACGCCCGCGTGTCGTCGGCTCATGAATGGATCGCCCGTGAAGACGATATCACCTGACTCTCGCCCGATGACAGTTTGCTCACGTGTGAGGTGATAGACGTCCCGTGTGACGCCTTCGACGGTCTTCTGAGACAGGCGGGCGAAGCGGGGCGCGGCTGGGGAGCCGAAGATCTGCGTGCCCCGCTCGGCGGCTTGCCCCAACCCTTTCTCGGCTTCGCTCACGATTTCGAACCTTAACACCTCCAAGCCGACCAGAATCAAGTCAGCGTTTCTCAACGGTTCGGTCTTCGTGAGGCGGACGTAGACGCCGTTTACTGAACCGAGGTCGCGAATGAAGAAATGCCCATCGCGGAACATGACCCGCGCATGGCGGGGAGAGACGTAGGGGTCGTTGGGAAGGACGATCGCGCCTTCCTGGCGACCGATGTCCACTTGGTCTTCGAATATGGGGTACTCACGGCCAGGGCTTCCATCCTGGGCGATCACGACCAGCTTGCCTCGAGCCTGGCCCTTTGACTGCTCCTGGGGCGGGGCAGCAGACGCTGGCTGAGGAGCGAGCTGTGGCTGGGGCGATGGCACCGGGCGGGGCGCAGGGATGGGGTCAGGCACCGGCACCGGATGGGGTCCAGCGATCGGCTGGGGCACTGGAGGCGCGGCCGCTGCGACTGGCTGGGGTGCTGGGGCCGAGTAGGCCGGCGCCGGGGGGGCCGCGGGAGCTGGCGTCGGGGCAGCTGCTGGGGCGGACGCTCGAGCCGCATGGTGCGCGTGGATCTGCTCGAACGCAGCAGCCGCGGCTTGACGTGCCTCTGGCGAGTCCGGTCGCGTGGCGTCGTTGCCGCTGAGCGCCGCGCCACAGTACTGGCAGAAGCGCATGTTCGGCTGGTTGCTGCCCTTGCAGCGATTGCAGGTGATGTGTTGAGGGGCCGGCGCGACTGGTGCGGAGAAATCGACGACCGGGCTCGCCAGCGCGGGCTTCGAGTGGTGGAGCTGCGCGCCACACGACAGACAGAAGCGGTTCACCTCGGGGTTGAGCGTGCCGCAACGCGAACACGTGTTGCCCTCACCTGCTGGAGCCTTGGGCGCGAACTCGAAGTCGGGCGCCGCCGGACGCGGACGAACGCTGGGAGGACGCTCGGGAGCGGCGGCCGGGGGCGCTGCCGGCGCCTGGGCGAGGGGAGATTGATCCATGAACGCAGTCCCCCCGAGCGCCTGCACGCCTCGCGGGGGCGTCGGCTCGACCACGCGTTGCGCCGGCTTCAGGCGGTTCCCGCAGTCCATGCAGAACGTCACATGGTCCGGGTTTTCCCGCCCACAGCGATCACACCTCACAGCCGGCAAGAGGACAACTACCAGGAAGCCGAGTCAAGGATCTGTTTGCGAAAGGCGACTACCATCGACTGAGCGGACTTCGAACCTCGAGGGTGATTTCCACGGCCACCAGGTGCGCCAAGCCAAAGCCGAGGAAGCGATCCGAGCGCCGCTGGCCCGCGGAGTCGGTCCAGCCACGCAAGAGCAGCGGGCGGTAGGCCAGGCTGGCACCGATCACGGTCGTGCGGCTCAGCTGGAGCTCGAGTCCGAGGCCGAGGAAGGTGGAGACGCCGCCTGTGTCGCTGCCGAACTCGTTGCCATACAGCGCCATGCCGAGTCCCCCGCTCAGGTAGGGGCTCATCCGTGCCTCGGTGCTGGTGTACAGGCGCGTTTCTGCGCGGAGCTGCTGGAGGATCGCCAGTCGCATCAGGTTCGAGGGATCCTGGCGCGAGAACTCGTAGGCCCCGCCCACGTACCAGGGACCCCGGGAGCGATAGCCGACGCGGATCGCGAGACCTCCTCCCGCGCCGAGGATGCATGGTGCGGAGGCACTCGAAGGACAGACGTCTCCAGCCTCCGCGACGTTCTCCGTCACCAGCCCCACTCCGTACTGCAGGTAGTGGGCGGAGATCGGGGGGGCCCCGCGCGGCGCGAGTCGTCCGTCTCGGAGGCCGAGATCCGCTCGGGCCGCTTGGGCGCTGGCCAGCGTGCTTGCCGTCAACACCGCGAGCAGGGTTCGTACTCTCCAGCGCACCCCCACTTTCTACCTCAACCGTAAGTTGAAGGGGGCGTGTTCGCGATCCCTTGACGGGCCATCGAAGCATCGTCTAAAGCCCGACCAAGGACTCAGGAAGCTCTATCCATGGACATCTACCTCGATCGGCGTGCGGTTCGGCAGATTCGACTGTCCTCTCAGGAGGCAATCGAAGAGGGCGACACGGAATCGCTGCGTGAAGACATCCTCGAAAGCTTTACCGAAGAGCAGGTCGAGGAAATCGAACGACGGCTGGACAGTGGGGACTTCTACGAGTTTCTCACGGACATCCTCGACGAGTGGAGCGGTGACGACACCGACGAGCTGTTCGAGTTGCTCGAGACCCAGCTGGGAGAAGTCGGCATCGATCTGAAGACCGAGCCTCGTGCAGACGAGGACGAGGATGACGACGAGGACGAAGACGAGGACGAGGACGAGGAAGAGTCCGACGACGACGACGACGACTACTTCGAAGACGAAGACGACGAGCTCTGATCATCCCGACCCACACGGGTTGCGCGTCGTGCAGCCCTCAGGGAGCCTCGAGTTCCGCGGGATCGGGCACGAGTTCGCGCCGGATATAGTCCCGGCACTCGCGCTTCAGCGGCTTGAGTTCGCCGCACAGGAGCTGCCCACACGCCGCATAGCGGCTGTCCGGGATCTCGTCGCGCAACCACCGCATCGTGCTGCAGGCTCCGCTGCGGTCACCCCGGGAAAGGCGTAGCTTGGCTTCTTGCCACGCGGCGTCGTCTCGCAGGATGCTGGTCGTGAAGTCCTTACGCAAGCGCTCGAACTCGCGGATGGCTTGCTCTGGCTGATTGAGCGCGTCGCGGAGGAGAATCGCGATCTTGTACTGGCTCTCGCTGTAGCGCGGTCGCTCGTAGCTGCCCGAGAGACTCGAAGGCTCTCGCTCATTGAGCATGCGGCGCAGGTGCTTGACGGCTCCCTTGGGGTTGCCGACCTCCACCTCGAGCTCAGCGGCGTGGAACAACGAGTCATCCCAGAGCGCGCCGGTGGGGTACGGGTACTTGTCCGCCACGAGCAGGTAGCGGGCGATCGCGCCGGCCTTGTCGCCCATGTTCGCGAGCAGCTTGGCGTACGCATAGTGGAGATACTGACCGAGTTCGGTGGACTCGTGTGAGGGGATCTGCGCCTCGAGCCACGCCTTCGCCGCGGCATCTCCCTGCTGGTCCTCCAGCCAGACCAGGTAGCGGTGCAGGGCGGAGGGGCCCGTGCTGGCGTTCGGATAGCGCTCGAGCACCTGCTCCATCGCCTTGAAACCCGCGGCGTCCTGCCCGCCCTCGATGTCGATGTCGGCCAGGTCATACGCGGCGCGGGGAGCGCGACTGGTCTCGGGCGCTTCCTTGAGGATACGTGTGTAGAGCGCTCGTGCCTCGCTGGGCCGCTTGCCTCGCTTGTAGGAGACGGCGGCTCGATAGAGCGCCTCGTAGCGGTGCCGGCTACTCGGGGCTTCCTTCGCGACTTGTTCCCAGTGCTGAGCGGCCTCCACGTAGCGGCCAGCTGCGTAGGTGCGGATCGCGGCGGCGCGCTCTCGTTCGAACGCATCGCTGAATGACGGAGCGCACGCGAGCATCGCGCCACAGGTCAGGAGGACGCCGCATGTGAGCAGGGAGGCGCCGGCGAGGTGCTGGAGACGGTGCCAGCGAAGGGCCGCCGGGCTCCGCTGCGGCCCGTTCACGCCGGCTCCTGTCGCAGCAAGTCGGCGACCAAGCCTGCTGCGTTCTTCACCTCGTCGAAGCTCACGTCGAGGTGAGTCACCGCTCGAACGCTGCGCGCGCCCATCGCGGACAGCAACACACCTTGGTCCGCGGCGCGTCGGCACAGCGCATCCGCGCTGCCCTGCACCTGGAACAGCACGATGTTCGTCTGTACGCTCTCCAGATCCAGAGTCACCCCAGGAGCTCCCGCTACCGTTTCCGCGAAGAAACGTGCGTGGCGGTGGTCGTCGACGAGGCGCGCGCGGTTGTTGCGCAAGGCATGGAGTGCCCCGGCAGCCAGGATGCCGGCTTGACGCATCCCGCCGCCCAGCATCTTGCGCAGTCGACGGGCCCGCTCGATCAACGCCTTGGAGCCGACCAGCGCCGAACCGACCGGTGCCCCGAGTCCCTTGGAGAAGCACACGCTGACGCTGTCGGCGGGTGCGGCCAGCTCCGCCAAGCTCAAGCCGCTCGCCACGGACGCGTTCCACAGCCGCGCACCGTCCAGGTGGAGCTTCAAGCCGCGCCCTCTCGCGGTCTCCGCGATGGCCTGGACGTCGGTCAGAGGGAAGACGCGGCCGCCGGACGCGTTGTGGGTGTTCTCCACCGAGACCAGCGAAGTTCGCGGCAAGTAGTAGCTGGTCGGCTTGATGGCTTCCTCCAGCGTCGCGGCGTCGAACAGCCCGCCGCGGCCGGCGGTAGCGAACTGGACCCCGGAGAGAGCCGCGGCGGCACCAGACTCGAACCACGCGCAGTGAGCACGCTCACCGATCACGACTTCGTCGCCGCGCTCGGTCTGAGCCATGATCGCGAGCTGATTGCTCATCGTGCCCGACGGCACGAACAGCGCAGCCTCCTTGCCGAGGAGCTCGGCGACCTCGCGCTGCAGCTCGTTCAGTGTCGGGTCTTCGCCGTAGACGTCGTCTCCCACGCTGGCCTTCGCGATTGCTTCGCGCATCGCCGCGCTCGGCTGGGTTACGGTGTCGGAACGCAGATCGATGGCCATCGGTCGCGGCAGTCTAACCCTCCGACTCCGAGCAGTGGTGGAAAGTTGGCGCCGCTGAGCTGCGATGGCGTGTTGCATCGACCCGCGCTGCGCCCTCTCCCCCAAACCCGACCCCGACGGCGCCTCATGCTTCGAGCCCCGTCGCAAACAGCTCGTACGAGACGAGTTGACACGCCTGGGCCAGGTTGATCGAAGGCTGAGGCGCCGCCATCGGGATGCGGAGCGTGGCATCGCACAGCGCGCTCTCGGCGTCGCTCAGGCCCGACTTCTCGTTGCCGAAGACGACGGCCAGCTCGAGCCCCCGCGTCGCCAGGCGCACCAGCTCCTCCGCGCCAGCGCGCAGGGTGAAGGCTCCTCGGGTGCCCACTCTGGCGCTGGTCGCCATGCTGAAGTCGACGCCGAGCAGCGCCTCCTCGAGAGACTCGAGCAGCGGCGCCGACTCGAGGACATCGAGACTCTTCACCGCCATCTTGCGCGCCATCGGATGCTCCGGACGGCCAAGGCGCCCCGGCCGCACCAGCACCAGACGCGCCAGCCCCATCGCCTTCATGGCCCGCGCCGCCGCGCCCACGTTCTCGGGGTAGTGGGGCGCCACCAGGATGAAGCGCATCTGTCGCGCCACCGGCAAAACGAGGCGCTGCTTGCTGGCCTGCTTGGATGGGCGCTCAGTCGTCATCGCGCGGTCTTAGCCGCTGGGGCGCTACACGGCGAGCGCTCTTTGCGCAGCGAAACCCGATGTAGGGCCGGCGAATGTCTGGATCCGCCGAGAGGCGTGAGCCGGTGCGCAGCCAGGGGGCGGCGCTCTGATAGTGGCCACCCCGCGCGATGCGCGGCCCTGAACCGTTACCGCGGGGATTCTTCTGGGGCGTGTCCGGGTAGGGGCCGTAGAAGTCGTCCACCCATTCCGCGACGTTGCCGGCGAGGTCGAGTATGCCTTGCGGTGTCGCTCCGGAGGGGAAGGAGCCGACGGGCGCCAGCTCCTCGAAGCCATCCTTCTTCGAGGTCTCGCTCCAGGCGAAGCGCCCGTGGTTCGCGGCGCGCGAGTTGTATAGGTTACCCCAGGGAAACTTCCGGTGTGCGCGCCCGCGCGCTGCGCCTTCCCACTCGGCTTCGCTGGGGAGCCGCGCGCCACGGAAGCGGCAGTAGTCTCGCGCGTCGTCGAAGCTGACGAGGCCCCGCGGGTAGTTGGGACGCTCGAAGCGGCTGGCCCCGCCTTCGTGGACTGGCTTGCAGCGGCCGAGCTTCACGCAACGAGCGTAGTCGGCGACCGTCACCTCGGTGCGGTCCAGCCAGAAGCTGTCGAGCATCACCTGGTGTTGCGGGAGCTCGTCGGAGAACATGCCTTGATCGCAGAGCTCGCCGTAGGGCTCTCGATTGCACAGCAGCAGCGCCTCGACCACGTCCATCGCCGTGGAGCCCATGTCGAAGTCCAACGCTGGCACCCGCAACATGGTCGAAGCAGGAGCCCGGAGGGTGACGATCCCGCCGGTATATGCCCGCTCTGCTGGGGTCGAGCCATCCACGACCTGGAGCCGCACGTTGCTCGCCGCCGCGGCCAGGGTCGGTGGCCGCAGGAGCCAAGCCGTGCCCAGCAGGCACGCCACGGTGAGGAGTCGCCCCATACGTTCCAGGCCTCGCACAGCCTGCCACCGAATGCACGCGACCCGCGACGGATGGTGAAATGTGTGGCCCGGAAGCGGAGCCACGTTCAGGCGGCGCGCTGCCGAAGGCGCTCGATCTCACGGCTCTCCGCGGGCGTACCCGTGGATCGCGCGCTCGGTCGGGTCGCTCCCCCGCTCAGCCAGCGCACTCGCTCGCGCAGTTGGTGTCCACGCAGTCCAGGCCGCCGTACGCGTCGATGCTCTCCTGATCCAGGTAGTCCGCGCACTCCTGGTTCACGCAGTTCTGGAAGGCCGTGTTGTCATTGGCGCTATCCGCGCAGAACTCCTGCATGCAGTTGAGCAAGAGGCCGCAGTTCGGCGCCGAGGTGCTCTGGCTGGTACCGAAGCAGCGCTGCAGCTCCGGGCAGCACGCGGCAGAAGCGCAAGCGCCACAGGCAGGCGTCTGGAACTGAACCGCGGCGTCGCAGCTCCCCGCATTCCCTGTGCCGCCGTTGCTGGTGTTACCCGTGCCGCCGTTGCCGGCGCTGCCCCCAGAGCTGCTCGACGCGCAACCATCCAGGCAGGCCTGGTTCTCTCCACCCCCGCACACGCACTTCTCGTAGCAGCTGACCGGAGCGGAGCAGCTCTGCAGCGGCTGATTCCCCTTGTCGCTGCTCGCGGCGCAAGCGCCCAGTGACAGCGCGAAGACGCCGAACGCCAACGTGACGATTTTGATCGTGGAAAGTCCCATCAGAGTCTCCAATGCGTCGGGCACACCCGAGGCGGCACGCGCGGTCCAAGCCAAGTCCGCGCCGAGATGCCCCGCGTTATACTTTCCGTCGGGGATCTTTCCCACAGCGGAAATCGACGTGGCCTGAGGACGCGCCGACTCGACTGTTTCAAGTTGTGCCGCCGCGCGGCCTGCGCTCAGCGAGAGCCGCTCGGTGCGGGCTTGGCATTCGTCGGGGATCCGGCGTCCCTCGTCTTTTCCTGTGTGTCTGGATTGGCGCCCGCGTCCGGACTGGCGCGTTGCCGCTCCCGGCGCTTCGGCGCGCGCTTCTTCTTGTCAGGGGGCCGTTCGGCCAGAATCGCGACGGGCTGATCCGGATCGTCACTCGGGCTGACGCTCACCGCGACCGGCACGGGCACGGTGGTCGGGCCCGCAGGCTCGTCCAGCTGCCGGCTGAGATGGAACGCCGACACGGCGATCAGCGCCCCTGCGGCGGCCGCTCCGACGCCGACTCGGAGGCCGCGGCCCGTGCTCTGGGTCGATTCTGCGTGGTAACGATCCGGGGTGGTCGGCATGGCCGTGCGCGGCAACATGCGCAACGCCTCGGCCAAGGCTCGTCCGAAGTCCTCTGCGGACTCGAAGCGGGAGCGCGGTACCTTGCTCATGCCTCGAGCGAGCACGGTGTCGACGTGAGGATCTACGCCGCACACGGCGGCGATGGCGGGCGGTTCCTCGGTGCCGATGCGACTGGCCACGGCGACCGCGTCATCGCCGGGAAAGGCGCGGCGGCCACTGATCGCCTCGTACATGGTCGTCGCCAACGAGAACTGATCGGATAGAGGTGTGAACTTGCCGTTGGCGATCGCTTCGGGCGCAGCGTAGGCCGGGGTTCCCAGCACACCGCCTTCGTGGGTGAGGGTCGAATCGGGCAGGCGCGCGATGCCAAAGTCCACGAGCTTTGGTCCGTGGCGGGCCAAGATGATGTTCTCGGGCTTGATGTCTCGATGAAGGACGCCCGCCGCGTGCGCGGTGCTGAGCGCGGAGCCCAGTCCCTCCGCCAACTCCGCCGCGGACTCGGGTCCGAGCGGACCCTGGAGCAGTCGCTCCTTGAGGTTCTTTCCCTCCACGTGCTCGAACACCAGGTAGAGACCGCACTGCGGGGAGTCTCCCATGTCGTGCAAGGCCACGATGTTCGGGTGGCTTACCCGCGCGGAAGCGCGCGCTTCCTGCTGCATGCGCTCGAGCAGGGTGTCGCGCTGGTCGGGGGTGAGCCCGAGATCGTTCCGCAGCAGCTTGATTGCGACCGGGCGGTCGAGTACCGGATCGTGCGCGAGCAAGACCCTGCCCATCGCGCCGTGCGCCAGCGGGCGCACGATCTGGTAGCGACCGATGCGTTCGGGGGTCTCGTCCATCGCGATGGACCGCGTTATACACCCCCTCGGCCTGCGTGCATCCGCCGCGTTCCCGCGCGACTGGCACGGCGTTCGCCAGGCGCTCCGAGGAGGCTCGGGGCGCGGGTCCTCGCTCTGCTCGGAGTTTCAGTCGGATGACTCGCCGGAGTCCTTCTTGGACTCCTTGTCGCGAGACTTGTCGTCACGCTCGTCGTCGGGCTTCGACTTCTTTGGCTTGTTCGGCTTCGGGGGTTCGCCGTACTCGCTCTTGAGCTTCTTCATCAAGCCCGAAGACAGCATCCGTTCGTGGTACTCCGGCATCTTCGGCAGCTGGACGAACACCTTCACCCGACCCTCGGCCTGCACGATCTCGATCGAGCCGCTGGTCAGCTCTCGCGATCCCATCGGCTTGTACTTGAAGAGCAGGTAGGCTGCCTCCGGGTCCTTCTCCACCACCTCGTAGCCCAGGTCGACGCGCAGGTAGCGCAGCGCCCCACTGAAAGTCTGTGCCTTGGTGTAGGACGAGTCGTCTTCCACCCGAGCCGCGGCGGGCGTGGCCAAGGTGAGGCCCAGCACACACACACAGCTCAACCACACGGCGCGCAACCCGTGGCCGCGCCGGGGGGCCGGGCGCCCGCCAACTGGAGACCTGGTCATAGACCACCGGAGCTAGCGGCCCGCCTCACCAACGGCCAAGTTTCTTGCGTTGAGCCCTTGCCTCGTGCGCTCCATCCACCACGCGAACAGGGCCGCACCGAGCGTGACGGTGGTCTGGACGACGTACTGGACGAACACGAATGCAGCGCCCTTGGAGTCGATCTCGCTCGGGTGGAAGAACATGGCCAGCGATGCGTACACCGCCACTTGAAAGGCTCCGAAGTAGCCCGGGGCGTTGGGCAGCAGAATGCCAAGCGCCAGCACCCCCATGCTGACGCAGGCGATCGACAGGTTCATGCCCTCCAGGCCGCAGCCAACTCCAAGCGCGTAGGTCGCGCCCGCGTTGGCTATCCAGTACAGCAGACTGAGCCCGAGGAACGGCCAGGCGAGGGACGCCTTGGGCAAGAAGCCGAGCCCGGAGGCGAGCTGCTCCACACGGGCGGTGGACCACGCCGCAAGCTTCGGACTGAATCGTGCGACCGTCACACCAACCAGCTTCAGCGCTAGATCGTGCCGGGCGTAGAACAAGCCCATGGCGGCGAACGCGCAGCCAAACAAGGCCAACGCGCTGTAGGCCAGGCCCGGGATCACCTTCGCAGGGATGGCCAACTCACCGATGTGATCGGGGAGGGGATCGAGGGGAGAGGAGCTCAACAGCCCGACGAGCAACAGCAAGCTGACCAGCATCCCGTCGATCACTCGCTCGGCGGCGATAGTGCCCGTTGCGGCCCAACCGCTGATGTTCGTATCCTTGCGGATCAGAACCGGACGAACGAACTCCCCTGATCGCAAGGGCAACAACACGATCGCCGCGAAGCCGATGAACGAGACGTTCACGAGCCGCCGAACCGACACCTCCCCCACGGGACGCAAGAGCCAGTGCCAGCGCACCGCTCGCAGCAGGTGCACCACCGAGAAGCCCAGCGTGTACACGGCGATCGACCACGGTGCGACGGCCCTCAGCGCGGCAGCCGACGGGACGAGGGGCAGGCCGCCTGCATGCAGCAACCAAACGGCGATCACCCCGGCGATCAGCGAGGCGAGCAGGCGTCCGCCGTATCGACCAAGCCGTCCACGACTCATGTCTGAACGCGGCCCTCCAGGATCTGTCTTGGCCCCTCGCCGAACAGGAAGTCCACTTCGTCTCGTCCCTGGCGCTTGCGGATCAGCTCCATGCCCTCGGCGACTGCGTCGACGTCGGCGGGACGATGCGCGTCGCTGCAGGCGGCGTGATACAGGCCCTCCTCCAGCAGGCGCTCCGCGCATTTTCGCGGCTGCCGTCCGTACTTCCCCACCAGCGCCGCCGCATCCAGCAAGGCTACCGAACCCGCATCCACCAGCTGCTCGAGCACCTCGGGGGCCTCCCAGATGCGCTGGTAGCGTTCGGGATGCGCGATCACGGGTCGCAAGCCCTGGCGCTGCAACTCGAAGAGCTGTTGCGCGATGCTCAGCGGGAATCGCTGATCATAGAACTCGAGCAGAGCCGCGTGACCGCCGGGGTAGGGAAGCCCGTCTCCAGCCTTCAGACGACTCACCACCACGTCGTCGAAATAGTGCTCGCTGGCCAGTGCGACCTCGGGGAGATCGGTGCCCTCGAGCTTCTCGAGGGTCGTCGCGTAGGCTGCTCGGATCGCGCGCGCGTCGTTGTCGAACAGGCCAGGCCGCATGTGGGGGGTGGCGATGATCAGTCCAAAGCCCAGCTCGCCAAGGCCGCGCAGGATGCGTTGGCTGTCCTCGATGGTGCGCGCGCCGTCGTCGATGCCCGATACCCAGTGGCAGTGCAGGTCGATGTATCCAGGCCCAGACATTGGGGCGGGTATAGCTCAGATCGCCGGATGTTGTAGGCGCACGGAACGTGCTAGGCGCTGCGCCGTCGAGCACCGAGGATGCGCAGCGCGCCGCTCTGAGCTCGCGCGAGCGCTGCGTCCGTGTCTCCCCCTTCGGCGCATAGCAGCACCTCGAGTCCGGAGATCCGCACTCGGCGGACCTGCCGATCGGCGCCGTCGTTCGCCGGACCTGCCGCCGCGATTGCCGCGAGCTCCTCGCAATGACTCCAGTAGCCTGACGCCGCCACGAGCAGCCCGCTGCTATCCGCCACGATCAACGCGGCCCCCCGGCTTTGGCGCCGCGCCTCGTCCAGCAGGCGTCCCAGCGCCTCCAGCGCGTCGCTGGAGCGGTGCCTTCGGCGCTCGGGCCCGTCGTACTCCGCTGGCGCGAAGTCGGAACTGCGGATGGGCAGCGAAAACATGGGTCTACGTTCCTTGAACGGACGCCCTCGGGACAACTAAAGCGCGACTCCACTCGCCCGCCAAACTTCCCGAAGCTTGACGAAATGCGCGAGATCTCGTGCTAAAGGCTGGACTCCCGATGAGCCATCCCACCCTGGACGCACTGATCGACGAACGCCGCGTGGTGCTGTGCGTGGGATGTGGCGGGGTCGGCAAGACGACAGTCGCTGCGGCGCTCGCGTTGGCCGGCGCGCGGCGGGGTAAGCGGGTCCTGTGTCTGACCATCGACCCCGCCCGCCGACTCGCCAACAGCCTCGGCCTGGATCGCATGACGGGTGACGCCCAGCTGGTCGAGCCGGCGCTGTTCCAGCGTGCTGGACTCGAGGTCGACGGTAGCCTGACGGTGATGATGCTGGACACCAAGCGCACCTTCGACGAGCTGGTGACGCGCCACGCCTCGTCCGAGGCGGCACGGCAGAAGATCCTCGAGAACCGCCTCTACCAGTACGTCTCGACCAGCCTCGCCGGTACTCAGGAGTACATGGCGATGGAGAAGCTCCTGAGCGTCAAGCAGGACTCTCACTACGACTTGATCGTGCTGGACACGCCGCCGACGAGCAACGCGCTGGACTTCCTGGACGCCCCCGAGCGACTCACTCAGGCGATCGACAGCGCCGCGATGCGCTGGTTCATTCAGGCGTTTGAATCCTCCGGGAAGTTCAGTCTGAACCTGGTGGCGAAGAGCGTCGCGCTGGTACTGCGCGGGATCGGCAAGCTCACCGGTGGTGGCTTCCTCGAGCAGATGGCGGAGTTCATCACCGAGCTGAATGACCTGTTCGGTGGCTTCAAGACGCGCGCCGCGGAAGTGGCCAAGGCGTTTCGCTCCGCGGAGTTCGCCTACGTGCTCGTGACCAGCCCGGCCCCCATGGCGATCCGGGAGGTGCTCTTCTTCGCGGATCGACTCCAAGAGCAGGGGATGGCCCGAGACGCGTTCGTCGTGAACCGGGTCCACCGGGCGCCGCGCTCGATCGCCAGCGAGAGCGAGGTCGAGGCAGCGCTCGCCCGGCACGCCATTCAGCTCGGCAGCGATGGAGCGGCGCGTCTGGTGCGCGCGGTGGAAGAAGAACAGAGCCTCGCCGAACTCGATCGTGCGCACCTGAGTCGTCTCGAGGGAGCGCTGGCCGACAACCCGGATGGTCGCTCACCGACTCGTGTGAACATCCCGGCCCTGCCGAGCGACGTTCACGACATCTCGACCCTCGCTGGGATCTCCCGTCTGCTCGCGCCGGGAGCGTAGGGCTCGCGCAACGCCGGCGAAACCTGGCCGACGCAAGATCCAGCGCAGACTCGAGCGCTCGCGGGGCGCGCCGCGTTCGGAACCTCCTCCCGTGCGATACGTCTATCGTTCTCCGGATCTGCTCAGCGAATGGAAGGTCTGGCGACCTCGGGTGGTGCTGCGGTACCCGCCGGTTCGCGGCTCGACGTCGGCGCCGGCGAAAAAGGCCGGAGCTCGGAGCCATAAGCCACTATCCTGTGCGCCGATGGAGGTCATCCTCACCCACGAACTCACCGACTTCGATGGGTTCGCTGCGGCGGTAGCTGCCCAGAAGCTCTACCCCGGCTCGGAGATCGTCTTCGGTAGACGGGTCTCGCCCGCGTTGCACGACTACCTCGCGCTGCATCGGGATCGTTTCCGCACGCTTCGCTACAGCGACATCGACCAACACAGCGTTCGCCGACTGATCCTGGTCGATCATCGGCGCAAGAGTCGCCTTGGCGCGTTCGAGGTCTTGCAGCGGCGGCTCGAGGCCCAGGACTCGAGCCTCGACGTGCACGTCTACGACCACCACCCGAGGGTGGGAGACGACGAGGTGTCCGGATCGGTCGAGCTGGTCGAACCGGTCGGTTCGGCGACGACTTTGCTCGTCGAGCGCATCAAGACGCTGGGCATCCCGATCGACGTCGAGGAGGCAACGCTGTTCACCCTCGGGATCTACGCCGACACTGGCTCGTTGACCTACCCGAACACCTCGGGGCGCGACGCGCGAGCCGTTGGGTGGCTGCTCGATCAGGGCGGCAACCTGAAGACCCTCAACCGCTACCTCAAGCCGGACTTCTCCCCCAATCAGCGAGATCTGATCCGTCGCGTATTGGACGCGCTGGAGTCGCGTGAACTCGGCGGTACCAGCATCGGCTTCTGCAAGCTGCGAATGGAGAAGGTGGTCAGCGGGCTGGCCGACGTGACCAGCGCCGTGGCTGGCTTCGACGGCAACCAGGCGCTCTTTGCTTTCTATGCGATCAAGGACAAGCAGGTGCAGATCGTCGCGCGATCGAGTTCGCCGGTGGTCAACGTCGCAGAGCGCCTCGCGCCCTTCGGGGGCGGAGGGCACCCCAGCGCCGCCGCCGCGACCGTCAAGGGGGGCGACGTGGATGCGCTCTACGCCGCGCTTTTGGATAGCTTCCGCGCGGAACCGCCGAACCCGAGACGTGTCTCTGATGTGATGAGTCGTCTGGTGCGTAGCGTCGCCCCGACGACGTCTCTGGTGGAGCTCAAGCACAGCCTGAGGGTCTGGCACCACACGGGCGTTCCGGTGGTCGAGGCTGGGGAGCTGATCGGCCTGGTGTCGCGGCGCGACGTGGAGAAGGCCGAGGCGGCTGGGCGGCTCCACCTGCCCGTCTCGAGCTGTATGGCACACCACCTCAGAACGACCACACCGGACGCCTCGCTGGAGTCTGCCTTTCGCGAGATGCAGCGCCACGACATCGGGCGGCTGCCTGTGCTCGACCACGGCAAGCTGGTGGGCATCCTCACCCGCTCCGATCTGCGAAGCGTGCTCTACGGCGCACCCGCCACCAGCGATCCGCCCCCCGCGCGCGAGGTCGTCGCACGGCGGTCGGAGGCTGACCGGAGCGAGCCCCCGGTCGCGGACGCGGAGTAGCTCAGCGGCCTTTCCACACGGGAGCGCGCTTCTCGATGAACGCTCGCGGCCCTTCCTGGGCGTCTTGTGATCCGAAGACTGGCCAGCCGAGCTCGAAGGAGCGCTGCCAGCGGTCCTCGGAGGCCAAGTCGCGGCCGCCCACGATGATTTCTCGGGAGGCCTTCACCGCCAACGGGCCGGCCTGGGTGATGCGCGTGGCCAGGGCGATCGCTTCTTCGAAGACCTGCTCGGAGGGGACGACCCGGTTCACCAGCCCCGCCGTCGCAAGTCTTTCCACGGGGAATGAGTCGCCGGTCAGCGCCAACTCCAGCGCCAGCTTCTCCCCGATCAGTCGCGGCAGCTCCACGAGCCCGCCGGCGAGCGCGACCAGCGAACGCTTGACCTCCGGTAGGCCGAATTTCGATCCCTCCGCTGCCACCAGCAGGTCGCAGGCGATTGCGATCTCGAAGCCACCCGCCAGCGCATCGGAATGCACGGCTGCAATCAACGGCTTGCTGCGCTTGCGGCGAACCAAGCCGGCGAAACCCCCTCGTTCGGTCGAGAGCTCAGCGGCACGTCCCGACGCGATCCACTTCAGATCGGCACCAGCGCAGAACGTCGGACCGTTCGCGGCGAGCACGCCCGCCCACAGCTCGGCGTTGCCCTCGAGCTCGTCCAGCGCAGCTTCCATGCCCTTGGCCACGTCGCCGCTGATGGCGTTGCGTGCCTCCGCGCGATTCAACCGAATCACCAGCACGCGGTCCTTCACCTCGGTCAACACCACGTTCGTTGCGTCGCTCATCGCACGCGAGTTATCGCGGATCCTCCGGGCAGGCAATCACGCCAAGCTCGCGCCGCCATTCTCCGGGTTTGCGCGGACGGCCTCGAACCCTTCGGCGTTTGCTGTGCGGGTTCTTGGGGTGAGGCGCGCCGCTGCTCGGCCGAGGGCCATCAGTCTCCGCGTCGCGAGCGCTTGCGGAAGGCGATCTTGATCGGCACCGAGTCGAAACCAAAGGTCTTGCGCAGCTGGTTCATCACGAAGCGGCGGTAGCCGTCGTTGATCACCTCGGGCGCGTTGCTCATCGCGACGAAGAGCGGCGGGTTGGTTTGCGCCTGGGTCACGTAGTAGAGCCGCGGCGCCTTGCCGCTCGCGGTTGGTGGGGGGCGGCGTTCCAGGACGCTCTCGAAGAATCGGTTCAGCTCTGCCGTAGGGATCCGGCGATGCAGCTCGCGGTGGGTGCGGCGTACCTGCTTCATCAACGCATCGACCCCGTTGCCCGTCTTCGCGCTGAGCAGCATCACCTTCGCCCAGCGAGCGAAGCCAAGCTTCTCCTCCGCATGCTGCACGGCGGCCTTCCGCTGGGCGCCGCTCAAGAGATCGCTCTTGTTCAAGCCCACCACGATGCCGCGGCCGCGCTCCGCGCACAGCCCGAGCAGCCGTTGCTCCTGGTCGCCTATGCCTTCGCTCGCGTCGCACATCAGCACCACGATGTCGGCCCGGCCTGCAGCCTTGATCGAGCGCATCACGCTGGCGCTCTCCACGTCCTCGTGAACCTTCGACTTCTTCCGGATCCCTGCGGTATCGATGAGCCAGAAGCGATGTCCCGCCACCTCGACCTCGGAGTCCACGGCGTCGCGAGTGGTCCCTGGTCGGTCGTCGACGAGTGAGCGCTCGCTACCGCTCAGGCGGTTGAACAGCGATGATTTCCCGGCGTTCGGTCGGCCGAGGAGCGCCACTCGCGGCACCTCGGCGTCTTCCCCGGCACCGCTTTCGAGCACCACGGGATCGGGCAGAGCCGTGCGCATCGCCAGCTCCAGCTCCCCGAGTCCACGCCCGTGCAGAGCGCTGACGGCGTACAGCCGATCGACGCCGAGTCGATAGAGCTCGGTGATTTCGGCCTCGTGACGCTGACTGTCGACCTTGTTGGCGCAGTAGAGGACTGGCTTGTCGGCGCGGCGCAGCAGCTTGATCGCGTCGGCGTCTGCCTGAGTCGGCGGGTTCACACCGTCAAGCACACACAGCACCAGGTCGGCTTCCTCGATGGCGGCCATCACGTGACGGGCGATCCCTTGACCCATTGGATCGTCGGTGGTCGGGTCGAAGCCACCGGTGTCGACCAGCGTGACGCTACGTCCACCGATCACCGCGTCCGCGTAGTTGCGATCGCGAGTGACGCCGGGCGCGTCGTGAACGATCGCCAGGCGCTCGCCGATCAAGCGATTGAACAGCGTGCTCTTGCCCACGTTGGGGCGGCCCACGACGGCGATCAGACAGCGCTGATACCGAGGGGACGGTTCGTCCACCGGCTCGGCATCCGGGTCGTGCCGCTCGACGTGATCGTCCTCGACGCTCATGACTTCGCTCGGGGCTTGGGGGCGAGCTCCACTGCGTTGGCTATGTCGTAGCCGAGTTCGCTGAGCTGCCGTGGGACGTCCTTCCAGCGCTCGGTGACGCGGACGAAGAGCTCCAGGTGCACGGGGCGCTCCAGCAGCTCCTGCAGCCGCTCGCGCGCCTTGGTGCCGATGGCCTTGATCCGTTCCCCCTGCTTTCCGAGTACGATGCCTCGCTGGCTCGATTTTTCCACGTGGATAGTAGCCTTGATCTGCGTGTTCCTGGCCGTCTCGTCGAAACGGTCGACGGTCACCGCTACCGCGTGGGGGATCTCGGCTCGCAGCTGCAGCATCACCTGTTCACGCACGTACTCCCGCACGAAGAAGGTGAGCGGCTTGTCGGTGAGCATGTCGGGGTCGTAGCCAGGCGGGCCTTCGGGGAGGCGAGGAGCGATCTCGTCCAACACGAGCTTCACGCCGTCGTCCCTGAGCACGCTCACCGGCACCAGCGCGGCGAACTCACGCAGCTCGGACACCGACTGCAGGTAGGGCAGGAGCCGGGTCTTGTCCTTCAGGCTGTCGACCTTGTTCACCACGAACACGCAGGGGACGTCGGCCGGGAGCTCCTCGATCAGCTTGCGGTCGGCTTCCAGGATCAGGTCGGCGCCCGGATCCGGTGTTCGCCGCAGCTTCGTGAGGTGTGAGACGTCGGTCATCAGCACGACCAGGTCCGTGGTTCGCAGAGCGTCCAGCGCGGCCAGGTTCATGCGCCGCCCGAGCTCGTGCTTCGGATCGTGGAGACCTGGGGTGTCCACGAACGCGATCTGCGCATCCCCGTGTTGCGCCACGCCAAGCAGCACGTCGCGGGTGGTCTGGGGCAGGGGCGAGGTGATCGCGAGGCGCTGGCCCAGCACCGCGTTCAAGAACGTGGACTTTCCCACGTTGGTACGACCCACGATGGCGCAAGACCCGAAACGCATGGCCGCGGAGTATGGTTGGCTTTGGCGTGAGCGCCAGCTCGACGCGGCACTGGCCCGCGTTTCTTCGCCTTGACTGCGCTTTTGTGCGCTTGCGGTCGCCCAGGAACCTGGTGTTAAGGTCCGGACCGCATGAGCGAGCCCGCCGCTGGAGAGCCTGATATCGAGCCTTCGGTGCTCGCAGAGGAGGCTCGCGATGAGCGCTCCTCGACTGGCGCAGACGTAGACGCTGCTTCCCCCTCCCGCCCTCAGGGTTCTGCGTCGGACCCCGGCGGCGCCTCGCCAACGGCTCGCTCGTCGGCGGGCCTGGCCTGGCCAATCACGGCTGGCCTGGTGGCCTTCGCCAGCCTGTTGCTCCCGATCGGTCGCGCGGGGATCTGGGAACCGCCGGAGCTCGAGGTCGCTGATCAGGCTCGGCGGATCGCGGTGAACGTGATGGGGGCGAGCGGCCTCAGCTTGGAGGGCGCAAACAACGCGGTCCCCACGCTCGGTGAGCTGAACCGAGGAGAGCTGCCATTCACGTCGATGGCCATCGGCTTCAAGCTGTTCGGCTTGCATGACTGGGCGGGGCGCCTGCCGCTGGCGGTCTGGGCGCTGGTCGGCGTGCTGTGTGTGTACCTGCTGGTTGCGCGATTGGTGGATCGGCGGGCGGCGTCGCTCAGCGTCATCGCGTTGTCGACGATGCCGCTCTACTTCCTCCAGGCGCGCACGATGCTGGGTGACGCGGTGACGCTGAGTTCAGTCGCCATCGCGTCCGCCGGGTTGGGGCTCGCCGTCTTCGACCACGACGGCGAGTTCCGACCATCCCAGTTCGGCTGGGCCCTGCTCGGGGTGCTGGGCCTCGCAGCTGGCTTCGGGTCGCGAGGGGCGCTGCTCGGCGTCGCGGTGCCCAGCCTGGGCGTGGGCCTCGCCTGGCTCGTTTCCCTGCGCGTGCGTAGCAGAGGGACGTTCTTTTCTGCACTCGTGGGGTGCGTCAGTCTCGTCGTGGGGATAATTGCCGCATGGAAAGGTGTTCATGCGCTCACCCATCTCGACCTGACGCATTACGATGTCTGGCTGGGCGCCGCGGTGGATCAATCGCGCCAGCGCCCGACTTTCGATCTCGTGCTCGAGCAGCTGGGACACGGCCTGCTGCCCTGGAGCGCGCTCGTCCCGTTCGCGATCGGTCGACTGTTCGTCGTCTACTCCGCCGACGAGCCCAAGGACCGGGCGCACCTCGCTCGGCAGGAACGCAGTCTGGGGCTGCATCTGATGGTGCTGCTAGTGGGCACGCTGGCGCTCGCGGCTCACGCTTTGATGGCGCCGGTCAGTGGAGAACTGCCGTTCTGTGGGGTCTTCGCCTTGGCTGTGGCGGTCGGAGTGGCACTCAGCGAGGCCGATCGACGCGAGTTTGCTGGCTCCATGGCGGCGGGCGTGACGGTGGCAGCGCTTGCCATCATCTTCTACACCGACTTCAAGAACTTCCCCGTGAAGGGGCTCACCGCCTTCGTTGTCGATGGTGGCAAGTTCCCCGACAGCTTCGCGGAGACGGCGACGAAGATCGTGAAGTACGGCACGCTGCTGTGTATCGGCGGTTTCTTCGGGTTGATCTTCGAGCGAGGTCGAACTCGAGACGGCGCAGCTCCGGTCCTGGACCGAAAGGCGTATCGCGGCTACATCGACACCCTCCAGAACGCCTTCGATGGCAACCTGCGCTTCTTTCTGCTGCTGATCGAGGCTGGGGCCGTGGCCTTTGCCATCCTGAGCTTTCTTTCCGCGCGGTGGCTGAACTGGGCCCGCATCGAGACCATGCCGAGCCAGCTGCGCTCGGTGCTGGCGCTGGTCTGGTTGCTGTTGCCGCTAGCGTTGGCTTCGCCTCTAGGGCTGATGCTCGGCCGTGATGCCCTGCGCGGCTTGCGGGCCTGGCGCCCGTTTCCGCGCTTCAGCCTCGCGGCGGCTCCACTCGCCGCTTTCGGCCTGGTGCTGAGTCTCGGGTACTACCCGGCGCTGGCAGCTCAGATCTCTCCCAAGGAGGTCTTCGAGGCCTACGGTCGGCTATCCAAGCCAGGGGAGCCTCTAGGCATGCTCGGCGAGAACGGTGAGAGCGCGAACTACTACGCGGGGTCGCCGGTGATCAGTCAGCCGAACGCGCCAGCCGCGGCCCGTTGGCTCGACAGCAAGGAGGAGCGGCGCTGGCTAGTGATGCGCGCCGCCGACTTGGCACAGATCAACGCCAAGTTTCGCGAGCGACACCACAGGAACGTGCCTGTGCTCGATGGTCGGTCCAGTGAGATCCTGCTTGCCAGCAATCGCATCGAGGAGGGCGAGACGGATCAGAACCCGTACAGCGACTGGATCCTGGATCAACCGAGGGCGCCCGAGTTCCCCGTGGGTGCGGACCTCGATCAGCTCACCAACCTTGGCTGGGAGCTCACGAAGAACGGCAAGCCGGTCGAGACGGAGCTGATCGACGGAAAGCCCTGGCCAGTGGTGAAGCCGGGTACTGACTATCAGTTCGCGATCCACTGGCGCGTGAATCGATCCATCAGCGGCAACTGGAAGACGTTCATCCACATCGATGGGTATCGCAAGCGCTACAACGGCGACCACGACACGCTCGAGGGGAAGTACCCCGCGCATCTCTGGCGGCCTGGCGACCAAATCGTCGATCTCCACACCATACGCCTGGAGCCTCATTTCACGCCAGGTCGCTACGAGGTGTTGTACGGTCTCTACATCGGTGACCGCCGGCTCGAGGTCCGCAAGGGCTCCCACGACAACAACCGCATCAAGGCCGGGTACCTGATCGTGCGCTGAGGTTGCTTGCCACTCGGGCGAGGACGAGACCTCCGGGTGCACCAGACCATCACTCAGGCTCGCGTTCCGCGTGGGTCGGAAGAGAAGTGGGGACGAAACGTGACACGAAGTCGGAACGGCGCTAAGGCCAGTCGGGTGAGGGAGTCCGGCGAGTCGCAGCCTGATGCCGAAGAGGCAGCACCGTCGAACCGACGCAGCGCGGATCGCATCGACGTGACCTGGTCAGTCGACTGCACGACGGATGACACGTTCCTGTACGCGGCGATCACGAACATCTCCGCCCTGGGGATCTTCGTGCGAACCCAGCAGCCGCTCGAGGTAGGCACCCAGCTCACCTTGCGCTTCGCCCCCCCGGACACCGAGGACGCGTTCGTCCTCGATGGGGTGGTGCAGTGGATCAATCCGGTACGACCGCTCAGCGTGAGTCCGAATCCAGGCATGGGCGTTCAGTTCGTCAACCTGACCGCCGACCAACGCGAGCGGCTGGTCGATGTGATCCACACCATCGCCTACGTGCGCGAGCCCATGAACTGACGCGGACGAGGCCCTTGGCTCGGTCCCTCGGAGCGCCAGGGCGCGCCTCGGAGCGCTGCGAAGCAACATTCGCACTTGAAACACTTCTGCGGGCAAGCCTGGCGCGAAGCGCCGGACGCAGTCTCGTTCCAAGCCGAAATCCGCCACTTCAGCCGCCGAACCGCGCCGAAAATGCGTAGCCTCTGACCGATCCCGGTACTAGAAGGGCCCTGGGCACCGAGCACCGAACTCCCAAGGTGGGTGCCGCGAGGAGAAGTTTATGGTTCGTCACGCCGCTGACTACCGCACGCTGTTGTGGACCTTCGTACTGACCCCAGGGCTGCTGGCGTTTCTGTACACGCGCCCCGATCTGACCACCTACTTGTGGCCGCTCAGCTGCTACTTCGCGCTGGCGTGCGGGGTGATCGCCCACAACCACAACCACAGTCCGACCTTCAAGTCGAAGGGGGCGAACAACTTCTTCGGGACCTGGATCTCGATCTTTTACGGCTACCCAACCTTTGCCTGGATCCCGACCCACAACCTCAATCACCACAAGCTGGTGAACAAGGCCGGCGACGCGACCATCACCTGGCGCTTCACGAACCGGCACAACTTCCTGGTCGCGCTGACCTACTTCTTCGTGTCGAGCTACTACCAGAGCGATCCGATCAAGACCTTCATCGCGAAGGCCAAGGAGAAGAACCCGACCCTGTATCGGCGCATCGTCTCGCAGTACGTCATCGTCTACGGGACTCACGCTCTCTTGCTGGCGCTCGCCGTCTTCCTCTACGGCTGGGGGGGTGGTCTGAAGCTCTGGGTGCTGGCAGCAGGGATCCCTGGCTTCTTCGCGCTGTGGACCATCATGCTGTTCAACTACGAGCAGCACGTCCACGCCGATCCTTTCTCGCGCCACAACCACTCGCGCAACTTCGAGGGCAAGCTCCTCAACTTCTTGCTCTTCAACAACGGCCTTCACACGGCGCATCACGAGAACGCGGGGACCCACTGGAGCAAGCTGCCCGAGGTGCACGCGAGGCTGCGTGAGCACATCGATCCGCGACTCGTTCATCGCAGCGTGTGGTGGTACTGGTTCCAGCAGTATTTCCTCGCGGTATTCGTGCGGAGCCTGGGGACCGAGCAAGTGGGGCGTCCCGGCTTCGAGCCGCCAGAGGGTGACGTCGACGTCACCGCTGATGAAGTCGAGCTGGGCGAGGCGGGCACCAACGCCGCGATGGTCTGACTTCGACGAACCCAGCGAAGCTCCGAGGCGTCGACCGCATCTCGTGGTCTGACGCCTCGCGTCTTTCGTGGGGTCTCCAGGTCGTTCCCTCTCCCCCCGGAAATCGAACGAAGAAGCTCAGAGAGCGTTCTTCGCGTCGTCGACGTTCGGTGGCGGCGGGTTCTTGCCGGGCGGGGGAGCCGCCTTCGCGGTGGCGGTCGCTGTCGGCTCCGTCGCAGGCTTGGCTTTTGCGGCCGCTGCGGGCTTGGAGGCGATGCGCGGTGTCGACTCATCCATCTGGGCCAGCGCCTTGCGGGCTCGGTCGTCGTATCCAGGTTGACCCACCAGCGCCTGATAGTGCTTGCGCGCGCGGTCGAGCTGACCCGTGGAGCGAAAACAATCTGCTGCCTGCCAGCGAGCGTCGTTGGTGATCGCGGTGCCGGGATATCGGACCGTCACGGTCTCGAAACGCGGGCCAGCGCTGGTGCAACCAGACGCGTTGCGCACTGCCTGTGCGGAGAAGAGGGCCGCTTGAGCGGCGTTCGCGCCGCCCTTGGTCTCGACCCGATCGAAGCCGGCCTGGGCTGCGACCCAGTTGCCATTCCGGTACTCGTTCATGGCCAGAGAGAAGGTGTCGTCAGCTTCGCTGTCTTCTTTCGCCTTGACGCCGGCAGCGCCTTCTTCTCTGTCTGCCAGCTCCGCGCCAGGTGACTCGGTCGGCGTCTCGGCGGCGGCGCGGCTAGCGACGCGGGCTGGCTCCGGTTCTGGCCGATCGGCTTGACCCTCGTCGGCGGGGGTCGCGGGCAGGATGGCGACTCCTGGCCCCTCCGTCTCCGGGACCCCGCGTTCCGTGACGCTGATGTTCTCGGTCTCCCCAGGCTTGGCTCGGAGCAGCAACAAGCTCGAGCCGATCAGGAGCAACAGGAGCGCGGCCATCGCCAGCTGCGGTCGCATTGCGTAGCCGGCGAGCACGCTCACTGCCCTGCCCATGCGCTGACGAAACGGAAGCGTCTTGCGCGCGGTGCGCTCTGCCGCGAGGATACGTTGCTCGAGCTCGTCTGGTGGCTCCACCAGCGGGAGCACGCCAACCTCCCGTGTAGCCCGCAGCTCGGTGGCGATGGGTCGACAGCGGCTGCACTGCTCCATGTGCCGTTTTGCCGCGGCTTGAGTCAGCTCGTCCAGCTCTTCGTAGAGCAGGTCCAGCACGATTCTGTCGAACTTCTCGCAGTCCATGGTTCCGTGGGGAGCTGGCTAGCGCAGCGCGCGTGCGTATTCCTCGAACTCACTCAGCGCCTCCCGCAAGCGGTCGAGCGCGTATCGCATTCGGCTCTTGACCGTGTTCTCCGGGACGCCCGTGATGGTGGCGATGTCCTTGAAGGGAAGGTTCGCGATCTCGCGGAGGAGGAAGACTTCCCGCTGCTCGTTCGGGAGCGCGTCCACCGCGGTCACGATGGTCATCCCCACCTCGCTGGACACGGCGCTGCGGTCCACCGAAGCTCGAGGATGCTTGTCTGCCATGGTGTCCAGTAGCGTGCGCGACGAGTCGCCATCGCCCCTCGGCTGGTCGAGAGACGGATGTCGCCGCAGCGCGAGCTTGCGCAGGTTGTCCACACACAAGTTGCGGGCGATGGTGTACAGCCAAGTCGAAAAACGTGCCTCGTGCTTGAACTCCGCGGCCTTCTGGACGACGCGCATGAAGACGTCTTGGGTGACGTCTTCTGCCAGACTCGCCTCGCGCAGGTGCCTGAAAACGAAGTTGAAGATCGGCTTCTTGTACCTGCGGACCAGCTCGGCGAACGCCTGTCGGTCGCCACGCTGGTAGCGCACCATCAGCATCTCGTCGGTTGCTTCGCCACGCTCCGTGACCATCCGCCTACCCCAGGTTCCTCGGCGTGCTGGGGACGCCACGTCCGACTTCAGACGCACGGAGCTGTAGGCTTCCCAGGTTTCGGACGAGGGTGCGCTCGCGGCCATGACCGCCTGTTCGACGCGCCCGGCTGGCATTCGATCTGCGCACGTTCAGTTCTTGTCCTTCGCGCGTTCTCCCCATGCAAG
This sequence comes from Polyangiaceae bacterium, assembly GCA_041389745.1. Taxonomy (GTDB): domain Bacteria; phylum Myxococcota_A; class Polyangia; order Polyangiales; family Polyangiaceae; genus JAHBVY01. The sequence continues at coordinate 463,828 of JAWKRF010000003.1, forward strand.
CGCAATCCGCATCCCCTCACATACGTTGCCGTAAAAGCATCGGGGATCGGCTCGGGGATCGGGGGTGAGGGGGGAGCGCTGGCTCGAGCCTGGCTGCTCGGAGGTCGGAGGTCAGAGGTCGGAGGTCAGAGGTCGGAGTGCCGACTGGGAGGGCCCGAGCGAGCGGTTGGCACTCCGAGCGGTTGGCACTCCGGGCGGATCAACCTGGGGAGATCCTTCGGAGCGTCGATCCGAGCTCACCCGATGACGCACCATGTCATGAGCGCCTTTTTCTGTTCTTCAGTGGAGTTAGGTCGTTGAAACGACATAGTATTGTGCCCGTGGTCGGAATCCGCGTCACACACCACGAGTCTCGCCCTCGTCCAATCGAGGGACCCTGTGCTCAGGGGCGAACGCGACCGGATGCGAAGGGCGAAAACGAGACCGAGTGTCGAGCCGATGATGCTACGCTCTGGCCGCTGTGGTGCCAGGGGGGCCCGCGAAACTTAGCTGTCGGCAGCTGTCGAGAGGGTGCGAGATGAAACTGTGTAAGACCTTGTGGGTTGCTTTTGCTCTTTCCTGGGCCGCGCCAGTGGCGGCCCAGACTCCCGACAAACCGGCAGAAGCGGCAGAAGCGGCAGACGGCAAGCCAGCCGACGAGAAGGCAGGCGACGCGAAGGATGGCGCGGCAAGCGACCAGGCAGGGGACAAGCCCGCAGCAGATACCAAGGACGCAGCTGCCGACGCGAAGACCGAGGCTACCGCAGACGGCGCCACCGAGCCCCCAGTCGATGGCGCGACGTACCAGGTCAGGTTGCGTGATCTGGAGTCGAAGGTCGACGAACTCAAGGAGCAGATCCGCCGGAGTCACACTCGCTTGAGTCTGCTCTCGGAGACGATCCTCGGAGGTGGGGTTGGGGGCTCGAGGGCCGAGATTCGCTTCAGCAACGAGATGTCGAGTGCCTTCCGACTCGTTCGCGCCTTGTTCGTGCTGGACGGCGCCGTCCAGTACAACAAGAAGGACGAGAGCGGAGCCCTGGCGGAACAGCGCGAGATCCCAATCTTCTCGGGATCCATCACTCCAGGTGACCACACCCTGCAGACCCTGGTTCAGCTACGTGGTCATGGATACGGAGTGTTCTCGTATCTGCGCGGATACCGCTTCGAGGTGAAGAGCAGTCACTCGTTCACCGTCACCGAGGGCAAGACCATCCGTCTCGACGTCGTCGCCTGGGAGAAGGGCGGAGTAACCACGCCCCTCGAACAACGTCCCGCGGTCCGCTACGTGGAGAAGATCGCCAGCGGCACCAGTGGGGCTTCGCCGGCGTCGAGTACGCCCGCAAAGTCCTCCAGCTCCGGGGTCTCCGGAGGGATTAGCATCGGCACAGGGGGTAAGTGACCATGAGCGTCAGTCGCGCTTCGCGTCAGCGGGCGTTGGCAGTGCGGTCGAGCGCCCCGGACTCGGTGCGAGCGCGCTGGGCCACTGCGGCGCTCGCTGCACTTGCGCTCGGCGTGTTGTCGAGCCCAGCCCACGCGCTGGATTCTGCCGTGGCCAAGGGGCGGGCCGAGGCGGAGATCCGAGCGGTCAGCGGGTCCACCAGCAAGATCCAAGCGGCGGTCAACAAGGCCAAGCAACTGACGGGTACGTCGGTCGCCAAGCGGATTGCTGCGGGCGACTTGCTCCTGCGTACGAAGGACTATGAGCGCGCGATTCGTGAGTTCAGCAAGGTCCTGGAGCTGGGGAGGCAAGGCAAAGCCACGCCGGCGGAGACCGCGGATGCCGAGTTCATGCTTGCCGACGCGTACTTCCAGTCCAAGCAGCTCCTTTCCGCGCGGCGTCACTACCGAGACATCGTCGATCATGGTGGCGAAGCTGCGTACTCCGCCTACGCGGGCCGCTCGCTCAGTCGTTTGGTGGACGTGGCCTTGCGCACGGACGACCTGGACTCGCTGGACGACATCTTCACGCGGATGAGCAAGCTCCCCGCGTCTGATTCTTCAGGCAGCCTGCAGTACGCGCGGGGTAAGGCTTACTTCGCGAAGCGGCAGTTCGATCAGGCTCGCTCGGCGCTCGCTACGGTTCCATCCGGCTCTGACTACGACCACCAGTCGAAGTACCTGGTGGGCGCGATCCTCGTGAAGGAAGCGGCTCCAGTCCCAGCGCCAGAGCCCGCCCCGGTCCCCGCTGCGGAAGGCGAGCAAGCAGCGACCCCGCCGCTTGCGAGTCCAGCGCCGGGCCCTGTGCCTCGCGAGCGCTACGCAAAGGCCGTGGAGGCGTTTCGCAAGGTGACTCAGCTCTCCCCCGACTCGGAGAGGCACCGCCACGTGATCGACCTGGCCTGGATGGCCATTGGCCGACTGTTCTACGAGAGCGACAGCTACCTCGACTCCGCCGAGGCCTACAGCCACGTCGATCGCCACAGCCCTGAGTTCACCACGATGCTGTACGAGCTGGCGTGGGTGTACGTTCGTCTGGGCGACTACCAGCGCGCGGAGCGTGCCCTGGAGGTGTTGGCGATCGCGGATCCGAAGAGCCTGCAGTTCGCAGATGGTTCTCTGCTGCGTGCGGATCTGATGCTGCGTTCTGGCAAGTTCGACAAGGCGCTCACGCTCTACAACAGCGTGCGAAACCAGTTCGATCCGATTCGCGACCAGGTCGACCGCTTCCTCAAGACCACCACCGATCCGGCCGTCTACTACGACAAGCTGGTGGATGACGAAGCCGAAGTGGACGGGGGAGGGGAGCTGCCACCACTAGCCATCGAGTGGGCGAGGGAAGCGTCGGAGGGCGATCGCGTCTTTTCGGTGATCGACGACGTCAGCCGAAGCAGGGAGCTGATCCGAGACAGCCGAAAGCTCGCGACCAAGCTGAACGTGGTGCTGTCATCCAGCACCCGCGCCAAGGCCTTTCCCGAGCTCAAGAGCGGGATGGAGCAGGCGCTCGCGCTGCTGAACCGCATCACCTTGGCTCGCGCTGACCTGGCACGCGGGCTCGAAGACGTGAACGACTCCTCGCTGAGCGGAGAGATCGGCTCCGTTCGCTCCAAGAGGCGGGCGCTCATGAAGCGCCTCGGGTGGCTGCCGAAGAACGACGGCGACTTCGCGAAGCGAGAGGTCTCTGGAGAGGCGCAGTGGAACAAGGTGTCCCAGAAGCTCCAGCAGTTGACCATCGCTGCCGACGGCCTCCAGGCCGTCATCAACGGTCTCAAGCGGGTGATGCAAGACGCGGACAAGCACGGCGTGGTCCAAGACGCGGAGAGTCGGAAGCGCTTTCAGGCGGAGATCGACGCCAACGAGCGCGATTTGAAGCTCTACCGCAAGCGCATCAAGCAGTATCGCGATGCCATCGAGATGGGCCGTGCGCAGATCGGCTTCGGCGACCAGCGCTTCGTGGACGACGCCAATCTGCGACGTGAGTTCCGCACCCTGATCACGCGTGAGATTCAGCTCGCCGCGCAAGGACAGGCCGGGTCGAGCGCCACGGGCTATGCGAAGTCGCTGCTGCCGGTGCTTGCCAGCGCCGAGAGCGCCGAGAAGACGCTGGAAGACGCCTACGCCAAGCTCGATCGCGAGGTCGAGGAGCAGACCCAGGGCCTGCTGAAGAAGCTCGCCGACGAGGTCGCGAACGTCGAGCGCTACGCGGAGCAGCTGGAGTCGTTGGACCAGCAGGCGCGGCTCCTGGTGGGCGAAGTGGCGATGAAGAACTTCGGACTGGTGCGAGACCGACTCAAGAACATCGTTCTGCGAGCGGATACTGGAATCGTACAACACGCCTGGGAGGTTCGGGAGGAGGCGCGGAGCCGCGTGATAAACCTCCAGCGTGAGCGTTCCCGCGAGGAATCGAACCTGAATGACGAACTCCGGGAAGTGATTGACGACGCAGGAGACGAGGAATGAACGGCGCTAAACTGAACCGTTTCGCGCGATCGACTCGCTACACGAGCTTGCTCGCGATCGCCGCTGTCGGCGTGATTGGCGGCTTCTCGCCGCCCGCGGAGTCTCAGCCCGCTCCCGCGGCGTCCGCGCCAGCTTCTGCTTCCGCAGCGGCGTCGGCTGCGCCAGCGCCCTCCGCGTCGTCCGCCTCGAGCGCTTCGATGCCGTCCGCGGCGCCAGCGCCGACCACGTCCGTCACCGGCGTGCCGGTGAAGACCGGCGCCCCTCCTCCCCCGGCTCCGTCGAAGCAGCAACTGGACGCACTGAAGATGCTCCAGGACGAGCTCAAGGAGTACGAGAAGGGCGCGAAGAGCTACCGCAAGACGCTGACGATGATCGTCCGCCACCACTACGAGGAGCGCCGGCGGCGAGTGCTCAGCGCGCTCGATCGTGAGATCGACGTCGAGCAGAAGAACCTGAAGGCCGCGCGGGATGAGGCCATCAAGCGCCTGGAAGAGTTCATCGCGCGCTACAGCGGCGAGAACGCGCACCCGGTCGCAACTCCGGACGCGATGTTTCGGCTGGCTGCGCTCTACGAGGAACGAGCCCGAGTTGATTTCGACGCGGATCTGACGACGGCGCTCGATCCAGCCATCAATCTGTACCGGCGCATCATTCGGGAGTACCCGCAGTACGAAGAGATCGCCGCCGTCTATTACTACCTCGGTCATGCAATGACCGATGCGAACCGCATGGAAGAGGGGCAGCAGGCGTGGCGTGCGCTGGTGTGCTCCAACCGCTACCACGTCAAGGACAACCCCGACGACGCCTCCAAGATCTTGCTGGAGCCGCTCGTCCAGGACCACGACGATAAGTTCTGGAACGAGTGGTACAACAAGAACCCCGTCCCGCTGGACCAGGACAAGCGTCGGCGCGGAAACCTGGCGAAGGCTCCAGAGGACGAGGAGCTCCTGTTCCGCGACCCCTACCCCGACAGTTGTGAGGGGTTGCCCCAGCAGCTCGAGCCCGGTCAGGAACCTCGCTACGAAGCAGAGGTTTGGTGGCAACTCGGCAACTTCCACTTCGATCAGATCGATCCCCACGGCGGGCCATACAACCTGAACCGAGCCGTGAGAGCGTACGAGCACTCGATGGAAATCGAGAAGCCGCCGCTTTACGGGGTGGCGCTCTACAAGCTCGCCTGGACCTACTTCAAGCAGCAACGCTACAGGACCGCCGTCGAGGCGTTCGTCAAGCTCCTGCACTACGCCGACGAGCAGGAGGAGAAGACCGGGGACCCCGGGGCAGATTTCCGCTCGGAAGCGTACACCTACATCGCTGGTTCACTGACCTACGTGGACATGGACGGTCCGCCGCCTGAGCATCCGCTCATCCCGCGCAACGACGTCCTCGATCTCGAGACGGACCCACTCATCGCCGAGCAGAAGATGGCGATCGCGATCGACCGTGTCCAGGATCCCAAGTTGATCCCCCAGGACAAGAAGTGGACGGTCGAGATCTACAAGAGCCTGGCGCAGGAGTTCATCGAGATCACCCAGAACCGCAACGCCATCGCGACCCTTGAGTTGACACTCAAGAAGTTCCCCATGGATCGCGACGCGCCGGTCATGCAGAACAAGGTCGCGGAACTCTACGATCAGCTGTCCAAGCTGGCCCCCGAAGGCTCCGCGGCGCACGACGAGTATGCCGCCAAGGCGCTGGAAGCGCGTACGAAGCTGGCTGCGTACGTCGGGACCACGCCCTGGACCGACGCCAATCGGGACGACCCCGAGGCGCTGCAGCAAGCCGAGCTGCTGGTTCGCAATGGGCTGAAGCGAGCCGCCGCGGATCACACCAACAACGGCCGCGCGCTTTTCGACCGCGCGCGGGAGCTGAGTGACGCCGGGGAACAGGTTCGACTTCTCGAGAAGGCGCTCTCCGAGTATCGCCTCGCGGAAACGGGCTGGCGAGCCTATCTCGAGCAGGACCCCAACGCTCTCGACGCATACGAGAGCCGCTTCTGGCTGGCTGATGCGCGCTATCAGGTCGTGCGAATTCAAGTCGTGATGCAGCGCACGCCGAAGCCCGAGGAGGTGACGGCCGCGCGCCAGGCGCTGATCGAAGTCCGCGACTCGAACGAAGACGACAAGTACCTTCAGCCCTCCGCCTACTACCTCGTGGACCTGGCGCAGCAGGTGCTGACTGACCTTTACCGTCGCTACGAGGCCTCCTCGGGGGCCGACGGAATCGAGAAGCGGGAAGAGGTCAAGTTCGAGGGCGAGGGGAGTTCTCGCAAGGTCGTCAAGGAGCCCGTGCCGGCGCCCATCCTCGAGGCAATAAAGGCACGCGAGGACTACAACGCTCGTATCTCGATCGACCGCGATCCGGAGAAGAACGGCCCGCTCTACGCCTTCCAGGCGGGCGAGTATTTCTTCGTCTACGGTCAGTTCGAGGAGGCTCGCAAGCGCTTCACCCCGCTCTACGATCAGTTCTGCGGCAAGAACGAGTGGGGTTACAAGGCCTGGGAGAAGCTCATCAGCATGGCGAACTTCGAGGGCGACGCGAAGGAGTCGCGTCGCCTCGTCGAAGGCCCGAGCTGCGCCTACAACCCCGAGACCAAGGCGGCTGAGGACAACATTCGTCAGCCCGTGAAGTCCGGCCTGGCCTATCAAGACGCTGCGAAGCTGTTCGAGGAAGCCCAGAAGATGTCTCCTGGGCCGGAGCGCGACAAGAAGTGGCGCGCTGCTGCCGCCGCGTACAAGGCCGCGCTCGATGCCGCTCCGGCCCGCGACGAGGCGCCAGAAGCTGCGATGAACGGCGCCTATGCCTACAAGCAGGTGGGCGAGTACGACAAGGCGATCGAGATGTACGAGCTGTTCATCTCGAAGTACGGCAGCGACGAGAAGCTCAAGGAGCTCCGTGATGGCGATCCAAAGGCCAAGCCGCCGAAGGATCCCCAGCCCGCCAAGTACGAAGAGCGCGTCAAGTACCTGAAGCAGGCGTACGACGCGCTGGCGGGTTCTTACGTCTTGTTCTTCGACTATCCCAAGGCGGCTGAGACCTTCGACAAGATCAGCACCATCGATCACTTCAAGCCCGAGGATCGTCGCCAAGCCGCTCAGCAGGCCCTCAGCCTGTACTCCAGCCTGGGCGACGAGGCCGGGATGGCTCGCTCGAAGGACCGTTTCGCCAAGCTGGGCGCATCCCCCAAGGAGCTGGCGGAAGCCGACTTCATCATCGCCAACTCGGAGGTGAAGAAGTGGGACGAGTTCAGCGCGGACGAGGGTGCCAACGCGGGAGCCCGCCGCAAGGCTCAAGCTGCGATGGAAGCTTACTACAAGCGCTACCAGAAGCAGGACGCCGCGGCTCAGTTCGTGGTCGAGGCCGCATACAACGTGGCGCGCATGAAGCGAGCCTCGGGCCAGCGAGACCAGACCAAGTGGTGGCAAAACACCACCGCTGCCTTCGCGAAGTGGAACCGTCTTGCCCCGCGGAAAGACAACGCATCCAGTGCGCTGGGCAGTCGCGAAGCGGACATGGCGGCAGAGGCCGAGTACGTGCAGATCGACGCGGACCTGAAGTCCAAGTTCGACTACGACTCCGGGCACCACCGCTACAAGGGCACCGTCACCGAGGTCATCCAGAAGTACCGCAAGGAAGCGACTGAAGCGAAGCAGTGGCACGACAAGCTGCAGAAGGTGATCGACACCTACATCAGCCCAACCTGGACCATCGTGGCGAAGGCCCGGCAGGGGTCGGTGTACGACTCTCTCCGGACTGGTCTCTACAACACGCGCCCACCGGAGCTGAAGATGTTCAGCGCGGCCCAGGAGAAGGCGTTGAAGGCAGCCGAGGAGAGCGACAACCCTGATCTCCAGGAGAAGGCCGACGCGATCCGGGTGAAGATCCAGCAGGCTTGGCGCGACGCTCGCGACAAGGAGCTGAACAGCGCCGATGAAGTCGCGGTCGTGCGTTACGCGGAGTCGGTCGTGCTCTCGCGCCGGTACAACATCTCGAAGCCCGAGGTCGTGCGTGCGATCCGACGCCTCGCGTTTTTGACCGACGTCGTGGGTGAGGCCAAGATGAAGGCCTACACCTCCAGGGTGAAGGATCTGAACTACACCGACGGCATGTTCACCAGGATCCGTCCCGGCGTGGTTGGAGAGCCTGAGCCGAACGGGATGGTGGAACCGTTGCCGGTGGCGAACTGAGCCGGGGAGAAGCGATGCGATACGGACTAATTCTCGCCCTCACCCTCGCCGCAGCCCAGATCGGCTGCTCGAAGAAGGGCACGACCGAAGCTCAGAATCCCGTTGGGCCCCCGCCGAACGCGGCGACTGGAGCCGGACAGGTTGCGACGCCTGAGGGCGCTCAGTACGCGCAGACGGACGGCCTCTCGAGTGGTGAAGCCAGCAATCGCCCTCAGATGAACGCGCAGGCATCGGCTGCCTACAACGCGGGCCTCGAGGCGTTCAAGAACGGTGAGCTGGACACCGCGAAGACGCAGTTCGAGGCGGCGGTCGCTGCTGACTCGAAGGCCTACCGCGCCTACTTCTCGCTGGGTGCCGTCAAGGAGCGCATCGACGACGAGGACGGAGCTCTCCGCAGCTACCAGAAGGCGATCGACGTGGTGAAAGACTACGAGCCCGCGATCGTCGCCTACGCCATGTTGCTCGCATCCAAGAAGCGCTTCGGGGAGGCTGAATCATTTCTGCAGAGCAAATCCGCTGCGATGCCCAAGTCGGCTGCCATTCCCGCCGCGCAGGCGGAGCTGAAGAGCATTCAAAAGGACTCTGCAGCGGCACAGAAGCTCGCCCAGACCGCGTTGAAGCGCAACCCCGACTACCGGCCAGCCATGGTGACGCTCGCGCGGGATCACTACCGCAATCGCCGGTTGGATTTGGCCCTCTACACCTTGAAGGCCATCCTCGACGGGTTCGGTGACGAGAACCCGCCGCGTGACAAGGCGAACGCAGAAGCCCGCTTGCTGCGTGCCTTGATCCTTAGGGAAATGGGCAAGCGCTCGGCGGCGCTCGACGAGTTCAAGGAAGCGGTTGCAGCTCGCCCCGACCTCGTGGAGGCGCGCGTGAGCCTGGGGGCGTTCATGCTCGAGTCAGGCAATGCGGTCGAGGCCGCCGGCTTGCTCGAGGGCGCGCTGAAATACGACCGCCGCAACCTCCTGGCTCACCTGAATCTCGGCGATGCGTATCGCTTGCTGGGGCGTCCAGACGCTGCGCTGAAGGAGCTCGAGGTGGTCAAGTCGCGTGAACCGACGCTGGCCAAGACCTACTACAATCTCGGTCTGCTCTACCTCTTTGGAGGTCAGCTTCAGGGGGTCGACAAGAAGGCCGCCGCGGAGAAGGCCATCAACGCCTTCGAGAAGTACAAGGAGCTGCATCCGCGAGCTCAGGCGGGGGATCCTGACGACACCGACGAGCTGATCGTCCGAGCCAAGAGCCAGAAAGCCATCGCCGAGGCTGAAGCGAAGGCGCCACCCCCTCCACCGCCCGCGGCGCCGCCCGCGGACGCCAAGGGGGCGAGCGACGGCAAGACGCCAGCCAAGGAAGAACCCAAGAAGGGCAACTCCGCCAGCTTCTGAGACGTAGCTGACATGGCCCGCCCCGATTCGATACGACCCAGGAGAAGCCCATGAAACGATTCGTCACCTCGAGCTGCGTGATCGCAGCTCTCCTAGTGCCCAGCGTGGCGTTTGCGCAGGGAAAGAGCCGGGTCGTGACGATCAGCGAGGTGACCATCGTCGGACGCGTGCAGAAGCCGATTGCCGCGGTGGACGTCAGTCGGATTCAACCCAAGCTCACGCTCGCCGAGCTTCGTCAGCCCTTCCTCGATCGCATCGAGAAGGCGCTGTACCGCGACCCGTTCTAGCCCATGTGGGCAGCCGTCCTGGCCTGGGTGCTGGCGGTCAGCTGTATCGTGGCTGCCATCCTGCGTGGTCGCCGCTTGAGTGGCTTGCAGGACGCTCGTGAGATCAGAGATCGCATGGGCCACGCCAGCCTCGAGCGACTCGAGCTGTTGCGTGAGCAGCTCGGAGGGCCGGCGCGAGAACTCCTGGACGGCGTGCTCGACGCAGGCAGTCAGCGGCAGGTGATCGCGGAGATCAATGCGGTGGTCGGCGATCTCAAGTACGAGCTGGTGGGAGCTCACGACGTCGCGAAGAGCGCCAGTCGAATCGCCCTCGCCGGGGGCGCGCTGCTGGCCGTGCTCGAATTGATCCGCTTCTTGCGCGGAACGGGTAGCGTTGCGCTGCTGCTGACCTGTGTGGCCGCTGGCCTGGTGGGGCCTGGTCTGTACGGCCTTGGCCCGTAGCGCCCAAACGCGAGCCCGTGGCCAGCTCGACGCGGGAATCACATCACGCGGCGGCTGACCGAGGTTTCCGAGGCTCGATTCCAGGGTTCGGGGTGAGGGACTGAACTTTGTGCACTGCTCACCCGTATCAAGGCGACGTTCCTCCACGAATCTAGACCCACTCGCCCAAGCCGGGTAACCTCGCGCAACGCAAGGAACTTTGTGGGAGACTCCGAGCTAGACGAGGAACGGCTCCGGTGCTTTTTTCTCAGTCTAGGAACTTTCAGGAAGTGCCCGTGTCGGACGCGCGCTTTCCTGCCGACCCGATCGGGGTCTCGAGAGGTATTCGATGACGCAACAGCCCCAAGCCCAAGGACCCGGACAACAACGCCCTGGCCAAATGACCGCGGTGATGCGCGCCGTCATGGCGACCGGGCCAAAGGTGCTGCGGATTGGCTTGGTTCAGAACGGGCGCGTGATCGAAGAGCGCATCATCAAGCAGCGAACCCACGTAACGGTCGGCCCCTCCGAGCGCAGCATGTTCGTTGTTGCCGCGGGGAACATCCCGGCGAACTTTCGGCTGTTCGAGCTGGTAGGCAACCAGTATGCGCTGAACTTCCTCGATGGCATGACTGGACGCGTGGCGTTGCCCACCGGCATCAGCGACCTCAACGTGTTGCGGGGGCAGGCTCGTCGTACGCAGCAAGGGGCATATCAGGTCGCGCTCACGGAGGACTCCCGCGGCAAGGTGGTGATTGGCGACACCACGTTCCTGTTTCAGTTCGTCGCTCCTCCCCCGGTTCAACCGCGGCCGCAGCTACCCGTCTCCGTCACTCGGGGCGCCACCAGCATCGACTGGCCAACGACGATGATCGCGGCCTTCTCCTTCCTTGCGCACTTGATGGCCATCGGCCTGATCTACTCCGATTGGCTGGATCCAGTCATCGACGAGAGCGTGAACGTTCAGGGCTTGATAGATACGGTGAAGAACCTCCCTCCCCCCCCTCCTCTCGAGGATCCAACCCCCGAAGACGAGACGCCCACCGAGACGAAGGACACGAAGGAACCCGAGAAGAAAGTCGCTTCCGCGGGGCAAAAGGCTCCGGGTAAGGCCGCCGGCGGTGGCAACATGAGCGCGAAGGAAGCTGCCGCTCTCTCGAACGAGCTCGATCAGCTAGAGATGCAGACCCTCGGGGCCCTCGCAGGCCAGGGACCAGCCACTGCTGGCGTGCTCCAAGACGGCGAAGTCACCACGGACGCGCTCGATCGCGCCGCCGCGAGCGGAGCCGGCGTGGGCACCAGCGGTCCTGGCGGACTGAGCATCCCAGGTGGTGGCGGCCCGCTCCGTCCGGGTGCGTCGGGAGGTGGCCTGGGGTCGATTGGTGCAACCGGCAAGGCTGGCGGTGAGGGCACTGGCAGCGGAGGTAAGGTGAAGGGCCCGAGAGGGAGCGCTGCGGTTGGCGGCGCGGCCGTCGCTGGCGGTTCCGTGAGCAACGCGAGCCGGGTCGTCGCTGGCATGCGGGCAGGCTTTCGTGCCTGCTATCAGCGCGGGCTGGCACAGAACCCCGATGCACAGGGCAGCATTCGCCTCAGTATCCGGGTTGGTCCCGGCGGCGAAGTCCAGGGCGTTTCAGCGTCGGCTAGCGGGAATCTGCCGGGCTCCGTGGTTGGCTGCGTCCAGTCCCGCGCCAGCGCCGCCCAGTTCTCGCCCCCCGAAGGCGGCAGCGCGGTGATCAGCGTGCCCGTCACGTTCGTGAAGCAGAACTGAACACCGACCAGCCTCCAAATCCTGCCTGGGTGTGTCAAGCGAGCGTGAATCTGCCCGTACTAGTTGGCACCTGACCCAGGTCCTGGTCGTTGCGCGCGCCGCATGGCCAGGCCTGAGCGTGGAGTTGTCGCTAGATGAGAAGGTGGATCGAGCTGATGTCTGGGAGCGTGGAGGCGCGGATGCGTCCCCTGCATGTGCTCCCAGATCCGCGAAAATCCACCCGAATTGACGATGTGGGTGTCGTTGACACCTCCGGGTCCGGCTCATATACTCGGCCGCACTCGCTTGATTGGTTAGAAGGGCTATGCCGCAGGGCGTAGGCCGAACGCCGCCCCTGGCGCAACGTGAGGGGACGGCTCGAGGAGGGAGGCGGGGTCTTGATGAGAAGTAACAGAGGGAAAATCGGTTTCCTGGTGGCCGCATTGATGGTTGGGGGCTGGGGTGTCGCAGTCGCTCAGACCGGGACCAGTGGCGCGCCGGCTCCCATCGATGTCGCTTCTCAGGCAGACATGAACCTGACCCCCGAGGAGCAGGTCAAGCGCGCCGACCAGTACCTGGGCGAGATGGAGCGCACGGCTGGGACCATTCGCAAGCAGCTCGAACAAGCGCGGCAAGAGCGCGACGTGGTCAAGGTGCTGTGTCTGGACGACAAGCTGAACCAGATCGACGTCGCCGTCCGCTCGTTCAAGGAGCGGCAAGGCAGTCTGAAGACGGCGGCCGAGCGCAAGGACGCAGACCGAGCCAGGCACGAGTTCTCGGTGCTGGGCGTGCTGCGCGACCGCGGTCGCACGCTGTCGGCCGAGGCGAACCAGTGCGTGGGAGACGAAGCCGGCTTCATCGGCGAGACCGACGTGAAGCTCACCATCGATCCGAACATTGCCGACACCGACCCGTCCGAGTACCCCGACGATCCCCTCATCAGTCCGCCCCCAGAGGTGAGCAGCCCGAGCAGCTGAGTTCCAGGGACTCTTCCACTCTGATAGTGTCCCCCCCGCTGAACTGTCGTTGCCGCTATTTCTGGACCTTGAACTGATGAAGAAGCTGTTTGCATGGGCGGTCGCGGCCGGTTTCGTCCTGACACCGGGTGCGGCGTTGGCCCAGAGCCAACCTTGGCTTGCCGATCGCCGGTTGGGCGAAGGTGCCGGCATCCGTACCGGCGATCTCGAGTTGCACCCGTCAGTCGCGGGAGAGGTGGGGTACGACTCCAACTACTTCCAGAACTCGGGCGATCCCGGTGAACCAGAGATCTCCGCCTGGCGCCTGCGCATCACTCCCGCGCTCAGCCTGAGAACCCTGGGGTCACAGCGGGCCGACGAGCGGCCACGGAACCTGAAGCTCAACGCCTACCTTTCGGCGAGCTACAACGAGCTGATAGCGAACGACAGTGCGCGGTCCGAAGACGTGTCGTCTCAGCGGCATGTGAACGCGAACGCGGGCTTCAAGGTGGACATCGCCCCTTCCCGACCCTGGGGCGGAGATCTGTACGTCGACTTCACCCGGCTCATTCAGCCATCCAACTCCCCGGATACGAACGCGGCGTTCGACCGTGATGCGATTCGTGCCGGCGCCGGAGTCATCTGGCGCCCGGGCGGGGGTCTCTTCGATTGGCGCTTGGGCTACGAGTACCAGCACACCTTCTTCGAGCAGGCGACCTTCGAAGACCTGGACAACGGCCAGCACTACATCAAGACCCAGGGCCGGTGGCGGTTTCTGCCGCGCACGGCGTTGATGTACGACGCTTCGCTGGGTTTCATCCGCTATTCGAGGACCACCGGCCAGCAGGACTCGAGCCCCGTTCGTGCACGGATTGGCGTCAACGGTCTCGTCACCAACCGCTTCGCGCTGCTGGCGCTGGTGGGCTGGGGAGCCAGCTTCTACGAGTCTCGAGACGGAAAGCCCGTCCAGGATTTCGATAGCCTCATCGCTCAGGGCGAGCTCAAGTGGTTCATCAATCCACAGCCGTCCTTGGAGGCCTCGTCAGCGGATGTCGGCCTGTCCTCCGTGGCGGTGGGGTACCTCCGCGATTTCCGCAATAGCTACCTGGGGGACTACTACCAGCTCGACCGCGGGCACCTGCGGTTCGACTACTACCTGGGCGGAATGGTGGTGGTGGCCTTGGAGGGGGGTCTCTCCCACATCACCTATCCCCAGAGCTTCTTCGACAACGGTACGCCCCGCTTTGGCGCGTACGAAGAGAACCGGGCCGACGTGACGCTGTTTGGCGAGTACCGCACGAGCGACAGCTTCGGCATCAATGCGACGCTGCGATACAACGCAAACTTGACGGAGACCCGGATCCCGATTTCGGCGACTCCCGGCGGACCGACTGACAATCTCAAGTTCGCCCGCTACGAAGCGTGGCTGGGCGCGCGTTGGTTCATGTGAGCGCTCGCGCCAATGAACGGCTCGCGGTCTGAGCGCACCTTTAGCCCCATGCTTCTCCGACTACTGTGGCTAGTGGCCGTGTTGCTGCTCGCGCAGGCGTGCGGTGGGTCCGGACCTGCCGTACGTGGGACCCTCCCCCCCGTCGAGGAGTCGAGCCAGCTTGGGCCGGGCGACGTGTTCAAGATGCAGATCGTCGGGGAGAAGGACCTGCCCGAGGAATATCAGATCGCGTCCGATGGCACCGTGGCGTTGCCTTACCTGGAGCGACTGAAGGTCGGGGGACTGGAGCCACAAGAGGTGGCGAAGCTGGTCACTCGCGAGCTGAAGCAGCGCAAGATCCTGCAGAAGCCAGTCGTCATCGTACGCGTCGAGGCCTACAACAGCCGCAAGGTGACCGTGATTGGCGAGGTACAGAAGCCTGGCAGCTTCCCGTACTCACCGGGTCTGACCCTGATTCAGGCGGTGTCGCAAGCCGGAGGCTTCAACTCGATCGCGAACCTGGGGCAGCTGCGCCTGACGCGACAGACCAAGAAGGGCGACGTCACCGTCGTCGTCTCCGCCGATGCCATCACCGAGGGATCGGCGCCGGACATCGCGCTGCAAGCCGGCGATCGGATCTACGTGCCTCAGCGCGTGTTCTAGTTCTAGTCGCAGGTCATGCTGGCGCCGAAGGCTAGAAGCGGTACCTGGCGTCCAGCAAGCCGTGGAAGCGAGCTGCGGAGAGGCTCGCGAAGGTCTCGCTGTGCGTGCGAGTCGTTTCGCTTCCGAACGGAAGCGCAGTGCCTGCCATGATCGCCAGCTGCAGCCGCTCGAGCGGTTCGCTTCGGACTCCGGCCAGCCACTCGGCGGGACGCTCCAGGTGCCTGGTGCGGGTGTCGGCGTCCACCTGGACCTCTCGCGCGACGAAGCCACTCAGGACCTGGGCCTCCGTTGCCAGGCTGAGCCAGCGCTCGACGATCTCGAGGTCGAGCGCCAGCTGTAGTGAGAGCTGGCTTCCGTAGCTCGCGTTGCCGAGGTCCACCGTCTTGCGTAGACGTACCCCTAACCCCCCACCCATGCTCAGTCGGCCCAGGCGACCTCCCCAGATCAGCTCGGGGGCGATCACGAAGCTGGGCTCGCCCGCATGGGCGCTTTGATTGCCAAGGGGAAATAGGATGAAGGCGCCGGCGTCGAAGCTTCCATAGTCGCCGTCGGTCAGCCGGTACCGCGCTTCGAGACGTGGATCACCGAGCGCGCTGCGGGGGATCGGATCCGCGCTGCGGTCGGTCACGGCCGAGGTGCCCGCGCCGGTCTGGTAGGCCACGAACGGCAGGCTCAGACCCACCTCGACCCCCGACACGGGCGAGTAGCGCGCACCAAGGGTGGTCCCGATGCGGTGATGCACCACGCGGATCTCGCGTCCGTCCGGGTCGGGAGAGGGAACCTCGAGCAGCAGCGGTTTGTAGGCGTACTCACCTGTCAGGTTGACGGAGAGCTGCCCTGGTTCGGTGAGTCGAGGCGCGGGCAACGACTGCCAGCGAGAGTATCCCGCGCGAACCCAGAGCGAGGAGGCGGGGACGCACGGAGACTGTGCGGCGTCGCAGTCCGCCGCGAGCGCCTCCGCGGGAATCCACACCGCGAGCAGGCCGAGCACGCCGAGTGCACGCCTGGCGTGGTGGAGTTGTGCGCGATGGGCGCGCTCGAGGGAGGAGGGCATGGGGGTGAGCAAGAGAGCCGCGCGCCAGCGTAACACCCGCGACCCGAAAGCCTACTCGCAGGATGTCGTCGCCCAGCGATCTGGAGCTCTGGGTTGTCCTGATTGGCGGATTGGCGTACGCGCTGCCAGCGAATGTCTGCTGATTCGAAGCTGGTGCTGGGCTCCGCGTCGCCGCGGCGGGCGGAGCTGTTGCGACAACTGGGGCTGAGCTTCTGCCTGGGGCGCGCCGACGTGGACGAGACGGTGCTCGAGGGGGAGCCCGCGGAGGCTTACCTGGAGCGGGTGACGCTGTCGAAGCTCGAGGCGGTAGCCGAGCAGCTTCCTGCAGGCGAGCGACGGCTGCTACTGGTGGCTGACACGAGCGTGGTGTGCGACGAGCGGATCCTTGGCAAGCCAGCGAACGCCGTCGAGGCGTTCGACATGTTGGCCTTGCTGGTGGGGAGAGAGCACCGAGTGATGACTTGTTACCGTCTGGGTTGGTTCGAGCGTGAGCTCCAGCCCGTTCGGTGTCACACGGAAACGACGTGGGTC
This sequence comes from Polyangiaceae bacterium, assembly GCA_041389745.1. Taxonomy (GTDB): domain Bacteria; phylum Myxococcota_A; class Polyangia; order Polyangiales; family Polyangiaceae; genus JAHBVY01. Next base: position 480,366 of record JAWKRF010000003.1, read on the forward strand.
GCATTCAGAAGCTGTGAGGAGCGCTCGCTGCGTCGCTACGCAGCGACGGGGGAGGGCTTCGACAAGGCTGGGGGATACGCGATCCAGGGAATCGGATCATACCTGGTCAGTGCCATTCGAGGCTCGTACGCCAACGTCGTCGGGTTGCCGACGTGCGCGCTGGTTCAGGACCTGGAGCGTCTGGGCCTGCTCGCTGGCTTCCCTGCATGAAGCGCTGGCGTGACCCCGCGTGGGCGTGCTTCTGCGTGGCGCTGCTGCTTCGCCTCGTGCTGGTCTGGTGGGCGGCGGGACGCTTCCCCCCTGCGGCCGACGGCGCGTTCTATCATGTGGTCGCGGGCCGTATCGCCCAGGGGCTCGGCTACACCTGGGCGTGGCCCGACGGGGCAGTCACCTACGCGGCGCACTATCCGGTGGGATATCCCGCCGTGGTTGGGGCGCTCTACTGGCTGTTCGGGCCGAAGCCCTGGAGCGCGATGCTCTTCAACGCCCTCGTGGGTGCTGGCGCCGCCTGGGCGGCAGTGCGGATCCTAGAGGAAACAAGCTCGCGCCGCGGAGCCTGGGTTGGTGGGCTGGCGATCGCGCTCCACCCGAGCCTGCTCTTCTATACCCCTGCGTTGATGACGGAGGGGGTGGTGGCGGCCGGGGTCTTGATCCTCGGCGCGGTCGCCAGGACGAAGCTCGGCCGCCGGCCGGGGTGGGGCGTCGCCGTGCTCGGGTTCGGGTTGGGAGCGCTGACGTTGATGCGCCCTCAGCTGATCGTGTTGGCGCCGCTGTTCGGTCTACTTGCCTCACGAGCGAACGGGGCGCGGCGCCTGCTGCGTGCCGCGATGATCGGGATCGTCGCCGTCATGGTCACCTTGCCGTGGACCGCTCGGAACTGTGCGCGAATGGACCGCTGCGTCTGGATCAGCGCCAACGGGGGCTGGAACCTGTTGATCGGAGCCGGCGAGCACGCCACGGGCGCCTGGCTGTCGGTGGAAGACGTCGGGTTCCCCGATGAGTGTCGCGAGGTCTGGGGCGAGGCGGCGAAGGACATGTGCTTCCGGCGCGCGGCACGTCGGCGGATCCTGGAGCACCCAGGCGTGTGGCTCGGCTTGGTGCCGGCCAAGCTCTCGCACACCTTCGACTACGGGGACGCACCCGGATGGTACCTCCACACGTCGAATGCGGACGCTTTCCCCGAGCTCCCCCGGGCGCTGCTGTTCGGGTGGGAGCTGCTGTGGCTCCGCTTCACGGCGGGCGCGCTTCTCCTGGGCTTGGCCGCCCGTGGCGCCGGAGGCAGCGTCAGCCGGTGTCGGGTTCGGCGGGCGCTCGCCCTGATCGGCGCCCCGTTCCTCTTCTTGAAGTGGTTATGGCCCGCGTACGTGGTGATCTTGGTGTTGTTGGCCCTGTTTCCGCGTCGACCACCTGCGCTTCAGATGGCGTTTTGGACCCTGGGCACCACGCTGATGACCCACGCGGTGTTCTTCGGCGCCACTCGCTACGCGTTGGTGACCACCCCGGCGCTCGTGGTCGCGGCCATCGGGGCTTTGACACTTCAGGGTAGGCGAGGGGATACTGGCGCGGAGGAGAACCTGGATGCCGCTGATCGAAACTGAAGAAGCCGCTCGTCGCCTTGCTCGCGCCATCGCGAGCGACCTTTCCCTCTACAACGAGGAGAAGATCGTGCGTGGAATCGAGACGGACAACCTGTTCGATGAGCTCAGCGAGGAGATCGAGGAGGGGCGGGCGCTTTACAAGAGCCGCGTATCTCCTGACCTGTATCAGCGGAATTTCTACGATCGCGCGCTGGTCGACATCCTGGTCAAGTCGAAGGGGCACATCAAGAGCCGCCTCTGGTGACACTCAGCCCGACGAAGCTCGCGAAGCGGAGCGCCAGCACGCCTTTTCGGGTATGACGCTTCCGGTCAGCGTGCGACAGCGTTTTGAGATCACCCCCGAGCTGGCCATTCGTGGCTATTCCTCGAGTGGCAAGGCCAAGGCCGAGCGGCTCGATCGCGCGCTCGCGCGCCTGCTGCCCGACGTCTCTCGCGCGGAGCTGCAGCGATGGATCCGTGAGGAAAGGGTTTGGCTCAACGGGGAAGTCCAGGGCGCGAGCACTTCGTTGAGGGAGGGGGATGTGGTGGAGGTCGAACCTGCGCCACCCGCATTGAGTGACGCATTGCCGGATCCGGGGGTGGTCTACGACGTCGTATACGAGGACCCCCACCTGCTGGTGGTGGACAAGCCTGCCGGGCTGGTCGTGCACCCAGGAGCCGGCCACCCTTCGGGGACGCTGGTCAACGGCTTGCTCGCGCGTCCCGGTTTCCAGGCGCTGCCCGTGGATGCGCGGGACCCCGAGGGCTTCCTGCGCCCGGGTATCGTTCACCGCCTGGACAAGGACACGAGCGGGCTCCTGGTGGTCGCGCGCGACGCGGCGACACGAGAAGGCCTGAAAGCACAGTTCGAGGCGCACAGCATCGATCGCGAGTACCAGGCGCTCACTCTGGGGGTGCCAAAGACGGGCTCCTTCGAGACGTTTCACGGTCGGCATCCCGTGCATCGGCAGCGCTTCACGTCATTGCTCGGACAGGGCCGCCGTGCGGTGACCCACATCGAGCTGCTCGAGTCGTTTGGACTGGCGGCGCTGGTGAGTTGCCGCCTGGAAACCGGACGGACACACCAGATCCGCGTGCACTTGGCGGAGCAGAGCAAGACGCCGATCATTGGTGACGCGCTGTACGGTCGCCGCTCCAACGACCCGAGGCTGACGGAGATCGCCTCGCGCCTGGATCGACAGGCGCTCCACGCGGCGGAGCTCGGGTTCACCCATCCAGCGACCGGAGAACGCTTGCTGTTCCGTAGCGCGTTGCCTCCTGACTTCGCCGCCGCCTTGGAGGCGCTCAGGGAGCTCGCGGTGCGTGCCCGCTGAGCGTCAGAGCTTCAGCTTGTCCCCGAAGCGCTGCTTGAGTTTTTTCCGCGCGGCGTCGTGGATCTCCGGGTTCACCAGCAGCTCCAGGGTCTCCAGGCTGTTCAAGGTCTTCGAGCTGGATAGCGCTGTCGCGCCGGAGTCACCAATGTCGTTCGCGCTCAGGTCGAGCTGGCGCAGGCTGCCAAGGGAGGCGGCGCTCGCGATGGCCCGGGTGCCGGCGTCTCCGATCGCGTTCCCCGCCAGCGCGAGCAGCTCGAGCCCCTTCAGGCTCGTCGAGGCCGCCACGGCCTGCGCGCCCTCCTCTCCAATATCGCACCCGAGCAGAAAGAGCTGACGCAGCTCGACCAGATTCGCGGACCGCGCGAGGGCGGTGGCGCCCTCTGGACCTACCGGATTCATCGTGAGGTCGAGGCTCTCGAGACTGCTCAAGGTGGCGCTCCGGGCCAGGCTCTCGGCACCCGTCTCGCTGATGTCGTTTCCGCTGAGGTTCAGCGCGCCGAGTTTGGGCGCCCTGAGTCGGCCAAGCAGTGCGGCGCCCTCGTCGCCGATATCATTTCCGCCGAGATCCAGCTGCTCCAGGGAAGCGAAGTCCGCGGCGATGAGCGCCTCGACACCGTCGGCGCCCAGCTCGTTCTCGCTCAGGTCCAGGACCACGATGTCCTTGGCTTTCGCAAAGTTCGCCAACGCGGCGCCCAGCTCGGCGCCGAGGTCCTTGCCTGCGAGATCGATGTGAGTCGCGTCGCTCAGCTGATTCAGCTTGCTTTGCACCGCGGAAACGCTGGCCGCGTCGGCGAAGGTGTCGTCTGGTCGCGAATCAGCCCCGCCCTGGGGCGCCGTGGCCGAGGGACTCGAACCTCCACAAGCCGCAACCAGCGAGATCCCGAGGAGCAGCCCAGGTGCGAGCAGGCGCGAGCTGCTGAAGGGAGACATGGCGTTACCCTATATCAAAGCTGACGCCGCGGGGCGTGAAGCGATCGCCGGCGGCAGGGGCGCAGCTCGGAGCGCTCCCTCTCGCCGGCTTGCCAGGACGAGGCTTCCGCTTCGACCGCCGACTAGCCGTGGTTGTGGTTCACTTCTAGCGGAGGCGTCTGCTCGCGCAGCAGTCCAGGGAAGCGACGGCGCAACACAGCCAGAGCTGCGAAGCCTACCAACACCGCCCACCACAGCGTCGCCAGACGGACCAGCAGCATCGCGCTGGTCGCGATGCCGTGGGGGACCTGTGCGAGTTGCACGAGTTGCTCGCGGATCAGCGCCTCGGCCACGCCGAGCCCGCCGGGGACGGGAACGACGGCGCCCGCGAGCGTGGCCGTGGCGTAGAAGAAGACCGCGAGGGACATGGGTACGGGGAAGCCGAAGCCCTCGAGCAGCAGCCACAGCGCCAGACCTTCGCAGCCCCAGCCAATCACCGAGAGCAGAGTCGGGATCAACAGGGCCCCGGGGCTGGCGACGATGCGCAGCGACTCCACCGACTCCCGCAGCTTGGGTGCCAGGCGATTGAGGCGGCCGCTGCTGTTCTCGGCCTTGTGGAGCAGCCAGTTCATTGGCGTCGGCCAGAGGATCAGCACCAGTCCGATCGATACCAGCACCGTGCCCGCCACGGCCCACTTCAGGCCACCGTCGAAGCCGACGGAGCCCAGGGCGATGAGCAGAATCACTGCGATGACGTCGGTGAGGCGCTCCGCGATCACGATGGGCGCCGTCCGGGGCATGGGCACGCCATGCGTCTCCGCCAAGACAGCGCTCTTGAAGACCTCGCCGACCTTGCCAGGGGTGACGGTCAGCACGAACCCCGAGAGGAAGACGAGAAAGCTCTCGGACTTTGGTACACCTCGGACCTCGAGCCGCGCCAGGTAGTACTCCCACTTGGCGAAGCGCAGGACGTAGTTGAACGTGGCGAGTCCAAGCGCTGCGGCGAAGGTCCACCAGCGGAAGTCCCCGAGGCTGGCGCGGACGGCGCTGATCCCCGAGTAGACGACGAACGCGCCGTAGATCAGCACGCCGAGCAGCAGCGCGAAGAGCACGCGCCTAAGAAAGCGATTCATTGAGCGATAGGGTGGGTGGGCGACTGCGTCAGCCGCGCTTCCTGTACTGATAGACGCGCGCACTCCAGAAGGCGAGGCCAAGCAGGAGCAGGAATCCGCCGACCAAGCCAATTCCCCAACCGGGCCAGCCGAACTTGCCGTTCGCCAGCCCCTGGGGCCGAACTTCGACGATCCGCGCAGGGGCGGGACCCGCGTCCCCGGCGTCGGGTCGCTGGCTCCACACGCTCCAGGCGTCGATCCGGGCGGTGACGGGCACAGGGTTGGAACGCATCCGAGCTTCGCTTACACGTCGAACTCCCCCGAGGCAACTCAGAGACCGCCCGCTTCGACCTAGCCAGGCTGGGCGAGTGGGCCCTGACTGGGCCTTAGCCCTGCACCAAGCGAGGTTTCGGGCTAAGCTCGCGCCGCCTTTCTGGAGCTTTCGTGTCAGTCGCACCCATTGAAGAATCACAAGATATCGACCTGTTGGACCGCTGCTCCACCGCATGTGGTGCGCTCCGTGAGCAGGTCGCACACGCGGTCGTGGGGCAGAGCGAGGTCGTCGACGCGTTGCTGGTCACGCTGCTCGCCCGCGGGCACGCGTTGCTCGTCGGCGTCCCTGGACTGGCCAAGACGCTGCTCGTCTCGTCCGTCGCGCGCGCGTTGGACCTGAGCTTTGGCCGGGTTCAGTTCACGCCGGATCTGCTGCCCGCGGACATCACCGGGACTGATGTCCTGAACGAGGTCGAGGCGGGAGCGGTGGTGCGCCGTGAGCTGTCGTTCATGCCAGGGCCCATCTTTCACAACCTGGTGCTGGCGGACGAGATCAACCGAACGCCACCAAAGACTCAGGCAGCGCTCCTTCAGGCCATGCAGGAGCGCTGCGTGACCGTGGGTGGTCGCACTCACCGTCTGCCAGATCCCTTCCAGGTCTTCGCGACCCAGAACCCCATCGAGCAAGAGGGCACCTACCCGCTCCCAGAAGCACAGCTCGATCGTTTCCTGCTGGAAATTCACGTAGGATACCCGTCCGCTACCGAGGAGGAGGACATCGCGCGGCGCACGACCAGTGGCGTGGACCCCGATGTGCGCGCGGTGGTGACGACCGAGGACGTGCGCAACATCGGGCGACTGATCCCGCGCATCCCGATCACCGACGAGGCAGTCTCGGTGGCGGTCCGGGCGGCGCGGGCGACGCGTCCGAGCTCCGACGAAGCGCCGAACGAGGTGAAGCAGTACGTGCGCTTCGGCGCCGGACCCCGCGGCAGCCAGGCGTTGGTCCTGGCGGCCAAGGCTCGGGCTGCGAGCCGTGGAGAGGCGGCCGCGGACATCGAGGACGTGATGGCGCTGATCCTCCCGGCCTTGCGTCATCGTGTCGTGTTGAGTTACCGTGCGGAAGCGGACGGTGTGAAGGACAGCGACGTCGTGTCTGCGGTTCGGCGCAAGCTCGGTGTCTAGCTCATCAGGGGGGCGAACCTCACTTGCACGACGCGCCGCGCCGACCGTCGGCCGTCATGCTCGCGTTGCCCGCCTTCGCTCTGGCACATGCGGCGCGTAGGCGCTGCCGTTTTGCCCTCGCTCGGGCTATGCTGCATGAGTCCCATGGATGACGCTGAGCTGCGCTTGAAGATCAAAGAGCTGATGATTCGGGAGCTCGACCTGAGTGACCTCCAACCAGGAGGCATCGACGACGAGAGCGCCCTGTTTGGCGATGGCCTTGGGCTCGACTCCCTGGACGCGCTCCAGCTTGCGATCGCTCTCGAGGAGGAGTTCGAAGTGAGCATTCCGGAGGGCGATGAGGCGAAGGCGATCTTCGCCAGCGTGAGCGCCATCGCGCGCCACATCCAGCAGCAGCGCGCATGAGCGGTCGCGTTGCTGTCATCGGGGTGGGGGCTGTGTGTGGGCTTGGGGTCGGGGCCCAGGTCGGCTTCGAGCGCCTAGTCGCTGCCAACGTTGCCGTGCGGCAGGACTCTGAGGCGTCTTCCAGGCTGGGGGCCGGGGTGGTCCAGCTGCCGGTCTTGCCCCTGGCCGACGTGCCAGGGAGTTGGAAGGAACAGGTCAGCCGCACGGAGGCGCTCGGATTGCTCGCCCTCCGAGAGGCGGACCAAGCAGCTGGGGCGCCTGGCGACGGAGCCGTTGGCTTGGTGTGGGGCACGACGACCGGGGGGCTGCGGGAGACCGAGGCCTGCCTGGCGTCACTCGGCGAGGAGCGGAGCGAGGCGGAGCTGGCGCCGCTCTTCGCCTTTCCCATCTCCGGGCTGGTGTCGCGGGCGCACCGTGTGCTCGCACGCGTCGACCGTTCCCGTACGGTCTGCTCGGCCTGCTCCAGCGGAGCGCTGGCCATCGCCATGGGCGCGGCGTGGGTACGCGGTGGCGTGTGCGATCGAGTGTACGTCGGTGGGGCCGACGCCTTGTGCGCGACCACCCTGCTCGGCTTCGGCGCTCTCGGTCTTCTCGATCCTGCTGGTGGTCGACCATTCGCAGGCGAGCGAGCCGGCCTCTCGCTAGGCGAAGGCGCCGGCTGTCTGGTGCTGGAGCGTGGCGAGGTCGCCGTGGCCCGCGGTGCGAGCATCCTCGCCTGGCTCGATGGCTGGGCGTGCGGGGCGGAGGCATTTCACGTCACGCAGCCCGAAGCGGGGGGCGCCACACCGATCAGGTTGTTCCGTGCGGCGCTGGCTCAGGCTGGCAAGAGCGCCGAGCAAGTCGGTTACGTGAATGCCCACGGGACGGGTACCGTGCGGAATGATGACGCTGAGCTGCGTGCGCTCGAGACGCTGTTTGGTGACCGCTTCACCAAGCCGCGGGTCTCGTCCAACAAGGCTCAGCTCGGGCACACCCTGGGCGCCGCTGGCGCGCTGGAGGCGGTGTTCAGCGTGCTCGCCCTGGAACGCCAGACGTTGCCGCCCAACGCCAGGCTGGTCGAGCCGGCGCACCCGGGCTTGCTCGGGCAGCACAGCGAGTCAGCGGCGTGCGATGCCGTTCTGAGCAACTCCTTCGGCTTCGGAGGCATGGACGCGGTGCTTTGCTTCGCGGCGTCCCGGAGTGGCGACCGCGAGGGGGCGTTCGTGTCCAGGCCGGTCTTCGTGACCCAGAGCCAGGTCCTGCGCCCCGCAGCGGGTGCAGATCCGCGGCGCATCCCAGAGCGCGCCGAGTTGCTGGATGCCCAGCGTTCCCGGCGCTTCGATCCCATGTCCGTGCTGGTGAGCGCCTGTGTCGAGCGCTGTCTGAGCGGCATCTCGCTGGACGCCGAGCGCCTGGTTGGTGTGTTCCATGGCACTGCATTCGGTCAGGTGTCTCGTGCTCAGCGCTTCCTCGCTCGAGCGCGCAGCGCCGGCGCGGGTCGTGTGCCGCCCCTCGAGTTCCCCTTGCTCTTACCCAGCGCCGCCTCGGGCAATGCGTCGATCTACGCAGGGTTGCACGGGCCAGCCGCCGCGGTCTCCCGGCTGGTCGCGTCGGCGCATGCCGCGCTCCATGCTGCCCTCGATTGCGTGAGCCTCGGGGACGCCCCGCGCGCCGTCAGCGTGGCCACGGAGCCGGTCGACGAGATCTCCCAACGCGCTGGCGAGGTGCTCTTTGGCACGCCGCCGGCCAGGGAGTGGTGTGCGGCGGGACAGCTAGTCGAGTCCGAGCCTCGCGGGGAAGCCGCCATCGCCGTCCTGAGCTGGGGCGAGAGCAGCGGAGAGCTGCCTCCCCAGCCGGCGCGGGGTTGTCGCGCATTTCTTGGCGGAAACGACGCGAGCGTGACCCTCGACTCCGCCTCCTGGGAGTTCGTGCAGAGCGAGAGCAGCAGCGTCGAGGGGCTCGGTGGTCTGGCCATCGAGCGTTGCCTCGAGGATTTGAGGGGGGGGGAGAGAGCGGCGGGGCTCGTCGTGGACGTCGTCGAGGGGCGCTGCCTGTACACGCTGTTTGGAAGGGTCGCGTCGCCTTGAGCTGGGTCCGCGTGTGCGCTGTGGGAGCCGTCTCGGCTCTGGGCGAGGACGAGCTCGCGATCGCCCCAGGGGGACCCACCGCGGTCCGCAAGGACTCCCAGCTCGAGTCGGTTGGCTTGCGTCGTCCGTTCCTCGCCCGGGCGGTGCCGCCCGATCTCGAGGCGGATCCGGCCGCTTGGCTCCTGGCTCGTGCGCTCGGGTCGTTGTCTGCGAAGCTGGATCGGGAGCGTCCCGAGTGGCGGAGCCAGCGGCTAGCAGTAGTCGTAGGCACCTCCTCCGGCGGGATGTGGAGCCAGTGTCGTGCGTTCGACGGCATCGCTGCTGGGGAGCCAGACGGCATTGCCTGTCGAGGAGCGCCGTACTGGGGGCCGCTCGAGGTGCTCACGCGAGCGCTCCCCGGAGCCCCAGTGGTTCAGGTCCTCGGAGCATGCGCGAGCAGCGCTCTCGCGCTGGGGCTCGCCCGCGAGTTGCTGCGAGACGGCCTGGCGGAGCTGGTGATCGCTGGTGGCTACGACGCGGTCACTCCGTTCGTGGCTGCCGGCTTCGAAGCCCTCGGCGTCACCACCGCGGACCGGCCGCGGCCATTCGCGCTCTCACGAGATGGTCTCGCGCTGGGTGAGGGTGCGCTGCTCGCCGCCTTGGTCGACGAGTCCGCGTCGAGCGTTGGACCCTGGCTCACGGGATTCGCTGCCAGCTCCGACGCGAGCCACCCGACCTCGCCGACGGAGTCCGGAGCTGCGCTCGCGCGCGCTGCGCGCGAGGCGCTGGGAGCCGCCCGGCTCGCGGGTCCAGTCTTGCTCAGCGCACACGCGACAGCGACCCTCGCGAATGACCGCGCGGAAGCATCCGTCGTTCGAGGGCTGCAGGACGTGGTGGAGGGCGTTCACGCGTTCAAGGGGCGCATCGGTCACACGCTGGGTGCGGGGTCGGCGCTGGAGTTGTTCTCGGCGCTGAGCTGCGTGGAGCAGGGCGCGTGCCCAGCGCTCGAGGGCGAGCTCGAGCCCCAGCTCGATTTCTTGAGACACGGGCGACCCTTGCGCGCGCGTGCGGTGCTCAAGCTCGCGTCGGCCTTTGGTGGTGCCAACGCCGCGCTGGTGGCACAGGTCGAGCGTCCCCTCTCGGTACCCGACGAGCCGCGCCCGGGTGTCTGGCTCACGCGCTGTGGCGTCCCTCACCTCACGCCGCGCCTCGATGCGCTGGTGGCCTCTAGCAGGCTCGAGCCGATTCACGTTCGCCGCCTCGACGCCTTGAGCGCGCTGTGCGCGACCGCGGCGCTCGACGTACTCGCCTCGGGCGACGACGAATCGGCCCGCGTGTTTCCCCAGGAGAACGGCGCCGGCGGTCATGCCAGGGAGCGTGTCGGCGTCGTCGTGGGGAGCGTCCTGGCTAGCCTGGAGCACAACGCTGACTATCAAGCCCGACTGCGCTCACGGGGGTACGCGCGGGCCGATGCCCGCAGGTTCCCCGCCACGAGCCCCAACCTCGCCCCGGGCATGGTGTCGATCTTGTTCGGTCTCGGTGGGCCTTGCACGACGGTCGGAGCCGGGTTCCAGGCTCCGTTCGAGGCGCTGCTGATGGCGTGCGAGCTGTTGAGGGGTGGGCAAGCCGACGAGATGCTCGTGATCGTGGCAGATGTCCTGGGTGAGACCTCGAGCGCGCTGATCGAGGCCAGCGCCGCCGCGACGCCGGCCCACGGGGCGTTGGCGCTGCGCCTCACGGCCCAGCGTCAAGAAGGCAACCTGGCGGCCATTCACGAGCTGTTGCCTGACATTTTGGCGCAGGTAGTACCCAGCGAAGGCAGCGGCTGGGCGCCTCGGCGCGCGCAGACGGATGCCGGCGGCTCGCGCCGAGGCTCTGGCTGGGTCGCGCTGGTCGATTGGCTAAAAGAGCAGGGATTGCCGCATCCTTGATGGTTGCGCGATGCGCGGAGACAAGTAGGCTCGCGCGGAATGGAACGCCCCTTGCTCCCGTTGGGCTCGCGAATGTCGCCGGCTGTGTTTGATGGTGTCGATAGGAAGCCTCTCGTCAGGGAGCCGCGGATCGTGAACCGGATCTGGAGGACGCTGCTCGGGGTGTGCCTGGCGCTGATCCTGGCGGGCTGCAAGACGCAGTACATCCCCAACACCGACGTCGAGGACACCGAGTACAACCAGCGAGTCATCGACTTCTGTGAGGAGTACCGCAAGGCGGTCGAACGTCAGAACATCGCCCTGCTGCTGAAGCTCGCCGACAAGAAGTACTACGAGGACGGTGGCAACACCGACTCGACCGATGACATCGACTACGCTGGCCTGGAAGAGTACCTGAAGTCGAAGTTCCGGGAGACGCGCAACATCCGCTACGAGATCCGCTATCGGCAGATCGGCAAGGGGCGGAAGGACGTCGTCTTCGTCGACTTCACGTACAGCGCGAGCTACCGGATCCCTACACATCAGGGAGAAGTCTGGCGACGCAAGGTGGCTGACAATCGCCTCGAACTGGTTCCACACGGAGAAACCTTCCGCATCGTCAGCGGGATGTGATCCTGGAGGCGTCGGGCGTGAGGGGCAGTGCTCCTCCCCCCCAAACCCGTCCCAGGTGTTGGCGGGGTAGGCGGACGTGTGTGTGGGTGGCAGCAGATTGGCGAGGCGGGATTCTGCGTCGTGAAGTTGCCCTCGAGGCCGGTCGTCCTACAGGTTACAGGATGGTTGCACTAGCGTTTCGATGCCCGTCCTGGGCAGGTCCGAGCCTCTAGTGCTCGGCTCGAGTGGGGGGCGCTCGAGAGTCAGGAGTCCGATGCCAAAGCCCGAGAATGGTTCAGTGTCAGCGCGTCGTCCGAAGATCGCCTTCGTCGGCACTGGCGGCGCAGCGCGAGGGATTGCGCACCTGGGCGTGTTGCGCGCGTGTGAAGAACTCGGCATCGCGCCCGAGATCTTCGTCGGCGCGAGCGCCGGGGCTGTCGTCGCGGCCACGTATGGCCAAGGGATCCCCCTCGACGTGCTGCTGGACGGCTACCGATTGCCCTGGAAGCGACGCCATCGCGGTCCGCGCTTCCACTTGAGCACCTTCATGGGCGCTCCGGCGCTCAGGGATCTGCTGTCTCCGGGCTACCTCGCGAGCGGCGTCTTCAGTCTCGACAAGCTGGAGCGCTACCTTCGCTCTCACCTCCCCGAGAACGATTTCCGTAGAGTAAAAAATCAGATCTTCGTGACGGCGGTCGACATCGATCGTGGTCAGCGAGTGCTGTTCGGCCGCGGCTACGACGCCGAGACTCCGCTGAGTCAGGCGGTCGCTGCTTCGTGCTGCGTCCCTGGTCTGTTCCGACCGTATCCGATCCGCGGCACGTATCACCTCGATGGCGAAGTCGTGCGCACGCTGAGCGCGGACGTTGCGGTGGCGGCCGGAGCGGACGTGGTGATCATCTCCAACATCTACCGGCCAGCGGATGCCTCGAGTGACCCTCGGAGCGTTGCTCGACGTGGTCCGCTCAAGGTGATCAACCAGACCCTGAACATCGTGCTCACCGAGAAGGAACGTCGGGGCGTGGATCTCTACTCGATGGCGAATCCGGGGGTTCGCTTCATCGACATCGCCCCGGACATCGGGATGTTCGGCTACCTGAACCGCTTCGCGGCTCGCTCGCTCGTCATGCGTGGTTACCGCAGCGCGCTGCGCGCGCTGGCTCGGGCCAAGGCGCAAGGCGTCTTCGACCTGAACCGCATGGAGTCCGCGTCTCACCTCAACTAGAGGCTTCGCGGATCCTGCAAACGGCCGTTCACCAGTCGAGATGCCAGCGTCGGAACCCCCTCGTCTCGCCGGCAGCCGGGTGCCCGCTCGGGGGCCCCGGCCGCCGTTCGTCGACTGGCCTCGTCAGTTCGAGCTGCGCGGGGTTGCGCTTGCGTGGGTCTGCCTGCGACCGAAGGCAATCGTCACCCAGACGTTCGTGGAGCTTGCGGAGGCCCAAGGGGTGAATCGCATTCAGGACTGGCTGGATGACCTCGCGGATACGAGGTTCGTCGCGGAAGGCGCGCGCCCAGTGATCCTCCACGACTTTCGCTCGGTGCGGCGCGCGGCTGCGGGGGTGCGCGAGACCTGGCTCGAGCGCTCTCGGCGCCAGGGAAATCCCTTCCAGGGCACGACTGGCTACTGTGCTCTCACCCTTGGGGCGGTCGGTCGCATGATGGCGAACACCGTGGCGCTGGCGCTTCAACTGAGCACCCACAGCAACATCACGATCATCCAGGATCCCGCGAGCGTGCTCTTGAAGTATCGCATCCCTCGGCCGCCAGCCGACGCGTGCCGTCAGCTCGGCTGAGCCGGTGGTCAGCGGACGATGATCGCGCAGTCGAAGCCGTCGAGGCGCGTCTTCGCTGGGGGCGCTGCGTCTTCTGGCACCTGGGGGGTGAGCGTCCAGATCGAGCGCTTGAGCGCGGCCGAGTAGGTGTACTCCACGTCGAGCAGCCGGGCCTTGTCCACGCCAGACGCGATGGCCTTCGTCCAGGCGTCGAAGAAGGTGCACGCGGGCTCTCCTGCGACGCGTGCGCCGACGGCGCTGCGTTCGTTGGTGTGCGTTCCAGAAGCGTCCATTCGTACGACGAACTGCTTCGCTTGGGTCGCTTCTCCTGGCAGCTGTCCGCCTCGGGGCTGACCAAAGACGAACTCCATGAAGCCATCGCCCGTCAGATCCACGAAGCCCTTCTTGACGGGTTGCGCATGGATCGAGAGCAGCGCCGCGTCCTTGTGCCAGGTGAGCGCTCGCGCTTTTGCCCGTGGGAATGAATCCGTCGGAGAAGCCTGGTGCTTCACCTCCACGTCCTTCACCGGTCCGGACGCGGTGGGCGGCGCTGGAGCGCTCGCACTGGCAGCCGCGGGGGCGCCTCCAGGGCGCACGACGAGCAGGACCGCGACGATCAGGCCGGCGCCCAGCACCATGCCTGCGATCAACAGCACGTTGCGCTGCCGCGCGGCGCTGCGAGTCGAGCGCTTGACCCGTAGCGACGGGGCCAGTGGAGAGACACTCGGCAGACTGGGCAAGGCGCCGAGGGAGGCGCCGCACTGCGGGCAGCGACCGGCTGCGCTGCCAACGGGCGTGCCACAACTCGGACAGTGGATCGGTGCGTGTGGCGTCATGGCAGCTGGAAGTCTTCGACGACTTCACTGATCTTGTAGCCGTCGCTGCTCGGGCGGAGCAAGAAGTAGATCTCGTCGGCGAAGATACGAGTGCGCCCGCTGCGGGTGATGGCGAGCTTGACCCGGACCAGCATCGAGTCATCCGGAACTGCGATGGGGAAACGCCGGCGGCCTCCCAGCTGCTTGATGTCCGCGCCCCGATAGGTCTCGATGTCCTTGTCCCTGAACAGCGGCGAGCCTGCGAGGGCGGCGTAGTCCAGGCTCGCGAAGCGCTGACGCCAGAAGGCCGCCACCGGAAGTCGCGCGCCAGAGCTGAGCTGGATCTGCGCGTTCTCTCCGAGCTCCGCCTCCAGGTCCTCCGTGGACTCGGATACCACCGCGCGGAAGAAGCGGCGCACGGACTCCCGCCCCTGGGCGGGATCCGCTGGCGTGGTGAGGACCACGACCCCGGCGCTGGTGTCAGCCCGGTCCTGGCTGGGAGGCAGCTCGCTGACTGGATCGACGGAGACGCCAGCCGGGTGCCGCTCGGCATCCTCCGGGAACTCGCTGACGGTTTCGAAGCGCGCTGCCTGGGAGCCGGCGCACCCCACCGTGAGCGAACCCAGCGCGTACACCAGCGCGCGTAGCTGTGGCCTGTACCAGCGGAGCACGGCCCGGATACTACTACAGCGCTTCCTGCTCGGGGTCTTCCGTACGAGACAGGGTGAGGATGGTGTCTTCGGGCACGCGCTCCCAGCGCTCGGGCAAGTCGGGAGCGCCAGAACTGACCACGTAGAAGCGGGTGCTCTCGATGGCTGGGATCCCGCCTGAAGTCAGCCGATCCTGGCCAAACAGCTCCTCGACCTCGGCCTTGCCTTCGATGCGCCGCAGACCCATGCCGTCACCGCGGTGCACCGCGTACAGCTGCTCGCCATTGGTCAGAAGCAGATCGCCTCGCTTCTCCGGCTCACCGACCTCGGCGGTGAGCCGGTCCACCAGAGCGATCGCCGAGCGCAGCGCCGCTCTCACGTGCTCCGGGTTCACCCACTCGTCGTCGAGATGTCCGGCGTCGTGCAGGAACGACAGGAACAGGTAGAAGAAGCACTCGCTGTCCGTGTCGCCCCGCACGTTCCTGCGCAGAAACTCGGGTTGAGACTCGAGCATCCGCTCACGCACGCGGTCGAAGCCCGCGATGGTGCCCGTCTGGGCCATCAGCCACTGTCGGTAGCGAAAGGGATGCGTATTTTCCGTGCGGAGATTTCCGATGGTCGGCATGCGCACGTGCCCGATCAGCACGTCGCTCTTGACCCCGTGAGTGACCTCCATCAGGTCGATCACCGCTCGCTCGTCCAGCGGTCGGCGCCTGAGCAGGACTTCTCCCGATTGGTAGAAGCCAATGCCCCAGCCGAGGGGTTGTCCCTTGGGCGCTTCCACGCGAAGCACCGCGGGCGTCAGCTCGAGGATTCGCGCCCCGAGATCCTGGCGATTGCCGATGAAGCCAAACATCCTCATCGTGACCTCCTTGCTTGGCGGCCCTTCGACGGAGGGACCACGTTTCCGCGAGAGACACCGCGAGCCTGTGGCTCTGCGGCTTCGCGGGATGTTCTGGTTGCATCACCCGACTCAGTGAGCGCACCGCGCGATGACTGAGTAGCCAGCAGCGCTCCGCTCGACACGCGTGCATCCCTTGTCTTGGTGCACTGCGTGTGAGTGTTCGGCTGGGGCATGGGTGGCGTCATGTATAAGCCTACGCGAAGAGCTGGCGATGCGCACCTCGCTAGGGATCTGTCAGAGAGACGGATGAGCGCAGGCAGGGTTCCAAAACTTCGGCCTGCGTCGAGCGCAGCGCGGGGTTGTGTGCCGTATCGAGCTTGCACAGCGGGGGAGGAGGGGTGCGGCGGATCGCCGCTGAGCCATGCGGCAGCTCGTGAAGTGTGCCGCGGATCCGCGCTCGTTCACATCGACGCCATGATCCGGGTGTCACGGCTGCGCGCCGACGCTTGGAGTTGCGGCCTGGGAGCGCTCTTCGACGGCGACCTAGCGGCACCGTCGGAAGCCCCTCGCAATGCCATGAGGATACGGTGTGTTAGACACCTCGGTCGGTCGTCTTGCTCTGGCTCGGCTGGCGCTGAACACGAACTCGGCTGGCGAGCGATAGCTCAGGCAGTACTTTAAGAGTTTGCCCCAGGGGCTGTCCCATGAACGCGACGCTCGTGCACTGATTTCGCCTCACTCGTCCGCTTCACCTCGGGTGAGGGAGCCACCGCTGTGCAGTAGCGCTACGTAGCGCTCTAGAACCTCGCGGGGGGCACGAAGTGTCACGTGTCGGACCGAGCGCCAGCCCGGAGTTCGGGTACTCTGGAGGAGCGAATGAGACCCGACGAGCTGAAGGAAGCGCTGCTTGGTGTGATGGAGCAGAAGCACCACTGGGCGTGGCCTGGCTTCACGTCCGGGCTGGTGCGCCGTGACCGACTGCACGTTCACCTGGAACAGGAGTACGCAACCTACGTTCGCGACTTTCCGTTGCTCGTGGCTCGGGCGTACGTGGTCTGCCCCATCCCTGCCGTGCGGCGTGAGTTGATCGAGAACGTGTACGAGGAAGAGACCGGAGGGATCTCGGCGGGGCGCCCTCACCCCGAGCTCTTCCTCGAGTATCCGCGCGGACTTGGCATGGATCTGGAGCGCTTCCAGCACGTGGAGCTGATCGCTGGCGCTCGGCAGTTCCGGGCGGCAATTGATCGAGCGACGATCGGACAGCCCTGGGAGGTGGCTGCCGCGGTGACGACCCTGTTCCTCGAGGGCACACGCTTCGACCGCGGGGAGCTGGACCCACGCGCCCCGAAGCGACCCCAGGCGCCCCTCGAGCAGCACCCGCTCGTGAAGCACTACGGCCTGCCGATCGAGCGCCTCGCGTTGACGCGTGCGCACCGCCAGGTGGAAGGGAGTCACCGCGCGGCGGCCTGGCGGTGCTTGTTGGAGCACGGCGCCCCGGCCCACCACGGGGCCATGCTCGAGCACATGCGGGCCGTCCTCGCAGCATGGGTCACGTATCGTGATCACGTCGCGAGCGAGTGCGGTCTGCTCCGCGCTGAGGACGGCACGCCGTACCTCGCGGAAGCACAGGATCTCGCGACTCGGAGCAAGCCCCCGGAAGCGTGAGCCTCAGGGAGCGAGGCGAGACAGCATGCGTGGGAACGGGATGGTCTCGCGCACGTGCGGCAAGCCGCAGAGCCAGGCCACGGTGCGTTCGATGCCGAGGCCAAAGCCCGCGTGTGGGAAGCTACCGTAGCGGCGCAGGTCGAGGTACCACTCGAAGGCTTCCTTCGGCAGCTGGTGGTGGTCGATCATGTGCTCGAGCCGTGCGAGGTCGTCTTCGCGCTGGCCTCCGCCGATGATCTCGCCATAGCCCTCGGGCGCCAGCACGTCCATGCACAGCGACAGCTCCGGGTTCGCCGGGTCTTGCTTCATGTAGAAGGCCTTCAGCGCCGCGGGGTAGCGGTGGACGATCACCGGCCGATCGAACCTGGACGAGATCACCGTCTCCTCGTCGGCTCCGAAGTCGTCGCCTAGCTTTGCGTCGTGTCCTTCGGAGCGCAGGATGTCGATCGCCTCGGTGTAGGTGATGCGCGGGAAGGGGGCCTTGATCGACTCGAGCTTGCTGATGTCCCGCTCCAGCGTCTCCAGTTCGGGCCTGCGGGTCTCTAGGACGTGACTGGCGATCGCACACAGGAAGTCCTCGGCCAGCTGCATGTCACCGTCGAGGTCCATGAAAGCGACCTCCGGTTCGACCATCCAGAACTCTGCCAGGTGGCGTCGGGTCTTGCTTTTTTCTGCGCGGAAAGTGGGTCCGAAACAGTAGGCCTTGCCGACTGCGGCCGCGGCAGCCTCCATGTACAGCTGCCCGCTCTGTGTCAGATACGCGGGCTGGCCATGGTAGTCGGTCTCGAAGAGCGTGCTCGTGCCCTCGCAGGCGTTGGGCGTGAAGATCGGCGCATCGACCAGCGTGAAGTCGCGGGAGTCGAAGAAATTCCGCACGGCTTGGATGATCGCGTGTCGAACGCGCAGGATCGCGTGCTGGCGGGTGGAGCGCAGCCAGAGGTGTCGATGATCCATCAGGAAGTCGGTGCCATGTGCCTTGGGGCTGATCGGGAAGTCAGTCGAGGGGGCCAGCAGGCTGACCTCCTTCACGCCGATCTCGTAGACGCCCGGCTGCTTGGGGTGCTCCCGCACCTCACCGAGGACGCGCAGGGACGACTCCTGGGTCAGTGTCCCCGCGAGCTCGAAGGTCTCGGCGGAGACGTCGCCCTTGAAGACCACGCACTGCGCGACGCCGCTGCCATCGCGCAGCTCGAGGAAGTGCAGCTTCTTCGAGCTGCGCATGTTCTTCAGCCAGCCCTGGAGCAACACGACCTGACCCACGTGCTGCCCCAGCTCGCCCACGCTTACTGCCTCGTGCGTCGTGCTGTCGCTCATGGAGAGCGCGCATAGCTCAATCGGGGCTAGACTGCGACCGCTCTCGCGCATGGCCGTGCGGCGACATCAAGGCCGCCTGCCCCTCCCCCCCGAACCCGCTCCTCGAAGCCGCTCCGGAACGCCGTCGTGGGAACCTGCCCGAGAACCCTGCGAAACCCACCCGGGAAGCGAGCGGGGTGCGCGTGCTCGGACGAGCCGCTCGACGAAACCGCGCACCGCCGAGCAGCACTGTCGCGGCAAAACACTGGAAATCACGCACCTGGGGCACTAGCCTGACGGGTTGCATGGGAGTCAAAGCAACGAGTCACCCGCGGGCTGCTGACCGCGCGTGGAGGATCACCCTTCGGGCCGACTCGAGTCGTCGCTGGGGCGTATCTGTCGCGGTCCTGGTCGGCCTGGCCAGCGTGGCTTGTGGCGCCGTCTATCCCGAGCTTTCGTCTCCGCTGAGGCCTCCTCCGGCAGGGCGCGAGCTGAACCCACCGCCGCCGGAGGACTTGCTGTTCCTGGGCTTCAAGCAAGCGCGCATCCCCAGCACCACGCGAGACGGACGCAAGTGGGACAAGCTCGGAGGCGCCGCTCCCGATCCCTACGGCGTGTTGTTCCTGAACGACCGCGAGCTGTTTCGCACGCCGGTGCAGAGCAACACCACCAACCCCACGTGGCCCAACCAGAAGAAGGCGAACTACCGCATCCCCCGCGGCTCGAAGCTGCGCATCGAGGTGTGGGATTCGAACCCGGTGAACAACCACCCGATCTGCGTGAAGCGACTGTCGAGCTTGAAGGAGGACGCGTACCAGGGCGAGGTGGCGTTCGACTGCGACAGCGGGGCGTCCGTGACGCTGCGGGTCGAACCGGCGCACGCGAAGATCGGACTGGGATTTTACTACGAGCTGCGCACCGAGCGCATCTTCATCAGCCGCGTGATCCAGGAGTCGCCAGCAGGCCGACTTGGCGTTCAGAAGGGGGACGAGATCCTGGCGATCCAGGACAAGCCGGTGCCCAGCTTCGAGGAGGGCGACGCGCAGAGTCTGGTGAACGCCAACGCCTCCACTGGCGTGAAGCTCAAGCTGCGCAAGCCAAGCGGCGATCAAGAGACGCTGACCGTGACGAACGGACCGATCTATCCGCTGGCCAGCGACGGGATCGCCCTCGATTGAGCGGGTGGCGGACGCAGTAACGTTGCGAGCCGGGTGTCAGCGCACTAGGACCTAGCTCATGTCCGCGGCGTCCTGGCCTCCCGAACACCTCACCACCTCAGCGAGCTGCGTGTACGTTGCTCGCGCGGCGCACGAAGCTTTCAGTGTGCGCGGACCGGACCGCAAGTCGTGGCTCAACGGTCTCCTGACCAACGACGTTTCCCGGGTGAAGCCGGGTGTCGCTGGCTGGGGGCTCGCGCTGACCAAACAAGGCAAGATTCAGAGCGAGCTGTGGATGCTCGAGCGCGCTGACGAGCTGTTGGTCTTCACTCCGCCAGATCAGGCGCGGGCCCTAGTCGAGCTGCTCGACCGCTTCTTGATCATGGAGGACGCCGAGCTGGAGCTTGCCCCGGATCAGCAGCTACTGATGCTGGTCGGCCCGGACTCCGAACGCTGCGCCGAGGCGAGCGGTGGCGCGTGGGGAGCGCTGGACGTGACCGGCTTCGGTGGCGCGCTGGTCGCCGTCGCCAAGGGCGAGCTGGCCGAGCTGGAGACTCGCCTGGGTGCGTCGGGAGCACAGGCGCTCGAGCCGGCGGAGTGGGCCGCGCTGCGCGTCGAGCGCTACCTGCCGGAGTGGGGTGTGGACTACTCCATCGAGAGCAATCCCCACGAGGCGGGCATCGCCCATCGCGCCCTGGGTCAAGCGCCCGTCGATTGGGACAAGGGCTGTTACCTGGGCCAAGAGGTGGTGTGCATGCAGGACATGCGCGGCAAGGTGCGGCGGAGTCTGTTCCCCCTGTCCATCGCTGGAGATGGCCTACCAGCCGTCGACGCGGAGGTCAGCGACGCCGGAGGTACGGGAGTTGGGCAGCTGCGGTCGCGAGTACAGGCCCCGGATGCCAGTCGCGTGCTCGGCTTCGGATTCCTCAAGAGCGCGGCCATCGCCGGGGAACTCCAGGTCGAGGGACGCTCGGTCCGGGTGCTCGCCGACGCTTGAGCGCGAGCCGGATTTCTCGGCCATCGCGGCACAAGACCGGTGATGCTACCGTTCGTCGCCTGACCCCATGAGCGATCGCAAAGCTTTTCCCATTCACATTCCAGAGGCTGCCCGTCGCACGCAGAGCGGGCTCCTCGTCGCCGATGGTGCACTGGGCTTGGTCGCCGGGACTCCCCTGGTGCGCCTCGGTCGCATCCACGCTGGCGGTGCGCAGATCTGGGGCAAGGCGGAGTTCGTCAACGCGGGGGGCAGTGTGAAGGACCGTCCCGCGCTATCCATGATCCTCGCCGCGGAGCGAGCGGGGAAGCTCAAGCCGGGGGCGAGCATCATCGAAGCCACCAGCGGCAACACCGGCATCAGCCTGGCGATGATCGCTGCGGTGCGCGGCTATCGCTGCGTGCTCGTGATGCCTGAGGACATGAGCCTCGAACGTCGCTACATCCTGCGCGCCTACGGTGCCGAGATCGTCCTCACCGCCGCCCAGGACGGCATGGCCGGCGCAGTCAAGCGTTCTCAGGAGCTGCTCAAGTCGACGCCTGGCGCGTTCATGCCGAGCCAGTTCAGCAACCCCGCGAACCCGATGGCTCATGCCCGGGGAACGGCGCTGGAGATCCTCGAGCAGCTCGACGGCGAAATCGCGGCCTTCGTGGCTGGCGTCGGCACGGGGGGCACGGTGACTGGAGTCGGTGCCGTGCTGAAACAGAAGCTGGGCAAGACGCTCCGTGTGGTCGCGGTCGAACCCGCGGCGAGCGCCGTGCTGAGCGGAAAGCGACCGGGCATGCACGGCATTCAGGGGCTCGGCGCAGGGTTCGTTCCCGAGATCCTCGAGCGCGACTTGCTCGACGAAGTCATCGGCGTGAGTGACGTCGCCGCCGAGCGCATGGTGCGTCGCCTGGCGCGAGAAGAGGGGCTCCTGGTTGGGCCGTCATCTGGGGCCAACGTCCACGCCGCCATCGAAGTCGCGAGCCAGCTCGAGTCCGGGAACGTCGTCACCATCTTGTGTGACTCGGGCGAGCGCTACCTGTTCTGAAGGGCCGACCCGGATACGACTCGATTGGCCCTCGCTCGATCGGGGGTGAGGCGCGCTGGTTCGGCGCCGTGCGCGCCCTCGCCACGACCTGTGCTAGAGCAAGCCCCCATGGCGCGCGGTTTCGAGCTTCCAGCCAAGATTCCATTGGCCGAGCAGCGCGGAGACACCTTCTCCGTGTTGGTCGCCCTGATGCGCCGCTTGCTGGCGGACGACGGCTGTCCCTGGGATCGAGAGCAGTCCCCCGAGAGCCTGCGCGACTACGTGCTCGAGGAGGCCTGCGAGGTGATCGACGCCATAGACGGCGGCGACCGCGCTGAACTCCGGGAGGAGCTCGGGGACCTCGCATTTCAGGTTGTTTTCCTTGCGGAACTGGCTCGAAGGGAGGGGGCGTTCGGTCCCGACGATGCCCTGGGAGACATCTGCGAGAAGCTCGTCAGGCGTCACCCCCACGTGTTCGAGGAGCCCCCGGTCGACCAGGCTGACGCAGCTGGCAGGGCCCGCATCGCGCGCCGCTGGGAGGAGATCAAACGGGAAGAAAAGGGATGGCGACCGCTGCTCGACGGCGTGCCGCGTTCGCTGCCAGCGCTTCGGCGGGCCCACACCATCTCCGAGAAGGTGGCGAGGGTGGGCTTCGACTGGCCTGACGCCAATGGCTCTCGCGCCAAGCTGGACGAGGAGCTCGGAGAACTCGATCAGGCGATTTCAGGTGGCGATGGCGACGGGATCGAGGCGGAGTTCGGCGATGTGCTGTTCGCTCTCGTGAACCTGGCGCGGCATCGCGGCGTGGACCTCGAGCGGGCGCTGCGCCGGACGTGCGACAAGTTTCAGAGCCGCTTTGCCCACGTCGAAGAGTCCGTGAGAGCATCACACGGGGACTGGCCGCGGGACGAACGCGGCAAGCCGACGTCGGGGCTCGCTCTCTCGGAGCTGGATGGCTACTGGGACGAGGCGAAGGCTCGCGAGGGAGAGAAGGACCAAGGAACATGACCACTGAACTTCATCCCGTCGCGCGTTTCCCCGAGGAGTGGCGTGAGGCGCTGCTGGCTCAAGGGGAGAAGGCCTATCGAGCCGGTCAGGTGTTCCGCTGGATCCACCAGCGGGGTGTGATGGATCCCGAACAGATGACGGATCTGGGGAAGGCCCTGCGGAGCCGCCTGGTCGAGGGCGGCCTGGCGGAGCCGTTCCAGGTGGCGAAGGTGCTGCGGTCCAAGGATGGGACGCGCAAGCTGCTGCTCGAGCTCGACGGAGGGGGGCTGGTCGAGTGCGTCTTGATACCGATGACTCGCGAGGCGGCGGCTGGAGAGACCTCCGCCGAAGACGCAGACGCGGCCTCGGCGAGCTTCGACCCGGACGACGAAGCCGCACCACGGGAGCGAGTCACTTTGTGCATTTCCACACAGCATGGATGCGCGATGGGCTGTGTCTTCTGTGCGAGCGGCCAAGCCGGCTTGCAGCGCGGTCTGCGCGCCGAAGAGATCGTGGCTCAAGTCCTGGTCGCCAAGCGCTACCTCGAGCCCGAGGAGGACCTGAGGAACCTGGTCTTCATGGGCATGGGGGAGCCCCTGCATCACTATGACGAGACGCTGCGGGCGATCCGGCTCATCACCCATCCCGATGGCCTGGGCATGAGCCCCAGGCGCCTCACGGTGAGTAGCGTCGGGCTGGTGCCCGGCATCCGTCGCCTCGGCGAAGACTTCGGTGGCAAGATCGGGTTGGCGATCAGCCTGCATGCGCCAGACAACGACACGCGGAGCCGCATCTTGCCCATGAACCAGCGTTACCCCGTGGAAGAACTGATTCGCGCGCTGCATGACTACCCGCTGCCCGTTCGCCGCCGCATCACCATCGAGTACACCCTGATCGACGGTGTCAACGATAGCCTCGGCCATGCCGATCGCTTGATCGAGCTGCTGGCTGGATTGCGGGTGAAGGTCAACTTGATCCCGATGAACCCCATCTCGGCGTCGGAGCTCAGGGCGCCCAGGTCGGCACAGGTAGCCGCGTTTCGCGAGCGCCTGGCGGAGGCGGGCGTCAGCTGCTTCGTGCGAGTTCGCCGGGGCGACGACGTCGACGCGGCCTGCGGCCAGCTCGCGCTCCACGGTGAACCCCTCAAGCTGCGCAAGAAGCTCGCGCCCGGCGCCTAGTCAACGACTCCCTTCCGCCGCGCAAGGTGTGCGGGTTTGCCTCGGGGGAATGCGCGCGGCTTGGCTGGAGGCCTCGGCCAATCCTGCGTCCTGGGCCCCGACTCGACGGGCGTTTGCCGCTTGGCGTGGGCATCTCCGGAGTCTTCGCTATCCTCAAGGCCATGAGCGAGAAGGATGTCGTCGAACGTGCCCGTGAGTGGATGGCCCAGGACCCCAGCGCTGCGGACCGAGAGGAACTCGAGGCGCTGATCGCCGGGGACGAGCGTGACGAGCTCGAGGAGCGCATGGGCGCCGACCTCGAGTTTGGAACCGCCGGGTTGCGTGGGGTGGTCGGGGGTGGCCGTTCACGAATGAACCTGGCGAACGTGATCCGCACGACGCGCGGTCTGGCGGACTACCTGCTGGCCCGGGTGCCCGATGCCAAGACCCTACCCGTGGTGCTGGGGCGTGACGGGCGGCTGTCGAGCGACGAGTTCATGACCGCTACCCGGCAGGTGCTCGAAGGGGCGATGATCCCGGTGCGCTACTTCGAGCAACCAGTGCCGACGCCGATCGTGGCGTATGCCGCACGGCAACTGTCGGCGAGCGCTGCGGTGTGCATCACCGCCAGCCACAACCCGCCCGAGTACAACGGGTACAAGGTGTACGCCGCGAATGCCGCGCAGATCGTCCCACCGGTGGACGGCGAGATCGCCGAGCGCATCGCCCGCGTCGAGTCCGCCTCCGGGGTGAAACGTGGAGGTGCGGGTGAGCTCTCAGAGGTGATCGGTTCGGCGCTGATTGAACGCTACTTCGCCGACCTCGACGCGCTCCGGCCGAAGCTGCGCGTGGATCGCGACTTCGCCATCGTCTACACGCCGCTGCATGGAGTGGGCGGCAGGTTCGTGATGCGCGGCCTCGAGCAAACCGGGTTCCGCAAGGTGCACGCCGTGGCGGAGCAGTTCGAACCAGATGGGCATTTCCCTACGGTCAAGTTTCCGAACCCGGAGGAGAAGGGCGCGCTCGATCTGTCCCTGGAGCTCGCCAAGGAGTGCGACGCGGAGCTGATCCTGGCCAACGATCCCGACGCGGATCGCCTGGCAGTGTGCGTCAAGACCTCGAGCGGTCGTTGGCTGCAGCTGACCGGCAACCAGATCGGTGTCCTGCTGGCCGACTTCATGCTCGCGGCCGCGCCGACCACTCCACGCCGGATGGTGCTCTCCAGCATCGTCTCCAGCCCGATGCTCGGCGAGATCGCCAAGCGCTACGACGCGTACTGGGATCAGACTCTGACGGGCTTCAAGTGGATCTGGAACGCAGCGATGGATCTCGAAGCGAAGGGGGGAGTGAGTTACGTCTTCGGATTCGAGGAGGCGATCGGCTACTCCGCGGGGCATCTGGTACGCGACAAGGACGGGATCAGCGCAGCGGTGCTGTTCGCTGAGCTGGTCGCCGCCCTGAAGTCGCAAGGGCTCAGTGTGGTCGAGCGCCTCCATCAGCTCTACCGAGAGCATGGCTTGTGGGTGAGCACGCAGAAGAGCATCACCATGCCGGGCTCCGACGGCGCTCAGGCCATCGCCGCGGCGATGGAGCGCCTGCGCTCCAGTCCGCCCACCCACGTCGGTGAGGCGGAGGTGATGAGCGTCACGGACTACCAGCAAGGCGCGGCCGATCGCCCCCGCTGGCTGGCCAGTGCGAACCTGGTCGCCATCGAGCTCGATACGGGTCGCATCCTGGTCAGGCCAAGCGGCACCGAGCCCAAGCTGAAGATCTACGTCGACCTGCGTCAGCCCCTGGACGCTGATCAGTCCGTCACCGCCGCGGAAGACGATCTCACGGCGCGGGCTACCGCAGTGGCGCTGCAGGTCGCCAAGCTGCTCGAGCTGGAGTGAGCGCAGGACGGTGAGCGCGCCGACGATGTCGGGCAGATCGCGGCGCGACAGGGATCGCGCCGCAACACAGGTTGCGGGCTCAGTCCGCGTCGAAGGGGATGACCTCGCTGGATTCCAGGTGTGGTATCCCCGCGGCGAGCTGGTCGAAAATGGGCTCCCGGCTGCCCACGACGCTGATCAACAGGTCCCGAGGCGTCAGGCGCCGCAGGCTCTGATTCGCCGTCTCCAGCGTCACGGCGGCCACCCGCTTGGTGTATTCCGTGTGGTAACCCTCCGGGAGCCCGTAGAGTTCCATGTCGAGGAGTTGACCGACGCGCTTGGCGGAGCTGTCCACTGCGAACGCGTGGGAGCGCACCAGGTACGCCTTGACCCAGTCTAGCTCCTCCTGCGTGATGCCGCGCTCCACCCAGTCTTCGAAGAGCTGCAGCTCGAGCTGGACGCAGGCCAGGGCGTCGCTCGCCTTCGGGAACGTCCACATGCTGAAGCTGCGGCGTCGGCGATCGACGGGTAGGCTCGCGTAGGCGCCGTACGACCAACCGCGCTTGCCTCTGACCTCCTGAGTCAGTCGTGAAGTGAAGGTGCCCCCAAAGACCGTGTTGGCAACGTGGAGCGCCAGGTGGTCTGGGTCATGAGGGTGACTCCCCAGACAGCCGATCAGGATCTGAGTCTGAGTACGTTCTGGCTTGTCGACGAACGCCAGGTGGCGACCGGGGCGCTGGCTTGGCTCGGGTGTCGGATCAACGGCAGCGTTGCCGCGAGGTAATGCCCGCTCCAGCTCTTCGGCGAAGGCCCGAGCCCTGCTCTCAGCCACGTCGCCCGCCATCGCGAGGACCAGGTTCTCTGGGCAAAACAGCTGCCTGTAGCGCTGCTGGAGGTCTTCCAGCTGGATCGCACCCAAGGTCTCTTTGGTACCGCCGGTCGGGCGGGAGTACGGGTGTCCTGCGAAGAGACGGCGTGCGAACCAGCGCCTGGCGAGGCTGCGGTCGCTGTCCAGCACCTCGACGAGTTCACTCTGAGCCTCGCGCTTGAGTCGCTCGAATTCCGCGGCGTCCAAGCCAGGGCGCATCACGACGTCGGTCAGCACCTCGAGGAATGGCTCGAGGTTGCGGGAGATCACCGTGCCGTGGATGCCTGAGGTGCTCTGACTGACGTCGACCCAGAGCGCGGAGCCCAGGCGATCGATGCGCTCGTCCAGGACGCGCGGCGTGGTTCCTCCACCCGTGCGACGCATCAGTCGAAACAGCAGCCGGGTGAGGCCCTCTTTGCCGGGAGGATCCGTGACGGAGCCGATGCGGAGCGCCAGCGAGCAATGCACCAAGGGTAGGGCAGAGTCTCTCTCGACCAGGACCTCGATCACGCTGCCTCCTGCCCATCGCGGGTCGGATAGACCAGCACCAGGGTGCGTTGCTCTTGCTTCAAGTAGCGCCTCGCGACTCGGAGCAGGTCGCTGGAGGTCACTCGCTGCATCGCCTCGAGGCGCTCGAAGGCCGCCCCAGGGCGCCCCAGCACGGTCTCGTAGAACCCAATCGTGCTCGCGCGACCATCGACGTTCTCCAGGCCGCCGAGCAACCCCAGCTCGATCCTCGCGCACGCGCGCTCCAGCTCGGGAGTCGGTACTGGCTCGACGAGGAGGCGTCCCAGCTCCTCGTCGATCACCTCCAGGAGCCGCCTTGCGCTCACGCCTTCCCGTGCGGAAGCGTAGACCTCGAGCAGACCTGGATCGCGGAACGGGCCGAGGAAGGTCCGCACTTCGCTCGCCAGCTCCAGCTGGGTGACCAGTCTATCGTAGAGCCGGCTGGCCCGACCGCCCGACAACACCTCGTTGAGCACCGCGAGTGCAGGGTGATCGAAGTCCCCCAGCGCCGGGGCGTGGTAGGCCACTGCGACCTTCTCGGTCGTGGTTGGCTGAGTCAGCTCCACGCGTCGTTCGGCGTTCTGGGTCGGCTCTGGCCAGCTGTCCTCCAACGGCAAGTCGAAGGGGGCAAGGGCACCGTAGGCGTCTACCATCTGCCTGAGCAAATCCGCCGTTTGCACATCCCCAACGACGACGACACACGCGTTGTTCGGGGCATAGTAGGCCTCGTAGAAGCCCCGACAGTCCTCGGTGGTGAAGCCTTGGATGTCCGCCATCCAGCCGATCGTGGGGTGATGATACGGATGCTTCGTGTACGCCGTCGCCCAGAGCACTTCGTTGATCGCGCCCTCGACGTCGTCGTCCACGCGGTAGCGTCGCTCGTTCGCCACCACTTCCTTCTCGCTCTCCACCTGTGGCTCCTTGAGCACGAGGGAACCCATGCGCTCGGCCTCGAGCCGGATCACCAAGGGCAGCTGGTCTTCGGGCACCGCGATGTTGTAGTGGGTCCAGTCGAGCCAGGTCGAGGCGTTGGTGTCCGCTCCGGCTTCCTCCAGACGGCGATCGAACTCGCCCTTGGGCAAGTTCTCGGTCTCGTTGAACATCAGGTGCTCGAACAGGTGCGCGAGCCCTGTCTTGCCCTCGCGCTCGTGGCGCGAACCCACACGGAACCAAGTGTGATAGGCGACGACGGGCGCCGAATGGTCCTCGCACACCAGCACGTCGAGGCCGTTGCTCAGCCGGTAGCGCTCCACGGCGAGTTTGGGCCCGAACGCAGCGGAGCCGAGGTATTCGACTCGTTGGTCTGCTGGCAGGCTCGCGTTGAGGGCGTCTAGCGCGTCTCGATCCATGCTGTCTCCGATTCAGGAATCCGCGCCCAGGACGCGAAAGGAAAACCAAGGGACGTCGCGCGGGGCAGCACCGTCCCAGAACCCTCGGTGGAAAGGAAGCGCGAGTCAGGAGTCCAGCTTGAGGATGGCCAGGAACGCCTCCTGAGGCACGTCCACCTTGCCGAACTGCTTCATTCGACGCTTGCCCGCCTTTTGCTTCTCCAGCAGCTTTCGCTTGCGCGAGATGTCTCCGCCGTAGCACTTGGCGGTCACGTCCTTGCGCAAGGCGCGAACGTTGGTGCGCGCGATGATCTTGGCGCCGATCGCCGCCTGAATCGCCACGTCGTATTGCTGTCGTGGCACCAGTTCCTTCATCTTCGCGGCGAGCGCCCGGCCGCGATGAGTCGAGAAGGCGCGGTGGACGATCACACTGAGTGCGTCCACCGGTTCACCGTTGACCAGGATGTCCAGCTTCACCAGGTCATCTCCACGGTAACCCGTGAGCTCGTAGTCCATGCTTGCGTAGCCACGCGAAGCGCTCTTCAGCTTGTCGTGGAAGTCCAAGATGACCTCGGAGAGCGGAAGCTCGTAGGTGATGACCACGTGATCCTGGGTGGCGAAGTGGATGTTCTGCTGCACCCCACGGCGCTCCTCACACAAGGCCACCACCGCGCCGACGTACTCGGCGGGAACGTGGACCACGACCTTCATGATGGGCTCTTCGATGCGCTCGATCTCCCCAACTGGAGGCATCTTCGACGGGTTGTCGACGCGGACCATCTCCTCGCCGCCCTTGATCCATGCATGATAGACCACCGACGGCGCCGTCGTGATCAGGTCGAGGTTGTACTCACGCTCGAGGCGCTCTTGGATGATCTCCATGTGGAGCAGGCCCAGGAACCCACAGCGAAAGCCGAATCCCAGCGCGTCCGACGTGTCTGGTTCGAAGACGAAGGACGAGTCGTTCAGGTGGAGCTTCCCCAGAGCGTCCCGCAGGTCTTCGTAGTCCGCGGAGTCGGTCGGGTAGACGCCCGCGAACACCATTGGCTTCACTTCCTTGAAGCCCGAGAGCGCCGTGGTCGAGCCGTTCACCGCGGCGGTGATGGTGTCGCCGATCTTGCAGTCCTCGACGCTCTTCATGTTCCCAGCGAGGAAGCCGACTTCGCCTGGTCCCAGTTCCTTGAGCGCGGTGGGGTGGGGGGAGAAGCAGCCGATCTCGGTGACCTCGTAGGTGCGCCCCGTGGCGAGCATGCGCACCTTCTCGCCCTTCTTGAGCGTGCCATTGACCACACGCACCATCACCACCGCGCCGCGATACGCGTCATACCAGCTATCGAAGATCAGCGCCTGAAGCGGGGCGGTGGCGTCTCCCTTGGGCGGTGGAACGCGCTCGATGATCGCCTCGAGTAGCTCAGGGACGCCAGCGCCGGTCTTCCCGCTGACCATCAGCGCGCCGCTGCAATCGAGTCCGATCACCTCCTCGATCTGTTGCGCTGTGCTGTCCACGTCGCTCGACGGCAGGTCGATCTTGTTGAGTACGGGAATCAGCTCGAGGTCGTTCTCGAGAGCGAGGTAGACGTTGGCTACGGTCTGAGCCTGGACGCCCTGGGTGGCGTCGACCACCAGCAGCGCGCCCTCACAGGCCGCGAGGCTGCGACTGACCTCGTAGCTGAAGTCCACGTGGCCTGGCGTGTCGATGAGCTGGAGTTGATAGGTGCGCCCATCCTTCGCCTTGTAAGGGAGGCGCACGTTCTGGGCCTTGATGGTGATGCCGCGCTCGCGCTCCAGCTCGAGCTTGTCCAGGAACTGCTCCTTCTTTTCGCGCGCGCTGAGGGCGCCGGTGACGTCGAGGATGCGGTCGGCGAGGGTCGACTTGCCGTGATCGACGTGCGCGATGATGGAGAAGTTGCGGATGTGACTGTTGTTCGCCATGGGGGAGCTTGATTGGGGACGCGCACCTGGACGCTGCTGCTACGCGTCGTCGCGCGTCGATGGGGAAGTCGGCGAGTGCGAGGAGCCGTCTGACGTGCTCGATGGCGCAGCGCCGAGGACTCGCCTCCCTAGCGCTGAACCCGCGAACGGCAAAACCCGAAACGCATCACAACGCGCTTTCCTTCGTGCGCAGCCACGCCCAGCTCTGCGTCACGTCGTTCGCTACTTCGCCGCTGACTCATGCGACGTTCACGCGCGGCTACACCCGTTCACTTCTTGCTCGGCGCTGGGACTGGCGGCGGCGCGTCAGCGAGCGTCATCTGACCTGGCAACGCGTGCTCGTAGTGCTTCAGCACGAGGTCGATGCCTTCTCGAATGTAGACAGCGACGGGAACCTTCGTGCGGTCGTGCAGCAAGCGCAGTTTGTCGTTCTGCTCCGGCGTGATGTAGACCGTCGTCGATATCTTCTTACGTGACATGGGTGGTTCCCGGGCGGCGAGCGCTGAGCGCGGGGCGGACGCGGTCAGACGAGTGGCGGCGACTGCAGTTACATTAGATTCCCATACGTGTATTGTCAATCCACCACGTTTGCGGCGGATTTTGTATAAATTCAATAGAATCAATAGGTTAACTGGCTCGTGGGCGGGGGTGAGGGGCACGTTCACCCTGCGTCCGTTCAGTCTCTGCGCGCGGCCCCGGGCCTCCGGCCGGGCAGCAGGCGGCTTTGGATGTGCGGAAGCCGTGGAGCTCGTCGTCGCTCCGAAACGGGCTCGAGGCGCGGTGAAGTGGTGCCTCACCCCCATCCGACAGCCGTGGGAGCCACCAGAGCCGAGCGCTCGAGCGCGGAGACTCGCGAGCGCCGGGCAGGGGGTGGGGCCCTTGCCACGCTTGGGTGCGCCGCCTACGATGCCGCACTAGCTTGGTGACTCCGTACACCGTTGCTGAAGCCGAGAGCTTGATGCCAACAACACTTGCTGGACCGAGGGATAAGTGAGGGGAATCGTTGTCTGTTCGCGGGGGGCGAGGAACAACTCCGAGTGGCGCGAGAGTCTTCGCCACGCCCGCTCGTCGTCGGGGCTGACGTTGGTGCTCCTGCTCGCGCTGGGAGGTGCTACGGCGTGCAGCGCTTCGGTATCGGCGTCGTCCGCCCCGGATGGTGAGGGCGTGCAGCGTCGGGACACTGCGATCGTTCACGAGGACTGTGACCTCGACTCCGGGCAGAAGACGGACGTGAACGGGGACGGCCGTCCCGACATCACCGTCGTGCGTAGTGGGGCCACCGAAATCTGCCGGGCAGTCGATCTCAACTTCGACGGCAAGATCGACGCTTGGGTCTACCGTGATGGGTCGGGGCAGGTGCGCCGTCGGGAGAGCGACTACGACCGCGATGGTCGCATCGACGAGATCTCGACCTACCAGGGGGGCCTGCTCAAGGAGCAGCAGCGGGCGACGACCCTGGGCGGCAAGCTGGATACCTGGCATTTCTATGAAGCCGGCAAGCTGGTGCGAACCGAGCGCGACTCCGATGGCGACGCGATCATCGATCAGTGGTGGGAGTACCCCGCGCCAGACAAGCCTCAGTGTCCGCTGATCCATTCGGATGTCGACGGTGACGGCCGGCCGGATCCAGGCGCGACGGTGGACGTATGCGCTCAGCCGGGCAGTGGCTACGTGCCTCCAGAGCGTTCCGGTCCAGCGAAGGCGGGACCCTCGTTCGAGCAGTCGGGGTCCGACGTCCCTGTGGAGATGGACAAGAAGGAGGGCGGTGAGAGTGCTCCGCCCGCCAGCGACGAGGAGAAGTCAGAGTGAGCGGACGATCCTTTGGCGCGCGCATCCGCGCCCGTCGTGACTGGATGATCGCCCTGGGCGCCGTGGCGCTCGCGAGCGCTGCCATCGCGGCTTGTGGTGGCGGTCATGAAGAGGGCCCCAAGATGCCCACCAAGTCCGGGTCTGCCGCGAACGCCAACGCGAACGCTGAAGACCAGTCGCGCTGCGATTTCAAGGGACGCACTGACCGCGAAGTGATCGAGTCGACCGGTCCCGGCGCGCTGGTGCCGAACGTGAGGCGCGTATTCGCCATCGTGGGGGAGGGGGACGATCGGCGTCGCGTGCTGCTGTGTCGGGAAATCGACACGAACCTGGACGGCATGAAGGACGTGGTGCGTACCTACGACGAGAAGGGCGATTCCCTACGGGAACAAGCGGACTCCGACTACGACGGTCGCATCGATACCTGGATCACCTTCGCGCGCGGACGCATGGCGAAGGTCGAGGTGGATCGGAACTCCGATGGGAAACCGGACGAGTTCAAGTACTACGTCCGTGGTGATCTCAGCCGCGTGCAGCGCGACACCAACTACGACGGCAAGGCCGACGTCTGGGAGATCTACAATCAGGGCGTGCTCGAGCGCATGGGCGTGGATCTCGATCACGATGGACACGTCGACCGCTGGGATCGCGACGAGGTTGCGCGGCTCGCCGCCGAGAAGGCGGAGCGCGAGGAAGAAGAGAAGGCGGAGGCGGAACGAAAGGCCAAGGAGGCCGAGGCCACCGACGCTGGAGTGACCGACGCCCGAGTGAGCGCTCGCAAGCGCAACTGAGCTCTCGCGCTTCGTGAAAGGGGGCGTCGGCGCCGGCTGTCAGGGAGCGCTCGTGCCTTCGCGTCCGTAGCTGTCTTCGAGTCGGACGACGTCGTCGAGTTCGGGAGTCGAGACCTCGAAAACCCGAGTGTCCTCGACCGCGGCCATTCGGTGGATGGTGCCCGGGGTCACATGGAAGACGTCTCCGGGGTTCATCCGACGCACCTCCACCTTCGGCGGCTCACCGACCTCCAGGTCCATCGCGCCCGTCTCGACCATCAGCGTCTCGTCCTTGACCTGGTGATACTGACGGCTGAGCTTGTGGCCCGCCTTGATGAACAGAACCTTGGCTACATAGCGCTCGGTGTGTGCCCAGATCAGTTCGTGGCCCCACGGCTTCTCTACGCGACGCATGCCGGCCCTATAGCACAGCCCGTTTGCCGAGAAAGCCAGCCACAAAGCTCCGGACCGTCGCGGAACGACCGTTCCTGGCTGGCGCGGCGCCCTCGGACTCGCTAGTCAGTCGGGGTCATGGCCGAAGAACGCCTTCAGAAGTTGATCGCCCAGGCGGGACTCGCATCTCGCCGGCACGCCGAGGAGCTGATCGTCGCGGGGCGCGTGCGTGTCGATGGCCGGGTGGTCCAAGAGCTGGGGTTCAAGGCCGATCCTCGCCTGCAGAAGGTGGAGGTGGATGGCCAGCGCCTGGTGCCCGAGAAGCCGGTCTATCTGGTCATCCACAAGCCCCGAGATGTGGTCAGCACCATGAGCGATCCCGAGGGGCGGGCGACGATCGCGGAGTTCGTGCGTCGAGTTGGCGCGCGCGTGGTCCCGGTAGGGCGCCTCGACTACCACACGAGCGGCGTGCTCCTGATGACCAACGACGGCGAGTTTGCCAACGCCCTGCTGCACCCCAAAAAATCCACAAAGAAAATCTACGTGGCCAAGGTCCAGGGGGAGGTCAACGACTTCGACCTCGAGCGCTGGCGTCGTCCCATCGAGATCGACGGCAAGCGCACGCGGCCCGCGGAGGTCAAGCGTCTGCGCTGGGACAACGGAAAGACCTGGCTCGAGATCACGCTCAAGGAGGGCAGGAACAGGCAGATCCACCGGCTGGGAGAGGCGACGGGCTTCCCGGTCATGCGCTTGGCCCGAATGTCCTTCGCCGGGATCACCGCCGAGGACCTGCGGCCCGGCGAGTGGCGTCAGCTGAACGTCAACGAACTCAAAGAGCTGAAACGCCAGTACGGCGTCCCGCGCCGGGTCAGCGTCCAGGAGCTTCCGCAGGGCAAGCCGAGCAAGAAGCCGCTCGCAGTGGGCAAGCGTCCCGGTGGCAAGGGTCGCTCCCGCACGTCCGCGGAACCGGAAGAGCGCCGCAGTGCTGGGGGCAGCCGCAGTGCTGGGGGCAGCCGCAGTGCCGGAGGGAGCCGCAGTGCTGGAGGGAGCCGCAGTGCTGGAGGGAGCCGCAGTGCTGGGGGCAGCCGCAGTGCTGGGGGCAGCCGCAGTGCTGGGGGCAGCCGCAGTGCTGGGGGCAGCCGCAGTGCTGGGGGCAGCCGCAGTGCTGGCCGTAGTGCAGCAGGCAGCCGCCGACCCGCGAAGCGGACCAAGCGCTGAGTCGCGTCAGCGCTGCTTTGCCTCCGGATCCTGAGTGGTCTTTGGCAGGCTCCAGTCCCAGTCGAAGAAGCCTCCAGCGAGCACGTGGCCGTCGCTCAAGACCTGCTGACCCGCCGCGGGGACCACGCCCTGGTCGAAGACCAGGAAGTCCGGCAACAGCGCCGGTAGCGCGTCAGTGAGGTAGTAGCCCTGGGCAGTGACCGCGTCAGCCACGAGCAAGTAGCGCTCGGGGCTGGCCGGGTTGGGCATCACGTACAGGCAACCCACGTCAGCGCCCGGGAACCGTAGCTCTCCCAGCTCGAGCCCACCTGTTTCCGTGCGGCTCTTCACCCCGAGTCGCGCGCTCACGAGGTTGTCTCGGGCACCACCGATCAAGAACAGGTTGTTGGCGGAGAAATCGGCCTCGGGCAGGTCTCGATCGGCGACCACCGGGTACGAGAGGGTCGCGCTTCCTCGCCCTCCTGCCCAGGCCCGGGCCAGCTCCCACGTGGCGCGGGACGTCTCCTGGCGGCGAGTACCGTATACGAACGTGACCGGCCCCATGAACACGTCTCGGATCGGGCCCTCCACGCCAGCGCGCTTGTGGCCTTTTGGCGGAGCCTCCTGGTCGACCACTTCCCAGTCATCGCCGCTCTTGCGCAGCGCTTGTTGGTCCGCCTTCACGCTCAGTGTTTGCTCACCGATCTTGACGCTGACGGGACTCTTCACGCCCTTCGGGAGCGCCCCTACGAAGCGCATTTCGCGCACGCCGGAGAGCTCGAGCTGCACCTTGCCTGCGCTGGCTTGAGCCTTGACTTCGGCGAGCTTCCCAGGCGTCTGTAGGCGAGTGACCTCGAGCCAGTAGTGCGCTCCGTAGCGCAGCTGATCGGTCACGAAGCGCACTTCGCTCGGTGCCTCCACTCGGCGCTTGCCGCTCAACCAGGGCCAGCCGTCCGCACCGTCCCAGACCTCGGTCCACACCGAGTGCCCCGTCTCTGGCCACTCCTCGATCACGTCGTAGTGCAGGTCTCGCAGGCGTCGGATCAGGACCTTGGAGTTGTCGTGAGGAAAGTCCTTCGTCCCCTGAGCGACGAACATCGGGACGTGCCTCAGGTTCTCCGCCCAGCTCGCTGGAGACCAGTGATGCATGCGGGCGCTCTCCCAGGGGCGGATGGGGCGCTTCGAGGTATCCCGGCGGACGAAGTAACTGTGATAGCCGCAGAGGGGTGAGGCGGCGCTGAAGAGCTCCGGGTAACGCACGGCCATGTAGCCCGTGCCCGTCCCTCCCATGCTGACCCCGGTCACGCTGACGCGCTCGAGGTCGACGGCCAGGGTCTTCATGGCCCAGCGCAGCGCAGCGAGGGTCGCGACCTCGCCCGCTTCTCGATAGAAGGCGTTTCCGTGTGCATACGGCGCGATCACGATGCCTGGAACACGGGGCTCATCGCCCGACGAGTCGAGGAACGCGCGCATCACGCTCTCTGGAGTACCGTTGTAGCCGTGCAGGAGCAGGACCAATGGGTAGCGCGTCTTGGCCTTGCGCTTCGCGTATCCGCTGGGTAGCTGCAACGCGAACGGCTGATCGCTGCCGTCGAGATCGGAGCGCAGCGCGAGCGAGTGGACCCCGGCTTCGTCCAGGGGATCCACGCCGTCCCCCAGGTCGTCCAGCAGGCTCTCGAGTCGGCGCTTGGCCTCCAAGACGCCCCGAGCGTCGCGGGCCTCGACCTGCTGTCGTAGTGTCTGAGACGCGTGGCGCAGGCTGGAGGCGATCACGTCCGGATCCACGAACGTGGGGACGCTCGCATCCGGCGCCTTGGGGGCGGCCTCGCTGCGGCCCTCGAGCGCCTTCAGCTGCTCTGCGGCAGCCGCGAGGGCCTGAGGCACCGCGGGATCCAGCTTCGTCTCCAGCTTCTGGCTGCTGAAGGGAAGCTTCGTCTCGACGCGCAGTGCTCCGCCGGCGCTCGCTGGCAGGGCCGGGAGCTGGACATGATAGCCACCCACGCCGCGTGTGCCGCAGCTCAGCTGGCCTACCGCGAGCTCGGAGCTCCTGGGCTTTCCCTCGGTGTCGGGCGCAGACAGACGCACCGCGGGGCTGGCCTCTCCACCCCTGAGCAGCTCTGCCGGAAAACCGCGGGGAAAATTGAACTCGAGCCGCGGGGCGTAGCCCGTGGCACTGACGCCCGGACGCAGATCCACGGTCAGTAGGTCCCGCCCGAGCGTCGTGCTATCGCTCTCGTCGGTTTCTGGCAACGCGAAGCTGAGCCCGGGAGGGGGCAGCCCATCGCTCTGCGAGACGACCCGGCCCCAGAATCCCCAGTCGGGCAACGAGCTCTCGAGCCAGAGCACCAGGCGATGGCGACCTGGCTCGAGGTGCATCGGGATCGGCACGAAGGCGCCCGCGCGCAGCGCCGGGGCAGGTCGCTCGTGGATGCGAGCCCCGTCGAGCCAGACGCTGACCCCTCCGTCGACACCGAGCAGCAAGTATGCGTCGCTCGTCTCGCTGACGTCGAGCCAGCCGCCGAGCGCGGCGAAGTTGCCTCGGCCGGGGATGACCTTTGCGATATCGAGCGTGTCGGTATACGAGACCGTCCGCCAGCGAGTGCTGAGGCCCTTGCCCAGCTCGCCAGATTCCTTGGGGAAAAATAGCTTCGGCTCGAGGCGCTTGGCCGTCGCGCTGGGCACCGGTCCGGCGAGCAGCCATGCGCCCAGTGAGCCATCCGCTGCCGGGCAGAGCCGAACCTCGGCGCTCGCGCGTTCGGGGAAGGCGCACAGCGCCGCCACGCCGAACGCCGCCGCGCTCAGTCTGCGTCGGATCCTACGTCGCGATGGCACGCGGAGAGCGCCCGGGGGCGCTCCACCGCTACTTCCGGCCGTGGACCAGTGTGCGCATCTGATCGCGGAACATGATGTAGACCTTGCCTTCGTCATCCACCTCGACGACGTAGCCTTCGCCGAACTTGCGGTGAAGGACCAAGTCGCCCTCAGCGAAGGTCACATCGATTGCGTAGCGGCGGAAGGCTGTTTCCGCGGCTCCGGCGACCTTTTGCTCCCAGTCCTTGATGCGCTCCGACTCCGCCTTGGAGGCAGCGGTCTCACGCTTCGGCTTGGGACCGTCGGAGGCCTTCTTGGTGGTGCGCTTCACCACGCCCTTGCCTCCAGTCTTCGGCGCTCGATAGTTGTGGGTGGAGTCGCACGTCAGGCAAACGACGCGCTTGGGGACTCCTTCGACCAGGGCGACGATGCGATGCCCAAGGTCCATCTTGCACTTCGTACACCAGGCATCGATCTCGCTGCCGGCAGTCAACGCTTTCACGACTCGTCTTCGTCCTCTTCGTTGGTACCATCGCGCTTGACGCGCATGCTCGCCTTCACATCGGGCTTGGGGGGGCCCGACTTAGCGTCGTTTGGGATGAAGCGCACCTCCGTTTTGATCTCGAACGACAAAGTCGTGAGTACTTTGGCGATTTCGTCGGAGATATTCGTGTGCTCCAGGAAGTCGCGGATCTCCTTGGCGGTGACGCGATAGAGACCGTTCTTGGTCTCGTCGATCTGCGCGAGGATCAGGTTCAGGGCCTCTTTGGGTAGCTTGAGCTCGCCCATCAGCTGGCGAACGTTGCCGTCGCTGAAGCGCTCGTAGCCCTCGCTGACCTTCTCGTATCCGGTCTCGATGACGCGCTTGATGATCTCCGGCACCAAGCGCTCGAGGCGTCGTCGCTCTCGCTCGCGCTCGCTGACTTCACCTTCTTCGCCCGACTCCGGAGGCTCGCTGGTCACGCGCTCCGACTACCCTGCCGCATCGCGTCAGTCAAATGCGGAAAGCCGGGCGGTGCTTTCGCCTGCTAATGGCTGGGGCGTGAGGCGCTCGGGGATGCTGGCTTGGCTCGTCCTGTGCGCTTGCTCGCGAGAGCAAGCGGGGGCTGCGGATGCTGCGGCGGATGCTCGCTCGGCACCTAGTGTTCCTCGCCCCCAACCCGAACCCTTGGTCGCGCCGAGTCAGCGCCCTGCGCCGAGTCAGCGCCCTGCGCCCAGTTCGGACCTGGTCGATCGGGAGAACCCCTGGGAGCGCTGTCGTACCGGCTACGCGCCGCGGGGCGAGCCGACGCGAGACGTGCTCCAGCTGGGCCTGATGTGCGGGCCATCGACGGGCATGCGGCCGCTGGAGGCGGCCGGGGAGGGGAAGGCCCCGAGCGAGGTGAGTCGGCACTGGGACGCGAAGACGGGCGAGTGCTTTCGCGTCGTCGTGGCTGGCGAGCCCGACGTCCGCCTGGTGGTCGCGTGGACGACGAACGCGCCACATCAGGGCCAGGGGGATCCCGCACGACTGGTGAGCGACAGAGGGAACGCCTGGCTTGCGCCAGGAGCGGCCGCCTTGTGCATGAGCGCACCTGGCGAAGTGGCTTTGAGGCTGGAGACTCGCGGCAGCGGGCGCTATGCGTATCAGATCTTCAAGCGTCGCTAGCGTGCTTGACCCCGAGCGCGCATCGGCGAGACAACCCGAAGGCCCCACACGAATCCTGGCTCACGCCGCTGCCGCTGAGCCGATCGCCCCGAGAAACATCCGATCATGAATCAGAGCACCTATCGCGAGCGCCGGCGGCGCGTCCTCGAAGCCATCAGCCCCGGCGTCCTGGTGTTGCCGTCCGCGCCCGTCGCGATCCGGAACAACGACGTCGAGCACGAGTACCGCCAGGACTCGGACTTCTACTACTTGTCCGGGTTCGATGAGCAGGAGAGTGTGCTGGTGCTCAGCAGTGAGCGGGAACAGCCGTATCACCTTTTCGTGCGGAAACGTGATCCGGAGCGTGAGGTGTGGGATGGACCCCGCGCTGGGGTCGACGGGGCCAAGGCGGATTTCGGCGCCGACCAAGCCTACGAGATCACGGATCTGGAGAGCGAGCTACCGAAGTTGCTCGAGACCGAGCGCGTGTACTACGCCTTCGGGCGCGATCCAGCGTTCGACCGCACGATGTTCACCGCGATCGCCAGCGTGAAGGCGCGAGCCAAGACCGGCGTGCGCTATCCCCTCGAGCTGATCGATCCGAGCAAGGTACTGCACAAGATGCGGCTCCTGAAGTCGGGCGAAGAGCTCACCCTGATGACGAAGGCTCTGGACATCACCCGCGAGGCTCACGTCGCCGCCATGGCCGCCGCAGAGCCCGGCAAGCACGAGTTCGAGGTGGAGGCGGTGCTGAACGGCGTGTTCCGTCGCCGTGGCTCCGAGCGTCCAGCCTATGGCTCGATCGTCGGTTCGGGACCGAACGCGACGGTGCTGCACTACCGCAAGAACGACCGCCAGATGCAGGACGGCGACTTGCTGCTGATCGACGCAGGCTGCGAGTACGGCTACTACGCGAGCGACATCACGCGCACCTTTCCCGTCAACGGCACGTTCACGCCTGCCCAGCGCAAGATCTACGAGTTGGTGCTCGAGGCGCAGTTCGCGAGCATCCGCGCGACGCGGCCCGGCGCGACCCTCGACGACGTTCACAAGGCGAGCGTGGAGGTCTTGGCGCGCGGCATGGTCGAGCTGGGCTTCATCGAGGGCCCCGTCGCCGATGCCATCAAGGACCTGCGCTATCGCAAGTACTACATGCACAAGACCAGCCACTACCTCGGCATGGATGTGCACGACGTGGGACCCTACTTCGAGAACGGAAAGCCGCGTCCGTTGCAGGCAGGAAGCGTGATCACCGTCGAGCCTGGTATGTATATCCCCGCGGATGCGGAAGTGCCGGAGGAGTATCGCGGCATCGGCGTGCGCATCGAGGACGATGTGTTGGTCACCGACAAGGGCCAACGGGTCCTCAGCGCCGGGATTCCGAAGACCATCGACGAGGTGGAAGCCGCGTGTCGCGGCGAGCTGACGTGAAGCTCGGTGCGTGGCTGTTCATGAAGGGGATTGGGTTAGGCGCGCTCTCATGCGCCGCGCTGGCGTGGGTGCCCGGCGTGGCCAGCGCCGCCCAGGACCCCGAAGGCGCTGCCGCGCCGCCGGCTGACTCGGTCGTCGCCGATCCGGTCGCCGACGACGGTAGGGCTCTGGAGCTCGTCGCGGAGCGGCGCCTGTTCGTTCACACCTTCGCCGGCCTCGCTCTTGGCGAAGGGCTGCGTCTCAACAACCCCTACCGTCTGCCGGAGCCTCTCGGGGACTCGCCTGAGAGCCTGTCGCGCTCGGCGATCTACGGGGACGTCGTGGTGGGCCTGCTGCTTGGGCGCGCACTCGCCTGGCAGCATGGGGCGCAGCTGGACCTCGCGTTCGCCCTGGAGGGGATCCCCCAGGAGGTGCTCACTCCGAGCTACTTGCTTCATCATCACTTCGACGCGCGCTGGTCCGCGTATGCGCGCCTCGGCTTCCCAGTGGTGCTCGAGCCGGATCTCAACGTTGGTGTCGAGGCGGGGCTCGGCGGGCTCCTGGCGGTCACCGGCGGTGTGCAGGCGAGCTTCGAGCTGATCTACTCTCAGTTCTACGGCGCCGCGACCCAAGAGGTGAGCATCACGGTGATCCCGATCGTCTCGGCGCAGCTCGGTGTGCGGGTTGCCTACGAGGTGTTCCAGTGAGACGACCAATTCCGTGGGGAATGGTGTGCGTGGGGCTGATGCTCACCCCGTTTCTGCTGGGGCCCACGCCTGGCGACGTCGGAGGATGTGGACAGGAGGCCACGGAGCTCGATCCGCCGATCTTCTTCGCGAGCAAGGATCTGCTGTACTGTGAAGCCTGCCAGGAGTGCGGCTTCGACACCCAGACCTGCCAGGACGCGTGCGCTGCCCTCGACACCCGAGGTATGACCTTCCCCGAGGGCTGCGTTCCTCTGGTGCACGACGGGGAGGTGTGCCTGCGGGCGCTGCGTCACGCGAGCTGTGACGACTACGCGGGCTACGTCGACGATCGAGCGCCGAGCGTGCCTGGAGAGTGCAATTTCTGCCCACCGAGGGGGCCGTGAGGAGCGCCCTCGCGCGGTTGTTCCTCGCGGCGAGCCTTGCGTTCACGGCGAGCGGATGTGGAGGTGTGTGGCGTCAGCTCAGCGCAAGCCCGAGCGAGTTCGAGCACTACCGCGTGGCGCGCACGGCCCCGGAGGTGGGGCAGCGCCTCGAGGCGGCGTCCCTGTACCTAGAAAAATATCCGCAAGGCAATTACGCCGCCGAGCTTCGAGCGTGGTTCGAGCGCGTCGAGCCAGACTACTACGCGCGGCTCCAGACGCGCAGCTCCGGTCTGCGAGCGTACCTCGAACGGCTCCCGAAGGGACCTCACGCCAACGCGGCGCGAGAGAAGCTGGCGGAACTCGAGATGGCGCGAGGCTTCGCCTTGAAGCACTCACGGGAGCTGAGCGAAGAGGCCAGAGACCTCGAAGCCAAGCTGGCCGGAGCCGAGCGCCTAAGGGACGCGTTGGTCGCGGAGTACGCCACGTGGGTGCGCCAGCTCGCGGCGATCTCCAGCTGGGGCAAGCTCACGAGCGAGCTCGAGCCAGAGTTCATCCGCCGCTGGCGGGTCGAGACTCCCGCCGCGAAGTGCCGGGGCGACCGCTGCGTGAAGCTGGTGACGCTGCCCTATGCGATCCCAGCTGGGGGAAAGCTCCGAGCGCGACGCGCGATCTTCGACGTGCGGCTCGAGCTGGAGCAGGGGCGAGTGCAGCGCGCGGTGATCACCGGACCCGGGCTCTTCGACCGCCTGAGCGAGGCGCTGAGCCTGAGCGCGGTGCGCCCCGACGATCCCCTGGCGCACGCCGAGGCAATCGCGCGCGCCGTGCAGCTGACCGAGCAGATGCTGGAGCACAGCTTCCCCATGAGTCAGTGCTCGAAGGCTGCGATCAGCCCGGTGGTCGTCAGCCGCGAGTGTCTGGGGCGCCGGGTGCGAGTGGTCGCAGCGATCGAGCTGGGCGAGGAAGACCGGGTCATCTTCGAGCCCACCTGGCTCGCGCCGCTGGCTCTGGTGAAGCCCCCTGCGCCGCCTCCCACGCCGCGTCCCCGGCCGGCTCCGCGCCCTCCACCCAAGGACGCACCACCCGACTTCGAGCCGTGATCCGCCGCTCACGGGGCCTTCGGCAGGTTGCAGCGGTCGGCCTTGGAGGGCTATAGCGTGCCGGCACGCATCTTCGCGTAGTGATCTCACCCCCAGCAACCGATCAGCGATTGGTCCGAGCAGACGATGACCTTCGAGCCGCAGATCCCTTTCATCCAGCTCCCGGATCTCAAGCTCCTGAGTCGCGACGCGATAGGTCACGGGTTTCCACCCGTCGACCTGTCGATCAAGCCGTTCGGCACGCTGGTCGCGACCGGCGTCGCGCTCGGCACCTACCTCGCGGTGCGCCAGGCGAGGAAGCTCGGCTTCGGCGAGCGTGCATTCATGTCGTTCTCGTTCTGGGTGCTGGCGATCGGCTTCGTGGGCGGGCACTTCTTCGACACGCTCTTCTATTATCCCGAGCGGGTGGCGGAGAACCCGTTCCAGCTCTTCGCGCTGTGGAACGGCCTGTCGAGCTTCGGTGGATTCATGGGTGCCGTGATCGGGGCCTTCGCCTGGCAGTATCGCTACAAGCGCCCCATGTTGCCGTACGGAGACATCGTATGCAGCTCGTTCCCGGTGGGCTGGATGTTCGGTCGAATGGGCTGCACGGTGGCCCACGATCACCCCGGGTTGCTCTCCGACGCCTGGTACGCGGTGCAGTATCCGGGAGGGGGTCGGCTCGATCTCGGGATGATCGAGATGCTGCTGACCATCCCGCTGGCCGCAGCGTTCCTCTACTGGCGCCGCAAGCCGCACCCCTGGGGCTTCTACCTGAGCCGCTTCGCGATCCTGTATGCGCCAGTTCGCTTCGTGCTCGACTTCCTGCGTGCGCGGGACCTGGCGATCAGCGACAACCGCTACGCGGGGCTGACGCCGGCCCAGTGGCTGGCCGTGGCGCTGTTCGCGGCTGGGGTGTGGCTCGCGCTCAAGGTGAAGGGCCAAGAGCCGGAGAACCCGCCAAAGCCCCCACGTGAGCTGCGCAACCTGCCGCGCAAGCGGCCAGCGAACGCCTGAGCCGATCGCCTCAGACGACCAGCTGAATCGCGCTTGGTATTAATTCCGCGCGGATAGGGAGCCTGCCGGGCGTCTCGCCGTCGTTGTCGATCAGCACCTCGGCGACGTCGTCCAGGGGTCTTGCCTCGAGGCGCTTGCCGCGGCAGCTGAGCACCTGGTGTTGCCCCACGTGGGTGCCCTTGTAGACACGGGGGGTCATCGCCAGGCTGCGGCCGGCGCTGATGTCTCCCAGGGCCACGATGTCGAACCATCCGTCCCCGGGGTCGGCTTCGGGGGCGATGTGCATCCCACCGCCGAAGTACTGGCCGTTCGCCACCGCGACGTTGAGGATGGGACCGATCAGCCAGGGTTCGTCGTCGACCCGTACCTCCACTGGCACGTTGCGATAGCTCAGCAGTGCGCGGAAGGTCCCGAGGAAGAACGCGGCCTTGCCCCCCAGCCACTTGGGGCCCGCGTTCACCAGGCGGTCCGTCAGTCCCCCGATGCCAAAGCTCATGATGTTGAGGAACGCGCGGGTCACCTCGGCCTTGCCATCCGAACAGCGCAGCACTCCCAGGTCGATGGAGCGCGTCTTGCCTCGGCCGAGGCGCCTGGCGGCGTCCTCGATGGACTCCTCGAAGCCGAACGTCTTGCGAAAGTCTCCCCCCGTTCCCGCGGGGATCAAGGACAGCCGGGGGCCGGGGAGAAACGCTCCCGCGGTGTCCAGGTAGCCCTGGCTGACTTCATTGAGGGTGCCGTCTCCGCCCACCACCGCGACGGTCTCGATGCCCGCTTGGCGGGCTTCGTTGAGCAGCTCCGTCGCGTGACCGGGCGCCCGGGTTTCCCGGATTTCGAAGTCGACCCCGGCACCTGCGAGGGCACGACGGACCTCCGGCAGGCGAGAGGCCGCGCGTCCGCTTCCGGCCTTGGGATTCACGATGACGTGCGTACTCATGGTCGAGCGCATCTGAGCACGCCTAGGGACGGGATTGCACCCTTCACGACGCGGCCACCGGCGAGCGTGCAGCGACCGAGTCGGCGGCAGCGTGCAGCGACGGAGTGCGGTGAGGGAGTGCGGTGAGGGAGTGCGGCGACGACCAAGTCGGGCAGCACCCGAGTGGGGGCAGTTAGAGCCCGCTGGTCGTGGCTCCGAATCGCACGGGCTCGAGTTTGTGCCACCTTGACGGCGTGTGGGCGCCCGGTATCGTAATCTCTCCACAGCCGACCGGCGGACTACCACTACGAGGGGACGAAGTAACAACCCATGGAAACCGACGACGGTCGCAAGCTCTTCGTCGGGGGCTTGCCCGATGTCATCAGCGAAGACGTGCTCCGACAGCTATTCGAAGCCACCGGGGGCAGCGTCGTTGACATCAGTTTGCCGAGAGATCGCAACACAGGGCGTCCTCGAGGCTTCGCATTCGTAACCATGAGTAGCGCTGGGGAGGCGGAAGCTGCCCGACGCTCACTCGACCGCTCGAGCCAAGCTGGACGCACGATTTCCGTGCGTGAGTTCCACTCCGAGCCCCGCGGCGGCGCCGCGGCAGGCGGCGAGCGTCCGCGGCGTGA
This sequence comes from Polyangiaceae bacterium, assembly GCA_041389745.1. GTDB lineage: Bacteria > Myxococcota_A > Polyangia > Polyangiales > Polyangiaceae > JAHBVY01. The sequence goes on from JAWKRF010000003.1 coordinate 525,307, forward strand.
GCGGCCAGAAGGCGGCGCGCGCAGTGGGCCGCCGCCGGATCGCAACAACGACAAGACGCTCTACATCAGCAACCTCCCTTACGACGCTTCGCGGGAGGAGCTGGAGGGCCTGTTCAGCGAGGCCAACGCGGGCAATGTCGCCCGCATCCACCTGCCCATCACGCCCGAGGGCAGAGGGCGTGGGTTTGGCTTCGTCACCATGGACACGACGGAAGCAGCGGAGCAGGCGGTCGTCCTGATGCGCGAAGCCGCGCTACGCGGTCGCAAGCTCCATCTCTCCATCGCCCACCCGCGTGGAGAACGACCCGCGCGCACCGGCGACCGACCCGAGCGCGGCGACCGAGATCGCGCCCCGGATCGGGAGCGCCCCACGGTCGAGTATCGCGGGGGCGGAGGTGAGCGCGAGTTTCCTCCTGAACGCCCTCGCTTCGAGGAGCCCCCGAGCGATGCTGGCCCCCCTCCGGATCGCTTCGAGAGCTTTCGGGGTGGGGGTGAGGATCGCCGCCGCAAGGAGCGGGAGAAAAAGAAGAAGGTCAAGCCCAAGCGCGGCGCTCGAGGTGGTGAGCGCGGTCGGGACGACCCGAGTCGCTGGGACAGAGACAGCTGGGACGACGACTGATCCCCCGTCCGAAAACCCTCACGGTGGAAAGACAGCTGGGATCTCCAGCGTTTAGCCTCAGTCTTTCGAGCCAGCTGCAGGGGCTTCGAGACACCCGTTCGTAGCTCTAGCAACGGCTAAGGAACGTAGGCTAAGCTCCAAGAATCAGTGGTCAATTCGTCTCGCTGGTGGGACGGAAGTCGGCCTCTGGTCACGGCTCCCACTGCCCCCGCAGCGTGAGCCAGCGCGCAGATGGAGGCGCGAGCGGCCAACGCCTCGGTGAAGTCGAAATCAAGCCTGGTGAGGGTGAGCATTGCTGGCGGGACGGCTGATTGCATGGGTCGGCAACGGCGTGCTAGGTACGCCGCTCCCTAGCCGGGCGAGGCTCGAAAGGCTCCTTCGGCAAGCACACCTGGGCCGCGCCAAGAAAGCAGCTCCCCCCGGCCCGGCGAGCCGAAACCCTTAGCGGCACCTCAGAACTCTCGCCCCCTGGGCGCCACAAACAGTAACTCTTCGCGCTCCCGAGCGCGGCCCAACTTCGTCTCTCATCCGCGCTCACTCGAGGCGGATGCGCTCTGGCTCGATGCCGCCACCAAGGACTGGTGGCTCCCTTCGCCACCCCTGGTGGCGCACTTCCTGGACTCGTCGATGATTTTCGACTGGCTATACGGCCTGTTCTCGAATGACCTCGCCATCGATCTCGGTACGGCGACGACCCTGATCTACGTCAAGGGTAAGGGCATCGTTTCTTGTGAGCCGTCCGTGGTGGCGGTGCAGCGCGACGCGCGCGGCAGCAAGAAGGTGCTGGCCGTCGGTCGTGAGGCCAAGGAGATGTTGGGCCGGACGCCGGGCAACATCCAAGCCATTCGACCACTGCGCGACGGCGTGATCGCCGACTTCGAGATCACCGAGGCGATGCTGCGCTACTTCATCAGCCGGGCGCACAACCAGCGCACGCTGGTGAAGCCTCGGATCATCATCTGCGTGCCCTTCGGGATCACCGAGGTCGAGAAGCGCGCGGTGAAGGAGAGCGCCGAGAGCGCTGGCGCGCGAGAGGTGTACCTGATCGAGGAGCCGATGGCCGCGGCGATCGGGGCCGGGCTGCCGATCACGGAGCCGAGCGGAAACATGGTGGTCGACATCGGCGGCGGCACGACCGAGGTCGCCGTGATCTCCCTCGCTGGTATCGTCTATTCCCAGAGCGTCCGCGTGGGTGGCGACAAGATGGACGAAGCGATCGTCGCCTACATGAAGCGCAAGTACAACTTGGCGATCGGCGAGCAGACCGCCGAGCGTATCAAGATGACCATCGGCAACGCCTACTCCCTCGAGCAGCAGATCACGATGGAGGTCAAGGGGCGCGACATGGTTGCTGGCATCCCCAAGACCATCCTGGTCAACAGCGATGAGGTCCGCGAGGCGATGAGCGAGCCGATCAACGCCATCGTCGAGGCCGTGTTGCTGGCCCTGGAGCGGACCCCGCCGGAGCTCGCGGCAGACATCGTCGACAAGGGCGTGGTGCTGACGGGGGGTGGCGCGTTGTTGAAGAACATCGATGTGCTGTTGCGTGAGGAGACCGGGCTTCCGGTCATGGTCAGCGATGATCCGGTGAGCGCCGTGGTGCTTGGTTCTGGCAAGACGCTCGATCACATCGAGCTCCTGAAAGAGGTCACCATCGGCTGAGCCGGGCCGAGGCGGAGACGAATGGCACGCTGTGCTAGCTCGAGTGGCAGTGCCGTTCTTCGGGGTTCTCCGGGAGCGCGGCGGCGAGGCTGAGCAATGGGCTCTTGGAAGCGTTATCGAGACACGATCCTGGTAGTGCTGCTCCTGGCGCTGCCGTTCTTCGTGTTGCGCACCCGGATCCGCAAGCCGGAGAACATGAGCGTCGTCGACCGCGTGATCATGCGCGTCACGACGCCGATCCAGTACGCCTCCGCGGCCATCGCCCGCGGCGTGTCTCGTCTCATCGGTGACTACGTCTACCTGGTGGACGTGAAGACCGACAACGACAAGCTGGCCTTCGAGAACGCGCGTCTAAGGGACGAGGTGAGGCAGCTCGAGAACGAGCGTGCCGAGAACCGGCGCTTGAAGCGCCTGCTCGGGCTCCGCGACGAGATCCCTCAGGAAACGCTCAGTGCGCTGGTGATCGGCAAGGACACGACGGAATATTTCCGCGTGGCACACGTGACGCTCGACGCGCCGAGCACCGAGGTGCAGCAGAACATGCCCGTGGTGAGCGTCGACGGCGTCGTCGGCACGGTGCTGCGTGGGGCCGGGGACTCCGTCGACGTTCGCCTGACCGTCGACAGCGGCTTTGGCGTCGACGTCGTGGTCGAACGTACCGGCGCGCGCGGCTTCGTGCGTGGCGTCGGCGATCGCAATCGCTACGCGGTGAGCGTCGAGTACGTGAAGCGCTCCGATGAGGTGGACGTCGGCGATCTGCTGCTCACGAGCGGCGTGGGTTGTCGCTTCCCGAAAGGCATTCCCGTGGCGCGCGTGACGAAGGTCGAGAAACGCGATTTCGGCATCTATCAGACGGTTCAGGCGGAGCCGACAGTCGACTACTCGCGCCTCGAGGAGGTGCTGATCGTGCTCAGCGACACCCAACGTTGCACCCCTGAAGGCGCCAAGCCGAAGACACCGTGAGCAATGCGTACGCTCGGTTTGATCGGGATGGGGATCCTGCTGACGTTGATCCAGGGGAACCTGTATCGCCTGTTCGGTCCCATCAACCGCTTGCTCTCGTCGCTGACCGGAGTGGGCGAGATCAACGGTACCCCGAGCCTGGTGCTGCCGTTGGTCATCTATCTCGGCGTTCACGAACTGTCGATGCCCCGGGGAGCGTTGATCGCGTTCTTGCTGGGCTACCTGATCGACGTCTTCTCGGGCGCGCCGCTCGGGCTGTTCGCCTTCGTGCTGGTTAGCGTGTGGTGGCTTTCGCGTATCGCTGGGGTCAGGCTTACGGCCCAGACCAAGCTCACCCAGATGACTCTCGCATTCGTTTTCGCGCTGATTGAAGCCGGTATCGTGCTGATGCTGCTGGCGATCTTCGGAGCCGACGCGCACCGGCCGGTGGAGCTCGTTGGTATCGCCGTGCCGCACGCGTTGGCGACGGCGGTGTTCGCGCCCTTCGTGTTTGGTCTGGCTCAGCGCATTCATGGCGGTGCGGGAGGCGGCGCGGCGGGGAGTCCAACGACGTGACCATCCTGGTGCAGCGTTCCGACGTCGGCGAGTTTCGCCGCCGCTACAGCTGGATGGTGCTGGTGGTGTTGCTGACGTTCGGCTTGCTGGTCGGACGCCTGGTTCAGCTGCAGCTGATCGAGCACGACCTCCATCACGCTCAGGCGCTGCGCAACATCATCCGCGAGCGCACCCTGGCGACGAGCCGTGGGGTGATTCGTGATTCGCAGGGTCGCGTGCTGGCGGGCAACCGCCCGTCCTACAACGTCTATGTCGTGCCCTCCATCATCGACATGGAGAAGACCTGGCCGCGCGTGGTCGAGTTGATGGGGCTCGAGGAAGGGGACGAGAAGGAGCTACGCGAGCGGATCGTGAAGCTGAGCAACGGCTCCCGGCGCGACCAGCAAACGCTGCTCAAGGTCGACGTCGATCGAGATGCGGTCGCCGCGCTGGAGACCCATGAGCGCGATCTCAATGGCGTCGAGGTCGCCCCGGTGCCGGTTCGCTACTACCCCTATGGTGAGCTCGCGGCGCACATCCTTGGCTACATGCGCGAGGTCGACCCGGACACCTTGGCCCGCCTCGACGGTCGTGGCTACCGCGCTGGCGATCGCCTCGGCGCCGTCGGCGTCGAGCGCCGGTGGGAGAGCTACCTGATCGGTCAGCGCGGCTGGAAGAAGGTGCTGGGCGGCCGGCGCGCGAAGCTCAACCGCGAGGATCTCGAGGACCAGTACCTGGACGAGCCGCGTCGCCTCGACCCAGTGCCTGGTCGCGATATCTCCCTGACCCTGGACATCGAGCTGATGCAGTCGGTGGAACGCGCCATGCGCGGTCAGGTGGCCGGCGCCGTCGTGGTGGTCGATGTCCGCACCGGACGTATCCTCGCGGCACTATCGAAGCCGAGCTATGACCCCAACATCGTCAGCGGCTCCAGCGGCAAGCAGGCGGTACGCGATGCTTTCCGCAAGCTCTACTCCGATCCGCTGAAGCCGACGCTGGACAAGACCGTTTCCGCGGCATATCCGCCGGGGTCGACGTTCAAGCCTTTCGCGGCGCTCGCTGGGCTCGCAGATCACGTGATCACGCCCCGGAGCGTGGTGGATTGTCGGGGGGGCTACGAGTACGGACGTCGCTACTTCCGTTGTACCGGCGTCCACCGCAACGTGCGCCTGCACGAGGCGATCGTGCGCTCCTGCAACACCTACTTCTACTCGTTGGGTGAAGGCATCCATATCGATCGCCTGAGCGCGATGGGCATGGACTTCGGTTTCGGTGTGAAGACCGGCATCGGCATCAACCCCGAGGCGCGCGGACGTATGCCAACGCGCGCCTGGTACACTCGGCGCTATCGGGGCGCGTTCCGCGGCGGATTCACGCTGCTCAGCGCCATCGGCCAGGGAGCGTCGACGGTCAGCGTGCTGCAGCTCACTCTCGGCTACGCCGCGCTGGCGAACGGCGGCACGCTCTACCAGCCTCAGGTCGTACGCAGCATCGAGACCAGCGACGGCACCATCGTCCAGGAGTTCCCACCTCGCGTGCGACGCCTGGTGGAGGTGGACCCGGAGAACCTCGCTCTGGTCAAGTCGGGGTTGGTCGGTGTGGTCGCCGAACGCGAGGGCACAGCGCACAAGGCGCGAATCCCGGGCGTCGACATGGCGGGCAAGACGGGGACTGCCCAGGTCAGCCGTCGTACGCCCAAGGACGTCGACCCGCACAAGGTCTGGTACTTCAACCGGGATCACGCCTGGTTCGCCGGTTACGCGCCAGCGCATTCGCCGGAGATCGCCATCGTGGTGCTGGTGGAGCACGGCGGAGCGGGTGGCAAGGCAGCCGTGCCGGTGGCGATGCAGGTCGTCCGCGACTGGCAGAAGCTCCGCGAGAAGCGCCTGAGTGAGCGCTCGACTGCCAAACGGGATCGTGGGGTTCCGTGAGGCGTCACGTGTCGGGGGAACATGCTGGGCTCTGAGCGGGTGAGCGGTCGTGAGCATTTCGACTGGCCGCTGTTCCTGGTGTGCGCGGCGATCGGCGTGATCGGCGTCGTGAACCTGTACAGCGCCACCAGCGTGTACCTCGACGTCTCCTCGAAGAAGTCTCTCGCGGACATCTACGTCTCGCAGGTCTACTGGTTGGTGGTGGGGGTGCTGCTCGCCATCCTGGTCGCAGCCATAGACTATCGACACTTCGAGCGCTTCGCGTACTTCCTCTACGGAGGCGGCATCGTCACGCTGATCCTCCTGTTCGTCTTCGGGACCGGCATTCGCGGGTCGATTCGGTGGTTTCAGATCGGCTCCTTCACCTTCCAGCCTTCGGAGTTCATGAAGGTGCTGGTCGTGCTCGCGCTGGCGCGGGCGGTGCACGACGATCCAAAGACCGAGCCGCGCACGCTGTTCGATCTGTGGTTGCCCGGGCTGCTGACGGCAGTCCCGTTCATCCTCGTCATGAAGCAACCGGACCTCGGGACGTCCCTGGTCTACGTGTTGACCGCGTTCTCGATCCTGGCGATGACCAAGATCCGGAGGAGCAGCATCGCGGTGCTCGGCTTCAGCAGCCTGGCGTTCGCCGTGATCGCCTGGAACTACCTGATGCACGACTACCAGAAGGGTCGCGTGACGGCGTTTCTGGATCCCGAGGCCGACAAGACAGGCACCGGGTGGCACGCGTTCCAGTCGAAGACGGCGATCGGAAATGGTGGCCTGATGGGGCAGGGCTTCATGCAGGGTACGCAGAACCAGTTCGGCTTCTTGCCGGATCAGTTCAGCGACTTCCCGTTCGCGGTGTTCGCCGAGGACTGGGGCCTGCTCGGGTGCATCGTGCTGCTGGCGCTCTACGCCTTCCTGTGCGTCTGGTCGATTCACATCGCCTCACAGGCCAAGGATCGCTTCGGCGCCGCCCTCGCGATCGGGATGGGAGCGATCATCTTCTGGCACACTCTGGCGAACGTCGGGATGGTGCTCGGCTTGCTCCCCGTGGTCGGCATCACGTTGCCGCTCTTCTCGTACGGCGGCTCCAGCATCGTGACGATGTGTATCGCCTTCGGCCTATTGATGAACGTCTCGATGCGACGCTGACCATGTGAGTCCGATCGAGGCTCGTCGGGGGGGAGGGGTGCACCTCACCCCCAAACCAGCCGCTCCAGAGGCGTCCGCCGGCCCGGACTGGGCGGCTGTGCGGCCTCGCGTCAAGGCGATGGGGCCGACTCGACGTCGTCCCTGCGCACGTAGATGTCCATCAGGGCCCGCTCTCGAAAGAATACCGTGCGGAAAGAGCTGTCGCGCCTGTAGTACTTCGGCAGAAGATCGTCGCGCACGTGGCGCATCAACCGAGCGGTGCCGCTGTCCGTCGACCACAGGTCGAACAACACCTTCCACAGCCGTTCCTGTCGCGGGTGGATCACGATCACCTTGGGCAGGTGCGCGTCGATGGCGCGAATGTCGTGCTCGACCAGGCGCTTGGGATACTGATCGACGAAGAGGATGGCACCCAGCACGGGCGGTCGCGGTCGATCGACGAGGCGCCGGAACTCCACGTCCTCTGGCAGCACGAGCACGCTGTCGTCCGGCTTCGCCAGTTCACGGACGCGCAGCGCGGCGCGCACCACTTCTGCGCCCCGCTCGTTGACGTAGAGGCCCGCCCAGTGACCGGAGTGTCCCACGTAGATTCCATCGCTCAGCGCGCGGTGAAACTTGGGCCCCAGCAGACCCAGCAACACCAAGCCAAAGCTCGCCCACTTCACCCAGCGCAGCCTCGCCCGTTCCAGGGCGATGCAGATGAAGACGAACGCGAGCGGGATGATCGGGTTGTTGTCGTAGAACGGGCGTAGACCGGGGAATGACGCGTTGTGGAGCAGGGACGTGGCGAGCACGGCCAGCGTGAAGCCGTTGAGCTGGTGTCCGAGCACGGGCGTTCGCGAGCGGTTGCTGCGCAGCTGGCCGACGAAGACCACGCAGCCGAAGAATAGCCCGAACGCCGGGATGTTCTGGGTTTGCTTGAGCCAGAACACCCCCGCTCCCCAGGTCTCGCGAACCTGAGCGATGAGCAAGACGATCGCCAGCCCGAAGACCGCGATCAGCGCGCCGCCGATCCAGCGCGCGGCGCGCTGATCGAGAGGCTCGCTGGCGGGTCGGTGGAGGTCGAAATTTCCACGCAGCTTTAGCCAGCGGAGCAAAACAGCGACCAGCAACATGCTGAAGAAGAATGACGCGGGGTAGGCGTCGTGTCGGAAGACGTAGCTGAAGAGGTTGAAGACCAGCTTGTAGCGGCCCCCCTTCAGCTCGGCGCCATCGCTGAACACGGCTTGCCAGAAGGCGCCCAGGGTGCTCCCGATGGCCAGGACGACACCAGCGGTGAGCGCCACACCCACGGCCAGGCCTCCCGCCCAGGACATCGCCACCCGACGATCGGTGATCGGTACGCGGCGTAGCCAGCGGATCACCGCGAAGTAGCCGTGAGCCACCAGCCAGCCCGCGATCACGCCGACTCCCGTGCTCTGCTTGAACAGCAGCGTGAGCCCCGCACAGACGCCGCTCGCGGCCCACAGTCGAAGCTGACGCCGGCGATCCTCGCCGCTCAGCGAAGCGTGCAGGCCGAGCACGAGCGAGCTCCAGGCCATCAGCTGAGCGGTGTGATCGTAGGCGCACTCCTTGTGGATCTGGAGCACGATGACCAGCGTGCCGATGCTGACCAGCAACGCGTTGAGGCGACCGACCAGGGGACGCGCCATCGCGTAGCCGAGCAGGCCCATCAGGAGGTGGGCGATCGCCGCGACCCACAGCTCCTGGAGCAAGAGCGCCTTGCCGGTGGCCAGCTGAATTCCGCGCAGGAGAAGAAAGCTTCCCGGAGGAATCGGCAAGACGAAGTCGATGTACGGGCGCTCGGCGCCGCCGAAGCGCTCGGCGATGGGGCCGACCCAGCCGGTGAACTCCATGTCACCCAGCATGAAGTTGCTCAGGCGGTGCACGTAGAGCGCCGCGAAGCCCGTGAACATCGCCACCATGACCGCCAGCAGCCAGCGCGCGAGGCGCTTCTCGTTTCCGTCGAGTCCGGCCACGTCGGGCGGGCTGGACGCCTCGACGTCGGCCGACGGGGGCGGCGTCCCCCGCTCTGGATCCCTCGGCGCACGAACGGCGGCGGAAGACTCGGCTTCTGGCTCCTCGGGGGGCTCCGCCGCGTCGCGCTCGGGGTCGTGCATCGGCTCTGAAGCTATGCAAAAGCCATCACTCACGTCCTCAGAAATCATGGGGTTCGCGCGCCTTTTGCTTGGCGGGCCGGCGGCTGCCCGGAGTGCAGGGAATGCTGGACGGGTTCACCGGAGTGGCGGCGCTCGGGCAAGGTCGCCCGAAGCGAAGACTCCAAGCGAGGAGCGCCGCCGGAACCCGCAGGCGCCGGCCGCGATCCGGAGCGGGGCGTCAGCGGCGCGCAGGGACGCACGCGACGCGGGTGTCGACCACTCGCGTTCCAGTGACGCGCGCGCACGCACCGCAGTCGGTGTCGTGGATGGCCAACCACGGAGTGGATCCGCGGAGAAAGCTCGGAGGAGGCGCCTTCCAGAAGCTTTGAACCTAAAGCAAACCGGCGCTGCGACTTCGTGCGTCGGCGTATTCCAAACAGCGCGTCAGCGGTCGGCGCAGCGCTGCCCCCGGCGCCTGCACGCGGCGCGGAATCCAGGGAAAAACACAGCGAAATCAATGCCCAGCTGGGACGTCGCCCGGCCCAGAGGCTACTCGGCACGAGCGAACGTTGCGGTGTGAGAGGACTTCATGGAGAGTGAATCGCTGGAAGACGGGCACGGCGCGTCAAGGGACGCGCCGCCTCGAACAATTGTGCTGTGGGGAAATTGGAAGCAAGATTCGTGAGGTTTCCCTTTTCCCTGCGCCCAGCTCTCGGACTAGACTAGTTGCGACCGAGAGGTTCTTGGTCGCGTCTTTGTTCCCTCGCCCCTTACGGAGGTTCACCGTGCGAACCCAGCTGCCCACTTCCCGTCGTCATCGTGGCTCCACTCCCCGCCTCGCGTTCGTCGCCACGTTGCTCGCATCGTCCGCCTTGCTCGTCAGCGCCTGCGCCGGCAGCGAGGATGGCGTCTTCGAGGGTAGTGACGGTGGCAGCTCGGGCAGCAGCTCGGCGGGCACTGGCGGGAGCACCGGCGGCAGTGGGGGCAGCGCCCAAGGTGGGACGCTGAACGGCGGCAACGGCGGGACGGGCAACACCGGCAACGGCGGGTCTGGCAATGGCGGATCTGGCAATGCAGGTGCCGGTGGCACCGCAAACGGCGGCAGCGCGGGCACCGCGAACGGCGGCACTGCAAACGGTGGCAGCGCGGGCACCGCGAACGGCGGCACCGGAAACGGCGGCAGCATGGGAACCTGCAACCCGGCGTTCTGCCCCGCCAGCGGTATGGGAACCGCATGCTGCGTGACGAACAACGGACCCTGTGGCTACGACACGGGCATGGGTTGCCAGCAGTCGACCGGCGACATCTGAAACCAGCTCGGAGGGTATACGAGAGGCTCGCCCGCTTGGGCGGGCCTCGGTCGTTTTGTGATGCTGGCTGCGGCGCGGGGCGTCGGCCGCGCCGGCTTCGGAGCAGGGGGCTCGAAGGCCGAGGCCTCGTTGGAGCGAGGGTCGTTCCGAAGGAGGCGATTATTCCAGACGGAAAAGATCCTCGAGGTCTTCCTTGGTCAGCTTCTTGGCGCCGCCGGAGTCTTCGGTGAGCACGCTGGCAACCAGGTCCTTCTTCTTCTGCTTGAGCTGCAGGATCTTCTCTTCGATCGTCCCGGCAGCCACCAGTCGGTAGACGCTCACCACCTTCTTCTGGCCGATGCGGTGCGCGCGGTCCGACGCCTGATCTTCGACCGCCGGGTTCCACCACGGGTCGAAATGAATGACGGTGTCCGCCGCCGTCAGGTTGAGACCAGAGCCGCCAGCCTTGAGGCTGATCAGGAAGCACGTGACCGTGGGATCGCTCTGGAAGCGATCGATGCGCTCGGGACGATCCGTCGTGCTCCCGTCCAGGTACTCATAGGTGATCTTGTCCTCGTCGAAGGCCTTCTTCATCAGTTTCAGCATCGAAACGAACTGAGAGAAGATCAGCACCTTGTGACCGCCTGACTCACACTCCTCGACGAGCTCGCGCAGCGCCATGAGCTTGCCGCTGTCCTCGTGGGTGAACTCCCGGGGAAGGCCCAGGAGCCGTGGGTCACATGCCGCCTGCCGCAGCTTGGTCAGACCCGCCAGGATGTGGAGCTGGCTCTTCGCGACACCGACACGCTCGACTTCGCCCATGACCTGAGCCCGGACCTCGCGCAGCACCTGGGTGTAGATCGCGCGCTGATCCGGGGCGAGGTCGACGATCTGATCGCTCTCGATCTTCGGCGGGAGGTCCTTGACCACCTCCATCTTGGTGCGACGCAGAATGAAGGGATGGATCACCGCCCTCAGCCGGGCGGCCTTCTTTGAGTCGCCCTGGTCGATGGGGCGGGCGAAGCGCTCCTCGAACTTGTTCAACGGCCCCAGCAGGCCTGGGCTCACGAACTCGAAGATGCTCCAGATCTCGCTCAGACGGTTCTCGATCGGGGTGCCGGTCAGGGCGAGGCGATGGCTCGCGTTCAGCTCCTTCGCGGCCTGCGCGGTGGCGCTCAGCGGGTTCTTGATGTTCTGCGCTTCGTCCAGGATCGCGTAGTCGAGCTCGAGCTTCTTCAGCAGGTCGATGTCGCGACGGAGCAGCGCGTAGCTGGTGATGATCACGCGGCGGTGCCGAGTTCACTTGCTGTTCGCGGCGCCCGGCGCCATGCCAGAGCGCTGTCGTCAGCGTCGGTCCGAAACGCTCGATCTCTCGCACCCAGTTGACACGACGCTCGTCGGGGCGACGATCAGCGCGCATCGATTTCGCTCGCTCTGAGCGCCAACATCAAGGCGATGGTCTGAATCGTCTTGCCCAGATCCATGTCGTCGGCGCGAGACGCCGCCGGAGCTGAGGTCGTGCACGAACTTCAACCACGCGAGCCCCTGCCTTGGTAGGGCGCAAGGTCGCCTTCACGGCCCCGAGGCTTCTTCATCGCCTTGATCGAGTCGATGGACGCGAGCTTCTTGAACAGCGTTTTTGGTTGCCGCGCGACCGTGGAGCTACCGTGCTCGAGCAGCCCTGCAGCCGCCCAGCGTGAGACAACGGATCTTCCTGCTCCTGCCCGCGCGCCGTCAGCTCGACTTCTGCGGTCGATGAGCTGCTGCACTCGTTCGGCGTCGAATGGCGCGTAGCTACCGTCGGAGAGGCGGACGCGGTCATTCCTTCCGCGAGGTGCAACGCCTCAGCTCGTCCCGATCTACCCCGACGCCCTCGCTCTCGTAGGTGATCTGGACGTCGAGCCGTCCATTCCGCCGGAGACACGGGCGTTCATTTGTATCGGCTTGGAGCGCACGCGGGTGCCGGCCAGCTCGTCCGGGACGAACAGGTCCCACTCTTCGGGTAGCGCCGCGACGCCGTTGGACCAGAAGTCGATCGCGTCCCCGCCGTTGGCCACGAAGGACTCGCCCGACTCATCTGGGGTCAGCCCGAGATCGAGCAGTTGCTGGACTGCCAGCTGCTGGCCAGCGATGTCGCAGCGGATGCACTTCGCGCGCTTCTGTCCCTCCTCGGGGGGGAGGATCAGGATCGGTGGGGAGATGCCATCGGCGCGCACCTCGACCTCGATGTCGGCGTACTCCGCCTTGAGGCTCACGTGGGCCTCGGTGAGTGTCCCACTCGCCCGGAGTCTGAAGGTTGGCTCCAGGTCGATCACGTCGGCCACCAGGGAGAGGTCGGGCAACTCCGCGCCGACTTCGAGGGCCACGCGAGGAAGACCATTGGTGATCAACGCGATCAGCTCGCTCGCTGGCTCCGCGATGGTGGGGCTCTTGAGGAGGCGCCGCAACGCTGCTGGCGACACCTTGCGGTCCAGTGGGCGGGCGACGCCCTCACCGGTCTCGATGTGCCAGCCCGGCGAGCCCTCGAACCAGCCCCCGCTGGAGAGGGAGAAACGTCGCGTGTCACCTGCGCGCTCGAACGTGGCCTTGGCCACGATGGTGTCGTTGCCGACCATCTCGAGATCGAAGCGGGGGCGCAGCTCTTCATCGGCGAAGCGCAGCTGCATCAGCGCGGGCTCGAGCAGCACGCGACGACCCTTGAGCAGGGGTAGCAGCTCCGCCGCATCTTCCCCGCGGATATCGACCGCAGGGTGCCGCGGATTGCCGCTCTCGAACCGGGTGAGGACGCGGAGCGCGTCGCGGTCCGGTGTGGGGGACATGGCCTGCCAGTTCAGCGCCACGCTGGGCAGCAGCGGCACGCGGGCATCGGTGTCCAGCACCGTGACCGTCAGCCCTCCCTGACGCACGTGAACGCGGAACTCCAGGTTCAGCGTCTTGGTCGCGCCGCGGGGAGCCAACCAGGCGCCGATGCCAGTCGGTCTCGCGGTGGCGTCCAGGTTGGGGGGGAGGTCGACTCCGGGCGGCACTGGTAGCTGCTGGAGCTGCGCTCGGCGCCGCCGGTCGCGCCGCCGGCTGGCCTTGCTCTCGCCGTTGTTCTGCTGGTTCTGCGGTTGCTGGGGCGCGGGCGGGGTCGGTTCGCGCCGCGGCAACTTCGCGCGGGCCTGGTTGCGCACGTTGATCAGCAGCGCCGCGACGTGCTTGCAGTGCTGGTTGGTCTTCTTGAAGGCCGGGCAGGTGCAAGTCGCCTTGATGCCCTCGTCGGTCAGGGAGATCTCCACTTCGTACGGGTCGGGGTCGGAGCCCTTGACGCGACCGGTCGCGTTGATGTCGTTGATCGTGACGTCCTCGACAACCCGACGCTTTTCATAGTCGAGCCCGCGCAAGAAGGTCCGCGCGCCGAGCAGGCGACGGAGGCCTCGGTCGGACAAGGTTGACAGGGAGTCCGCTAGCCGGGACTGGAGAGGAGTCGTCATGGATCGTTCCTATGCGGGCCGAAAGGGCTCCGCCTGCTAAGTGTAGCGGTGGTGGTTCGTTGCCCCGGGGTAACGGACGCTGGCGGTGTGTGGCGCCAGGCAACCCAGGCGCGCGCCGACGAAACCACAGGGAGCCTCGAAGACCACATCAGTTCAGGAAAGGCGCCGCGACCAGCACGACGGCTGCCGCGGCGAGGGTGAAGAGAAAGGCTGAGGAGCCCCCTACGTTCGCGAGCACGTCAGCGAAGGCGTCTCCACCGACGCTCGCGGTGCGGGTGTCCGTGGAACTCTTGTTGCGCGTCGCGCGACGCAGGCCACCCAGGGTGTGCTTGGTGGCATCGGCGCTGAGTGCCAGCACGAGGCCGGTGCCCGTGCCCAGCACGAGGAAGGCGATGAGTGCCTGGAGGGCCACGCTCCCATCAGCGACGCCGTACAGGCGGCGCAGCCCGAGTCCGAGCAACAGCGGAACCGCGAGACCAAGCAGGGTCGGCCGAGCGAGGCGCTCCAGCGCATTTCGTCCAGCGAGCTCGATGCAGGCCTTGTAGGCCGGCGTGAAGTCTCGTGAGATGGCACCAGTGGCTCCGCGGGGAACCGAGCGCAGCTGGCGTTCCACCTCCTTGCCCAGCGCGCGGGCCGCCCGCTCCGCTCTGCCCATGGCACCGCTCGAGTAGAACAGGACCAGCGCTGCGCCGAGCATGCCCGCCCAGATCACGGCCGGGTGGCTCAGAGAGAGCGTGGAGCCGAGACCCGCCAGGCAAGGCGCCGCCAGGACGCCGAGCAGGATCCCACTTGCGCCGGCGAGCAGCATGTGCGTCGACGCGGCGCCCAGAGAGGCGAAGCCGGCGTTGTCCAGCGCCTCCGTACGCCGCTCTACGTCAGTGCTGCCGCTGCGGCTGAGGCTGGCGACGCCGCGGGCGTTGTCGGCGATCGGCGCGAAGGTGGCCAGCGTGAGCAGGTAAGGGGAGGGCACCAGGACGGCAGCCACGCTGACCAACAGGCTGAGGGCGCCGGCTTCGCTCATGGCGCTGCGAGAACCAATGAAGTGAGCCGCCGTGAGCCCAACGCCCAGCACGGCGAGCGGCAGCAACGCGGCCCCGCTGCCGCGCGAGAGGCCGTGGATGATCAGCGCGCTGGGGCCATCCCTCAACGCCTCGTTGTTGTCCCTGGAGTTGCTCCGGGCCCGCTCCTGCATGAAGCCAGTGACTTGGGCCACTCCGGTCGTGGCCAGGAGTCCGAGCGCACCCGCGCCAGCGAAGCGCCACCACTCCCCTCGCACCAGCCAGTAGGCCGCGCCGACGATGCCCGACAGCGCGATCAGCCAGGCTACGACCTGGCCCCGCACGAGCGCGCCGCGCGGAACCGAGCCTTCCGTGGTGCGCACGACCAGCAGGCCGATGCTGGCGGCGAATACACCAAACGCCCTGACGAGAAGCGGAAGCAGCGCGAGCCCCAGCGCCCCGGGCACGCTGGTCAGGTTCTTCTCGTACACCCAGAGACCGACGATCAGCATCGCGACGTGGCTGGCGCTGGCAGCGACGAAGCTGGTCAGCGTCCGACCCACCACGAGTCCGACGTGGTCTCCCACCAGATCTGCAACCATGGCGGGATTGCGAGCGTCGTCGTCCTCGAGTCCTGCGATGCGGCTGCTGGTGAGGTCGCCCCCTGCGTCACTGGCTGCGTGGTATATCGAGCCGCCTCGTTGTAGCAGGAGCCCCGCGGTACCTGCTCCGAGAGCAATCGCAGGCAGCAAGGCCGCCACCGAGGGCACCCAGGTCGCGTCGGCACCGAGCTTGAACGCTCCTCGCAGACCTGCCACCAGGGCCGCGAAGCTGACCACCGAGATCGCCGCGACCGTTTCCGCGAGTAATCCGGCGACGCCCCCCGCTCTCACCGCGATGCTCAGCGAGCGATCGAGGCTGAGCCGTGATGCAGCGACGCAGCGCACGCTGGCCTTGTGCGCGACGTGCGCCGCAGCGTAGGCGGTGACGGAGGCGCCCAGGCCGCCGAGCAGGGCAGCGACGAGCGCCCACAAGCCCGCGTCGACCCTTCCGACACCCTTTCCGGGAAGGAACCCGTAAAGCGCGAAGCACAGCGCGGAAACGAGCAAGAGCGAAAGCAAGACTCGCTTGAGGCCTCCCCAGATGAAGCCCTGAACCGCGCGCTCCATCGCGTTTCCGAGCCTGCGCAGCTCTGCCCCGCCAGCGTCTCGGGCCACGAGCCAGCGCGCCATGACGATGGCGAAGACTAGGCCAAACCCGTTGACCCCAAGGACCAATGCGAACTCGATCACGACGGCACCAAACGGGGCGCACCCCGCGGCTTTGGCGCCCGCTCCAGCTTCCAGGCGTCATCCCTCACGCGCGCTGCGTGAGCTGCTGGGGCGAATATCGCCACCAGCCGGCTGGGCCTGGCTCTTGGGAACGGGCCAAAGGCAAGCCGCTAGTCTGAGAGCCGGAGGCCCTGCGAGTGCCAGCGTGCCAGGTGGCGCCACTTGCTCAGCTCCACCATCAGGCTGGGTGGAGCAGATCCTGACCTGGTTTGGCTCCCACGAACGCTCGCCAGGCCCGTCTCCTCGGCAGGGGCCGGTCGTCTCCACAAAGAAGCGACGAGCCGTTTGAGCGCGTCCTAGCACGGGGTCTGACGGAGGAGCAAGCCAGGATGCAACCGGGGATCGCCGAGGGGGATCGTTTGTGTGAGGACCGAGAAACCACTCATTTTGCTCGCGGTTCCACGCCCACAAAAGCAGCAGGGGCAGGCGACCGATCGTGCGGTCACCCACCCCAGGGCTCAGCCGAAATCCGCCGCGAGCGGACTACTCGGCGCGGGTCTTCGCCTGAATCACCATCAGGTGGTACTTGCCGAACTCGCTCTGCCCGAGCGTGAACAGCACCTCGCTCAGGGTGCGGAACGGCGTGGTCCCGTCGGCGATGATGATCGCTTCGGAGGGCAGGTTGGGATCCAGCTGCTTCGCGCTGCGTACGGCCTTGTCCGTCTTTCGGGCCTCCTGGAGGCGAGAGCCAAGCGGGGTGATGTAGAGATCGTTGGGCCCCTTGCGCTTGTGCCTCGCGCCAACCCCTGACTGAATCTGGCTCTCACGGCTCGGCAGCTTGAGCACGCTGTCGTCGTCGACCAGGATCTGCGACTTGGAGATCGTGACGACCACGCCCTCCTGCGAGGGCTGAGTGCGGATGACGCTGTTCGGTAGCTTGAGATCATCCGACTGCGGGATCGACGCGCTCGATTCCCCGAGGTTCTTCAACAGGAACACCAGGATGATCGTCATGATGTCGAGCATCGCGGTGATGTTGAGGAAGTTGATCTCCGGCTCCTCCGCGTTGCGCCGAATGGCGCTGCGTAGGGCGGCCTTGTACTTCACGACCGACGCCTTGGGGCGCGGCGGAGACTGCTGGGGGCCCGCGTCGCTCATTTGGACACCTTGAAGTTGACGTCGGTGAACAGCGGATCACCGGCGGACGTGTTCCGCAGGGAATCCATCACGCTCACGATGGTCTGGTAGTCCGTGCCCGGGTTGGGGGCGAGGTAGACGTTGTTCTCCTCCTTGAAGTCAGGGGAGGAGTCCTTCAGCTTCTTCGCGCACGCTGTGAGCGCGTCGTAGTCGTAGCGGCCGCCCCGGAGCGGAATCGTGATCCCCGAGCCGATGCCGCTGCAGCCGGGGGCGACGCTGCCGCCCGAGGCCTTGATGCTGAAGCCGTCGTTGACGATGAACACCGTCAGGTTGAGCGACTTCTCGGTCACCTGACTGCGCGTTCCGCTTCCGCCGCTCGCCGGGGGCGACGTGTCGATGGTCGCGGTGAACGTCACCGCGACCGTCGCCAACACGAAGATGAGGATGTTGACGACGATATCGAGGAAGGGGACGATGTTGAGTTCGCCGCCTTCTTCGTCTGGGCTAAGCTCCTTTGGCTGGCTCAGGCGGCGAATCTTGCCGCGCTGAGCCGCCGTTAGCGGAGCGTCGTTTTGACCGGGTGCAGCCATCGTGAAGCCAGCGGTTGAGCGCTGAGCGCCAGGATCAGTACTGGCCCCGTTTGGTCTGGATCGTCAGCAAGTTGAACGTGCGCTCCATGATCGACTCGAGGTCGTGCTGGATGGCCTTCGCACGGGTGTGGAGAATGATGTGCGTGATCATGCAGAACACCGCGATGCCGAGACCGAGCGCGGTGTTGTACATGGCCTCGGCGATACCGTTCGACAGCAGGCGCTGCTTGTCGGCCTGCGTCAGGCCGGGTGCGGCGATGGCGTTGAAGGTCGCGATCAGACCAGAAACGGTGCCAAGCAGACCGATCAGCGTCGCGATGTTCGCGAGTGACCAAAGCGCGCCCACCCGCTTCTCCGCCTGGGGCTTGAGCTCGCTCAGCTTCTCGCTGAGCGCGGCATCGATCTCTGCCTCGTCCTTGTTGGAGTGAGTCAGAC
Organism: Polyangiaceae bacterium; assembly: GCA_041389745.1. Classification (GTDB taxonomy): domain Bacteria; phylum Myxococcota_A; class Polyangia; order Polyangiales; family Polyangiaceae; genus JAHBVY01. Next base: position 543,445 of record JAWKRF010000003.1, read on the forward strand.
CAGCCTTGACGAGCTGGAGGATCGGATAGTCGCTCGCTTCACAGAGCTTGATGGCGCGGTCGATGTTGCCTGCGGTCACCAGCTTCTTGATCTGCGCGAAGAACTCCTTGGAGTTCACGCGATATCTGCTGAGCTGAAACGCGAAGCGCTCGATCACGATGGTGAGCACGACCGCCGAACAGCACAGGTTCAAGACCATGAAGGTCGGGTTGTGCTTGAACGCCTCGACGAGCTGGCTAGATCCTTCTGATGCAAGAAGCAGGAGCTGCATTCCGCTTATCCCTCTCTGGTTTGCGGCTGGAATCCTGAGGAGCGGCTACGCACCGGCGCTGCCCTCCGGAAGGCGCCTTACCCACTGAATAGTGGAGTGCGGGCGACTATAGCCGCCGCGTGATTCGAGGTGCAAGCACACTGCGGACTGACAGCGCTCACGTCGTAGATCCGCGGGAACGTTGCACTTCGGTACGAGCGCGTTGCGCTCGCTGGGCGAGCGGTCGAGGCGCGGAACGGATGCGCCAGGTCTGGCCGTTGCCTCCATCGCGGCGGACACGACGGCCAGGGAAACGGACCGCGATAGGGATGAGAGGTTCGTGGTCAGCTTCAGTAAGTGACGAGTGACCTTGGGAGGGCGCCGGGCTGGCGCCAGGCGGCTTCGGAAGTGGCGGGGCTGGCGCAGTCGAGGGAGCACCTCACCCCCAGAAACCCGGCCAGGTCTGAGCGAGCTTGCGGGCGAACGTCCGGAGAGCCGTCTCCGTGTTGAAACAAACATGGAAAATCACGTGCATACTGGAAGACGAAGTGGGCTGAAATCGCGATGACACTGGAATGGACCGAGCTGGTTCGGGAACTTCACCAGCTGCGAGATCGCAGCGCGAAGCTCTTTCCGCGCGCGAACGGGTCACGCGTGATCGCAGCTCAACTCGGCTGAAATCTGCGCGCTGGGTGAGGAGGGGTGCAGCTCTCCCGAGGCGCCGGACCAGGTCCACGGAATGCCCGAATTCTAAACGAATATCGGAACTTTCTGTCCGGACTCTAAGACACTTTGGACACCCAATGGACCTTGACTGTCCCGGGTCAGCTTCAGCATGATGGCGCGGTATCGGTTCGCTCAATGTCGGGCGAATCAACACGAAGCACCCGGAGATCGACCCATCAATTCAGGCTCGGCAATCCTTGGAATCCAGTGTCGCGAGACGCTTGTTTCCGGGGTGACTCAAAACTCCGAAGGGAAGCGACGGGTCCACGGACCGGTCGGCTTCGCTGAGGCGCTCGAGGACGAGAAAGGCGAAGGGATGTGGCGGGAACTGGGAGCGTGGGCACGAACCGAGCGGTTGCGCCTTCGTGTGGCGCTGGGTCGATACGAATCTCAGCGTCGCAGGATGGGTACGGCTGACTTGGGGGGTGTTGGTTAGAACGGTCCCGCTCGTGGGACCAACAACAACTCCAAGGCGCTGGCCGCCGCGGAGTACCACCGGGTCGTAAATCTAGTTTTGTTCGCGCTCGAGGCGCGAAATCCCAAGTGTCGGGATCGGCCTGGGAAGCATCAGGAGAAGGTAAGGGCAATGTCTTCAGTCTGGCATCACTTTCAGGCGGGCGGATGGGCGATGTATCTCATCCTGTTCTGGTTGATCTGCTCCATCGCGATCATCGCGGAGCGCACCGTCTACCTAGTCGGTGCGTCCATCAACAAGGACGTGTTCCTGGCAACCATGCAGAAGTGCATCCTGGCCGGCGATGTCGCCAAGGCCGTGAAGATGTGCTCGGCCGCGAACGCGCCCCTCGCACGTATCGTCCAGTCCGGTCTCGTCAAGGTGAACCGCCCCGACGAGGAAGTTCAGGCGGCGATGGATGAGGCGGCTCTCAAGGAGATGCCCAAGATCAACAAGCGCACGGGGTATCTCGCGCTGTTCGCGAACCTCGCGATGTTGTGCGGTCTGTTCGGGACCATCGTCGGTCTGATCAAGGCGTTCGGCGCCGTCGGTGGCGAGAGCATCGACCCCAGCCAGAAGGCACGTATCCTCGCGGAAGGTATCTCCGAAGCGATGAACTGCACCGCCTTCGGTCTGATCTCCGCGATCGTCGCGCTCATGGGCTTCGCGTTCTTGAACGGCAAGACCCAGGGCATGGAAGACGACATCAACGAGGCTTCCGTCAGCGTGCTCAACCTGGTGGTTGCCAACCGTCAGAAGGTCAACCTCCAGGGCGTCGAAGGCGCTGCGGAGTGATGACACCCTGCGGGTTGGGCGCCTGAGCGCTCAACCCGCGTGCCCACGCCTGGGCGGCGTGACGGCACGGTTCTGAGGCGCTCGAGCTTCAAGTTTGTCGAGTCTCCCCCTGGGGGGCTCCTGGTTCCGAGGAATAGGACAGATGGCTGGTATCGACGTAGGGGGTCACGGTGGCAAACGCCCCGTCAACCAAGAAATCCCCCTGATTCCGTTTATCGACTTCTTGCTCTGCTTGGTGATGTTCCTGCTCGTCACCGCGGTGTGGAGCCAGATGGCCCGTATCAACGCCGATGCGCGCGTGCCCGGTCCTCCCAAGGACGAGCCGCTCGAGAAGCCGGAGAAGCCCAAGATTCTCCACGTGGAAATGCGCGGCGAGCGCAAGTTCACGCTGATCTGGAAAGAGGGCTCGACCGTGGTCAACACGATTGACGTCGAGCGCAAGAAGGTCAACGTGGGTGAGGCGGGCGAGTACCGCTACCCAGACCTCGCCGAGAAGATCAAGAAGGAGTGGGAAGCCAACGGCTCCCACCGCAACGCGACCGACCCGAAGCGCGACCAGGCTGTGTTGGCTACCGACAACAGCACGCCCTTCGCCGACGTCATCGCAGTCATCGACGCCATCTACACTCCCCAGCGCGACTGGAACGCTGGTGGCAAGACGGAGAAGGTCCCGGCGTTCAACGTCACCTTCTCGGTGAACTGAGGCAACATGTCTGAAAAGCCGCTCTCAAGGTTTCATCAGCCCATCCAGGTGCCGGGGCGTCGTCTCCTCCACCACATCAGTCTGGGCTTCGTTCGCAAGAAGGTCGTCGGCGGGGGTGGGCGCGCGCTCAACACCGAGATCCCCCTGATCCCGTTCATCGACTTCTTGCTCTGCATCGTGCTCTTCTTGCTGGCGAGCTTCTCTGCCACCGGTGAGCTTCCCCTCGACAAGAACGTCAAGCTCCCGAAGGCGGAGAACGTTCAGGAGATGATCGACGCGCCCATGGTGGCGATCACGGGTACGCAGATCCTGGTGGACGGCAACGCCGCCGGGAACACCCGGGCCATCGAGGAGGCGAATCGTCTCCAGCGCATCGACGAGCTCTTCCAGATCCTCAAGGCGAAGCGTGACCTTTGGAAGCAGCTCAACCCTGGCCAGGAGTTCCCGGGTGTGGCGGTGCTCCAGGTGGATCGCAAGGTGCCGGCCTTGGTGGTCAAGAGCGTGTTCCAGACCGCGGCCTACGCGGGTTACCCCAACATCAGCTTCATGGTGGGGCGTCTGGGCAAAGAGGGCGGCGGCGAGTAGGCCCCGCCGCGTTCCGGAGAAAGCGCCCGCCCATCGGCGGGCGTTTTGCGTTGTGCGTCCTGGAACTTGCGTCAGAGCGTGCGGTCTGGCCAACGCAAGGCGCTTTGGTCGCGTGGCGATTGACCAACGGCGAGAGAGCTGCGAGACCCCGGGAGAAGCGTGGCAAAGGAACCCCGAGACCGAGGCCTTCCAACCCTGAACGAAGCGCGAGCGGTGCGTAAGCGCCAGATGGCGACGGGGCGCGCTCGCATGCCGGCGACGCCGCCCCAGTTCTGGCTCTGGACGCTGGTCATCTTCGCCGCCTTCGCGGGTATCTATTGGTGGGTCAGTGAGAGCAAGCTCTCCAGCGCCAAGAGCCGCACTCTGGCTCGCCAGCGGGCAATGGCTCAGACGCTAGGCACCAAGCTCATCCCGTTCAGAGACGACGTCGAGGGTTGGGCCTTGGAGCTCGCCAAGCAACCTTGGATGGGCAACGACGTCGCCGACGGCGCCGACCTGAGCAAGGTGCAGCGGGAGCCCGCGGTCTATCTGCGTTTGCGCATGGAAAATGCGAAGGATGGAAAGAGCCTGCGCAGCGCCGCGGCGCGGTCGCTGCGGGATGGCTTCACGTCTTGCTTCTTCCGTCAGAAGGACGGCGTCGACCCCCGCAAGGGCCCGCCCTGCAAGGCGCAAGCAGACTGTGATAGCGGCTTGTTGTGCAACGAGTGGGACGTGTGCACGCGCCCGGCGCAGCCATACAACCTGCGCCTGGCGTTTCGGGCGCTGCGCGTGCTGTCCAACGAGTGGAGCGACGAGGTGAACCAGGCTGGCTCGGAGCTCGCGCTTCGGGTCTACAACCGTGACCTCGATCGCACCACGAAGGAGGACGTGCCCATCGCGGCCGAGGTCCTCGAGCGCGCCCGCTACCTGACCATCGTACTCGACGAGGATCCCGTCGATGGCCTGCCTCGGCCAGCCTTCGATGCTGGTCCGAGCGAGCCAGACGAGACGGAGGAGGAGCGCATTCGGCGTGCTCGGCACCAGGCGCGGGTCGGGATCTGGGATCTCGAGACCAAGCAGCGAGTCTTCGCTTACCGTGTGGAAGCGAGCGGGCGCTTGCTGCCGGTCGGCGGTGGCCGGGCGACCGATCCTCGCACCCTCGCGGCCCAGGAACGTCAATCCAACAGCTGCGCGTTGGCGCTCGCGGTGAAGAGCCAGTTCAACGCGGCTCAGGCGCCAGCGCCAGGGTCGTCCGCCGGAGAGGGCGGCGACGCGGGCGCTGTGGATGCGGGATCCAGGCCGTAGGCGCCTCCTCCCGGCGTCTCGATGCGTAGCCGGTCCCCGGCGTTGACCCGCAGCTGCGTCTTGGCTGCGATGGCAACGCCGTTGAGCAAGTCGCGTCCCGGCGCCCCGGGTTGACCCCCGGCGAGCCCGAACGGCGCGACGCTCCGTCGTTCGCTGAGGAGGGCGACGTCGAGGTCGCGCAGGAACTCGAACTCGCGGATCACCCCGTCGCCTCCGGGTTGCGCACCCCGGCCACCGGAGCCGCGTCGGAGCGCGAACTGCAGCAGCCGCACCGGGAAGCGATGTTCGAGGACCTCCGGATCGGTGATCCGGGTGTTCGTCATGTGCGTGTGTACGCCGCTCGCCCCCGGGAAGCTGGCGCCCGCCCCCGCGCCACCGGCGATCGTCTCGTAGTAGCCAAAGCTGTCGTCGCCGAATGTGAGGTTGTTCATGGTGCCCTGGCTGGCGGCCACCACGCCGAGCGCGCCGAGCAGGACATCCACCACCCGCTGTGACGTCTCGACGTTGCCGCCTGCCACTGCCGCGTCCGCGGGGGGATCCAGCAGGCTGCCAGCGGGGAGCGTGATGCGCACTCCGCGCAGACAGCCGGCGTTCAGGGGGATGGGGTGACCGACCAGCGCGCGCAGCACGTAGAGCACCGCGGCGATGGTCACGGCCCGGGGAGCGTTGAGGTTCGTCGGAACGGCGGGGGAGGTGCCGCTGAAGTCGATCTCGAGCTCGCCTCTACGTATCCGCAACGCGACCTGGATGCGCGCTCCGTCGTCGAGCCGATCGGTGAACCGGAAGTCTCCGTCAGGGATCTGCAGCAGGCGGGCGCGCACGAGCTCGGCGGCGTTGTCTTGAATGTGCTTCATGTAAGCGCGCACGACGCCAACGCCTTGCGCGTCGCATAGCTCTTCCAGTAGCGCGGCGCCCTTCGCGTTCGCGGCTACCTGCGCCAGCAGATCAGCGAGGTTGTCGTTCGGGGCGCGGGCTGGCTGCGGGCCGCTGGTCAGTGCGGCTAGCAGGTCGTCCTCGAGCAGCTCACCAGCGCGCACCAGGGGCAGGCATCGCAGCACGACACCCTCTTCCGCGAGGCAGCGGGAAAAGGGGGGCATGGAGCCAGGCGTGATTCCTCCGATGTCGGAGTGGTGACCACGACTGGCCACGAAGAACTCCAGACGGTCTGCGATGAAGACCGGGCTGACCACCGTGACGTCGGGTAAGTGCGACCCACCACCAGCCGGATCGTTGGTGACGAAGACGCTGCCTGGTTCCATCTCCGGGTGGGCGAGCAGAGTGGCCCTCACGGACTCGCCCATGGCGCCGAGGTGGACGGGGATGTGCGGAGCGTTCGCGACTATGTTGCCGTGGGGATCGAATACCGCGCAAGAGAAGTCGAGGCGCTCGCGGATGTTGGTCGAGAGCGCGGTGCGCTCGAGGACGTGCCCCATCTGCTCGGCGATGGACATGAACTGGTTGCCGAAGATCTCGAGGCGCACCGGATCGCGATCCTCGGGCGCGCTGTTCGGCTTGTCCACTGTCGCCCGGACCGCGCGCAGATCCAAACTACCGTCGTCGAGCACGCTGAGCTCGAAACCGGGATCCAGCACGACGCACCCTGTCGCGTCCAGGATCAGCGCTGGCCCAGTCGTTCGCTCGCTCAGCTGTTCGCGCCAGAGCACCGGGACGTCGGCGACCCAACCATCTGTCGTGCCCGCGGCGTCACCGAACCAGACGCGACTGCGCAGCTCTTGGTCGTTCGCGGCGGGTTGTCCCTCGAGCTGGATCTCGGGGTGGCTCGTCAGCACCCGCGCGCGCACGCGGGCCTGTGCCACCACCACGCCCCTCGCTTCCCGGAGGTAACCGAACAAGCGTAAGTGGTCCCGCTCGAACGCTGTCTTCAGATCCCTCGCCGGCTCTCCTTCGGGATTGGACTCATGCTCCAAGGTGATGAAGGTCTCGGAGCCCACGTAGCCAAGGTCGAGGAAGCGCCGCACCTCGACCGGATGTCCTTCTGGATTTGGCGTGCGGGCGAGCTCGCGACGCGCCTCCGCTTCGAGTTCGGTCAGCGTCGGCTCGAGGTCACGGAGAGCAGCGGCAGACAGCTCGACTCGGCCCGCGTCCCGGGCGCGGTGACTGCCTACATCCGCCAGCCCCATGCCATAGGCGCTGAGCACGCCGCTCAAGGGATGAATCAGGATGCGTCGGATCCCGAGTTCACGTGCCAGTGCGCAGGCGTGCTGTCCACCCGCGCCGCCGAACACGACCAGGCTGTGTTCTCGGACGTCGTAGCCGCGCGCCACGGACACCTTTCGGATCGCAGCCGCCATGTTGTGAGTTGCGACACGAAAGAACCCGGTGGCCACCTCGTCGGCCGACATCTGGAGCTGACAGGCCAGCTCGTCGAGGGCCCGTTCGGCGCGCGTGACGTCGAGCTCGAACGGGAAGCGCACATCGCTCAGTCTGCCCAGCACGAGGTTGATGTCGGTGATGCTGAGCTGCGTCGCGTCCGGCTTTCCGTAACACAGGGGTCCAGGGTCCGCGCCTGCGCTCTCGGGGCCGACCTGGAAGCGACCGTCGCGCCACTGGCAGATCGAGCCACCACCCGCTGCGACGGTGTGAATGTCCAGGCTCGGGGCGCGGAGGCGGACGCCGGCAGTTTCCGTGGAGAAAATTAGGGGGAGATCGTGCATGTAACGCGAGACGTCGGTGGAGGTGCCTCCCATGTCGAAGCCGATCGCGGGCAGCGCGTCGTGGCGCCTGGCGATCGCCGCGTACGCGACCACGCCGCCGGCCGGGCCCGAGAGGATCGCGTCGGGACCGCGGAACCCATGAGCGTCCGTCAGCGCGCCGCTCGACTGCATCAGGCGCAGGCTGCTGCCCGGGAGCTCGGTCTCGAGCGCGCGCAGGTAGTCCCTCAGGAGCGGCGTCAAATAGGCGTCGAGCGTGGCCGTGTCGCCACGCGCCGTGAGGCCGAGCTCGCGCGCGATTTGGTGCGAGGGATAGACGTCATCGAAGCCCAGAGCTCGGGCGAGGTCGGCGATCTGGAGCTCCAGGCTGGGGTTGACGTAGGAGTGGAGCACGACGACGGCGACGCTGCGGATCCCGCTGGCGCGCCACGCCTCGAGCGTGTCGGCCAGTTCAGGCGCTGACGGAGCGCTCAGGATGTTGCCGTGGGGATCGAGTCGAGCGTCGACCTCGTAGACCTCCCGGTACAGCACGTCTGGTCGCTCGATATTCAGTGCAAAGATGTCGGGACGCGCTTGGGTGCCGATGCGGAGCGCGTCTGCGAAGCCTCGAGTGATGATCAGACCCATCGCTGCGCCGCGGCGCTCGAGCAGCGCGTTGGTTGCCACGGTAGTGCCCATGCGCACGTCGCACGGCGGGATCGCCGCATCCTCCGCCAGCCCTTGCAGCTGACGGATGCCAAGCAGCGGTGCGCGATCCGAGCTCAGGACCTTGGCCACCTCGAGTCGGCCGTCCGGGGCGCGCCCGAGGCAATCCGTGAAGGTACCGCCGCGATCGATCCAGAACTGCCAGCGCATGGCAGCGTTGTGCTGGCCGGGGCGGCTGGGGTCAACCGCGGGGGCTACTTCCGGGATAGCAGCCAGAGCAGCACCCCGAGACAACCGGCCAGCACCAACACGAGCAGCGCCAGCAGTCCGGTCGCCAAGCCCGCCCCGGAGGCCCCGGGCGCCTGCCGTGTCGGCTGTGGCACCGGCTGCTGCGAAGCTGTCTGCGGCGTGTTCTGGACCACGAAGGCTGGCGGTCCGGTGTCGAGTGTCTGCTCTGGCGGGGACGGCCGCGAGAGCGCGGCGGCGGCGGGGATCGACGGTGGCCCGCCGTCGCTGAGCGGGGACGACACCACCCGGGTTGCGACGTCGTCGTCCTCGTCGTAGGTCGCGCCTGCGGCTCCCGAGCGGGCGGCGTCAGCTGGAAACCGCGCGGAACTACGTCGAGCGGGATTCGGGGGAGGTGGGGGAGGCTGCCTGCCGCTGGACACCGCACCCGGCATCACCAGGCGCGTGAACGCCTCCTCGGCGTCGGCGTAGGCGAGGATGTCCGCGTCGTCCAGCGGCGACTCGGCGAGGCGGGTCATCGCCTCGTCGGACTGGATGGCGTCAGCGAACGCGTCCACGAACTCGAGGATCTGCCACTCGCGGGTGCCGAGCTGCTGCACCTCGCTCTCCACTGGCACGCGGCCCTGAGCGATTCCGCGAAGCAACAGCTCGGTGCTCACCGGTCCGATGGGATCAGAGCCCTCACAGCGCACCATCCACTGAGCCATTGCGAGGCAGTGTAGTGGCGGTCATGGCGGGGGAGGCCAACAATCCCGGCCCGCCGGAGACAATGGCGCCCGCAGCGACCGCCGCAGCCAGGGCGGCTGTAGTCACAGGTGGTCACATGCGGAGCCGACGCGGACTCAGACCTGTTCCAGCAACCGCCGGGCGATCACGTGCGCTTGGATCTCGTTGGCGCCTTCGAAGATCGACAGTACGCGGGCGTCGACCAAGATGCGTGACGCGACGTATTCTTCCGCGTAGCCGTTGCCGCCGTGGATTTGCACGCAGGCGTCCGCGCTCTCCCACGCGGCGCGCGTGCCCAGCAGCTTGGCCATACCCGCCTCCAGGTCGCAACGCTTCCCGCTGTCCTTGGCCCGCGCAGCGAAGAACGTCAGCTGCCGGCACGCCATGATGCGCGCAACCATGCGACCGATCTTGCGCTGGACCCGCGGGAACTCGAAGATCGGCGCGCCGAACTGGATTCGCTCCTGGGCGTACTGGAGGCCCTGATCCAACGCCGATTGCGCGACGCCGACGCCACGAGCCGCGGTCTGGATGCGAGCGCTCTCGAAGGTCGCCATCAGCTGCTTGAAGCCCTGGCCCTCGACGCCGCCCAGCAGGGCGTTCCCAGCCACCTTGAAGTTGTCGAAGCCGATCTCGAACTCCTTCATCCCCCGGTAGCCCAGCACCTTGATCTCCGTGCCGGTGATGCCTTCGTCGGGGAAACCCTCCATCTCGGGGTTGGTCTCGCTGCCGCGCGACTTGGTGGCGAGCATCATCGACAGACCGCCGTACCCATCGTCGTCGGCACTGGTGCGTACGAGTAACGTCATCAGGTCCGCGCGGGTCGCGTGGGTGATCCAGGTCTTCGCGCCACTCACCAGGTAGCTACCATCCGCCTGCTTCTCGGCGCGGGCCTTGAGGTGCGCGAGGTCCGAGCCGTTGTTCGGCTCGGTGAACACGGCGGTCGGCAGCACCTCTCCGCTCGCCAGCTTGGGCAGCCACTCCTGCTTCTGTTCGTCCGTGCCCCCGCCGAGGATCAGCTCAGCAGCGATCTCCGCGCGTGTGCCCAGGGAGCCCGCGCCGATGTAGCCCCGACTCAGCTCCTCGGTGACGACGCACATCGCCACCTTGTCGAGTCCCTGGCCGCCGTATTCCTCGGGGATCGTCAGCCCGAAGACACCGAGTTCGGCCATCTTCTGAATCAGATCCATGGGGATCAGAACGTCCTTGCGGTGGACATCCTGAGCGATGGGCTCCACCTCGCTCTGAACGAAGCGCCGAAACTCGGTCTGAACAGCCTCCAGGGTCTCGTCGTCCAGGGCCCATGACCCGAAGCTGCGTTTCTCCACGGCAAGACGTGCCAACCGACACAGCGCCTCACCCGAGGCGTATCGCTCCGCGATGGCTTGAACCTTGGGGCTCAGCAGAGTGGCCTCCAGATCGTCGTGCTCCAGGCCAAGCTCGTTCAGGCCAATCGACTCGCAGGGGCCGAGCTCCACACCGCCGACCAGCAGGCGACAGAGTTCGCCCACGTAAGCGCCCGCGATGGACAGCTCGAGCTCCGCGTCCTCCTGGTTCGCGCTGACGCGCTCCGCCCAGGCCACGACCTGGCGTGCTGCCTCCAGCTCCGTGGCCAGGTAGGCCAGGCCATGGGCCGCGAGCTGATGACGGTTCAACAGACCGGACGAGATCCGACCGTCCTTGGAGACGAGTCCGTGGACGCGCTTCAACGCGCGCTCGTAGACGCCTTCCAGCGCGCTCAGGGCAGGGTGGAGATCGCCTGCGCGCACGGTCTTGGGGGCTTCGGTATTCATGCTGGTTACTCCGCTCTTCGCGGCTGAGGGGGGCCGCGCCACACGAACTGACACGCACCGCTGCTGCCAGCTTGCAGTCTGCCATCTGCACAGACCAAACAGCTCTGCATTAGGCCCAGCTACGCGCTGCGTCAACCGAGCCGGTGGCCTGGGCGCCTCGCGCTGTCCTCGGCCCGCCACCAGATACGCTCGGTCTCGTAATTTAGCGCGCTGTGTCATAGGCTTCCGACCCCATGCCCAAGGACATCTACGAGCTCGGTGAAATCCCTGAGCTGGGCCACGTGCCCGCTCGCATGTATGCCCAACTCATCCGCCCGGAGCGCTACGGCGAGCCGAAGGACGCGTTCCAGATCGAACAGATTTCCATACCGGAAATCGCACCCAACGAGGTGCTGGTCTACGTGATGGCTGCCGGCGTGAACTACAACAACGTCTGGGCTGCCCTCGGTATCCCTGTGGATGTGGTCCGCGCACGGCAGAAGGCCGGCGAGAAGGAGGACTTCCACATTGGTGGCTCCGACGCCAGCGGCATCGTGTGGGCGGTTGGTTCCGAGGTGAAGAACGTGAAGGTGGGCGACGAGGTCGTCGTCCACTGCGGGATCTGGGACCCCAAGGATCCCCACGTGGTTGCTGGCAAGGACCCGATGTTCGCCCCCTCCGAGCGCATCTGGGGCTACGAGACGAACTGGGGGAGCTTCGCTCAGTTCACCAAGGTGCAGGACCATCAGTGTCTGCCGAAGCCCCCGCACCTGACTTGGGAGGCTGCCGCCGCGTACATGCTGGTGGGCGCTACCGCCTATCGCATGCTGCATGGCTGGGCCGGCAACGAGATCCAGGAAGGCGACCCAGTCCTGATCTGGGGCGCGGCCGGTGGTCTCGGCTGCATGGCGATACAGATCTGCAAGGCCGCCGGTGCGCGTCCGGTGGGTGTCGTCAGCTCGACTGACAAATTCGACTACTGCAAGGACCTCGGCGCCGTCGGCATGCTGAACCGCAAGGATTTCGACCACTGGGGAATGCTCCCTCATTGGACGGACGACGCCGCCTACGGCCACTGGGTCCAGGGCGCGCGGAAGTTCGGCAAGGCGTTCTGGGAGGCGCTCGGCGAGCGCAAGAACCCCGCCGTGGTGTTCGAGCACCCGGGCGAGTCCACCATTCCCACGTCGATCTTCGTCTGCGACACGGGGGGCATGGTGGTGATCTGTGCTGGCACCACCGGCTACAACGCGACTCTCGATCTGCGTTACCACTGGATGCGGCAGAAGCGCCTGCAAGGCTCGCACTTCGCCAACGACGAGCAGGCGAAGGGGCTGAACGACCTGGTGATTGCCGGGAAGGTGGACCCCTGCTTGTCGAAGGTCTTCCAGTTCGCGGAGACCGGCGACTGCCATCAGATGATGCGGGAGAACAAGCACCCGAGCGGCAACATGAGCATCCTGGTCAACGCGAAGAAGGAAGGCCTGAAGACGCTCTCCGAGAGCTGAACCAGGTCACGGCCACAGCAAGACGCCGGCGTCCTCGCCGGCGTCTTGCGTTTCGTCGTCGAAGCTACGGCGAACTCGTGTTTCCCTGGGGTACTGGCCAGGGGGCCTCCCCCCCGAGCCCGAGCAGAGATACGCGAGCTAGTGGCGCAGGGGGTTCTGCTTGAACTTGAAGGCCACCTCGCCGTCCTTCACGTCGACGATCACGTGGCCGCCCTCGGACAGCTCACCGAACAGTAGCTCGTCGCCGAGCTTGCTCTTGATCTCGTCCTGGAGCACGCGGGCCAGCGGGCGGGCTCCGTAGTCCCGGTCGTAGCCCTTGTCGGCGAAATACGCCTTCGCTGCTGGGGTCAGCTCCAGGGTCACGTTGCGCTCCGCGAGCTGCCCTTCGAGCTCCGCCACGAACTTGTCGACGATGTGGCCCATGACCTCCTGGCTCAGCGGGTCGAAGCCGATGCGCGCGTCGAGGCGGTTGCGGAACTCTGGACTGAAGGTGTTCTTGAACGCGATGTCGCCGTCTCCGCGGGTGTCCGCCTGGCCGAAGCCGAGCTTGCGCTTCGCGAGGTCTGCTGCACCGACGTTGCTGGTCATGATCAGGATGACGTTGCTGAAGTCGGACTGCTTGCCGTTGTTGTCGGTGAGCCGGCCGTGGTCCATGACCTGCAACAACACGTTGAAGACGTCGGGGTGAGCCTTCTCGATCTCGTCGAGCAGGAGCACGCAGTGAGGCGTCTTGGCTATCGCTTCCGTGAGGAGCCCCCCGCGGTCGTAGCCCACGTAGCCGGGCGGAGCGCCGATCAAGCGACTCACGGTGTGCCGCTCCATGTACTCGCTCATGTCGAAGCGGATGAGCTCGATGCCCATCACCCGGGCAAGCGTCTTGGCCACCTCCGTCTTGCCGACCCCCGTAGGACCGGTGAAGAGGTAGGAGCCGATGGGCTTCTCCGGGGGACGCAGGCCAGCCCGTGCGAGCTTGATCGCCGTAGCGACCTCCTTGATCGCTCGGTCTTGACCGTACACCGACTTCTGCAGCTCCTTCTCCAGGTCCTTGAGCGCGCTGCGGTCGTCGGAGGACACCTGACGCGGCGGGATCTGCGCCATGCGGGCGACGACCTGCTCGATGCGTGCGCTGTTGACCACGGCGCCTTCGCCGTCCTCGAGCTTCGCGTCCGCTCCGGCCTCGTCCATCAGGTCGATCGCCTTGTCAGGGAGCTTGCGGTCGTGGAGGTGACGCTGGGCGAGCTTGCCGCACGCCTCGATCGCCTCGGGCTCGTACGTCACCTGGTGGAACTCCTCATAGCGGGGCTGCAGCCCCTTGAGGATCTGCACCGTCTCCTCGAGGCTCGGCTCCAGGACCTCGATCTTCTGGAAGCGCCGTGCGAGGGCGCGATCGCGCTCGAGGTGCGAACGATACTCCTCGAACGTGGTCGCGCCGATGCAGCGTAGCTTGCCGCTGGACAGCGCCGGCTTGAGCAGGTTGGAGGCGTCCAACGTGCCGCCGCTCGTCGCGCCCGCGCCGATCACCGTGTGGAGCTCGTCGACGAAGAGGATCGCGTCCTTGATCGCCGCGAGCTCCTTGAGCACGGCCTTGATTCGGTTCTCAAAATCCCCGCGGAATTTAGTGCCGGCGATCAAGGCACCCATGTCGAGCGCCCAGATTGTCGCCCCCTGGATCGGCTTCGGGACGTCGCCCTCGGCGAGCATCGCCGCCAAACCCTCGACGATCGCGGTCTTGCCGACGCCCGCGTCACCCACGAACAACGGATTGTTCTTGCGGCGCCGCGCGAGCACCTGCACTGCCCGTCGGATCTCCTTGTCACGGCCGATCAATGGCTCGATCTCGCCGTCCGCTGCCTTCTCCGTGAGATTCACCGCGAACTTGTCGAGGGCCTTGCCCGGGGCGCCCCCCTCCTCGTCATCGTCGTCGTCGGCGGTCGGGACCTCTCGCTCCTCGTCGTCCCCATCCCGGGCCACGCCGTGGGAGATGTAGTTCACCACGTCGTACCGGGTGACCCCGTGCTCCTCCAGGACCTGAGTCGCGGGAGAGTCCAGCTCGCTGAAGATGGCGATCAGCACGTTATGACCCTTCAGCTCCTCCTTGCCGCTAGATTCCACGTGGATGGCCGCACGCTGGAGGACTCGGTGAAATCCCCTCGAGGGGGCGGGAGACACCTCGCCGCTGCCGGGAACCTTGGCCATCTCCTCCTCGAACACCTGCTCGAGGCTGCTCTTGATCTGCTCGACGCTCCCGCCGCTCTTGCGCACGACGCGAGCGGTCGCTTCGTCATGGAGCAGCGCGTACAGCAAGTGCTCCACGGTCATCAAATCGTGGCGTCGCCGCTGCGCCTCGCGGAGCGCCAGGGAACATGCGATCTCGACTTCTGCGCTGACCTTCACGCGTCGTCTTCCTTCCCGAAGCCCTCCGGCTCGGCAGTGCACCTGAGCGGGTGCCCGTTCTCCTTGGCGTAGTCCATCACCTGCTTCACTTTGGTCTCCGCCACGTCGCGGGTGAACACGCCGACGATGCCATAGCCTTTGTGGTGGATCTGCAGCATCACTTGCGTCGCTTCGGTCTCGCTCTGGTGAAAGAACTTCATCAGTACATGCACCACGAATTCCATCGTCGTGTAGTCATCGTTGTGGAAGACCACGTGATAGCGCCTGGGGCGCTTGGTCTTGGGTCGTTCGACGAGCTCGAGGTCGCCTTCTTCCTGGTGTTGCTTCCGTGTGGCCATGCTCTGTGACGAACCGTCCGTTTGCGCCTCATCTCCGTGAACTCGAGGCTGGGCCCCCGAGCGTCCGAGGGAGCCGTGTCGCCCCGTGTGCTCAGCTCGAGCGCCAGGCACCGAGGATACCGTGTGTGGACTCTGTCTGTGAGCGAACCGCTACTTTGATCACTGGATGGGAAGTGTCGAGGGCACCACGAGAGCGCGGCTAGCTGGAGCCCGCGCCGAGCCGCACGGATGAGCGCCCTGGTTACTCCCAAGGGTGGGGTGAGCCCCTGGGGCGGGAACCGGACACACTCAGCCAGCTCGTCGGTTCGCGCGACGTGGATCTCGACGAAAGCAGGGTTGGTGCCAAGTCGACCGACTTCCGATCACCTGGGGAGCCCTGCGCTCGAAGTCAAGCGGCCGCACCCTCGCACAAAACTCGAAGCGCCGTTTCGCGAGTCGCGAACGGCGCTGGCGGCGTGCTGGATACGCTGCCGAACCCGAAGGTTCGAGGTTGGGCTCCGCTGACCCGGGAGCTGGCCCATGGGGCCCGGTCATCGTGCTGCGCGGGGCGCACGACCAGAAGTAGCGCTGCGCGGTCCAGGTGAGAAACCGCGCGGATTGGGGCTAGCTGCGCTCAGGTTGCAGTCTTGGCGGGCGCCTTCGGCTTGTCCGCCTCGGCGTTCTCCTTGGCTCGCTTCAGCTGCCACTCGAGGTTCTTCTTGGCTCGGCGCACCTTCTGGCGACGACGAGCGCGTGCATCTTGCGGGGTTCCCATAGCGGCGCGCGGTTTAGCGCAGGTCGGCGGGTTTGGCTCCCTGAAAATGCGGGTTCAGTGGGCAAGTGCTGCCGCGTCCAGATCGGGGGTGAGGACCGGTGTTTACAGCCTTGCGACCCGGTTCAGTAAAAATGTTACACCTCAACTCTTGGAATTCTCAGGGTACCGATGAACAGGCTCCCGATTTCGCGACGCTGTTCGAGAGGCGTGTAAACGATGAGTAGTCCCGGTCCTTCCAGCACGAGCGCCCCGGTTCTCAACTCTGCGGTCGGCCGACGGCTGCGCGAGCTGCGTCTCGAGCAAGGGCACTCCCAGGCGGAGTTCGCGCGCCGCTTGGGGATCAGCCCGGCGTACCTGAACTTGATCGAGAAGGGGAAGCGGACCGTCCAGCTGCCGCTACTCTGGAAGGCGCTCGGGCTACTGCACGTCGAGCCCGAGCCATTCATTCGCAGCCTGGGGGCGCAGCGAGTGGAGGATGGGCTGGCGCAGCTACTCGACGAGCCGCTGCTGAGGAGTCTCAACCTCGACGCCGACGAGCTTGCGTCGCTATCCGCGGAGCCTCGCGCGGTCACCACCATCACGACGCTGTTCAACCTCTACAAGAACACGCGGTCGCAGCTCGACAACCTGCTCTACCAGCTGAGTCAGCAGGAGGCCGACAAGCGGGCTCGCAGCGTCAGCCATGCGGAAACGGAGAGTGGATCGCTGCGCTTCGACTATTCGCCCCTCGATGAGGTCACCGACTTCTTGGAAGCGAACGACAACTTCTTCGCCGAGATCGAGGAGGCGGCGGCGCGAGTGCGGAGCGAAGCTCGGCTCCCCCGGCGCGTGAACAGTGAGCAGCTCGGTCGAGCTCTGGAGCGCTACGGCATCGTGGTGCAGGAGCTGGCGCACACCACTGGCTCCGTCGTGCGACGCTACGATCCCGGGCTCGGACGTCTGGAGATCGGCGCGGAACTCAGCGAGAGTCGCAAGAAGTTCGATCTCGGACACGTGCTCGGACTGCGTCTCCTGGACGATCTGGGTCTTTACCGCGCGGCAATGTCGAACTACACGGCGAAGCACCAGGAGACGCTCAAGCTGTTGAAGGTGCACCTGGCGAACTACTTCGCAGGTGCGCTGCTCATGCCCTACGCGGACTTCTTCGCCGAGACTCAGAGCCAGCGCTACGACGTCGAGCGCCTCGCTCGGACCTTCGAGGTGAGCTACGAAGCAGCGGCCCACCGCATCACGAACCTCGGAGATCCCCAGCGCCGTGGGGTGCCGATGCACTTCCTGCGGGTCGACATCGGCGGGAACATCTCGAAGCGCTATTCTGCGACTGGCTTGAGGTTCCCCGGCGCGCTGGGGTCGTGCCCCAAGTGGGTCGTGCACACGGCGTTCCTCACCCCCTCGGTGATCAGCAAGCAGTTCAGCGTGATGGCGGATGGGACGAGCTACTTCTGCTTCGCAAAGGTCAGCGCCGTTGCGGTGCAAGGCTCGCTGGCGCGCGGCACGGTCTATTCCATCGGCCTGGGTACCCACGCGGAGGATGCGCACCATCTCGCCTACGCCGACGAGCACCCCCGCTGGGCGCGTGAGCGGGCTCACAAGATCGGCATCCCGGTGGGCATCACCTGCCGCTTCTGCGAGCGCCCCGACTGCAACCAGCGCGCGGCCCCCAGCTACAAGTTCGCTTTCAACCCCAACGAGCTGGTGAAGAAGGACAACTTCTTCTCGCCCGTGCTGGACGCGGAGCTGAAAGACGAAGCGGCAGCTTCCCCGAGGAAACTGCCGCTGGTGGAGGACTGAGGCGAAACCGTGTTCGACTCAGACCTTCCAGGTGCCACCGGAGTTCAGCAGCTTCTCCAGGTCTGGCGTGCCGTTGCTGGCCTTCGCCTTCTCGCGCTGGGTCTGCAGCGCGTGGTCGTAGGTCTCCCGCTGGGTGCGGTGCAGCACGCCGAGCGCCACCGGGAACTCCGGGAACGGTAGGCGGAGCAGCGCCTGAGCCAGCGCCACGTTCGTCTCGTCATACACGGTCACGTCGGCCTCGCTACCGCCGTTCTCCAGCTCGACGATCTCGAAGCGCAGGCTGCTCGGGTTCATGCGCAGACCCCGCTGGTTGTCCTTGCCGAAGAGCAGCGGCTTGCCGTGTTCGACATGCAGCTGACGATCGAGCTTGTGGGCCTTGTCCGTGAAGCCGTCGAAAGCGCCGTCGTTGAACACCGGGCAGTTCTGGTAGATCTCGATGAACGAGGTGCCGCGGTGTGCGTTGGCCTGCTTGAGCACCTCGCCGAGGTTGGGCGCGTCGACGTCCACCGCGCGGGCGACGAAGCTGGCCCCGCAACCCAGAGCGAACGCCGAGGGGTCGACCGGGTGATCCGCGGATCCGCCGGGGGTGCTCTTCGTCACCTTCCCGACCTCGCTGGTTGGCGAGTACTGGCCCTTCGTCAGCCCATAGATGCGGTTGTTGAACAGCAGCAGGTTCACGTCGAGGTTGCGCCGCAGCAGATGCAGCAGGTGGTTGCCACCGATCGACAGCCCGTCGCCATCGCCGGTGACGAGCCACACGCTCAGGTCGGGGTTCGCCGCCTTCACCCCCATCGCGAAGGCCGGGGCGCGGCCGTGGATGGTGTGGAAGCCGTAGGTGTTCATGTAGTACGGGAAGCGGCTGCTGCAGCCGATCCCGCTGATCCACACCATGTTCTCCCGGGCGATACCCAGGTCCGGCATCACTCGCTGGACGGTGGCGAGGATCGAGTAGTCGCCGCAACCGGGGCACCAGCGGACCTCTTGGTCCGACATGAAGTCTTTGCGGGTGAGCGCTTCGGGCGCGATGGTGTCGTTCATGGCTCAGCTCTCCTTGCTCGCCAGGGTCTGCTTGATACGAGCCTCGAGCTCGCCGATCTTGAACGGTTGTCCCTGGATCTTGGCGTAGCTCTCCGCGGGGATCAGGAACTCGCTGCGCAGCACCTTGACCAGCTGACCCATGTTCATCTCGGGTACGAGTACGTGGTCGAACTGGCGGAGCAGCTGGCCCAGGTTCCTGGGGAAGGGATTGATGTAGCGCAGATGCAGGTGCGAGACGTCGTGGCCCGCGCTGCGGCAGTTCTGGACCGCCTCACGGATCGCACCGTAGGTCGAGCCCCAGCCAAGCACCAGGAGCTTGCCTCGGTCGTTGCCCACGTCGATCTTGGCCTCGGGGATGTCGTTGGCGATGCCGGCGATCTTGTCGGCGCGCACCTGGCTCATCTTGGCGTGGTTCTGTGGATCGTAGGAGATGTTCCCCGAGTCGAAGGACTTCTCGATCCCACCGATGCGGTGCAACAAACCGGGGGTTCCGGGGACGGCCCAGTTGCGCGCCAGTGTCTGTTCGTCGCGCTTGAAGGGATGAAAGCCTTCAGGATCCGTGCGGAATTTGACGGGGAAGGGGGTGAGGTCAGCGACCTTCGGCACCTTCCACGGCTCTGCGCCGTTGCCCAGGTAGCCGTCGGTCAGGACGATCACCGGAGTCATGTACTTGGTGGCGAGCCGCGCACCTTCTACGACGGTGTAGAAGCAGTCCCCGGGGGTGGCGGCGGCCAGGACGGCCACCGGCGCCTCGCCGTTGCGACCGTAGACGGCCTGCAGCAGGTCGCTCTGCTCCGTCTTGGTCGGCATGCCGGTGCTGGGGCCGGCGCGTTGGATGTCGAGGATCAGCAGCGGCAGCTCGACCGCGATCGCGAGGCCGATGGCTTCCATCTTCAAGGCCATGCCCGGGCCGCTCGTGGAAGTCACACCCAGCGAGCCTGCGTATGAGGCGCCGATCGCCGCGCAGCAGGCGGCGATCTCGTCTTCGGCTTGGATGGTCGTGACCCCGAAGTGCTTGTAGCGAGACAGCTCGTGGAGCACGTCGCTCGCGGGGGTGATGGGGTAGGCGCCTAGCACCACTTGGAGGCCCGAGAGTTGCCCCGCGGCAACGACGCCGAGGGCTGTCGCCTGGTTGCCGGAGATGTTGCGGTAGACGCCGGGATCGACGGGCGCGGCAGGGACCTGGTAGCGATAGTGAGAGACCTCGGCGGTCTCGCCGAACGCGTGCCCTGCCTTGAGCGCCAGGGTGTTCGCTTGCACCAGCTCGGGCTTCTTGGCGAACTTGCGCTCGAGCCACTGGATCGTTGGTTCGAGGGGGCGGCCGTAGATCCAGAACATCAGGCCCAGGGTCCAGAAGTTCTTGCAGCGGTTGGCGTCCTTGGTGCTCAGCCCGGCTTCCTTGACCGCCGCGACGGTCAACTTCGAGATGTCGATGCTCAGCACCTGGAAGCCAGAGAGTGAGTCGTTGTCCAGCGGGCTCTCCCCGTATCCAGCCTTCTTGAGGTTCCCCGCGGTAAACGCGCCTGAGTTGAGCACCAGCAGGCCGCCGGGCTTGAGATCAGGGAGGTTCACCTTGAGGGCAGCGGGGTTCATCGCCACCAGCACGTCGGGCGCGTCCCCCGGTGTGAACACGTCGCGG
Source organism: Polyangiaceae bacterium (assembly GCA_041389745.1). Taxonomy (GTDB): domain Bacteria; phylum Myxococcota_A; class Polyangia; order Polyangiales; family Polyangiaceae; genus JAHBVY01. The sequence continues at coordinate 563,762 of JAWKRF010000003.1, forward strand.
GAGGCGAAGTTGATCTGGAAACCGGAGACGCCGAACGTGGTGCCTGCGGGGGCGCGGATCTCGGCGGGGAAGTCGGGAAAGGTCGCGAGGTCGTTGCGCGCGAGGGCCGCGGCGACGGTGAACTGGCTCCCGGTGACCTGCATTCCGTCGCCGGAGTCTCCGGCAAAGCGGACGATGGCGCCCGCCAGGGACTTGGGGGTGTTGGGGTCGTCGGGAGTGACGGGAACCGGCTGTGCCATGAAATCTAGCTCTGTCTCGAAGCGGGTGAGCGTTTGGTCGCTCGCCTAGTGGTGGAGGTTTGGGTCATGCCGATCGCTCGGCGGCGCCGAGTGAACCCGTCGCACGGGGACCGCTGAGCGCCCAACGCTGGCCGCTTGTGACTCGCGCCCAGCGCGGACGATGGACCGCCTGGAGTGCGGGTCGTCCGGAGAGTGGAGCGGGTGATGCGCCATTGGGGTCAGGGGGCCGGTAGGGTCAGTGATCTACCCGGATCGCCGGGATCGCTCGTGCGGGTCCTACCGCTTTTTGGGTGGGAACGCTCGCCTCTTTGTGACCCGGATGCGAAGCCTTTCAGTGGGCGATGTGCCGTTCGCTCGGGGCGATGTCAAGATGGCGCGTCGGAAAACCGGGGAATGGCGCGGGGACGCCCTGGAGGGGAACCAGGTGCTGGAGGTTTGCAGCGCCGACCCTGCGTGATAAGCGCGGCCCACGCACGGGCACCCGCCCGGACGCATTCCTTAGTCCGTCCCACCCGCTGGGTGTGGATGCTTCAGACACAAGCAAGGAGCCGAGATGGCAAGCCTCAAGGAGCTGGTAGGTCGTGGCGAAAAGCGCGAGGCGGTGATCGAAGACGCGCAGAAGGTTCTGGACGCCGAGGTCTCGGACAAGAGCGGCATCAGCGGAATGGCGATCAAGACCGCCTACAAGATGGTGAAGGGCATTCAGCCGGGCTTCATCCGCAAGGTCGTCAACGCCCTGCTCGATGACTTCCTCGATCAACTCGACCCGCTCTATCAGGAGGCGCTCGCCGCGGGTAAGCCCCCCGGACAGCACATCAAGGACAACAAGAGCCGCGTGGCGGAGGCGCTGCTGGGTGTCACCGACGCGCGCGCCCAGGCTAGCGACAAGGGCTCGGTCAAGAAGATGTACGAGAAGCTGCGCCCCTCTGCCGCCAAGCACGTGGAGGACGCGGCGCCGCGGCTCGCCGAGATGCTCGAGCGGCACACGAGCTGATCCGAACTCTGCAGATCCACCGCAGACCCTCTGCGGTGGATTCGCCGCGTGGCGTCAAACACATTGTGTGTGTCCCTCTCCCCAAAACGGGTTGGATGCTCCCGGATGGTTGACGAAAGCGACGCGGAAAACGCCTAATCCCGTCATGCACTCGAGCGCGTTCACCCACGGTCACACGTATCCCCGGGGTGCTGGCTGGATGGTGTTGGCAGGCGCGGGGTGGACGGGCCGACGGGAGGGACGGCTGGCGGCGGGCCATGGCCTCGCCGTGGCGTTCTCTGCTGACAAGTCCGCGTAGCCAGTCAGACTGTAGAGGGGTGGATAAGGAGTGGTGACGGAGGAACTCACGCGCGGCAAGCGACTTGGTCGCTATGAGCTACTCCAGCGCATTGGTCGGGGCGGGATGGCGACCGTCTGGGTCGCTCGCGAGCACGCGGATGTGCCCGAGCAGGAGCGGCTGGTCGCCGTCAAGGCCATCCTCCACGACCTGGCCACGGACAAGGAATTCGTCGACATGTTCCTCGACGAGGGTCGCTTGATCCGCGCGATTCGTCACCCGAACGTCGTCGACGTGTACGAGGTCGACGAGGCCGACGGCGTGATGTACATGGCGATGGAGTGGGTCGAGGGTGACTCACTGCATGCGGTGATCGCGGAGTCGGGGAAGCGACGTCCAATCCCTGCGGAAATGGCCGTGAGGATCATCGCAGACGCTGCTGCCGGCCTGCACGCGGCACATGAGCTGACCGACGAAAGCGGGCGGTTGCTTGGAGTCGTGCACCGGGACGTGTCCCCGCACAACATCCTGATCGGTACCGACGGCGCGATCAAGCTCGTCGACTTCGGCGTGGCGAAGGCCATGGGGCGCATCGGCGACGCCACGCAGGCTGGACAGCTCAAGGGCAAGTTCGGCTACATGTCTCCGGAGCAGGCCCGGGGCAAGCCCGTGGACCGAAGGGCGGACATCTTCGCGCTCGGGATCGTGCTGTTCGAGCTCACGACCACGCGCAGGCTGTTCCGTGGGGAACATGACGCCGAGACGTTGCATTTGGTCGTCAGTGGCAAGATCCCGGAGCCGCGCTCCATCGACCCCGAGTACCCCGAGGAGCTGCAGCGTATCGTGTTGCGGGCCCTGGAGCGCGACATCGACCGGCGCTACCAGACCGCGCTGGAGCTTCAGCAAGATCTGCAAGCCTACCTGCAGACCAACCGCATCCTGGTGCCCCACAGCGGCGTGGCGTCGCTGCTCAAGCGCGTGCTCGGCCCGCGAATCGAACAGCGCCGCAAGGGTATTCGTGCGGCGTTGAAGGCCGCATCCGCGGGGCGTCCCAGCTTGCTGCCGGGGAGCGAGGCGGGGTTCACGCCCACCGGCAAGAGCTCCACGGACGTGATCTCCGAGGGCACGGGGAGCGGCATCGGTCCAGCGTCGGTGAGCTCGATCACCGGCAGCGGCGTGGGGTTTCCGCTGGAGCCATCGGCGCCCACCCACACCAGCTTCCCCCAGACGGTTTCCGCTATGCCGCCTCAACGCTCGGGGCTCGGCGGGTACATCGTGGGGGTGGTGGGGCTGCTGGTGGCGCTCGTCGTCGTCGTGATCCTCGCGGTGACGCGTCGCGAGTCCACGACCACCACCGTGGTGAGCGTGCCCGCAGCCACGGCGCCGCCCGTGGAGACGCAGAAGCCTGAACCCGTGGCGCCGACACCGAGCAGCGATGGTGTCGAGACCCTGGAGCTCGACCAGCTGGACGCCGGCGCGCCAGAGCCGGAGTCCCATGCTGGTCAAAGCCCGAGACCGCGCGCGACTGCCAAGGGGTCGCCCGCCATAGCGCCCAACCCGACGACGCCCACTGCGCCGGCCCCAACCGGGGACTTGCCCCGGGAGAACCCGTACAAATAGCTGGCTAGTGCTCGCCCGGGAGGGGCGTTCACTGCGTGCCGTCCGCGACCTTGCTGATCACTCCGTCCGCGTTGCGAAGAACGAGGTTCGTCCCGACCTGCCGCAGCTTCACGACCTTCTTGCTGGCGGGCACGATCTGCTGCACCGACGTGCTCCCGAGCTGGTAGCTGAACACGCCGCCCTCGCCGAGCTCGGAGTCGTTCGCGATGAAGCCCAGGCGGTCCGCGTAGGACACCAGCTCCTTGGCGCCCCCGAAGCCGCTGAGCAAGCGCTTCTCGGCCGGACCGCTGCCGTCGCAGGTGGCGTTGAGCAGGTTGCGTTGCCAGATCTCGCCGTTCGCTCGCGCGACGAACAGCTTGGCGCCATCGGTTGCCAGCCCCGTCGCGTCGGTGATCTGGTTGGTCAGCGCGTCGACGCGCGCGCCGCCAGCGAGGGGTACCGCGTAGGCGCGCCCGTTGCTCAGCCAGTAGACGCAGTTGTCGTCGCTGGTGATGGCACCTCCGGTCTGGTTTCCGTCGGGATCCGTATAGATCAGGTCGAGGTTCGAGCCGCCGCCGGCGATGCTGGTGCCCAGGATGTGAGGCGTGTTCTTGCCAGCGGTCTTCGCCACGACGATCAGCCGCGGCGGGTTCTCGCTGGTCAGCGTCATGTCGGTGATGCGCCCGATGGTGGAGGACGCGTAGGGCAGCTCTACCGCGGGGTTCGCGCCGGACGGCACTTTGTCGAAGCGCACGAGGCGGCCCTCATCGGTCGCGCCCACGCCCACGCCCACGAAGATCCAGGAGCCGATGGCTGGGGACGAGAGCGCAGACGCGCGATCCACCGACTCGCCGCCGGCCGACGTCGTCGAGCCTCCCACCAGCTCATGCTTCGAGAGGGTCTGCGCGGAGACGTCCGCCTGAACCCAGTACACGAAGCTTCCGTCCACGCTGATCAGCGCGTTGGTCGCGCCGCCTGCGAGATCCGTGGATGGGTACTTCGTCGAGTCCCAGGCTTCGACGGTGATCGGGATCGCCGCGTCCGCGTCGCTGCCGGCATCGCCGGCGTCGATCCCCGCATCTTCACCGCCGGTGCCTGCGGTGCCCGAGCTGCCGCCGCTCCCCCCGCCGCCCGTCGCGCCAGTGCCCCCACTCGCTCCACTGCCCCCGCCTCCTGCGCCAGCACCACCTGACGCTTGGTCGAGCAGCGACTCATCCAGGGTCTTGAAGCACGCGGTGCTCAGGCCCGCCGCAAGGCAGAGCGCACAGCACGAAGCGAGGAGTTTGCGGGAGGGGAACTTCAAGCCACGAAGCATCGCGAGCCATGGTAGCATTTGCCCCAGATTCCGAGCGTTTCCGATGACACGAAGCATGCAGTCGAGGGGCTATGGTGGGGGATGGTGTGGGGGCGTCGCGCGAGCGCTGGTGTGCGCCACGGTGCTTGGCGGCGCGCCGACCCTGGTGAGCGCGCAGCCGGCGGATGCCGCGGCCCCCGCGGACGACGCGGGCCGCTTCTTCGACGCCGCTCAGCGGGCATTCAAGGAGGGGCGGTATGTGGATGCGGCCCACAGCTTCGAACAAGCCTTCAAGATCAAGCCGCACCCGGCCCCCCTCATCAACGCCGGAGATGCTTGGGACAAGGCCGGAGAGTACGCGCTCGCGGCTCGCGCCTATCAGAAGGTGCTCGACCTCGAGCAGGCCACCGAGCAAGACCGCATCGACGCCACCGATCGCCTGACGCGCATCTCGCCCAAGCTCGGACTGATCGAGCTGGTTGGCAACCCGGGACTGAGGGCCCGCATCGATGACGAGGAGTTCCACGGCGGTGATCGCGTGTACCTGTTTCCGGGGGAGCACCGCGTGACCTTGGTCGACGTGGACGGCGCGAAGGTGCGGGTGATCCAGCTCGCTGCCGCGACCGAGCGCAGCGTCGACTTGTCGACGTTGCTCCCCAAGCGCGAACCCTCACCCAAACCCAAAGCAGCCAAGCAGGACCCCGCGCCGCTGGATACGAAGCCTGGCGAAGCGGGCGGGATTCGCCCCGTGACCTACGTCGCGTATGGCGTGGGTGCGCTGGGGTTGATTGGTGGCGTCGTATTCGGGCTCCAGGTCAACTCCGCCGAGGAGGACTACAACGCCAACCCCAATCGTGACGATTTGGACCGCTTCAACTCCGCCAAGCTGATGACCAACATCGGCTTCGGTGTTGGGCTGGTTGGGCTCGGCGTCGGCACGTTCTTCTTGGTTCAGGACCTGAAGGCGGGCTCGTCCAGCCCTCACGCTGGAGACCGCGCGCGACGTGGCTTGCCGGTGGATGTGACCTGGAGCGATCAAGGTGCATTGCTCAGTGCCAGTGGGCGATGGTAGGGAATGCTGCGAGGGTCGGGGAGTCGCTCTAGCCGGGCGGGTCCGTCACGAAGATTGCTCGCGAGACGTCGAGCGCGCGAGAGAGCCGTAGGACAACGTGGGCAAAATCCTGGTCGTAGATGATCAGCGCAACATGCGCACCACCCTCGCGATGATGCTGCGTGGTGGCGGCCACGACGTGGACGAGGCCGAAGACGGGGAGAAGGCGTGCGACATGGGGGCGAGCGGCGCCTATGACGTCGTGCTCACCGATCTGCGCATGGGGGAGAAGGACGGCATCGACGTCCTGCGCCACATCAAGCAAGAGCAACCGATCACCGAGGTGATCGTGATGACTGCGTACGGCACCATCGAGAGCGCGGTGGAGGCCATGCGACTCGGCGCCTTCGACTACATCCAGAAGCCGTTCACCGAGCAGGAGCTGATCGTGAAGGTGCAGAAGGCGCTCGAGAGTCGGCGCCTGCACGGTCAGGTCCAGCTGTTCGCCCAGGAGTTCCGCGAGAAGTACCACTTCGAGAACATCATCGGGCGCTCTCAAGCCGTACGTGACGTGCTCGGGCGCGTGGTGAAAATCGCGCCGACGGACGCGACGGTGCTGATCACTGGCGAGAGCGGGACGGGCAAGGAGCTGGTCGCTCGAGCGGTGCACGCGAACAGCCGCCGCGCCGACAAGCCCTTCGTGATCGTCAACTGCGCCGCGATCACCGAGACGTTGCTGGAGAGCGAGCTGTTCGGTCACGCGCGTGGCGCCTTCACGGGAGCCGTTACCGCGAGGAGAGGCCTGTTCGAGGAGGCCGACGGCGGGACCTTCTTCTTCGACGAGATCGCCGAGACGGCGATGACCTTTCAGGCCAAGTTGCTTCGCGCCATCCAGGACGGAGAGGTGCGACGCATCGGCGAGAACCGCGGCATCAAGGTCGACGTGCGGATCATCGCGGCGACCAACGTGGATCTGGTGCAGGCCGTCGAGGAGAAGAGCTTCCGCAAGGATCTTTACTACCGGTTGAACGTGGCGCGCTTCCACCTGCCCCCAATGCGCGAGCGCCAGGAGGACGTGCCCTTGTTGGTGCAGTTCTTCCTCGACAAGTACAACCGCAAGATGAAGACGCGGACGAAGCTCGGGGAGGGCGTGATGGAGCGCCTGCAGCAGTACGACTTTCCCGGGAACGTGCGCGAGCTGGAGAACATGGTCGAGCAGGCCGTCGCTCTGGCCGGTGGCGGCCTGATCAGCGTCGACGATATCCTGCCCCAGGCGCCGAGCAAGACCTCCACGACGACGGGCAAGACCCTCGCAGACCTGGTGGATGCGGCGGAGCGCGACGCGGTGGAGAACGCGCTCAGGAGCTGCGATGGCAACCGCGAGCGCGCTGCTGACATGCTCGGCATCAGTCCAACGACGCTGTGGCGGAAGATGACGCGCCTCGGGATCTCCTTCGACAGCCGGAGCTGACGCTCCAGCGTCCGTTCTCGGGGGTGAGGGACGTCCCAGCATGGCCGAGTCCACCGCGCGGAGCCGCAGATAATCGCTGGCTTCGACCTGTGCAGAGGGCTACACCGCCGCTCCCGTGCGTACCGAGCTCTTCGACTACGACTTGCCCGAAGCGGCCATCGCGCAGCGCCCCTCCGTCGAGCGCGGTGGGGCGCGCATGCTCGAAGTCGGAGCCGCGCTGATCGACCGCGAAGCTCGAGATTTCGCCGAGTTGGTGCCCGCCGAGGCGCTGCTCGTCCTGAACGACACCCGTGTCCGCCGCGCGCGTCTGCTCGGCGAGCGGCTGCCTGGTCGGGGCAAGGTCGAGGTCTTTCTGCTCTACCCGCTGGACGCCACACGGAAGCGCTGGTCGGCGCTGGGTCGCGCAAACAAGCCGCTGCGTCCGGGGACGCAGGTGTCGATCGGCGACGCGAGGGTGGTGGTGCGCGAGCGGGCGAGTGACGGCACGTTGGTGGTGGAGCTGGACGCCGCACAGACCCCTGAGGGCGTCGAGGACTGGCTGGAGCGCCAGGGGCACGTCCCGCTGCCTCCCTACGTGCGCCGGGCGGACGATGCCGCGGACCGCGAGCGCTATCAGACGGTCTTCGCCCGTCAGCTTGGCTCGGTCGCTGCGCCGACCGCGGGCCTTCACCTCAGCGAGAGCGCGCTCGAGCGCCTGCGCGCGCGCGGCGTGGACGTTCGAACGCTCACGCTCCATGTCGGGATCGGGACGTTTCGACCGGTGGCGACGGAGGACCTCGATGAGCACCCGATGCACTCGGAGTACGTCGAGGTCGGCGAGTCTCTATGCGAGCGTGTCAACGCTGCTCGAGCCGCGGGTCGGCCCGTCATCGCAGTCGGGACGACGGTCGTGCGAGCGCTGGAGTCCGCGGCGGCGAAGGGAGAAATGCAGCCCTTCCGGGGCGAGACCCGGCTCCTGATTCAGCCCGGGTATCGTTTCCGTGCGGTCGATGGGTTGCTGACGAACTTCCATCTGCCCAGGAGCACCTTGCTGGCTTTGGTCAGCGCCCTGGTGGGGCGGGACAAGCTGTTGGAGAGCTACCGAGTCGCGCTCGAGCGCGGCTATCGCTTCCTCTCCTATGGTGACGCGATGTGGATCCCGCGGAGGCTGATCTGATGCTTGAATTCTCTGTGGAAAAAAGCGACGGCGACGCGCGGGCTGGCGTCATCGTTACGCCCCATGGGCTGGTGCCGACTCCCGCCTTCATGCCCGTTGGCACGCAGGCCACGGTCAAGGCGCTCAGCCCGGAGGAGGTCTCGGCGACCGGCGCGCGCATGCTGATCTCCAACACCTACCACCTGTGGTTGCGCCCCGGCCCCGAGGTCGTGGATCAGCACGGCGGCCTCCACGGCTTCTCGCGCTGGCCCCACGCCATCGCCACCGACAGCGGCGGGTTCCAGGCGTTCAGCTTGGCCGAACGCTGCAAGCTGACGGAGGACGGCTTCGCTTTCCAGTCGCACCTGGATGGCTCCCGTCGCTTGCTCTCCCCCGAGGAGTCGATGCGGGTGCAAGGCCTGCTGGGATCCGACATAGCCATGCAGCTCGACGTCTGCCCTCCTGCCGGGTGTCCGAGGGAGGAGCTGGAGAGCGCGGTGGAGCGCACGACGCGCTGGGCGGAACGTTGCCTCGCGGCAAAGCGCAAGGACCAGGCGCTGTTTGCCATCGTCCAGGGCGGCCTGGACCCCGACCTGCGCCTGAGCCATGCGCGTCGCCTGGCAGAGCTCGAGGTGGACGGCTTGGCGCTCGGGGGCTTCAGCGTCGGCGAAGCTCCCGAGGCGATGCATGTCGCGCTGCGGCAGATCGTGCCTCACGTGGACCCCCTGCGACCCCGCTACCTGATGGGGGTGGGGACGCCGAAAGATCTGGTGATCGGCATCGGCTGTGGCGTGGATGTCTTCGATTGCGTGCTACCGACACGAAATGCCCGAAACGGGCAGCTCTTCACCTGGGACGGAAAGCTGGTCATCAAGCACGCTCGGCACGCGAACGATCTCGGGCCCATCGATCCCGAGTGCGGCTGCGCCGCGTGTTCCGGTGGATTCTCCCGGGCTTATCTGCGTCATCTGTACCAAGCACACGAGATCTTGGGACATCGGCTGATGTCGCTGCACAATGTGTACTTCTACCAGCAACTCGTGGCGCGCGCGCGTGACGCGGTGCTCGCGGGGACCTACGAGCGCTTCGCCTCCGACACGCTGTCGCGGCTCGAACGGGGAGCCTCGGCGTCGCGCATATAGCCTTGAAATGTTTGAAGTACCCCGACAGGGGCAACTCATGGAATAATCTCGACCGGCGATGAGCAAGAAGCAAATCGGCCGCATTTTGCTCCAGCAGCGGGCTCTCTCACCGGAGGAGCTGGAGAAGGCGCTCGCTGAACGTGGGAGCGGTGGCGGTCGTCTGGCGTCGCGACTCGCGGAGCGAGGCACGATCGACGACGTCGCGGCGCTCAAGGCGCTGAGCGAGCAGCACGGTATCCCAGGCATCGACTTGAGCCAGCTCTGCCTGCGCCTCGATGACCTGGATCTGCTGCCCCGTGAGATCGCCGAGAAGCACCTGATCCTACCCGTACTCGTGCGCAACGATCGGCTCTTCATCGCCATGGCGAACCCTGGTGAGAAGAAGGTGGTCGATGAGCTGGAGTTCGTCACCGGGAAGAAGGTGTATCCGTATGTCGCGCTGGAGCAGAGCCTCGCACGCGTGATCGAGGATGCTTACACCCGGAAGGCGCGGGGGGAGGACTTCTACATCGGGCCGAAGTGTCCGCCCGAGGTGCTCTCACGCATCGGCCTCTCGCCAGACGGGACACCCCTCGACTCCGTCGAGGAGTTTCCGGAGGGACCACTCTCCCTGACCGAACCCGAGTCGATTCCGCCTCCCAAGGACCAAGCCGGCGTCGTCATGGATGATGCGGTGGGGCGCGCGTCGCAGGTCGACGAAGTCGAAGACGATGATTTCGGGGATGTGTCCAAGGAACTCAGCGTCGTCACCGACATCCCCGAGGACGGCCCCGTTTCGTCCCCCAACGCGAAGACCGTCCTCGTCGTGGACGACGAGGCGGAGATCCGACGCATGCTGGTCAAGCTGCTCTCCAACCGCGGCTACCGCGTGCTCGAGGTCGACCGTGGGCTCTCCGCGCTACGCATGGTGAAGGAGCACCGCCCGGATCTGATCATCCTGGATGCGATGCTGCCCGAGGTGCACGGCTTCGAGATCGCGCGTCGTATCAAGGGCAGCAAGCGCTACGGCGAGATCCCCATCGTGATGATCAGCGCGGTGTATCGGGGCTGGCGCTACGCAGAAGACCTGCGTCAGTCCTGCGGCGTGGAATTCTATATTGAAAAACCATTCCGTATCGCGGACGTCACAGCCGCCGTGGAGAGCGCCCTGGCCGGGCGTGAAGAGGCAAAGGATCCCCAGCAGATCTCCGCCGAGGCCGAGCGAGAGCTCAACGCCGGGGTTTCGGCCTACAAGGCCGGCCGGATCGACGAGGCAATGGGGCACCTCAAGCGGGGGATCAGCATCGATCCTCTGGCGTATCGCCTACATTTCCACCTGGGGCTGCTGTACGGCAAGAAGGGTCAGGTGTACGAGGCCATCAGCGAACTGGAGACCGCGGTGGAGATAAACTCCCGCCACTTTCCGGCCGTCAAGAACCTCGCGGTGCTGTACCAGAAGGCTGGATTCCGCAACAAGGCCACGGAAACCTGGGAGCGCGCGCTGAATCTGGCGCCCGACGACGAAACCCGGCAGTCCATCAAGCAACACCTCGTGAGTCTGCTCTGATGCCACATTTCCCTTCTGTGACGCGCAGCCAACCAGGCACCCTCGACCCGCAGGATGCGCTAGGCTTGGGCGAGAACTTGCTGATCGATCGCTTCACACTCCTTCTGAAGACGCTTGGCAGCCGCGCCGGGTGTTCGTATCAGTCCATTGCTTGCCCTGATCTCGAAGTTGGCCACCCCCCTCCCGCAACTCCCGACGCGGTGCGCTAGAAGGCAATGAAGTTTCTCTGTCCGAGCTGCAAGGCGAAGTACCAGATCGCCGATGAGAAGGTTGCGGGTCGCAACGTCAAGATGAAGTGCCGCAAATGCGGCCATCTGATTCACGTGAACCAGGCAGCTGCGGCGCCGCAGTCCGTACTGCCTGCCGCTCCGACCCCGACCGCCGAGCGCGACGCGCGAGCGTCGGTTCCGCGAGGCAATGTCACGCCGCGGGCGCCGGAGGGCCGTGCTCCTTCGTCTCCTCGAGCCGCGGCGCCCTCGTCTCCTCGAGCCACGGCGCCCTCGTCTCCTCGAGCCACGGCGCCGCTGGGGACTGCTGCACGCGCGCCGGCTCCCAGAGGCTCTGCGCCGCGTGCCGCGGCGCCTCCCCGCGCGACGGTGCCTCGAGCACCCCTCGGAGCCAGTCCTCGCCCGAGCAGCCCGGTCGGGCCTGCAGGCCGAGGTGCTGCGCTCGGCGCAGCTGGCTCCCTGGGCGCGGCGGTCGCCCAGTCACCCGCGCCGACGGGCGCCTCTCTCCGCGCGGTAGCGGAGCCGGAGGTTCCCGAGTCGGTTCAGGCGGACTCGGCAGTCGACTCGGGCGGAGATCGTGCTTCGGGCGTCGGCTCTTCGCCCAGCTCCGCGCCCGCGTCGGGTGCGGCGCCGGCGAGCGCTGGTTACGGCTCGTACACCGAGGACGAAGACGAGGCGACCGTGGTGGCCTCGGTTGGTCTTGCTGCTGCGCTGACCCGCGCGATGGATGAGGACCCCGCGCCCAGCTCCGTCCTGGCTACCGACGGGGAAGCCGAGTGGTACGTGGGCGTCGCCGGTGCGCCCGAGGGGCCGCTCACGGTCCCTCAGCTCAAGGAGCGGATCGCGGCCGGCAGCGTCGAGCTGGAGACCTTGGTCTGGAAGGACGGCTTCGACGACTGGCGGCCGCTGTCCCAGTTCCCTGAGCTGGCCGCGGTCGTCGAAGAGTTCAGGCCATCGAAGCCGATGGGCCTCGGCGCTCCCACGCCCAGCCCTGGCCCAGCGGCGTTCAACGACGCCGAGGACGATCTGGGCTTTGGTGCCCTGGGCTTTGGCCAGCCTCGCATCGGCCCCAACGCGCCAGCACGACCGTCGCAGCCAGAGCCGTCTCCGGTACCTCCTGCACCGATCACGGGCTCCGAGGGTATCGTCACCGAGACGCGGCCGTCGGAGATCCCACTCGGCCTTCCGAAGAAGCACCATAACCCCGCGTGGCAGTGGCTCGCGGTGGTGGCAGCGCTTGGCTTGGGGGTAACGATCGGCGTGGTGGTCTGGGGTGGCAACAAGCCCAAGCCGGTGGTGAAGTACGTCGAAGTGCCCGTTGGCCCGAGCGCAGGCGCCACCGAAGCGCCAGCGCCCGCTACCGAACCGGAGAAGCTCGAGAACACCGAGGTGCCGGGTGACGCGAAGGGCGAACCGGGAGGTGGAACCAAGGTGGCCGCCAAGACCGGGAGCGGTTCGCCCCCCACCTCCACGGCGGCGTCGAAGGGCGGCGGTCTCGACTTCGGAAGCGGTCCGAAGGGGCCCAGCGGACCCAGCGGCACGACCGGTTCCGGGAGTGGGAGCAGCGGTGCGAGTTCTCAGCTCGACTCGAGCCAGGTTCAGCGCGTGGTCAGCAGTCACACTGGCAGCGTCAAGCGCAGCTGCTGGCAGCCAGCGCTCAGCACCCGAGACAAGGACGCGCCAAGCAGCGCGCGTGTCAGTGTCACGATCAAGGTCGCGCCGAGCGGGTCGGTGAGCAGCGTGGGCACCTCCGGAGATCCGAAGGGATACCGTGGGCTCGCAGGCTGCATTGCGAGCCGAGTCCGCGGTTGGCAGTTCCCCGCCGCAGGGGGACCGACGACGGTCAACGTGCCGTTCGTGTTCGCCGCGCAGTGACTCGGTGGAGCCTGCGCACAAAATGACGCTGGCAGGCGCGAACGCCTGCCAGTGGTTGCTGAGCTCGTAAGCCGGGTTCTGTGGTCGGCTCGAGTCGCCTCGAGCCAGCTGACGATCATTCCTCTACGACTCGGTTCGCACCGAGCCTCTAGCAGTCTACCCGGGAACTCGGGCGGGCAGCCCTCGAGCGCTCCTCTACTTGACCTTGCTCCGAGCGGGGTTTGCCGTGCCGAGGTTGTTACCAACCTCGCGGTGGGCTCTTACCCCACCGTTTCACCCTTACCTGCGAGCCGAGGTGGCGGCAGGCGGTCTGTTCTCTGTGGCACTTTCCTCGGGGTCACCCCCACCAGGCGTTACCTGGCGCTCTGCCCTGTGGAGCCCGGACTTTCCTCTGAGCCACGAAGGCCCAGCGACCGTCTGAGCCGCAGCAGCGGGCGGAACCTAGCTCGCTCAGGCGGCGGAGTCGAGTTCCAACAGGTCCTTGCCAGCGTTGCGCGACAGCTCAGTGAACTGGGTCTTCAGCTTACGCTTGGCGCGAGCCTCGAGCTGACGTGCCCGCTCGCGGCTGACCCCGAGCCGGCGACCGATTTCCGCAAGGGAAAGCTCGTCCTCGCGGTCCGCCATCAGGCGCTCCTCCACGATGAATCGCTCGCGCGGGTCGAGCGCCTTCATCGCCTCCGAGATCGCGGCGCGACGCATCTCACCCACTTCGTCGCCGGCCAGCGTCGACTCCTGATCGGTCTCCTCGGAGACGAGGGTGTCGAGCATGGTCGTCCCCGAGTCGTCGAACACCTTGGTGTCGAGCGAGACGTCTCGTGACTCGAGGCGCCGCATCATGGAGCGCAGCTGAGTCGTGGTCACACCGAACTTCTCGGCGAGCGCCGTGTCCGCCGCCTCTCCCTCGCCGAGCAAGTTCGTGATCTTCACTCGCTCACGGCGGAGCTTGAAGAACATCTTGGAGCGCAGGGCGCCCGAACCGACGCCAACCAGCGACCAGGAACGGATGATGTAGTTGAGGATGTAGGCGCGGATCCAGTAGGCCGCGTAGGTCACGAAGCGGTTGCCTCGTTCGGGTTCGAATTTGCTCAGCGCGTGCACCAAGCCGAAGTTGCCTTCGGAGATCAGCTCGCCGATCGGAAGCCCATAGCGGCGGTACTTCACCGCGATGGCGACCACGTAGCGGAGGTGTGCGGCGAGGAGCTTGTCGGCCGCCGACTGCTTACCCTGATCGCGCCAGGCCAGCGCCAGCTCGACCTCTTCCTCGCGGCTCAACTTCGGCAGAGTCTGAGTCATGCTGATGTAGCGGGAGACTTCGGGGTCGCTTTGAGTAGCCATGTCAAATTTACCTTACGTAACGGAATAGCGGTGTGCTTGCGTAGGCGGCCCTTTCGAACCGCCCTGGCCCTTCGGTGAATCCTTTTACCAGGAGTCAGTCACTAACCGAGAGTCAGATTTTGTGCTGACCCCAAGTTTTGGGGTCGGCTCGAAAACATTACGCGGCTCGAATCCGGTTGGTTCCAGCTTTCTTCAAGAAAAATCGAGTCGGCTCTAAACCTGTTTCAACTACTCGAAATTCAACGGAAGTTCTGCTTGGGACCAAGGCGCGTCGGCGCTGCTAGTGAGGGAAAACCGCCAGGATCCGAATCTTGTTCCGATGCCCTGGCTCACATCCGAGCCGGGGAGCGCGGGTGAGTTGGAGGTGCGACGCGGGGTCTCGGGCTGCGCCCTCACCCCCGAACCCCGCTGAAGACACGCGCGAAAGCCGAGACGGTTACGCGTCGCCGCGACGTCGGGCGACGACGAAGTGGCTCGGGGGGTGGTTGGGGTAGTCTCCAGTCTCGTCGATCTCGAACCCCGCGGTGCGGAATAGCGCCTCGAGTTCTCGGGTGCTGCGCAGGTTCACGTAGTCCGGCGCTCTGTTCACCAGGCGCAGGACGGGCAACAGCGCGGTCAACGCGCGGTACTTCAGCGGCACGGCGCGCTCGGGCCAGCACGGGGTCTTGGAGATGAAGCGGCCACCAGGCTTCAGCAGGGCACGGATGTGCGCCAGAGTGCCGGGCAGGTCCTCGATCAGGTGCAAGAGGTTGAAGCTCAACACGACGTCGAAGCGGCCCTCGCCCAGCGTGCTGGTCTCCGCACTGCTGACGACGAAGTCGAGCTTCCCGAGGACAGACTCCGCGGCCTTCCGCCGCCCAATGTCGAGCATCGCCTGCGAGCAGTCGCTGGCGGTGTAGTGCTCCACGGCGTCGACGAGCGCGAGGGCCGTCGTTCCCGTACCGCAGCCCAGCTCGAGTGCTCGATCCGTGGTCCGCAGGTGCGCCCGGACGCGCTCCAGGGTCAGCTCGTAGGCATCGACGTCAGCGATGGGAGAAGCGGCGTAGCGCTTGGCGACCCAGTTCCAGAACTCGGCTGCTTGCATGGGACCTCCTGGTGACTCCCCATGCTTAGCTGTTCATCTGGGCATGGTGAATTGCCCAAATTCGCAGTCCAGTTATACAGAAATGCATGAACTGGGACGCGATCGGGTTTGACTGGAACCAGGTGCGCGCGTTTCTCGCGACCGCAGAGGAGGGCTCGTTCTCCGCGGCATCTCGCGTGCTCGGGCTGACGCAGCCGACTCTCGGGCGCCAGGTCGCCGCGCTGGAGAGCGAGCTCGGGGTGACGCTGTTCGAGCGCGTTGGACGCAGCCTGGCCCTGACCGACTCGGGGCTCGAGTTGCTCGAGCACGTGCGCGCGATGGCAGACGCCGCCACCCGCATCTCGATGGTGGCGTCGGGTCACTCCCAGGCCGTCGAGGGCGAGGTGCGCATCACCGCAAGCGATGTCATGTCCGCGTACGTCTTACCGCAGCTCATTCGGGAGCTGCGAGAGTCGGCGCCCCTGATCCGCGTGGAAATCATCGCGGCCAATGACATTCACGATCTGTTGCGTCGCGAGGCGGACATCGCCATCCGTCACGTGCGTCCGACCCAACCCGGGTTGATCGCGCAGCTCGTGCACACCTCCACCGCTCGGCTGTATGCCTCCACCAGCTACCTCGAGCGAGTCGGGCGCCCACAGCGACTGGAGGATCTCGCGGGCCTCGATTTCATCAGCTATGGCGACGCGCCGCGGATGGTGGAGCTGTTCGTTCCCCTGGGGATCCCGGTCAGCAGCGCGAACTTCAAGCTCAGCTCCGCCAGCGGCATCGTGGGCTGGGAGCTGGTACGCCACGGGCTGGGGATCGCCATGATGTCCGACGAGGTCGGGCAGGCTACCCCAGAGGTGGAACCGGCGGTTCCAGCGATGGAGCCCGTGAAGTTCCCCACCTATCTCGCGACTCATCGCGAGCTTCACACCAGCCGCCGCATCCGTGTGGTGTTCGACTCGCTGGTCGATTTCTTCAGCCGCAGCGAACGGAACCCAGCGCTCCGAAACGACGAGACCCGGACAGGCTCTGTTCGAGCCGGGCCGGGTCGTGGATCGAGCTGAGGTGGACGTCAGACCGAGAAGGATGAGCCGCAGCCGCACGTCCCGGACACGTTTGGGTTGCCGAACTTGAAGCCGGACCCGTGGACCCCTTCGACGAAGTCGATCTCGGTGCCATCCAGATACTGATAGCTCAGGGGATCGATGTAGAGCTGGACCCCGTTGGACTCGAAGCGCTCGTCCATGTCGGTGGGCGCGTCTTCGAAGTAGAGATCGTACTGGAACCCCGCACAGCCGCCACCGAGCACCCGGAGCCTCAGCCCCTGGCCGTGGAGCCCCTCGGCGTCCGCGATTTCCTTTACTTTTCCTGCTGCGAGTTCTGTGATCGTGATCATCGGTCGTGTCCGTATCTAACGCTTCGCGGCACGAAGCGCGAGCCCCGCTAGTCTAAGAAAGCCTTCCCAGCCGTGCCAGGTCGAAAGTTCCTTTTCGTAACTTTTGGGTTCTCGTGGCGGGGGATTGGGGGGCGAGGTGCCTAGCTACGCGTCGCTGGTGCTCCACGTGTTGGCGCACGTGCAGCTTCCGGAGCCGGGCAGCCTGCACGAGCCCGCGTACGTGGAGTGGTGCGCTGCGAGGCTAGGGGGGATCGAGCGGCGTGAGCTCGGAGACGACGTCCGGCTGCTGGCGGCGCTGCTCGCGCCCCTCGAGGAGCGTCTCGCGGTCCAGCTGTTGCCGCGCCTGTTCGCCCGAGACGCGGACGCCGCGCGAGCTGGCTCGATCGATCTGGAGGACTTTCCGCGCCAGGGGGTGAGCAGCTACGACGAAGCGGTGTGGCGCCACCTGCTCGGTCGGCGTTCAGCGGAGGTGCTGCGGGTGGTGTGCGAGGTCGAGCGGCTGCACCTGGCGCGCCTCTCCCCCCCGAGCCCGGACCCAGCTCTTCAACGATACCTCGCGGAACTGACGCCGGCGGCGCCCAGCCTCGGAGCGCTGCGAGTGGTCGAGCTGAGACCACTGTGGCGTCGTGGACGGTTGACGAGCGGTGAGATCTGGGTGGGCTCGGCGCGCAGCGGTGAGGGACCTGGGCGGCTACACGTGGCCTGGCAGGCCTGCCACGAGGCGACGCTGCGTGAAGTCGGGGAAGCCTGGCCCTCCAGTGCTGGATATGACGTCGCGCTCGAGTACGCGGCGCTCGGGTTGCTCGGCGAGCGCGCGGGGCGCGCAGGCCTCGCTGCGGAACATGCCGTGTGGTTCCAGACGCTCGCAGGGCCATTGCCGCGTGGTATCCAAGACCTGGAGGGGCGGATCCCGCCTGCGCTGTTCGCGCGCGTGGAGCGGCTCGCGGGACGCTAGGTGCTGCGATCGGGGACATAGAGTACCCGCTCGAACTCGCGCTTCTCGAAGCCTGCCGGAGTGCGGGTGACGAGCACCAGGTCCTGGGCGTCGTCGACCCTCGGATTACCGGGGTTGACCGGCGCGACGAGACGTCCGCCGACGGGGAGCGCCTCCAGGAAATCCGGCGGCAGGCGCTGAAGCGCGAAGCCGACGGTGACCTTGTTCGCGCCGCGCCACATGCCGACGTCGTGGGCGTCGCCAGCGACGGAGCGCGCCCAGGGCCAGCTCGCGAGGTTCTGCTGCGCCCAGGTGACCAGCTTTGGATCGTACTCGATGCTCACGACGTTTCCCTGGGGACCCACCAGCTCGGCCAGCAGCGCCGCTCCGTAACCCGAGCCTCCGCCCAGATCCGCGACGCGATCGCCGGGCTTCAGGTCCAGCGCCCTGAAGCTCAGGGCATAGGCGTGCGGCGCGCTGATCGTTGCCTTGCCCGTGTCATCCAAGCGCAGCGCCACGTCTTCTGCGGCGCGATGCACCAGCTCCGGCAGCACGAAGCGCTCGCGGGGCACCTCGAGCAGAGCCCGCTCGAGGTCTGGGGTCAGGGGGACATGGCGCTGCATCTCGCGCACCATGTGCTGGCGTTCCTGCCGGGATCGCTCGGCGAGTTCCGTGTCTTCTTGCATCAGGGTGTGACGTTCGTGGGGGAGAGTCGCGTAGTGGAGGCCGGTCCACAGGTGCCAGAGACCCAGCTTGCGCAGGCGCGCGCGATTCTGAGTGTGGCTCACCTGTTCGCTGATGGCGCGCATGAAGTAGTCGCGCGCGGGCCCCGTGTACGCGAAGCGCTCGGGGAGATCCCGCAAGATGGGGTCGAAAAGCTCGCTGACAAGCCTCTGGGTGCGGCGGTAGTCGAGATCGGTCGAGGCATCGACCCACTCGCTCAGGAAGTCCTGGTCGCCGTCCTCCCACCACGGATAGCGGTGCACCCGCATGCCAGTGTCTGCCTCCCAGGTGTCGCGCTCTTCGTCGATGGGCGAGCCGGGATAGAGTCGAAACGGATCGACCGAGAGGAAGCCGTGAGTGCCTTGGGGATGGTCGAGGAAGAGCTTTCGCATGTAGCTCGCGCTGCTGCGCAGGCTGCGCTCCGTTTCCCCGGGGTGACCAACGATGATGTTGGCGCCGAACGGTACATCGTGCCTGCGCGCCCAGCCGGCGACTTCGAGCATCTTGTCCAGGTAGCGCTCGAGCTTGCCTGCCTTGCGGATGCGACGCAGCTGCTCGGGATCTCCGCTCTCCAGCCCAAAGCCAGGGCCGACGTTGGCGCGGGCCATCAGCCGCAGATCCTCCTCCTCGACCAGATCCACGCGGATCAACAGCCAGAGCTTGCGTGCGCGGATCGGGCGTCGCGCGAGCTGCTCGAGGAACTCGCGGCGCCAGGCTTGCTTCATGCCGAAGAGCGCGTCGGCCACGAACAGCGTCCAGCGCGAGAGGTCCAGCCAGCGATCGAACCGGTGCAGCTCCTCCACCGCCTGCGCCGGCTCGAGGGCCCGCCAGGAGACGTCGCGCTTCGCCCGCTCCATGCAGAACGCGCAGTCGAAAGGGCAGCCGCGGGAGAGATAGATCTCCGCTTGGGACGCCAGGCTGCGCGCGATGGGCCTGTAGCGCTCCAGGAGCTCCCAGGGGTAAGGCATCAGCTCGCCAGGGTGGGGCACCGAGTCCGGACCGAGCACGCGGTTCAGGGGACGCTTGCCCTGGACGAGCGCCTGAGCGAGGCGGAGCAAGGGACGCTCGCCGTCGCCCACGACCACGTAGTCGAAGGGCGAGCCATCCCGGGTGAAGTCCGCGGGGCGGGCGCTCGGGTGGTAGCCACCGACGACGAGCCACGCGTCGGGCAGGTGGTGGCGCAGGACCTCACCCAGCGTCACTACCTTCAGGTAGTCGTAGGAGGAGTAGCAGCTGACGCCCACCAGGTCGTAGCGCTGCTTGGCCAGGGCCGCGAGATCGACGCCTCGAGGGCTCAGTGCGCGCTCGGAGTCGAGGTCCAGGATCTCGACCTCCGCGTCGACGCCGCGGCGGAGTGCCTGGGCGAGGCTGAGGAGCTGGGGCACACCGAAATTGCCCCCTCCGCTGAACAGCCCACCGGGCCAGAGCAGCAGCACCCGAGGTCGGTCGCGCCGGGACATGACGTTCGCTGCTAGCGCGCCTTGGGCGGTGCCACGGGCTTCAAGCAGGGCATCGGCGGAGGCTTGACCACGGTCTGGGTTGGCGTTGGCACGGGCTTGGGAGTCGCGCTCGCCGAGGCGCGCGAGCCGCTGGTGGGCGTGCCGGTATTCACGGGGGCGCTGGCGTCGCTGCTGGGATGCGCCGCACTGCTGGCGCCTGGGGCTGCGCTGGCGCTCGACGCGCCGCTCGGGGCCGCGCTTCCCGATGGTGGTGGCATTGGCTCGAGGCACGGCCGAGCGCCTGGAGGGTCGGCTACCGGCGGCGGCTCCAGACAGGGCTGCGCCACGGGGTTGTCGCAGGCATTCAGCGCGAGGCTCGCCGTGCCTATCCCTGCGGAAGTCACCGCAGCGCGGATGAACTGTGCTCGGCGTTCGAGGATCCGCCGCCGCGCCTCTTCTTCGTCGCTCATAGGATCAGCTCCAGACGTCTCTTGCCGTCGGTTCGTCGGCGTGCGGCGAGCGCCGCCGCGAAATCGTCGTCGATGTGTTGCCAGACGAAGGGATCCGGGAAGCGTCGCGCGTGGCCCAGCACCCACTCAGCTGCAGCGCCACAGCCGCCGCCGCAGCTGGAGACATGCAGACAGCCATCGCAGAAGGCTGGGTGAACTCGACGATACTCGCCGACCTCGGGTGCGTCGAGCAGCGCGCATAGATCCACGCCTGGGTCGAGCACGTCCGAGACGCCGCCAATGGCCGTCCTGTGCAGGGTGCAGTTCCTGAGCTTGCCGTCGGGGCCAAGGGCGAACTCCTGGGCGGCGGTGCCGACGGGGCAGCTACCGAAGCGGAGGTCAGGAAAACGCTCGACCTCCACGGCGCAGGGCGGGACCGGCATCGTGCACGAGACCTGAAAGGCCTCCCTGCGAGATCTGGCAGTTGCCCCGAGGAAGCGGCTCCCGGACTCAAGGAAAGACTGCGCCTGCGCGAAGGCGTCGAGCAGGTCGCGGCGACTGGGTAGCAGCGCCGCTGCGTGGCTCGCGGCGTAGCCAGCCGGGCTGAAGCGGCTGAGCGCGATGTGGCGCACTCCAAGCCGCTCCCAGAGCTCGAGGATGGCTGCCAGCTGACTTGCATTCTGCCGAGTCACGACGACGCAGCCGACGACTGACACGCGGCGCTGGACGAGCTCGCGGATCCCACGGATCGTCGCCTCGAAGTGGCCCTCGCCGACGTGCGCTTCGTGGAGTTCCCGGTCAGCGCCGTTCAGCGTGATCTGGACGAAGCGCAGATCATGACCTGCGAGTCGCTCGGCGAGCGCCGCGTCGATCAAGCCGCCGTTGCTGATCATCTGCGCGCCCACGCCGCGCTCGCGCAGCAACTCGAGCAGCGGGAACAGCTCGCGGCTCGCGCACGGTTCACCACCCGTCAAGGTGACGTGATCCACGTGCCAGGCATCGAGCAGCCGGCGCAAGCGCCTCAGCTGCAGCCCCCCGGGCTCGAGGGGCCGGGGCGCTCCGGCGAACAACGAGCGGCCACCGTCCTCTCGCCACTCGTTGTAGCAGTAGCTGCACTTCTGATTGCAGTAAGCGGTTAGCTCGACGGCGATGCTGCTCACCCTCGGCTTGCCTTGCTGCTCCCGCCGCCCCATCGACTCAGCATAGCAAGCGCGTTGGCCCTGTCTCAAAGCGTCGCACCGTACACCGTCACTTCAGCTTTATTCGTCTGGCGTTCGCCGTGACGTCGCTCTCGTCGCCCGCGAGTCGGCGTGCTCGGGCTTCCTGGTTGTGGGAAGGCTCGCTTCGCATTACTCAGGCGAATACGTGGTGCGCAGCCGCGGCCTTCACGGTGTTTCCTCGAGTCAACGACTCGGACGCTCGGCGCATCGCCGGGCGAGCCACCCATCGGTTCACGCTGCCGTTCACGAGTCTGGATCAGTTTGAGTATGCGAGTTTCAGTGGTGCCTTGGGCGCTGTTGCTGTTCACCGCACCGGCGTTGGCGAGTGAGTTCGACGCGCGGGGCGAGTTCTCCTTCGAGCCGCAGGCTGTCTATCGCCTGGGCTTCGAGGCGAACGAAGACCCGTTCGGGCAGGCGGGCGCAGGTGGTCGAGCAAGTGCTGGTAGCGGGGGGCAACCGGCTGGCGGTAGCGCTGGTGCCGGAGTCGGCGGCGCGGGCGCGTCCAGCGGTGGCGCCGGTGGAGACCCTGGGCTGGACACGCCGGAGGTCGAGGACGCTCTCGAGGGCCAGCGCGTGCTCCAGCTCGGTGTGTATGATGGCTATGATTTCCCTGTGGCATTGCCGGCGGCGCCGAGGCGCTACTCGGCCACGGTCTGGGCCCGGGAGGGCGAGGTGGTCGCGACCCTGGAGCTCTCGGACGCAGCAGGCCGATCCGTCGACTTTGCGGCGTTCTTTCCTACCGGACGCACCACGAGTGACGGTTGGTACGAGCTGAAGAGCAACCCGCTCAACATCGACGGCCCGAGCAGCGGAGGTCTGAACTTCGGCGTGTTCACGACGACCGGTGCCGAGGTGGACGGGCTCGAGATCTTGGACGAAGGCCCGGGGCGAGCGCTCACGCGCTGCGCCGGCGCACAAGATACCCAGAGCTGCCTGGCGAGCGAGATCTGCGAGTACGGCTACTGTCGAGACGCGGCCGCGCGGGTGCCCGTGTTGCCAGCGGCCGCGGATCGGGACGCCCTGGTCAGCTACCTGGGCGCGCGCTTCCTGTACCTCTACGGACCGCAAGAGAACCGGGCTCGAGACTTGCCCGCCGCGCTCACCGAGATCGAGGCCATGCGCGCAGCGCCCGACGCACTCACCTTCTGGACGCGTTACCGCTCGGCAATTGGTCGGCTCCACGATTGGCACACCACGAGCTCGGGCATCGATGGCTTCATCCTTGAAGACCTGCAGCCGCTGTCGGTCTGCTTCATCGAGGGCACGGCGGACGTGAGCAGGCAAGCCGCGCCCAGCAGCAGCGAGTACCTGGACATCCTGGTTTCGCACGTTGGCAAGGGCAATACCCTGGGGCTCCATCAAGGTGACCGCCTGGTGCGCGTCGACGGTCGGCATCCGATCGAGTGGGCCCGCTCCTTGATCAACGTCGACCCGGGTTACTGGACCGCATCGAACCATGTCACCCACGCCGAGCACACGGCGCGGCTCCGGGACCTGATCGCCAAGTTCGCTCATCGGATCGAGGTCGTGCGTTGCGACGCCGCTCAGGGCAGCTGTAACCCGACCACCGAGACCATCGACATCGACTCCCTTCCGCCCGCTCCCGCCGACGCGGAGCAGGACATCGGCTGCGACAACCGTCCGGTGCTCCACCTGGCCGATGCCCCCGAGAGCCACAGTCGCGGCGCTACTGCTCAAGGTATCGTGGTCGAGAGCGACTCCAGCGAGGCGATCTACGGCCTGCTGTGGAGCTCGCTGCTGGTTCAGGGTAACCAAGGCGTGGGGAGCCTGCTGAATGGCGCTGTGGACACCTGGAAGGCCCAGGCGCGCGGCGTGATCCTCGACCATCGCACGGGTTTTGGCGGCACCAGTCTCGGGCCTGCGATCCTCTGGAACCTGGTGCGCGAGCGCACGCCACTCGACGTGTTCCTGTTTCGGAACCAGAGCGCGCAGCCTCCGGTGTCACCGAGCGAGGGGCTGAGCTTGTTCAACCAGCTCTTGTCGACGGGCGCCATGGAGTACGCCGGGAGCTCCGAGGCTCGCACCGACCTGCCAGTTGCGCTGCTGACCCACCTCGACGGTTCTGCCAGCGACTGGTTGCCGCTCGGAATCAAGGGCGCGCCCCGCGCGAAGGTGTTCGGTCCGTACCAGACCGCGGGAGGCTTCTCCACGCTGTTCACCTTCGGCTACTGGCTGGGACTCGGGTACTCGATCGCCGTGGGGGACACGCTGCACTTCTCGGGGCAAATGCTCAACGGTCACGGCGTGGAACCGGACGTCGTCGTGCTGCAGACCCAGTCCGATCTGCTGGCTGGCAGGGACAGCGTGTACGACGCCGCGCTCGGCTGGGTGCGACAGGAGCTTTCCAAATGAGTTTCAAGACGTGGATCGCCCTGCTGGGGGCGAGCGTAGCGCTGTGTGCGGCGGCGTGCGGCTCAGACGAGCGTTTCGACGCGAGTCAGGTCGCGGGCAGCGGTGGCAGCGATGCGGGCACCGGAGGCGACGCTGGCAGCGCGGGTCTGGGAGGTGGCGGCGGGAGCGCGTCGGTGCGCCGCAGCGTCAGCCAGAGGAATCCCTACGGAAATGTGGCAGAGAGCGACAACCTGCTCTGGGATGGCGACTTCGAGTGGCACTCGGCGTTCTCGTCCCAGTATGGCTGGGTCACGCCCTCGCTGCTCGGGCGGTATCAGCCGACCACCCTCGATCGGATCAGCGTCGGCCCCCAGTGCCGAAGCGGGCTGAAGTGCGCCCCGCTCTCTCGGCTCTCCACGATCCTGGGGGTCGCGGTCTCGCCCACGAACGCATCGGTGCTCGCCTCGGTGTGGGCGAAGCCGGTCAGCGGCGACTGCGCGGACGTCGAGGTGGGGCTGATCGGCTGCTTCGACTCGCGGGAGCCGGAGGTCGCGTTGACGCCGGCGGCGGCGCCGGATGCAGGCGGGTGGTGCGAGTATCGTGGCCACTTCGACCCGCGTGAGCGCGCCACCTGCATGGCGGTGTCCACGCTTCACAAGGACTCCAGCATCACCCTGGTGGACGATGCGGTGATCAAGGCCGCTCCCGAGAATGCGTCGATCGTACGCTCCAATCGCAAGCTATCCGCCCACATGCGACTCGAGGTGCCGAGGTGGCAGGCGGGCATGCGCGAATGGGTTCGACCCGGACAGAAGCCGGCTACGCGAGCAGGCGACGCGCTACGCGCCTGGCTGAGCCGTCACCAACGAGGAACGCAGCTGTGAGCCTTCGAGCGCCATGCGCGGGCGTCGCCGCCTTGAGTGTGCTGATGGCGAGCTTCGGCGCTGCCGCCTCGGAGCTCGACGCCAGCGGAAGCTTGCGCTTCGATCCAGAGGCCAGGGTGACCCTCGGGTGGGATGACGATGCGAGCATCAAGGGCCTGGGGTGCGAGGGCTGTGACCTTCGGACCTCGAGTGGAGACTCCGAACTCCCGCTCCAGGGCGGCGGCTTCTTGCTGCTGGACACCGGCGAGGGCACGCTCTCCATACCGCTGTTGGGCATCGACATCGACGCCAGCACCCGTGGCCGGTTTCGCGCCTCGCTTTGGGTCAGGCACTCCCGCCTCGACGCGCGAGTCGTCAGGAAGACCGGGCTGGTCAGCGACGAGCTGCCGCTCTACCCCACCGGCCGCATGACCAGCGACGGTTGGCTGGAGCTGGAGAGCGGCGACATCGACATCGATGGATCGCGTCTGGACGACCTCAGCCTCGACCTCGCGGGGCGGGACGTGCAAGTCGATGGTTTCGAGCTGAGGCTGGTCGGTGGGTTCCACGAGGAAACTCCCTGCAGCGGAGCCTTCGACCCCGCATGCGGCGTCGACG
Organism: Polyangiaceae bacterium; assembly: GCA_041389745.1. Lineage (GTDB taxonomy): Bacteria > Myxococcota_A > Polyangia > Polyangiales > Polyangiaceae > JAHBVY01. Next base: position 589,013 of record JAWKRF010000003.1, read on the forward strand.
AGCTGTGTGTGGCCGAGCGCTGCCGCGATCTGAACCAGCTCGTGCCTCCGCTCCCGGCGGCTTCCGATCGCGCCTCGGTCGCGGACTACCTGATGGCTCGCGTGCGCTGGATGTTCGGCGGCCGCCTATCCCGAGAGCGCTTCATGCCTCGCGCTCTCGCCGAGATGGAGGGCATGAAGACCGCCGAGAGCGCCGCGGCGTATTGGCAAGCCTACGAGCGAGGCGTTCGCTACCTACACGACGCCCACACCGTGCTGCGCAGCACGTTGCGCGGCGTGAGGTCCACGCGTCGCCTCGGCGCTTGCTTCATCGAGGGCAGGGCGGATCTGAGCCAAGGCGTCTGGGCGAGCGAGCCGGGCTACGCCGACATACTGGTGAGCCACGTCGCCGAGACGAACAACCTCGGCCTACATCCCGGCGATCGCCTGGTGGCGGTCGATGGCCAGCACCCCGTGGTCTGGGCGCGTTCCATCTTCAGCGTCAACTCGCGGGCGCGGACGTCCACCGACCCTGACGTCTACGGCGAGTTCGTGGAGCTGCTTCAAGATCAGATCTCGAACTTCGCCCGCACCTTCAGCGTCGTGCGGTGCGACCCGCAGACGTTGCAGTGCGCTGACCACGTCGAGACGCTGAGAGTCACGGACATCCCGCCGACCGACGCCGAGATGCCCAGCTGCGACAATCGTCCGCTGCTGCATCAGGCCGCGCCCCCGGAGGGGGCGCCCCTGCACCGCTTCGACGTCCCCTGGCTCAGCATGGTGGCGGATGCTCTCCCCGAGGAGAAGGTCTACGGCGTGACCTGGAACGACCTGCTGCCCGAGGAGGCGAGGTTCTTCAGGGAGGCGAACCAGACCTTTCGTCAGGATGCTCGCGGCGTGATTCTGGATCATCGTACCGGCAACGGCGGGGTGCTGGACGCGCCAAGCGCGATCACCGAGCTGGTGCGGGAGAAGCAGCTGCTCTCCATCGGGACCTTCAAGAACCTCGCTGGCGATGAGTACCCCGCAGACGCAGCAGGCGGGGAGGCGCTCTTCGACCGCCTGCTGTCCCTCGGCGGTGCCGGGCTGGCCTACGAGGTCGGTTCCAGTACCCCGGATCTCGAACTCCCCGTCGCGCTGCTGACCCACCGCGACACGTCTGCCAGTGATTGGTTGCCGCACGGAATGAAGGGGGCTCCGAACGTGAAGATCTTCGGCCCTCACGAGACGGCGGGCGCGTTCTCGTCGTTCTACCAGTTCGACTACTGGTCCGGCTTCGGTTCACAGCTCGCGAGCGGGGACACCGTCACGTTCGATGGCCAGCTGATGATTGGGCACGGGGTCGCCCCGGACGAAGTCGTGGAGCACACGCAGAGCAGCCTGCTGCAGGGCGTGGACGCGCCGTACCAGCGCGCGCTGGAGTGGGTGAGGAGCAATCTCAAATGATCACGCGAACCCTCTGGCTGCTGACCTTCGCCTGTGCGGCGCTCGTCTCCCTGGGCTGCAGTGACGAAATGTATGCCCAAGAGGGCGTTCGGGGGCCCGCCAACGACGCTGGCCTCGATGCACCGACGCAGGACGCCAGCGGGGACGCGCAGCACCCCGACGCAGTGCGCACCCTGGAAGTGCGAAATCCCTACGGCAACGTGCAGGCCGTGGACAATCTGCTGATCGACGGCGACTTCGAGTTCAGCGACCACCAGGGCCAGTACGGCTGGTTGAGCTTCTCCAGCTACGGATTACAGCTGGAGACCGGTGGGCTGTGTCGCTCGGGAAGCACGTGCGGTCGCCTGACCCGGAATCGCCGCATGCTCGCCTATGCCGTGGCAGCGCAGAACCAACCCATGGCGCTCAGCCTCTGGGTCAAGCCGAAGAACGGCGACTGCGCCGCTGTTGCGGTCTATGCGATCGGCTGCATCTCCGACGACACGCCGGTCTTTGCCGAAGCCAAGTCGGCCGCAGACCAGCCGGGCGCTGACGGTTGGTGTGAGTTGACGGCTCGCATGGCGACGGTCGACGAGCAACCCTGCCTGTACCTTGAGAATGCGAGCGACGACGACGTGCTGATCGATGACGCCGTGCTCGAGACGGCGCCGGAGGCTCGAGTGCTTCCTCCCAGCGCTCGAGCGCAGTCTCCGCTCCCGCCGAAGGTCCCGGTCGCGCGCTACTCCCGCATTCGGAAGACCGCGGAGCAGGCGCGCCGCCGTCGACGCTTCTGATTGTTCGCCGCTCAGGGAGCCTTGCCTTCGAGCAACCAGAGCACGCCCGACCGGCATCCCAGCGCGTAGCCTCCGTTGCCGACGGCGATCAAGCTGACGGGCGCTTCGCAGCTCGCACCCTCGACGAAATGCAGACTGCCGTCGGGATCGACGATGCCGAGGCCGAGGCCCGCTCGTGCAAAGGCGAAGCGGCCACTCGCGTCTGCGAGGACTGGCGAGTTGCTGACCGGACTCGGCGTCGTGGTCCCCGGTTCGAGCGACACACGCATGGCTTCCGCTCCCGCGCGGTCGTGGCGCAACAGCAGTCCGTCGCTCGTCCAGGTCAATGTATTTCCGTCTGGCAAGGCTACCGGGCTGGCCAGCGCGCTCGAAGCCTGAAGACTCCAGCGTACGTGCTGGGTCAGCGTTGGCAGGTCGATGTCCAGCAGCCTGCTGCCTCCGACGATGGTCAAGAGGTGTCGGCCACGTACCACGCCTCCGGTCGGCGGCCCTCCCAGGCCCGCGATACGTCGCGGGGGGTGGGGGGAACGCCAGCGCAGCAGGTCGCCCGCGTTGGTCAGCGCCAGCACGTCTCGATCCTTGCCGAGCAGGGCGACCACCTTCGAGTGGGTTCGCGCGGTGTCGAGCAACCGCCCGTCGGCGGAGACCCGCAACAGGCGCGTCGACAGCGCCACGATCACGCTGCCGTCGGGCATGGGCAGGAGATCCGCGCTGGGCGAGTAGCCCGCTGGTAGCTGGAGCAGGAAGCGCCGCTTGCCGCTGGATCCGAAGCCGAACAGCTGGTTCTCCGCGTTGAGCACCACGCGCGTGCCATCGCTCGCGAGCACGGGCTGTACGACCGCCGGCGATTTCCCTGTGGAAGCCGACCAGAGCTGCTTGCCGTCTCTCGCTAGCTGGACCAGCTCCGGGTCCAGCGTCGCGATCACCAGTCGGCCTTCGGCGTCGCTCAGCATGCCCGTGGTGATGCCGCCGGTGACGCGTAGCTCGCGACGCACCGCGAGCGCCCTGGGCAGCGGATCCGGCGTGAGTCCGCTGCGACCCACGTCGCTCCGCGCCATGGTCGTCGCTCCCCGGGGTTGACCCACGCGCGTACGCTTCGCGTACGCCGGGTTGGTCGCCCAGGCTGCGGGAGCGATGGTGGCGAGTGCCAGGATGCAGAGGACGACGCGGGATGTAGACATGGGACTACGGGTTCGAGCTGTTGGTCGGAGCGGCGGCGCTGGGCGCGGCAGGAGCCTTGGGCGGCTGCGGTCGCGCTTGGGCGTGCTCCTTGTGACGCGCCGGCTTGGGCGCGCTGGTGGGGGACGGGGCGGCCGGTTTCACGATGCGCACCGAGTAGCGCTCGAGCCCTGCCGGCGCGATGCGTGGGTGGGGAAGCGGAGCTGCCGGGTCTGGTATCACCCGGAGCTTGACGCACAGCTTTCCACTCGCACCAGGGACCGTGAGCGGGCTCTTGGCGTCGGTTTCTCCCAGCGTGACCTGAGTGGACGCCGGGTAGAGTCGTGTGGGGATACGGTCCGCCGGTCCGCCCAGCGGGGTGATCTCGAGCACCGATCCTCGAGTCCGCGCGGAGAGCTCGCTGACCTCCAGGGAGAAGGCCTCCGGACTCTCGTGGCACAGCACATCGACGTCCTGCATCCAGGCCAGGCGCCCCACCACTGGACGGTCGGTCGGGACCTGGACTGCAGACTGCTCCGTGTCGTTGGGCTCCCGCTCGTCGTAGCTGGTGTCGGCCTCGTCCAAGCTCAGCACGTAGCGGTCGGAGACGTTCTCGATCAACGGCGGTGCGCCGCTCTCTTCGTAGCGGTCTCTGTCCTGGGTCAGCATCAGCCAGTACGAGCCGGCCGGGAGCGCCAGTCGCGGTAGCTCGAGATCCAGCTGGGGTCTGCCGTTGCAGTAGCGTCCGAGCGCCTGCTCCTCACCCACGCGGAAGATGCTCAGGCAGGTCGCGAGGTTGGGCAGCGCGCTGACGTGAATCCCCACCTCGGAGCCTCGAGTCGTGACTTCGTAGAAGTCACGGTCCGCCATGTCGTGCTCCATGCGTTGCCCCAGGAAGCCGCGCACCTCCTTGCCGAACGGAAGCAAATTCGCCTGAGCGGCCGTGCCGTTCGGTTCGAGTTCGCTGCCGGTGAACTCCGGGACACGGGTCAGATCCTGGTACAGCCGAAAGCCACCGTAGCCCAGGACTCCCAGCACCGCCACGATCCCCAACCACAGCACCTGATCGCGCCGCTTGAGCTTGCGTTCGTAGCGCTCCACCTCGTCGCGCGTGGCCGCTGCGTCTGGGCGCTCGAGCTCCCGCATGTGACCCGAGTCGAGCAGGTAGTCGACCCCGCTGTTCATGCCCTGGCTCTCCAGCTCGCCGACCAGGGCTGCCTGCAAGTCGGTCACCGACTGGAAGCGAAGCGCTGGATCCTTCGACAGGAGTCGCATCACGATGCGGTTCATGCCGTCGGGGATGCTCAGCTCAGGAAAGCGATGACTCGGGGCCTGGGCGTCGTCGGTCAGGTGCTTGGTCAGGACGCCGACGGGAGTCGCCGCGTCGAACACCGGCTTCCCCGTGAGCGCTTTGTACATCAAGGCGCCCAGCGAGTAGACGTCGCTGCGCTGATCCACCGCTTCCCCGCGCACCTGTTCGGGCGACATGTAGTAAGGGGTGCCGACGATCGCTCCGCGGGAGGTGACCTCGAGCATCTCGGACGACTCGCGCAGCTTGGCCAGGCCGAAGTCGAGCACCTTCACTATCTCGCCTTCGCGGGTCTGAAGCACGATGATGTTCTCGGGCTTCAGATCCCTGTGGATCATGCCCTGACCGTGGGCTTCGGCGAGCGAGCTGCAGATCTGGATCGTGAGACGCGCGACCCGGTTGGGGTCGAGGCGTCCGGAGTCCTCGATCAGACGGCCCAGATCCCTCCCGTCCAGGTACTCCATGGCGAGGTAGGTGAGCCCGTCGCTGGTGCCGAAGTCGAAGACCTGGACCGTGTTGGGGTGAGAGAGCTTGCTGACCATCAGGGCTTCGCGCTTGAAGCGGCCCACGAGCTCGCTGTCGCTGGTGAGTTCGCCGGTGAGCAGCTTGAGCGCCATCAGCTTGCCGATCCGCACGTGCTCCACCTTGTACACGACGCCCATGCCGCCGCGCCCGATTGGGCTGACGATGCGGTAGCGGTCAGCGATCACCATGCCCAGCAGTGGATCGGCGATCTTCTCCGCGTGGGCGCCCTCTCGTCGCGCCGGGGCGGAGTGATCGAGCGCGCTCCCGCACTGGTTGCAGAAGCGCGAGGCGGGGGAGTTCTCGCTGCCGCAGTCCGGGCAGGTGGTGACCAAGCGCTGGGTGGTCGCCGAGTTCACTTCGTGCCCTCGAGGATGAACTCCGCGTCGACCTCGGGCACGGTCTGACCCCTGCGTGGCCCAGGCACGCCGCGGGTGAACTCCCCGAACACGGTGATCCGGTCGCCGCTCTCGATTGGCGTGTCGCCAGCGTAGACGACGCGCGCGAGGCACGGGCTCGCGGCGCACTGTCCGCTGACGTCCAGCAGCAAGATGTTCCGGTGCTCGCTGGAGCGCGCGTCCGTGACCTTGCCGGCCCACGCCACCTTCGAGCCAGCGGTCTTGCCGAGCTGCTGGATCACGCTGGCGTAGCCGGCAAGCTTTGCCTTCCGGAACGACTTGGCCGCGTCCTCGAGGCTGGCGACGCGCTTGACGTGGATTGGCACGTAGCGCGGCGCGTGCTTCTCCAGGCTGCCTTTCACCTGGATCGTCGTCTCTCCGGTGGTCGAGACGTTCATCACCTGCGAGAACGAGCCATCGGGCTGGCGCTTGATGGTGCGGCCAGCGACCGTGACCTCGACGTCGGGTTGCGTCGTGCCAGCCAGCAAGAAGCGGGGCTCGGCGATCGTGATGCTCTTCAGCGGGGCCTCCACCACCAGCGGCGCGATGCCGATCTGCACCTTCGCCGTGCCGGACTCGGCTGCCGAACCCGGGGGCGTCACGCGGTAGCTGAGCTCACGCTCGAGCCGCTCCACGCTCTTGGCCGGACCGGTCAGCTGCTGAGTGACGTCCTCTGTCCAGCGTCCCTTGCCGTCCGCGTCGAGCTCGACTGCCTTGCCCTCCACCTCGACCTCGGTGCCCGGACGTGCCTCCACGGCGAGCGCGAGCTTTGGCGGATCCTCCTGCAGAGCTGCGATGTCCACCTTCACCCGATAATCCACGGGGATTTGTAGCTTCACGATCTCAGGCTTGCTGCCCGGACGGGTCAGCTGCAAGGCGAGTTCGTGATCTCCGACGCTCAGCGGTTGATCGAGCTGAAGCGTCGCGCGCCCCGAGGCGAAGCTGGCCTCGGCAGGGCTCGACTCTAGCTTGACCTTGCTCTGGTCCGGGCACGCGAGACAGCTCAACTGCAGCTGCTCCTTGCCGTCCTTGGCGCTCTCGAGCCGCGCGCTGATCGGCGTGGTCGGCTTCAGCACGAACCACAGCGCGACGCCGCCGATCAGGATCAGGACCGCGAAACCAACCAGCAGCCAGGGCCATATCGCGCGACCCTGGGGAACGCCTGCGGGCTGTGGCGGCGCGCTGGGTTGCGGAGGTGCCTCGGCGGGGGAGGCGACTGGCTGCGCGGTCGCCGGCGCTTGTCCCGGGTGAATCGGGGCGATGCCAGGCATGGCGACGCCGAGCATGGTGCGCTTCTCCGAAGCGACGGAGGATGGAGGCGCGTTGCCCGTGGGTGCGATGCCGGGCATGGCGACGCCGAGCATGGTGCGCTTCTCGCTCAGCAGCTGTGGCGCCGCGGTGCTCGAGGCCGGGGCTGCCGCAGGAGGCGGGGCCGGCAGGTTGCCAGCGCTCGCCTGGGACTGGCGCACGGCTTCCGTCTGTGCTGCGAGCTGCTCGGGATTGACGGGCGCGATGCCGAGCATGGTGCCCTTCGCGAGATCTGGGCCGTTCTGGGGCGCCTGGGGACCGCCCTGCAGCGGAGGCATGCCGAGCATGGTGCCCTTGGCTGGTTTCTCGCTGCCGTGGGGAGATGGTGTGCCAGGGCTCACCGCAGGCATTCCCAGCATGGTCGCCTTGCCGAGCGCCGTCTCGTTCGGCGCGGTGCTGGTCTGGGGCGCCTCGGCCTCGGGTAGCGGAGCGGCGTACTGCAGCTGAGTGCGGAGCAGGTTCGGGGTTCGCGCTGCGGCAGCGCCTTGCTGCGCCGCTTCCTGCGGGGGCGGAGCCGGGCCTGGCCGTGCGGCGGACTGGGGTGCGGCCGCGGGTGCTGCTTCTGCGGGGATACGAGGCGTCTGGGGCGGCAAGAGCTGCGTGCCTCCAAGGTTCGGCTCGGGGCCCTTGGGCGCGGCCCCAGCGCTCCTCTCCCCCAACCCTGGATCCGGCAAGGTGCTGGACACCTGGCTCGGTGCGCCCTGCTGCTCCGTGATCGATGGCACTCCCATGCGCGTCTGCGCGAGGTCCGACTGACCCGGGCGACGTGTCTCCGGCGCCCCTTCGAGGGAGCCCCCACACACCACGCACTGGGCCGCATAGGCCTCGTTCGTGCTCCCACAGCTGGGGCAGACCCGCATCGCACGCACTATAGCCCTGTTTTGGGTCCGGGGTGGATTCCGGGCGGGGCTCGAACTCTACCGCTTCCTCCCAACTGCTCAGAGCTTGGCCCAGCGCGCTGGGGGAGGGTATGGCAGGCGTTGGCCAGACCACCTCTGGAACCGCTTATGTTGGCAAAACGCATCATTCCCTGCCTCGACGTGCGCGACGGACGTGTCGTCAAGGGAGTGAACTTCGTGAATATCCGCGATGCTGGCGATCCGGTGGAGTGCGCGGCGCGCTATGACGCCGATGGCGCGGACGAGATCACGTTCCTCGACATCACCGCCAGTCATGAGGCGAGGAGCGCCTTGCTGGACGTGATCCGTCGCACGGCCGACGTCGTCTACACGCCGCTGACCGTGGGGGGCGGCGTGAGCACCGCAGCGGACGTCAAGGCCCTGCTTCACGCGGGCGCGGACAAGGTGAGCATCAACACCGCGGCGGTGCGCCGACCCGAGTTCATCGAGGAGGTGTCCGGGGCCTACGGCGCTCAGGCCATCGTCGTTGCCATCGACGCGCGGCGCCGAAGCGACGGCGGCGAGGGCTGGGAGGTGTTCACCCATGGCGGTCGCAAGCCAACTGGAATCGACGCTCTACAGTGGGCGGCGGAGATGGAGCGCCGGGGCGCGGGGGAGATCCTGCTGACCAGCATGGATCGCGATGGCACCCAGGTGGGCTATGACATCCCGCTGACACGCGCCGTCGTCGATACCGTGGGGATCCCGGTGATCGCGTCGGGTGGGGTCGGCGAGCTGGAGCACCTGCGAGAGGGCTTCGTGGAAGGCGGCGCAGATGCCGCGCTGGCGGCCTCGATTTTCCATGACGGAATACATTCGATTCGCGAGGCGAAGCAGTACCTGAGAGCGCGCGGAGTGTGCGTCAGAGAGGACCATCAATGACTGTCAACCTGGAACAGATCGTCGTGGCGGGAGAGGCGCGCAAGGCTTCGGTGGCGGGCGAGGTCGCCGGATACCTGATCCTGCTGGCAGCCGATCAGCTGCTGCGTGCACCTCGCGAGTTCGGCTCGACCGACCTCGTGCTGGACGAGCGCGGCTCGGTCGGTGTCGAGCACGGGGTGGCCTGCGAGAGTGAGCTGGCAGCCGATCTCTTGCGGGAGAGCCTGGGGGAGCTGCTCGGGGTGTCTCGTCCGTTGCCTCCGGCGCTGCTGCGGGCCACGCGCAAGAGCAGTGACGTTGGCGACCTGATTCGTGAGCTCGAGGCTGCGCTGATCCCGGTCAACCGCGCGGCAGCGAAGCGCGCGTTGGCCCGCCTGTACCGCGAGGTGAAGCTCGCCGAGCAGACCGTCGGCGCCCGCGAGGTCCGGCGTCCGCTGGCCGATCCGGTCCGCCGCAAGCGCCCGCAGCCCGCGAGCCGGCGAGGGGAGCGGGCGCCCGTCGAGGCGAAGCGCCCAGCCGAGCGTGAGCCGCGCTCCGCTGAGGATTCACCTGTGGAAAAATCTCAGCGACCCGCGCCAGCACCTCGCGAACCGCTGCTGAGCGGTCGAACGGATCCTGCGCCGCCGCGCTGGATCGAGGACGAGCCGAGCTTGCCACCGCCGCCGAGAGTGCCCGCGCTGCACTATCCGGAGCTGGCACAGGAGCCGGAGGAGGTCACCGCTCAGCAGCCGGTGGTCGCGCGGCGCATCGCCCGGCAGATCGACGAGGACAGCCAGTGGTTCGAGGCTGGCTCCGAGGGCCTGGTGTTCGCGGAGGGTGAGGCGACGGAGCGGGTGCCGGCGGTGGGGGTCGAAGACGACCCCTTCCGCGTCGCCTTCGAGGAAGAGTCCGCCGCGGTGGAAGTGGCGCCGGCGGCGCCGGGTGAAGAACCAGAGTCGCCCGGCGCCCCCCCCGTACCCGGCTCGAGCCGAGTGCGCGATCGACGCAGCGACGTGAGTGAGTTGCTCAGCGGATTCCAGGTCGCGGAAACACGCAGCGACGAGGAGCTGAGCCGAGCGCTGAAGGCGATGGTCGGGCTGGACCTCACTCCGATCGCTCCCGAGTACCGCTGAGCGGTGGCCCAGACCGAGTCGCCGGTTCCTCCGCGGGGGTTTTCAGGGGTGAGAGGATGAAGCGGGGGGCACCGAGCGGGTTGGCGAAGCTCAGCTTGGCGTTTCTGGCGCTGGGCACCCTCGGGATCTGGCTGCTCAGACCGGACTTCTTCCGTGGCAGCGGAGGCGGCGTGTGCGGACTGAGCCTGAAGTACGAGCACGGCATCCGGGACGTCACGGTGCAGCGCGTCGATCGCCGCGACGACCCTCGGCCGGCGGTGGCGGGACAGGCCATGGCGGTTCCGTGCGGGGAGGCGCTCGAAGTGCGCTGGTCCCGCTCGGGTTCCCCTGAGCCGGCCGCGTCGGGCGAGGCACCTCGAGCCGCGACGCCAGCGTCTTCGGTGATCCCGCCCGGCCGTCTGCGCACGGGGACGGTGACGGAGGTCGAGTTGCGTTGACGTCTGTCGGGGGTGTGCGATTCTCAGCCCATGCACGACCAGAACATGGCGATTCTCAAGGGCCTTTGCGCGGTCGCGTGGGCCGATGGCCGCGTCGCAGAGGAAGAGAAGGAAGTGATCGAGGCGCTGCTCGAGGCCTTTGGCGCGAGCAAGAGCGAGGCTGCAGAGATCCGCGCCTACGCCGCCACCGAGAAAAAGCTGGAGGACGTGCCGGTGACCCAGCTCAGCTACGACGATCGCCGAGCCCTGCTCCAGCACGCAGTGTTGCTCACCTACATCGACGGTGAGCAGGCCGACAGCGAACTGAAGATGCTCGAGCAGCTGTGCGAGGTGCTCCACATCCCGAGCGCCGAAGCCTCCGGGATCATGACGGCGGCGGCCGAGCGAGCCAAGAAGCTGCTCAACCTGCTCGACTGAGTAGTTTCCGCGCAACAAAGCACCCACGCGATTCGCTCGCGTGGGTCCTGCTCGGTCTTGCACGTTGCGCGCGGGCGTCAGCTTTCCCGTAAGGAAATGCCCGGCCGCGCCGAGCCAGCGCCCGCTTAGCCGGCGTTCAGGAGGTCGCGCAAGCGGTCGATCTCCTTGAGCAACGCGATGGGGCTGAACGGCTTCGTGTAGTACGCGGTCGCGCCGGCCTCCGACGCTTTGCCCCGCGACTCCTTGTCGTCGAGCGCGCTGATGATGACGACGGGCACCTTCTTCGTGGTCGGGTTCGCCCTCAGGCGTCGACACACCTCGAAGCCGTCGTACTGACCGGGGAGCATCAGGTCGAGCAAGACGATGTCCGGAGGCTCGGTCGTGGCGACGTCAATGCCCTTGGCACCGTTCGGCACCGCGACGACTTCGTACCCCCGAGCCCGCACCAGGGCCTCGATCATCTTACGGATCGAGTCTTGGTCCTCGACCACCAAAATTCGCATGCTTCGAAAGCATAGCCGGGACGCTCGGAAAACGGGCAAACCTTTTTCGAGGCGGGTCTGCCCTTTCGTTCTGGACGAAAACCCGGGAGCGAACCTCGGAGCGCGCTCAGGCCGGCGGCGGCAGGAGATCCAGCTGAACGGTGAATCCGGCGTCGTCGACGATCTGGATCTCGGTGCCGATCGCACCCGCGACACACTCGGCTACAAGCAACCACAGACCCGCAGGTCGCCCTACCGAGGTGGGATCGATGCGGCCGCCGATCAGCTGATCGAAGGCTGACGCGGGCACCGTCGGGCCGCCATCCCGGACACGCACGCGGGCGCCACCGCCCCGTTGCTGGACCTCGAGGGTCACGGCGCCGCTGCGAGGCGTGGCCGCGATCGCATGATCGAGCAGGGCGCGCAGCACCAGCTCGATGCCCGAGGGACGCTGGCTGATCGAGAGGCTCTGCGGACAAACCAGTTCGAGCTTCACGCCGTGTCGCGCCGCGCGCGCCTCCGCCGCCTGCACGGCGGCCTTCGCCAAGCTCACGAGGTCGACGTCCTCGCGGTGCTCCTCGAGCTTGAGGTCACTCACGCGGCTCAGGTCGCCGATCAGCTCGTACCCCGCGGAAACATGCGCAGCTACCGCGCCATCGACCTCGCGGTGCTTCGACTCGAGGGCGGGCAGGCTCTCGCGGATGCCGCCGAGGATCTCCCGGAGTGGACGGACGAGCGCGGTCGAGAGCGCCACCAGGAAGCCGAGCTGCTCGTTGCCCGGCGCCTGGGTGGGGCTGATCTGGGGCACGTCGCCGGCAGCGAACACCGCAGCGAGCTCCCTCGCATAGGCTTCACCGAGCTGTTGCGCTTGCTCGAGTTCCTTGCGCAGCTCCGTCATCTCCTCGGCGCTCGCGTCGGCGGGCAGAACCAGCCACTGCATGCCGCCTTCCAGCTCCAGGCGCCCTCCGTGGCGCAGCGCCATGCGGCTCAGCCAGCGGTACTCGGTTCCCCCGGTCGCGCCGGTGTCGGGGCCCAGCTCCACTCCGACCCGAATCCAGCTTCCGCTACGTCGAATCGACAGCTCGGGTGTCCCTCCCGCGGAGGCGGTGTGCCCTTGGGTCACCAGCACCTGAAGCATGCGGCGCAGGCCGGCTTCGTCGCCGAACACCTCGGTACCAGCGCCCGGGCTCATCGCGATGCGCGCTTCCGGGGCGACCTCGCAGAGCAGCGCCGCCAGATCGATGCGGCCGCGCCGGCTCGGGCTCTGTTGCAGATCGCTGAGCAGGGTGATCGCGTCGTCCAGCGCATCGAGGGTGGACTCGACGTTGTCGCCCTCCTTGATGGTGATGCTCATCGGCGGTGGCGGTTGGCTCAAGGCGGTCACGCCCTCGCGCAAGGCCTTGGCGGCGCCCCGCGCCTCCTGTGCCAGTAGCCAGCTGAGCTCTTGCCGTGTCAGTCGGTCGTTTCCCACGTCCCGTCGATGATGCCACGCTTTCCGGGGGGGAGAGGAGCCAAAGCGGGCAGCGCAACCCACCGGGGCAAGCTGGCGCAGCTGAAGTCGCTGGGCGAGCGCCCCGAGGCTCCCGCCTCCGCAAGCACTTCGCTAAGCTGCTTGCTCATGTCTCCCGTCGGCAGGAGCCAATTCGCGCTGCTCGGCTTAAGGTTGCCCAGGTGAGCTGGTTTGGACACAGCGCGTGGCTGCTCGGGGCGGGGCTCCTGGTGGGTTGTGGGAGCGACTCGGTCGCCAGTCCCTTCACCCGCGACGCGGGCAGCGACGCAGGAGACGCTGGGCTGGTGCCCGACGCGGACGGCGGGGGCGATCCCGATCTCGGTGGGCCCTGCGTGGACGACGGCCAGTGCGACGACGGTGTCCCGTGCACCTTCGATCGCTGTGATCAGTCGCTCGGCCGCTGTCGCAACACCCCCGACGACTCTCAGTGCCTGGACGCGGTGTACTGCGACGGGCTCGAGGTCTGTGATCGTCAGCTTGGCTGCGTCGAGGGCGAACCCATCACTTGCTCGGACAAGGACACGTGCACGATCGACGCTTGCGACGAGGAGAGCTTGACGTGCTCCCATGTGCCTCGCGATGCAGACTCCGATGGGGACCCCGACCACAACTGCGGGGGTCAGGACTGCAACGACAGTGAGCCCGGGATCTCGGGGCTGCTGCCCGAGATCTGCGCGAATGCCGTGGATGACGACTGTGACGGCGAGACCGATGAAGAGCCGTGTCAGGCGGTGAGCCACAACGCCTGCGGCGACGCCCAGGACATGCTGGCGCCGGGGACGTACGCGTTCAGCACCGCCGGAGCGGCCCGCGATTACTCGGCATCGTGTAGCCGCGTGGATACGGTCGACGTGGTTGGCGCGATCGTGGTGCCGGGTACGGAGCCTCTGGACGTGGACGTCATCGGTCGCAGCGCCTCACCGCTCGAGCTGGCGATGGCCGCCCAGTGCGGGGACGCCAGCTCGGAGCTCGGGTGTGATGCTTCGGTTCCCACCCAGAGCGGTCAGAGCGTCAGCAGGCTGTGGATGCGATCGCTGGCTCCCGGTGCCTACCCGCTGTACGTCTTCGCTCCCAGCGGCGCGGCCCAAGAGGTCACGCTCAACTTTCGCGCGGGTTCGAGCGCGCCGAGCAACGAGACCTGCGGCAGCGCCACAGACGTCGCGCTCGGAGTTCATGAGGTGGCCCAGGTGGTGGGCGTGACTCAGGATCTCGAGTCTCGGTGTAGCGTGGCGGTGGGCGAGCTCGTATACCACTTCACCCTCGACCAGCCGCGTGACGTTCGAGTCTTCGCCGCCAGCATCGATGGTGTCGGTCAACCGTCGCTGTCACTGCGGGATGTCGGTTGCGTGGGCCTGGGCGCCGAGCTGGTGTGCCAGACCGCGCCCTCGGCCGCGCTGTTCGCGCGCGCTCTGCCCGCGGGTGACTATTTCCTTGCGGTATCTTCGACGGCGCCAGATCAGATCGACTTCGTGATCGAGGACACCGCGCCCAGCACTCCGCCAGCGGACGAAGACTGCTCCTCTCCCCCCCTGCTGACCCCGGGGAAGGCGCAGCCCATCGACTTCGCCGATCACGTCGACGACGTCGGGCTCAGCTGCTTGAGCGGCGCGGTCGACGCGGTGTATGGCCTCGATCTGGCCCAGGCTAGCGACGTCCTGCTCGTGCAGCGCCTCTCCGATGGAGACGCTGGCGCGCTGGGCCTGATGGAGCAGTCAGGCGGAGCTTGCGGCGCAGAGCTTGCCTGCAAGCGCGCCGATGTCTCCCCGCTCAGGTTGCGCAAGCACGCGCTGCCCGCGGGCAGCTACGACGTGGTGGCCGAGAGCGCCGCGGGGACGCCTTCGGAGATCACCGCCTTGCTGCGCCCCGCGAGCGCCGCCACACTGGTCCCGTTCGCTGACACCTGCGACCAGGCAATTCAGATCCCCGCGGAAGGTGGGTTCTTCCAGGGCAGCACGGTGAACGCCAGCGCTGACTACGACGCGGGCTGCGACTACGGCGTCCAACCCAAGGGCGGAGCCGCTGACCAGATGTTGAAGCTGAGTCTGTCGGAGACGAAGCGCGTGGTGTTCGACATGCAGGGCAGCGGCTACGCGACGCTGCTCAACGTCCGGCGTGGGCCGAGCTGTCCCGGGAGCGAGCTGATGCAGGCTTGCTCCGTGGGTTTCTCCGAAGGGCGATCGTACCTCGACCTGACGCTCGAGGCTGGCGACTACTTCGTGCAGATCGATGGCTACAATCGCGCGTCCGGGCAGTGGTTCCTCGACGTGTTCGTCGCCGACCCATGAATGCGCTGAGCCGCAGGCGCTGGTTCCAGAGCGCTGCGTGCGGAGTTGGCGCTTGCGTGTTCGCGCAGCCGGCTTCAGCCGCTCGTCGGCTCACCCCGAGCGAGCGTCAGCGCCTGGTCGCTGGTCACCAGGTGCGGCGGCGGGTCGACTTCAGCCAGCGCTCGGGAGACTACGTGGGTGGGCTCTCGTACCAGCGCATCGCAAGCTCGCCGGCCCAGGTGGTCGAGCGGTTGCAGAGCGTGGCGGCGCTGCGCGCCGTGCTGCCCAGGGTGATCTCCGCGCGGCGTCTGCCCGCGGCTCCGGATCGGCATCGCTTCGAGCTGGTGCAGGGCACGAGCCTGTACTCTGCACGCTACAGCGTGGTCGCCCAGCGTCCGCGTCCTGGCGACTCCGAGCTCAGGTTCTGGCTCGATCCGCGGGAGGAACACGAGATAGACGACGTCTGGGGCTTCTTTCGCGCCGCGCCGTTTCGCGGGGGAAGCATGATCTCGGTCGGGGTCGCGCTGAACCTGGGGGAGGGCATCATCCGCTGGCTGTTCGAGGAGCGCATCGTGGACGTGATGCTCGACATGCCGCGGCGGATTCGCGATTTCGTCGATCGTTGATCGGGGTGCTCCGGCCGCCGGCTGCGGCTCCGGCGCCGAGAGCTTTACCTCCAACGTGGGTCGGCGGTATTGCTTCGGGGCCATGCTCGGACGCCCCGGAGTGATCATGCTCAACACCTACCGTGAGGCGGTGCGGGCGCGCGTGCTCCACGGGCTGTTTGCCCTCGCGATCGCCACGGGCGGGTACTCGATCATCGTGGGTGAGTTCGCGTCGCGTTCGAAGATGCGGGTGGTGAGCGACCTCGGCGCGGCCACGATCTCGATCTACGGCATCATCGTCGCCGTGGTCCTGGGGGCGAGTTCGCTCTATCGCGAGCTCGAGCTGAAGACGATCTTCCCGATCCTCACGCGTCCCATCCACCGCTGGGAGTACCTCTTCGGTAAGTACATCGGGACGCTGCTCACCGTCTCGGTGTTCCTCGCGGCGAACGCCGGCGGCCTGCTGATCGCCGTGGGCAACATGTCGGGGCGGCCGCTCTGGCAAGCGCTCTTGCTGGGGCCGGCGCTGGTGCTCGGCCTCGCGCTCTACGCCTGGAGGGCGCCGAGGCATCGCACCTATGTGCCGATCCTCGGGGCGCTGCTGCTGATGCTCGGCGGCTACTGGATCAGCGGTGGCGCGCCCGACGAGCGCAACGTGATCGCGGGGGGCGCGCTGTTGACCCTGCTGGAGGTGATGATCGTGGCGGCGGTCGCCACGCTCTTCGCAGCGTTCTCCTCGCCCTTTCTCACGGCGGTGTTCACGTTCAGCGTGTTCGTCGTGGGGCGCAGCGCCGACACCCTGGCCAGCATGCCGGAGCGGGTGTTCGGTCCCACCATCAAGCGCACCGGGGAGCTGCTCTCCTGGGTGTTCCCCAACTTGATGGTCTACGTACCGCCGCGGCCGCTGCTCACCGGCGAAGCGGGCGAGCCGATTCTCGGCTACCTCGGCTCTGCCGCGCTCCAGTCCGTGCTGTGGAGCGTCGGGCTGCTGGCCGCCGCCAGCCTGATCTTCCGCCGGCGTGACTTCTTGTGATGAACCCACGTCGCATCCGCTCCGGGCGTCTCCGAGCCGGTGATCCGGCGCCGCGGGGCTTTGCCCCGCGGAAATATCATGCGGAGGTCGGGTGAAGACCTTCCTGCGCAGCGTGGCCATGGTGCTCTTGCTCGCGGTGCTTAGCCTGGGGCTGCTGACGTGGCGCGCGGTCAGCGACGGTGAGTCGGCCATGGGGGCGAGCGACGTGGCGTTCAATCAGGGCGATCTGCGGACGTCGCTGGTCCACGCGCGCCGCGCCGCCACCTCCTACGCGCCCGGCGCACCGCACGTCGCCCGGGCCTACGCTCGCCTTCAGGCCATCGCCATCGGCGCGGAGGCGCGGGGCGATCTCGAGATCGCTCAGGAAGCCTGGCGGGCGGTGCGCTCTGCGGCGCTGGAGACCCGCGGCGTGACCCAGAGCCACGCTCGGGAGCTGGAGCGGGCCAATCGAGCCCTGGCGCGCCTCGCGACGCGTGGCCAGGAAGACCCGGAGCAGCGGAAGGCGGTGCTCGAAGGCCTCGAGCAGAGCCAGGGGCCGCGAGCGCGCTGGATCCTGGTGCTCGGCCTCGGCTTCGTGCTCAGCACCATCGGCCTCGCCTGGCTTGGCCTCCGCGGGGTGAACCGCGAGGGCAGCGTCGTTCGGCGCCAGCTGCTGATCGGCGCGGGCTTGGCCCTGGTCGGCGCGGTGTGCTGGACTGTCGCCGTGTGGCTAGCCTGAGTCTCGAGCAAGCGTGTGCGGCGTTCCTGGAGCATCTGGAGCACGAGCGCCAGGTGTCTCCCAACACCCTGGCCGCCTACGGCCGGGATCTGAGGCAGCTCACCGGCTTCCTGCGCGCGCGACGGGGGGACGACGTCTGCCTCGAGGCGGTGGACAAGCTCACGCTGCGACTGTGGCTTGGGGAGCGCTCCCGCACGGTCGGCGCGAGCACGCTGGCGCGCCAGCTCAGTGCCGTGAGAACGGCCTTCGACTTCTTCGAGCGGCGAGGTCTACGCGAGGACAATCCGGCGCGTCTGCTGGCCACGCCGAAGGTGCGCCGCGGCCTGCCGAAGTTCCTGGGGGTAGATCCCGCCCAGGAGCTGATGGAGACGCCAGAATCGACTCAGAAGAGCGAGCATGAGGTGCTGCGGGACACGCTGATCCTCGAGCTGCTGTACGGCAGCGGGTTGCGCGTCTCCGAGCTGGTGGGCCTCGACCTGCGAGACATCGTGCTCGACGCGAGAGGGCCTGGAGACGATACCCTCCGGGTATCCGGCAAGGGGAGCAAGCAACGGGTGGTTCCGTTAGGAAATAAGGCGCGGCGATCTCTCGACCGCTACCTGACTGCGCGAGCAGACTTCGAGCACCCCAAGCACGGGGGGCTGGACCCCCGTGCCTTGTTGCTGAATCGCTTCGGGAATCGACTCAGCGTGCGCAGCGTGCAGAACATCGTGAAGCGCTACGGCGCCCTCGCCACGGGTCGCGGTGACCTACATCCCCACGCGCTGCGACACACATGCGCCACTCACATGTTGGAAGGGGGCGCAGACTTGCGGGCGATTCAGGAGTTCTTGGGGCACAGTAGCCTCTCGACCACCCAGCGCTACACTCATGTTTCCATGGAGAAACTAATCGGGGTCTACGACAGCGCACACCCGTTGAGCAAGAAGCGCTGACGCCCCGCCGCGGTGCTTCGACGGGGCACCTCACCCCCAAACCCGCGACTCGGTCCCGACGAGGGATCAGGGGGAGAGCAAGCTCATACCGAAGCCGAAGATCAACAGCACCACCCAGATCAGCATCGAGAGGGCGCCGAGCACGATGCCGATGATGGCCATGGTGCGATCTCCCGAGCGGACCTCCTTGGAGTTCAGCGCGACCACGCCGGTGCCGATGGAAGCGAGCCCAAAGACCAGGCCGAAGACGCCGCAACAGAAGTTGAGCACGATGGCCAGGATGCCGAAGACCAGGCTCATGACGGCGTAGCTGTTGCTGCCACCACCGCCCGAGGCCTGCATCTGCTGGTCCTGATAGACGTCGGTGGAGACGCCCGGCGGGAGGTTCAAGCCGAAGCCACCGGGGGGACCGTCCGGGTCCTGGGCAGGCGCGGGGACGTGGGCACCGGGCGGCTTGAATCCGCCGGGATTCTCGGGCGATTGGCTCATGGTTCGGGCTGCCGGGGATGCCGGGGCGGACGCGCAGGTTCGCCTGGCGAGCCTAACCCGGGAATGCGCCTCGTGGCTGCCTTGCTGTACCCAAAGCGCGGGGCCCGCTGGTTTTCGATCGCCGCGGGGTGTCTCTGCGTCGCCCAGGTGCGCTTCCCGGCCGCGAAACGACGCCTTCGCTCCGTCACTCAGTTGTCCCCACGGCCCAAGGCAAGTATGCGGCTGATCACGTATGAGCTGGTTTAAGCGTGTCAGCCTGACCCTGCTGGCCGCGTCCATTGCGGGCGCGGTGGTGGCGTTCGCGGACGCTCGTTACGCCCGGGTGGGCGAACAGCTGCCGCCGCTGTCGAGCGCATGGCTCGCCCACTGGGGCCTGATCGCGCCGCTGGCCCTTGGTGTGGGCCTGGCGACTGCGATTGGTGTGCTGTGGCTGCACCCCGGGGATCTGCCGAACCCCCTGGCCTGGGTACGCGACCGCTTGATCGGCAAGGCTGCGTCGGCGACTCTGGGCTGGACGATTGGCCTGGGGGCGCTCGGGGTGTTCGCCTGGACGGTGCTGAGCTCGCGGATCGCCCTGCGCGGGCTGGTCTCTGGGCTGGAGCCCAGGGCCAGCGGTGCAGCGGTCGCCCTGGGGTGTCTCGCGCTGGCCTGGCTGATCGGCGTCTTGGTGGTCGCGGGAGGAGAGCGCCTCGGGCGGCTCGAGGTCACGGAGGAGCGCTGCTGGCTGCCTGCGGCGCTCGGAATCGGCCTGGCGATCGCTGGGTTTGCCTACGCGATCTCGAGCGGCAACACCGGCGGCACCGGCGGGTTGCTCGGGGTGTTTGGCGTCTTCAAGCGCGAGGAGCTCGATCTGCGCGGCCCCGGCCTGCTGCTGTTGGTCGGAGCGGTCGCCTATCTGTTGCCTCACTTCGTTCGACGGATCCCCGCGGCAGCGGCGCTGGCTGTGGCCTTGCTCACCTTGGGCACGACGTGGCGGGCGTCTGGCGCGGCGCTCGACCCGCGACCTCTGAAGCTCTCGATCGAACGCAATGCACCCCTCGGGAAGCTGATGCTCGGGCGCCTGCGCAAGCTCAGCGATGCCGACAAGGACGGGGTGAGCGGTCGCTTCGGTGGCGGAGACTGCAACGACCATGATCCAGCGATCTTTCCGGGCGCCGACGACGTTCCAGGCAACGGCGTCGACGAGGACTGCTCGGGCAAGGACGCCGTCGAAGTGGTGCTGGACGAACCCAAGGTCGAAGCGCCCAAGGACGCCAAGGCCTTCATCGCGTCCAAGCTCCCGGAGAAGCCGAACGTCGTACTGATCACCATCGACACCCTGCGTTTCGACCTGGGCTACATGGGTAACCCGCGCAAGCTCTCGACCAAGCTGGACGAGCTGGCGGCCCGCTCAGCCGTGTTCGAGAACGCCTACAGCATGGCGAGCTACACCGGCAAGAGCGTGGGACCGCTGCTCATCGGCAAGTATCCCAGCGAGACCCACCGCGGCTGGTCTCACTTCAACCGCTTCACGAAGGAAGACACCTTCATCGCCGAGCGGGCACAGAAGGCCGGGATCCGTACGATCAACGTGCAAGGTCATTGGTACTTCAAGGCGGACACTGGCGTCGGTCGCGGCTTCGAGGTGGAGGACACCAGCGCCGCACCCAAGGTGCTGCAGATGGAGGGCGACCGTACCGTCAACAGCGACAAGCTCACCGACGCAGCCATCGCGCAGCTGAAGGACCCGGAGAACACGAAGGGCCAGTTCCTGATGTGGGTCCACTACGTGGATCCCCACGCCGAGTACGTGAAGCACGAGGACTTCGACTTCGGCAAGACCAGCCGCGATCTCTACGATGGCGAGGTCGCCTTCGTGGATCAGCAGGTGGGGCGGCTGCTCGACTTCATCAAGACCTCCAGTTTCGACAAGAACACCGTGATCCTGGTCACCGCCGATCACGGTGAAGCGTTCGGCGAACATGGACTGATCCGGCATGGCTTCGAGATCTGGGAAGAGCTGGTGCGGGTGCCGCTGATCGTGCATGTGCCGGGGGTCGATGCCGTGCGGATCAAGCAGCGGCGGAGCGGGATCGACGTCGTGCCCACGATCATGCAGGTCCTGGGGCTCCCGCCGCCGACCGGAGAGGGCAACGACTTCATCTCGGGTCAGAGTCTCTTGCCCGACGTGATCCAGCCTCCGGGCTACGAGCCCCAGAGCCGCATCGTCTTCGTCGACATGCCCGCGGGGCCGAACAACGCCGAGCGGCAGGCGCTGATCGAAGGCGACCTGAAGCTGATCGTCAGTGGTGGCCGACCCCTCGGGCTGTACGATCTGAAGGACGATCCAGCGGAGAAGAAGGACCTGCTGGATGACGCCGAGCTCAAGGAGAAGGAGCTCGGGCGCTTCAAGGCCTTCAGGAAGAAGCTGCGCGAAGTTCGGGTGCGACCACAGTAGGACCTGGAGCGCCTCACCCCCAGATCCGGCGGGGTTGCCTGGTCACTCCGGCAGGCTTCCGTAGTGCGAAGCCAGCTCGGCTTCCTGATGCATCGCTCGCTCCATCCGCTCGTAGAGCGCCCGTGCTTCTGCGTGACTGTCTGCGATGGCCGTGAGTCCCAGACGCCCATGATCGCCGATGGCGCTCAGCATGTGCAGGACGACGCCCGTCTGACGGGTGTGGTCGTAGTGCAGACCGTGCCGCACGCAGATGTCGAACAGGTCGCCCGGAGTGAACTGGCGGAAACTGGGGGACTCGAGGCTGTCGGTCGCGACGTAGCACTTCGGGCGATCGCCAATACGAAACTCGCTCCGCTCGGCGTCGTAGCTGCCGTCGGTCAGGAACTGCAGTGTCAGGAAGGGGTGCGTCGTGCCGCCCTTGCGCAGGTTCAGCTCGATGGCGTAGCTCGACCAGCCCTGGTCCGTCTTTCCACACACGAAATCGATGGCGAAGCGACCCAGCACGCCGCGCCGAGCCAGCGCCTCTCCCACCTTCAGCGCCTCGGTCGAGATCTCGCGGGCGTATGCCGGATCCGCAGGGAACGTGCAGCCGATGTACTTCTGACCCTGCGCGCCGCCGAGCAGCTGGTCGTGGGTGGATAGCAGCTCGACCTTGCCGAGGGGAGTCACTCGGAGCTGCACCGACGGGCTGGTCAGCGGGCTACCGATCACTCGCTGCTCGATCACGCCGCCGTACCTCGCGAGCTTCTCCAGGTACTGGTCGACGCTCCAGTGCTTGGCTTCCAGCTTCAGGGAGCGCAGACGCTCCCGCACGGCGTCGCGCTGCGGGGGGAGTGACCCGAGGTCCAGCACGGCGTTGCCCTCGCCGCTGACGCCGTCGTTGTGCTTGACCATCGCCTCTGCGATCTCTGGGCGCGTCTTGCGCAGCTCGATCACCGCGTCGATCAGCGACTCCGTATCCGTGAGGTTCTCGATGCCCACGGGATGCTGGACGTCGCAGCTCTTGAAGAGCTCCCGGCATCCGCTCTTGGTGCCTAGGTCCAGGAAGCGCGGATCGGCGCCGTACATCGGGATACCCAGGCGCAACGCCAGGTCCCGCTCGTGGTCGGTGGTGTTGAAGGGCACCAGGTGTGCCCGCTCGGGGTTGCCGATCAGCGAGCGCAGCTTGGCGAGCAGGCGAGGCCGCTGGAGGAGCTTGATGCTGAGGGGTTGCGGCGCCCCGTCCTGGGGCGCGAGCAGCACCAGGCGCTCCCGGGCGTGGCTCGGGATGATGCCTGGAAGCAGGCTCAGGTAGTAGTCGACGATGCTGGGCTGGATGGGTTGGGAGGTGACGTAGATCAAGCGCGCTCGCGGCTGCCGCAGCAAGAACAGCAGGAACAGGAAGCGCTCTTCGTAGGCCTGCAGCAGGGAACCCTGCAGCGCGTCGAAGTCCACGGTCAGGGAAGGGACGACGACGATGGTCTGCTCTCCGTGGTCCTCCAGGCTCTCGATGAGTTGCCACAAGGAAACAAGCTTGGCCTGGAGTCGGTCGAAGCGAGCCTGGATCTCCGGCTCTGGGAGGTCGATCTTCGGTGTCTGGAGTTCGAGGCTCATGGTCTGCTCCTTGTGGCGCCACTCGAGCCGCGGCAGGACTCAGACAGGTGACGCGAGGAGGCCCGGGAGACCTCCGGTGTGGATGAAGAGAACCCTGCGTGGCACGAACGTCAGTCCTCGGTCCTCAGGATCCCGGAGTAGCTCGCGCAGGCCCCACAGGGCTTTTCCGGAGTATACCGGATCGACGATCAGCCCGCAGCACTCTGCTACCTCGCGGATAAACGCGCGTTGTTCCGCACTGGGCACGCCGTAGGCGGGCCCCTTGAACTCGTCGAAGACATGCACGTCTGCGGAGCGCGCGAGCTCGGGTACGTAGCGCCGCGCAGCTTCTTCGATCTCGCGGATGACACCGCTGAAGTATGCGACGTCGTCGCACACGGCCATGACTGCGGTGTGTTGCGCGACGCCGTACACGCCTGCTCCGAGGCTGATTCCCGCTGCGGTGCCGCCGGAGCCGCAGGCGTGAATCACCAGATCGAAGCCGTGGGTCGCCTCTCCTTGCAGGCCAGGTCCGAGCCCCGCCTCGAGCTGCTCCCGGATCTCGCGCATGGCCTCGAAGTAGCCGAGCGCGCCGAGACCGTTGCTGCCGCCCTCTGGAATCACGTAGGGCCGCTTGCCCTGGCGTCGGAGCTCGTCTGCGACGTGCTCGAGCAGGCTTCGGCGTTCGGCGTACTGGGCGGCGCTGATGAAGCGGCAGTCCGCACCCACCAGTCGATCCAGGGCGAGGTTGCCGGTCTCTGGCCCTGGGGCGTTCGGGTCTCTGGCTCGCAGCAGCAGCGTGGCCGACAGGCCGAGGCTCTTGCTGAGCAGCGCAGTGGCGCGAGCGTGGTTCGACTGGACCGCGCCGCAGGTGATGACGTGGTCGGCGCCCTCCGCGAGCGCTTCCGCGAGGAGATACTCCAGCTTGCGGATCTTGTTGCCTGCCTCCGCGCCTGCGGTCATGTCGTCGCGCTTCACCCAGAGGTCGGCGCCGATCAGCTTGGAGAGCGCCGAGTTGCGCCACAGCGGTGTTGGCAGGTGGGCGAGGGCGAGGCGGGGGAGCGCCCCGTGAGGCCGCCAGCCGGAGCGACGAGCGTTGCTGTCAGAGGATGGAACGCGCGAGCCAATGACGCCGGACATGGCGAGCATGCTCACACAGCCAGACGCCAGGCACCAAGGCGATGCTCCGTGAGCTGCGGGCCGCTACGCGATGGTGACGAGCTTCGCGCCGCCCTCGACGGCGTCGCCGGGCTGCACGAACACCTTCTTCACCGTGCCTGGGCCCTCGGCGACGAGCTCGTTCTCCATCTTCATCGCCTCGACGACGACGACTGGGCTGCCGGCGGCGACCTCTTGGCCTTCGGTGACCAGCACCTTGACCACCTTGCCCGGCATCGGGCTCTTGATCGTGCCGTCGGCGCTGCCGGCCTTCGCCCCGCGGACACTCGCCGCGGCGCGACTGCGCTCCGTCTCGACCCGGACCGTCGCCCGACGGCCGTTGGCGTAGGCGTCGACTTCGCCTGGCATCTCGCCATCGATGACGAGATCGAAGACCTGGCCGTCCAGGTGGACCGTGGAGAGCCCACCGGTGCTTGAGAGTTCCGCTGGGATGGGGGCGAGGAGCTCTTCCCCGCCGCCTTCGGCCAGGCGCACGGGCCGCACCTCGAAGCCGCCGCTGGGCAGCTTCACCACATCCATCACGTGTTCTTCGCCTTCAATCGTTACGAAGTAGCGCATACGAGCGGCGCGGACGCTAACACCTGCGCTGGGGCAAGGCGAGGTCTGGCGCGCCTTTTTTGCGCCGCGCGTCGTTCGAGGCGCGCGTGGTCCTCGTGCCAGCGGATCACTTCGAAGGTGCCTGCTGGGGAATGAACTTGCAGCTCCCGCCGCCGATCCGGGCGAGGCAGTCGTGAGTCGTCGGATGCGAGAGGTAATACAGGTCCGCGCCCTCGGTGGCGAAGAAGCGGCCGACCAGGTTGATGAAGTAGCGCCCCGCGACCCACTCTTGGCAGGGATCCGCCGGGTTGAAGCCGTGTTCTCCCCGCGGATTCACGTAGCCCATCAGCATGGCGATCAGCCGAGAGTCGGCGGTCCAGCCCTGGCTGTCGGGCGCGAACGGCTGTCCCATGAGGCGCGGTGCCCAGACGGCGTCGACGTTGCCAGGCGACGCCGGCGTGGCGATGCGAGCCAGCCGCAAGGGCACGGATGATTCGCGCTCGCCATAGCGCGCCTGACCCTCGTCGACCGCGTCCGGGTCGAAGAGGTACTGAGCGCAGCGCTCGGGGCTCTGAGGCGCGGCTGCGCAGCGCCCGCTGGTGCAGATCCCGGAGTCGCACTCGCTGGGGTCGCTGCAGCTCGGCCGGCAACCAGCGTAGTCGTGCTCCGGCAAGACCTCGTTGTCGTAGCAGGCGCTCTCGTTCTCGGGGCTCGCGCGCTCCAGGCGGTTGATGCCCTCGATCACGTGGTTGTCCAGCAGGAAGCGGTTGGGCGTGCGATCGCCCAGATCCGCGTACAGCGCCTCCGGGGTCACATAGTCCGCATACGCGGGGTAGCGGCTGGCCGCGTCGGGGCGCATGAACGGGATCGCTCCTGCGACGCGGCCCATGGAGATCCCCGCGTTGAGCGGCACGTTCATGTCGCCGACGGTGACCATGTTCAAGAAGCCCGTCGGTGGATGTGGATTTCCCCACGGATCCAGCATGGTCTTGAGCCCGGCGTAGGGCACGTAATTTCCGGGGTCGCCTGGGTCCACGGCCACAGCGGCGAGGGTCATGAAGCGACGCATCTCCGGGGTCTGGCGGATGTAGCCGAAGCCCTCGACAGGCGCGCGCAGATCGGAGCCGGACGGGAAGTAGCGATTCTGGAACTTGGTGCAGCCCCCCGGCGCCGTACAGACGACGTAGCTATCGGTCGGGTCCTTGGCGTTCTGTTGGACCAGCCCCTTGCCCCACTCGTAGAAGCCCTGCAGCAGCTTCGCGTCGGGCTCGAGGTTGCAGCCGCCGTCCGGGGCATAGGTGTCCACGGCGTCGGGTTGGTCGTAGACCGAGACGTACAGCCGATCGCCGACGCTGGTCGGGATACCGACCCGGAAGCGACCGCTGCCAAGGCCCTGGTCGTCGTCACCAGCGATGCGTCCGCATCGCACTTCACCGTTGCTGATGTTCTGCACCCTCACCGTGCCGCCCTGGATCAGCCCGGCGTCGTCGAGACAGCCGAACTCGAGCTCACGGTCATCATTCACGTCGACCACGACGAAGCGCAGGGAGATCTGCCCTGGCTCACACGCCGTCACCGGGTTGCCGTCCTTGTCCTTCGGGATCTCCTCCGGCGGTACGCCGACGATGAGGGGGCCGAAGTTGCGCAGGTAGACGCCTTCGAACACGCCGCCCTGGAAGGTGCGCGCGCCGACGTCGAGCAGGCCCGCGGCGCCCGCCACGGGCGCTGCGCTCACCACGTCGGGGTCCAGCGTTGCGAGGAACGGTGCGAGGAATCCGCCCAGGCTCTGGCCCCAGGCATGATACTTGACCTTGCCGCCCACGTCCGGCGTGCCGTCGCCGTCGAAGTCGCCGGCCAGGTTGGGCTTTCCGTCCTGGTCATAGTCGGCGTCGCTCATGCGCTCGCCGTCCCAGGTCTTGAAGATGCGGAAGAGCTGCAAGAGGTCGATGGCGCTCTGGCGCACCACGTCTCGAGTGTGGAAGATGTAGCTCGTCCAGTAGTCGCCGCCCGAGTTGTTCAGCGGGTCACCGTCGCCGTCCAGATCGCGGGCTCGGCCTGCGAGCAGCGCGTCCGCGAGCGGCCCCGCGCAGGAGCCTCTCAGCAGCGTGCGGGCCAGGTTCTGGGTGTTCTTGTCGAACTCGAGGCCGTGGAACACAGCGTTGACGCCGACGCTGGCGATGCCCTGTTTCGCCAGGGAACCGGCGAAGCCGAGGTGCTCGAGGTCAGAGCTGGTGTAGCCGTGTCCGTAGTACGCAACGGGGAATGGCTGGTGGTGCTCCGCGGTGGTCTTCGGAATGGTGATGAAGAACTGTACGGTGTCGCTGCTCACCTCGCCGTCGCCGGAGCGATAGTCGAGGTCGAAGGAGGCCGAAGGGTCGGTGCCCCTGGGGCCGCCGTGGATGAAGAACGGCGACTGGAAGCTGCCGATCACCGCGTGGCTGACGTGACTCCAGCTATCTGCGAGCTCGTCGGCCGAGGCCCCGCCAATGCCGAACTGTCCGGCCAGCGAGCGCAACAAGTCCGCGTTCTTGTCGAAGTCGAGGATATACGCCTCGTTGAGCCGCCCTTGGCACTTGGGGTACTCGGGGTCGTCGTACCATTTCTCCGGCTCCTTGACGCCGTCGGCTTCCTGCACCGAGTCCACAGGGCCAGCGATGCGCATCAAGTCGACATCCGCGGGGAACTGCTCGTTCAGGTAGGCGAAGGGTCCAGTGCCGTACAGCCCGTCGCGGATCAACCTGAGGTCTTCCACCACTGGCTGTGTGGTGAAGCTCCAGGTGAAGGCTACGTGATCGAGGCCGGTGCCGCCGATGGTGCCGTAGTAGCTCGCGAGGCTCGGGTCCTCCAGGTGACGCTGGAGGCGCTCCGTCGCGGCTTCCTGCGAGGGGTGATAGACGAAGTCGAAGGGTGACTTCACCGCGTTGCCGTCAGGATCGCGGACGCGATCGGTTACCACCACCGCGTACTCGGTCTTCTCTTCGAGCGGGATGAGCGGGCGCATGATCAGCGTGTCTGTCTCGCGCTCGTACCAGGTGAGGATATTATCCGCGAGGCAACGATCGCGGTCGACCTCGCTGACCTGGCCGAGCGCCACTTGCGCTTGGTTCGGGCAGGCGGTGGGGTCGATGACGTTGGGTCGGTCGATGACGCCATCGAAATCGGTGTCCCAGGCGGGGTCGTAGATGGGCTTGCCGAAGGGCGTGCCGTCCTCGGTGCGCTTGGGGTCGAACAGCCCGGTGCGAGGATCCACGGTCTCGTCCGCGGACTCGAACAGCAGGTAGCCTTCCTGACGTCGCGTGTCGTTCCGCCAGTACTTCTGCTTCTCCTTCACGACGTACTGGAAGTCGCCTTCGCCCAGGTCGAGGGCCACGGGCACGCCGGTCTTCAGGTTGACGAGATAGATCGCGTCGTTGCTGAACTCGAAGTCGTCCCCCACGTGGCGACTCTGGATGTTGCCGAGATCGATCGCGGGGCGGGCGTCGCTGGGGTCTCGCTTGTCGAAAGCGACGGTGACGGCTGCGAACGTGCCCCAGCCCTCGAGCTGATCGAACTTCTTGCGCGCCGTCTCCTCGATCTCCGTCGGGGCGACGATGCTGGCGTTGATGCGCAGACCGGTGCGGCTCGTGGGGTCCGGCCACATCGCCACGTCGTTGGGCATCGGGATCTCCGGCAGCGGCTTGTGGTAGAGGTTGAAGCGAACCTCGGGCCCGTTTCCGTCGGGAGTCCGTTTGAGACCTTCGGGGATCTCATCGACCGTGCAGCCCACGCTCGCCAGCGCGATCAGGCAGGCGAGCGACGTCCAGGGCGTACGGGAGCGCAGCCAGGTTTGGGGGTGAGGGATCCTCTGTGCGACGTGCCGCATCGTGCTCTCCAGCTCAGGCATCAGAACTGCAACCCCATGCGTCCAACGCCGATGTATTGGGTGCCCAGGGCGTTGCCCTGCGCGTCGTCGAAGGCCTTGCCCGGAAAGAAGACACCGCCCTGGGCGCCCAGCTCGAGCGTGACGCCGTAGCTCAGAGCCCAGCGGTACTCCACGCCGGCATCCAGCTCGAGGCCGAGGTCGCGGCTGCGCGCGTCTCCGCCGTCGTAGTTCACGAAGCGACCCTCAGTCGTCACGGCGACGGGGTCGACGACGTCCGCCGTGGCCTGTGCCAGCACCAGGCCCGCTTTCAGATCGAGCTGCCGGAGTGGACGATAGACGAAAGTCGGGTAGAGGTAGGTGGCTCCGGAGATCCCGCCGTCGCTCGGCAGCAGCTCGGTGCCCGGAGCAGCCCGCTGGGTCAGCCCTTCGTCCTCGGCGATCACCGCGGCTCGTGCGGTCTTCCACGCCAGGACTTCGTCGAAGAGGATCAAACCGACGTTGTGGTTCGGCTCGAAGGTGAAGCGTCGCGACGTTCCGTCGTTGGGGTCCGCGTCGCCCCCGGCCCAGCCGTACTCCATCTCGACGACCCAGCGTCCGTAGCGCTCGTCCCCTTCACCCGCGGTCACCACCGCGCCGAGCTGGAGGGCGCCACCGAAGGCGCGGATCTGCTCGCGCTCGTTGTTCCTGACCTCCTGACGCGTGCGCAGGATGTCGGTCGAGCCGAGCAGATAGGCCAGCTCGAAGCCGCCGAAGACGTGGCCGATGTCTCCGGGCAGCTTGGCGTTGAAGCTGCCTGCGGTGTCGAGGGCCACGATCTCCAGGTGCTCGTCGAAGTCGAGGCCAGGCAACGACTCGGCGTCCCGGGTCTGGTTGCGGTAGACGGCGTAGAGGCCGATCTGGTTGGAGGGCTTCTCGGGGTCGGGGCGGCCGGGGTCTGGTGAGTAGGTCAGCGCGAGCACACCTTGCCACGCGTACTCGTCTTCGGTGAGATCAGCGGTGCGGTCCTTGAACACGAGGTCGCCTGCCACGGCGACGATCACCTTGGAGTCTTTTCCACCCGGCTTCGTGGCGAAGAGCACGCGCTCGACGATCGACCCGCCGCGGTAGTCTCCGAACAGGCTCTGATGGTTGCCGTCGTTCGCCACCAACCCGAGTCCCCAGTGCGAGGGCTGCTGACCAACGCGGAACACCCCGATCGGGCTGTTCCAGTTCAGGTAGAGCCAGCGTGGTGCGACGTGCACCGGGAAGCGTTCGTCATACGCCTCCTCCGCGCTGCCCACGTCCTGGGTCTCCTGCCCGGCTATGAATCCGCGGGGAACATCGATCTGGCCGACCAGCTCGAGGTCGTCTCGAAACAGGAAGCGCGGCGTCAGACGCAGCCAGTGCTCCACGCGCAAGGTCTGCCCGAGCGAGCCGCTGCCAGCTGGAGGCCGCGGCTTCAGCGGCAGGTCGCTGAGCCCGGTTACCCGGAACTGATATTCCCCGCGGATTTGTCCTGTGGCGACGTCGGGATCAGGGCGCAGGAACGGCGCGCGACCGCTCTCCAGCACGAGACGACTACGGAAGTCCTTGCCGGCGAGCGCGTCCGATGGCGGAGGTGGAGGTGGAGGTCTCGAGCGAGCACCGCTGGCGTCGGTGGCCGGCGGCGTCGCGGGGCGCGGCGTCGGCCTCCTCGGTGTCCCGAGCAGGCGCGTCCTCGTCCACGCGCGGCGTCTCCGTGTCGTCCTTCGTCTCCTCGTCGGGAGGAGCCACGTCGGGTGTGGGGGGGGCGTCCGTCGGTGGGGCACCTGCCGGCGGATCGGCCGGCTGCGCCAGAGCCTGCCCCGAGAGGGTCAGCGCTCCGAGCAATGCGCCGCACAGCCAGCCAGGCGACCGTCGTCTCGAGCGCAACGCCCCGCGAATCGCGCTCCACGAGCGCGAAGCCTGAAAAACTCCATAGCCCACTGGGCGGCGAGAATAGTGACGGGGAGAACTCGCGAGCAAGGAGATCCTGGTCGGCCTCGGACAAGCAACGCAGGGGGGAGCCCTGGCGGCTGCGGTTTGGTATAGCGTCGCGCGTGACCCAACACCTGCGTTCCGAGTCGCACCCTGCGGTTTCCCTGGGCATTCAGCTGGACGTTCACCAGCTCGTGAGTGTTGCGCGGGGGAACCCGAGACTGGACTTGGAGCCTGCCGCGCGAGAGCGCGTCCTGGCGTCGCGGGCGGCCGTGGACCGCATCATCGCGTTGGGGGACGACGCGCCTCACGTCTACGGGGTCAATACGGGCTTCGGCTTTCTGGCGGAGACTCGCATCTCGAGCGCTCAGGTGCGAGAGCTGCAGCGCAATCTGGTGCGCAGCCACTCTACCGGCGTGGGGGCGGATCTGCCCCTGGAGGTGGTGCGCGGGATGATGCTGCTGCGAGCCCAGACCTTGGCGATCGGCCACTCTGGCGTGCGCGTGGAGGTACTGGAGGCGCTGCTGGACTTGCTCCGCCGGGGCGTCACTCCGCGGGTGCCGAGCCAGGGTTCGGTGGGAGCGTCTGGTGATCTCGCGCCGCTGGCGCACCTGGCCCTGGTGCTGATCGGGGAAGGGGAGGCCTACTGGCAAGAGCAGCGGGTCTCCAGCGCGGAAGCGCTGAGCGCGGCAGGGCTCCAGCCCATCGAGCTGCAGGCCAAGGAGGGCTTGGCGCTGATCAACGGCACCCAGTACATGACGGCCTGGGGAGCCTTGAGCCTGGCCGACGCTCAGCGTCTGGCGCGGGCGGCGGACATCGCCGGCGCGCTGAGCCTGGAGGCGCTGAAGGGGAGTGAACGGCCGTTCGAGGACCGCCTGATGGCGCTGCGACCGCATCCAGGGCAAGCGACCGTGGCGAGGAACCTGCGGCGCTTGCTGGCAGACAGCCAGATCATGGTCAGCCACGCGCACTGCGGAAAGGTGCAAGACCCTTACTCGCTTCGCTGCATGCCGCAGGTCCACGGAGCGAGCCGTGACGCGCTGGAGTGGGCGAGGGGCGTGCTCGAGCGCGAGATGAACAGCGCCACGGACAATCCGAGCGTCTTCGTCGCCGAAGACGGCACGGCGGAGATCATCAGCGGCGGCAACTTCCACGGCCAACCCGTCGCCTTCGCGTTGGACCTCGCGGCGATGTCCGTCGCCGAGCTAGGCAACATCAGTGAGCGGCGCGTCGAACAGCTGGTGAATCCTGCTCTGTCGAGTGGCCTCACCCCCTTCCTGGCAAAGCACGGCGGCCTGCATTCAGGCTTCATGATCGCGCAGGTCGCCAGCGCCTCGCTGGTGAGCGAGAACAAGGTGTTGACCCATCCGTCCAGCGTCGACTCGATCCCGTCGAGCGCGGGCAAGGAAGACCATGTCAGTATGGGCAGCATCGGCGCGCGCAAGCTGAGCATGGTGGTGGAGAACGTGAGGCGTTGTCTGGCGATCGAGCTGCTGACTGCCGCGGCGGGGCTCGACCAGCGAGCTCCGCTCCAGCCAGGACGTGGCGTTCAGCGTGCCTACGATCTAATCCGCGCGGAAGTGCCACCCCTGGGCGAGGACCGCGTCCTCTACACTGACATCGAGCGCGTCAGCGAGCTCATCCTCAGCGGAGCCCTGGACCGCGCAGTCGCCGACTTCGAAGTCGAGTGAGATGAGCAACCCCAAGACCAACGCGGCTCGTGCTCTCGACCGTCTGAAGGTATCGTACCGGACGTTGAGCTACGCGGTCGACGAGAGCGATCTCTCGGCGCCGAGCGTCGCGCGCAAGGTAGGGATGGCCCCGGAGACGGTGTTCAAGACGCTGCTCCTGCGCGTGGAACCGCTCGGCAAGCAGGCGCGCGGGGAGATCATGGCTGTGATCCCTGGGGATACGGAGCTCGACCTGAAGGCGGCAGCCAAGCTGTGTGGCGCGAAGCGCGCTCAGCTGGTGCCCCTCAAAGAGGTGCAGCCGTTGACGGGGTATATCCGCGGTGGCGTGACGGCGCTGGCGGCGAAGAAGCGATTTCCCGTCTTGCTCGACTCCAGCGCGCTCTCGCATCCAGAGATCGCGGTGAGCGCCGGCGTGCGCGGGCTGCAGCTGATCCTCGCGCCAGGCGACTACCAGCGCGCGGTCGACGCCACCGTGGGCGAGCTGACCCACACGCCTGAAGATTGAAACCGGAGTGGCCGCTAGCGGCACGCAGCGGCGACGTCAGCGATGCTGTCGCAGTCGGCCTCGAGGAACTGCCCTGCCTTCGGTCCGGAGACGCAACGACACTCGATGGTGGCGTTCGCGAGCACGTAGCACTCTGCAGAGTAGTCGGCGCATGACAGGGCGCAGTCCTGTCCGCTGCTGCTCACGAAGCAGTCGGCACCTGGCGGTGGGTCGTCGTCGTAGCAGCGATCCACCGCGTCTGCTTCCGCGGGGCAAAAACCTTCGACGCCCGACTCACAGTCGTCGAACCTCTGTGCGAAGCAGCTGAGCGCGGAATCCATCTCGCCCGAACAGCCAGCCTTCGCCGCGTCGTCCCGAAGCTCACGGAGCGATGCTTCACACTGGCTCTGGCCGACGCACCCCAGTTGGCTCGCCCTGGCGCAGATCCCGTCGTCGACCTCCGCGCGGGAAGGGCCGGATACTTCTCCGCCACAGCCGACGAACAGCTGGCCAAGGAGCGCGAAAGCAACCAGCCAGACGCCGGGAGCGACCATGCGGAAACGAACGCCCTGCATGAGTCACAGCCTAGCTCGGCGCCGGACGTAACTCCAGTCCGCAGAGGCGACCCGGTCGACTATTCTCCCGTGAACTCGGGCTTCTCTCCCGCGGCGAACGCGCGCACGGCCTCCTTGAGGTCGCGGGTAGAGAAGTCGACCGCCTGACAGGCGGCCTCTCTTGCCAGAGCCTGGTCGAGATCCCGCAGGATGGGGATGCGCAAGGTCTCCTTCAGTTGCCGGGCGGCGATCGGCGCAGCTTGCAGCAGCGCCGCGAGCTGCTCTTCGAGGGCGGCCTCGATCGCGTCGCGGGGCACCGCGCGCGTCACCAGTCCGATGCGCTCGGCCTCGTCTCCCAGCAGCAAGCGCCCACTGAGCAAGAGCTCGCTGGCGCGCGTTCGACCCACCAGGTGCGGCAGCAACAGGCTGCAGCCCATCCCTGGGTGCAGTCCCACGCGCACGAAGTTCGCGCCAAGCTTCGCCTCGTTGGCCGCCACTCGAACGTCGCAGGCCATGGCCAAGCAAAGGCCAGCGCCGATCGTGGCCCCATGCAGGACGGCGACCGTCGGCACCGGCACCTCGAGCACGCTGAGGAAGCGCCGGTAGAAGTCCTCCATTGCCTGGCGGTTCTGCTCCGGAGCGCGCTCGGCGTTCTTTCCCAGCATGTCGAAATCTCCCCCCGCGGAGAACGCCTTGCCCTCGCCCCGCAAGACCAGCACGCGGGTGGCGCCGTCACGCTTCACCTGTTTCATGGCGGAAGCGATTGCATCGGCCATCTCCAGGTTCATGGCGTTGTACTTGTCGGGGCGGGTGAGGGTCAGCGTGGAGACGCGACCCAGCTCTAGACGAACGCTCATGCGGCCTTCCTAGCATTCCGCCGTGAGGATGTCGTGGCTCACTCGCTGGGCTGCGTCACCTGGGGAAGCTGATCGTTCGGCGCTGCGCAGATCACCGTTACGCTCTGTGGCGCGTAGATGCCGCCGGTCAGCACCGAGACGAAGCCGTGGGCGACGCCGACCTCCGTGTGCACCTCGGCCCAGCCATTCGGGCACGCCTTGGCGAGGTCGTAGCGTCCGCTGATGTCGAGGAGCCCCCAGAAGGCCGAGTGGTGCCAGACCTCGTCCGCCCTCGCAGACGGTTTGCCGGGTGGTAATCCCGAGTACGCGGCGTTGCGAAAGCAACCGCCTGCGCACAGGCCAGCCAGAGCGCATGCGAGGAGCCTCAGTGCGGGCGTCATCGGCGTCGCTCCGCACACTCGACGTAGACCTTGCGGGGAGAGTAGATCCCCAGCGTGAGCAGCGTGGCCCCCGTGGTCAGCACGTCGCCTGCGGTCTGGATGCGCAGCGGGGGCGCTCCACACACGTCCCGGACGTCGATCGCCTCGCCCATGTTGATCAGCCCGTAGGCGAACTTGTGCTGCCAGTATCCGTGCTCCTCGACCGCAGTGCCCGGCTTCAGTTGCCGCTTGGCCGCCGGGTCGACGAACGTCACGCGGAAGCAGCCGGACAGCGGGAGCGCCACACAGATGAGCCAGAGGGAGCGTCGGAGCACGAGCACGGCCAGCAGCATAGCCCAGGTCGTCCGCGATGCGTGGCTTCCCGGTGGTTGGCTAGAGGAGCGGCGCGGGGCGTGATATGACGCGCCATGAGCTTGGGGGTGAGGGGACAGCGACTCACGGACATCGCGCGACAGGCCATCGGCGCCTGGCTCGACCACCGGGAGCCCGAGCCAGTCGCTCCCCTGGGCGTGGAGGCTGCGGTGTTCGTGACCCTGCGCTCGCCGAACGGGGAGCTGCGTGGTTGTATTGGGTCCCTCGCTCCACTCACCCCCGATGTAACCGCCGAGACCCAGCGCTCCGCCGTGCTGGCTGCGAGCCGAGATCCGCGCTTCCCACCGCTGACTCGCGGCGAGTTCTTGCAGCTCTCGATCGAGGTCAGCGTGCTGGGGGCCTCCGAGCCCGTGGTCAGCGCTGCCGAGCTCAACCCCAAGGAGTACGGCGTGGTGGTCCGGGGCGGCGGGGGGCGGCGGGGGGTGCTGCTCCCCGAGGTGCCTGGGGTGGACGACGTCGCCACGCAGGTGCGCGTCGCGCGCCAGAAGGCTGGCCTGGAGCCTGACGAACCCATCGAGGTTCAGCGTTTTCGTGTGGAAAAATACCAGGGCTAGCGCGCTCGGCTCAGCGCTCCTCGATCGCCGCCTCGACCCTGCGCTGGACGTGGGGTGACGGCGCGTTGGGGTCGCTCGCAAGCGGCTGGGTCTCCGACCGCTCCTCGAGCGGTCGCGAGGGTGGGGGGCCTGGCTGCCAGGGCAGGGGGTCTGGCTGCCAGGGCAGGGGGTCTGGCTGCCAGGGCAGGGGGTCCGGCGAGCCGGCGCTGCGCTCGTCCGGCGTCCAGGGCAGCGGGTCTGGGTCGGTTTTCCCCTCCTGCGCCTCGCCGGCGCCATCTTCGGATGAGCTCACGGCCTCCCGGGTCTGCCCGGTCTGGTCGTCCTCGGAGCTGGACGCGACGTCGGAGCTCGAGTCGATGTCGACGATGCAGCCAGTCAGCGACGCGAGCAGGAGCGCGCAGGAGACGGGCAGCAAGCAGCGGAGAGACCAGCGGTGAAGCGGGCGAGTCATGAGGCGTTGCGTCCTTTTGATGGCGCCTTCTTGGCGTTTGGCGCGAAGTGGGAGCACAGCTCCACGAGTGCGTACTGCTTGACGAGCTGGCTCAAGCGTGGGCGCTTCATGCCCAGTAGCTCGGCCGCCCGCGTGATGTTCCCGGATGTCTCTCGGAGCGCGAGCACGATGCACTCGCGCTCCACGTTGCGCTTGATGTCTGGGAGACTGAAACCAGACTCGACGATCTCGCGGAACGCAGCGCGTGGCGCGTCCAGATCGCCATTCAATGTCGGGTCCGTCGCCCGCAGCGCGGCGAAGCGCCGTCCGTTGCGCTCGAGCTTGGGCGCAGCGGCCAGCAGGCTCGCCGAGTCCACCCGCCGGGGGCGCTTCAGGGTGGCTCGCCGCAGGACCATCTCCAGCTCTTCGACGTTTCCCGGCCAGTCATATCCGCGCAGCAAACACAGGGCGTCATCGCAGAGCTCCGCGACGGCTTCGCGTCGCTGACGCGCGATGCGTCGCAGGAGCCCTGTGGCCAGTGCGTCGAGGTCGCTCAAGCGTTGCCGCAGGGCAGGAACCCGTAGCGTTTGTTCGCCCAGCGCGGCGCGCAGCTCCGGCGCACACGCGTCCGGGTCCACGGGCGCCGTGGCGATGACCCATGGGCCAGGCTGCTGGCCGCGCAGACGCTGGATCAAGCGGGCGATGCAGCTCGTGTCCAGCTGATCCAGGTTGGCGATCAGCAGGCTCCCAGCGCTGGCGCCGCACGCCTCCGCCCAGCGCCGGTCGAGGACGTCCACGGTGAGGCCCGTGGCGTCCACGCGCATCAGATCTCGCCGGGGCTGCAGGCGCCCATGCAGCAGGTGCGCCGCATAGCGGCGCCCGCTGCCGCGCTCGCCCAGGACCACGGTCGGTACGCGCCTCGCTTGATCGAGCGCCGCGCCCAGGCCCTGAGTCGCCGCGCTCGTCCCCGTCAGCTGGACCTCGTCGCCGGGGTAGCGGAGACCCTCCGAGAGCTCGCCAGCCTCGAGCAGCGCTCGGAGCTCCTCCAGCATCAAGTGGTCGCTGCGCGAGAGGAAGCGCGCCGGTGACACGAGTCGCGAGGCGACCGCTTGTCGACAGAACAGAGCTTTTTCTGTGTGGAATAGTGCGCGTTCTCTGCGGTCGCCGGCGAACGCTACCCTGGCGGCTGCTTGATGCGCTTCTCGCATCAGCTCCTCGTCGCCTGAGCTCCGTGCGAGGGCGACTGCGGCGTCGGCCGAGGCCATGCTGGCGCGCTGGTCGCTGTGTGCCAGCAGCACGCCGAGCAGGGCGATCTCCGCGCGCGCGTACTCCGAGACCGCGCGTTCGCTCGCGGCGTTCAGCTCCTCGGCGGCCTCGTCGAGATAGCCTTCCGCCAGCGCAATCCTCACGGCCAGGCGGCAACACTCCTCGCCCTTGTCCCCGTTCGCAGCGACGCTGGCGTGTCGCCGCGCGTTCGCCAGAGCGCGCTTGGCAGCGAGCAGCTGGCCCGCCTCGAAGGCCACGCGCGCCTCGGCCAAGCCCAGCGCGCAGAGCTTGGTGACCGGGGGCTCGTCCAGCGCGCGACGCGCGAAGCGCAGTGTTTGCTCGGCTTCAGCGCGCTGCCCCATGCGCAGCCTCAGCTCGACCAAGTTGGTGACGTCGTGAGCGAAGGCCGTGCGATGGCCGACCTGAAGGTGGGTGTCCAGCGCGCGCTCGAGGTAGCCCAGGGCCTGGGTGTACTCGCGGCGATCGATGTGGAGCACGGCCAGGTTACTCAGCGCGTAGCCGGCGGCTCGTGGGTTCGGTAGACGCTCCGACTCTTTGAGGACGCGTCGCAGCTCGCTCTCCGCCAAGGCGAGCTGGCCGAGCGCGAGCAGAGCGACCGATCGATTCACCCGGGCCTTCAGCACCTCGGTGTGCTCACCAAGCAGCGCCGCATCGGCGGCGTCCGCCGCGAAGTGCTTCTCCGCGAGGCTCCACTCCGAGCGCGCCAGGAGGACCTTGCCGGCGACGTTGCGCGCCGAGAACTGGATCCTCGGATCCTCGTGTGTCAGGTGGCCGGCGACCCGATCCGCCGCTGCTCGATAGCAGCCGCGGCTGAGCTCCACCTCGGCCTGCAGGTTGCTCGCGACGGCGCGGCGGTGGTCGTCTCCCGCGCGCTCCGCGAGCCGCTCCGCCTGCTCGAAGGCCGCGCCAGCCCCCGCCAGATCTCCTTGACCCAGCGCGGCGCGGCCCCTCACCAGCAGCGCTCTGGCGCTGTCCCCGGCGCCGTCACTGCAGCGCAGGGCGAGCGCCGTGTCCCCTCGATCCATGCACAGCTCCGCGGCGCTCAGGCGTAGCGTCAGCTCCAGCTCTCGGCCCAGCCGAGGCAGCTGTCGCGCGACGCGAGACCAGGTGCTCTGGCGGCAACGCTGGGTCGCGCAAGCATCGAGGGCGTCGATCCAGCTGGACGCGGCCTCCTCGGGTGCTCCTGCGAGCAGCGTCAGCTCGGCGGCCCGCTCCAGCGCGACCGGGTCCCGTGGGTACACGTCACGCAGCGCTCGAGCGACCTGCAGCGCGCTAGAGACCTGCGGCTCTCCAGAGACTTGCAGCGCCGCGGAGACCTGCGGCTCTCCAGAGCTTTGCAGCGCCGCGGAGACCTGCTGCGCCGTGGAGTGCCGTGGCCCTGCACCAGCGAGCGTGGGCGAGATCGGCGCCATCGGAGCGAGCTCGGGGAGGCCCGCCCGAGCCTCGATCAGGCCGTCGCGGAGCTCGACCAGGTTGGCCTCCAGCAGCTCCACCAGTGCGTCCTGGCTGCCCAGCGCATGAATCGCGGCGCGTGGCCAAGGGCGCGCCGCGAGTCGGAGCGCCTCGAGGAGCTCCGAGGCGGATCCTCGAGGAATCAGCTGTGTCTCCCTTTCGACCAGTGCCTCCCAGCGCAGCCCCCGATGACGCTGGCTCGCGTGGCTGGCGAGGGCCTCCCACCAGCGCCGAAGGTCGTCCCCCGACAGCTCATCCGGCAACGCCTGGAAGCCGTCGAGTGCGCGCCTCGCGAGTGCCACGAAGAGTCCCGCGAGGGGCGCCTGCGCGATGGCCTCGAGGAGCATGCCGTCTCCGTCCGCGTCGTCGACGTAGACCACGCAGGCGCCCTGGAAACCGACCAGTCGAGGCAGCAGTCGCTCCAAGAGCTGACTGCTGCTGGGGCAGCGCTGGCCATCGCCAGCGTGCAGGCCCAGGCGCTCACACAGGTCGTGGGTCGCGCCGGCGCTCGAGAAGCGAGAGCCCAGTAACGTAGGGAGACGCAACCGCTCACAGCGTCGTCGCAGGTGCGCGTCGAGCGCGTCGAGCGCACCGGGGCTGTCGGACCACAGCCGCAGCACTCTCGATCTCCCGGCGCCGCGTGTGAGCGACTCGTCGAGGGATCCGAAGGGGCTCAGCCAGTCCTCCACGACGACACTGTCGCTCGAGCTGGAACGCTCGGCCGTCATCAAAAGGGGGGGACCGGCGTCCAGCGTGGCGTCCGGGGAGAGATGCAACGGAGTTCCTTGAATCAATTGCCGAAGGGAAAATGAAGCATGGCCCAGGAGCCCAGTGCCGGTCTCGCGCGGGCTGGCGGCCCGGTCGAGGAAGCACCGGTCGTTGGTGGCGGCTGGGTCCTCGTGAGACGACCTGGTCTTCGTTGCCTCCGTCGACGCGTGTCGTCGCGCTTCGAACTCGATGGTATCGATACCGTCCGGGTCGCACAAGTAGCCGCGCGGCAAAGGCACTCGCATGCGAACGCTGACGCAGCAAGCGTGCCAAGTTCCCACCGCGCCTTGTCCCGGGAGGGCTGGGTGGTCGTCTGGATGATTGGTGGTTCCTCGAGGGTTCAGGCCTGACGTGCACGGCGAAATTCCGGGGCTTTTGTCGTCGTCGGCCCGGGCGTGCGAAAGCTGACGCCCGATGTCGTTCTCTCACCCCCGCGTGCATTCCGTGACGCCGCCAGGAGGGCACGGCTGAGCGTGCGATTGCTAACGCGCCAGGTGTTAGCAGAGCGCACGCGTTCGTCGCTTGACGCTCACATTTGAGTTTCCCGGCAGAAAATATACGGATTTACACACAGAAACGAAATGCCTAGCGTCCGGGCGTCGAGGAAGCGTTTGGAGGCGGTGCACCTCCGAGCGTTGGCGCGAGACGCAAGGCAATCAGGCTGCTCGATACCCATGGCTCCCGTAGTCGCGCAGCGCGCCAGTCGCGCCCGGCGCGCTCCGCTCGAGCGACAGGAGGAACCGGTGAAACTCGGACTGTTACGCAACCAACTGACAACGTGCTGGCCGGCGGTGCTGGCGTTTGCTCTGCTCGACACCGGCTGCGCCGAGGAACGCGCGCCCATCGTTCGGGTGCAGCCGAACGCCCTCGACAAGAGCTTCTTCATTGGCGAAGACCTGGCCAAGCCCGCTGACGATCCCGAGTTCTACTGGCGAAACTTCGTGGTCGACGCCTCGGAGTCCCAAGAGCTGATCGGGATCGGTTCCTGGAGCGGCGTCGATCGTATCCGCTGGGAGATCAGCGAGACCCAGCTGATTGCTCGCAAGTCGTACGGGATCAGCGATGGCGGTGAT
Organism: Polyangiaceae bacterium; assembly: GCA_041389745.1. Taxonomy (GTDB): domain Bacteria; phylum Myxococcota_A; class Polyangia; order Polyangiales; family Polyangiaceae; genus JAHBVY01. Next base: position 629,109 of record JAWKRF010000003.1, read on the forward strand.
GACAAGGGGCCGGACGGCAATGGCACCATCGTCGCGATCTACCCGATCGAGGAGCACTTCGACATCTCCCGCGCATACAACCCGTCGACGGGAGAAGAACTCAACGTGCTCGAAGAGAACACCAGCGATCGACCCTGGAACGAGCGGAAGTACTTTCGAGTCGATTGGTCGATGAACGAGGTGGAGACCCCGCAGTGGAACGACATGTTCGTGGGGAAGGTGTTCGGGGACCTGGAGCTGACCAGCATTGCCTACTACGTGAGCGATCCAGAGCACCCCGACGCGCCGCACTTCGACCCGGACGACGGCTACTTCGACGTCACCAGCAAGTTCTGGGTCGCTCCCGCAACCACGGACTCGCCGTTCTCGGATCTATCCGGGAAGGTGCCGAGTTGCCTGGTGATCGGCATCACCACGGGGAACGCGGTCAACAACTGCGACCCTCAGGAGGCGGTCATCCGCTCCTCCTACTGGCGCGTCGACCGCCTGGATCCGGACCGCGATTTCGAGCCGTTCGAGAACAACCAAGCTTCGCTGGACGTCGTCAGCAATCCCGGGGGGCTCGGAGACAGCTTCAGCGTGGGAACAGTGACCCCGCCGCGCATCGAGTGGGATCCTCAGTACGGCTACACCGACGCCGGCATGCATCGCTACATGAATGTCCACAACCTCTGGAAGCGGAGTCACCAGACGCGCGGTGTGTGTGAGCGTGACGCCGACTGTCAGGGCGGAGGCAGCTGTCTGCCATCGGGCAGCTGCAGCGTGCCTTGCGACTACGGTGCGCGCCGCGACGCTGACCGCAACGGCACGGACGACCAGTGCGAGAACACGGCGACGGGTTACACAGGTTCCGCAGGGTCTCAATGTAGCGCCCGGGACCGCTGCACCATCCCCTATCGCGATCGCGAGATCGCGCCCATCGCCTACTGGGTGAACCCGGAGACGCCTGCCGGTCTGTTGGACGAACTCGCGGCTGATGGGAGCGTGGCGAAGCGCGGCGCCACCGAGGACCTGATCTACTCCTGGAACCAGATGTTCGAGCAGGCCATCGCCAACGCGCGCGAGGTGGAGTGTCGGAACACCGGTGCCGGAGACCGCCAGAGCTGCGCGGCGCAGTACTTCGAGACCGGACAGATCGACATGGTCAGCTTCGGCGGATGGGGCCTGCCGAGGGTGAAGCCGATGCCAGACGCGCTGGTGCTGTGCCACAACCCGGTGCGGGACTACGACCCCGAGGTCTGCGGAGCCCCAGGCAAGACCGCTCGAGTAGGCGACATCCGGAAGAACTTCCTCTTCTACTGGCCCTATGAGTCCAAGGCGCCCTGGGGCGGGATTGCCAACTGGAACGCGGACCCGTTGACGGGGCAGATCATCGGTGCCTCGGCGACGACCATGGGGCGCTCTGCGACCTTTGCTGCCGCCCGGGTGCGCGACATCATCATGGTGGCCAACGGGGATCTCGACGTCAGCGACATCACCGACGGCGTGCCCGCGGAGCTGTATCAGAAGCGGTTGCGTGAGGGGCGGCTCCCCGAATCGTTCACCAGGGAGGAGATCGCGGAGCGCGTGGCGAGTATCGACGCGGCGCACGCCGCTCGAGAGGTTGCGCCCAAGCTGGACACCACGGATCTGGCCAAGGCGGTGCGCCAGCGCCACGAGATGCTGAAGCAATCCAAGGCCGGTTTGGCGCCAGGGTCCACGTCCGCGCTCGAGATGGACGCGATCCTCAGCAACCTTCGCGGGACGCAGATCGAAGCGCAGCTGCTCGATCCTGGTTGGATGATGGATTCCGTGGGGATCCCGCAGAGCGCGGACGTCAGCGACGCTGCGCTGGAGCTGGCATCGCCGCTCCGGGGCAGCGACTACGGCAGCGTCGAGCAGCTGTTGCAGCGCGTCGACCTCGGAATGCAGGCGCGCGGCGTCTGCTTCGAGGACGCCATCGGCAGCGGCGTTGGAAACCTCGACACGCAGGGCGTCGCTCGCTACTTCAAGCAGAAGTACTCGGACGAGGCGCTGATTGATGGCTACGAAGATCTAGGACCCGACGCGTCGCCGGATGCGCTCTCCAAGCGTCGGGCGGAGCTCGTCTACAACGACCTCTGGGTGGATACCTACAAGGGCATCGCGCTGCACGAGATCGGCCACTCCCTGGGCATGCTCCATCAGTTTGCCTCCAGCTTCGACTCCGTGAACTACAACCCCCAGTACTGGCAGCTCCGCACGCAAGAGGGCGCGGCGAGCGGGAGCTGCGAGGGTGATCCGCGCTCAGGCGACGTCTACAGCGCGAGCGCAGACGACTGCATGGGCCCGCGTTACCTCGATCCCGAGACCGACGACGAGCTTGGACAGGCAGCAGAGTCCCGGCCGGGTATCAACTACTTCGCCAACACCTCGACCATGGAGTACCAGAACGAGCGCTTCTTCGAGAGCGTTGGCTTGGGACAGTACGACCGACACATGGTGGGTGCGCTGTACGGCAGAGTGCTCGAGACGTTCGACGCAGATGCGCCCGACGGAGTACCTCAGGCGGACCAGGCAGCCTTCGCGCCGCGCCTGTGGAGTCAGCTGCCCGAGGACAACCTGGTGTTCTTCCAGAGCCCTCTGGGCCGGTTCGTGCAAAGCATGCACTACACCGAGCAGGCGCGTCGCATGAAGCTCTTCGACGCCTCGCGTTGCCGTGAGGCGACGGAAGAGGAACGCAGGCACGCCGAGTGGCGAGTGGTGCACGGCAAGATCTGCATGCCTGCGCCCAGGGACCACGCCGCTTGGCGGGATTTCGAGGACGGACCTGCGTCGGGCGACGACTACGTCTCCACCAAGGTGCGCGTTGGCGAGCGGTCGAGGGCGGCGGCGGGAAACGTGCGCTGGCCCTATCGTTGGGGCGTATCCAGCAACTCCTACGTCCACACGAACCCCTCGGACGCCGGCGCGGATGTGTACGAGGCGACGTTGGAGACGATTCGCAAGTTCGAATCGAACTACGTCTTCGACTATTTCCGAGCGGGAAATCGAAACTGGTACTATCAGCGCCTGCCTTCGCGCGCCGCGAGCCGCTTCTTCGAGCGGCTGCGAGCGACGCACTGGAGCATCGCGGTCAACAACGCCCGCTACGCCAGCTTTGGTGACGCCGTGTTCCAGCAGATCGCGGGTTCCGACGACTGGTGGCGCCCCTACATGATGGCCGAGCGAGCCATGTTCGACGCCATCGCCAAGGCGCTGTTGATGCCCCAGCCCGGCCAGTATCGGAGCGCGGGCACCCCTGCTGGGTCTCAAGGTCCGGTGTTCGACATCGACGATGGGTCTAGCTTCCCGGTCGGCTTCGTGATCGATGCCAGCGGCGGCCGCTACATCGATCCGGACTACAACAGCGACCCGAACGGAGGCGGTTCCTGGGAGTACCTGCAGTGGGCAAACCGTGCCGGCTTCACCGTCGAGAAGGCAGATGCCGCGAAGGCGCTGACCGACAGCCGACCCGTTCTGTTCACCATTGCGCGTGAGAACTACCTGGACGGCCGCAACACCAACGTGAACTTCCGCAGCGACATGCCGCAAGCGGTCGATCGCTTGATCGGCGGCGTGCTGGCCGGCGACTGGGAGAGCGTCGGCCCGTATGTACCAGCGGGGGAGAGCGGTGACGTGGAGCCAGTGAGCACCGAGCTCGCGGGGCAGGCCCCGACTCGACCGAGCGGTGCTCGAGTCGTCGCGCCCAACCTCGGCTACAAGCAGCAGCTCGGCGTGCTCACGTGGGCCTACTCGTTTGCGCGCTTGGGCACCGATCTGACCCTGACCAACAAGCTCAGGATCTGGGTCAAGGGCCAACTGGGGGAGGCCGAGATCCCGGAGTCCCAGCAGATCCGCTTCTACAATCCCGAGAGCGGCCTCACCTACGTTGCTCGCCTGTTCGGGCCGGATCGAGTGGTGGGTCGAGACATCGACAGCGGGATCGGCTCGCGCATGCTCACGACCGCGAACGCCCTGCTCGAGCGAGCGTACGAGACGGAGCCAGCTCCCGCGAGCGACGAGCCACAGACCAGCACGTTTGGCATGCCTCGCCTGAGCTTGGACGCGAGCGGTTTCCCGATCGTCAGAGATCAGGGGGCGCTCCTGGAGCTGAGACGGTACGTCGGTCTGATCGACGCAACGGTCCAGATCGCGAATCTCGTCGGGTACGGTCCGCTGGACGGTGTGCCCCACGACTTCGAGTAGCGCTCGCTGGCCGGGCTCCCTGACTCGGGGGGCCCAGCCTGCTAGCCTGAGCTCGATGAGGCGGGTTGGTCTGGGTCTGGTCGTGGTGGGGTTCGCGCTCGGTTGCTCTTCGGTTTCCCACACGGGGGACGGGACGGGTGGCTCCGCAGGGAACGACAGCGGCGGGACGGGCGCGAGCGGCGGGAACGGAGCCCAGGGCGGAAGCGCCGGCAGCGCAGGCGTCGGTGCCAGCGGAGGTGCCGGTGGGACCGCGGGCAGCGCCGGAGCGGGAGCCGGCGGAGGGTCCGGTGGGGTCTGGTCGCCCGGCCCCGGCACGAGCTGGCAGTGGCAGCTGACGGGGACATTGGACACCAGCGTCGACGTCGCGATGTACGACATCGATCTGTTCGACGTCGATCAGGCGACGGTGCAGAGCCTGCAGGCCGCTGGGCGCGTCGTCATCTGCTATTTCTCTGCGGGAAGTCGCGAGGACTGGCGCTCGGACGCCGGTCAGTTCCAGGCGGCTGACTACGAGAACCCGCTGGACGACTGGCCCGGAGAGACGTGGCTCGACGTGCGTTCGAGCAACGTGCGGAACATCATGAAGGCTCGCCTGGATCTGGCAGTCAGCAAGGGATGCGACGGGGTCGAGCCTGACAACGTGGATGGCTACTCGAACGCCACTGGGTTCCCGCTGACCGAGAGCGACCAGGTGGACTACAACCGCTTCCTGGCCAGCGAGGCCCACGGCCGGGGACTCAGCGTCGGGCTCAAGAACGCCCTCGACCTGGTCCCACAGCTGGTGACCCATTTCGACTGGGCATTGAACGAGGAGTGCCTGAGCTACGACGAGTGCAGCGCCCTGGCGCCCTTCATCTCCGCGGGCAAGGCAGTATTCCATGTGGAATACGTGGACAGTCAGAGCGAGGGCAGCGCCAGGCTGGGCGCGGTGTGCGGTGACTCGACCACCACCGGGTTCTCGACGCTGGTCAAGATGTGGGATCTCGACGCCTGGCGGCTAGCCTGCCCCTAGCAGGCTAGCTCGCGGGCGCCGAATCAAGCTGGGGGATTCGGGTCGATCTCGACGACCGGCGGTACCAAGAAGTACACATCGCGGGAGTCCAGCACGGTGATTCCATCGCCGACGACCTCGAGGGTGGCCTTGAAGAGCTGGGGTTCGCCAGTGGGCTGCACCGTGTCGTTCTGCTTGACGATGATGTCGAAGCACACGCGCGTACCGGGTTTCACCGCGGAGAAGGTGTCGAGATACGTATCGGCGTTGGTGTCCACGGCGGGCAGCGCCACGCAGCCTCGCCCTGGGTCGCCGTTGGGGTTGGCCTCGAGATGGTCGACGAAAGCACCGAAGGTCTCGACGCTGTCCGATGGATCGTCCACGAAGCGCACCGTGACCTCGATCGGCGTTTGATCCGCGAGGATCTGGATCTGGTTCACCACCGCGTCGCTGATGGGGGTCCCGGGGTTCCAGTTCGTCACCAGGGGGTTGCCCCCGCCATCCACGGCTCCGGTGTCGCGTGCGATCGACTGCAGCGTACCGAGGCCGTTGCCGCCGTTGACGTGGATACCGATCACCTTCGCCTTGCGATCATTGGCGGCCGTGATGAACTCGCTGTACGTCGGCGCATGCCCGCCGATCGCTCCGTCGTTGTAGTTGTTGGTGGCGCCGCTCGGCCCGTTGTGTGACTGCGCGTCCGTCATCATGACCAGGATCGGAACGGAGTCCGGCCGGAAACAAGGGTAGCCCCAGTGGCCCGCCGGGCAGTCCGTGCGCGGAGGTAGTGAGCCGCCGTTGGGCAGGCTGACTCCTGGCAGTCCAGCGCCGCTGATCGCGGCGTAGAGGGCGGGGACATGGCTCTCTGGTACGTCCTCGCCGTTGCCCAGGCTGAAGGTGTTGACAGCGGTCTGCACCGCACCCGAGTCGACGGTGAGATCGGCGACGTTTCGATACGCGTAGTCACCCCAGCCGGCGTTGCCGTAGCCGCCCGCGGGGTAGTCGCGGTTGTCGCCGGCGCCGAACCACACGTCGCTGATCACGCCGCGAACCCGATCGATGAGGCCCGTCGTGGGCGTCGCCACGCCCGCCTTCAAGCTCGTGATCGCGGCGTTCATCGAGTAGGTCGTGTCCATCAGCAGGTAGACGTCGGCCTTGCGGATCGCGGTGGCGAAGTCCAGCGTGTCCCGCGCGGGAGACGGCGGCTCCTGATAGGGCTCGAGGAACACGAAGTTGCCGTGGCTCTGGGGGTTCGCGTTCGGATCGGTCGGGTCGTTCTGGCAGCTTGGATCGCCGCCGCAGGCCTCGACCTCGACCAGATCCGTGGTGCCGTCACCGTCGCTGTCCGCTTGCTTGGGATCGGTGCCGTAGGACTTCTCCAGCGCGTCGCCCAGTCCGTCGTTGTCGCTGTCGGGATCCAGGTAGTCGGGGATATCGTCCCCGTCGGTATCCTCGGGCTTGTTCCCCGTCCCGGCTTCGTCCTTGTCCGAGATGCCGTCGTTGTCGCTGTCATCGTCGAGGTAGTCCGGGGTTCCGTCGCCGTCCGTGTCGCGGTTCTCCGCTCTGCCCTCGACGCTGTCATTGATGCCGTCCCCGTCGCTGTCCTCGCTGGCGTAGGGATCCAGATCCGCGTCGAAGAGATCGCTGCCCCCGTTGCCGCCGCCCGCGTCCTGGTTGCCGCTGCCCCCGTTGCCAATCTGGCTGCCGCCCCCCGCTGCGACACCACCGTCACCCCCGCTGCACGCAACAGGCCACCACAGGGCTGCTCCGAGCAGCACCAAACCGAGAGAACTGAAACGCTTGGAGGGCATCGCGAGGGGGAGACGCATGCCTTACATCTGGGGGGCAGACGGACGTTTGGTCAAGCGAGAAGGCGCAGCGTCGCACCTCGCAACGCTGCGCGTACCCGCGCGGATGCGCGGCGCACCTCGACGCGCTGGGTCAATCGCTCAGTCCCACGCGCCGCCGAGCCTCGAGGCAAGCGGGGCCCCGCCGCTCGAAATCAGCGCAAGCGCGCGGTCGATCCGCATAGTGCGAGCAGCGGTGACCCGCGGCGGTCAGCACGAGCGCCACACAGCGCCCCTCGGGACGCGGGACGAAGGCGACGGGGCCGTCGAAACTCACCAGATCGAGGTGCCGCCGCGCGAAGGCCTCTCCACGCTCCAGTTCCACGCGATGAAAGCCCTCTCGACAGCAAGCCCCACAATCGGCGCAGTGGGCGTCGGAGAAGCTGTTCTCGAAGCGCTCGCAGGCGATCTCGTTCGCCTCGGGGGCGAGCGCCGGGTCGTCGCCGCGCGCCACGCTGCGCGTGCACTGGGCTTCGTGGAACCAAGCGCAGTCGCGGCAGCGCAAGCTCGAGTCCGCGTGGGTCGCCACGCCCAGCCTGTGGAGCGGCCGCGTGCGTTTCCATAGGGAATTGCTTGGCGCGACATCGCGTACCAGGTCACCGATCGCACGCGTCCTCGTCAGGGCGCGCGCGAGGGGGGCGCTCCAGGGACCCTGCGTCGCGCGGTGGTATCCAAGTCGCGCGCGCTCGACGCTTGGCTCATCCACACTGTCCACGGACCGCAGCGGCTCGGCTCCCAGCTGATCCCAGAAGGGCCGATGGTCGGTGGTCACGGCGAAGAAGTCGCGCAGGCCATGCTCGCCGGCGAGGGTCGCTTGGAGGCGGTGGCAGGCTCGTTCCTGCTCCAGGTCGCGCTCGTCGTCGTGCTGCATCCCCCAGTCCTTCGCGTTGCGGCCGGCGTCGCCTGCGACGAGGGCGTGACACAGCTCGTGGAAGATCATCTGAGCCAGGCTGTCGTCGGCGTCGAAGTGCTCGCCGTGGCAGAGCGTCAGCGTGTGCTGCCCATCGAAAGCGGCGAACACCTCGGAGCTGCGCTCGAGACGGAACCCGAGCTCTTCCAGCAGCCCGATCCAGATCAGCTCGAGAGGGTCCCGATAGACGTGGCTGATCGAACGCTGATCCACCGCTCCTCGCTCGGCTGGTGCAGGCCTCGGGGGTGGCGAAGGCCTCGCTGGCGGCTCCGCGGCAGGTGCCGCGGAGCCGGTCGGGGCGAATGGATTCGAACCATCGACCCCTTGACCCCCAGTCAAGTGCGCTAACCAGACTGCGCTACGCCCCGGACTCCTTCGGATCGCGCGCCAACTGCCAGAAAACCGGCAATTCGTCTGCGATTTCGAAGGTCCCAGCGAGGGTGAGCGGAAGGTAGTCGAATGTTCTGCCTTTGCAAGAGCGATCGATCAACCGCGGACGTTTTCCTCGCTGCCTTCGAGAGGGACGCCGCTCAGGCCTTGCGGGGGCCGAGGCTCGACGGCAGCGGCGGAACGGACACTTCCATGCGCTCGGAAGCCGGGGGTGGAGCCGGCAGCGGAGTCTTGTTTGCCTTGGCGCCGGCACGCTGGGGGCCGAGGCGGGCCAGGTGGCGCGCCAGGCGTCGATACAGCTGACTGGCGAGCTCGGGATCGGCGCTGCAGATCTCCTGGAAGTCATCGGCGCGCAGCCGCAGCAGGCGCGCGTCGGAGCGCACCTTTGGCAGCGCATCGCGGCTGTTCACTTCGACGAGGGACTCTGGAAACAAGAGCGCGCCGGCGCCGACCTCGCGTCCTTCGGGGTAACGCACGATACCTTCCAGCACGATGTAGGCGACCAGATCGTTCGTCACCGCTCGGGGGACGATCTCGCCCTGCTCCAGCTCGATCTCGACGCCGGCCGACAGCGTCGCCAGCACCTGCGGGAGCGGCATCCCACTCAGCAGCGGACTCGAGCGGGCACCTTCGAGGTCGCGCGCCGCCAGCCCACGGTCGCTGCCCGGGCGGCGCACGAAGCGCTCGCTCACCGCGATCACGACCGCGGTGGAGTTGTCCCGGCCGATCACGCCCGCGGCGTCGACCAGTGCCAGGGCGGCCTTGCTGGGCTGGCCTCGTCGCACCAGTTCGGCGAGGCGCGCTTCGCTCTCGATCTGTCCGTGGACGCCATCACTGCACAACAGCAGCCGGTCCCCGCGATCGAGCTCCACGAACAGGGTGTCTACGGTGACCGTGTCTTGCAGTCCGACCGCATTGAGGAGGCGGTTCTGCGCGCTCGCCTTCGCGCCGGAGTGCACGGCGCCGCTCGCCTTGAGGGACTCGAGCTGCGCGTGGTCCTGAGTCACCTGTAGCATCGCGTTGGCCCGCGCCAGGTACATGCGGCCGTCTCCGGCGTGTGCGAGGAAGGCGCGATCCCGGGCGAGCCAGGCGACGTCGAGCGTCGTCCCCATGCCGGTCAGTTCCGGGCGCTTGGTGGCTTCCTCGCGCACACGCCGATTGGCCCGCTCGACCGCCTGCTTCAGGCAGGCGAAGACGCGTCGCCTGGCGTCGAGGCCTGGCTTCGAGACGTAGGCCTGGATGATGCGCTGGGCGCGCCCACCTCGAATCGACGCCTCGACTTCTGCCAGGGCCAGCGCGGCAGCAACCTCACCCCCTGCGTGACCGCCCATCCCGTCCGCCACTGCGAACAGCGAGATCTCGGGCAACACCAGGTGCGCGTCCTCGAGCGTTTCCCGGCGTCGTCCCTGGTCTTCCGCGACCCCGAAATCGATGCGGAAGTCGAAGTGGGGCACGATCAGCGTCACGACCCGACACGATACACCTGGGGACGGCGAGTGTGCTAGACGCCCCGCCGTGCCTCAGCGAGTCCTGGCCTTCGAGACCTCCACCCGCCGCGGGTCGTGTGCCCTGTGGGAGGGAGACCAGCTGCTCCTCGAGCAGCGACACGAGGTCCCGAACGCGCACGGGGAGCAGCTGCCGAAGCTGCTGGAGCGGTGCATGACGGAGGTCGGGTGGTCCCGGACCAGCATCGACCGGCTGGGTGTCGGCATCGGCCCTGGTTCGTTCACCGGCCTGCGTGTGGGCATCGCCCTGGCTCAGGGCATCGCGCTCGGGCTCGGGCGACCGCTCGTCGGGGTCGGCTCCCTCGAGGCGCTGGCGTGGGTTGCTCGGGGCGAGCTGCGAGTGGCTCTGATCGACGCACGACGAGGGGAACTGTTCGTTCAAGCCTTTGATCCCGGAGACGTGGCGCTCGGCGCCGCCGTCGCGCTCGCGCGCGAGGACGTGGCCTCGTGGGTCGCCACTCACGTCGACGGTGAGCCCGTCTGGCTGGGAGAGCCAGCGCGGGAGCTTGGTCTCGAGGCGCCGATCCACGATCTGCCCGCTGCGGCTCAGGTCGCGGAGCTGGCGCTCGGTCGGGACGCGAGCCCCTTCGAACCCCTCTACGTGCGCGCGGCGGACGCCATCAAGCCCGATCTGCCTCCGAGCCCGCTGGGGTGAACGCCCGGCGGACCACTCCCCATGCCACGGTGCTTGGTTTGGAGTGAGGTTTGCTCGTAGCATCCGTGCCAATGGATGGAGCAACGGACGTGCTGGATCAGGAGCGGCTGCTCGCCAGGTTTGGGCGGCGCTTCAGCGCGGGTGAGGTGATCTTCAGCGAAGGAGATCCGGCGACTCATGCGTTCCTGCTCCAGGAGGGCAGGGTGCGACTGATCAAGCGGGTGGGCGCGGTGGAGCGCAGCCTGCGCGTGGTGCGCCCAGGAGACCTGTTCGGTGAGTCGGCGCTGCTCCAGGGCGCGCCCCGGAACTCCACCGCGGTCGCGCTCAGCGATGGCGCCGTGCTGGCGCTGGACCATGACACCTTCCAGCACGTGCTGAGCTCCAACCCAGCCGTCGGGACGCGCGTGCTGCACCAGCTGATCCGTCGCCTGCGGGACGCCGAGGACCAGATCGAGATCCTGATGTTGCGGGACTCCCAGTCCAAGGTGGTGGTCGCCCTGCTGAAGCAGGCTCAGCACGCCCTGGGCAGTCGAGGCAGCGCCGAGGGCAGCGTGAACCTCAGCGTTTCCCCGCTGGATTTGTCGGTGCGGGTCGGCCTCGACGTGGACACCGTGAAGCGCACCGTGCAGCAGCTGCGCGAGGCGGGCTACGTCAGCATCGTGGACGAGAGCATCGAGATCCCCGACGCCGAAGCGCTGCGCGAGCTCTACAGCTTGCTGGGAGTGAAGGATCAGATCCGCGGCATGGCCCCCGAGCCCCGGCGCTAGAACTACTGGACATGCGTTGACGGGTTGTGGGGCGTGCGCTAAGCGCGAACACATCGCATGTTCACCTCCTCACATCACTCCTCGTCGACTCCGCCGCGTCTGAGTGGGGGTTTGGGGGTGAGGTCCGGTGTCGCTCTCCTGGGCACCCTCTGCGGCTGCCTCGTGGCCGTCCTGGCGCTGAGCGGCTGCCCGGGGTCCAGCGGCCCGGCGACGGCGGACGATGCGAAGCGGTCGCAGTCGGAGTACGACGTCGCCCGCGACCTGTGGCTGAGCCGCGGTCAGCCACGCGCGGCGCTGGAGCACGCGCTGGGCGCAGTAGAACTCGACTCGGAGAACGCCGAAGCCGCGCATCTCGTGAGCCTGATCTATCTGCAATTCTGCGCCTCGGCAGAGAGCGGGGAAGCGGATCCGAACGAGTGTCGTTTAGCCGAGGCGGAGAAGTACGCGCGCCTCGCCATCGCTCACGACAAGGACTTCCGAGACGCGAAGAACACCCTGGGTGTGGTGCTGGTGCATCGCAAGCAGTACGCGAAGGCTGTCGAGGTGCTGAAGCCGTTGACCGAGGACATCCTCTACCAGAGCCCCGAAAAGGCTTGGGGAAACCTGGGCTGGGCCTACCTCGAATGGGGCAAACTCGAGCCAGCGATCGACGCGCTCCAGCGCAGCATCGCGGCGCAACCCGACTTCTGCGTTGGCAGCTACCGCCTGGGCGAGGCGTTCGAGAAGAAGCGCGACTACACTGCCGCCGAGGGAGCGTACAGCGCTGCGCTCGAGAGTGAGCACGACGCGTGTCGGGGGCTCCAAGAGGCGTGGCTCGGGCGCGCTCGGGTGCGCCTTCGACTCAAGCGTCAGTCGGACGCGCGCACGGATTTGGAGCAGTGCATGAAGCTCTCGAAGCGCACCCGTGCCGGGAAAGATTGCAGCGCGCTCCTTGGAAACATGGAGTAGGCTCGCCCACCGCCAGATGGAGTCGGAGAGCGTCGGACAGTTTCTGCGCAAGGCACGAGAAGCGCGGAATATAAGCCTCGAAGAGATTTCGAGAGCTACGCGTGTGCCTGTGCTCAGCGTCGAACGGATCGAGGCAGATCAGTTCGACGAGCTGCCCGGCGAAGTCTTCGTTCGTGGCTTCTTGAAGTCCTACGCACGCGCCCTGGATCTGGAGCCGGACGAGGTGCTCGCGCGCTACACCGCTAGCCGCAAGGTGGCCTGGGTGACTCCGCTTCCGCTGACCAGCCCTGGTGGTTCCGGGAGGAGCCGCCGCTTCGGCGTCGCGATCGCCTTCGTGCTGTTGCTCATCCTGTTCACCCTCGCCCTGAGCATCGTGCTCAAGCCCAGGGAACACGACGTGCCACAGGAGCTCTCGCGGGTCGGATCTCCTATAGATCTCGGCTCGAAGAGCGCTTTGCCCGCGGGTTTCTCGCGGTTCCGTGGCTGAGGGCGGGTCGTGAGCGGCAGCGCCGCCACGCTCGCGCCCGCTTGTCGTGCGGGGTGCTGGTGGCCGCGGGAGACCCAGCGGCAGGTTCCGGGAGGAAATGGGCAAGGCGTCTCGTCGCCCGACACGCGGGGCGACGGACGAGAGCGAACTCCGCGTTCGGCGTCCAGGGACTTCCGCCCCGCAAAGCCTGGCTTCAGGGATCGGGGCATGGCGGCGCGCGTTCCTGGTTCCGAGTCAGGGTTGTCCCGCGGAAACCGCGCGGGTGAGGGAGACGACTAGTGGCGGCGCGCCGTTCGAGGAGCCACACCGCTCGCCGCAGCAGCGGCCTGCTGCTGAGCTCGCGTGTGCTGGGTGAAGCGGACTTGATCCTGCAGTTCTTCACGCGGGACTATGGGCGTATCAGTGTGATCGCGCGCGCGGCCCGCAAGAGTCGCAAGCGCTTCGGTGGAGCACTCGAGCCGTTTCATCAGCTGAGCCTGGAGTTCGACGACCGAGGCACCGACGTCGAGCTGGGGGTCCTGCGCGAAGCCAGCGTGCAGCTGCCCCGGGTCGGGATCGTCAGGCACCTCGAGAACTTGGAGCTGGCGGGGAGAGGGCTCGCCTGGGTTCGACACAGCCTGCCCGCGCGAACCCCGGAGCCGGGCGTCTGGCACGCGTGCGGTGGCCTGCTCGACGCCCTCGATCGCGCTCCGCCCGAGCGCGCGCCACGCCTGCTGGCCGAGTTCGGCTTCGAGCTCTGCCGCTGCCTCGGCTGGGCGCCAGAACTGGACGCCTGCGTGGTGTGTCGCCGACCGTGTCCAGACGGCCAGTCGGCGGGCCTCAGCCCCAGCCGTGGTGGCGTGGTTTGCCGTCAATGTGGCGGAGCTCAGCGGGTGCTTCGGGGTCCCACCCGCACGCGTCTGCTCGCGCTCGAGTCGGGGGGCGAGCTGGCCTCCGAGGATGCTGACTCGGTGATCGCCCTGGTGGAGGACATCTTGCGGGCCCACGCCGGGCTCCAGTGAGAGCGCCGAAGTCCCCGGATACCTTGGCCAAGAAGTCGACCAGCCTGGGAGGAGCGCGCTATGGCAGGGCGTGCCATCCGCTCCCAGTGACTCGAACGCCGACGGAGCGCCCGCGGCGTCACCGCGAACGGCGCGGGAGATCGAGCAGACGCCCGAGGCCGCTCAGACCTCGGGGGACGAGGAGCGACGCCAGATCACGGGCCGCGCGGGAATCGTAGCGGCCGGTACGCTGGCCAGTCGGGGCCTTGGCCTGGTACGCGATCAGGTGCTTGCCGGGGTTTTTACCCGCGCGGAAACGGACGCGTTCTTCGTGGCCTTCCTGCTACCCAACGTGCTGCGCCAGCTGCTCGCCGAGGGGGCGGTTCAGACGGCGGTCCTGCCCGTGCTCAGCGAGACGCGAGAGAAGCACGGCGAGGCCGAGGCCAAGCGCTTCTTCCGCGCCATGCGCGGCTTGTCCCTGCTGATCCTGGTCGTGGTCAGCGTCGCTGGCGTGCTTGGCGCGCCCTATCTGGTGGAGCTCTTCGCGGGCGGCTATCACCAGTATCCGGGCCAGTTCGAGCGCACCGTGACCCTCGCGCGCTGGGTGTTTCCCTACATCTTCTTCATGGGGACCGCCGCCCTGGGCGTCGCGGCGCTGAACACCTATCGGCGCTTCGTGGCCACCAGCTTCGCACCGGCGCTGCTCAACGTGGCGTTCATCGTCTTTGCGCTGGCGCTCCCTGGCTGGCTCGGTGCTCGAGGCTACGAGCGCATCCTGGCGATGGCCTTCGGAGCGTTGATCGGCGGCGTGCTGCAGGTCGTCGCGCAGTGGCCGAGCCTGCGGGCGATTGGCTACCTCGAGCGCCCGAGCTTCGACTTCCGGCACCCGGGAGTACGCCAGGCGCTGCGCCGCATGGCCCCGGTGCTGATTGGCGTCGGCGTCTACTACGTCGACGTGGTGTTGGCTCGACGTTTCCTTTCGGAACTGGATCTCGGGTCACAGTCCTACTTCGCCTATGCGCTGCGCCTGTGCGACTTCCCGCAGGGGATCTTCGTGATGGCGCTGCAGACGGCGACGCTGCCCAGCCTGGCGTCGCTGTTCGCCCGCGGCGAGCGAGAAGAGGTGGCGAAGACGTTCGCCTATGGCATGCGCCTCGCGCTGTTCGTCGGCTTCGCGGCGACCGCGGGCGTGGTTGGCCTGGCGGAGCCGCTCGTGGTGCTGATCTTCCAGCGGGGCGAGTTCGACGCACAGAGCGCCCACGAGACCGCTCGCTCGTTGATGGCTCTGGGGCTGCACATCTGGATGGTCGCTGCCGTACGGCAGCTGGTCGCGGTGTTCTACGCGATGGGGGATACGCGCACGCCAGTGGTGGTCGCGGCGCTCGATCTGGTTGCGTTCATCGCGCTGGCGTTGCTCCTCAGGGGTCCCTTCGGACACGTCGGGGTGAGCCTGGCGGTGGCCGGATCTTCGGGCGTGCAGATGGTCTTGCTCTGGTACTGGCTCGGAAAGCGCCTCGGGCACCTCGGGAACGTGGAGATCTTCAAGAGCGCGGCCCGCTCGGCGCTGGCCGCGGTGCTCGCGGCGTTCGCTGGCTGGTGGGTCGCGGCGGGCGTGAAGGCTGGGGTCGGGAGCGACTGGTTCTCTCGCCTGTTGCCTGGGCTGGGAGGTGCGGTGGTGTTCTGCGTGGTCTTCCTGGTCGTTGCGAGGCTCGTTCGCAGCGAGGAGCTGAGCGCCATCGGGAGACCGTTGCTGCGGCGGTTGCGGCGTCGGGCATAGGCACCTGACGCGTCTCTCCCCCAACGAAAGCAGCCGACCTCGTCCCGCAGACTGCGCCCGGAGGGAACAAATGCGCGGGTGAGCGGTGCGTCGCCTGGCGATGTGGGGTAGAGGCGGCGGGTGACTGCTTCACCCAAGGCGCGTCCGTTGCCGCGCATCACCGACGCTCGCTTCGTCGCCGGGGCGACCCACGAGAGTCAGCTGCCGCCGCCCACTGGAGTCGAGATCGCGTTCGCCGGGCGCTCCAACGTCGGCAAGAGCAGCCTGATGAATCACCTGATGGGCCGCCGCAATCTGGTGCGCACCAGCTCCACGCCAGGCTGCACGCGGCAGATCTCGTTCTTCGAGGTGGCGTTCACCGACGAGTCGCTCGTCACGCTGGTCGATCTGCCAGGGTACGGCTACGCGCGGCGTTCCAAGACCGAGCGCGCGCAGTGGGCGGGCCTGATCGAAGGCTATCTCCTCGGCCGACCGACGCTGAGCGTGGTGTGTCTGCTGGTGGACTTCCGACGAGGGCTCGAGGCCGACGACGAGGATCTGCTGAAGATGCTGGCCGAGCAGCCTCGAGTTGCGCGACCCGAGCTCCAGACGCTGGTCGTCGCCACGAAGCTCGACAAGGTGGCACAGGCGCAGCGCAAGCCCGCGATGGCGAAGGTGGGCAAGGCCGCGGGCCGCAAGGTGCTGCCGTTCTCGATCAAGGACCAGCAGATGGCAGACGAGCTGTGGCGAGAACTCAGACGGCGGACGGGTCTGTTTCTCCCTGCGGAACCGAACGCCGCGCCGCCGCTCTAGGGAACCGATCCGACCTCGTCCAGACCCTTGAGTTCGCGCTCGCAGTCGCCGTAGAGACTGAAGCGGTGTCGGCTGCCGGGGATGCGGAAGCGCCACGCGGGGCCCGCCTTGGCGCGGTAGTATTCGAGCTGCGCGGGCTTGTCCTTGGGGATCTTCATGGCGATGGCGTGCGCCCACACCTCCTTGGGACCACAGCGCGGCTCGGGGAGTGGCTCGAAGCCTTTCGACGAGCACGAGTACTTCGTCTCGTCCTTATCCTCTTGTAGCCCCTCCGGCTTCACCTTCACCACCTGCTTGCCACAGTAAGGGCGGTTGGGGCGCCCTTCTGGATCGCGGGGAGGCTGGGGACCTTCACCCGGCCGGCTCTGGAACACGAAGCGCACCTCCGAGCCCTTCTGGGTGACGTCGACGGTGCCGTCCGCCTTCACGCCCCGCAGCACGATCCCCCGCAGCACCTCGCGAGGTGTGCGCTTGCGCGCGGCGGGCAGGGTTGCGACGGCGTCGACCGCGTTCGGAAAGCCGACCGCCGCGCTGGGATCGGGCTCAGCCGGCGGCTCGGCAGGCACCGGTGTGTTCTTCCATTTCGCCCACCACGCCAGGCACAGCGTCGCCAGAAAGGTGACGAAGACGATGAGCATGCCGCGGAGCCGGTCCTTGCGTGCAGCGGGACCGAGCTTCGGTGGGGGCGGAGGCTCTGGCGACGCTGGCCCAGCGGCCGCGTTCGGGCCCAGGCTGGCTGGCTCCGTGCTGGCGGCCGAAGACGAAGTGGGCGCTGGGGCGCTGGGGGAGACGCTCGGATCGTCGGCAGACATCGGCCGGCCTCTATATCACGGGCCGCGCATCCGTCCTCCTCGAGGGACGATTTTCTGCAGGCAGTGGATTGCCCAAGTCAAAAATCGAGGCTATGAAGCTCGTCCTCCTTCGGGGGGAAGACGCGGAGCCCGCTCCGCGAGGGCGCATAACTCAGCGGTAGAGTGCAACCTTCACACGGTTGAAGTCACAGGTTCAAATCCTGTTGCGCCCACTCGATCGAGGGCGAGGTCTGCTTGAAGGGCTTCGCCCTTCTTCGCGTTTGTCGGTCTCGTCGTCTTCTCAGCGCGGGCGGCCGCAGGCCCGCGCTGGGCTTTGGCTCGCCCTTGGGGCTTCGCGTCGCTTTCGGTCGTTGGGTCTTGCCGGTCTGACGGGTCTGCTTGAAGGGCTTCGCCCTTCTTCGCGTTTGTCGGTCTCGTCGTCTTCTCAGCGCGGGCGGCCGCAGGCCCGCGCTGGGCTTTGGCTCGCCCTTCGGGCTTCGCGTCGCCTTCGGTCGTTGGGTGTTGCCGGTCTGACGGGTCTGGAGAGGCTTGAACTGACTTGAGTCTCGCTGCGCGCCTGCGGCGCGCTCGCTCATGGAGCGGTGCGGCGCGTTCGCTCACGTTGGTCTTCGTCGGCGCTGCTGGACGTCCGAGCTGCACGTGTGAAAGCGCACGTGCTAGAGGCTGATCTGGGGGGAGACTGGATGCGGGGGCAGCTGAAACACTGGCCGGTGGTCGAGCCCGGGATGCTGATGACCCAGGTCGACTCCACCATCCTGAGCTGGGTCGGCTCTCGCTCCCTGACCGACGCGAGCTTCGAGGTCTATTTGCGAGAGTTCCAGCTCGACCTCGAGTCGCGGGGCGATGGACGAGTGACCTACCTCCTGCACGTGGAGG
Organism: Polyangiaceae bacterium; assembly: GCA_041389745.1. Lineage (GTDB taxonomy): Bacteria > Myxococcota_A > Polyangia > Polyangiales > Polyangiaceae > JAHBVY01. Next base: position 647,049 of record JAWKRF010000003.1, read on the forward strand.
ACGGTCCAGGCATCAACGCCAAGCAGCGAGGGCAGGTGAGCGCGATCCTCGAGCGCTATCGCGCGGTACTGAGACGCACGACTCTCGGCTTCAGCTACGTCACGAGCTCCGCGGTCTCCCGGGGCGCATTACGCGCGATCTTCTGGGTCGCGCCGCCACCTTACCCCTATCAGGTGACCGCGAGCGTCGCCGACGGCCTGCGGTTCCTCGAGGAGAAAGATCCGAGGGTAGACCCGGGAAGCGTCGAACCGCGCTATCGGTCGCAGCTGCAGCGGTTCCGGGAGAAGCTGGGGCGCTCGTAGCTCTTCGCGCGCCAGGGGAACCGCGGTGGGGGACTCCGGGGTATACTCCGGTCGTGACGCGGCTTGCGGCGATGATGGCGGCTCTGGTTGGCGTGCTCGGCTGCGCCTCACCCCCGAGAGCTCCTCCGGATCTGGCTGCGGACACGGAGCTAGCGTGCGCGCGCGCTGGCGCGTCCGCCTGGAGCCAGATCGTATTCCGTACGGAAGTTTGGCGAGAGCTCGCCCTGCGGGCCGACGCCGGCGAGGCCGATGCCTTCGAGGCGATCGCGGACCACATGCAGACGAACCTGGAGGCGGGCAAGTCCCGGTGTGACCCGACGCGCATCCAGACCTTGCGTGACACGGCGACCCGGCTGCGCCACGCTCGAGGTGAGCCCGCTTCGAGCAGCGCTGCGTTCGCCTCCGCGGCGAGGCCTCCCGCCGAGGCGGGAGGCGTTCGCGGTGATTCCGGGGCGCCGCAGGCGCCGCGCGACGACGCCGTCAGTCCCTTCGGCGAGGCTGAAGCTCGACCGCACGCCGGCCGGAGCACTCCGAAGGTGCGGATGGGCAGCGATGGCCGCTTCGCGATCGTTCGACGGGTGATGCGCCGCTCCCGGGCCGAGTTTCGCCGTTGCTACTCCCAGGCGCTGGAGCGCCATGAGGAGCCCGCGGCCACAGCGATCGAGTTCGTGATCGCGGCCAGCGGCCAGGTGGAGCAGACCAGCTTCGAGCAGGGCAGCACGGGGTTCGATGCCTGCATGGACAGGGCACTCAAACACCTGCGCTTCCCCCAGGACGTCGGGCGTTTGATCATTCGCTACCCCCTGACGGAGCTGCCGCGCTAGGCCCGAGCCGGGTAAATTCGACCGCGGAAGCCAGAGTTTCGCAAGCTTCGGTTTGCTGACCGAGCGCTTTGAGGCTAGTACTCCGCTCCCCAAGGGACGCGGCGCCGTTTTTCTCGGCGTAAGACGCGTCCCGACTGGCCTGGGCGCCGCGAGGCGCACAGAGCACCGCTGCTCCTGATTGTTTGTCTGTTCGCGCTCCTGCGAGCGGAGGTGCGGTGAAGCTCCGCAGGCTCGTGTGAAGCGCGCAAGCGCAGGAACGGCGTAACGACATGTCCCAGTCTCTCCCCGAAACCGACTTCGAGGCCGCCGCAGGCGTCGAAGACGACGCTCCGGTGTCTTCTCCGATCAGCGGCGTGCCGGTGCGCGATCCCTTCGACGGCGTTCCCGAGCCGCTACGGGCGGCGTTCGAGCAGCGTGGCTTCAGCTCGCTCACCGAGGTCCAGCGCGCGGTGCTGGACGCAGACTCGCCTGGCAGGAACCTGCGCATCTCGTCGCAGACGGGCTCCGGAAAGACCGTGGCCCTCGGCATCGTGCTGGCGAACGAGCTGCTCGAGCCGGCTCCTGGTCGCAGCGGTCCCGAGGCGCTGGTCATCACGCCCACGCGTGAGCTCGCGAATCAGGTCGCCGAGGAGTTGTCCTGGCTCTTCTCCAAGGTGCGTGGCGTGGACGTCGCTTGCGTCACTGGCGGCACCGAGGTCTGGAAGGACAAGAAGCCCCTGGCAAAGAAGCCGCGGATCCTCGTGGGAACGCCCGGGCGGCTCAACGATCACCTGACCAGCGGCGTGCTCAGCGCGGACAGCGTGCGTCACGTGGTGCTCGACGAGGCCGACCAGATGCTCGACATGGGCTTCAAGGACGAGCTCGACGCCATCGTCGGCGCCCTGCCCGACGAGCGCCGGAGCCACCTCGTTTCCGCGACCTTTCCGCCAGCGGTGAAGGCGCTGGCGGATCGCTTCCAGAAGAATGCGCTGCACGTCGCGGGCACCGAGCTCGGCCAGGCGAACCAGGACATCGAGCACATCGCGCACCTGGTCCGCCGCGGCGAGAGCTACAACTGCCTGGTCAACCTGCTGTTGATGAGCCAGGGGGAGCGCACGCTGATCTTCGTCGAGCGCCGCGTGGACGCTCAGGAACTCGCGGAGATGCTCGCCGGTGATGGATTTGCAGCACTGCACCTGAGCGGCGACCTGGCCCAGGCTCAGCGCACCCGGACCCTGAACGCGTTCAAGGCTGGCGTGATCAGCACGCTGATCTGCACCGACGTGGCGGCGCGCGGAATCGATGTGCCGGACATCGCGCGGGTGATCCACATGGGGCTCTCCAACGACCCCGACGTCTACACCCACCGCAGCGGCCGTACCGGGCGAGCCGGGCGCAAGGGCCAGAGCGTGCTGATCGTCCCGATGACGGCCGAGCGGCGCATCCGCCGCCTGCTCCACTCCGCGGGGATCGACTGCAACTGGCGTCCCGGGCCTTCAGCGGAGAAGGTGTACAAGGCGATCACCAAGCAGACCCGCACGCGCATGTTCGAGCTCCTGCAGGCGGATCCAGTTGAGGGGGAGAGGTACAACGAGGCCGAGCTGGAGTACGCCCGTGGGCTACTCTCGGATCGGGACCCGGCGGAGCTCGTGGCCACGCTGATCAAGCTGGCAGAGCCGGCGCTGCCCCGTGAGCCATTTCCACTCGGCAAGGCGGACCCGAGGGCGGGAGGCTTCGTCGAGCGCGACCGCACGCCTCGCGCGCAGAGCTACGTGCCCTTCTTCATCAACTGGGGTGAGCGTGGCGGCGCGAATACCGCTCGCGTGATCGCTCACGTGTGTCGCCGCGGCGGTATCAAGGGCCAGTCCATCGGCGCCGTGCGGGTCGAGGCGCGGATGAGCGTATTCGAGGTCGCGAGCGACGTCGCTCAGGCCTTTGAAATTGCCGCACGGAAGCCAGATGCGCGTGAGCCGAACCTGCGGGTGGAGCGCTTCAAGGGCGCCGTCCCCGCCGCTCCGGAGCGGCGCAAGGGACCGCCCAGCTTCGGTAGCCGGCGCGCCCCTGCGCCTCGCAGCGCCGCCGACGGTCGGCCCTTCAAGACCAAGAAGCGCACGGGCGCCCGTCACCACTGAGCGCACTGCTCACCGCCCGCCGGAAGGGCACGGTCCACAGCGGCTCGTCGCGGTCGGGCCGGCGCGCCGAGGCTCGCCGGCCCTCGGAGCGGATCCGCGGGCGTTTCCGCAGGCTCAGGGAATGTGACGTGGGTGTGACGTGCGCGTAGCTTTTGCGACGCCTCGCTCCCAAGCGTCTGCAAGTGTGCTCATGTTCCCGCGCTGTCGGCCCTAGAACAGCGCTTCACTCCGCGGGCGAGTCGCCGCGCGGATCACCGGGCCGATCGCTCGGAGTGACGTGAAGATCCATTGGCTGCTGCTGGCTGCTTGTTCGCTTACCACCCTCTCCACTCCCGTCCTGGCTCAGACCATCCAGCGTCCTGCGGCGGCTGAACCGCCGCCCGAACCGTTGCCTCCCGGCAAGGACTCGGAAGATGGGGGCGCTGCGATCGCGATCGGGCCCCTCGGGCTGACTCTTGGTGGCTACATCCAGCCCGGCTTCGTCTCTCAGGTCGACACGCCATTCAACCAGGACGACTCCCACGACGGCTTCGAGTTCGCGAACGCGCGCCTCACCGCCAAGGGCAAGCAGGAGCTGAACGCCCACTTCTTCATGGGCATGGAGTTCGGCTTCGACGTCGCCACGGGCAACTTCGACCCCAAGGACGTGTTCGGTACCCTGGGTTTGAACGACAAGCTGGTGATGCTCGACGTGGGGCAGATGAAGCAACCGTTCGGCTTGGCCCAGATGCAGTCCGAGGCGCAGCTTCAGTTTCCGCTGGCGGCGCGGGTTCGTGAGCTGGCGTTCGGGCGCGATCAAGGTGCGCGCCTGCGCGGTGAGGTCGATCTCGCACCCATGTGGATCGGCTGGGCGGCGATGATCGCCAACGGCGAGGGAGGCTTCCGCGCGCGCCGCAACATCGACGACGAGTTCGTCTACACCGGTCGCGTCGAGGTGAGCCTGCACGAGCCCATCAAGAGCGAGTCGGACCTCTGGGACTCGGAGCTGCAGATCACGGCCGGAGGTTCCATCGGCTACACACCCTCGCTGGGCAAGGGCTTCGGTATCGACGACGTGGGCCTGGCGGAGACCCGCTACGGAGGCGATCTGCGCGCGGTGTTCCACGGGGCAACGCTGAGAGGCGAGCTGATCGGCGCGAAGCGCGACGGCCGCGATGGCGGTGGGTCAGTGACGCGGCGCGCCCTGGCCGTCCAGGCGGGCTACGTCCTGCCATTGCCCTTCATGCGTCCGCAGGTCGAACCCGTGGCGCGCATGGAGATCTCCGACATCAACCGCCAGGAGGACGGGTTCCCCACGGATGCCGATCCGGTCGTGGACAACACCGAGCGAAGGACCTTGGAGCTCGGCGCGAACCTGTACATCGAAGAGCACCGCGCGAAGCTCCAGGTGGCCTACCAACTCACCGACCTCCTGGAGGGACCCAAGACCGACAAGGACGGGAACCCACTGATCGGTGATCAGGTGTTCGTGTTCCTGCAGATCGGGTGGTTCTGAGTCAGAGTGACCAGGGCGCAGGTCCAGCGACCAGGAGCGCCGCTTACTTGAGTGCGATTGGAGAGCATCATGCGATTGATTACTGCGAAGCGAGCCTTGTCCTTGTTGGCGATCCTGGCGGCCGTGCCGGCGTGTCGTGGTGGCGGTACCGATGACAGCGGGGGGAGCGGCGGGAGCGGCGGGGGCGGCAACGTCTCCGGGCTGCAGTGCCCGAATCCAGGGACACTTCCGTTCAGCACCGAGAGCAGTAGCTTCGAGAACGCCGACTCCGCGGACACCGAGTCTCTCGAGCGCGTCAAGGACTCGGCGTCGGACATCCTGGGAAATCCAGGCGGCAAATATGCCTACACCACGATGCCGGTGGAAGACGCCCCGCTCGATGCGCCCTACGTCTTCGAGGGGCAGAAGGCGCGCACCGTCGTCACCACGGGGCTGAGTTTCACCGGCTTCAGCGAGGAGTACGTGAGCTTCTGGGTCGAAGACGGCAGCTCATGGAAGAACCTCGGACGGCAGAAGACGGACACCGACGGCAACTACTCGTTCTCGCTCAGCGACTTCGTGGGCGGCCAGCCGCCGCGCATCGGCTACGCCATCCTCGAGGGGGACGGCAGCTGCACCGCTCACTACAGTTTCCTCTTGGAGCGCGGGGCCAACGTGATCGTCACCGATATCGACGGCACCCTGACCTCCAGCGATGAAGAACTCACGAAGCAGATTGGCGACGGAAACTATGATCCGCAGGAGAACCAGTCTGCATCCGTGATGATGAATCGCTGGGCAAAGAAGGGCTACCAGGTCGTCTATCTCACCGCACGCCCGCATTTCTTCCGCGCGGAGACGCGTGCATGGATGATCGAGCACGGCTTCCCGGAGGGGCCAATGATCACCGCCAATCAGCTGGTGTTCGGCGACTCCGCTCGCACCTACAAGCGCACCTGGGTGAACCGAATCGCCGACAGCTTCGGTTGGACGGTCACCGCGGCGTATGGCAACGCCGGCTCGGACATCGACGCCTACGAGGACGCCGGGATCCCCAAGGACATCACTTTCATCATCGGCGAGAACGCGGGGCAGAGCGGGACCGTGGCCATCCAGGGCAACGACTACACGGCGCACATCACCGAGTTCGTCGACGCCCAGCCCGACGCCAACTGAGCTCGCGCTTCGAAGCGCCTGCAGCGCGGGACGCAGAAACGGCCAGGGACACGACGTCGCTGGCCGTTCGCCTTTTCTCTGGGGGAGAGGGCAGTCTCTTCAGGGCTTCGTCACCGTACGGGTGAAGAGCTCCTTGCCGTCCTCGTCGTAGAACCAGCCGCTGAAGGTCTTTCCGCTGATCTCCACCAGCAGGAAGCCCCCCTTCGCGTCCGTCTCGAAGAAGGTGGGGGTGCCGCGACCCTCGAGGCCCGTCGTCTTCGCGCCGGAGCCCGAGACGATGAACTCGGTCCCGCACTTCGGCTGCAGCCACTGCATGTTGTGGTCGTGACCGCAGATGTAAACGTCGACCTTGCCGCAGACCGCGTCCTCCATGAAGTCCTTCACGTTACCACCACTGATGACTGGGATGAACGGGATGCCTTCGTAGGTGCCGGCGTTGCCGTGCTTGCCGTTGGAGATGTACGGGTGGTGACCGAAGGCGATCTTCCACTCCGCCATGCTCTGTCCGACCGCATTGACGAACCAGCTGCGCTGGTTGGTGTCGCCGTTCAGGAAGATCACGTTGCTGTCCAGAGCGAAGAAGTCGACGCCTGGCTGGCTCACCGTGTAGTACCGCGTCGGGTAGTACCACTTCGCCGAGGCGTTGCCGTACGAGATGTAGTAGTCCGCCTTGTTGAGCTCGAGTCCGGCGCCGCCGGAGCCGTAGTCGTGGTTCCCCAGGGTAATGTAGAAGGGGAAGCTCAGGTTGGCGTACGGCATCTCGAACTTGGTCTGGAACTGGGAATCCATGTCGCTGCTGACGCCGACGTCGTAGAAGTTGTCGCCGAGGTAGAGCGCGAACTCACAGCCGCCCCGGCTGTCGCACTCGGCCTTGATGGCGTCGGCGACCTTGTACTGCGTCGGGTTGCCCTCACCGGCGTCGCCCATGGCGACGAAGCGCACCGTGCTCGGCGAACCGCCCGTGCCGGCGGTTCCTGCGGCGCCGGCGCTGCCTCCGCTCGCCCCTGCGCTGCCGCCTTGAGCGCCCGCACCCGCCGCTCCGCCCTGGGCGCCGCTGCCCCCTTCAGCGCCGCTGCCGCCCTGGGCGCCGCTGCCGCCCTGGGCGCCGCTGCCGCCCTGGGCGCCGCTGCCCCCTTCAGCGCCGCTGCCGCCCTGGGCGCCGCTGCCGCCCTCAGCCCCGCTGCCGCCCTCGGCGCCGGAACCTCCATCGGCGCCGCTGCCCGCGTCGGACGTACCAGAAGAACCACAGGCCAGGCTGAGGGAGCTGACCAAACCCAGAACAAGCCAAGAGCGCGTCATCGGCCGAGAAGCCTAACGATGGTTAGGCGTCGTGTCGACCTCCAGCTGCGCTCTCTCCGCAAGTTCCCGGAACCGTTGCCCGCAGCGCGACACGGTCCTTGCCCCGTCATATGACGTACCGGCATGTCGCGCTGCGCCGCGAAAATGGCACGAAGCCCCGACGCGTTTGGCGCGCCGGGGCTCGCGGAGCAGTGAACCGTAGGGGAATGAAAGCGGTCCGCTCGGAGTCGAACCTTCGAGCTGGAAGTATCAGTTCGGTGCGCTCTGGAGCACCTCGAGCGCTCGCCCCGGCGGCTCCTCGGGGAAAGTGTAGAACTGCTGGCACCAGCGACGATATTGCGCGATGGGCCCGTCGCCGTCACACAGCATGGGCTTCTCCCACTGGATCTTGTTTTCCCAGATTGGAATATCTTGCTCCAGCTGGCGCTCGATCTCGGCGATGAATGCCTTACGCCGCGAGGTCGTCAGCTTGCTCTTCACCTGAAAGGCAAAGCGTACGTCGACGCGTACTCGGAGTCGATGGGGGTGACGGAGTTGATGAGCAGGTCTCCGATGCCCTTGAAGCGCACCGTGGCGAAGCCGTCGCGAGACATGCTCTCGACAGACCGTCGACCTTGCCGCGGAGTCTCCATGCCGGTGTCGGAGAAGACGCGCATGGTGTGCTCTTTGAACTCGGCCTGGCTCTCGGGCATGTTCTTCGCGCCGTGCACGTAGTGGAAATGCGCTGAGTCGACGGCGTTCTCCGCCATCTCCTGGTTGCGCGTCTTGATCTTCCAGAAGCGGCGCTCCTGGCTCGTCCACTCGTCGTCGCCGTATTCCGGGACTGGCGGCAGCTCCCACTGGGGGGGCAGGCCACCCGCGTGATGCCAGACCATGATCATGCCGGCGACCTCGTGCACCGGCCAGCACGCCAGGTTCGCCTTCGGCGGGATGCGCTTGGCGTAGGGCACCTCCGCGCACTTGCCGCTCGGGTCGAACTTCCAGGCGTGGAATGGGCACTCCAGGTTGTCGCCGACCACCTTGCCGCCGTAGCCCAGGTGGGCGCCGAGGTGCGGGCAGTGGGCGTCGAGGACGGTGAGCTGGCCACCTTCCGTACGGAAAATGACCAGATCCTTGCCGAAGTACCTGAGCGGCTTCACCTCGCCCGGCGCGATCTCGTCAGCGTAGGCAACCTGGAACCAGCCGTTGGGAATTGGGGGCGTGTAGTAGCGACTCATGGGAGCAAGAATAGAACATGTTCTATTCTTCACCACGAGCTTTTTCGATTCTCTGCGTATCGCTCTCGACGGGTTCGGTGACGTAACGACAGAGGGGCGCTCGGAGCGCAGGAACGCGCAAACACTGCGGATCCGGGCCCGGAGCGCGAGTTGAGTTTGCAGCGGAAACCAGCGCGCCTCACCCCCGAACCCGCTGGCGAGAGCTGGATGGTGAGGCGCGGAGGTGTGAGAGGAGCGAGGCTCGCGCTGGGCTCACGGAACGCGACTAGACGTCGAGGTCTTCGGCTTCCTCGGCTCGGTCCATGATGAAGTGGAAGCGGGCGCTCGGGTCCTTGCCCATCAGATCGCTGACGATGCGATCCGTCTCCAGGGCGTCCGCGATGTTGATCTGCAGCAGGCGGCGGGTGGCTGGGTTCAGCGTGGTCTCCCACAGCGTGTTCGGCATCATCTCGCCGAGGCCCTTGAAGCGGGTGATCTCGACCTTCGCGTTGCCCTTCTTGTACTGCTCGAGGATGCGCTGCTTGTCGTCGTCGTCCGCCGCCCAGTAGGTGTCCTTGCCAATATCCATACGGTAAAGTGGCGGCACGGCGACAAAGACCTTGCCCGCCTCGATCAGCTCGCGCAGGTGGCGATAGAAGAAGGTCAGCAAGAGGGTCGTGATGTGGTGGCCGTCGCTGTCGGCGTCGGCGAGCAGGATGATGCGATCGTAGCGCAGCTTGCTGCCGTCGAAGGTCTTGCCGACACCGCAGCCCATCGCCGTGACGAGATCGCTCAGCTCCTTGTTCTCGAGCACCTTGGCCAGGCTCGTCGCCTCGGTGTTCAGCACCTTGCCGCGCAGGGGCAGGATGGCCTGCAGGTTGCGGTCGCGGCCTTGCTTCGCGGAACCGCCTGCGGAGTCACCCTCGACGATGAACAGCTCGGTTCCGGTGCGGTTCTTCGCGATGCAGTCGCTGAGCTTGCCGGGCAGGGTGAGCTTGCCGCTGGTCGCCGTCTTGCGGCTGACGGCCGCGGAGGCAGCGCGCGAGGCCTCGCGGGCGCGAGACGCCTGCACGATGCGGAAGACGATCTGATCAGCGATGCTGCGGTTGCTGTTGAGCCAGCCCTCCAGCGTCGGACGCACCGCGCCATCGACGCTGCTCTGCACCTCGGGGTTGTTCAGGCGGTCCTTGGTCTGGCCCTGAAACTGCGGCTCCTCGATGAACACGCTCAGGATGCCGACCACGCCTTCGCGGATGTCGTCGCCGGTGATGTTGACTCCGCGCGGAGTCAATTTGTGGGTCTCGATGAAGTTCTTGACGGCCTTGGTGATGCCGGCACGCATGCCGTTCTCGTGGGTGCCGCCGGAGCCCGTGGGGATGCCGTTGACGTAGGAGAGGATGCGCTCGTCGGTGGACTCGGTCCACTGGAAGACCATCTCGACTCGAGCGCCGTTCTCCTTGAACAGGGTGAATGCCTCGTGGATCGGTCGGTCACCACGGGTCTTGGTGATCTTCTTCAGGTAGTCGGCGATGCCCTCGTCGTGCTTGAAGGTCTGGCTGGTGCCCGCCTTCTCGTCGACGAAGGTCACCTTGAGCCCCTTGTGCAGGTAGCTCGCGACCTCCAGGCGCTCGCGGATGGTGTCCGGGTTGAAATCGATGCGGGGGAAGATGCGCGGATCCGGGTGGAAATAGACGGTGGTGCCCGTGCCGCGCGCCTTGCCGAGCTTCTTCAGCTTGCCCTGAGCGACGCCCTGAGCGAAGCGCATCTCGTACTCTGCGCCATCGCGCTTCACCCTCGCGACCAGCTCGGAGGAGAGGGCGTTGACGACGCTCGCACCAACGCCGTGGAGGCCACCGGAGGTCTTGTAGTTCTGGCCCTCGAATTTCCCGCCGGCGTGCAACGTGGAGAAGATGATCTCCACCGCGGGCTTCTTGAACTTGGGGTGCACATCGACGGGCATGCCGCGGCCGTTGTCGCTGACGGTGACGCTCTTTCCGTCCTTGTGCAGGGTGACGTGGACCTCTGTCGCGTGGCCGTTCATCGCCTCGTCGACGGAGTTGTCGACGATCTCCCACACCAGGTGATGGAGCCCTGCGGAACCAACGCCGCCGATGTACATTCCCGGGCGCTTGCGCACCGGGTCGAGGCCTTCGAGTACCGTGATGTCTTTTGCGCTGTAGCTCATCGTTCGTCTCTCACCTGGGCTCAGGCTTCAGCATCCGCGAAGACCGGTGGCGCCACGGGCACCTCACGCACGACGCCGATCAGCTGGCCGCGCTTGATCACCTCGCGCCCCTTGCCGCCGCGACCGGTCAGCTCGTAGCGATTCAGGTTCACGCGCTGTTCGCCGCCGAGGCTGGTCTTCAGGGTCAGGGTGTCCCCGTCGCCCTTTGCCGCGAGGAAGCCGATGAGCTCGTCGTCCTTGCCCAGCTTCATCAGCATCACGCCCTTTCCGGCGCCGGAGAGGTAGTTGACCTCGGTGACTGCGCAGAGCAACGCGCGACGGCCCTTGGAGGCCGCGATCAGCGTCTCGTCGCCTGTGACCGCCGCGACGTTGAGCATGCGATGCCCCTTGGACGGCTTGGCGTAGCGACGTCCGGAGCGCGTGCTCGGCTCTGCGAACGGCGCGAGCCCGAAACACAGGCCGTAGCCGTCCGTCGACGCGGCGACCCCGAAGGTCTCGGGGTAGTGATCCTCGCTGCCATCGAGCTCGCCGACGATGCGCGGGTCGAGGCTGAGGGCGCTGACGATGGCCTCGCCGTCCTTGAGCTTGAACAGCTTCTGAATCGGCTCGCCGTAGCCGGTGGTCGCCGGGATGTCGATGATGCGGCAGGTGTAGGCGGTGCCGAAGTTGGAGAAGAAGCAGACGGTGGCGCGGGTCGAGCCGGCGATCCAGCTGAGGATGCTGTCGCCCTCGCGCAAGCGCACCTTGCTGATGTCCTTGATCTCGCGCTGGCGCTTCACCCAGCCATCGCTGGTGAGCAGGACCTGAGCGTCCTCCGCGACGATCAGATCCTCCGCGGAGAACTCCGGTTCGTCCTCGACCGCTTCGATCAGGGTGCGCCGGCGACCGGCGGCGCCCAGGCTGCGACCGACGTCGATCAGCTCGTCCTTGACGACGGCCCAGCGCCCCGCGGGGCCGCTCAGGAGCTTCTTGATTTCGCTGGCGCGCTTCTTCTTCTGCTTGAGCTCTTCCTGGATCACCAGGATCTCGAGCCGCGCGAGGCGATACGGCTTGAGGCTCCGAGGATGGCGTCCGTCTGGTCTTCATCCAGGCGGAAACGCTGCATGATCTTCGCCGCGTCCGCTGCTGCCCTCGCTCTTGCGGATGGTGTTGATGATCTCGGTGAGCGCGTCGAAGACTTTTACGAAGCCCTCGAGGATGTGCATGCGCCGCTCGAGGTTGCCGAGCTCGTGCTGCAGGCGCCGGGTGACCACTTCCAGGCGGAACTGCAAGAAGTAGAAGAGGATGCTCTGAAGATCGAGGCGCTCCGGACGACCCACCTCGGGGTTCTCCGTCGGCACGAGACACGTCAGGTTGACGTTGAAGTTCTGCTGCAGCGGCGTGTTCTTGTAGAGGTACGCCAGGACCTTCGTCTCGTCTGCGTCGCTCTTCAGCTCGAGCTCGATGGCCACGTCTTCGCCAGAGATGTCGCGCACGTCGACGATCAGCGGCATCTTGCGGCTGTTCACCACCTCGGCGATGCGCTCCACCAGGGTGCTCTTGTTCACCGCGAAGGGGATGCTGTCGATGATGATCGTCTTGGAGTTCTTGCCCGGCTTGCCCGGCTTCCAGGTGCCGCGCAGCTTGATCGCGCCTTGGCCGGTCTCGTAGACCTGCTTGATCTCCTCGGTCGTGGAGACGATCTGTCCGCCCGTGGGGAAATCCGGGCCTTTTACCGTGCGGCAAAGCTCGCGGCTGCTGAGCTCCTTGCCCTCGAGCAGCGCGTCGAGCAGTCGCACCGCCGCCGCGCAGATCTCCTCGGGGTTGTGTGGCGGGATGTTCGTCGCCATGCCGACGGCGATGCCCGTGGAGCCGTTGATCAAGAGGTTCGGCAGCTTCGCCGGCAAGACGACGGGCTCCTCCTTGGTGCCGTCGTAGTTGGCGCGGAAGTGCACCGTGTCCTGGCTGAGCTCCGTCAGTAGCTCCGTCGCCGGCGTGGCCAGGCGGCACTCGGTGTAGCGCATGGCCGCGGCCGGGTCGCCGTCGAGGCTACCGAAGTTGCCGGAGCCCTCGACCAGCGGCACGCGCAAGCTGAAGGGCTGCGCGACGCGCACCAGGGCGTCGTAGATCGCCGAGTCCCCGTGGGGGTGATAGTTACCCATCACGTCGCCGACGACCTTGGCGCACTTGCGGTGCTTCGCCGTGGGCAGCAGACGCTGCTCCCACATGGTGTAGAGGATGCGCCGCTGAACCGGCTTCAGGCCGTCGCGCACGTCGGGCAGCGCGCGGCTGGTGATGACGCTCAGCGCATAGTTCAGGTAGCGCGTCTGGGCGATCTCGTGCAATGGCACCGGCGGGGGAGGCGGCGCCTCTTCGACCTTGGCTTTGCCCTTGCCTTTGCCTCCGCCGCCCCCGCGAGACGCCTTGCTGGCGCTCGGCTTGGGCGTGGTGGACTTCGTCTTGGATTGGGTCTTACGGCTGCTGGCCAACTTCGCTTACCTGCTGTGGTAGCGCGCCCTGGGCGGGATGCGCTGAAGCTACGGCGCCTCGCGGCGACTTATTGAAGGTGCCTCGGTAGCGGGTTTGGCCCAGGAGGGCAAATAAGCTGCGAAGCGTCTGGCAGCTTGGCTCAGGGCTCGCCTGGGTCTCAGAAAGCCGTGTGAAAGCCTTGAGTTGGCTCTCCCATAGGGCAGGCCTGGAGCGCCGGAATCGATGACGCAATGCGCTATGTGGGCGGACTTCCACGACTCCTGGTGCCTCTCGCCAGCGTCTACCGTCGTGGATCCAGGGCAGGGGGTGAGGGGAGCGTAGGGAGCTTGCTCGAGCCCCTGGCTTGGTTGCCGTGAGGAAACAATGGCGTACTTTGACTCATTGCGCTACGGGGTGTCACCGCCGGAGTGCCTTCGACTGAAGGCGCCAAGGACGCCTCGGATGAAGGGAGAGATCGAGGCGCCGCGCGTCGACTTGACCCATAGCGCCACGCCTTTTGCGCATAGAAACGCCCAGCGGCGATCTTTTCCAGATGGGTGAAACGCAAACCAAACGGTCGTGCTCATGATTGTTTCGTTCGCGTGTCTGGCGTTACGCTTCCGCCACTTGGGGAGCGCCGCGAGATTCACCGGTCGAGACGGACACGGGAACATGGGTGGCGCCGCGTCCGAGGACGCTGAGGAGGTTGGCATGGCGAGGAAGCAGAGCTTGGGTCTGAGGAGCGGTCTTGGGAGCGTGAGCGCGGGCGTCACGGCGCTGGGGTGCGCGGCCCTGATGCTGACGGCGTGCGGTTCCGACTCCGGTGGCGACACCGGCACCAACGCCAATGGCGGCAGCGGTGGCGTCGGCGCGAACGGTGGTAGCGGCGCTAGCGGCGGCAGCGGCGGCACCGGTGCCAGCGCTGGCGACGGCGGCACGGGTGGCAACGGCGGCACGGGTGGCAGCGGCGCGACCGGCGGCAGCGGCGCCCAGGGCGGCGCTGCGGGCGCGGGAGCGAACGGCGGGAACGGAGGCAGCGGCGCGGTCACCAGCAACGAGTGCTTCGCGGACATCCAGGACGGTCTCGTCGTCTGGGACTACGACGTCCAGGGCATCACCACGGGCAGCCACTGCCACGGCACCAATCATCAGGACATCAAGGACATCGAGCGCATCGTGTACCTCGGCGATTCGATCATGAATGGAACGCCGCCTACGCCGTCGAGTCAGTTCGTGCGCACGCAGCTCGACACCCAGCTCAAGACGCTCTTCCCCGGTGTTCAGACGAAGTCCTGCGCGGTCAACGGGGCGCGAAACGACGACCTGATGAAGTCGCAGATCCCGAACTGCTTCGGTGACGCCAGCGTGCGGAACGTGAAGACGCTCACGCTGGTGATCTCCGGCGGAAACGACATCGCAGCCATCGCTCGAGACAAGCCACAGCTGGCTGCCGCCAAGACCGAGGCAGCGGGCTACGTGGACGAGATCCGTGACGCCATCACCTACCTCAAGGACCCCACCAACTTCCCCATGGGCAACGACGTGGTGTTCGCCAACGTGTACGAATACACCGACACCAGCGCCGACCTCAGCTCTTGCCCGCTGGCCGGCGTCGCTGGGCTGAGCGGCACCTGGCTGAGCGGTGCGCAGGTGCTGGTCGGGATGAACGAAGGCTACGCGAAGATCGCGGCGGATACCGGCGCCGACATGGTGTTCATGATGGAGCAGTTCTGCGGTCACGGTTACCGCAGGGATCGCATGGATCTACAGTGCTACCGCGGACCCAACGCGGAGCAGTGGTTCGATGTCAGCTGCATCCACCCGACGCCTGCGGGTCACACGGCGCTCGCCGGCTTCTTCATGGACGTGATCCAGGAGTAGGGCATCGGTGCTCCCGAGCGCGGGCTTCGGTGCGCTTTGGAGCCAGGGCCAGCTGTCCGACATCGGGTGAGGCGCCTGCCGAGGCACCTCACCCCCGGGGAAAGAACTCGAGCTGCTGGAGGAGCTACTTCAGCACGCGAACGATGTCCGTCGTGCTGCTCCCGCGCTGGAGATAGACCGAGTCGGCGTCCTGGTGCAGGAAGCGCACGCCGCCGACGTTGGCGATTTGCACGGCCGCGGCGCCGGTCAGCGGCGCCTTGTAGACGGCGTTCGCGTTCAGGACGATGAAGTACACCGAGGTGCCGTCGACCAGGAAGTCGGAGATGCCGTCTCGGGTCACGATCTGTGTCCCGGGTCCGGCGTCGCCAGGCGTCCAGCGGTAGATGCCGTTGGCGAAGGACGTGCCTTCTGCCCGCTGGTAGTAGAGGTCGTTACCGACCGGAAACAGGCGCACGCGGTCGTTCTGGTAGCCGGAGGCGATGATCCCGGTGGGGACCACGCTCGGAGTTCCACCGCTGAGCGGCGTGGTGCGGATCTCGCCAGGTGTGGACTGTGCGGTGTACCAGTAGAGCGCGCTGTCTCCGGCCACGAAGGCGAACACCATGTTGTGGGTGCCTTGATCCACATCCATGATGCGGGTGCCCGGGTCGCTGGCCGCTGCGCTGACGCTGCGGGTATAGATCCAGCCGCCAGGATCGCCCGCCTGATAATCGCCGCTGAACCAGTAGTAGGCGTTGCCCTTCTGCTGCAAGAAGTAGGGCTGGTATTGCGGGGTGAACACCACCTGGGGCAGGTCCGACTGGGCTGCGGTGTGCGCCTTCTTGAGCACGACGCTGGGCGTGCCGCGCTGGGTCCAGATCACCTCGTTCGAGTTCACCACCAAGCTACGGCGGCCAGCGTGGTTCGTGGCGGCGCTCCAGATGCTACTGATGGGCGAGCCATCGATCGGTACCTTGCGCAGCGTGTAGTTGTAGTAGCCCACCTGGTACAGCGCGCCGTTGCCGAAGGCCCAGGTCGCGCCGTTCGAGTTATCGGTGCCGATGGGCAGTGCGCTCTGCACCGTCACCGGTGCGCACATGTTGGTGCTGCAAGTGCTGCCGGCCGCTGCGCAGTCCCGGCCGCACACGCCGCAGTGGCTGTCGTTGTCGACCAGGTTCTCCTCGCAGCCGTTGTCCTCCAGGCCGTCGCAGTCGCCGTAGTTGGCGTCGCAGCCAGTGATCACGCAGGTGCCGGACTGACACTCCACGCTTCCGTTTGCACCGTTGCACGTCTTGGTGCAGGAGCCGCAGCTGGTCACCAGGCTCAGATCGGTCTCGCAGTCCAGCGGGTTGCTGTCGCAGTCGCCGAAGCCCGTGGGGCAACCTCCACCAGAGCCTCCGCTGCTGGCTCCTGAGCTTCCTCCGCTCGCGCCCGCGCTGCCTCCGGTGCTGGCCCCGGCGCTGCCTCCAGCGCTGGCGCCCGAAGCGCCCGCCGCTCCACCGCTGCTGCCGCCGGCGCCGCTGTTCCCTCCGGAACCGCCGACGCCGGCGTTGCCGGAGACGCCGCCCATCGCGCCAGTCCCGCCGTCCCCCGCTGCAGCGCCGGTGCCTCCGTTGCTGCCACCGGTGGCTCCGTTTCCTCCGCTGCCCTTGCCCTGGCGCGGGTTCTTCTCGTCATCTTCGTCACTGCACGCGGTGGTGACCAGCAAGAGCCCAACGCCAAGACCGCCCAGGAGCAAACGTAGCCGCATTCAGCTTCGCTAGAGCGACTCCGGGAGGGAAGCCAGCGGGGCGAAGCGCTGCTCTTGAACAGCGCGAAACCTCAGGTGGGTATGATTGCGGAAAAAGCGCAGAACCTGGGACTTGCGGCGACCCCGCGGGCGTCCGGCCGTGCCTGTCGGCCGCGTGAGCGAAAAATCGAGGGCCCGCGGTGAGATGGTTGCGACCTTTGGACAACCGTTCAACGCTTCCAGGCGTGGGGAAGACGCGCAGCACGCGCAGGGTCGACTGGTGGCGAGCGCTCGGCGCGCTCAGCTGCCTCGCAGCTGTCATCGTCGCGGCGGCATGTAGTGACTCTGGCTCTGCGCAGAACGGGCTGGAGCTCAGCGGAGGTGCTGCTGGACTGCAGAGCGGTGGCGCCGCAGGGAGCGCTGGTGTCGGCGGGGGCGCGTCTGGGGGCGTCGCGGGCGCCATCGACGCCGGGGTGGACGCCGCAGCGGACGCCACCGGGGACTCACCCCCCGACTCACCCCAGGCACCATGCCCTGCGGATATGCAATTGATCGACGACCCGAGCTTGCCAGCGCCGGTGTGCATGGATCGCTACGAAGCACCGAACCGCGAAGGGGCGCTGCCGCTCGTGATGCTCGATTTCGATGAAGCGGAGGCCTGGTGCGCGCGGCACGCGAAGCGCCTGTGCTTCGATGACGAGTGGGCCTTCACCTGCGGTGGTCCCGAGGGTAGAAAGTATCCGTACGGAGACACCCGCGAACCGGGGGTGTGCAACGATGCGAAGACCTGGAAGGTGTACAACCAGACGCTGCTGAGCGGCTGGCCGTATACCTTCGATGGATCGGGCTATGACTCCCTGGAGGCTCTGCTGGAGGGGGTGAGCCAGGTCTCCTCGAGCGCGAAGGCATCGGCAGATCACGTGCGCGAGCTGTATCAGGCCGAGGCCGCAGGCAACTACCCGGAGTGCGTCGGAGTCGCAGGTGTCCGTGATCTGACTGGCAGCGTCGAAGAGTGGACGCGGCGCCGCGACGGTGGCGCGAGTCAGTTCCACGGCAACCTGAAGGGGCGCTACTGGGCGGATACACGCACCTGCCAGAACGACATCATCACCCATGGTGACGGCTTCCGGTTCTACGAGATCGGCTTCCGTTGCTGTCAGGAGCCCTCAGAGTGACGCGCTCCCAGGTACCCTGGCGTGCGGAGCTCGAGTTCTCCGACTTCGCCGCCCAGGAAGACGAGGACCTCGATCTGCTGACGGGGGCGCTGCTGATCGCGCGCGATGCGCGACCCTCGCTCAGCTGGCAAGGTGTCGAGCAGACGCTGGACGACCTGGCGCGGCCCCTGGTGACGCTGGCTGACGCGCGACTGAGCGATCAGGCAGAGGCCCTGGCGCTGGAGCTCAGCGAGCGCTTCGGATTGAGCGGCAACCACGAGGACTACCACGACCCGGACAACTCGTTCATCGACCAGGTGCTCACCCGGCGAGTGGGGATCCCGATCAGCCTGTCCCTGGTCTATGTCGAGGTCGCGCAGCGGGCGGGACTCCAGGCGAGCGGAGTGGGGTTTCCTGGGCACTTCCTGGTGCGCCTCGATGGCGCCGACGACGAGCACCTGATCCTCGATCCATTCTCTGGGGGTCGCGTGCTCGACTTGCGGGATCTCGAGCAGATGCTCGACCGCGTGGGCTGGCCCCGCCGAGTGCTCGAGCAGGGCTTGCTCGATCCGAGCCCGCTGCGACTGATCCTCGCGCGCATGCTCACGAACCTGCGCAGCGTGTATCTGAAGCGTGGGGAGCTGCCCCGACTCCTCGTGGTCCTCGACCGCCTGCTCGCGCTGATCCCCGACTCCAAGGAGGCGCTCCGCGATCGCGGGATCCTCAACGCCGAGCTGGGGGCACCGGAGGCTGCGCGTGCTGACTTGCACGAGTATCTGCGACGCTGGCCAGATGCCGATGACAGCGATGTGGTGCGGCGTGTGCTCGGACGCCTGGGCAAGCCAGATCAACGCAGTCTGAACTAGTTCCCGTAGTCCGTTACGCTCACTGCGAGGGGACGTTGCTTGGTCACGAAACACGCGTGCTGGATCATTGTGCTCAGCATGAAGTCCGCTTCCCTATGGGAAAGCCGCTCCAGCTTGTGGTAGCCACCAGGACCCCTCTCGATCATGCGACTCGCCGTCATCCTCGCCTCCAACTACGAACAGAACTCTCGCTGCGTGCCCCGCCCTGGCTGCGCCCTCGATGGAGACCTCATCGAAGACCGCCTGGCGGAGCCTGACGCGCGCTTCGCCCTCGAGCGGATCAAGCCGCGGCGCAAGCTGAAGAGCCGTCTGGAGCGCGCGTTCGCCGCCGTCGAGAGCGGCGACACGCTGGTCTACTTCTCCGGCTACGCGCGGCTGAGCGACGGCGAGCCAAAGCTGGTGCTCGATGACCCTCGGGGAGGTGTATTTTCTGTAGGGAAATTTCGTGAGCTGCTCGAGGGGCGCCCCGGTGCACGCCTCCTGGTCTTCGACTTGCTCTACGTCGAGGACGAGGACGACCCGACGCTGGGCATCGAGCTGGTGGACGCGATTCGGCAGCGCTTCGCCGAGGTGCCCGAGGTGAGCGTGATGATCTCGGCCAGGCCCGCCGGTGAGGTCGCGCCTCAGCCAGGCCTGCTCACGCGGCTACTGCTCCTGACCCTCGAGCGGGCCGAAGGCGAGCGGCGCGCGCTGGACGTCCAGGCGCTGTACGAGCGCATGCGCGAAGACCCCGCCTTCGGAGAACTCAAGGTCGTCGGCTTCTTTCCCGCAAGAGAGCGCCTGATGCAGGTCCTGCTCGAGCCCCGAAACTCCGAGCGCCCTCCCGCGAGCGCTGCCGACCAGCCGCCAATCAGCGAGGCGCCGAAAAGCTCCGGGCGTCTGGGTAAGCCGCCGCCCAAGCCGACGGGGCGCAGCAACCCAGGTATGCGCGCTGTGGCCGGACCGCCGAGCTCCTCACGTGCTGCGCCTCCGAGCTCGGCGCCGCTGTCCGTGCGCCCGAGCGCGCCGCCGCCACCGGACCCCGCCGAGCTGCTCGCCGCGGGCCAGTACGCCGCCGCGCTGGTCGAGTACAAGAAGCAGCTGCTCAAGCTGGGTAGCAAGCGCGGCCCCGAGCACGCTCTGGTCTACGTCGGCATGGCGCGCGCCAAGGCTGGGCAGGGCAAGCAGGACGAGGCGCTGCACAACTACGACAAGGCGCTGGCCATCACGCCGCTCGACGCCGTGGCGTTCTCGGAGGCCAAGGCGCTGGTGCTCGCGGGGGGTGACATCCAGCGCCTGAGCGACTGGGTGCGTCGCCGCGCGGAACAGACCGACGACCCTCACGTCAAGAGCATGAGCCTGGTCGAGCTCGGCAAGATATGGCTCGAGCACCAGGACCCGCGCAAGGCCGTGACCGTGCTCGAGTCGGCCTGCGCCGCGGACGCCGCGAACGCCTCAGCCTACCTGGAGCTCGCCGCTGCGTTCAGTCAGCTGGAGCGACCGGCTCAGGCGATCCGTGCGCTGACCAACGCGGGCGAGGTGACCCTGGACCACGAGGAGCAGGCTCGCATCTGGATCCGTGCGGCAAAGCTCGCTGACGCTGAGCTCGAGGGCGGTGAGGAGGTGCTGGACCTGTGCCGTCGTGCCCTGGACGCCGACCCTGGTGCGCTCGAAGCCCTGGAGCTGACGAGCAAGGTGCTGGCGGCCCGCCGACGCTTCTCGGACCTCGCGAAGGCCTACGAGGCCAGCCTCGAGCGCATGCCCAGGGGGCCGGTCAGCTTCGAGCTGAGCAAGCGCCTCGGCCTGTTGTATCGCGACGAGCTCGATGAGCTCGACGGAGCCAAGCGTAGCTTTCAGCGTGCGCTCGAGAACGACCCGAGCGCGCTCGACCTCTACTACTTCGTGAGCGAGCTCTACGAGGCCGAGCAGCAGTACGTACCTGCAGCTCGCCAGTTCCAGCTCGCCGCGCGGCATCATCCGAGGAACCCCGACGTCTACCGCCGCGCGCTCTGGCTGTTCGAGAAGGCGGAAGACACCGACGCCGCCTGGAACGCCGCGATCGCCCTGGAGACGCTGGGCGAGGCGGACATCAACGAGTCCCTGCTCGCGACCCAGCACCGCCCCGACGGCGCGATCGCGCCCTCACGGGGCGTGACTCCCCAGCGCTGGCAGACGGCCGCGCTCGGCGCCACGAGTCAGCTGAGCGAGGCGCAGGTGCACCTCGACGCCGTGTTCAAGCGCCTGGAACCGGCCGCGCTGAAGCTGGCTTCGGAGCACAGCCTGCGCATGCCCTGGCTCGAAGGGGCGAGCAAGCAGGACCCCGAGAGCACCGCCACCTTGGTGCGCGCGCTGGGCTGGGCCGCACGGTTGCTGGGCGTCGACCAACCCGAGCTCTGGATCCGTGGGGATTGGGAACAGGCATTTGGGGGTGAGGTCGGGGTGCGCATCCTGCCGAGCGCGAAGGGCGTCGAAGGGGCGCTCGGGCAGCCCCGGGTGCTCGCCGCGCAGAAGCTCGGATCGGGCCTTGGCCCCGCGGAGCTCGGCTTCGTCTGGGGGCGCACGCTCGCTGGCTTGGTGAGCCCCTTCGAGCTGGCCGAGGTCTACGCAAGCGACGCGGAGCTCGCGCACTTGTTGCTCGCGGGGTTGAACCTCGGGGGGGCGGAGGGCATCGACGTCGACGACCAGACGGAGGCCTTCGGCGAGCGCCTGGAGGAGCTGCTCGATGACCAGGCGCTGATCGAGCTGGAAGCCGCCGTGGCTCAGCTGCCCATCAAGCAGGTGAGCAAGCTGCTCAGTGAGTGGAGAAGACGCCTGGCCTTCGGGCGCAGCCGTGTGGGGCTGTTGCTGGGGGGCGATCTGGAGACGATCCAGGGCCTGGTGGAGCGGCTGCCGCTGCCTGGCGTGAGCGCGGAAGAGGTGCTGGACGACTTGCGCGCGTTCTCGATCTCGGAGCCTTACCTCAGCTTGCGCCAGGACCTCGGCATCGCCGTGGAGTAGCCGCGCCAGGCGTCCAGACCAAGCCTCAGCGAGGGGCGGGAGTCATGTTCTCGCAAGCGTAGTCGCCGAGCAGGACGAATTTCCGTGTGCATTCGATCTCGATCAGGTCGTGGCTCTGGCGAGAAGCCTGGAAGGCGTAGCTCTGGGAGAACGGCGTGCGCTGCTCTTTGACCACGTGAGCCTCACAGCCCGGCTTGCCGCAGACCATTTCCGTCGCCTGCTGCTTCACGGCGCTGTTGTCGCCGAACACGTTGAGCATGCCGAGCACCGTCACGCCGATCACGATCGCGAAGACGATGAAGCGGACGATGACGCGGGCGCGGCTGCTCATGGCTGGCTCCAATGCCCCGCTACTTGGTGGTGGCGCACATCTCGAGC
The DNA here is from genome assembly GCA_041389745.1 of Polyangiaceae bacterium. GTDB lineage: Bacteria > Myxococcota_A > Polyangia > Polyangiales > Polyangiaceae > JAHBVY01. The sequence goes on from JAWKRF010000003.1 coordinate 669,027, forward strand.
TCGAAGAAGGGCCACGCGATGTCTTTCGGCCAGTAGAGGCCGCAGCCGACGTGAACCAAGTGCTTCTGTAGGATGCCGCGGTAGTAGGAGCCGTTGCGGATGTAGATGTCGTGGTCCGTGCGATCCTTGTCGCACTGCTCCCGAAGGTCGGCTCGGGTGGTGATCTCCAGGTAGATCAGCCCGCCGGCCATGGCCGCGAGATTGGCGATGGCGGGAGCTACGTCTGGATCCGGGAGGTACTGCAGCACTCCCTGACAGACCACGAGATCGTGGCGCTTGCGATCGCGCCAGCGCGCGATGTCGCGGTTCTGCCAGCCGTGCTTCTTGCACATCGCCTGGCTGACCTCGGTGCCGATGTACTTGATGCCCTTCTTGTTCTGCTCGATCCACTGCTTCCACAGGCCAACCCCAGCGCCAACATCCAGCACGGACTTGATCTTGAGGTTGTTGTAGTCCGCGAACGCGAACACGAAGCTCGCCAGCTTGGCGTGTTCCTCGGCAGAGACGACCCGCGTCTTCGGATCCTCGTAGAAGCGATGGTAGTACGCCTCGTCGAAGCGACGGAATTGGTCCATGGGGTTAGTCTATCCCGACGATGTGGCGAGACTTCCACCCTCCAGCGCAAAAATTGTCGTTTGCTCGCAGGGGGGGTGAGGGCGCGCCGAGCCGTTCCGTGGCGGAAACGGCAACGGAGTCTGGATCAGCCGAAAGCGCGGTCGACGGAGCTAGAACTGGTAGTCGGCGTTCACGTTGAGCACGCCGACGCTCTGGCTGTACTTGCCGCCAGCGTCGACGTTGCGGGATGGATCCACCTTCGAACCCAGGACGGAGTCACCAGAGGTGTCGCGGGAGAAGTAGATCACCTGGGTATAGGACGCAGCGAGCGCGAACCCTTCGCTGACCTCGAAGCGGGCGCCCAGCACGGGGGTGATCGCGTCGAAGTCCATCAACGCTGGCTCCAGGTACTCGTCCGGGATCGCGTTGGACGCATAACCAATGCCCGCGAAGAGCTCGGGGCCGTGTCCCTGATCGAGGAAGTAGCTCGCCCCAGCGCGCACACCGAAGGTGTCTTCCCAGTTTCGGGGCTGGTTGACCGTGCCAGCGCGATTCGGATCCGAGCCATCCGGCTGGATGTCACAGGTGCCGCCCTCTTTGACCACGCACTGGTCCTCGAGCACGCTCCAGTTCTGGTAGTCGCCGAACAGGCGCAGCTGCAGCGTGTCGTTCACTTTGTACTCCGCACCGAGACGGAACACGTGAGGGAGCGCGGTGGTGAAGTCGGTGGGGCCAGAGCTTCCGCCGGCGAGCGCGTCTTGAGGGCCGTACACGTTGGTCAGCGTGCCGTTGAGGCGCATTTCCCCGTTGAAGTTGGGCGCCGACTGCCAGGACGCTCCAACGACGACCTTGTCTTCTGGTGCCGCCCAGCGCACTCCGAGCCCGAACGACCAGTCGATCCCCGAGGCATCGAGGTAGGTTCGGCCCTCGCGCTGGATGTTGTCGTTGCCCGCGACGTTCCTTGCACGCAGGGTCTGCACCAGCGAGATCAGCATGTTGCCCGACACGCCGAAGGACAGACCCGCGTCCGGGAGATTGTAGCCGACGCCAAGGCTCAGGTACGACGTACGCAGCTGGCCGTCGATGGTGTACCAGCGCTGGCCGCCGTCGTAGAGCCCCTGATACCGCGTCTGATCCTTGAAGTCGTCGTTCTTGTCCCACTTCGCCGCGCCGCCGAACGGCGTGAAGAAGCCGAGGGCCAAGCCGAGGTCACCGAGCTTGGTGGTGACGAAGGCGGAAGGGGAGGGGATGACGTTGAACAGCGAGCCCTCGGCCGTGTTGGCTTCGCGAGCCAGGTCTGCATCCGGGTTGCTCGGGTCGGCCGAGTAGTCCGTTGGCGCTTCCGTGTGCTGATAGCTGGCGGAGCGCCACGCCGCCGTGATGTCGATGAAGACATGAGTGCCGTCGCTCGCAGCGAAGCCGCCCGGGTTGTAGTACAGGCTGGTGCCGTTGGTGGTCATCGGGGTGCCGTGCTCGCTGCCGAAGCGAGCGACGGAGAAGCCGGAGGCGTGAGCGGCTCCGGCGCTGAGCAGCACCGCGCTGGCGAGCGCCGCGGCGGCGCCACTCCTCAGGCAGTTGCTCCGCCAACTTTGTCCCCGTCGCTGACTCATGCTGTCGACCCTTTCCAGACGGCTTTATCGTGGGCCGTCGTCGCGCTCGAGCGCGTACCGACGGACTCCGGAAGAACGTGCACGCTTCGAACCCCGCGTGAACTCGGGTGAGCCTCGCGGCTCAGCCCTCGATGGAAGTCTTTTACCTAGATGTCGAAGAAACCTCCATGGGGTTTCGAGGTGGCGCATTACGGGACTTCAACTCGGGGGCGCAGTCTGGCAGAGTCAGCGCGTGAGACGCGTCTTAAGGGGATTGCTGGTTGCGCTGCTCGGCGCGGCCGGCGCGTTGGCAGTCGGCGGTTGTGCGGATCCAGAGGGCGAGCTCAAGGCGTTCGCGGATCGCTGTGCAGACCAGGTCAACGCCGGGGACACCGATGGCGGAACCACCTGTGATCCGGTGCCCGAGGTGAAGAGCTCCTGCGATTTCAGCTGCACGAACCCGGCGGCCGGGGTGCTGGACGGGACGTTCTTCTACACCCTGTCGGCCTCCGTCGCCGACGACATCCCGCTGGTCTTCCTGGCCACCGCCACCAGCGAAGAGACGGACGGGCAGCTCTACCTCACCTGGTCGCTCCAGCCCCTCGCGAAGGCGGACCGCAAGACCCCAGCTGGACCGCCGATCACGGTCGGCCCGATGCTGGTAGTCGATGGCTCTCTCGCGTACCTGGCCAAGTCGCTGTCGGTCGAGGACGGCGCAGCGAACCCCATCAGCGGCAGCCCGATCGCCGCCGAGAACCTGCTGATCAGCACCTGTCCCGGGGAGACTCGGGACGACCCGCAGGGGATGTGCGAGACGGCTGACTTCTACTGTGGAACGATTCCGCAGGGTACGGTCGTGAAGCCGACCAAGCTCGACATCAGCGGCTCCACCTGGACCATGGTGCGCGTGAGCGGCAGCGGCACCGACGACTACCCAGAACCTCCACCCATCAACTGCGCCATGGACCCCGCGAAGGCGGTGACGGAGCTATGACCCCCGAGGAAAAGAACATCGTCCGCTCGTTGATCGCGGTCGCCTGGGCCGACGGTCAGGTAGAGGCTCCCGAAGAGGGCGTGATCGACGGCTTTCTGGGCCTGTACGACGCCAGCGACGAAGAAGAAGCCGAGCTCAAGGAGTTCGCCAAGGAGCGCAAGACCCTCGAGGACGTGCCCTTCGACGAGCTCGACGACGAGGGCAAGGAGATCCTGCTGAGCAATGCTGCGTTGCTCAGCGCAGCGGACGGCAAGACATCGGAGAGCGAGCAGGAGCTGCTGGACGAGCTGGTCAAGCGGCTCGAGCTGGATGCCGCCGAAGCCAAGCGCATCATCGCCAGCGCCCGAGACGGCGCGATCGCCGTCGGCAATCGCCTGCTCGAAGACGCAGACTGAAAGATCGGCCGCGAGGGCGATTGAATTCCCCGTTCGTGGGCCCTAAGAAGCGCCATGTCCACTCTGCGACTGATTGGCGGCCTGAGCTTGGCCCTGGGCCTCTTCCTGACGACCGCGTGTGACGAGAAGGTACCCGAGCCTTCGTCGGTCGAGCGCAAGACCACCGTCACCGCGACGACGCCTCCGAAGGACGTCACCGGTGGCGTCACGGAGCTCAAGGTCGAGGACCTCAAGGAGGGCACCGGCCCCGCGGTGAAGGACGGAGACACCGTCTCGGTGCACTACACGGGCACCCTGCTCGACGGTACGAAGTTCGATTCGTCGAAGGACCGTGATGAGCCCTTCGAATTTACCGTGGGGAAAAGTAGCGTGATCAAGGGCTGGCACGAGGGCCTGGTCGGAATGAAGAAGGGCGGCACCCGCAAGCTCACCATCCCCGCCTCGAAGGGCTACGGAAAGGCAGGCAGCCCTCCGACCATTCCCCCGAACGCCACCCTGGTGTTCGAGATCGAGTTGCTGGAGATCAAGTAGCAAGCCGGCTGTTCGCGCCCACGCGCTACTTCGCTTGCCCGGCCTCTCGGGGGTAGCTGCCCAGCACCTTGAGCATGGCTGCGCGCTCGCCCAGCGTGCCGAGCGCCTGCTTGACGTTCTCATCCTCGCGGTGTCCCTCCAGGTCCACGAAGAACACGTACTCCCAGAGCTTGCCCGCGGGACGCGACTCGATGCGCGACAGGTTGATCCCCGCGTCGTCGAAGATCTCCAGGCTGCGCCTCAGCGCTCCTTGTTCGTGGGGCGCAGAGAACACGATGCTGGTGCGGTCGCTGCCGGTCCTTGGAGCGTCTCGTTCTCCGATCACCAGGAAGCGGGTGGCGTTGTGCTTCCGGTCTTGAATATCCGCACGGAGAATAGTCAGCCCGTGGAGTTCCGCTGCGAGGCGTGAAGAGATCGCCGCACTGCCGGGTTCCTCGGCGGCGAGGCGGGCTGCGGCCGCCGTGGAGGAGCTGAGCACTATCTCCGCGTGGGGCAGGTTCGTATTCAGCCAGGTTCGGCACTGCCCCAGGGGTTGGGGGTGAGAGAATACCTTGCGCACGCTCGCAAGCTCCGCCGAACGTGACACCAGGCAGTTCGCAACCTCGATCACGATCTCGCGGCGAATGTGGACGTCGCTCTCGATCAGACTGTCCAAGGTGAAGGTCACACCGCCTTCGGTGCTGTTCTCGATCGGTACGACACCGTAGGTGACCTCCTTGCGCATGACGGCGTCGAAGACGCCTGCGATGGTCGAGGTGTCGACGTACCGCATCGCGACACCGAACGCGCTCTTGGCGGCCATGTGGCTGAAGGTGCCTGGCGGTCCGAGGTAGGCGACGGACAGCGGTTGCTCCAGCGCCAGGCAGGCACTGATTACCTCGCGGAAAACAGGACGAACCGAGCGCTCGGGGAAGACCGCGTCGGGGAGCTCTTTGAGGGCGTCCTCCAGCCGCTCGAAGACCTTCGTCTCGCGCTCGGGATCATGGATGTCCTTGCCGGACTCGCGCTTCAGCTGTCCAGCGCGCAGGGCGAGCCTTGCCCGCTGATCGAGCAGCTCCAGAAGCCGGCGGTCCAGGCTATCGATGTGTTCGCGCACGTCGCTGACGTCGAGGGCATCGGTGGCGCGTTCCCCCGGAGGTGCATCGTCGGGACCTGACATGAGGGCGGTGTTATCACCCCGGCGTCCACGCTTCAGCCTTCTTGCCGCTGATGCTCCTCGATAGCCGTGCGAATGGCCTCGGCGGCGTGGAGCCGGCTGGCGTCGGCCCAGCCGAGCAACGATGCCGTCGCATCCACCACGGCCACCCACGGATCGGCCTCGGCGTAGAGCTGACGCACGATCTCGAGCACGGCGTCGAAGGGCGTCGACTGCCTGAGACGCGTGGACAGCCCGCCGTAGAGGATCTCGGCGCAGTCGCGGATCGCCGGTTCGAGCAGGGGGCGCTGTGTGTCGCGAATGGCGCGGTGAGCGCGCCGCACGAGGTGGGCTACGCGGACGATGCGCGCGTTCGAGTTCTCCAGTGCGGAGTAGGCGAGGGAAGCGCGCTGGATACGCAGCTGAGTCGTGCGGTTGGCGCGGCCTCGGGCGATCGCGCGCTCCAGCCTGACCGACAGACGTCGCGCCTGGATCATCCACTCGGGCGCATCGATGGGCAGGCGCGGCAGGGCGTGGACGCCATCGAAGTCGTCATTGGGCACCGAGATGGGGTCCTCTGACGGAGGCGCGAGGGCCGTTTCCGTGCGCTGGGAGAGCTGCAGCAACTCCTCGTCCGGGCCACGGAACGCGGTCTCCAGGAGCGAGCGCCCAGACTCGCGCTCGTCGTCGTCATCGAACATCCGAGCGGTGTCGAAGAGGTGGGAGCGCGGGGTGTCCATGGTGGGAGACCCCGGTCGACACCAGGCGCGAGCGCCGCCGAGGGTTCCCTCACCATACCTCGAAACCCCACCTATTCGAGTTCAATCTCCGGTGTCGACGAGCTGGGGGGGTGATCCACCAGCGCGATGCGGATCGCCTGGGCCGCGTGGGCATTGGAGGTGTCGGTCCAGCCGAGCAAGGAACACGTCGCCTCGAGCACCGCCTTCCATGGATCCGCTTCGGCCTTCATGCCGCGCACGACCTCCACCACCTGCTCAAACGTCGCACTTCGCAGCACATGGCTGGGCAAGGCGTTCCACAGCACCTCGGCGCAGTCATTGACCGCCTCTGCGAGCTCCGCCCGAGGCGTGTTGCGGATGGCGGTGTGGGCACGCTCGGCGATGTGGCTCACGCGCGCGATCTCCGCGTCGCTCGAGCCGTTGAGCTCCCACGCGGCCCAGGCGCGCTCGATGCAGGCCTCCGTCGTGTCGCTGATGCTCTGTGAGTGGATCGCGGCCTCCAGAGCGAGCGCCATGCGACGGGCGCGCCGCATCCACCCGGGGGCATTGCGCGGGAGATCACCGCCGAAGTCGGGCGCCTTGAGGGGTCGCGCCGGGGTGCGACGCCCAGGCGGCGGATCCGTGCCTTCCAGCAGATCCGCACTAGGCGGAAAGGCCTCCGGAGCGATCACCTGGATGTCACGCGTTTCATTGCCGTCGGGCAACGCGTCCTGCGCCGAGACCTCGGTGCGCGCCGTCGACCGACGACGCTTCCTCGAGCCACGCGCTTCCTCCGGGCTGAGGCGCACGGTCTCGAACGGGTGCTTGCGATTGAACTGAGGCGGAGTCTTGTGAGCCACGAAGCCTCACCAGGATACACGAGAGCCGACCCGAGCTGGGCTGCTGCTCTTCGACAAAAACACGAGGAGCCATCTCCCTGGTGGGGCGATGGCTCCTCGTGGCTCGGCACGGATCCGCGTCCTCCGCGGCCTCGGCCGAGCAGCCTGAGGTCAGCCGTGTGCTACTTGAGCATCTCGGTGAACTTCTGGAGCTTCATCGCGAGCCCCATGTCGCCCTCGATCTTCAGCTTGCCGGTGAAGAACAGCTGCTGGCCGTTGGCCTTGCCCTCGACCATGTCGACGTAGTCGCTGGCGGCCATCTTGATGGTGCACATCGCGTCGCCGTCGCCCTCGGTCACCCCGGGGTTGTCCTTGAGGTTGATGATCCACGTGCCGCCGCCGTCGCCGTCGAGCACGAACTTGTAGGTCGCGCCGATCTCCGCCGCCTTCTCCTTGTTCCCGCCAATCTTCTCGCCGGCTTCGGCCATCTTCTCTGCTGCAGTTGCCATGGTATCTCCTACTTTCTCAATCGCGCTCGGGGCGCCTGTGCTTGCTTGAGTCGCGCCCAAGGGCGCGGAGTTTGAGGCCCGTGGTCGGCCACGAACCGCTACGACCGCCGCCGCCTCTCGAGGGGAGAGCCGACGGCGGAGGAGTCCTTCAGGTCGTCGCCATCTCCCGCACCGCTTCGACGAAGCGCTGATGACGGCTGGTCCAGATCCACTGCACCAGGCTGCGCGCGCGCGGGGCGTCTCCAGCGCGTATCGCAGCCACCACATGAACGTATCCCTCGCCGATGGAACTCGGGGAAACCCAAAGAGTTTCCAGTAGATGGGAGTATTTTTTCAACAACCCCCTGACGCTGTTCATGAGCAGTCTCGGCACCAGGTTCTTGGCGGCCCCGGCGAGCGCCCAATGGAAGTCGAAGTCGAGCCAGAGCAGTCGGCTGAGGGTGCTCTCACCCCGCATCTTCGACACCACGCTCTCCAGCACCCGGAGGTCCGTTTCCGTGCGGCGCTCTGCGGCGAGGGAGGCGAGGTCCGCGCTGAGCATCAGCGCGGTCTCGAGCAGGTTGCCCAGCACCTCGGTGTTGACCACGCCATCCTCGCTCAGGACGAGGTACTCGATCACGTCGACCGACGCGTTCTGAGAGTAGTCGAGCACCAGCGTGCCTGCGCCAGGTCGGCGCTCGATGAGACGCAGCTGCTCGAGCTGGTGCATTGCTTCCCGCACGGTAAAGCGGTTGACCCCCAGCTCTTCGGCCAGGGTCAGCTCTGGTTTGAGCTTGTCTCCCGGTGCGTAGGCTCCAGACAGGATCTCCCGCTTCAGCTGCTCGGCGACCTGCTCGGCGAGGGTGCCCCCGGACTTCCGCATCCGGCGACCGCCGCCACGCTTGGCCTCTCGGCCTCGCGTCGATCCCCTTGCGACAGCAGCCACACGAGCCGTCTACCGACGAATTGTCCAACAATCAACCAACTTTGTTGGACAATCGCCCGGGGCGGGGCCCTGAAACGCGCTATCTATTGGGGATCTCAGCGAGATTTTCCGCCCTGGAGAGCTCCGAGGGTGCGGAGTTCAGGCGAGCGGGGCGAGGGGAACGGCGCATCCACCGTACGGAACGACCCTCGCGGACTTTCGTGGCTGGCGAGGCCGTGCTCGGGCGGCCTCGCCAACGCCACCCGGATCAAGTCCCGCTGGGAGCTGGGGTGGGAGCCGGACGCTCGAAGCCGCGAGCCTTGGCGGTGGTGGTGGGCTCTGCGGTGGCCGTCGCAGTGGGCTCGGCCGTCGCAGTGGCCGTCGCAGTGGGCTCGGCCGTCGCGGTGGCGGTGGCGGTGGCCGTCGCGGTGGCGGGCGCGGCCGCCGGAGTCGTGTTGGCGGGCGTGTCCTTGACGATGACGCAGCCCGCGAAGCTGACGCTCGCCACCAATCCGATACACAGAAGCTGAATTCTCATCTGAAGTTTCCCCTTCGCACCCGCGCGTGGCGGTTTGAGCGCCGTGAGACGGAGGTCAGCATACCAGTATTCGCGCCGAGCGGGCGCTTGCTCGCCGTGAAAGCCCGCTGCAGGGGTTTGGCCCTGGGCGCCTGGAGTTGCTAGCCCTCCAGTGTGAGGCACTGGCTCTGGATCGCGCTGTTGGCGCTTGGCTGCGGTTCTCGGGAGCCGCGCAGCGAGACGCCAGCGCAGCCGCTGACCGAGGCGAGTCCCGCTGGCACCTGGCGCGCCTCACCCCCAGAAGAACGTGCGGCGAGCCCAGTCGAGCGAACGGCGGAGGTTGCTGCATCCGTGGCCGCCCCCGAAGCAACCGCCAGCGCTCCCGCGCCCAGCTTCCTCAAGGGGCAGCTCCACGTTCACAGCGCAGGCTCCTATGATGCGAGGGAGCCCCCAGCGGACGTGCTGAGGTTCTATGCAGAACACGGCTACCGGTTCGTCTCCATCACGGATCACAACCGGGTCACGCTGGAGCCATCTCCCTCGAAGGACCTGTTGGTCTTCGCTGGCGCGGAGCTGACTCAGAATGCGACGGTCTGCGATCCAGCGCCAGCTCCGGGCTTCCGTTGCCTTTTCCACACGGGGGCGGTGTTCCTGCACGACGTGTCCGATGGTCAACAGCTCAAGCTGCCTTTTCAGCAGGGGCGCTTCGCCGCCTACGATGCGCAGCTCGCCTTGGCGGAGCGTCTGGGCGGCGTCGGCATGATCATGCATCCGAACTTCCACTTCGCGGTCGACGAGCGTCTGCTGGCTCGACTGGTCAAGCGCGGCGCGAAGTTCTTCGAGATCTCGAACGCAGCCCTGGACTCCCAGCACCCGGGCGGCCACGAGCGCGCGGAGTCGCACGCCGAGTCGCTGTGGGATGGGGTCCTGTCGCAAGGCTTGCTGGTGTACGGCGTGGCGACGGACGACGCGCACCACTTCTCCGAGGCCGCCGAGCGCAGGCGGCAGATGAAGAGCGCGTACACCGGAGACCGCGGCTGGGTGCAGGTCTACGCCGAGCCGAACGAGCGCAGTATTCGCGCTGCGCTAGAGGCTGGCGAGTTCTATGCGTCGAGCGGAGTCGAACTGGCTCGGCTCGAGCGCAGTCGCGAGCACTGGCGTGTGGAGATCCGCGCCGAGGACGGCGAGGACTACGAGACCCGGTTCGTGGGCCGCGGAGGCCGAGCGCTCGCCAGGCAGCGCGGAGCGATCGCGGAGTACGATCCTCGGGGAGACGAGGGTTACGTGCGCGCGGTGGTGCGAGACTCACGGGGCCGCAAGGCCTGGGTGCAACCCTTGCAGGTCCCCGCGCCATGAAGGTGTTCGTGTATGGCTCGCTGAAGCGAGGTCATCAGCATCACGCGGAGCTCGCAGGAGCTGCGTTCGTGGGTGCCGCGCAGACGTTGGACCCAGCCTGGCTGTTCCAGGTGGATGACTACCCCGCGCTGGTCTACCCCTCCGCCGAACCAGGCTGGCTCGCCACACCGGACGCGAGCGCCGGACCTGGCGCGATCGAGGGTGAGGTGTTCGAGGTCGGCGAGTTGTTGTTGGCAGCGCTCGACCGCTTCGAGGACGCCCCTGAGCTGTATCAACGTCGGGGGATCGCGGTCGTATTGGGGGAGGGACAGACCTTGCTCACCGACACCTACGTCATGCGCCCAGAGCAAATCGAGGTTTTCAGTCAGCTCGGGCGCGCGACGCGACTGGCGCGCCGCAGCTGGTAGCCTGGAACCAGGCCTGTCGCCGCTCGGCGGTGTACGATGTCCGACCGGTGAACAAGCCACCTTTCGACCGAGACCGTCAGTCGGCGGGGTTCAGTGATGACGCCGTCACCGTCGTGAAGGACGTGGACACCTGGAAGTCCTCGCCGACGCTGCGCACGGAGCTCAGTCCAGTCGACCCCAATCCGGAGCCGCCCACCGACGAGGGCTTCGAGGAGCGCTACGATCTGGTCGACGTCCTGGGGGAGGGTGGCATGGGCGTCGTGCACCTGTGCAGCGATCACCGCATCGGCCGCGACGTGGCCATGAAGGTGATCCGCGAGGATATGGGACAGCGCGCCAGCCTGCGCGCCAGGTTCTTCCGGGAGGCTCGGGTCCAGGGACAGCTCGAGCACCCGAGCATCGTCCCGGTCTACGACCTGGGCAGCACCGGTAGCACGGCGTACTTCACCATGAAGCGGGTCAACGGGCTCACCCTGGAGCGGATCCTCGCCGGGATCCGCTCTGGTGACCCGGAGATGATCGAGCGCTACTCCAGACGGCGCCTGCTGACCGCGTTCAGCAGCGTCTGTCTCGCCATGGCGTATGCCCATTCGCGCGGAGTGGTGCACCGGGACCTCAAGCCGGCGAACATCATGCTCGGTGACTTCGGTGAGGTCATCGTGCTGGACTGGGGACTGGCGAAGCTGCCCGAAGTGGAGGAGCCCACCGGCGGTCGCGTGCTCTTGCCCGCCTCCGACGATCCTCAGACCAAGGCTGGTAGCGTGCTGGGCAGCCCCGGGTACATGCCTCCCGAACAGATCCGCGGGGCTGGGTCCGTCGATTTCAAGGCCGATATCTACGCGCTCGGGTCAATCCTGTTCGAGCTCATCACGTTCCAGCAGATGCACCGCGGCAAGACGGTGGACGAGATCTTCACCTCGACGTTGATGGGCACCGCTGGCCGGCCCAGCGCTCGCGCCCCCGATCGCAAGATCCCGCGAGAGCTGGATGACGTCTGCCAGCGCACCACGGCGCTGGATCCGGCGGAGCGCCCCGAGGCCCGCGAGCTTCACGAAGCGATCGAGCGCTTCCTCGACGGTGCTCGGGATGACGAGCGACGAAGCGCCCTGGCCAACGTCCATGCCCAGTCTGCCCAGATCGCGCTGACGAAGAGCGCTCTGGAGGACGACCCGGAGCGCGGGTCGGCAGAGCGTTCGCGAGCCCTGCGTGAGGTGAACGCGGCGCTCGCGTTGCAGCCGACGCACCAGGGCGCCCTGGCGACGCTGATCAGCCTGCTAGCGGATCCGCCTCGCCACATGCCCCCCGAAGCACAAGCGGAGATCGATCTGATCCTGCAGAAGGATCGACGTCACGCCGCGCGGAACACGGCGCTGGCGTACTCGGGGTGGCTGATGGTGCTGCCCTTCCTGCTGTACTCCGGCGTCAAGAGCTGGCTCGCCGTCGGGCTGCTGATGGGCACCATGTTCGTCTCCGTCGGCTGGGCCCTGTTCATGTCTCGCCTGCCGCGCCTCGAGACGTGGCACGGAGCGGTCGGCCTGTCGCTGACGTTTCTGTCCATCGCAGGCACTACCGTGCTGTTCGGTCCATTCGTGGTGCTGCCGACCCTGGGGATGATGGCCCTGCTCGTCTACCTGATGTCGCTGCGTACCGACGCGATGCTGCGCTGGCTGGTGCTGGCACTCGGGATCGCTGCCGTGCTCGGTCCGGTGGCGCTCGAGTTGCTCGGGGTGCTTCCACGTTCGATCACGCTGGACGCTCACGGGCTACACATCTCGCCCTGGGCAGTCGACCTGAACGGCGGGATGGTGGTGTTCGGGTTGGTAGTCTTTCACGTGCTCGTGATGGTAGTCGCCTATCAGCTGGCAGTGCGCAGCGTGGATGCGTTCGTCGCCGCCGAGCGCAGCTTGTTCCTCCACGCGTGGCAGCTGCGCCAGCTGATCCCGGATCAGGCAAGAGAGGGGCGGATGTCCCAGCTGGAGCCGCGCCCCGACCCCATCTCGTCACGCTAGTCCGCGGCGAAGCCCAGTTTTTTGGCCCAAATCGCTGGGGTTGTGCATGTGGGAGCCCATGAGGCGCGTGACGAAGCACATATGCACCCTCGCTCCCGTCCTGGCCTGTACGGCGCTGGTTGCCTGTAGCGGTCCGGACTTCTTCGGTGGGGACGAGGCAAAGAAAGAACCGGCCCTCAGCAAGGTCAAAGCGGAGAACGGGGGCGCGGAGCTGCCCGCGGAGGAGGACTGGTCGCAGGTGCCGGTGCCCGCCGCGGACAACCCGAAGCTTGCGCCCATCGCCATGCTGACGCCGGTCTACGCAAAGCCCAGTCGCAGTGCGACCGCGATTGGCTACCTGCGAGCCGGTGCCCGCGTGGCCCGCTCCAAGGAGCCCGTGACGAAGCGAGACTGCAAGGGCGGCTGGTTTGCGGTGCGTCCCGTGGGCTTCGTGTGCGCCGACAAGGACGCGACGATCGACCTCGAGCACCCCATCGCGCGTGCCGTGCGCGTGGAGCCCGACCAGAAGAAGCCGATGCCGTACGCGTATGCGTTCTTGCGATCCATCGCGCCCAACTACCTACGGGTGCCGAGCAAGGAGCAGATGTTTCAGTACGAGATGCGCCTGGCGCGCCACTTGCGTAGCTACAAGAAGCTGCACGAGCGGTGGGACGCGCTGGACGTGGGCGCGAATGACGTGCCGCTGGACGGCAATGGCGTGGCGATCGGCGCGATCCCCGAGCACGCCACTCCGATGGACATGAGCGAGCGCTACGGGGGTGATGGTCATGACGAGATCCCGTGGTGGCTCGACGGCGACCGCAAGATCCCCAACATCAGTCACTTCAAGGCGCCGGAGTACGCGGTCATCGCCGATCGCATCAAGCGCCACGCCGGCGTGGCATTGATCGGTACGTTCGTGGCGGGCGAGGGTGATACCCAGCGCCGCTACGCGATCAGCACGGACGCTCGGCTGATCCCTGCGGATAAACTCAAGGCGGACAGCGGCTCACCCTTCCACGGCTACGACGTCTCGAAGGTCGGCTTGCCCGTGGCGTTCGCGCGCAAAGCGGGCGCGACCTGGTGGGATCTCAAGGGCGGCAAGCTCGAGCGGGGGGAGCGCCTGGGTTGGCGCGAGTACATCCCGCTGACCGGCAAGGTCCAGCGCATCATGGGCGTGCGCATGGTGGAGACCAAGAACGGTCGCTGGCTGCGGAGTGAGGATCTCAAGACCGCCGCCAAGCCCCGGAGCCTGCCGAGCTGGGCCCGCAAGGGACGCAAGTGGATCGACATCTCCATCGTCAGCCAGACCATGGTGCTGTGGGAGGGAGATCGTCCGGTGTACGCCACCCTGGTCTCCACGGGTCGTGACGGCCTGGGTGACCCGAAGAAGACGCTCAGCACGCCTCGGGGAACGTTCCACATCTACCAGAAGCACGTGACCACCACGATGGACTCCAACGTGGCCGACCACGAGTTCGAGCTGCGGGACGTGCCCTGGGTCATGTACTTCAAGGGCGGCTACGCCATCCACGGTGCCTACTGGCACGATGACTTCGGGCGCTCCAGGTCCCACGGCTGCGTGAACGTCGCGCCAATCGACGCGCGCTTCGTCTTCCAGTGGGCGTCGCCCAAGGTCCCCGAGCACTGGCACGCTGCCTACGCTGGAGAGGCCTTCGAAGACGGCACGTTGGTCCACATCCACAAGTAGCCTGCTGCGCCTGCCGGCAGACGTGGCAGTTGCTACGGTAACTGTTAGGCTCCCAGGCGCATCATGGCCCAAGTGCGCGCGAGCTGGCCCAAACTGACGATGGCCCACGCCAAGCAGCTGCCCGAGGCGCAGCGCTCGGCGGTGTGGGCCGAGGTCGGTGAGACGCGACGCGTGGTGCGCGAGGCCGCGCTGCTCGCCTGGATTCCTGCGGAGCTGCAGGTCGACATCGCCGAAGGGCTGGTGCGGGCGTTGGGCAGCGCTGCGGCCAGGGACTTCTGGTGCTCGTTCATGCTCGAGGCGTTCGGACGGGCGCTGCTCAAGCCCGTGCTGCTCGGGGCTCGCGCGCTGTACGGGGGAGGTACGCTTGGCTACATGCGGATGGCGCCGCGGGTACATGAGCTGGTCACCCGTGGTTGCGGCGACATGCTGGTCGAGGGAGCCGAGCTCGATGGCCATGGTTCGGGCGTAATTTCCGTGCGGAGAATGCCATCGGTGCTGACTCGCAGCGAGGCGTTCTCGCTCGCCTGGTGCGGCGCGGCGTCCGCCGTGTATCGGATCTCCGGGGTGAGCGGCGATGCTCGCCTCGACATCAGCGAGTTCGAGAACGGTCGCGTGCGCATCGACGTCCAGTGGGGACCAAAGCGCTGACTGAAGCGGCGAGCCAGAGGTGAGCCGCGGGGTGCCCTACGCAGCGCCGCGCGTGCGCACCGAAAACCAGCTCTCCGGCATGCTCGCCAGCAACAGATCGGCGACGTTGACCATCTCGAAGCCGCTCTCCACCGACACCTCCTCGGCGAACAGCGAGCCGCGGAAGCTGCGGGCGATCACCAGCGCGTTCGGCCAGCGTTGCTTGAGCCAGATCGCACCGCGCAGGTTCGTCGCGTCGTCCCCGGAGCCGACGATGATCACCGGCTCGCACTGGGACAGCTGATGGCTCTGCTCGAGCTCTCGCCAGAGGCGCGGGTCCTTGATGTCACCCTCCACGATGGAGCGCTCGTAGTCCTCCTTGAAGCCGACTTGCTCTGCGAACTCACTGCTCGCGCGGTCGGCGTGGGTGTCCACGATCAGGCAACGGTCGAAGCCCCCAGGGGCCCGCTGCTGGAGCTCTTCGAGCACCGTCTGACCGAAGCGGCCGAAGCCGGCCAGCACCACGCGGTCTCGGGGCAGCGTCTCGTTGAAATGCTTGAGCACGCGCGTGTCCACGAGATGCCGGGCGGCGATCTGATGCGCGTTGAAGATCGCACAGGTGCGTGCGACGAGCGTGTGAGCCATCCCGAGCATGAAGCGCAGATCCGCGACGTGCACCACGATCTTGCCCTCGAGCCGTGGCGCGAGGTCCAGCACGCGCGTCGCCGCGTCCAGGTTCGAGAAGTCGTTGTCGCTCAGCAGCACCACGCGCGCCGCGCGGTCCAGGCGGATGCGCGCCAGGATCGCACTGCTGGCGATGTCTCCTTGCACTATTTCCGCACGATAAACCTCTCGGGCCTGATCGGAGAGCGACTCGCCGATGCGGGGGTCTACGATGACCACCGGAACGGTGGGCTCCAGCTTGCGCAGGCGCTTCAAGTAGAGCAGCGCGAGGCGACTGGATCCGCTGATCACCACGTGGCCGCGCAAGCGACGCAGACGCCACGACTGAGGCTCGAGGACCTTGAGCACCCCTTCGATGACCGCGCTCGCGGTGATGGCAGGAGCCACGAAGTAGACCAGCCACAGAAGGTCACGGCCCCAGGCCGGCCCGCCACGAGGCATGCCCAGGTCGAGTCCGCCGAGCACGAACAGGCCGATCGCGTAGTACAGCCGGGTCAGCACCCCCGCCGTCGAGACGCCGGGGCGGTCGGTCAGCTCGACGCCGCTGGACAGCGCGATGAACCCAGCGACGAAGGTCAGCAGCAGCAAGCCGCCCCGCCAGCCCATGGGCTTGCTCGAGCGAATGCGATCGAGCCAGGAGCGCCTGACCAGGTGTCGGAGCTTGGGCGAGGTGCGACTGCTGCCTGGCTCGACCCGCGAGCTGGGTGGTCCGTGCTCACCAAGCAGACCGGGCACCGCTCTGCTGTCGATCGGAGGGCCCTCGCCAGAGCCGTCCAGGCTCGAGAACTCGCCCCCTATCGAGGACGAGGGGCGGGGGTCGCTGACGGGCATCGGCAGATACTATCGCACAGCGGCAGCGAACGCCGTTCCGGGCGCGTCGGCGCCGCTCTCGACGACCTTGCCCCCGCTGACGGCGGTCGAGTGTGGATACAGGACAGCGACGGCCTGCTTGGAAGGATCTGTTGTGAGCAGCCTGCTCCACTCAGCGTCGCGGACGCGGGCGCCCGCATGATAGAAGTACAGGTTTCGATGCGGGTCACCGGGGGACACAGCAGCTGGGATCGCAGCGGTCAGGTGGTGGGAGACCGCTACCAGCTGCTGCAGGTGCTTGGTCGAGGTGGGCAAGGCATCGTGTACGAGGCTCGCGACCAGCGCTATGGCGACCTCGTCGCGATCAAGGTGCTCAACGACGTGCTGACCAGGGATCCGGACTTTCGCGAGCGGATGTTCCGTGAAGGGCGCGCGATGACCCAGCTGACCGGGACCTCGGCAGTTCGCGTGCTGGATCAGGTGTGGTCCACGGATGGTGCGCTGTGCCTGGTGATGGAGCGCCTGTGGGGCATGGAGCTCGATGATTTCCTCACGGATATTGAGGCGCGGGGCGAGCGGATGAGCCCGGCGTTCCTGCTCGAGCTGCTCGCTCCCGTCGTGACCACGCTGGAACGCGCCCATCAGCTGGGCATCGTGCATCGCGATCTGAAGCCCGGAAACCTGTTCCTGATCGACGCGGCGCACGGAGGAGGAGTGCGAGTGCTCGACTTCGGCTTCGCCAAGTTCGTGCGCATGCGTGGCTTCACCGCCGACGGGATGATCGCGGGTTCGCCGACGTATATCGCGCCCGAGTCGTGGAAGGGCGGGCAGATCGACCAGCGCGTCGACGTCTACGCCCTGGGCGCCATCACCTTCCGCTGTCTGGCGGGGCGGCCCCCCTTCGACATGAAGAACCTGGGTGCCTTGCTCGTCGCCGTGACCGAGGGCGAGCGTCCCGCTCTAACCAAGTTCCGTCCGGAATTGAAGTCGAGCGTCGATGACTGGGTTCAACAAGCCCTCGCGGCGAACCCCGAGGAGCGCTTCTTGGGGGTGAGGGCGCTCTACAACTCGCTACGCAGCGCGCTGTCCTGCCAGTGAGGCGAATCCGTGATTCGCCGAAGAACCGAGCCCGCGAAAGCTACCACGGCCCGGGACTCATCGCCCCGCCGACTACTCGATACTGAAGCTCTTCGACACCGTCTTCGCGCTGCCAGTGAACGCTGGCACCGTTGCCCCGCGGAAAACGCGGGCGATGCAGCCTCCAACTGTCGTCCCGGCGAACGCACCGGTGATGACAGCGGAGGTGACCCGGCCACTCGGGGCGAAGGTCACGATCGCACGACCCTGCCCGGTGGGACCGTCGGGCTTCTTGCAGCTCGCGGCTGACCCGGCCGCGGAGGCCAGGGCGTTGCGCGCTGCGACCTCGTCGAACGGGGTGCCTTCGGCCTCGTCGGCCTTCTCGTCGGCCTTCTCGTCGGCCTTCTCGTCTGGCTTCCCGTCGGCCTTCCCGTCGGCCTTCCCGTCGGCCTTCTGATCCGATGGATCGCTCGCCTCATCGGGCGTCTCTTTGACCTTGTCGTCTGGCTTCTCGGCCGCAGTCCTCGGGTTCTTCTCCAGCTGCTCTCCGGGGTCGCGGGCTGGTCTGTCGTCGCTCGGGGCGATGGCTCCAGCAGCGCTCGCCGCGGCGGCGCCGTCAGTCGTCTCCGTCGTCGCCTCGGGGGGGACGGGCTCGGGAGTGCTGGTGGGCTGCCCAGCCGCGGAGAGATCGCTCCCGTTGGAGGTCGTGGGGGGTGATGCGGGCTTGGCGAACGGTCCCAGGCCTTGGGTGTAGGCGTAGGCCGCGCCCCCTCCGAGCAACAGCAGCAGCAGCAGCAGCACGATCCAGATGCCTCCGCCCGACTTTTTCGGGACGGGCAGCTCGGAGGAAGGCGGAACCGCGTCCAGCGGCGGGGAGAGCAGCGGATCCGCACCGTCCAGCGACGCCGTGAGCTCGGGCCGAGCCGTCGGCCCCGGGAGATCCGGAGAGCTCGGGCTGGCCCCCAGGGCGACGTCCGCCCCGGGGACCTCCGGGGCAATCGACCCGGTCGCGCCCCCACCTGAAGCGGTTCCAAGATCCGGAGAACTCGGCGAGAGCCCAGCCGCAAGGCCCAGTGCGCCTGCGGCGGGCGCTTCGGGCTCGATGCTTGGGCTGGAGAGGTGAGCGGGCCGAGGCGGAGGCGGTGGCGCCATACCCAGGAGCGTCGACTTCAGCTTGGGAGCGGGCTTGGGCTTCTCTTGAGCAGTCTGCCCGATGGTGTTCAGCGAGAAGAGCACCGAGTCTTCGTTGCGAGCGCCGGTCTTACCGTCGTCGCCATCGGCATGCTCCGAGTCGTCGCCTCCCGATGGACCGCCCAGCAGATCGTCCACCCCGTCTGGTTCCAGGCTCACGGGGATGGACGAATCGGCGGCTGGCTCGAGCTCCGACGTCGGAGGTGAGCTGACCGCGGGGACGACGGGGCTCGCGGCGGGCGACGGAATCGGTGAAGCTGCGGGGGCTGGAACCGGTGACGCCTTGGGTTCGACCGGCGGGGGCTCGCCCGCGCCCGGTGGCGGCGGCGGGACGGTCTTCAGTCCCTCCTTCAGGCGCGCTTCCGCGCGGAGTTGATCGAGCAGAGGGGAGTGACCCTGGACCGTGAGGTCCTCTGCTTCCTGCTGCGCCGCCGCGAGATCACGACTCTCCTCGAGCAGCTGTCGGCTCTGGGGCGCGGCCATCGCGACCGTGACGTCGTCGAATGACAGGTCGACGCCAGGCGCCGCCATCGGCTTCCAGTCTCCCGGTTCCTTCCACACACCCTGCGTCTCGCCTGGCTTGGGTGTGGGGGACGCGGCCGGCTTCTTGTCGAGCGGCGACGGGCCGACGCGGGTCGCGTCGTCGAACGCCATGGGGTTCTCACCCTTGGGGCGCAGTCCGGCTTTGCGCAGGGACGACGCGATCGCCGGGACCTCGAAGGGAGTGAGCCAGTCGTCCATCCCTTCCTTCCAGATGAACGTCTCCTCGTCGATATTTCCCTGTGTAAACGCCTGAACCACCTCGTCGGTGTTCATCTCGTAGTGGTCCTCGTCGGTCACCGCGACCGTCCACTCGCGCTCCGCTCCTCCCGAGGTCGCCTCTGCGTCGCGCGGCGCCGGCGCCGCACCGAAAGCAGGGCTGAGGCCGCCCATCAGCGTTTGCTTGACCGCCGCCTTC
The DNA here is from genome assembly GCA_041389745.1 of Polyangiaceae bacterium. GTDB lineage: Bacteria > Myxococcota_A > Polyangia > Polyangiales > Polyangiaceae > JAHBVY01. Next base: position 688,523 of record JAWKRF010000003.1, read on the forward strand.
GAGGCGATGGGGGTGGCGGGTCGGGGCGCCGTCACGCCGCCGAGCATGGTGCGTTGCGCGGGCTTCGGACCAAGGCTAGCGACGGGCTTGGGGCTGGCGCTGGGCCTGGGTGTTGCCGCGCCTGGCGCCGCCCCGAGGCCGCCCAGCATGGTTGACTTGGCGGTTGGCGGCTTCGTTACGGCGGTTGCGATTGCGGTGGGGGGCGTCTCGGGGCGCACTGCGCGCGGACTCGCGGGCATGGCTGACGCGGTCTGGGGGGAGCTTGGGGCTCGTGCGTCCGGGGGCCTCGTGGGTTCTGGCTTGGCCGGGCTCGGCGCTGCGACCGCTGGCTTGGCCGCCGCCGCTGGCTTGGCCGCCGCTGCTGGCTTGGCCGGGCTCGGCGCTGCCGCCGCTGGCTTGGTTGCAGCCGCTGGCTTGGCCGGGCTCGGCGCTGCCGCCGCTGGCTTGGTTGCCGCCGTCGGCTTGGTTGCCGCCGCTGGCTTGGCCGGGCTCGGCGCTGCCGCCGCTGGCTTGGTTGCAGCCGCTGGCCTGGTTGCAGCCGCTGGCTTGGCTGCAGCGGGTTTCTCTGCGGATTTGTCTCCTCCAGCCAGGGCTCGGCCATCGACTACGATTGGAGCGCCGCAACGCTTACACGTGATGCGGACCTTTCGGCCCTTCACTTTGGCATCGGGCACCGCGTACTTGGCGGCGCACTTTTCGCAGGCAACGTTCATCGTTCGCAGGAGAGTTCTGTGGGCGGTCGCGCCCTGGGTGAGAAGCTGAAGCCCTGATGAAGGGCTCGGATGCTGGTCCGGTCGCTGGTCGAGGCCGTGCGTTCGGAGGGAACCAGGGGCACGATCCCCATACGACACTCTACAGGTGCTCGCGGAATTGGTCGCGTATTCCGCAGCCATTTGTCCCAACAAAGCCCAGCGGTTTGGGGCCTTGCAGCACGCAGACGCCGCGATCGCACACGTCGCGAGCTGCGGCTGGCGTCGTCAGTGGGTCGGAGGTGGGATAGAGGGGCCATTCGCAACCAGGCACACACCCGTGGCAATCCCCTCAATCTACTACAACCGAGCGCCGGTTTGCGTGGCAAACACCCCGCGGCCTCGCACCTCGGCCATCCCTGAAGGGCAGGTCGCTGGAGGGTGTGGGCGAGTGGCTCAGTCGCTCGAGGCCTGAGCCACGACTCGGACTTCGTTGTCGTGGGCCCTTCGCGCCTGCTCGACGGGAGTCGCAGGTTCGGGGCCGCGTCGAGAGCTTCGGGTCGAGGTACGTTCGGGTCGAGCACGTTCGGGTCGAGGCACGTTCGGGTCGAGGCACGTTCGGGTCGAGGCACGTTCGGGTCGAGGCACGTTCGGGTCGAGGCACGGCCCATGCACAGGGCGGAGTGCTCTCTGGGGGGCACGCAGTGGACGAGTGGTTCGCCAAGCTACAGCCGGCGACGGAAAGCGGAGTCCACACCCGTTCGCGCTCCCTCGCGCGGCTCGGACGGCCGTCTCACGCCAGCACTGCTTCGGGCGACCGCGAGTTCGCGAAAACCGTGCGGCGGTACACGAGCAGTATAGAAACAATTCGCACCCCTCACCATCGCCGGCTTGACTAGAGTGCAGCTGCTCCAATGACCGACTCGACCGATCGAGACTCCGACGCTCCGACCTCCACACGCGGCGAAGATCGCGACTCGGACGCCGAGAACAGCGCTCCCTCCGCAGCGGCAGAGGCTTCGGGCACCGAACCCGTCCGCCGCAAGAAGCGCCGCAAGAGGCGGCGCAAGACCGAAGCAGGCTCGGATCCTGCTGCTTCGGCCGAGGGCGCCGAAACGGGCGCTGGGTCGAAGGGCGATCGGGCATCCGGTGTGGACGACTCGGCGGCATCCAAGCCCGGATGGTTCGCAGAGCACTACATGAAGGCGGACCCGCGCTGGCTCGGCGTGTTCCGAATCGTGCTCGGCATCATCCTCAGCGTGGACCTGCTGCGGCGCTGGGCCAACGCCGACGCCTTCTACACCAACGACGGCATCTATCCGAATCACTACTCGCTATTCGCGCCGATGGGGCGCCACGTGTTCTCCCTCTATCACGCGTTCAGCACCTACGGCGAGGTGAGCGTCGCCTTCGCGGTGACGCTCTGCGTCTTCCTGTGCTTCCTGTTCGGGTACCGGACGAAGTTGTTCCACATCTTGGCTGCGATCTGCATCACCAGCCTGAACGCCAGAAACCTGTTCGTCGAGAATGGCGGCACCGTGGTGGTGAACATCATCACCATCTGGACCCTGTTCTTGCCGCTCGGAAATCGACTCTCGATCGACGCCGTTCGGAAGTCGATGAAGCGTTTCAAGGAGCGTAACGCCGAGGAACTCAACGATCGCAGCGTGGACGAGGGCGTGGATCTGCCGGTCTACCGCCTGGCGTTCTTTGGTCTGATCCTGCAGTGGAGCGTGATCTACTTCTTCAACACCGTGCACAAGGGCGGGCACGGCTGGCAAGATGGGTCGGCGCTCCACTGGTTCGTGTACCAGGACCGCATCATCACGTGGTTCGGAGTCTGGGTGCGCAATCATGTCCCGTTCGGGGTGCTGCGCGTGCTCACGTACTCGACTCTGGTGGTCGAGGGAGCGTTGAGCTTCCTGCTGCTGATCCCGTTCGGGCAGAAGTGGTTCCGGCGTCTGGCCTTCGTCCTCGCGTTTGGTCTGCACGGGAACATCGCGGCGATGTCGCGTCTCGGCCCCTTCTCCTACGTGATGGTGAGCTTCTTCATCCTGATGCTGGGAGCCGCTGATTGGGCCGCTGTGGGTCGATACTTCGGCAAGGAGAAGCGCCGACGGACGGTGATCTACGACGCGGACTGTGGCCTCTGCTTGCTGGCTTCCCGCATCCTCAAGCGCCTGGACCCCTTCCAGCGCCTCCACTTCGTCGAGAACTGGGACCACGACAAGCTCCCGGAGGGTCTGGACCCTGCCGAGACGGAGAAGAGCGTGGTGGTGGTGCTCCCGGATGGGAGTTACCGTACGGAAGCGAATGCTGTCTTCGAGATCATGCGCGCGTTGCCGTTCGGGATCGCGCTGGTGTGGTGGCTGAAGGTGCCTCCACTGTCCTCGCTGGGGGAGTGGCTGTATCGGAAGGTGGCAGAGAACCGCATCGCCATCTCCGTGTGGCTCGGTCTCGGCGCTTGTGGCGTTGCACGGCATGCCGCTCCTGAGGCGCCGCCCGAGCCGAAGCCCTGGCGCCACAGCCTGACCCGTGTCGGGGGCGCGCTGCGAGAACTGGGCGCGCTCTTCGTACTGGTCATCCTGGGTAGTCAGGTGATGGTCGACAACGCCTGGGTGACCAGCAAGATCCGCATCAAGCGCCCAGCCTGGGTGGAGGAGATCGTGGACTATCCGCGCCTCTACCAGGGCTGGCGCATGTTCGCTCCGGAGCCGCCCTACGAGGACGGCACGGTGGTGGTCGATGCGCGCACCGTCGATGGTCGAAAGATCGACCCACTGACGGGGAAGGAGCCGGAGTTCGATCCCGACACCCCCACTGGCTGGGGCCACAACCAGTTCTGGTGCGACTACGAGAACAAGATCCGCTTCTCGGGCAACGCCCACCACCGCAAGAACTTCGAAGACTATTTGATGAAGTATCCCGAGCGCACCGGGAACCCGAAGGATCGTCTGGTGGCGTTCGACGTCTGGTGGATCGAGGACAAGTCACCCCCACCGGGTCAGCAGCACGGAACGCCCCTACCGCCGAAGAAGCTGCTCTCACATGGAGTCGTCAAGGATAGCCTCGCCACGCCCTGGCTGAAGAAGAGTGGCAAGTGACCGACCAACACGACAGGGAGCCTGACGACACGCCGGAGGTGGAGGACGAGGACTCCGATGCCAGGGGGGAGGAGTCTGACGCAGAGGCGCTGCAGACCCAGACCCAGGAGACCCAGACCCAGGAGAGTGCCCCGCTCTGGCGGCGTATCGGCCGCGGGTTCACTGCTCGCTATCTCACGGTCGATCCGCGTTCTCTGGGGCTATTTCGCTGGCTCCTCGGTGCGCTGCTGCTGATCGACCTGCTGCGGCGCCATCCAGACCTGGTCGACCATTTCACGAACGAGGGCTGGCTGCCGAATCACTTCGCGCTGTTCCGGCCGATGAGCAACCACCTGTGGTCGCTCTACCATGCGTTCAGCACTCCGGGCGAGGTCGAGGTCCTGTTCTGGATTCACGCGGCGATCTACCTCTGCCTCTGGATTGGCTGGCGCACGCGGCTGATGCATTTCCTTGCAGTAATCATGCTGTGCAGCATCAGCAGTCGTAGCATCCTGATGGAGAACGGGGGCTACGTCGTTCTGATTCTGCTGACCGTGTGGAGCCTGTTCTTGCCCCTCGGTCAGCGCTTCTCCGTCGACTCGCTGTTGGCTTCGCTGCGGGATCGGAGGGAGACATCCGTCGACGCACTGAACGATCGCTCGAGGCCGGTGCTCGAGACGAAGCCCGTGGTCAACCTGGCTGCGCTGGCTCTGTTGCTGCAGTGGGCGGTGATCTACTACTTCAACGCGGTCCACAAGAACGGGCCGCCCTGGAGAGACGGCACTGCGGTCTACTACTTCTTGCAGCAAGATCGCATGATCTCGCCCTTCGGGGGCTGGATACGTCACCACCTCCCGCTCTGGGGCATCAAGGGCATGAGCTGGAGTGCGCTCGCCATCGAGTTCGCGCTTCCGGCGTTGATCCTCACCCCGGTGCTGACCAAGCAGGCCCGGCTGCTGGCCTGGGCGCTGATCTTGGCGCTGCACCTGGGCATCGACTCGATGGTCCAGCTGGGACCCTTCTCCTGGTCGATGATGGCCATGATGTCGATCTTCGTTCACGCCGACTACTGGACTTGGCTTGCCACGAGACAAAGACGCAAGCGTGCGGCCCGCAGCGTGTTGCTGGATTCCGACAACGGCCTGGCGCTGTCCCTGGGGCGGCTGATCAAGCGCTTCGATGGCCAAGGCCTGGTGACCTTCGTGGGCAAGCCTGGCTACTCGGCAGGGTTCGGGGTCTTGGGGGAGGGGGAGAGCGACTCCGCAGCCCTGAGCGGCGTCGCTGGGCTGCGCTCCTTGACTCATGCGTTGAGCACTCCACGCTTCGTCTGGTTCTGGCTGTACCTGCCTGGCGCGAGCCACCTCGTGGACGCCTGGCTGAGGCGGGCGATGGCGAAGCGAGCGGAGTACGCCGAGCGCTTCGGCGTGGCGTCGCTCGCGTCCCAGCCGGACCAGCTCGCGCCTGAAGCGAGCGGGGTGCGCCGTGCGTTTCGCCGCTTCGGCTTCGTCCTTGGGCAGCTGGTAGTGGTCCATCTCCTGGTGGCCGCCACCAGCCAGGTGCTGATTGAGAACCGCGCGGTGCCTCCAGCCATCAAGCTCCAGGAAAAGAACCGTCCCGAGGTGTTGAACGCGACGGTGATCTACCCGCGTATGTTCCAGGGCTGGTCGATGTTCGCGCCTCAGCCTCCCACCGATGACGGCGTGATCGTGGTGGATGCGGTGACCCAGGACGGGCGCCACATAGACCCCCTGACGGGCAAGCCGCCCAGCTTCGAGATGAACCCGGAGACCGGCTATCATTTGAATCAGATCTGGTGCGACTGGATGCGCCGCATCTCCGAGCCGCGTTTCCGTGCGTATCTACCTGGCGTGAAGGACTACCTGCTGAAGTACCACGAGCGCACGGGCAATCCTCGAGACCGTATCGTCGCCTTCGAGATGTGGGCCTTGCACGAGCGAGTGCCTCCACCGGGTCAACCTCACCCCCCACCCACGCGCAATCGTCTGATCGGCCATGGCGTGGTCAAGGATCCGCTTCCCTGGCCCTGGCCTGAGCCTGGGCGCACGCCGCCGCCCAAGGCGCCTCCGATCAAGCGGGGCCGCAGCGACAAGGCGTCGCCAAGCCTGATGCGCCCGCTCCCCAAGCTTCAGCACCCGAAGCAGCCGGGCGAAAGACCCGCGCCTGCCGGGCCCCCTCCCGCGAAGAGCAACTGAGACGGCGGGCGGCCTGGTGTGGGTTTCGCCGTCCGCGGCCGCTCACCGGCGGCAGGGTCGCGCCGCTTCCGCTGGCGTCGGCACAGGTCGCGTGTTTGGCTTTGCTCCCCATGTCCCTCAAGCACATGATCCACGCCGGGCTAGTCACCTGCGAGGTCGGGCTGCCCACGATCGCCGAGAGCATCCTCGGTCGGGTCCAGCGCTCGGCGTGTGACGCCCGTCTGGATCGCTGGTCGAAGGCGCTGGTGGATGCCGCGCGGATAAGCATCGAGGTTCACGGCAAGCACCACATGCAGGGCGACGAGGCCTTCGTCGTCATCAGCAATCACCAGTCGCACTACGACATCCCCGTGCTCTTCCAGAGCTACGACAAGCCGATCCGCATGGTGGCCAAGCGCGAGCTGTTCCGCATCCCGGTGATGGGGGCCGCGATGCGCGCCGCCGGCTTCCCCGAACTCGATCGCCAGCGTCGGGAACGGGCCATCCAGAGCCTGAGCGCCGCCAGCCGGGCGCTCGGCTCCGGGATGAGCATCTGGATCGCGCCCGAGGGCACGCGGAGCGTCGACGGAAGGCTCGCTCCGTTCAAGAAGGGGGGATTCCGCATGGCCATCGACGCTCGCGCGCGCATTCTTCCGGTGACCATCGATGGCACACGTCGCACTTTGGTGGCAAAGGGACGGAAGGTGAACGAAGGACAGACCGTGCGCGTCACCTTCAGCGAGCCTGTCGACACATCCGGTGTCGATCGCGAGCACCTGACGCTGCTCATGGATCGCGTCCGCGGCGCCATCGCGCAGCACCTCGAGGTTTGACCTCTCCCCCCCAACCAGAAAATCCCAACGGAAAAACATATGGTCCACGCTTCGTCTTCCTCGAGTCGTCAGCGCGCCGTCGCCCGCGGCGTTGGCAGTGCGCTGGTCATCGGCGCCGCTGCGTTCGCTCTGGGCGCCTGTCAGGGCGCGGGGTTCGGCGGTCTCGGCGCCGCATGTCCGAGCTGGAACTCCGGAGATCCGCTCACTGCGAACTTCAGCGCAGACCCGCGCGCCAATGCCAAGATCCGCACCTTCGTGGCCGCATCCAAGGACCTGATGCAGCTATCGCTACAGATGGAGGCGATGACGGTGGAGGCTTGCTCGCGCATGGCCCTGGACGTGGGGGCGACCCAGGCCGAGCTGCAGCCGCCAGACGACAAGCCGGGCTCGGCCGCCAAGGCGGCTTGCGGGGCATTTGCCGCCCGGATGGACGCCATACTGGCCCAGGGCGTCGGCGTGCGCGTTCAGGCCAAGCTCCCGCAGTGCCAGGCCGATCTGCAGGCAAAGGCTCGCTGTGAGGGGGCGTGCGACGTGAGCGTCGACCCTGGGCAGGTCATCGCCAGCTGTGAGCCCGCGAAGCTCTCGGGCTACTGCCAGGGACGCTGCGTGGGGCGCTGCGAAGGTCGCTGCACCGGCCAGTGCAACGGTCAGTGCTCTCAGGTCGATGCCACGGGGCAATGCGTTGGACAGTGCAACGGCGACTGCAACGGCGCGTGTGATGCGACGTGCCACGTGGGCTGTCAGGGGCAGTGGCAAGCCCCGCAGTGCGAGGGCAGCGTGAGGCCGCCGAGCGCGGACGCGGAGTGCAATGCGAGCTGCAACGCGCAGGCGAACTTTCGCGCCAGCTGCACCCCCGCCGAGGTCTTCGTCCAGACCTGGCCCGATGGTGAGAGCGCCGCCAGGCTGGCAACGACGCTGCAAGCGAACCTGCCACAGCTGCTGCAGGCAGAGTTCGCGCTCGGCAAGCGCCTGATCAACGACGCCCAGGTCGTGGTGCAGGTCGGCGCCCAGCTGCCCAGGATCATCGGCCAGGCTGGGCTTCAGGCGCTGGCCTGTGTCGGCGCGGCCGCGGACGCCAGCGTGAAGGCTTCGGTGCGCGTTCAGGTCAGCGTGGAGGCCAGCGCGAGCGTCAGTGGTCGCGCTGGGGTCCAAGGCTGAGCGGGGCGCCCTCGGCCGATCACGCGCTCAGGCCGGCGAACTCGGGGCCGGTTGGGATTGCCATCAGATCCGCGAGCAGCTCCGGCACGCTGCCACCCTCGTGGAGCAGGCGATGAATCGCGTTGGCGATCGGGAGCTCGATGCGATGCTGCGCGGCGAACTCACGTACGGCGAGCGAGGTCTTGACTCCCTCCGCGACCATCTTCATTTCCGCTTGGATTTGGGGGAGAGTGTCCCCCGCGGCGAGCCGCGAGCCGACCTGGAAGTTCCGGCTGAGGCTGGAGGAGCACGTCGCGATCAAGTCGCCGATGCCCGCCATGCCGCCGAACGTGACCAGCTGAGCTCCCATGGCAGTGCCCAGGCGCGCCATCTCGCTGAGTCCGCGAGTCATCAGGAGTGAGCGCGAGTTCTCCCCATAGCCGAGGCCACTGAGCACCCCTGCCGCGAGCGCCACCACGTTCTTGAAGGCTCCACCGACCTCCGCGCCAACCACGTCGTGTCCCCAGTACACTCGGAAGTAGTGGTTGCCGAACGCGGCGTGGCCCTTGCGAAAGACCTCGTCGTAGTGGCTCGCCACCAGCGTGCCTGCGGGCCCGCATTGCGCCAGTTCGCGCGCCAGGTTCGGCCCGGCGATCACGCCGATCTTGCGCAGGCAAGTTTCCTCGCGGATGACTTCGCTCATGCGGCGGTGAGTCGATTGTTCGAGGCCCTTGGTGGCGTGCACCAGGCACTTGCTGCCGTCGACGAACTCCCCAAGCCCCCGCGCGATGTCGCGCAATCCGTGGCTCGGCACGACCAGCACCAGCAGGTCGCCGAACTCCGCAGCCTGCTGGAGGTCGGAGGTGGTCTGGAGGTTCAGAGGTAGCTCGACGCTCGGCAAGTACTCGGCGTTGCAGCGCTCTTCGGCGATGCGCGCGGCCTGATCGGCCCGCCGCGCCCAGAGCAGCGTGGGGTGGCCGTTCTCCGCGCTGATCTTGGCCAAGGTCGTGCCCCAGCTCCCAGCGCCGATCACGGAGACCTTCAGGCTCTCGGTCATTGCGCGGCTCCTCGGGCTGCGGCGACGCTACGCTCGAGATCGTACCCCGCCAGGCGGTTCGCGTAGTAGAGCAGCAGGTTGCGGTCCTCATGGAAGACGCGGTCACCGCGACGCTCGGCCACCGGGCGTGTGTGGTAGCTCTTGAAGTGGCGGAGAGCGTCGTCCACCACGGCGAGCGGAGTCGCTGCCCGGACCTCTTCGGCCAGACGCGGTTGACCCGCTGCATTGACCGAATCGATGGTGGCGGCGGTCTCGTGCACTACTTCGCCATGGGGAAAAGATGGGATGTTGCCGCCGGTGCGCAGCAGGCGATACAGGTCCGTGTTGGGGTTCTTCTGGCGCAGCATGCGCATCAGGCTGAAGGCGACTATGTTCGTGCTCATGACCACGTTGTTCCGGCGTAGCCCCCGGACGACCGCGTCCGCGATCTCCTGGGTGTACTCCTGATCTCGCTGGTGGTCGTGCTCGGGGACACCGTTGCGGAGCACGTAGCTCTTGGTCTCCACCACGCGCCCCCGCGGGTCGAGGCTACGACCTTCCAGGTCCACGTAGTTGCCCACGATATCCAGCGGCTTGGCGAAGGTGACGGCGATGCGCCCATCGAGCGAGGCGATCTCGCTCATGAAGTTCAGGATGCGCCGCGGCTTGCTGAACTCGTCGTCCTCGATGATGTAGCGGCTCTTGCCCATCTCCTTCAGGTGGTCGTCGATCAGCGTCTCGGCCTCGAGCACCAGATCGTAGCTGATGGTGCATGGAACTATGTACACGTTCGGTCGGATCCGATCGTGCTTGAGGTTGTTGACGTAGGCGGTGACGGACGTACCGAGGAGGCCCTTCTTGAGGTGGCTCTCGACTGAGCCCGAGCGGCTCCTGGTGCCTCCGGGAAAGAACAGGTTGTGGTAGCCCATCTCCAGCGCGACGGTCGCGTACTCCTTGAGCACCTCCTTGTAGATGCTCGCGCTCTTCTTGCGGTCCACCCGGTACGCGCCGAGGTTGTTCATGAAGAACGAGATGAGGGGGTTCGTGAACAGATTGAGCCCCGCGCCGTAGAGCAGCGGAGGCAGCTCGAGCAGATGCGCCGCGTAGCCGAGCACGATCGAGTCGAGGTGTGACGAGTGCGTGGGCACGACCATCAAGGTGCCCTTGTTCAGCAGGCTCTTCACGTGCTCGACTTCGCCTTGAACCTCGATGTGGTCACGCACCACGCTGATGCCATCCATCGAGAGCAAGTCCCGTGGCCCTGCGGCGCTCGAAGCCTTCAGCAGCAGCGAGAGGCCCGTCGGGACGACGCTGGTGGAGAGTCGATAGACGCGCTCGTCGAAGTTGCCGACCACTTCCGCAGCGAAACGTCGTAGCATCTCTTCGAGCATCTGCTTGTGCTCGAGCTGCGATGCTCGCGGTAGACGCTTCGCCAACCCGGCGTAGAAGCTCGCCTCATCGCCCTTCGGTGGGTCGCGCTCGAGGCGTCGACGCTCATGGTAGATGGTGTCGTTGATCAGCGTCGCCAAGTAGTCTGGCCCCGTCGCGGCGAGCGCCATGTGGCGCTCGAGGACGCGGCTGGTCACTTCGAGCTGAATTCGCTCACGGTCTTCCGGCCTCATTCGGAGGCCAGGGTACTACGCTTCGCGAATCCTCGCGCTGCCAGCGCCGGTATCAGGTTCGTGGTCGAGCGCGTCGCAATCGCCTTCGGCGCCGCGGCGCAGCGCGTCACCGTCTGTTCATTCGGGCGTGCGACCAGCACCGGGCCGCACAGTGAAGGCCGCACCGCGAAGGCCGCAACCGGGGACCGGCATGGTGCTCTTCTCGTCGGCCACTCGAGGCCGCTCATCGAACGGTGAAGGCCGCTCAGTCCGACGCCACTCGACACCAGACACGGAGGATGACGGTGCTCTTCTCGGTCCACGGCGTGACGTCGACGCGCTCGATGTCGTCAGGGCTATCCACCGGAAGACGATGCATCAGCTTTTCCGCAACGAAATCTTTTCTGCTTCTCATCGACGACAGGCGCCCTGCGTCGTTGGCGCGTACGACGAAGGTGACCATCTCGAAGACCTCGAGCTTCTGGGCGATGCGCGGCGCGCTGGGTGCCGCGCGTCGCGGCGGTTCGGAGACGCGTAGCCCGCGACCCAGAGCGTCCGCGACGGCTTCACGCTCGAGGTCTTCCATCGTGCTGCGTCCGATGGGCGCCTCACTGATCGTGATCACCTCGGGCGATGAGCTGTCGCGGCGTGGGCGTTCCTCGAAGCTCATGGTGCTCATCTTCGGGCGCACGGAGCTGCGTGCTTCCTCCGACTCGTCACCCTGCCAGCCGCGATCCCTCGCGATCTGAGCGGCCTCTCGCTGAACTTCTTCGGCTATCGCGGCCAGGGTCTCATGACCCGCGCTGCTCTGCCCGATCTCGATCTCGGGCATCGACTCGAAGCGCGCGGGCGCGGTCTGCATCAGTTCGGAGGCGATGGCCGCGAGGGTGTCACGGCCGGCCGGCCCGTGAGTGACTCGGATCTCGGGACCGGACACCAACGGACGCCTCGGTGGATTGGCACTTTTGCTTCGGCGACGACGAGCCACTAGTGCGTAGTGTACCGCGGGGATGGGTAGAGAAGCGAGGGGCTGACCTTGGTGGGGCCCTCTCCCACACCCGCCGCCGGCTTCACACGAGATACGCCCTCGCCTGTTTCCACGCCCATTTATCGAAACGCGGCAGCGAGTCGAAGACCACTCCGCGCTCGACGCTACGGTCCCGTCCCCTGGTGTCAGCGGCGTGAGGCGCTTTTCCCCGAGGGATCGCGGGATCGCGCGCAGTGCACCACCGTGTAGGCAGGGGTGGGGGGGAGGGCATGAGCCTGGGCTCCTTGGCGGACGCTGAAACGCTGCTGGCGTCCGGGTCCTCCCGGGGGCGCGGGGGATCCTACCGCAGCAGCCCTGCGCGCCCAGGTTGGTTCAAGGCCGTCTCGCCGCTCAAGTAGCGGTCGATGGCCTGCGCTGCGCGTCGACCGTCAGCGATGGCCCAGACGATCAGGCTCTGCCCACGCTGCATGTCGCCCGCAGAGAAGACGCCCGGCACGTTCGTCATCAGCTGAGCGTCGACCTGAACGTTGCCGCGCTGATTCAGCTCCACGCCCAGCTGATCGAGCACCCCGCCGTGCTCCGGATGCACGAAGCCCATCGCGAGCAACACCAGCTCCGCTTGGACTTCGAACTCCGAGCCTGGCACGCGCTCGAAGCGGCCGTCTCGGAACTCGACGCGGACGCACTTGAGCGCCCGCACTCGTCCCTCATCGTCAGCCAGGAAAGCCTCGGTCGAGACGCTCCAGTCTCGCTCCCCGCCTTCCTCGTGAGAGCTGCTCGTGCGCAGCTTGAGCGGCCAGAGAGGCCAGGGAGTGCTGCTCGCTGCCTCCTCGGGAGGTCGGGGCATGATCTCGAAGCTGGTCACGCTGGCTGCGCCCTGCCGATGTGAGGTTCCGATGCAATCGGAGCCCGTGTCGCCACCCCCGAGCACCACTACGTGTTTCCCTGTGGCAAGGATGTCCGCCCCTGTCACCGGGCTGCCAGCAACGCGCCGGTTCTGTTGCTCGAGGAACTCCATCGCGAAGTGGATACCTGAGAGGCTGCGACCCTCGACGGGCAGATCTCGAGGCTTGCGTGAACCGTGGCAGAGGCAGATCGCATCGAAATCACGCTGCAGGTCTTCGCCCGTGACGTCGTAGCCAACGTTCACGCTGGTCTTGAAGGTGACCCCTTCGGCCTGCATCTGCTCCACGCGGCGCTGCACGAGCCACTTCTCGAGCTTGAAGTCCGGGATCCCGTACGTCAGGAGGCCGCCGATCTTGTCGTCGCGTTCGAAGAGCGTCACGTCGTGCCCGGCGCGCGCGAGCTGCTGAGCGGCCGCCATGCCAGCCGGCCCTGAGCCAACCACCGCGACCTTCTTGCCCGTGCGGTGGCTCGCAGGTTCGGGTCGAACCAGCTCCTCGTTCCAGGCTCGATCAGCGATCGAGCGCTCGATCAGCTTGATGCTCACGGGGTCGTCATTGATGCCCAGCACGCAGGCGGCCTCGCAGGGCGCCGGGCAGACCCGCCCGGTGAACTCTGGGAAGTTGTTGGTCGCGTGCAGCGCCGCGATCGCCCGCTCGGGCTGGTTCGTGTAGACGTGGTCGTTCCAGTCCGGGATCAGATTGCCCAAGGGGCAGCCGGTGTTGCAGAACGGTACGCCGCAGTCCATGCAGCGAGCCGCCTGCCGTTGCAGCTCCTGGCCCACCACAGGAAGCTCGAACTCCCGGTAGTCCTTGATGCGCTCGCCGGCCGGGCGCTTGGCGGCGGTCTGCCGCCGGTATTCCATGAATCCCGTCACCTTGCCCATGCTCAGTCCACCTCCGCGCTGCGCGGTCCGCCAACGATTGCTTCCGGCTGAGGTTCGTATTCCGGGGGGATACTGTTGTTCTGCGCCTCGGCGGCGCGCTTCTCTTCTTGCTCGGCGAGCACGCGCTTGTACTCCAGCGGGAAGACCTTGATGAAGCGACTCAGCGTCGTCTCCCAGGTCGCGAGCAGATTGCGCGCCTTGGTCGAGCGAGTCTGGAGTTGGTGGCGCTCCAGGAGCTCTGCGAGCATCGACGAGTCCTCCATGCTCAGCGCCTCGAGGCTCACCAGCTCGCGGTTGCAGCGATCCGAGAAGTGGCCGTCTTCGTCGTAGACATACGCGAGCCCGCCGCTCATGCCAGCGCCGAAGTTGCGGCCCGTCGGCCCGAGCACGACGACGAGACCTCCGGTCATGTACTCGCAGCCGTGGTCGCCGACGCCCTCGACGACCGCGGTGGCGCCGCTGTTGCGCACGGCGAAGCGCTCACCCGCGCGACCGCAGAAGAACGCTGCGCCGCCCGTGGCGCCGTAGAGCGCGGTGTTGCCGATGATCACGTTCTCATCCGCACGGAAGCTGCTGCCGGCGGGCGGTCGCACGCTCAGGATGCCGCCGGCGAGCCCCTTGCCGGTGTAGTCGTTGGCGTCGCCCTCGAGGTGCATCTCCATGCCCTGCACCGCGAACGCGCCGAAGCTCTGACCCGCGGAGCCCGAGAAGTTGAGCACGATGCAGCCGGGGGGCAATCCTTCGGCGCCGTAGCGTCGCGCGACGTCACCAGCCAGCATGCTGCCCACGGTTCGATGCACGTTGCGAATGGGCAGGTCGATCCGCACGGGTTCCTTGCGCTCGAGCGCCGGCTCGCACTTGGGAATGAAGACGTGGTCATAGGCTTTCTCGAGCCCGTGCTCTTGCTCTGTCGTCTTTGCCAGCGCGACGCCGGGCTTGGCGGGAGCCGGCCTGAGTATGTCGGAGAAGTCGACGCGTGAGGCCTTCCAGTGCTGAGAGGCGTCTCGGGTACGGATGCAGTCCACGCGACCGACCATCTCGCTCAGCCTGCGGAAGCCCAGGCTCGCCATGTGGGCTCGCAGCTCCTCGGCGACGAAGAACATGAAGTTGATCACGTGCTCCGGCTGACCTGTGAACTTCTTTCGCAGCTCAGGGTCCTGTGTGGCGATGCCCACCGGACAGGTGTTGAGGTGGCATTTCCGCATCATGATGCAGCCCGAGGCCACCAGCGGCGCCGTGGCGAAGCCGAACTCCTCTGCGCCCAGGAGCGCGGCGATCGCCACGTCCCGGCCGGTTCGCATCTGACCATCGGTCTGCAGGATCACCCGCCCGCGCAGGTCGTTCTTCACCAGCACCTGCTGCGTTTCCGCGAGGCCAAGCTCCCAGGGGACGCCCGCGTGCTTGATCGAGGTCAGCGGAGATGCGCCAGTTCCACCGTCGTGTCCGGAGATCAGGATCACGTCCGCGTGGGCTTTGGCCACGCCCGCGGCGACGGTGCCGACGCCCGCCTCAGCCACCAGCTTCACGCTGATGCGTGCCTTGGGGTTGACCATCTTCAGGTCGAAGATCAGCTGCGCCAGGTCTTCGATCGAGTAGATGTCGTGATGGGGTGGGGGCGAGATCAGCGATACGCCAGGCGTAGAGAACCGCGTCTTGGCGATGATCGCGTCGACCTTGTGACCCGGTAGTTGACCCCCTTCGCCTGGCTTGGCGCCCTGTGAGATCTTGATCTGCAGCTCATCGGCGCTGACCATATAGTGCGTGGTGACGCCGAAGCGTCCCGAAGCGACCTGCTTGATCGCGCTACGGCGCTCGTCGGTGAAGCGCTCGGGCTTCTCTCCGCCCTCGCCAGTGTTGCTCTTGCCGCCGATGCGGTTCATGGCGATCGCGAGGTTCTCGTGAGCCTCGGCGCTGATGGATCCAAAGCTCATGGCTCCGGTCGCGAAGCGCTTGACGATCTCCGCGGCGGGTTCCACCTCGGCGATGTCGATCGCGTTGCCCTGAGGATTCAGCTCCCACATCCCGCGCAGGGTGATCAGCCCCTCGCTCTGCTTGTTGATGAGCTCGGAGTACTCCTGGTAGCTCTTGATGTCCTCCTGGCGCACCGCGCGCTGCAGCGAGGCGATTGCCCGAGGGCCCCACAGGTGCCGCTCTCCCTGAGCGCGGTAGTGGTACTGGCCGCCAACGGAGAGATCGGCGACCCCGCCGTCGCGGCGTGGGAAGGCACGCTGGTGGCGCAAGCGAGCTTCCTCGGCGATCACTCCCAGGTCGATACCGCTGATGCGACTGGCTGTGCCGGTGAAGTAGCGATCGATCACTTCCTCGTTGAGCCCCAGCGCTTCGAAGATCTGCGCCCCCTGGTAGCTCTGCAGCGTGCTGATGCCCATCTTGCTCATGACCTTCAGCAGGCCCTTGCAGACGGCCTTGATGTACTTCTCCTTGGCGACGGTGGGATCCGTGAGCCCAGGCGTCTGACCCTCACGACAAAGCTGCTCGACCGTCTCCATGGCGAGATACGGGTTCACGCCGCCGGCGCCAAAGCCGCACAGCAGGGCGAAGTGGTTGACCTCCCGAGCCTCTCCCGTTTCCACGAGGATTCCGACCTTGACTCGGGTTCCGTTGCGCGTGAGGTGGTGATGCACGGCTCCGGTGGCGAGCAGGCTAGGGATCGGCGCCATGTGAGGGGACGTCCCGCGATCGCTCAGGATGATCAGGCTGTGGCCGTTCAGGACCGCCACCGATGCCTGGCGACATAGCTCGTCGAGCGACGCCTTGAGGCCGGCAGCACCCTCGGCGACGGGGTAGAGCATGGGCAGGGTCGCGGGCATGCGCAGCTGGATCATGTGGGTGTGGCGCAGCTTGACCATGTCCTCGTTGCTCAGCACCGGGTGGGGCAGCTCGAGCATCTGAGCTTGATCGGGTAACTCGAAGAGCAGGTTCCCCTCGCCCCCGATGTAGCTCTTGAGGCTCATGACCAGTTCCTCGCGGATCGGATCGATCGCGGGGTTGGTCACCTGCGCGAAGTGCTGCTTGAAGTAGTTGAACAGCGGTTGCGGCTCGTCGCTGAGCACGGCGAGGGGTGTGTCCGTGCCCATCGAGCCCACCGCCTCGGCGCCCAGCTTGGCCATGGGCGCGATCAGCAACCGCAGATCCTCCTGCGTGTAGCCGAAGGCTTGCTGGCGCTCGAGCAGGCTGTGTTGCTCGGTCGGTCGCGTGGAAGGCACCGTCTCGATGTCGCGGAGGTTGATCTTGTTGTCGCGGAGCCACTTCCCGTAGGGCTGCCGGGTGCAGATGTCCTGCTTGATCTCCTCGTCTTCGACGATGCGCCCCTGCTCGAGGTCCACCATGAACATCTTGCCGGGTTCCAGGCGACCTTTGCGCTCCACTCGTTCCGCAGGGAACTCCAGCACGCCGGTCTCCGAGCCCATGACGATGATGCCGTCGTGAGTCAGCATCCAGCGCGCTGGCCTGAGGCCATTGCGGTCGAGCATCGCCCCGATCTGACGCCCGTTGGTGAAGGCGAGGGCGGCCGGGCCGTCCCAAGGCTCCATCAAGCACGAGTGGTACTCGTAGAAGTCCCGCTTGTGGCGAGGCATCGCTGGGTCGTTCTGCCAGGCCTCGGGGACCAGCATCATCATCACGTGGGGAAGCGCACGGCCGCCGTGGACGAGCATCTCGACGACGTTGTCCAGCGTCGCCGAGTCGCTGCCTCCGGGCGTGACCACGGGCAAGATGTGACGCACGTCCTCTCCGAAGATCTCGCCGGCGAACAGCGTTTCACGCGCCTTCATCCACGCGATGTTGCCCCGCACGGTGTTGATCTCCCCGTTGTGGGCCAGCGTCCGGAACGGCTGCGCCAGCTGCCAGGTGGGGAAGGTGTTGGTGCTGAAGCGCTGGTGGACCATGGCCAGCGCGCTCACCATGCTGGGATCGTTCAGATCCTCGTAGAAGACCGACAGCTGTTCCGCGAGGAGCAGCCCCTTGTAGATCATCGTCCGCGACGACAGGCTCGGCATGTAGAAGGTCTTCTTGGCCTTGCTGGGCAGATCGCTCTCGCGCACCGTGCGCTCGATCCACTTCCGGATCACGAACAGCTTGCGCTCGAACACGGTCTGGTCGCTGACCGTGGAGCCCACGATCACCTGACGGATGATCGGGGCGCTCTGTCTCGCGAGAGGGCCGCACGCCTCCACGTCCACAGGGACATCGCGCCAGCCGAGCAAGCGCTGACCCGTGCCGCCGATCTTGTCCTCGACGATCTGCATGCAGCGGCGGCGCTCCTCACGCGACTGCGGCAGGAAGACCGTGCCAACGCCGTAGTGACCGCGCGCTGGAAGCTTGATCGCCAGCTTCTCCGCCTCCTGCTCGAAGAAGGCGTGGGGCAGCTGGATGAGGATACCGGCGCCATCACCGGTCAGCGGGTCGCTGCCCGCAGCGCCGCGGTGCACGAGGTTCAGCAGGATCTGCACGCCCTGGCGCACGATCTCGTGGGAGGCGACGCCCTTGATGTTCGCCACGAAGCCAACGCCGCACGCGTCGTGCTCGAACTGGGGATCGTAGAGTCCGGACTTCTCGGGGAGACTCATGCTCGGGGGCCTCCAAAAGGGGGTTCGCAGGTGGGCACTGCGCGCGCTTGCGCACAGCAGGTTTCGCTTGCACCAAGCACGGCTGACCGGGGAGGGGGAACGGCGAGCTTCGCTCGGTGCTGCTCGCGTTGGCGCGAGCGGCATCCACGCCAGACGGGCGCGGACAAGCAGTACTGTCGGTAGACGGAGAGGAGATCCCGCTCCGCCCATGCTTATTGGGCCACGCATTAACGCGCCGCGCAAGCGCGGACACGTCAATCCAGGTGGGGGACCCGACTCCGGCGCGCAGGGGGTAGCCTGGGGGAGCGACGCCAGGGTTCTCCGCACGAGACGCGTGCATCGAACCGACGGCCTTGGTGGGCGGAGGCGTCGCAAGGCCGGTGGTTCTGGCCGGCGACGCCGCCCTTCGGGCGAGGCTGCTGTGAGCCAGGGCGCAGGCTAGCTCGCAAAGGTTTCCGGAATGTTTCCAGGAGAGGGGAGTCCGGGGCCTTGGGTTCTGGGAGCCGCGTCTGATATCTCGATCGAGACATGGTGTGGCAGCTCCCGAGGACGCAGCGACTCACTCGACGGCTTGGTTCCACTCTGGCACTGACCCTGGTCGCCTGTCTGCTGACTGCTTGTGAGAAGGACCCGCCGCCGGCGCCCGCGAAGCCCGCTCCGAGCGATGCTCCCAGCGGCCCGTGCGCGAACGGCAAGAGCGACGATCCGCCGAACAGTGAGTTCAAGCCAGCTCAGAACGCCTTCCACGAGAAGGAGTACTCGAGGAGCAAGCAGCTGTTGGCGGATCTAGCGAAGCGCTACCCGAGCAGCGCGAGCGTGCGCGTCTGGCAGGGCGACGCCGCGCTGTTCGACAGCAAGACACCACTCACCGAGGCGGCGGATCAGGGCCTCGTATTCTACCAGCAAGCCCTCGCGCTCCAGGAGAAGGGCTGCAGGCTTCCAGACTACGAGCGGTACTACCTGCGGATGGGCTTTGGCTATGCCTATCTCAGAAAGAAGGACGGCAAGCGCGCGCTCGTGCACCTGAAGGCCGCGGAGGAGGAGTTCAAGAACTCCTCGGGGCTCTACTACAACATCGCCCGCGCCTATTGCCGCGAGGATAATGTCGACCAGTGCGTGGCCTACTTCGAGAAGACGCTGGTCAACGCCAAGGCCCTGAAGAAGCCCGACTTCCTCCGCAGTCACTACTCCCTGGCGTCTTGGGTCAGCCGTTCACGCACCCAGAGCGAGTTCGTGAAGCTCCGCCGAGACAAGCGCTATCGAGAGCTCCTGGCCAAGTACAAGGGTGATTGAGCCCGACGCCTACTTCGCCTGCCAGACCTGCGCGAACACCTCGGTCTTGCCTTTATCCATGCGTATGATGACGCGATACTGGCCAGGGCTCCCGACGCAGATGGGGCCGTCTCCGTTCAGGACCGCGTAGCCCCTGCCGAGGCTCGCCTCGGCGACCTTCGAGTCGTCCCGAGCCAGGAGCTGCAGGCGCAGCTCGGCCTCGCCATTGGCCGCGACGGCGGCTCGAAGGCATTTGCTGGTGTCGATCACGGTGACCGGGATCTCGCGACGGCCTTCTGGCTCCAGCTCGACCTCCAGCACCTCGGGTAGCAGGGGCCGCATGCCCTTCGCGCACGCCGCCCCGAGCTTCTCCAGCGCAGCCTTTCCCGTTTCCGCCTGGAGATCATCGTAGCATCCCGGAGGCAACGGCGCGGGGTCGGCGGAGGCGCTGGGCCGTGGCGCTGGGGCGCTTGGAACGACCGACGGCACAGCACTCGATTGTGCTGCGCCGTCTTGTGCGTGAGGCTCGGTGCTCGACGTCTTGCTGCAGCCGCCGCAAGCGACGAGGAGCAGCGGAACCGCGAGGAACGAGAAGCGATGCATGGGGGCCGAGTAGACGCCCGGCGGCTGCCACGTCAAGTCAGTGCTTCTTGCGCTTCTTGCGGCGGCGCATCTTCTCGGCGCGCTTGGCCGAGCCACTGACAGCCTCGTCCGCTGCGTAGGCCACCTCGCCGGTGACCACGGAGCCCGGCACCGGGAGCTTCGGCACGATCAGCAGCTCGCAGTTGAGCTGGGTGTAGTCGTCGTCGATGCGCTCGATGCGCCAGTCCGCGTCGAGTCGCTTGACGTTGCCCTTCACCATGCTGCCGGTCAGGGTGCGCACGTCGCCATCCTTCTTGACCGGCTTGAAGCGCACGACTGCCCAGATCTTTCCGGCACCGTGCAGGATGGGGACGGACAGGTAGACGAGGGTGTCGTCGCCTTCCTTGCCGACCACTCGAGCCTTCTTGAACTTGGAGATGAAGCGCGCGTAGTTCTTGAAGTCCGTCACGACGTCCTCGACCGTGTCGGGGCTGGCCTTCACCGCTATCCGCGCGCAGCCGGCCTTCACGTCGCTCTTCTCGGTCTTCTTCTCGTAGCGCTCCGAGTCTTTCTTCTTCTTGAGGCGCTCTCCCTCGCTCTCCGCCCAGGCGGGCAGGCTGAAGGAGAGGCTGATGGCACCGGTGCTCAGCAAGAGACTGCGACGAGAAAGCTGCATGCGATGATTCTCCTGGGGAGGCTGGAGGTCAGGAAAGCGGGCTTGGTGGGTCCCGAGGATTCCCACCACCCTGCATGGCGTGTGCCGACGGTGGCTGGAAAGGCCGAACGAGTGCAGGGATGGACGAGCGAAGTCCGGCTTTCTTAGGGTTTTTTTGGGGGGTGAGGTGTGTCGTTCTGGCTACGCGACCAGCGAGCACCAGCGTCGTGGGCGCTCCCACCGAGACCAGCCGCGCGTGCCGCGGCGAAATCCCGTTCACAACTGGTGTCGCAACAGGGGCACATGCTCCCCGCTTACGAAGTGTTAGTCCGAACCTTCCTCGGCTAGCCGGCCGGTGCCCACTCAGGCGGTCTCGGGCTCGACCGGAGCCATGGTGCAGGAGCCGCTGAACTGCACCCCTTTGTCCATGAAGATCTCTGGCGCCTGCAGGCTACCCGTCACCTGGGCCGGGACGTAGAGCTCGATCGCCCGCTCTGCGAGTACCCGTGCGTCCACCCGACCGCCCCGAATGATCACCGTCGCCACTCGGATCTCACCCTCCACGTCGGCCCCCTCTCCGACGATCAGCACATCGTCGCTCCGGATCTCTCCGCGAAACGTGCCGTCGATGCGCACCCGGCCGGTGAAATGAAGCTTGCCTTCGAACCGGGTCCCGCGCCCCAGCAACGCAGTGATTTCGCTGGCGGGGAGCGCCGTTTGATCGGTCATGGGAGCCCAGGAGCTATCACAGCCAGCGTGGCTTGCAAACCGGCTGCCGAGAGCGCGGCCCCCGCTGAGCAGCGTTGGTGCGTGCCGAAGGGATCACCCCGGTTGCCCGCGTCCGGTACTGGACGGGTGTGCGTTAGGTTCGCGACGAAGCCCTTGGGTGCAGGGCCGTGTGTCGACTAACACCCCCTCGCCCCCAAACCAGAAAATACCAGTGAATACGCTCGTTTATACGGATTCCGTAGAGCGGAACAGATCCTGCTTCTAGCCGCTCGGAATCGTCCATCCGGTCCGGGTACGAGTCTGATTGACACAGGCCTACAGCGTGTGACAGTCCGGCACTGTTTTTCGGGTTGGCAAACGTGCGAGGAATGGGCAGAAAGCCACTTCACTCTCACTGGAATGACCGCTCACACCTCCCTCCGCGCCCGGGCGGCGCGGACACAATACGGAGCCGCCAAGATATGAAGCGCCGAATCTTAGGAGCCACTTTCGCTCTAGCGAGCTTGATCACCGCCTCTGCGTTCGCGCAGCCCGCCGAGCCGGCGCCCGCCACGGGTCCCGCCCCTGCTCCGGCGGCGCCCGCCGCTCAGCAGCCCGGCGGTCAGGCGACGGGTGGCTTCGAGCTCGGCCTGGGAGGTAGCGGCGACGCGATCTCCGACACGGGTCCAGGCGATGAGCCCAACGAGCCCGGCAAGCCGAAGCCGCTGCCCTGGAGCCTGCAGCTGGTTTGGGATCAGAGCGCGACCACGGACACCGTGGGCGTGGGTCAGGATCGTCAGTCGGAAGATCCGACCTACGACATGACCTTCACCCTGAAGCCCGCCTACAAGCTCATTTCCAAGGAGAAATGGAGCCTGTCGATCGCCGGCGAGATCGGCGCGCTGCGTGAGTTCACCAATAGCGACACCACCACCAATCGCGGCGAGTGGACGCTCACGGACGCCAAGCTCTTCAGCGCTTACAACCGCGTGCTGGCGAGCGACGGTGACATGGCCACCACCGTCGGGCTGAGCCTGCCGGTGCTGACCTTCCCGACTTCCAAGATCAGCGCCAACACTGGACGTATCCTGGGCCTCGGAGCCTCTGCTTCCCTGGGGCAAACGGTGCCGGTGCTGGGGAGCGGTGCCGACGCGCTGCAGACCTTCACGCTCACGGGCATTGCGGGCTACAACCACACCTTCACCCAGGCTACGACGCCGGTGAACGGGGACTTCGAGCGCAGCCGTATCACGCCGAGCGGTCAGACCGACGTGTCCGACCAGCTGTCGACGGGCTACATGCCGAAGCATCAGGCGTCCCTGACGCTGGCGGGCACCCTGGGCATCACCAAGACCATCAGCTGGACGAACAGCTTCAGCTGGCGGCCCACCTGGAAGTACGACGCGGTGGAGGTCGATTGCGTGAACGTCACCACACCCGGCGACTGCGCCGAGGTCACCTCTGCCGAGAAGGATCCGACCAACTTCAGTGTGGTGACCATCTTCGCCTCCGAGGTGGGGATGCAGGTCGTCCCGGAGTTCAGCTTCGCCGTCGGCTACGCGAACGGCACGCTGCAGCTTGGCGAAGACGGAACGCGTCGCAACATCCTCTACAGCCCCGATGCCCGGGTCTACTTGAGCCTCGTGGGCCACATCGACGCCATCTACGACAGCCTCTCTGGCCGTCGTGAGAGCCAGAAGAGCCAGACCGCCCAGAAGAAGCCGGTTCAGACTGCCAGCCGCTGAGCCCTAGTGAGCAGGCGACGCGAGCGCCTCCATGTCAGTCCCCGCGAGCGAAGTGGCTCTCGCGGGAGGCAGAGGCGCGGGGGGGGGGTGGCCCGACGGCCGCC
>JAWKRF010000004.1:0-579317 GCA_041389745.1 Polyangiaceae bacterium
ACGACACTCGCATGCTCGACGAAGCGATAGAAATCGTCCCCCGCCATCCACTCGCTGCTGAGCACGGTCTCGGCGCTCCGCTCCAGGATCGCTTCGGGCACGCGTACCTCTGAGTAGCTCGCGAAGCGCCCCCGGAACCAGTTCTGCCAGGCTGCTTCGCTGCGGTAGTCGCACTCTTCTTCGAAGCGCTCTCGAAGCTCGGCGACGATGGCGGGACCATCCACGGACGCTGCGAGGCTCGCGATCCTGCTGAGGCCTTCGAGCCGGGAGAAGTCAGCGTGAATTGTGTCGCGAATTCCCGGATACTGCACCTTGACGGCGATCTCCCGACCCTCGAAGTGCGCGCGATGGACCTGACCGACGGACGCTGACGCGACGGGGACCGCCTCGAAATCCTCGAACAGCTCCTCCAGGGTACCACCCAGCGCCGTCTCCACGGCTCCACGCATCACCTCGAAGCGCACGGCGCGCGTGCCCCCTTGGAGCTCGCGCAGTGCGACCTGCGCGTCTTCGGGCAGCGCGCCGTCCATGTATGAGAGGATCTGGCCGACCTTCATCGCCATGCCCTTCATCTGGTCCAGCTCGCTGGCCAGCAGCGCGCCCAGCTGCTGCTGTTTCCCCGGGGCAGCTCCAAGGAGACGAGTGCTCGCCAGGCGAGCCGCGGAAGAGGCCACCTTCCCAGTGGAGAGCAGGCGGCCCCAACCACGCCCGACGCCGTCCAGTTCTCGCTTGCTCATCGCGCGCTCGCAGGATGAACGATTCCCGACGAGAGCGCTAGCCGCGCCCGAGCGCCGGGGGCTCGGGTCTCGATGGATGCTACGACGCTGTCGTTTCGTTCGTCGTCGCGGTCTAGTCGTATTTGCACTCGGCGCTGCTCGGGCATTCCCGACCGCAGACGTAGATCGTGCTGCCATCGCCCCCCGGGCACTCGGTCACCTCGGCGTCCGTGCACTTCAGCTCGCAGTCGGTGCTGCCCTTGCAGCACACGAAGCAGTTGGTCTTGCAGGTCAGATCGCAGCGGGCGTTGCCGTTGCAACCCACGTCGCAGCCAGCCTCGCAGCTCAGGTGACAGTCGGAGTTTCCGGTGCACCCCCCACCACAGTTCTCCTTGCAGTCGATCTGACACTCGCTGCCGCCGGCGCAGCCGAGATCGCAACCCCCAGCTCCTGTACAGTCGATGGCGCAGCTCGATTGCCCCTCGCACCGGGCGTCGCACCCGCCGACTTCGCTGCAGTCGGCCGTGCAGTCGCTCTTCGATCCGCAGTCGAGATCGCAGGTCGCGTCGTTGCAGTCGAGATCGCAGTCCGCGCCCTTCGTGCAGGCCGCCTGACAGTCAGGGGATCCGACCGGGCACTCGAGGTTGCACTGCTCTCCGGTGCACGTGAGCTGATCAGGCCCTTCGTCGTCACTGCTACATGCGACGAACCAGACGAGCACGGGGGTGAGGACGATAACCTGGGCGATTCGCTTCCACATACCTCACAGCTTAGAGGTTCATCAGCTCACCCACAATCTCCCGAAAGCGACTCCGATCTACGGGGTTCTCGCACACTGGCGCTTTGTATTTTTCCCCACGGATTTGACACGTGGCATCTCGCCATGCTCCAGCACTGCCTCATCCAGCGCGCCTCCCCCCCAAGAAGAGGAGACGAACCAGCGCCGCCAGGTCAGCCGCCAACATTCTCGCACGGTAATTCTTTCGAGCGCTCTCGCCAGGAGCCAGTCGGCCGAACGGTGCCGCTGACACCACCCTCGCGACCTTCGCACGGTGAGGGCACGCGCCCACGTGGGGCTGGGCTCTTGCCCTCACTGGTCACGAAACCGCGGCAATGTTCCTGGTCTGTGGCCTCGTCAGGGCGTTGTCACGCGCATACTCAAAGCGGGGTATGCTTCGAGGATGCGAACTTGGTTGTTGGTCGGGTCGTGCTGTGCGCTGTGCGTCGCCGCATGTGGGAGCGATGGTGGAGGAGATGGCTCGGGGAACGGCGGTTCGGGGAACAGAGGCGGCTCCGGCAACGGCGGCTCCGGCAACGGCGGCTCCGGCAACACCGGCAACGGCGGTTCGGGCGGAGGGATCCAGCCTCCGGCGCCGGCATGTGAGCCCGGCTCTGCTCCAGCTGCGAGCGTCGCCGAGCCTCAACTCGTCGCAGAGCTTGGCGATCGCTGGCACGAGTCCTGGCTCGCATCCCCGGCGGTGGCGGATCTGGATGGCGACGGGACCAGCGAAATCATCTCCGCTCGTCACGGCTTGGTCCTGGGCTGGCACCTGGACGGCACGATCGTGTTCCGCCAGGAAGTGGACGGTCGCTGCTGGGCGTCACCCGTCGTCGCAGATCTACGAACGGACTTGCCAGGACTCGAGGTTGCACAGGCGTCCGCCGACAAGATCTATGCGTGGCAAGCGGACGGAACGGCGCTGCCAGGTTTCCCGTACACCTTCCGCGGGGAACTACGCAGCCTGGCGGCTGGAGACATCGACGGAGACGGCGAGCTGGAGCTGGTGAGCGTCACGACGCAGAACCTGGAAGCCAATGGCCAGCACGACATCGTGATCGCCGTCAACGCCGATGGATCGGTGGTCAGCGGTTTCCCGCCCAACACGACCGGGGCCTCGGGCTGCGATGACGCCTGCTACGTGTACAACGGCTACGATCAGAACATCGCGCTGGGAGACGTGGACGGCGACGGGCGAAGCGATGTCTTCGCGACCCAGGACAACGCCTACAACTCGCTCCACGATGGCACCGGGCGCGCCTTCGACTGCGCGAGTGGGTTCAAGAACAAGACCAAGTTCATGGGCGTGCGTGGCTTGCACGATTTCGCCGAGGCGCAGCAGGGGTACGCAGAGGATGAGGCTACGGCCCTGCAGGCTCACCACACGAACACCGCTCCCGCCATCGTGGACATCGACGGGGACGGAGAGGGCGAGCTGGTCTACGTGGCGTCGGTGCAGAACGCAGCCCAGGACGCCCGCGAACAGGGCGTCGCGCTGTGGGCGCTCAACCGCGACGGAACGAGGCCTCCTGGCTGGGAGACGCCCAAGCACTTCCCCGACTACCTGAGCGGTCTCTGGGACTACGGGGAGACCAACATCGTCGCCATCACGAATCAGGTCAGCGTCGCCGACATCGACCCCGATCGGAGCGGACCGGAGTTCGTCTTCGCCGGCTTCGATGGGCGCATCCACGCCGTGGACTCCGCTCAGAACGAGATGTGGAGCATGACGTACACCACCGATCCCGAGGTGGCGACGGGAGGCGTCTTGGTCGCGGATCTGAACCAGGACGGGGCGCCCGAGGTCGTCTTCGCCACCTACTCCACCAAGCAGAACGCGAGCGAGCTCTTCATCCTGGATGGGGGAGGAAACCTGCTCCATCACCTCCCGTTGCCGAAGCGGGGCGCGATGCCCGTCCCGACCCTCGCCGACGTGGACGGTGACGGAACGCTGGAAATCGTGGTCAGCCTCAAGGATGGGGGAGACAACGAGGCCCAGGTGCTGGTGTATCGTGTGCCAGACTCAGGCGCCAACTGCCTGCTCTGGCCAACCGGGCGCGGGAACCTCCTGCGCGATGGCTACGTACCAACTCCATGACCCGATGAAGCGACGCGATTTCCTGCTCGGTGCTGGCGCCTCCCTGGTGGTGCCAGCGTGTGTGTCCAAACCTCAGATGACGCTGCATCACGCCGAGATCCGCTCGGCGTCGCCGATCGGCATCAACATGCAGGTCTATTTCAGCGTTCACAACGACAACAGCTTCGACGTCCAGGTGCGCAACGTCCGCGTCAACACGACGCTCCAGGGCAAGTACAAGATGCCCTACCTCGAGTACAGCCCGAACGTCTGGTTGCCGGCAGACCGAACCGTCATCGTCGAGGCTCCGACGGTGATCCCGTGGCTGCTGGTGCCTCCGCTCCTGGCGGAGACCGTGACGAAGCCGAGCATCAAGTACCGCTGCAAGGGCAGCGCAGACGTCACGGGCACCAGCTCTCTCAAGATCAAGAGCGACAACTACCCGGTGGACGAGGAGGGCAGCATCCCCAGAGTGGCGGTCTGGCAGGCGGCGCAGGGTATGTTCCCTGGCATTCGCTGAGCGGCTTGTATCCGCACGGGTTCGTGTAAGAGTAGCGCGGGTGATCGAGCCGTTGCGCATCCCGCGCCTGACCAAGCTGCTGAGCCTCGTCGGCGCGGGCGCCGCGACGTGGGTGGCTTGCCAGCCGCCGGCCCCGGCGAAGGATCCCATCGTCGCCCCAGCGGCGACCAGCAGCCTGCGAGTCGCTGGCTTCGAGCTGGGCGCAGCGCCCAGTCCCGCCGGGGAGCTGAGAGCAGGCTACCGGCTAGCCCCCGCGGGTTCCGCCGCGCGTGCGGTCTATCTGATGCCAGTGCTCGAGGTCGATGGTCGCGAAGCTCGCCTCGAGCGCATCCGCACGGATCGTGGACCTGACGAGCTCGGCTTCACTCAGCGCTCGGAGCAGTGTGAACTCATCAGCGTGGTGCGCGTGCGAGCAGGCTCGCCGTCCCTCGAGCTGACCCTCGAGGCGCGTTGCTCGATGCAGCACCGCGCGCGTGTGGGCTGGCGAGTCGACTGGCCGGGTCGTCAGAGCTTCGTTCCGGGGTTGGGCTTCGCGAGCCGCGGCCGGGCGACGGCGCTGTGGGTGGGGCGACAGACCGAGCAAGGAGCGCTCGCGCTCGCCTCCAGGCACCCCGCCACGATGGATCTGGTCGCAGACCACGTGGGCCATCGTGGCGCCGTCGCCTGGAGCCAGCCCCAACAGCTCCCGGCCAACAGCCGCTGGACAGAGCAACACGAGCTGGTCGTGGGCGCGACGTCGCTGGCAGAGGCCGCACGGCATGCCTGGCAGTTCGCGTCGGAGGCCCTGGGACGAGTGCAGGGTCGGCTGGAGCCGCCACCCGAGTGGGCAGTGGTCGAGGCGAGGAACCAGGCCAACCAGCTCGTGTTGTCCTCACGAGTCGCCAAGGACGGGACCTGGCGGATCTCACTTCCACCGGGAAATTATCGGGTCCTGAGTCGGACGCCAGGAGGCAGCGACGAGCTGGCGACGTCCGTCTCTGCGGGTGGCGACGCGACCTTGAACCTGGTCCCGCCGACCCCGGGCCAGGCCGAGCTCGTAGCGGTTGACGACCACGGAGCGCCGCTGGCAACACGCTGGATCCTTCGCGGAGTCGATCAAACACCGGATCCGGTTCTCGGCGCCGAGAGCGCGCTCAACGCCGGGATGCTCTTCGCGCTCCACGGCGCCGCCCGAGCCAGCCTGCCTCCAGGCGACTACCAGTTCACCGCGACCCACGGTCCAGAGTATGGGCTGTTTCAGCGCCGAGTTCGGGTGGAGGCTGGCAAGGGCGTCGTCGTGCGGGCCCGCCTCCCGAAGCAGCTCGACTTGAAGGGCTGGGTCCCCAGCGACTTCCACCTGCACCAGGCGCCGAGCTTCGACTCGGAGGTCAAGCTGGAGGACCGGCTGACGGCGCTCTTGGCCGACGGCATTCGCTTCGCGGCGGCCACTGATCACAACGTGGTGACCGACTACGCAGACACACTGCGCACCCTCTCCCCCAACGCTGACCTCCGAACCGCTCCGGGAGTCGAGATCACGACCCGCGAGTGGGGGCACTTCAACGCGTTTCCTTACGGACTCAAGAAAGCCCCGGAGGTGAAGGATCGCACGCCGGAACAGATCTTCAGCGCGGTGCGCCACGACCAACCCCACGCGATTCTCCAGGTGAACCACCCGCGGATGGGGGACATAGGCTACTTCAATCGCGGGAAGCTGGACCTCGCGACCGGCGGCGCGGAGCCTGGGTTCAGCTACGATTTCGACACCGTCGAGGTCTTCAACGGCTTCGATCTGGGGAACCCCTGGGCGATTCAGCAGAACCTCGAGAGCTGGTTCGGACTGCTCGACAACGGCTGGCGCTTCACCGCGGTCGGCAACTCCGACTCTCACAAGCTGGTCGGCGAGTACGCCGGATATCCGAGGACGTACGTCGCCGTCCCCGAGGGCACGGCGGTCACGCAGGAGGCCATCGTGGCTGCTCTCGGCGCGGGCCACGTCTGGGTGAGCAACGGGCCCAGCCTCCTGGTGGAGCTGAACGGCGCGGGCCCTGGGAGCCTCACGAAGCTATCCGCGGGGAACAGACTCCAGGTGGAGATCGGCTGTGCAGACTTCGTGGGTGTGAATCGCCTCGAGCTGATCGTGAACGGCGCCAAGGTCTTCGAGCGAGCGTTTTCCGAGCCGATCAGCGGGCGCACGCAGCAGCTGGAGCTACCGCTCGAACTGGTCGAGGACGCGTGGGTGGTGGTGATCGTGCGCGGCGATCAGGCGCTGGAGAGCATCCTGCCAAGGATCGACGCGAAGCCTCTGGCCTTCACCAACCCGATCTTCGTGGACGTGGACGGCGATGGCCTGTTTCGCGCGCGCCATGCTGCGGTGCGCGAGGCGCGCGAACGCCAGGTCCCAAGCGACTGAGACGCACCCATCGGACCGCGCCGCCTCTCGCCTCAGTCTTTCGCGCGACGGTCGGTCCCAGCGCAGAAGATGCGCGGAAGTGCACGAGAAATCGGCCCATTGCTGGCGCGTCGCTTGCACATGCTCCCCGCGCATCGCTGCCGCTCGGGTGGCGGGCAAAGGAGCGTCGAATGCGGAACCTGGTGATCCTGGGTGCGGGCACTGCGGGCACGATGATCGGGAACAAGCTTGCTCTGCGTCTTGGCGCGGAGTGGAACATCCACCTGATCGACCGGGACGACCTGCACGTGTACCAACCCGGGTTGTTGTTCATCCCGTTTCGGGCCTACCGACGCGAGGAGATCATTCGCCCTCGCAAGCGCTTCGTCCAACCTCGGGTTCACCTCAACCTGAGCGGGATTCAAGCCGTCGACGTCGAGAAGAAGCAGGTTCGCGTCGGCGATGGGACGACCCTCGACTACGAGATCTTGATCGTCGCGACGGGCGCCCGCCTGAGCCCCGAGGCGACCGAGGGTCTGACTGGCCCCGGGTGGCATCAGACGGCGTTCGACTTCTACTCCCTCGAGGGCTCGTTGGCCCTGGCGGAGAAGCTCGACGGCTTCGAGAGCGGGCGCGTGTTGATCAACGTCGTCGACATGCCGATCAAGTGCCCAGTGGCGCCGCTGGAGTTCGCTTTCCTGGCCGACGCTTTCTTCAAGGAGAAGGGCGTGCGCGAAGACATCGAGCTACGCTTCGTGACGCCTCTCGACGGGGCCTTCACCAAGCCCCGAGCCTCAGCGCTGCTGGGAGACATGCTGGAGGAACGTCAGATCAAGATCGAGGCGAACTTCGCCGCGTCGGCGGTCGACGGGGAGAAGCAGACGCTCCACGGCTACGACGGTCGCAAGCTCGACTACGACCTGCTCGTCACGATTCCGCTGCACAACGGTACCGAGGTCATGCTCGACTCCGGCCTCGCCGACGAGAACGGCTTCGTCAAGACGAACAAGCACACGCTGGCCTCCAAGGTCGCCCCCGGCGTGTTTGCGCTGGGCGACGCCACGGATCTCCCCACATCGAAGGCGGGAAGCGTCGCCCATTTCCAGGCGGAAGTACTGCTGGAGAACATCCTACGCTACATCCGTGGCCAGTCTCCGTTGCCTGAGTTCGATGGCCACGCGAACTGCTTCATCGAGACGGGGGCTGGTCGCGGCATCCTGATCGACTTCAACTACGACACCGAGCCACTGCCCGGAAAGTTCCCACTCCCCGGCGTCGGGCCCTTCGACCTGCTGCGGGAGAGCAGAGTGAACCACTGGGGCAAGCTCGGCTTCAAGTGGGTCTACTGGAACCTGCTGCTCATGGGAGAGGAGCTTCCGCTCGATCACCGCATGCTGATGGCAGGGAAGTGGAGCTGAGCCATGCAGAACATCGCCACGCAACTGGAACAGATCAACCTCCGCCTCAGCACCCTGAGCCATCAGGTGCAGCACCTGGCCGATCGGCAGCGGGAGCGGGACGAGCTCCTCGACGAGCTCAAGCCAATCCTCAAGGAAATGATGAAGGGAGGCACGGAGCGCCTCGCGGAGATGGAAGAGCGAGGCTACTTCACGTTCGCGCGGGAGAGCCTGCGCGCCTTGGATCGCATCGTCGAGGCGTACTCGGAGGACGATGTCCGTGCCCTCGGCGACAACATCGTGCGCATCATGGATACGATCCGGAACCTCACACAGCCCGAGGTCCTGGAAATTCTCAACGACGCGAGCGACGTCGTGCAGGAGTCGGACAGGCTCGAGCCGACCGGCGTGTTCGGCATGATGCGCGCCAGCCGGGACGAAGACGTGCGCCAGGGCATGGCCGTGATGCTCGGGGTCCTGCGCCAAGTGGGGCGCGGAGTGAAGCGCCTCGCCGAAGCAGAAGCCACGGAGCGACGTCCCAGACCCACGCGACGAGTCAGCGCAGCGCCCACAGCGCGCACCGCGGCTCCACCTGCGCCTGCGCGCCCTCGTCCAGCGCCTCCGCCGGCGCAGCCCGTGACCACGACTCAGATCGACGGCGTGACCTTCGACCCCAACGGATTCCTTGCGGATCCAGATCAGTGGACGCCGGATCTCGCCGTCGCGATCGCCGCGAGCGAGGGCCTGACGACCCTGACAGAACGACACTGGCAGGCGATCAACTGGGCTCGCGGTGACTTCCTCACCCAGGGCCAATCGCCCAACATCCGTCGCATCACCACGGGCTCGGGCGTGCCCACAGAAGGAACTCTACGCTTTGTTCCCCAGGGCACCAGGCATGACCGTCGCACGTATCGCGGGCATCCCGAAGCCTGTCGGGTGCATCTGATCGCACACGACTTCACCAAGTCGTGTCCTGGCACGACAGCACACTGGAGGCCAAGATGCCTTACCCGCAAGGGCAAGCGATCGCCTGATCTGCGCCAGGGAGGCATCGATGAGGCGTACCCGGCGCTCATCCTGGCGAACGCGGCCCGCGCGTCGGGCATCGAGGCAACCATCTTCTTCACGTTCTACGGTCTCGACGTGGTGACCGAGAAGAAGGTCGATCACCTCCACGTCAACATGACCGGCAACCCGTCGAGCCCCATGCCCACGATGGTCGCGGGTCTGCCGGGGATAAAACGCCTCGCCGCCAACATGATGAAGAAGAAGATGGACAGGCTGGAGCTCCCGGGCGCGCGCGGATGCTCGAGATGCTGAGCGACGCCGGCTGCCGCCTCTACGCCTGTGAGCTGGCGATGAAGATGTTCCAGCTCCAGAAGGACGACTTGATCCCGCAGGTGGAGGAGGTGATCACGGCCACCGACTTCTACGAGAAGACCGTCGGTGCCCAGATCGTGTTCATCTAGTCTCTGCGAGACGCCCTCAATAGATGAAGTCGTCCATGCCGTCCGTCACGGTCACATAGACCAGCGTGTCGTTCTTGTAACTCGAGTCGAGCGTTGCGTACGCCTGGAAGAGCGCGTCCCGGTGCTGATCGTTGTAGGTCAGGATGTGGAGGATCTGTTTCTCCCAGGCGTCGCTGGTGGAGACATTGGCCGTGGAGAGGGGGATGTCCCCGAGCTTCTTCTCCAGCAACGTGAGGGCATCCGTCTGGCTATAGATGCTTCCGGAAGGAAACGCGAACGCGCGAGTCACGCTGACTCCAACCTTGTAGCCATCGATCTCTACGAGGATGTCGGTCTTCTTGCCGCCGGCGTCTTGATAGCTGATCTCGGTCTCCGTCTTCAGTAGCTTCGCCAGTTCGCAGCGATACAGCACCTCGTAGCTGAAGACGCCGGAGTACAGCGAGTTGCCTCCGAGGTTGTCCGCGTCGTACACGTACTTGCCCCCGGTGCTGAGCAGATCGTAGCTGAAGGTCTGCGTTCCGAAGTCGATGTGGGTCTCGAACGAGAAGGGGGGATCGGGGAGAGGATCTCCTCCGAGTCGATGGGCCCGCAGTCTCCGCTGATCGTGCCGAAGCCGGAAAGCGGAACACCGCCGGTGCCTCCCGTGGAGCCGCCGGTGCCTCCCCGTGGAGCCGCCGGTGCCGCCAGTCGTGCCTCCGCTCCCTCCGCTGCTCCCGCCGGCCCCCGCGGAACTCCCGCCGGTCCCCGCGGAGCTGCCGGCGCTCCCTCCGGCTCCCGCGGGGGTCCCTCCGGCTCCCGCCGACGATTGCCCCGCGGAACCACCTGTGGCGGCGCCGGCGCTGCCTCAGCCTCAGAGGACCATCGCCAGACTCGTCGCTACACCCTGCCAGGGCACAGGCCCCGAGGGTCACCAACAGCGCAAGCCGTGCCAGCATCCGGAGAACGCTAGCGCGCCGGGAGGGAGGCGGGCACGGTGGTTGTCGATGGGCAGGGTGTTTTTCGACACCCCTGCTGCTAGCTAGTCGGCTCTGGGCGGAACGGCCGCCAGCGCCAGGGCGGCCAGATCCCGCGCACCGTGCCCTGCTTCGATCAGCCGATCCATGCGCTCCGCGATGCCCGGGAGCACGCAGAGCGCAGCGTCTCCAGCCGTCTCCAGCATCAGCCTCACGTCCTTGCGAGCCATCGTCATTTCGAAGCTCGCGTCGTAGTTCCCCGCCGCCATGTTGGCCCCGCGGTAGGTCAACGTTCCCGCTGGGTTGAACGAGGCGAAGAGCCGATGCGCCGCCTCTGGATCCACGTCGAGTTGCTTCGCCATGGCCAGCACGTCGGCGAACGCTCCAGTGATGCCGATGATCATGGCGTTGCCGAAGAGCTTGTACGCCGCTGCGAGATCCGCTCGTTCCCCGAGGTACATGACCTTGCCGGTCATCTTCTCCAGGGAGGCCTCGGCCTCCTTGAAGGTCGCCTCGGGACCGGCCGCCAGCATGATGCCGCCGGCTTGTCGGCACATCGCGGGTGACATGAACACCGGCGCGTGGAGGTAGCGCACGCCCTGCTCAGCCAGGCGAGCCGCACGCTTCAGGGTGCCGACGGGAGACGCCGTGGTGTGGTCGATGACCAACTTGCCGGAGAGCGCGGCGAGCGCCGGCTCCAGACAGGCATCGACCGCGGCGTCGTCACTCAACACCACGTGAACCCGCGACGCGCCCTCGACCGCTTCGGTGACGCTGTCGCTGACCTGCACCGTCGAGCCGGCCAGCGCCTCGGCCTTGGAGCGTGTGCGGTTGTAGATGCGCAGCTGCTCGCCGCGCTCGACCGCCGCCGCGATCAAACCCCCGCCAATGAGTCCCGTGCCGATGAATGCGATGTGCGCCATCGCCAGACCCTACAGGACCAGGCTACACGCTGACCAGCTGAGAGCCGACCAGGCCCTCCCGAGGGCTCGCTCAGATCATCAGCCAGGCGCCGAACGCAGCCGCGAGGGGCACCGTCAGGTTGTCGTCCAGCCGACGAGAGAACAGCTCCGCCAAACCACCACACACCGCTGCGCCAAGCGCCATGCGGACCGGGTGTGGAGTCACCGAGCCGTAGCTCACCATCAGCAGCGCCCACGCAACCAGGGCACCGACCACCACGAACGTCAGGGAGCCTTCCAGTGAGCGGCCATGCACCAGGCGGATGCGCCCGAGCCGACGCCCGACGAGGCCGGCAGCGGGATCCGCGAACGCCAGCACCGTGACCGCGACCGCGCTGACCCTGGGCTCGACCAGGAACGCCAGCAGCACCAGGGCCATCGCATACCAGGTCGCGCTGTTGATGCGATGGGCCTCGTGGGGATGCGCTACGCGGCTGAACAGCCCCATCAGCAGTCGATTCGCCCGGGGGCTCACCCGCCGCATCGTCTCCATCACGAACGCGCTGAGGAAGAACGCCGACGCGAGGTAAGGCACCCAGTCGGTCAACCAGAGCACGATGGCTAGCGCAGCCAGGCCTGATCCCGTGTGGAAAAGCGAGCGGTTCCAGTTGGTGGGACGCAGGCTCGGCACGTGGACCGCATGCAGTCGCAGCATGCGCGCCAGGGCCTCGTAGGCAGGATGCAGGCTCGCTCGAAGCTCTCCCCAGCGCTCGCGAGAGACCTCGCCGCGCTGGGTGAGTTCCTTCAGCGTGATCGCCAGCTCGGAGATGCGCGCCCGCAGCTCGACCTCGGCCTGCTCGGCGTCCACGTCCAGCGCGAAGGGGATCTCGGCGGCGTCCTGGGGATGCGCGGATTCGTTCACCACCGCCTCCCCCAGACGCTCTAGCTCGTCTCCAAGACTGACCAGCTTCGCGCTCAGGCGCGCGGCCATCTCGCGGCGGAAGCGCACCGGGTCGAGTTCGCGCAGCGTCTCGTAGAGCTCGATGACGTGGGGAGCGGCGTTCGCGGCGAGTGTCGCACTCATCGTCAGGTTCGGGTGTCTTCGGGTTCGGGGGGGAGAGGGAGAAGACGAACCCGATTGTCTTAATGTCGGCCGCCAGGCGCTTCAGTCATGGTTCGGTCACAAGCCGAGATCGCGCACTACGCCCTACATTTCAAGCATTTGCTGGACATCGACCTGGACGGCGACGCTCAGGCTCTCCCCTCCCCCACCCCGCAGCAAGGTGCCGGAGGTCGGGGTCGCGTCCTGGTAGTTGCGCCCGCAGGCGACTCGGACGTGATCCAGGTTCGCGATGCAGCCGTTCGTGGGATCGAAGCCGCGCCAGCCAACGTAGGGCAAGTACAGCTCCGCCCAGGCGTGGGAGGCGTCGGACTGCTGCTTGTTTGCGTAGTCGCCTCCTGTATAGATGTATCCCACACGGTAACGGGCGGGGATGTTCAGCAGCCTGGCCAGGCAGATGAACAGATTGGCGAAGTCCTGGCAGACGCCCTGACGCGAGCGATAGACGTCGTAAGGCGTCGTCGCGAGCGTCGTGGCCCCGGAGACGTAGTGGAAGTCACGGTAGATCGTCTCGTTCATGTCGCGCAGGGTCTCGTCGAGATCGTAGTCCTGGCGCTCGGCGAAGCTCATGGCGAACTCGGAGAGTTCGCGAAGCTGCACTTCCGGCAGCTCCGCCGGTAGCAGGTAGGGCACCATCATCTGACGCTGCCAGGGCATCCACACCAGGGGGATCGACGCGCGTCGCGACGGCGCCCAGAGATCTGGCTCTCGCGCCAGCTCGATCTTGGCCTTCGAGATCAAGCGCAGCTCCGAGTAGGGGTGCTCGAAGTCGGCGCCGACCACCACGTTGCCGAAGACGTCCTCGTAGCGCCTAAATTTTCCCTGTGGAAATATTTCCAGATCGTAGTCGAGCAGGCGCTGACGTGTGTCGTGGACGGGTTCGAGACGAAACACGTGGGTCGAGCGCTCGACAGGCGCGGCGTAGCGATAGATCGTCTCGTGTCGCACCCACAGCACGCGAGCGGGAGCGTTGGGGGAGAGGGTCGGCCCGCCACTGGTCACCGGAGGAGCCTCGCCAGGCGCGACGCTAGGGGCCCGCGCGTTTCCGTTGACCCATCCCACCAGCTGTGGGTCACTGGACCAGATCGCAGCGCCCCTGCGCGAGACCAGGCTCGCGCCCGGCGCAAGGCTCACGAAGTCGAGACCAGCGAGCGGAGTGGTCGCGAGCACCACGACACTGCGGTTCGCGCCTTCGCCGGGCTCCAAGCCCAGCTCCAGGTAGCGGTTGGTCCAGCCCACGGGGCCGCCTGGCGGGATGCGGCGCCCCGCGCTGAGCTCGCCGCTGCCTTGGCCGTCGCGGAAGGCCACGAGGTCCTCACCATCGCTGAGCAGGAGGTTCGCGGTGCCGAACCCATTCAGCTCGCTGAGCAGCTGATGGAGTCGTTCCCAGCCCACATCGGCCAGGCGCCGCGCTCCCAGCTGATCGACTTGATTGAGCAGCCAGCAGAAGGCGCGCTCCGAGTTGGTGTGGCCGACCGGCGCGAACACGCGGGGGAGCTCGAGCGCAGACAGCTTTGCAGGATCGAAGTCCCCGGCGTGGGCAAACACCCAGTCGCGTCCGCCGAAGCTACGACTGAACGGCAAGGTGTCCTCCTGCGCGACGCGCTTGGCGGCGCCGCGCAGGTGACACAGGAACGTCGCGGCGCGAAAGCGATCCCAGTCCCGCAATAGCTCGGACATCGCCGTCTCACCCGTTGCGATCGGGTCCTTGATGACCGCGGCCGCGTAGTCGCCCGCAGGGTACCAGGCGAAGCCCCAGCCCGAGGGCTGCACGGCGGCATCCTGCCGCGCCCACCCGCTCAAGCGGATGGACGGCGAAGCCACACCATCGAAACTCAAACCCAGCAGCTGACTCATGACACGTCTCGTCCGCGAAACATCCTCGCCACAGGCTGGCGAGTGACGCGGTGGAACCCACGACGACCGTTCCTGGCCCTGCGGCACCGACCGCGGACAGACTCTAGTAGTCGCTTCCCTGCTGAGTTACCACCGCGAGGTCCCATGCGAGTTCTGCTGCGTCACCAAACCCGATACCGATATGCGGCGCCTGTGGCCCTTGGCCCCCACGTCGTGCGCCTGCGCCCCGCGGCGCATACCCGCGCCGTGGTGGAGAGCTACAACCTGCGCCTCGAGCCCGAGCCGGAGCTGCGCTGGCAACAAGACCCCTGGGGTAACCGCATTGCCAGGCTGAGCTTCGGCAAGGACCAGAGAGTCCAGGCTCTCGAGGTGGACGTCGATCTCGCACTGGATATCCGCCCGGTAAATCCCTTCGACTTCTTCGTGGACGACCGCTGCGAGAGCCTGCCGTTCAGCTACCCCGACGGCCTGGACGAGGAGCTCGCCCCCTTCCTCTCCTCGCCCCGGGGACCGCTGCTCGACGCGTTCGTGGCGGAACAACCACTCGAGGGCTACCCAACGGACTGGCTCGTCGCGCTGAACATGCGTGTGGCGCAGCGAGTCCAGTACCTGATCCGCCTGGATCCCGGACTGCAGACCTCCGAGGAGACCCTCACCAAGAACTCCGGGAGCTGCCGAGACAGCGCGCAGCTGCTGGTCGACGTTCTCCGCGCGAATGGCCTCGCTGCGCGCTTCGTCAGCGGCTACCTCATCCAGCTCGCCGACGAAGGCAACATCCCCGACCTGGCGAAGGGCGTGGCCAGCGACGTCGCCGATCTGCACGCCTGGGCCGAGGTCTACATTCCGGGCGCAGGCTGGATCGGCCTCGACGGCACCAGCGGGCTCTTGTGCGGCGAGGGGCACATTCCCCTCGCCTGCACCGTGAACCCAGAGCTGGCGGCGCCAGTGACGGGCACCGCCGAGCAAGGAGCCGAGGATTTCTCCCACCACATGGAGGTGATCCGCCTGGGGCACGAGCCGCGTCCCCGGATGCCGTACACCGACGAGCAGTGGGAGCAGCTGACCGCGACGGGCAGGAGCGTCGACGAGGCCCTGCGAGACCGCGGCGTCACGCTCACCACCGGTGGGGAACCCACGTTCACCTCGCGGCTCCACCCAAAGCTCCCGGAGTGGAACACCGAAGCCCTCGGGGAGACCAAGTGGGAGCAAGGTCTGGCGATGGCCCAGGAGCTGCACAGGCGCTTCGGAGTCGGCGGTCTGGTGCAGTATCGCATGGGCAAGCAGTACCCCGGGGAATCGCTCCCGCGCTGGGCGCTGCACCTGATGTGGCGGCGAGACGGCATTCCCATCTGGAAAGACCCCGGGCGCCTGAGCTTCGAGGCTGGGTCCAAGGAGCGGATCGCCGACGAGCACCTCGCGCGCGCCGCCCGCCTGCTGGCCCTGATCGGCTCTGAGCTGGGCCTGCAGATGACCCCCGCTGCGGGCTACGAGGACCCGTGGCACTTCATCCAGCAGGAAGAGAACCTGCCTCTCGACGTGGACCCGCTCGAAGCGGACCTCGACGACCCCGAGGAGCGCCGTCGCCTCGCTCGAGTGCTCGGTCACGGCTTGAAGCGCGAGATCGGCTTCGCAGCACCCCTCGCTCGCTACGAGGGCGCCTGGCGCACTGGAAGCTGGACCTTCCGTCGTGGGCACCTGTTCCTCATCCCGGGCGACAGCCCCATGGGGCTACGCTTGCCCCTCGACCGCATCGGGGGTGAGCCACCACCGATCGTCGACCCGGATCGCACCGAGGTCACCCGTGAGCTTCGGTTCGAGCCGCGCCCGCTGCTCCGCGAAGCAATGGAAGGCGAACGCCAGCTGGGGGTGGCACAGCGCGTCGGCGATCCGCGAACGGGTATCCGCACGGCACTGTGCGTCGAGCCGAGGCAGAACGTCATGCACGTGTTCTTGCCACCGGTACCCACAGCCGAGGACTTCCTGGAGCTCGTCCGCGCGGTCGAGCTCGCGGCGACCGAGTGCGACGTCCGAGTACGCATCGAAGGCTATCCGCCCCCCAGCGATCCAAGAATCGAGTCGTGTCTGGTCACGCCTGATCCCGGCGTGATCGAGGTGAACCTCCCGGTCGCCACGAGCTTCGCCGACTACACGTCGTTCATGGAGACGATCACGGACGCGGCCAACCACGCGGGCCTCAGCATGGAGAAGTACCAGCTGGACGGTCGCGAAGCCGGCAGCGGCGGCGGGAACCATATCACACTGGGAGGCCCGAGCGCGCTCGAGAGCCCGTTCCTCCAGCGCCCGCAGTTGCTGGGTAGCCTGCTGCGCTACTTGCAGAACCACCCATCGCTGTCGTTCTTGTTCACCGGACTGTTCGTGGGGCCGACGTCTCAAGCGCCGCGCATCGACGAGGCTCGCCTCGACTCCCTGCCCGAGCTGGAGCTGGCGCTGGAGCAGATGCCACTCAGCGCGACCGAGTTCCCGTGGACCGTGGACCGGCTGCTACGGAACCTGCTGGTCGACGTGAGCGGCAACCCGCACCGCACGGAAGTGTCCATCGACAAGCTGTTCGACCCTGGGGGGCCCTCCGGCCGCCAGGGCCTGGTGGAGTTCCGCGCCTTCGAGATGCCACCTCACGAGCGCATGGCCTCGGCGCAGGCGCTGCTGATGCGGGCGCTCATCGCGCGCTTCGCGCACACCCCCTACCGGGAGCAGTTGGTTCCCTGGGGCAATGCGATCCACGACCGCTTCATGCTACCCCACTTCGTCTGGAACGACTTCCGTGACGTCTGCTACGACCTCGCGCGCCACGGCGTCGCCATGGATCCCGAGTGGTATCGTCCCTTCCTCGACTTCCGCTGTCCGGCGGTTGGACGCTTGCAGCTCGGAGACGTCGTGCTCGAGCTTCGCACGGCGCTGGAGCCATGGCCGACCCTCGGAGAACAACCGACGGGGCCGGTGGTGGCGCGCTACGTCGACTCGTCGTTGGAGCGGCTCGAGGTCAAGCTGAGAGGCTTGGTGGAAGGACGCCACGTGGTCGCCGTCAACGGCATCGAGCTCCCGTTGTTCCCCAGCGGTACGACCGGCGAAGGGGTCGCAGGAGTGCGCTTCCGCGCCTGGCAACCGCCAAACTGCCTGCAACCGAACATCCCGGTGCATCACCCCCTGCGCTTCGACGTGATCGACACGTGGGGCAGGCGCTCCCTCGGAGGTTGTCAGTACCACGTGTGGCACCCCCAGGGACGCGCGTACGACTCTCCGCCTCTCACCGCGTTCGAGGCAGCCGCTCGTCGAGCTCAGCGCTTCACGACCGAGGGGCACATGCCATACCCCGCGCGGCTCGAGCGACTCGCGCAGCGCCCCGAGCACCCGCTGACGCTGGACCTTCGATGGTCCGCGATCGACCGCTGAGATGTCAGACGAAATCGACCCGGATACGCAGCGTCTGCGGGACATCGAGCTCGCGCTGAGCGACCATGATCAACGCCTGAGTGACGCTGGGCTCGTGGTGTGGGTGGGCACCGAGCCGACCTTCACCGATCGCTTCTCCTACGACGCTGAGTGGGTCGGAGCCGCTCTGGGCCCTGCAAAGCTCGAGAAGGCACGTCGCTTCGCGGCGATGCTGGCCAGCCGGGTACCCAGCGCGGTGCTGCTGCGCTGCGTCGGGAGGCAGTACCCCGAGGAAACAAGCCCCAGGTGGAGCTTTGGACTGTACTGGCGCCGGGAACCTGGCGAGGTCTGGCACTTGCCTCCGGATCCGCTGATGGGCGGGCGAGCAAGCGACGCGGGCGCTCCCAAGCGCCTCTTGCAAGAACTCGAGGGAACGCTCGAGCGCAGAGGCTTCGCGCGGCGGCGAGTGTTGCTGAACGACGCGCCTCACCCCCACACCCCGGAAACCGACGCACAGGCTGGTCCCACGCTGCCCTTCCGCCTACTCTGCAGCCTGAGCGGGGCGGCGCTACCGGAGCTGGACGCCGAGGTTCAGGAGCAGTGCGGCCGGAGGCCACTGGGCGACGACGCTATCCCGAGCTCGGGCCTGGTCGACGCGCTGGCCCTCCGAAGCCTCGCATTGCTGTGCCTGGGTGACGCGGGAGAGGAACATCCGGGGGTCGTACGCATCGAGCTGCCCCAGATCGGGAGCGTCGCGCTGTTCTCGGAGCTGCTCGATCTGATCGGCGAGGCTTGCCGCGCGGCAAGAGTTGAAGGGCTGATCCTCGGCGGATTTCCCCCACCAGTCGATCGGGAGGTCGCGTGGGCGACCATCACGCCCGACCCAGGGGTCATCGAGATCAACACCGCCCCCTGCGCCGGCACGCGCGGACTGCTTCACGACTCACGCATCCTGTATGAGGTCGCCGAGGGCGTCGGACTCTCACCGCTCCGCATGCACTACAACGGTGAGCTCGTGGACTCCGGAGGGGGCGGCCAGATCACCCTCGGAGGCCCGAGCTTCGAGGAGAGCCCCTTCTTCATTCATCCTCAGCTCCTGCCGCGCCTCGTGTGCTTCTTCTCGCGCCACCCGTCCCTCTCGTATCTCTTCGCCGTGGACTCCGTGGGCGGCTCGAGCCAGTCGCCACGAGCCGACGAGGGCAGCGTCGAGACGTTCGGTGAGCTCGGGCTCGCGCTCGAGCTTCTGCAGCGCGCAGAGCGCCCGTCTCCGGAGGACATCTGGTCTACCCTCGCGCCGTTCCTGGTTGATCGCTTTGGCAACTCGCACCGCGCGGAACTGAACATCGAGAAGCTGGCGAATCCTCACCTGCCTGGCCGCGGACGCCTGGGCGTCGTCGAGTTCCGGGCCTTCCGCATGGCGGACACGCCGGAGCGCGCTGCGTGTCTGGCTGCGCTGCTCCGAGCCATCACGGCTCATCTCGCGACTGCCGTGACGCCGACCAGCCTCGAGATCTGGGGTCGTGAGCTCCACGACCGCTTCGCGCTGCCATTCCAGCTGGAGCGAGATCTGGCAAGCGTCCTGCAGGAACTGCACTCTAGCGGCCTGGGGCTAGCACCGGCGATCACCTCGGAGCTGTTTCGGGAACACCGCTTGCTGGCGCGAGTCGAGCTCTGGGGCGGCGCCGTGCTCGAGCTGCGTCAGGCCGTGGAGTTCTGGCCGCTGGTGGGTGATCTGTCCGCCCAGTCAGGGACCAGCCGACTCGTGGACTCCAGCACCCGCCGCTACGAGCTGCGCCTTCGCTGTCCCGCGGCTCAGGTCGACACGTGGCGGCTGGTGGTCGATGGCTACTCGGTTCCCTGGGTCGCTGTGAGCGAGGCGCAAGACGCGACGCTGGTTCGAGCCATTCGCTGTCGCAGCTTCATCCCCAACCCTGGTCTGCACCCGACCCTCCCGGCACACGGTCCGCTCCGCGCACTGGTGTATCAGCGCGACGAGGACCGCGCGGCCGACGTGTCACTGCACTGGTGGAAGGTGGACGGAGGCGCCTATGTCGGTTTACCAGAGGACGTCGAGGACGCCCGACGCCGTACCGAGGCTCGCTGCACGGTCGATCACGTTTCGAAACCACTCAGCGACCCGCCGCCTCCCCCCGAACCCAGCCTTTCCACCTGGGCGTTCGACACTCGATGGGCCTGACGGCGAGCGTCGCTGCTATGCTGCAAGACGTTGTCGTGGGATGAAGACACTCGGAACTCGATCGATGACGCCGCGCTGCGTTTCATCCTCTCGCACCTGCCCTACGCCATCCTGATCCATCAGTCGGGAGAGATCGTCTACGCCAACCAGGCTGCGGCCAGCTTGCTCGAGTGCGCAGCGCCTCAGGACCTCCTCGGCAGACCCTGGCAGGATTTCATGGCCGAGGACGATCGCGCGGCAGCGGTCTCGAACGTGCGCTCGACCCTCGAAGGCCAGGAGGGACTCGGGCGGTTCGGGCCTGTCGAGCGTCGTGCTCTGAGCGCGCTCGGGAGCTCGGTCCCCGTCGAGCTTCACGCCTTCACGCTCACCTGGCGTGGTCAGCCGGCGCTCCTGGTGTCCGCCTCCGACATTTCCGCACGCAAATCAATCGAGGGCAAGCTTCGAGAGGCCGATCGCATGGCCGCGGTGGGCACCCTCGCGGCGGGTGTCGCGCACGAGGTGAACAACCCGCTGGCTTACATCATCGCCAACCTGAGCTTCGCCGAAGAACGGTTGAGCCAAGCGCCGGACCAGAGCGAAGCGCTCGAGGCCGTCCTGGAGGCTCACCAGGGCATCGAACGGGTGCGGCAAGTGGTGAGCGATCTCAAGACCTTCACCCACGACGACCAGAAGCCGCAGTCGGTCAATGTGGCCAAGGTGATCCAAGCGACCGTGAAGGTCGCGTCGGCGCAGTTCAAGCACCGGGCCCGCCTGGAGGTCACGACCCACCGCACGGCGCGGGTCCTGGCGACGGAGACTCGCCTGTCGCAGGTACTGCTGAACCTGCTCGTGAACGCCGCTCAGGCCATCCCCGACGAGCGCGACGGTCGCATCAGCATCGTTTCCTCGGTGGACGGCGGCGAGGTCTGCATCGAGGTGAAGGACAATGGTGTCGGGATCCCTCCGGAGCTGGTCGATCGGGTGATGGATCCCTTCTTCACCACGAAGCCCGTCGGCGTAGGCACCGGGCTTGGCCTCTCGGTCTGCAAGAACATCATCGAGAGCTACTCCGGAACGCTCGAGGTCGAGAGCAAGCTCGAGGTCGGCACGACCATGCGCATTCGCTTGCCGCTGCAAAGGAGCGCGACCAGCTTGGTGCGTCCCGCAGTCGTCCCTCGCGATCGCGGCCCCAAGCGTCGCGTGATGGTGATCGACGACGATCCGATGATCCTGCGGTCGCTGAAGCGCGTGCTCCATGGTCACGACCTCACGCTCCTTTCGGACGGCCAGAAGGCGCTCGAGCTACTGTCCCGTGACGCCGAATTTGACGTGATCCTGTGCGATCTGATGATGCCCAACGTGACGGGTATGGACGTCTATCACAGGCTCTCCAAGCAGGCGCCAGAGCTCGCACGACG
This sequence comes from Polyangiaceae bacterium, assembly GCA_041389745.1. Classification (GTDB taxonomy): domain Bacteria; phylum Myxococcota_A; class Polyangia; order Polyangiales; family Polyangiaceae; genus JAHBVY01. The sequence continues at coordinate 21,148 of JAWKRF010000004.1, forward strand.
CATCGTGTTCCTCAGCGGCGGCGCGGTGACGGCCCAGGCTCAACGCCTGCTGAAGGAGGCGCCGAACCGCCGCTACGAGAAGCCGCTCTCCCCCGCGGAGCTCGACGAGATCCTGCGGGCGACCGAGTAGTGGCCCAGTGGTGACGCGGACTGCATCCTCGAGGATCCGAGGGCGTGCCGACTACTTGAACCCGTTCAGGTGCACGACGTACCACTCCCCGCGCCAGCTGATGAGACTGGTGAGGTCGAACCGGAGTTCTTTGCCCTCGGCGGTCTGGAACACCAGCTTCGGGTGCGTCATGCGGAAATAGCCAATCTTGTTCCCTTCGGAACCTGGCTTCATCCAGGACTGCCTGCGACCGCTGGTGTCGAGCCTCAGCAGCCTGGCGAAACGCGGATTGGCCCCCAGGCGCTTGTGGTAGTCGTGCACGTCGCGCTTGAAGTTCCTCCACAAGCGGTACTCCCAGTCACGCTCGGGCTTCGGGATGTCCTTGACCTGTTGATACGCTTCCACGGGGAAAAATACCGAGCGCGCGATCTCCGGGTCGTCGAGCACGATGGCGCGAGTCAGGAGCCGCAGATGCTGCTTGAAGAGCGGGCTGTCGAACTTGGGTTCGCCCTCGGTCTGGGGCAGCGGCTTGCCGGACGCGTCCTTCAACTCGGGGTCGATGTGCGGTGGCTTCACGAAGCGCAGGGTCATGCGATCGCTCTCGCCAATCGCCTCGTATTTCGCAGCGTCCTTCTCGCCCAGACGCAGCACTGGCGGTAGTGTCCAGACGCCTTCCGGGTAGTCCTTGGTGTCCTTGGGGTTGGCGTTCAGCTCGCTCTCGGCGCTGAGCTCGAAGCCTGCCGCCTCGATCAGACGCTTGACGAAGTCCGGGGCGAGGTAGCCGACGTAGCCCGTCTGCTCGGGGGTCTTCCCCGGCTCTCCCCGATGCTGCACGACGCCCAAGACGCCGCCCGGCTTGAGCACGCGGTACGCCGCGTCGTACACCTCGAGTGCGTAGCCCGCCTTCACCCAGTTGTGGGTGTTGCGAAAGCTCAGCACCAGATCCATCGAGGCGTCGGGGCCGAGGTCGAGCTTCTCCGGCGGCGCGACCTGGTGCAGCTGCAGCTTGCCGAAGCGCTCCGGTGAGCTCTTCAGCAGCTCGTCGAACTGCCTGGCGATGCGATTCGGTGTGACGTCCTGAGGGCCGTTCGGGTCCAGGTTCGTGACGTGCAGCGCGCCCTTCTCCACGAGCACCGGCGCGAGGATCTGGGTGTACCAACCGGTCCCGGGCCACAGCTCGAGCACCTGCATGTCCGACTTCAGACCGAAGAACTCGAGCGTCTCCAGCGGATGGCGCCAGACATCACGCTCCTGATCGGCTCGACTTCGATTCCCTGAGGCAATGGCCTCCCGGAGCTTCTTGTCGGTCTCGGGCTCCGCGCCGGCTTGACTCACCGGATCGTAGGGCGATACCCAGGCGGGCTCCTTCGGCGCCTCCTCGACACTCGCAGCAGAAGGCGCAGGCTTCGCCGAAGGCTCCCCTGGCGGCTGGTTCGGGGGTGAGGCCGAGCCTCCACAAGCCGTGACCGCCAACAACCCAGCGAACAGAACGGTGCGTTTCACGGCGCGGACTCTACACCCATCGACCCGCTCGTCCAGCTTCCGGAGAGTGCTCCGGGAGTTGCCTGGGCGGCGACGACTTCCACCGAGCCCGACGACAGGCCCTAGGCCCGGTTCGCGTGCCGCCGATCGAGCTCAGTCCGTGCTCTTACCCTTGCCGAAGAGCAGCGGGTACACCACGCCAGCCAGCGCTCCTCCGAGTATGGGCGCCACCCAGAACAACCACAGCTGGCTGAGCGCCCAGCCCCCGGCGAACAGTGCCGGACCAGTGCTACGCGCCGGATTCACCGACAAGTTCGTCACCGGGATGCCGATCAAGTGGACCAGCGTGAGCGCCAAGCCGATGGCGATGGGAGCGAAGCCGGCAGGAGCGCGTTCGTCAGTCGCTCCGAGGATGATGAACAGAAAGAAGAAGGTCAGCACCACCTCTGCGACCAGCGCTGCGAGCATGCTGTAGCCTCCTGGCGAGTGCTCGGCGAAGCCGTTCGTAGCAAATCCGGCGCTCACGTCGAAGCCTGCTTTCCCCGAGGCAATGACCAACAGCACGCCTGCTCCGAGCACTGCGCCCGACAACTGAGCGATCACGTAGGGCAGTGCCTCCTTGGCCGAGAAGCGCCTCCCGACCACGAGTCCCACCGTCACCGCCGGGTTCAGATGGCAGCCTGAAACATGACCGATAGCGTACGCCATGGTGAGCACGCTGAGGCCGAAGGCCAGGGCAACGCCCATCAACCCGATCCCGAGATCCGGGAACGCGGCTGCAAGCACAGCGCTCCCACACCCACCGAACACCAGCCAAAACGTCCCGAACACCTCAGCCGCCGCGCGCCGTCCCAAGCTCATGCTCATGCCTCCTGGCGATCCCCACGCAAGGGTGATGCCTCAGCATGAGACGCACCGATGCGGACGCTCGCTGCGTCACGCCCGGAGCAGCAAGGCACGTGCCACGCGCCGCGATGGGAGCATGAGCAGTGATGGGCAGCCGGCCGCGGCCCGTGTGGGCCACGTAGCTTGCAGTTTCCGCAGGAGTATCTACTACACGGAGTGAGCGACGCTGAGGCGGCCGCTGAGGGCTTCGGAGAGTTGCTGCATGCAGCGCGGAGACGACAGGCGTCGTCTCCAGCCTGCAGCGGCTAGTCTTTGGGTAGGTCCTTCGCCTTGGCCATCTTCGCCTCGCTGCAGCCGATGGAGAGCAACCAGGCCTTCCGCTTCTCCGCGGTGCCCTTGTTGACGTACTCGGTGCGCGCGATGCCGTCTTCTCCAAACTCGCCCACGCAGTCGTCCACGTGGGCCTCGGCGATCTGCTCTCGCTTCTTTGCGAGCTCCACGTTGATCTCCGCGGCTCTGACGCTCTCGGTCTTGGTCAGCAGTGGCGGCATGCCGAACTTCTTCTCCAGGCACCAGTCCGCGGCCTCATCGCTGCATGCCGAGTACATGTCCTTCTCTTGCTCTGGGAGCTCCATGAACGGTGTCACCCCGCCGCACGCCAGCAGCGCCGCCACGGCCATGCCCCCTACCGCCACTACGTCCCGGCACCGCACCCGCTTGATCCCGACCATCGTCACCCTCCGTCGAAACGCCAATGTCTCAACGGAGAAAGGTGCCGTGTAGTTGGCGAGCAGCCCATCCCCCAACCGGGGGAGCGCCCTCCACCTGCAACAGGCGACGAACTGCTGCTGTTCACCGCCCTGCTGTTCACCGCCCTGCTGTTCACCGCCCTGCTGTTCACCGCCCTGCTGTTCACCGCCCTGCTGTTCACCGCCCTGCTGTTCACCGCCCTGCTGTGCGCTGCCCTGCTGTGCGCAGCCCTGCTGCACGCAGCCCTGCTGTGCCCCGCTCGGGTTGCGGACAGGAGGCTAGAGCAAGACCAGGAGCAGCCCGACGACGCCGAGGATCAGGAAGACGAAGACCCCGCTCACGACGAGCATGATCAGGGTCATGTTGCGCGCGCGCTTGAAGCCCTGATCGACGTGGTACTGCTGAAACTGCTGCAGGTTGTTCATGCCGGCGCCATAGCCGTAGCCCACCTGCGGGATCTTGTCCGGAGGTGTGCCGGGGTACTGAGCGCCGATCTGCTGAGCGAGCATGTTGTTGATCAGCACCTGGTGCTCCGCGGCGCGTGCGTGATGCGGCAACACCTGGCTACAGAATGGGCAGTTCGGCCGCGTCATGTCGTTCAGGGACAGGGTCCCGCCGCAGTGCGGACAGTTCATGGTCGGCTGGGTCACATCCGCCTCACGTTCCGTGGACGCGCGCAGCGGTCGAATCGAACCGCTTCCGCGCGAAATCACTCAAGCTTGGACTACTGCGTTGGACGGGATCCATTGCTGAGATCCGCCCTCGAACTGGACCAGGTATTGATTCGGAGCCGCCTGCATCACTTGACCTGGATAGCGATTGCCGTCGGACCACATCACGAACACCCGGGAGCCTGCGGTGATCCCTCCGGTCATCACTGCCGCGGCCTGGCCGAGCCCGAAGCCCAGCGGGTTCTTCATGATGCTCGCCGCGGCCGCTTGCTGCTGCAACACGGCAGGGTTGTTCATGGCCGCGGCGACGGGGTCCTGGTTGGCGTAGGCGACGGCTTGCTGCTGAGAGGGGCCCTGTTGTGCCGCCGCGCTGGAGTCGACGTTCTTCTGAACCTGACGCGGCGGGGCGCCGCCTCGGATCTGCGCCTCGGCCTGAGCCAGCTTCTGCGGATGCCCCGCGTACTGCATCATGTGCTGGCCCATCTGGTTGTTCCAGTACCCCGCAGCCTGGGTCCAGTCGCTCTGGGTCAGGCCGACGGCCTGCAGCGCGGGCTCGAAGCTGTAGACCTTCATCATCGCAGACACATAGACGAAGTCGTCGTAGCTGATCCGCGTGGCACCACCTTGGCGCTTGGCCAGAGCGGCCTGGTAGAGCGGCATGAACGCCGTCGCGACACGCCCCATCAGGCTCATGTCCTGCATGCGCGCCGTCCAGCCTGCCTTGGCCGCTTCGTAGTCGGCCGGGTTGACACCCATTTCGGCCAGCACCTGCGCGGTGCCAGCTGGGTCGTTTTCCTTGCCGTCGAGCGCAGCGCCGATCTCGGCGTAGCGCTCCAGAGAAATCCCATTGATGGGTGCAAACGGATCCATTCTCGCCTCCTTTCCCGAGCAGGCCGGAAGACACGAGCGCTGTAAAGCGGAATCGCCGTCAGCCCGGCGTTCTGTCGCTCCCGCGTCCTGGAAACCGAAGTGACCTCGACTCTCCCCACAGGCAGCGCGCTGGGTCTCCGCCTTCGTCAGAGGATTCCAAGCACAACCGACGCGACGGGCGAGAGTGAGCGGCGCTGAGCGTCGACCCCAGAAGAAGAAATTGCCTCACGGAATCAGTCGCGGGAGCGCGGCCCGCGCAGGACCCGCGCGTAGCACCAGGTCGCAAACCCCCACACGAAGCCCAGGGACACCAGCATGCTGAGCCAGCCCGAGGCGCTCACCGCTCTGACTCCTCGCTGGCCTGCGCGGTCCAGCGCGCCTCCCCTCGCCAGACGCACAGGAGCAGCACGCCGCAGACCGCTCCGACCACGCCGAGTGTCCGCAGCGCCACGGGGTTCTGCGCGAGCGCGCGCAGATACGCCGGCAGGCTCTGGGCGCAGAAGACCAACCCCAGGAAACCCGGCGCGAGCCAGCGGAACACCCAACGAAACCAGCCCGGGATGCGTGCGTCGGAGCCCCGATTGGCCTCCTGGATGCCGCGTTCGGCCCCGAAGAACCAGGCGAAGACCACCAGCTGCAGCGATCCCATGACGAAGATCAGCGTCGTACCGACCCAGAAGTCCATCGTGTCGAGGGCGGTCAGGTCCTTGCTGAACCACATCACCCACGCCACCCCAGGAAGCACCAGGGCGACCAGGACGCTGGTTGCCAGACGTCGTGTGACCCCCAGGGACTCCGTCAGGAACGCGGTGACGGGCTGGAGCATCGACAGCGAGCTGGTAATTGCCGCAAGGAATAGCATGGAGAACCAGATCGCTCCCACGGGTCGCCCCAGGGGACCGAGGTACTGAAACACGACGGGCAAGGTATTGAAGCCCAGGCCAAAGGTGCCCCCCACCGCGCCGCTGGCCCCCAGGAACACGAACGCAGCGGGGATGGTGATCATCCCGCCGAAGCCCACCTCGAAGAGCTCGTTGGTGGCGGTCGCGGTGAGCCCATTCAGCACGACGTCGTCATCACTGCGCAGGTAGGACGCGTAGTTGATGATCACGCCGAACCCCACCGACAGACTGAAGAAGATCTGCCCCGCCGCGGCGAGCCAGGTCTTGAAGTCCCAGAGCCGCGAGAAGTCTGGATTCCACATGTAGCCGAGCCCGCCGATCACGCTGCGCTCGGGTGAGCTGGGATCCGGTGTACCGAGGGTCATCACCCGCACCAGGACCACCAGCGCGCACAGCGCCATCACCGGCATCGCGTAGGTACAGAAGCGCTCGATGCCCGCCGAGAGACCCCGGTAACAGAGCCAGACGTTGAGCGCCAAGACGACCAGCAAGACGATGTTCTCCGTGTCCAGACCGTGGGCGAACAGCTGACCGTCACCAGCGATGCCCGTCGCGCGGCTGAACACCGCCTCGCTGGCCCTGGCATATCCTCCGGGATCTGCACCGAGGTCCATCCCACCGGTCACGTACGCCACCGCGTAGTACAGGCACCACGACTCGATGAGCACGTAGTACATGTAGACGACCAAGGGGATCAGCACGCCGATCACGCCCAGATAGCGAAACACCCGTCGTCCGCCGACGCGACCGAGGATGGCTGGCGCCGAGTGGAACCCCCAGGCTCCCCCCCGCCGGCCCAGGGTCCACTCCGCCCAGCCGATGGGGATCCCGAGGACCAGCAGGGAAACGAAGTACGGAATCATGAACGCTCCGCCTCCGTTCTGCGCTGCCTGCCCGGGGAAGCGCAGGAAGTTGCCAAGCCCCACTGCGCTGCCCGCGACGGCCAGGATGACCCCCAGGCGCGAGCCCCAGCCGTCTCGCCCGCCCGCTTGCTCGACTTCGACCGACCCGCTCATACCGAACGACCCCGCGCACCGAACCAACGCCCGTATGTGTTCGCGGCAAACGCGCCGCGCGCCTGGAAGCTACAGCGCGCCCCCCGACGCGCGCAATTGCAGACTGCAGGGTTGCAGCGAGAGTCTGCGCGCCTGCAGGCGTTCGGGAGGTAGTCTGCTGGTTGACCCCGCCCCCCGCTGCTCCATGTGAGGCCACATGCCCCCAACCGCTTCCGATTTCGTCCAGGTATCCTCTCCAGTCCCCGACCCCGCGGGCAAGCAGTTCTCCCTCCCTCAAGAGGCCTTCCGCCTGGAGGTACCCGAGGGTTGGCGACAGGGACGGGGAGCCTTTGGTGGCTACGTCATTGCTGCCCTCACGCGGGCGACGGATCAACTGGAGCGCGACCCAGCACGCAAGCTCCGTTCCGTCACCGCCACCATCCCTGCGCCCGTGCTCAGCGGGCCGGCAGACGTCTTCGTCAGTCCGCTGCGCATCGGCAGCGGAGTTTCCACCTGGCAAGCTTTGCTGGTGCAAGAGGGAGAGGTGCGCTCCCAGGCGACCCTGGTCTACGGCCGCCAGCGCGTCGACCAGCAGGGCTGGAACCCAGAACCGCCCACGGGTCAGCCACACTGGTCCGAGGTCGAAGTGGTGGGGATGCGCGCGCCGATGGGACCTGAGTTCGCGCAGCACTTCGAGTTCCGTCCGACCGGCCCCGCTCCCTTCAGCGCCGGAAGCAAGCCCATCGCGAGCGGCTGGATCCGCAACAGGCCCACGCTCCCACGCGTGAGCGCGGCTGACGTCCTGGCGTTGCTCGATGCGTGGTGGCCCGCTTCGTTCGCGCTCGAGACCGCCCCTCGGCCCATGGCCACCCTCACCTACACCGCCGAGCTCCTTGCAGACCCCGATCGACTCGACGACAGTCCGCTCTACTACCGCGCTCGAAGCGAGGCCATGCACGGCGGCTTCTGCGCCGAGTTCCGCGAGCTGTGGACCGCAGGAGGGACGCTGGTCGGGCTGAATCAGCAGACCTTCGTCATGATCCGCTGACACGTCCGGGGCCGCTGCGCTCCGAGATTGCCATGGCCGCGAATGTTCGCGAGACTGCTGGAAGATGGCTCGCCTGCAACGAAGGCTCCGAACCCGACTCACGCTGTTTCCTCGCGGTATTTCTATGCCGACGCGATTGGTGCTCGGGATCTTGGGGTTAGGGTTGCTTGGCTGCGGCGCCACGGACGGTGGCAGCAGTGTTCGGGGGCCGGAGCCACTGCCCCCGCTGCGCGCCATGACGTTCAACACCGGCACCACCGACGGGCTCGGCCACGACAACCCTCCGGACGACGGCTACACCTCATCGGAGGCAGCGCTGTCGGACATGCACTACGGCGATGGTCTGGCCTGGCAGTCGGTGGTGGACGACACCCGAGCGTTCTTCGAAGTGATGAACTCCAGCCCCGAGACGGCGGTCGACGTGATCGCTTTCCAGGAGGTCTTCTACTCCGGCGAGTGTGAGCACGTCCCGGTGGAAGCCAGGGCCGGCTTCGTCTGTGAGACCTGGAGACCGGGCGATCCGAGCGTCGTCCAGCTGATCCTGGGCGCCGGCTACCGCGTGGCCTGCAACCTTGGCAAACCCGACAAGTGTATTGCCGTTCGGAAAGAGTATGCCGAGATCAGAGGCTGCGATCAGGATCTGTGCCTGGACGCACTGGCAGGCGCTCGCGTGCCGGACTGTGGTGGCGGCTCCCGGGTCGGTCGCGCCGAGCTCGACCTCGTCGGCGGGGGAAGGCTGACCGTGGTGCTGATTCACGGCTCGTCCGGTGTCGAGCAGAAGGACCAAGACTGCCGCGTCCAGCAGTTCCAGCAAGTCTTCCAGCAGCTCGATCCCAGCCTCGAAGCCGTAGAGAGTCCCCCGGCAGCGAACGGCGAACACAACTTGATCCTCGGGGACCTGAACACCGACCCCGGCCGAACCTTCGACTTCGACGAGAGCGCGGCGTACTTCGCCGACCACGCCGACGGCGACCGCTTTCATTTCGTCACGGACGTTGGCCAGACCGCAACACCTTCCTATGGCGGGCTGTTCAACATCGACCACATCGTGAGCGACTACTACGTCGGCTCCTGTGCGACCGCGGGGCTCAGTGAAGGGGTCGCCGGAGTCACTGACACGGTGTACTTCGACCACAAGCCGGTGCTGTGCGACCTGGAGCCCCCAGCAGCCCACTAGCAGGGAGCACGCAGGCTGCTGGAAGACGCAGTCTTCTAGCAGCCCGGAACGGACCTGCGAGCACCACGGCTAGCTATCGGCCAGAACGACCCAGCCGTCTTCCAGCGCTCCAGGAGTGACCGCCGCCAGCAAGTTGCAGACCTGCTGAACCTCGGCCACGGTGCGGGAGTTGGTGAGGTCGGAGCGCAGCTCTGGAGAGGAGCGACGCGACGCGTGCTCGAGGAACTCCATCCAGAAGCGTGTGTATGCGACCAACATCTCTGGCGACTCCAGGGAAATGAACGCTACGGCCAGCAGCATCGCGCTGTCCAGGTAGTGCTCGGAGCCCTCCCGATCGATCCAGCTGTGCTCGACCGGCTCGCCGAGTGCGGCCAGCGCGCCCGGCTGCTCACCGCGAGGAGCGTACCAGCCTGCCCCGACTTCGAGCTCCGAGATCAAATCCGCATAGATTTGATTGCAGATGGTGTCCTTCGTCTCGACTTGCTCCACGAAGAACTCGAACAGCGCGCGCTCGAAGACCGCGTCGACTGGATACGTTACATAGCGATAGCAGCCCAGCGGTTGCCCCGCGGAAAGTGGACAGTTGGCACAGTCGGGGATGCCGCGCTCGAAGTTCGCGACCTCTCGCACGATGCCCGGGTAGGTCAGCGTGCGAGGACCTCGACCGGTGACCGACACCGTGATCTGGATCGTCTCGCGCCGCTCCTCGGGTACGCGCTCCTCGACCAGGCGCTTGTATGCGCGCAACTTGAGGCGGCCGAGGAATCCCTCGGGCTTCAACTCCGTTTGGAGTTGGCAAGCACGCCATCCAATGAAGTCCGCACCCATGAACCCTCGGCACGAGATGGGACCATACGACGCGGCGTGAGTCAAAGGCCACTCGTAGCCACCGCCGAGTCGACCGACGACGCAGGTTCACCGCGGAACGAAACGTTCGACGTGACCCTGCGCTTCGACGTGACCCTGCGCTTCGACGGGCGCTGCGCGCCGGACCGCATCACCACCCGACACGAGAGGGATCCCCAACGTGCGCGCAGCTGCGCGAGGCAAGTACACGTAGCTGAGACACCTACTGCTGCGACAGTCAGTCCGGACGACGGACTCCAGCGTGCACTCGGCTGGAGCGTTCGCGCGCTTCACCTGGGCAGAGTCCTCGCGGACGCCCCCGCGACCGCACGTCGAAGGGAAAGCAGCGCACGGGTCGACGTCCGGCTGGAACCGCTGCCACTGCCCAACAGAGGTGGCGCCGAAAGCGTATCTGCACGGATACGATAGGCGGCCGGGAGCTCGCCTCCCCCCCAGAGAAGGGCGTGCCCGGGAGAACGACATCTGGCCGGTCGTTTTTGGCTCCGCCTGCCCGAGCGTCGGCTAATCTCGCGCTCGTGCAGCAGCAGACCTTCGACACCCTGACGCGAGTGATCGAGTGCGCGCATTGCGGAGCCCCACTGGCAGGCAGCGAACAGACCCAGGTGCGCTGCGTGTACTGTGGAGCACCAAACCAGGTCGAAATCCGCCCTCGCGATGCGGTCAAGACCCTGACCCCGGGCCAGCAGATCGCGCGGCTCTCAGCCTTGAAGGCGCAGTTCGACCATCCGGTGCCGGGGCACGTCTACGACATGGACGTAGCGCCCCCGAGGCTGCGTGACCTGAACGTCCACAACCACATGGCATCCGCCGAGTACGCGGCGCTGTGGGGACGACTTCGCGCCCAGCCTGGGCCACGGGACATCGAGGATCAACGCTCACTGACCTGGGTGGCGCTTCGCGCGGCGAGCACGCTCAGCGAAACCGGGCGACCTCGCGAAGCACGGGCCAAGCTGGAGACCGCGCTGGACCTGGTCGAAGACTCCGGGCTCCGGCACCTGCTTCGTTGCGAACTGGCGCTCTGCGCCATCCGGGCTGGCGAAGCGCTCGCCGCGCGAGGCTGGCTCAGCGAGTGCGATCCGTACGCCGAGGTCTTGGAGCTGGATTCCGCATTCCGCATGGCAAATGCACGGCTCGCGCTCCTCGAGCGCAAGCCTCAGCAAGCCCTCGAGCAGGTCGGCAGCGTCGCTGGTGAGGTCCCCCTCGACGCCAGCTACGAGCAACACGCCAAGGGGATCCGCGCGCACGCCGCCGAGCTGATGGGGCATGCACCGGTGGCGTTGAGCGAAGCGGAGCTCAAGCTGTTGCGCAACGAACAGCTCGCGCCCGGAGCGCGCATGCAGCTCGTCAAGCAGCAGCTGAGAAAGGCCAGGGCAAGCCGCGCCAACTCCAACAGCGCGCTCTTCGTCGTGCTCACTACCCTGCTGCGGGCTCCCTGGTGGGCGCTGCTGCTCGCGCTGCTCAGCACGGCTGGCGGCTGTATGACCGGCACCGGACCGGTGGGGGGAACGACCAGCCACCTGCTCTGCCCTGGCGTCTGCGCTGGTTGCACGGGGCCGTACACGCACTTCCACTACTCACGCAACGACAGCGACGTCTACGACGTGGTCTGCGACAACCCACGCCACGAGCCAAGTCGGCTGAGCAAAGGCGAGGCATTGAGCTACGCGCTCTCCCACCGTGAACAGCACCTGCCCGGCGGCGGCTGGACACTGATCGGTGTCGCCTTCTTCGCCTACCTCCCTCTGGCGCTGCTCCTTTCGTTCCTGCGGTCGGTGACCGTGCGTTGGCGCATGCGGCGCCGCGCGGCAGAGTTCCAGCGTCAGATCGGCGAGTTCGAACGCGAGCTGACCGCTCTCGGCGGGAACCCCCAGGCGGACGAGGTGATTCCCCGCTTTCAGCCTCGACGCGCACTGGTTGGGCTGGTGTTTATCCTGCTCCCCATCTTGTTGATGGGAGGTTGCCTCGGCGTGAACCTGGGCCTGCGGTTGGGATAGGCGAGCGGAGACCCGACGCTCCAGCTCAGCGAACGATTGCGCTCCCTCGCTGCGCGCGATACCGCAGTCAGAGAGGGAGGAAGCCATGACGCAGACCGTTGCGGCCACGCGCAGCAAGGCAGCGCTCGACTCGGGACGCGGCGAGGCTGACGAGGCCGTCCCCAAGGGGGTCGAAGCATGACACAAAGCACTCCGCCGTCCCGGCGGCCAGAGCACTCGCCCGCGGTTCAACGCTACGTGGACCACGTGAACCCAGCCTTCATTCAGCTGCTCGGCGCGTTCGGCTCCGGGCGCGTCTTCGTCCGCGCCGAGGGGATGAAGCTGTGGGACGACCACGAGCGAGAATATCTGGACTTCCTGGGTGGCTTCGGCGCGATCAACCTGGGGCATAACCCTGCGGAACTGGCCATGGCGCTCACGCGTGCCCTGGACGAGAAGCACCCGAACATCCTGCACGTCGGCCCCCAGATCTGGGCAGGCGAGCTCGGGGCGGCGCTGGCCGAGCGCTTTCCCCGGCTACCGGTCGCGCTGTTCTCGTGCAGTGGAGGCGAAGCCGTTGAAGCCGCCATCAAGCTGGCGCGCGCCGCCAGCAAGCGCCCTGGCATCGTCTACGCCAGCGGTGGCTTTCACGGAACCGGCCTGGGGAACCTGAGCGTGATGGGCTTCGCGCGCTGGCGGAAGCCGTTTCGGCCGCTGATCCCCGATTGCCACGAGGTGCCGTTCGGCGATCTCGAGGCGCTCAAGAACGTGCTGAAGCGGCGCAAGATCGCCGGTGTGTTGTTGGAGCCGATCCAGGGTGAGGCGGGGGTCCTGATGCCGCCGGGCGCCTACCTCGCTGGGGTGCAGGCGTTGTGCCGCAAGCACGGCGCGCTGTTCATGCTCGACGAAATCCAGACGGGGCTCGCCCGCACCGGGCGACTCTGCAGCTATCAACACGAGAGCGATCTGGATCCGGACGTCGTGATCCTGGGCAAGAGCCTGGGCGGCTCGCTGATCCCCATCTCGGCCACACTTACTCGCACGGAAATTCAGAAGCGCGCCTATGGCAGCGTGTTCAAGTTCGACCTCCACGGCTCGACGCTGAGCGGCAACGCCTTGGGCTGTCGAGTGGCACTGGAGACCTTGCGCTTGATCGACGCCTGGGGTCTGTGCGGGCGCGCGCAGAACCGCGGCGAGCAGCTTCAGGCCGGGCTCGAGGAGAGACTGTCAGGACATCCACTGGTGCGCGCCGTGCGTGGCCAGGGCCTGCTGGTTGGTCTCGAGCTGGGACCAACGGGAAGCAACTGGGTGCAACGTCACGCGCCCCGCCTGGTCAAGTTGCTGTCACGCCAGGTGCTGGGCCAGTGGCTGAGCGTGCGCCTGCTGGAGCGCGGGTTGCTGACGCAGCCAGCGTCTCAACAGTGGGACGTGTTGAAGTTGACCCCGCCGCTCACCGTGAGCGCAGAGGAAGTGGACACCCTGGTGGCGACCATCGGGGAGATCCTGGACGAGTACCGCGATCTCACCCCCCTCGTGCTTGACGTCACGAAGCGCCTTGGAGACCAGAAGAAGAGCGGCTGGCTGTTCCGCTAGGCAACGCACTACCTCGCGGCTGGCGCGCACGTCGACGTCGCGGCAGCGAGTGACACGGTCACTCGGAGGGCTGCGCTCTCTCCCCCCTCCCGAATCGGAAGATCCCAGACTGGAGCCCTGGAGGAGGCTCACCGCTCACGCGAGCAAGATCGCCGACGCCCGACTTTTTCACCATTTCCGCACTTGCGATCGGCCCGGCGAAGGGTATTATCAGTCGCATGATAAATAACTGGATGGGCACTTGGCGGCCATTCAGTTCCGCTCGCTGAGGGCGCCTCCGTTTCTCATGACCAGGACCACGCCCAGCCGCGCCGCAGGGCCTGGCCAGGCGCGAGCTGTTCGCTCGCACAGGACCCGAGATGGCTGACCAACCAAAGAAGAAGCGCGCCGTCGTGGCGCTGGTGCTGATCGTGCTCCTGGCCGGAGGAGGTACGACGTACTGGTTCACCTCGGAGAGCGAGGCCGAGACGCCGCAGGTGTTTCACGGAAACGTCGACATCCGCGACGTCACCCTGGCGTTTCGCGTCAACGGGAGGGTGGACGCGGTGCTCAAGCAAGAGGGCGACCACGTGAAGAAGGGCGAGGTGATCGCTAGACTCGACCCAGCGCCCTACGAGCTCGCCGTCGCTCGAGCCAAGAAAGCCGTCGGTGTGGCCAAGGCACAGCTCAAGCTACTGGAAGCGGGCGCCCGTAGGGAAGACATCGCGCAGGCGCGGGCGATGCTCAAGGAACGTCGCGCCGCGCGCATCCGTGCGGAAGACCAGCTGAAGCGCATCGAGCCCCTGGTCGATGCTGGCGCGGCCACGAACCAGGACTTGGTCGCCGCGAAGAGCGGGGCCGAGCAGGCCAGAGCCGCCGTGAGCGCGGCGCAAGCGGTGGTGGCCAAGACCGTCCACGGTCCGCGGGTCGAGGACCTGGCGGTGGCTCAGGCCCAGGTGGAGCAAGCAGAGTCCGCGGTCGACGCCGCCGAGCTCAACCTCCAGGACACCAAGTTGCTGGCGTCCACCGATGGCGTGGTGGTGACGCGAGCCATCGAACCCGGGGCCATCGTGGGTCCTGGTTCGCCGGTCTTGGTGATCGCGGTGATGAATCCGGTCTGGATCCGCGCCTACGCGAACGAGGCACAGCTGGCAATGATCGCTCCTGGCACCTCCGTCAGCGTGTACACCGACGCTCGTCCGGACGCGCCGTATCGCGGCCAGGTCGGCTACGTCGCGAGCCAAGCGGAGTTCACCCCCAAGAACGTCGAGACCGAGGAGCTGCGCACCTCGCTCGTCTATCGCTTTCGCGTGATCGTCTCGGAGCACGACGATGGTCTGCGTCAGGGCATGCCCGTGACCATCCGTCTCGGCGTGAGTCGACCTGCGCCCGACTCCTCCCGCAGTGAGGCGCAGAATGACCAACCCTAGACAGGCCCTCGCGACCATTCGTGGCCTCAGGAAGAGTTTCCCCGGAGAAAACAAACCGGCGCTCTCCGACGTCGACCTCGACGTGCTTCCCGGACTGGTGACTGGACTGGTAGGTCCTGACGGTGCCGGGAAGACGACGCTGCTTCGGCTGCTCGCTGGTCTACTCGTCCCGACCCGAGGCGAGCTCTCGGTGCTCGGCCTGAACCCGACGCATGACAGCGACGCGCTGCGGGACTCGATCGGGTACATGCCTCAGAAGTTCGGCCTCTACGAGGACCTGTCGGTCATGGAGAACCTGGCTCTCTACGCCGATCTGAAGGGGTTGGTGGGAGAGCGACGCCGAACCACCTTCGACCGATTGCTGGCGTTCACCGACCTGGCGCGCTTCACCGATCGTCTCGCTGGACGCCTCTCCGGCGGCATGAAGCAGAAGCTCGGTCTGGCCTGCACGCTGCTCGGTACGCCGAAGGTGTTGCTGCTCGATGAGCCTGGAGTCGGCGTGGATCCGGTGTCTCGACGCGAGCTGTGGCGCATGGTGCACGAGCTGATCGCTGGCGGTATCGCCGTGGTCTGGAGCACGGCGTACCTCGACGAAGCAGAGGCTTGTGACCATGTGGTGCTGCTGAACGAAGGCGAGATCCTGTTCGCGGGAGCGCCAGCGGAGCTGCATGATCGAGTGCGCAATCGAGTCTTCCTCCTGAGCGACCTCGAAGAGCGACCGCGCATCGCCCTGAAGAACGCGCGTCGGGATCCAGCGAGCATGGATGGGGTGGTTCAGGGGCGAGGGGTACGCCTGATCGCGAGGCCAGACGCCGAACTGCACCCTCAGGACTTTGGAGTCTCCTCCGCTGCGACGCTACGGCCAACCCGTCCGCGCTTCGAGGACGGCTTCATCGACCTGCTCGGCGGCGTGCCCTCGGCAGAGTCGGAGCTAGCCAACGCGATCTCCGAACACCCTCACGACGATGCGATCGTGATCCGGACGCAGCAGCTCACCAAGAAGTACGGTGACTTCAAAGCCGCCGACGAGATCAGCGTATCCGTGAAACGAGGTGAGGTGTTCGGCCTGCTCGGACCCAATGGCGCTGGCAAATCGACCACCTTCAAGATGCTGTGTGGCCTCGTCTCGCCGACCTCCGGCGATGCTCAGGTCGCGGGCGTGAATCTGCGCTCTTCGCGCAGCGAGGCCAGGCAGCGTCTGGGCTACATGGCGCAGAAGTTCTCGCTCTACGGAAATCTTTCCGTGAGGCAAAACATGGAGTTCTTCGGAGGCGCCTATGCCTTGGCAGGCAAGCGCCTGAAGTCCGCCATCGAGCGCATGGTGCACGTCTTCGAGCTGGCTCCGCTCATGCGCCGAGCGGCGGGGGATCTGCCGCTTGGCCACAAGCAGCGCCTGGCCCTCGCCTGCGCGCTCCTGCACGGCCCGGAGATCCTGTTCCTCGACGAGCCAACCTCGGGCGTGGACCCGCTGACGCGTCGGGAGTTCTGGACCCACATCAACGGAGTGGTCGAGCGCGGAGTGACCGTGCTCGTGACGACGCACTTCATGGACGAGGCAGAGTACTGCGATCGCATCGGCTTGATCTCGCGCGGAAAGATGATCGCGACAGGCACTCCCGATGACTTGAAGGCCAAGGCCACCACGCCCGAGCAACCCGACCCGACGATGGAAGAGGCGTTCATTGCTCTGGTGACGGAGGCTGCGTGACCGATCTTTCGCTTCGCCTTCGACGGCTCTGGACACTTTGCCGCAAGGAGACGCTTCAGATCATTCGCGACCCGAGCACCTTGCTGATCGCGTTCATCTTCCCGGGGATCCTGCTGTTCATCTTCGGCGCCGGCATCAACCTGGACTCGTCGACGGTGACCCTGGGTGTGGTGCTCGAAGACACTCGACCCCAGGCTATCAGCCTCGCCGAGTCTCTGGCCAACTCGCCTACCTTCCGTGTCAAGACGGGCTTCGACGCCAAGCAGATGGGCGACGAGCTCCGCGCAGGACGCGTGAGAGGGTTCCTGATCGTTCGCAACGACTTCTCCGAGCGGGCCTTGCGCCAGAGCCCTGGTACGCCGTCGCTGCTGCTCATAACGGACGGTTCGGAGCCCAACACGGCCAGCTTCGTCGCCGCTCACGTGCGAGGCGCCATCGCGGTCTGGCAGCGTGAAGAGCTAAGGCGCCTGGGACGGCAGCCTACGGGCATCGACGTGGAGACTCGCTCGTGGTTCAACCCATCGACCGAGAGTCGCAACTTCCTGCTGCCCGGTTCCATCAGCATCGTGATGACAGTCGTCGGCGCGCTGCTCACGGCGCTGGTGATCGCGCGGGAATGGGAACGGGGAACCATGGAGGCGCTGCTCGCCGCGGGAATCACCCGTTTCGAGCTGCTGGCCTCCAAGGTGCTCCCGTACTTCGTGCTGGGGTTGATCTCGTTCGTCATCTGCGTCGGCCTGACCCGCTACGCGTTCGGCGTGCCCTTCCGTGGCTCCTTCGGCGCGGTGATGCTCGTAGGAGCGCTGTTCTTGGGCAGCGCGCTGGGTCTCGGTCTGTTGCTCTCCACGGTGCTGCGCAGCCAGTTCAACGCGGCGCAGGCAGCGCTCAACGCCGCGTTCCTCCCAGCGCTGATGCTCTCGGGCTTCGTCTTCGAGATAAGCTCGATGCCACCTATTATCCGCGCGGTAACTCATGTCGTCCCTGCTCGCTACTTCGTCGTGGCGATTCAGACGGTGTTTCAGGCCGGTGATGTCTGGTCCGTGCTCATCCCCGCCTTCGAGGGGCTGGGGCTCGCAGCGGTGGGCTTCCTTGGCTTCACCTACCTGAAGACGAGGAGGCGGCTCGAGTGAACGCGACGCTGATTCGCCTCCGGGCGCTGATCCTGAAGGAGCTTCGTGCCGTACTCGGAGACAAGCAGAGCCTACGCCTGCTGATCATGCCGGTGATCTTGCAGCTGCTCGTGTTCCCGTTCGCGGCGACCTTGGAGGTCAAGAACAACAGCATCGCTGTATTCGACCAGGATCAGGGCCCAACCAGCCATGAGATGATACAGCGCCTGACTCGGACGCCCGCCTTCACCGAGATCGTGCAGGTTCATAGCGAAGCCGAAGCTCGGGCGTTGGTGGACAAGCAGACGGTGCTGCTGGTGTTGCGCTTCGGGCCGCAGTTCTCGAAGAGCGTCGAGTCCGGCTCGCCGGAGCCGATTCAGGCGGTGCTCGACGGTCGGCGCTCGAACTCGGCCCAGATCGCCCTCGCCTACGTGCAGCAGATCGTTGGCGCCGTGCCTTTGAACTCCCAGGTCGCGCCCTCCGCCACGCTGGCGGTGCGCAACTGGTACAACCCGAACCTCGAGTACTTTCGCTTCATCGTGCCGTCGCTCGTCGCGATGATCACGACGCTGAGCGCGCTGATCGTGACGGCGATGTCGGTCGCGCGAGAGCGCGAACAAGGCACCCTGGACCAGCTGATGGTCAGCCCGCTGACGCCGTCCATGATCTTCATCGGCAAGGCCGTGCCTGCGCTGATCGTCGCGATGATCCAGGCAACCATCATCATCCTCGGTGGAGTCTACGGGTACGGCATCACCTTCCAGGGTTCGCTGCCCCTGCTCTACGGCTGCATGGTCGCCTACGTGGCTGCCCTGGTCGGCGTCGGGCTGTTCATCTCCAGCGTTTGCGCCACGCAACAACAGGCGTTCCTTGGCGTGTTCTTCTTCGTGATGCCGTCGATCTTGCTCTCAGGATACGTCACGCCCGTGGACAACATGCCGGAGTGGCTACGAATCGCCACCTGGGCGAACCCGGTGAGACACTTCGTCGAGATCACCAAGGGCATCTACCTCAAGGACGCCCAGTTCTCCGACTTCTCCCACAACGTGTACGCGCTCTTGGCGATCGCACTCGTGACGGGAGTCACCGCGCTCGGCGTATTCAGGCGTCGCCTGGGCTAACCCAGCAAACCCCTCAAGCAACCCATCGAGACCCATGGCCAGACCCAAGAGCGATATCGAACCCCGGATCATCCGTGCGGCCCACGACATGTTCCTGCAAGAGGGCGTGGAGTCAGCGTCATTGCGCGCGATCGCGCGCAACGCGGGCACCAACATCGGCATGGTGTACTACTACTTCCCGACCAAGGACGACCTGTTCATGGCGGTCGTCGAGGACGTCTACGATGGACTCCTGAAACGCATCAAGCAGGCGTTCGACACCGAGCATGCAGTCGAGGAACGGCTGCACCGTGCGTTCGCGATGCTCGGGGCGCTGGAGCCCTACGAGCTGGAGGTCGGACGTATCGTGGTGCGGGAGATGATGAGTTCCACCGAGCGCCGCGCCAAGCTGCTCGAACGGTTCCAGCGCGGGCACCTGCCGCTGATCGTCAGCACCATGCTCCAGGGGCTCCAGGAAAGGAAGTTCGATCCCGCGATCCCGCTCCCGGTCCTGATGACGACCGCCATCGCTGTCGGCGCCGTGCCTCAGCTGATGCTCCGCGTGCTCGGCGAGCGCTTGCCTGGCTACGACGCCGTTCCGCAGGGGCCCGAACTGGCGAACGTGCTCGTGCGCATCCTGTTCAACGGTGCCGGGGGGCCCGATCGCCCCGCCGCGCGGCGCCGCGAATCGCCCAAGGAAGACCACCCATGAAACCACTCAGCTATTCCCATGCGGCTCTGGTGGCGCTGAGCATCGGCAGCTCGCTGTCGATTTGCGCGCCGGTCGCAGCACAAACCCCGCCTGTCGCAGCGCCTGCTGCCTCGGCGGCGACGCGCACGTCCAGCGCCGACGATCTGGAGCGACGTCTGAGAGGCTTGATCGCTCGGCCCGGAGGCTTGACGGCACGCCAGGCATCCGC
The DNA here is from genome assembly GCA_041389745.1 of Polyangiaceae bacterium. Classification (GTDB taxonomy): domain Bacteria; phylum Myxococcota_A; class Polyangia; order Polyangiales; family Polyangiaceae; genus JAHBVY01. The sequence goes on from JAWKRF010000004.1 coordinate 40,677, forward strand.
AAAGGCGATCGCGACCAGTAACGAGCTCAAGCAGAGTGAAGCAGAGGTGCGGAGCGCCGCGGCCGAGAAAGATCAAGCCGCGGTAGGCTACATACCTCGCGTCACCCTCACCGCTCGCTACACGCGACTCTCGGAGATCGACAGCGCCAGCCTGGGCACACTGGTCGGGACCACCCAGGCCGGGCCCATTGCCCCGGGGCAACCTCTGATCGGGGTCAATGTGTCGTTTCCACAGATCCTGAACCAGTACTTGCTTCAGGCAAACGTCACGGTTCCACTGACAGACTACTTCTTGCGCACCAACCACACGAACCGCGCCGCGAGCCACAGCCTCCGAGCAGCCAGGTATCGGCAGGAGGTCAGCAAGCGGAGCGCCGCGCTCCAGGCTCAGCTCGCCTACTACGCGTGGGCGCAGAGCGCGCTCGCGAACGTCGTGGCCGAGCAAACGCTCGAGCAGGCGCAGGCGCACTACGAGGTCGCCGCGGCGGCCCGCAAGGCGGATACGTTGACGCGCGCCGAGCTGATGCGCTTCGACGCCCAGGTCGCCAGCGCAGAGCTGATGCTCGAGCGGGCCCGCTCCGGAATGGAGATCAACGCGGACACGCTGCGCTCGCTGCTCCACGATCCGGACAGCAAGACGTACTTCATCGGTGAAGATCTGCTCGCGCCGCTCCCGCCCCTCGAGCGCCGCAAGTCCAGCGACCTCCTGCGCCGAGCACAGCGCGAGCGCCCGGAGTTCAAGGCCCTGGGGGAGAGCGAGCGCGCCCTCGCCTCCCAGCGCAAGGCGGTCAAGGCCAGTACGCTGCCCCGGCTCGATGCTTTCGGCAACGCGTACTACGCAAACCCACACCAGCGGGTCTTTCCTCAGGAAGACAAGTGGACGGCGAGCTGGGACGCGGGGCTCCAGCTGAGCTACGTGATCAACGATGTACCGAGCGCCAGCGCGAGCGCGCGCTCCCTCGAGGCCAAGCAGAGTTCGGTGCGCGCGCAGCAAGGCTCGCTGAAGGACATGCTGCGTCGCGAGATCAGCCAAGCCCAGCGCTCTGCGCTGGAAGCCGACGTTGCCTTGAAGGTCGCGGCGCGCGGTCTCGCCGCCAGCGAAGAGGCGTACCGTGCGACCTTGCTGCAGTTCCGCGCAGAAAGAGCCAAGGGCGTCGACCTGATCGACGCCAACACCGAGCTCCTGCGCGCCCGACTCGAGCTCATCACCGCACACATCAACCAGCGGGTGAGCCGCGCGAAGCTGGCCTACGCCCTGGGCAAGCCGCTCGGCTGACCTTCGAGCGGGCTTGGGCTGGCATCGCGAGCCGGAGTGCCGTAAGCAGGCGGCGTGTCTCGTTCGAATGCTCCGGGCTGTCTGGCCCTGGTCGCCATCCCCGCGGCGCTCGCCCTGAGCGTCGCCGCGCTGGTGTACGGCGCCGCTGGAACCGGGAAGGGAGCCCGCAAGCCCCCTCCTCCCCCGGGTCCCGGTGTGGTCGAAGGCCGCGCTCAAGGGCTCGCCGCCGAGCAGCCCCCGCTCGGCGAAGGCGTCGCTTACGCCGAGCTCGAGGTGCTCTGCTTGAAGAGCACGGGACGCGAAACCGAGCGCACGCTGCTCGCCAAGCGGGTCTACGGTTCACCGCGGCTGACGCTGCATGGCAGCTCCAGCGACGCCAGGGAGGTCTCGTTGCCGCCCTTCTCGCTCGAGGGCTGGAGCAGCTACTCGAACCTCTACGAGAGCAAGCGCAGCCTCGAAGGACACCCTGCGGAAACGCTTGCCCCTGACTGGAAGAAGCACCCCTGCGACACCTACGGCGTCTGGATGGCGCGAGTGCTCCCCCAGCAGTATGTGATCGTGAAGGACGATCGCGCCTGGTTCGGCACGCGGGAAGAACTGGCGAGGAAGGCCGAGGAAGCGCGCCTGGCGTTCCGCGACCGCGCGCTCCAGCTCGCTGGTCTCGCGCTCCTCGCCTGGGTCTTCGGCATCCTGGCGGGCCGAAGCCTGTGGAAGAATCGACATCGCAACCCCGACGACCGCGGCGCGGACGCCGAAGAGCCTGGGAACGCTCGGGCAGCTGACTCCTGAAGCGCCCCTCCCCCCCGAGAAGAGAGACTTCGATCGGTCCTGATCGCGCGTCTCGAGCGCCAGGGTGGAAGGCTCACGACTCCTGGAGCAGCAGGAATGGCTGCGGGGCATCGAGGCGACGACGCGCTCCTGGCTATTGTGTCCGCCCAACCGCGCCGTTACCAAAGCGTCATGCACGTGAAGGGCACCGCTTATCACGCTCGACTGAAGCTCCTCGCGACGCGCTGGGAGCAGGAACGCATCGAGGCTTTCGTCGCTGACTTCCAGCGCAGGAATCCCCACTTTCCGACCCATGTCCTGCCCACCAGCTGGCTGCCCATGGGACCGTTTCTGGAGCTGATCGACGAGATCGTCGAGAAGGCATATGACGGAGACATCGAGTCGCTGTGGGAAATTGGCGAGGCCAGCGCTCGCTGGTCGATGACCGAGGGGCCCTACAAGGGTCTGGTGGGGAGCAAGGATCTACACCGCTTCGCGAGCCTCGCCCAGGTGATGTTCAGCAACTTCTTCGACCTCGGCGCGGCCAGGGGCACGTACGACGGCAAATGCATCGACATCCGCATCAGCGGAGTACCCGAAGCCTACCACCACCCGTATTTCGAGTACGCAACCATCGGCTACTTCCGTGGCGGGCTGCGCCTGCTTGGCTTCCCATTCCGTACGGAACGCATTCTCGGTTTCACGAAGGGTGATGGCGAGGTCCACTACCGCCTCCACGTTCAGTGAAGACGTGGTGCGCCGACTGCTCCTGCGCTGCCAGCACCTCGGAGACCACGGGGCACCCCATCCGGCGCTGGACGGCGTTCGACGCTGCGCCTCGCCCCCGCCCTCGAGATCCCGAAACGACTCACACTGTCGCCTCGGGGATCGTCCAGGTCCTCACACAGATCCAGCGATGGCGCGTATGGGACGCTCGGGAGCCAACGCTCGAGAGCCAACGCTCGAGAGCTAGCTCTGGGGGCCGGCGTAGAGAAGCCGCAGGGCGCCCTGAACCCGATTTCCACCAAGAAATACCCACGGGTCGAGGAACCGCGCAAGGCGCGGCACGTGCGGGCGCCAAGGGGTCGAGTTCGATGCCGGAGCGTCGATGGTGTCGCTTCACCCCACGGGGTGATCGACTGCGAGCCGTCACGACTCGAAGATCGAACCGCGGTCTCGGATGGACCGATGCGCATCGAAGCGCGTCCACACCGCAGGAGTCCCCATGCGCCACACCGATGGGCTATGCCGATGAACATCTTGGTCGTCGACGATGAGCTGGTGAACCGGCGCATCCTGGTGCGCGCCCTGAGCCGCTACGGCCACTGCGACATCGCGCGGGATGGTGTGGCTGCGCTGGAGCTGATGCAGGACTGCCTCGAGCAGGCGCACCCCTACGAGCTGATCTGCCTGGATATTCGCATGCCCAAGCTCGACGGCCAGAGCACACTGAAATGCGTGCGAGAGCTCGAGAAGCGTTTCCGTGTGACCGCGGCTGAACGCGCTCGGGTGATCATGGCGACGGCGCTGGACGACCCCCGCAACATCATCACCGCCTACGACGAGCTGTGTGATGGCTACCTCGTGAAGCCGATCGGGGAGGCCGCGCTGGACGAGCTGCTGCGCGAGCTCTTCCCGGAGCTGCGCAAACAAGCGGCCGAGGAGGCCGAGCCGGAGAGCGAGCAGCGGCCTCGCGGCGTCCCTCTCGGCAGGGCGTTCTGAACGCCTCCGGCTGGGACCAAGGACCCAGCCTGACCCATGACCTGGTCGACGACCGACAGCACGAGCCAAAGGCGAGCCCAAGAATCGGAGACTCACACGCTTTTCAAGCTTTCTAAGTGCGCGAGAGCCGTCCAAAGTGTGGTGAGCTGGAGGGGCTCGGGGCGGATCAGAGGTACGCTCATCGTGTAGCAGCGAGCACTCGTGCTTCGGTTGTGGAAGGGGCTTGGCGAAGGGCCCGACTGGGGAGCGCAAAACGCGGAGTTCTTGTCACCAAGAGGCGTGAACACGCGGCGAGGGAGGCAACGTGGAGTACGAAGCGTTCGAAGCGGGGATCGAGGTGAACGGCCAGACCGTCTACGCCATCGTCGATGGCTTTGGCAGCTTCCGCCGCCTCGCCGAGAACATCCTGATCGAGGAGAGCATCGGCGAGCGGGATCGCGCTGGCCGCTACATCCTGCAGATGGACGGCTGGTACTCCCAGGAGGGCTGGCTGCGAGCGTTCAAGCGCATCGGCCAGGAGGTGGGGCAATCCGTGCTCTATGACATCGGGACCCGCATCCCCTCGAACGCCAAGTTCCCCGAGTGGGTCGTGGACGTGCCGTCCGCCATCCGCTCCGTGGACATCGCCTACCACATGAACCATCGCCGCAAGGGCGAGGTGATGTTCTCGCCGAGCACGGGCAACATGCTGGAGGGCATCGGACACTACGGCTACGAGCACCAGCCCAGCAGCAGCCGCATCGTGAGCCGTTGCGAGAACCCTTATCCGTGCGCCTTCGACGAGGGCATCCTGACCGCGATGGCCCGCCGCTTCGATCGCCTCGTTTCCGTACGGCACGATCCGGGTGAATGCCGACACAAGGGCGGGGACGCCTGCACCTACCTCGTCGACTACTCCTGAGCCGCAGCGAAATGCTCTCTCTCGGGGGGGTGAGGTGCGACCGTGGGCTGCCCCAGCGTGACGTCCTCCGCTGGAGTACTCGCGCGTCGATCGGCCGCTGCGCCACATCCGGCGCCTCGGCTCCGTCCGGTCGAGCGATAAATACTGGGCGATCGCCTGCCTGAGGACGCGCGGGCTCGACACTGAGGTCCTGGCGTTGTAGAGCCGCCGCCCCTTTCTCGAGTCAGTCGTGAGTTCTCCCGAAAAGCCGCCAGCCGCCCCGGCCGTCGACGCAGAAGCGCTCACAGCGTGCGTGGAGGCGCTGGAGGCGCTGGTCGAAAACCGTGGCCTCCTGGCCGAGCTGGATCCCAACATGCGCCAGCGCCTGCTCGTCGCGGCAGGCCGTGTGTCCAGGCCCGAACGCAACGAGCAGCGCGTGCTGGCGCGCGCGCTGCGCAAGCAACGGCGAAGAGACGATCGAGAAGCGCTGGAGGCTCAGCTCGAACAGGCACCGATCCGCAAGCTGCGCGAACAGGTGGTGTTCATCACGCCGCCAGCGCTGACGAGCGGCGAGGACCTACGAGAGCCGGCACCCGAGGAAGCCACACGCTTGCACCAGGAGCGGGTATGCTACGTGTGCAAGCAGCCCTATCAGCTGCTGCATCATTTCTACGACCAGCTTTGTCCCGAGTGTGGCGACTTCAACTTCGCCAAGCGCACGCAGCGGGCGGACCTTGCCGGACGTACTGCGCTGATCACGGGTGCTCGCGTCAAGATCGGCTATCAAGGCGCGATCTTGCTGCTGCGGTCTGGAGCGCGGGTGATCGTGACCACGCGTTTCCCCAAGGATGCGGCCAGGCGCTATGCGCGCGAGGCGGACTTCGGAGAATGGGGGCACCGGCTGACGATCTATGGCCTCGACCTGCGCCACACCCCGAGCGTCGAGGCCTTCGCGCGTCACCTCGAGCGCAGCGAAGACCGGCTGGACTTCATTCTACACAACGCCTGTCAGACGGTGCGGCGGCCGCCGGGCTTCTATCAGCACCTGCTGGATCAGGAACGCGCCGACCACCAGCTCTCCGAGGCCGCAGCGAAGCTCCTGGCGAGGGCCGCGGTCCCGACTGCCGCAGCCGGCCTGGCTCACCAGGGACCGGGCGAGCAGCTACCCATGTCCGCCGCGCTGACCCAGCTCCAGCTGGTCCCCGAGGACTACAACCGAGGTGGGCAGCTCTTCCCAGCAGGGCAGCTCGATCAGGACGAGCAGCAGATCGATCTGCGCGAGGTGAACAGCTGGCGACTCCCGCTGCATCAGGTCAGCACCGTCGAGTTGCTCGAGGTACAGCTGGTCAACGCCATCGCGCCCTTCGTGCTCAACGCCCGGCTCAAGCCGCTGATGGAGCGGGAACCCAGCGAGGACAAGCACATCGTCAATGTCTCCGCGGTGGAGGGCCAGTTCTACCGGCGCTTCAAGACCGACAAGCACCCGCACACCAACATGGCCAAGGCCGCGCTGAACATGATGACGCGTACCGCTGCCGCCGACTACATCAAGAGCGGCATCCACATGAACAGCGTGGACACGGGCTGGGTCACCGACGAGGATCCGGCGCACATCGCCCAACGCAAGCGCGCCGAGAACGGCTTCCACCCACCACTGGACATCGTCGACGGAGCCGCGCGCATCGTCGATCCGATCATCGACGGTATCAACACCGGCGAACACGTCTGGGGACGTTTCCTCAAGGATTACAGATCGGTCCCGTGGTGAACCCCAGCGAGCGGAACTCGCCGTCTTCGTTTGGCGCTCGGGTTGCGACCGCGAGGACGGCGCAGCTCAGGGCAATGGCATCCCGACGCAGCGGCCGTGACTGCAGCTCTGGACCACGACGGGCTTGCTGGAGCGCGGCAGCACCACGTCGATCACCGGGGAGAACGGACGCGCGCCGCCGCAATACGCCGGCGCGTCGACGCTGATCACCACCGCGTCACCGCGGTCGACCACCGCCGTCACGTGCGCGCTGGGACGATCCATGACCTTGATGCGCACCAGGCGTTGGCGCTGAGGATCCACCGTGCCTAGCTGGCCCAGGGTGACGAGGGTGCGAAATGCCGCCGCGTCCTCGTACACCCGGTAGCCGTCGCCGCCCTGGAAGTCTCCCCCCGGCGAGGAAGTCTGAGTGAAGAAGACCGGGCGCCCCATGGCAAGTTCGCAAGTCTCCTGGATCCCCTGGAGCGGCGGGACGATGGCGGGCAGAGCCGCGGCGTCCTCGACTCGCGGGGGCGGCGTCAGCGCTTCAGCATCCTCCCAGCCCAGCACCCCAGCGTCGGCCGGCTGCGCCACGATCGGCGCCGGGGGCAGCTGCCGCGGCGTGGTCGCGCTGCTGGAGGCGGAGGCGCTCGGAGGTAGCGCGTTGTTCGGGGGCCTCTGTTGACAGGCCCATACCAGCAGCACGAGTCCGCCGAACCCGCTCAACCACCGCGCGCCTCTCGTTCTCCGTGTCGCCATCTGAACACCGGCAAACCCTGGCCAATGTAGCCGCAAGGCAGACCAAGAGCACGTCGTGGACCTCCAGATCGCCTCACCCCCACCAAGCCTGCCTCGACCGACCGAGGAAGATCTCGGCCTTCGTCTGGGTGCACCGCTGGCATACCCGTTGCTGCAAGGGCGACGTGATCAACGAAGAACGGTTGAGCATCTGGAGCCAGCCGAGCAGCGCCGACGGGCGCCTGAAGGCCGCTAGCAAGCTGGTGGTGCGCGTCATCAATCGCGCGCGCGATCACGACGTGCCGATGGTCGCAGGCAGCGTCGCGTTCTTCTGCGTGCTGGCGCTGTTGCCGCTGTCGATCGCAGCCATCAGCGTGTACGGCTTGCTCTTCGATCGGCACGACGTCGTGGTGCAGATGCAGGGCCTGGTGCGAGTCTTGCCCTGGCGAGCACGTCAGCTCCTCACCCAGGAGCTCCTGCGCATCGTCGACAGCACCTCGCTCGGCGCGCAGCTGAGCCTTGGCCTGCTGTTCTCGCTGTGGAGCGCTTCCTCGGGGACTCAGGCCCTGATCGAGGGGTTGAGCCTCGCTCGAGGCAAGCGCGACACTCGCAGCTACGTCCGCTTGCGCGCTCTGGCGCTCTTGATGACCCTGGGCATGTTGTTGCTTGGCGGCCTGATGCTCGGCTGGGTCGCCGTCACGCCAGGGGTCTGGGCACGCCTCGGACTCCAGGGCTTCGCCCTGCGCGCCGCTCAGGCGCTGCAGCAGCTGATGCTGCCGCTGGTCGTGGCGACTGGACTCGCTGCAGTCTACCGCTATGCGCCAGACGGCTATGTCCGGCGCTGGAGCAATGTGATCCCTGCGGCAATCGTCGGGACCCTGCTGTGGTTGGCGGCGTCCTTCGGCCTCTCGACGTTCCTGGCTCATCTCAGCACCTTTGGTCGCACCTACGGGGCACTGGCAGGCGCCATTGGCTTGTTCCTGTGGTTCTACCTCTCGGCGCTAGCCGTGCTGATTGGCGCTCAGGTCGAGGCCGAGGTGCGCCCACTGACTCTGCATCGAACGCGCCCAGGGTCGGCGCCGCCAACCAGTGGTCCTCGCGCGGACTGCTCCGCGAGCGGGCCTGGCTCCGTGAATCTCCAAGGAGAGTCGCGGCCGACTCACGAAGCCGGCTTGCACTGATCCTCAGCCGATCAGGCTCGAGACCACGCCGAGCAAGGTGCCCGCGACGGCAGCAGCGGCCCCGCCCATCAGACACAGCTTCGCGGTCTTCGCCGCGCTGCCCATCAGCTCGTCCCGCGACTTGGCGCTCATCACCAGCGAGGCGAACTTCGGACTCGTGATCAGGTTCCCCTCGTGACGACCGCAAACGTACAGCCGGTTCTGCACCGGCATCACGCGCTCGATGCAGGTGAACTTGCTGGCCTTCGAGAGCGTTGGGTTGACGAAGGCGTAGTGCCCGAACTGAATCGCTTCGTTCTTACCGACCGCGCCCTTCAAATCCGCCAGGAAACCTTCCTTCTTTGACTCTTCGAAGGTCTTGGTGAAGGGATCGAAGTCGCCCCCTTGACTCGCGTCGACGCGCACGGCGCCGGAGCCGTCATTGAGGAAGAACTCGGCGCACGCCTTCTCGTCGACGTAGTCCTTGCTCTTGGTGCTGTCGCCATCCTTCCACTCGCCCACCACCTTGAGTTCGTAGTACAGGCACTCGGTCCCCGTGACCGGTGAACGCAGCGCCTGCTGGACGACGACGTCTCCCTGAGCGCTGAGAGCGCCTCTCGGCCCGGCGAGCTGGGCGCCCTTGGTCGCGGCATCTCCGGTGGACACGAACGGTGCCTTGGAGAGGCGTCCCGCCTTGTACTTCTGCATCGCCCCGAAGATGGCGACGACGATTCCGATGACGACGATGATGGCTGCAATGCTTCCCATTTGGAATGCTCCTCTCGAGGCTCACGTTCTCGTGAGTACCCGACATGGCCCTCAGGCCATTTCCCTGTGGTATCTATGGTTCCGCAGACAAAGCCCTGCGGCGCGGCGAGCAGCACCTGACCAGGTACCGCCCCCGTCGTGGGTTCATCGCCATCTACCGTTGCCCCTCCGCTAAACTCCCATCAAAGCCGATCAAAGCTCCGGGGCGAACCTCGAGAAACCTCGACTATCCCCTCAATTTCAGCCCTTTGGCCCATGGGGGGAGGCTCCAGGGCGGGAAGTCAGACCCGGGCCACTGGGACGTCGCTGCCCAGGGCATAGCCGTCCTCGAGCGTTCGGATCAGCGACTCGAGGCCAAGCTTGCGCAGCGTGGAGAGCGCCACCCGGAGTCGCTGGGTCGCTGCCGCCTCGAGAATGCGCTCTCCGGGCCAACCCGCCTCGATCAGCTGCGCTCGCGAGCAGCCCAGGCCGTTCGCGCGCGCCTCTGCCAGCGCCGCCAGGATCGCGCCCAGAGCCTTTCGCCTTCCGAGAGGTACCTGCTCACCGCCCGGGGGCCGAAACCACGATCCATCGCGGGCTACCAGCCAGCTATCGGGCTCCGCGCGTAGAGACTGCATCTGCCTCCGCGATGCGCAGCGCTCGAGCAAGCGCAGGTCCAGCTCGCGCAGGCTGCGCTCGGCGGCGAATGGACTGGAACCACCGCGCGCCAGCGCGCTCGCGAGCTCCGCCAGCTCGGTCAGCCCCACCCGCGACGCCTGTTCACGCACCTGACCGAACCAGCTCAGAGCCCTGGATTCCGCGCGCGCTTCTCGCTCGAGCTGCGCCAGGTGCAGCGCGCAGAACGCCCACTCTCGGCCACCTCGGGGCAACCCCTGCAACGCCAGCTCGAGCTCGACGAAGGCCGCTCCCGCCTGTCCGCGCTCGCGCCGGGTAACACCCAGGTGGTAGCGCGCGAGCGCTTCCGCGCGCCCGGCTCCAATCTCGCGAAAACCATGCACAGCCGCCACGAACCCGGCTTCAGCCGAACTCAGGCGCCGAGCATGCAGCGCCTCACGCGCGCGCAGGTACTCCAGACGCAGCTCCAGTCCCTGAGCCAGCGGCCTCGCAGCGTCGCTCGCGTTCATTGCCACACGGATCCACCTATCCGCCTCCGCGAGGTGCCTGGCGACGCCGGCCTCGTCCCCCAGCTCCACGCAGACATCACCCAGCAACAGCTCGGCGGCCCCCCGGCAGGCGCCGAACCCCACTGAATCCTCGGGGATACGCGCGAGGCAGCGCTCCGCCTGAACACGCGCAGCGTCCAGGTCTTGGAGCGCTCGGTAGGCGTCGGCGAGTTCGAGGCAACGCCAGGCATCCGTTCCTGGACCAACCAGGTCCCTGGCGCGCTCCAGGCTGCTCCTGGCATCTCGCAGCTGCCCCGACTCCCCGAGCGCACGGGAAAGCGTCAAGAGCGCCAGCAGCTCGAGGTCATCCCGCGCCGCGCGACGCGCGAAGTCGAGCGCGCGCAGGCCCAGCTGAGCCGCCCCGCGCGCGTCACCACGAGCCAGGAGGGCCTTGGCCTGTAGCGCCATCGCTTCGCAGATGAGTGGAAGCGACGCGCCGCTCTGGTGGGAGCGCTCGATCACCTTCGCGAGCACGCGCTCCAGCGCCTGCCCGAGCTCGGTCCCCAGCTCCAGGGACTGGGCGAAGCCGCGGGAGATCACGCCCAGCGCGGCGTCAGCGAAGCGCGTCGAGAGCTGGGGCGTGGTGACCGCGCGCTCGAGCACGCGGTGGAGGTTCTCCGCAGGCACGACCGACTCCGCGCCAGCGTAGTACTCCGCCCAAGCGAGCTCGATCCGCCATGCGAGGTCAACGGGCGTGCGAGCTTCTACGAAGCGTCTCAGGGGGGGAGAGAGCACGAGCCGCTCCGCATCTCGCAGCAACCAGGCGCGGCGCCTGAGCGCGCTGACCAGCTCCAGGGCGGCGCCCGGCTGGGGCGCGCCTCCCGCACCCGCGAGCGCCTCCAGCACCACCTCGAGCTGCTCGAGGCTCACGCCAGACGGAGGCCAGGCGAGCAACATGAGCAGCGTCTGCAAAGATGCGTCCAACCCTTGCCACGAGGAAATGAGCACCGCCTCGAGCGAGCGCTGGTTCTCGGGCATGGGCACGCCTTGGGAGCGAACTCGGTGCAAGAGCGCCGGCACGCTCAGAACGTCGAGACGCGCCGCCACCAGTTCGAGAGCCAGCGGCAGCCCCCCCAGCTCATGACACAGCTGACCGACGAACGCGCGCTGCGCTTCGGGGATAGGCGCACCGGCGCGCAGCGCGAGGCGAGCGAACAGCTCCTGGGCTGCCTCGCCGGGCAGCGGCACCACCTCCAGCGCCCGGGCATCGTTCGCTGCGCCGAGCAGCTGGTCGGGGCGCACGCGCAGCGTCAGCACGACCCGCAGGTCGGGCACGCGCTCGAGCCACCCGGGCAGCACCACCTCGAGCCACGGCAGCACGGCGTCCACGTCATCCAACACCAGTCCGACAGGCGCCTGGGCGTTGAGCAACGAGGCGAAGCCGGCCCGCTCCGCGGCTCCCTCTGGCGCCTCGGGTCTGAGCACTCGCAGCAAAGCCCGGGTGGCGCCCTCTGCGGAGTCCGCCGCGCCGAGCGGCACCCGTAGCCAGCGCTCGGCGCTTTCGCACGGAAACGCTTGGAAACTCAAGAAGGACTTGCCAACGCCGGGGGCGCCCCACAGCGCGAGTACGCGCCACGAGGCATCGCCAACCTCCGCCTCCAGCTCAGCGCGGCTCGAGGTCGAGCTGACCACGTTGATCTCCTGATGTTCGACGCTTCACGGTCCCACGCTGGAGGATCGGTCACGCGACTTCAAGACCCCGCTCGACGTGCTCAAGCCGTCCTCAGCGACTCGTTGGCCTGACCCACTGCGGCGAGCGCCGAGGACAGGTCGTGTACACTGCCGAAGCGCTGGGCGGGCTGCTTCGCCAGTCCACGCGCCAGCACCTCGTCGAGTCCTGGCGGACAGGCCCCGCCGAGCAGCGAGCTGGCGGGCGCCGCGGGCTCCGTCAGCAGGCGCGCATACACGCTGGCGAGGGTCTGGTCCATGAAGGGAGGGGCCCCGGTCGCCATCTCGTAGATCACGGCGCACAGACCGTAGATGTCGCTGCGCTCGTCCACCGCCTCCCCTCGCGCCTGTTCTGGCGACATGTACATCGGTGTGCCCACCGCGGCTCCCGTCGCTGTGATCCGCGAGGTAACGGCGTCATCGACAGGCTTGGCGAGACCGAAGTCAAGGATCACCGCGCGCTCGCTGCCCTCGCCTTCGCGACGAATGAAGACGTTCGCCGGCTTCAGATCGCGATGAATCAAGCGCTGCGCGTGCGCAGCTGCGAGGGCCGAGGCGAGATCGAGCGCGAACCGCCGAGTCTCCTCCCAGCTCAGCTTGCCGACGCGCTGCAGGCGCGCCTCGAGGGTCTCCCCCTCGAGATGGTCCATCACCATGAACAGCGTGCCATCGGCAGCGCGATCGAAGTCGTGCACGGCGACTATTCCGGGGTGGCCGATGCGGTTCACCGCCAGGGCCTCGCGCTCGAAGCGTCGCTGCGCGTCCTCGCTGACGCGCAGGTCACGACGGATGGTCTTCACGGCGTAGCGGCGCCCAGTGCGTAGGTGCGTCGCTGAGTAGACGTCGCCCATGGCTCCCGCACCGATCAGTGACTCGATGCGATAGGTGCCGCCGAGCTGAGCGCCAACCATGCTTCCGCCAGGAACCTGGAGCCGAGCCTGATACTGAGCCAGCACGGCGTCTCCGATCACGTGCTTCCGTGGACCGATTCCGCTGCTGTCCTCGCCAGGCACCGAGAGGTCCTCGTCAGAGTCCGGCGCTTCGTAGCCAACGAGCCATAGCTCTCCCTGATCCAGGTCGGTGATGAAGCCGTGCGTCGCGCCTTGCAGAGTGAGCGACGTCAGGCGCTTGACGGGCATGCCCAGTGTCCGCGCGGCTCCCGCCACGCTGCACCCAGGAGTCTGCTCCGCGATCGCGATCAGGCGCTCGTAGTGACCCGCTCGGGTCCAGTTCGCCATCCCGCGCCAGAGCATGAACCCGGTGATCGAGAGCGGCAGCAACCCGAACACGAACAGGATCGTGGCGACGGCGCGATCCTCCCAGGGGTTGTCCTGCGCGCCCCAGATGAACATCAGCACCGCCAGCAGCACCCAGAAGCTCGCGAACACCACGCCGGGCGCGCCGAGGCCGATGAGCCACAGCGCGCGACGCCTCAAAGAACGGCGAACTGGGTGAAAGCGCTCCAAGCTGATGCGCACGAATCGGAAGCTAGCATGGCGCGGCCAGCGAGCTGAGGCTCGGAATCCCGACGCGCCAATCGCTCAGATTTCTCGCTCCCGCGCCCCACGCGGCAGCGCTGGCACGACTTCTGACACCATCGCTAACGTATTGGATTCATGGACACTTCGTTTCAACGCCCGAACTTGGCGGCGGGTCCGACCGACGCAGCGCGTTCAACCCCGCTCTCGCGCCACCGAGGCTCGCGTCACGAAATGAGCCGCCGCGCTTGGCTCCCTGCCCCAGTGCTGGTGCACGTAGGTGGCGAACAGCGCCCTGGCGGCGTACCCCTCGACGCCGAGATCGTCTCCACACGGAGACGTGAGACGGGCGACCGTGCGCACCGTGTTTCCCGGTTCTCGCTCGCGCCACTCGAGCTTCGAGTGACGAAACTGATGCCCGCGGACGCGTTGCCCAGCCGCCCCCATGCAGCTCCCTCCGGTCAGCGTGAGCTCGCAGTAGCCAATTGCCTGCAAGGCCTCACACAGTCGCCCCGTGGCGGGCAGCAGACCGAGGAGCCCGTGCTCCTCGCCTGTGCCATCGATCAGCCGCTCGCAACAGTACAGAAGCCCGCCACACTCGGCGTAGATCGGCTTATCCCTCAGGAAATGCTCCCGGAGCGCGACCAGCATACGCTGGTTCCTCGCCAGCGCTGCTGCGTGGAGCTCCGGATAGCCCCCTCCGAGGTATACTGCGTCGACGTCGGGTAGCTCGTCAGTCAGCGGTGAGAAGTCGACCAGCGTCGCACCCTGCTCCTCGAGGCGGCGCAGGTTCTCCGGGTAGTAGAAGCAGAACGCGGCGTCCCTTGCGACGCCGATACGGCAGGTCGGATGACCTCCGGATCGCTCCTCACCCCCTGATCCAGAAGGCTTGGCGCATCCAAAGTCGGGTTTGGGGGCGAGGTTCCCTGCTCGCGCGTCGAACCAATCCTCGAGGCGCAGGTCCGCCTGCACAGCGTCCGCCCAGGCGTCGATGCGCTCTACCGATTCCTCATGGAAACTCGCAGCGCCCTCGAAGTCGGCAACCAGTCCCAGGTGCCGCTCGGGTAGCTCCAGGGCAGGACGCCTCACGACCCCGCCGACCAGATCCATCGGCAAATCGAGCTGCCGCAGCATGCGCGTGTGCGCGGCGCCTCCGACCCGGTTGGCGATCACACCTGCGAACGAGACCTCCGGCGCGAAGTCCGCGTAGCCCCGCACCAGCGCCGCGAAGCTCCGCGCGACGCCGCTTGCGTCCGCGACCAGCAGCACCGGCAACCCCAACCAGACAGCGATCTCCGCGCTGGACCCCGCGTTGCTGGTCGCCTCGGCCCCGTCGAAGAGGCCCATCATGCCCTCGACCAACACCACGTCTACGCGTTGCGCTGCCTCACGGAAAGTACGCTCGATTGCAGCCCGCCCCATCAGCCAGGCGTCGAGGCTGTGACACTCGACGCCGATCGCTCGAAGGTACTTGGGGTCTAGATAGTCTGGGCCGACCTTGAAGCTCGCCACCTCGAGGCCACGGCGCTGACACAACCGCGCGATCGCAGCGCACAGCGTCGTCTTGCCAACCCCCGAGTGAGTGCCGGCGATCATCAAGCAGCGAACCATACCGGCCAGTCTACGGCTCGGCGGCAATGGACGGCAAAGAGCCCCGCCGGCGCTCAACCAAACGGGGCTCTCACGGCCGTTCGAGAGGTCTCAGAACTTGACGGCGACCGAGGTACTGGCGCCCCCCTTCACGTTCACGCTCCGCACCTGCCGCCCCTCCGGTCCGATGAACACGATGGTGTGGGAACCGGCAGGCACGCGCACGGTCTTCGGCGCCATGCCGATTGGCTTGCCATCGACGACGACGCTGACCGGCGGGATGGAGGAGATGTTGATCATCCCCTTGTCGCTGGCCGCGCTGCTGTCCTTGGCCTCTTCCTTGTCCCTCGCAGGCTTGTCGTCCTTCGCCGCGCTCTTGCTGCTGGTCGGCGCCTTCGCGCCAGCGGCGGACGCGCTCTTCGATGTCGCGTCGTCGTCGTCCTTGGCTTCGTCAGCAGGCTTCTTCTTGTCGCCCAGGTCCTCGAGGCTCAACGCCTCCTCGCCCTTGGGCCTGTCGGCTGCGCTGTCCGACTTCTCCGCTGTCGCCCCGTCCTTGCTGGGCGTGAGATCGACCCGCTGATTGGTGGTGGCGCCACCCTCGACGCGAATCGAAATCGCCGCCGAGCTCTCGTAGCCCGGCGCCATTACCTTGAGGAAGTGCTCCCCTTCGGAGAGGCCATCGACCTTGCAGGGAGAGGCCTCGCAGCGCTTGCTGCCGTCGACGAACAACTCGAACTTGTCGATGGCGGCACCACCCGGACCGGCTACGCTGGCCAGCAGCGTGCCGTCCTTTGCGCCCAGGCCCGCCACACCGGCTTGCTTGGCGGCGAGGCCACCGATTGCCAGGACCAGCACCGCGGCCGCCGCAACCAGGAACTTGCTCGTCCCAGCCTTCGCTGGTTGAGGCGCCGGGGGCGGCTGAGACATCGAGGTGGGGGGTGCGCTGTTTAGCATGTCACGCGGCACGCTGGCCACCTGGGGGATCTCCGTCGCGACCTGGGACTGCACCGAGGGCGGCGGGACCATCGACGAGTCCGCCCGCGTGCTCGCCGGGGGCGGCACGTTCGCGGCGGGGCGCGCCGAGGGAGGCGGCGCCGGCTTGCTGGTCATGGCGCGCACGATGGCGACGTCAGGCAACTTTGCCGTGGGCGTCCCGTCGACCGGTGCCCGCACGGGCGTCGCGTCATCGCCGTTGTCCTCGACGTACTCCGCCTGTGCCGTCACCGGAGCAGCCTTGGAGGGCGGCGGGGGCGGCGCCGAGACACGGCTCGGAGGCGGCGGCGAGACACGGCTCGGGGGGGGCGCCGAGACACGACTCGGAGGCGGTGGGGGCACGGGGCTCATCGCGTGCACACCGCTCGACGAGGGCATCGACGGCCGCGCCTGCGAGGCGGCTCCACCGACCAGGCTCGCCGCGGCGGTGACCTGACTGCGCGGCGCGCTCGTCGGAGGCGCGATGCCGCCGCTGCGCTTGCTCTTGGTGGGTAGATCCGCGAACAGCTCCCCAGAGGACTCTTCATTTTCCACGGTGGAAAGATTGCTTTCTGAGCTGGCCATATCGAGTACCTCCTAAGAAGCGCTAGCGGGTGCACTAATGGGGCGCGTTACGCTGGACGTCGCCTCGAGGGAGCGCCGTCCAGACGCCGGGCACCGAGGATTGTATTTCAAACCTAAAGGACTTCCATGGCCCAAATGCGGCCGTCCGGCTGGTTTGTTACCTTCGAGAAAAATTGCAGTGACACTATCTCTCGGGAACCGTGACTCCAGCAGCGTTTCAGCCACTTGAGACGAATCACTGAACCCGTGAGCAATCCGAAAAAAAACGTACGTTTGCTACCGACTCCCCGATTCCTACGAGAGCGCCGGTTTCGGCGACGTTTCTGCGCGTTCGCTGTTCGTGGCGGGCGCGGGCGGGACCCGCATTTCAGCCCCCGCTAGTGTGTCACGGCCACCCACACGAACGCCAACATCGAGGCGGCTCGCGGCACCTTTCGGCTCAGATGCTGTTGTCGAACTCGAGACAGTCCATCGCCTGCCAGCCGCTCGGCAGCGTCGCTGGATCGAAGGACGGTGTCTTGCCCTCACCACAGCCGAGCTTGCAGTCGTTGAGCTCGAACCCGCTGCTCAGCTGGTAGCGACAGTCCCCTTCATCGAAGCCTGGTGTCGACTGACACGCCGCGCACTTGATGCAGAAGTCCGTACAGAGCTGAGGATCCCAGCCGCTGCTGGTGCCGCCGCTTCCGCCGCTCCCCCCGCCAGCACCGCTACCGTAGCCAGAGGGGTCTTGGGTCACGACCCACTCGTCGACGATCTTGCCTTTTACCGTGCGGTATTCGCCTCGCGCCTTGCGAGCGTCGCCGTCGACCCCGAACTCCATGATCACGACGCCCGCCGCGTCGCCGATGTTGGCCGACGGGGTGCGCACGCCGTCGTCGATCGTCATGTTGCTCGCGTAGCCCGACGACCACCACGTATCGTCATCGTGACGCGCGCCTTCGTAGTCGCGAAGCCCAACGCCACCGGCACCATTCACGGTGACGTAGGTACGACCCTGGGCCAGGTTGATCAGGTCCCAGTCGCCTGTCGCGCCGTGACCGGTGTTGCCCACGTCGGTCAGAGTCAGGGTGCGGCCGTAGCTGTGCTCGTGGCCATTCACGATGAAGGCGCCCTCCGCCTGACAGCGCTGGTAGACGCCGTAGCCAGCCTCGTTGCCCTTGCCACCGAGCTGCATGTCGTACTGGTTCACGTGCCAGCCACACATGCGCCAGATGTTGGTGCTCGCTCCGAGTTCTTGGCGCATGAAGTCCTCGTGGCCGCTACCAAGCAGCCCGACGCCACTCAGCACGAACTTGAAGCCCTTGTACGTGCACGCGTGCTTCACGCCGACTTCGCCTTCGCAGTTGACATCGGAGATGGTGTCGAGCTCGCGCTGGATCACCTTCTGGTACTCGGACCACTTGGAGGTGTCGTGGTTGCCGACGACAGCGAACCAAGGGATGTTGCCCAGGCCGTCGTGCATGAACTTCTCCCACGCCGCGGGGTTGTCCTGGTAGTCGAAGTCGCCCATGTGGATCACCATGTCGACGTCGGAAGCGCGGATCACACCGAGCAGATCCTTGGCGTCCTGAGACAGGCTCTGGTCGCCGAAGAACGCGACCCGCAAGCCCATCTCCGTGGGGATATACGAGGTGCCGCCCCCGCTCCCGGAGCTGCCCCCGGCGCCGCCCTGAGCGCTGCTTCCCCCGCTTCCCCCCTGGGTGCCGCCCCCCTGAGCGCCGCCCGTGGCGCCGCTACCCGCTGCGCCGCTACCCGTGGCGGCTGCACCAGCGGTCGCACCGCTGCCAGCGTTGGCACCAGCGCCGTCGGAGTCCCCCGACGACGAGCAGGCGCTGAAGCCGACGGCCACCAATCCCAGGCCACCCAGGGTCAACCACGAGTTTCTCATAGCGTTCAGTCCGCGCAGTGTCGCCAGCAGCCTGGGCCGCGGCAAACCCGAAGACCCAGCGTAACCAACAAGTCACGCCTGTGAAGGCGCTTGCGGCCAAGTGTCGCGAGTCGAGCCCAGCGCATGCCTAGAGCGTGGCGCGACGCTGTTGCAGTTGCAACACACCTGCCCTGTTCCTAGACTCCATGCATGAGCCGGTCGGCCAACAACCAGCGCGAGCTCCGGGACGCCCTCCGGGCTGCCGGTCTGCGCGCGACGATTCCTCGCGTCCGCGTGCTGAGCGCCCTGGGCGCGGCCACCACTCCGCTGAGCCATGGAGACATCGCGGACGGTCTCGCGGAGGAGGGCTTCGACCGAGCAACGGTCTACCGCAACCTGATCGACTTGACGGACGCGGGCCTGCTACGACGCAGCGATCTCGGCGACCACGTGTGGCGCTTCGAACTCGCATCCGGAGAGCATCACGAGCACGAGGACAGCCACGCCCACTTCGTGTGCGCCTCCTGCGGCGCCGTGGAGTGCCTGCCCGCGGAGAGCGTGACGTTGTCTCCGAGCCGTGGTGCACCCAAGGCGTTGAAGGGCAGCGACCTCGAGATCCAGGTGCGTGGGCTCTGCGACAGCTGCGCCTGACTCAGCGGCGCCGCGCCATCTCGGCCACCAGGCGCTGTAGCGTGGATAGGGCCGTGGTGATCTTGCCGAGGAAGCTCGGCGAGTGGGGGATGAGCGTGAAGTTCGGGTGCTGGGACCAGAGACGACGCAGCTTCATGTCGAGCGCGATCGCCTCTTCTTGGCTCTCGATACGCACACGATTGCCGCCCTCGATACCCAGCCCTCCCGCGGCAGCGGTCTCGAAGAACACGACGGCGTCGTAGCGCTCGAGCTCGGCCTCGAGCGAGGTCTGCAGGCTGTCGAAGAACGAAGTCCCGTCGTCGGGCCAGTACGCAGCGCCGTCCACCGTCCCGCGATCACAGAGCAGCACGCGATCGGGATAGCGGTAGGACTGGACGTCTTCCAGGTTGCGTTGGACGTGATAGATGGCCGTCTGCACACAGCGCAGCCCGCGGGGCTCGGTGCAGCGTGGGAAACCTCCGCCAAACATGATCGTTGCCGCCTCGGGCACGTTCACGACTTGCTCGCCGAGCTCCCGGCGGAACAGGTCCGCGGCTGTGGTCTTGCCGCCACCGGGTCCGCCCGTGACGACGATGCGGGTACGTCGGATGCCGTTCGTTGACGTGGAGCTTTTCGGGACGATGACTCACGCGAAGGAGCTTACCCGTCACGGCGACCAGTGCAGGCTTCGCGTTCACCCTTGGCAGCAGCCCGCAAAGCCTGCGTCGGTGCGCCCACCGAGCCGTCGTTGCGCAGGGGCTGGCGTGGCTTTGGCTGAGGTGGCGCGCACCTGGAGCGTTCCACCTCAAATTCACGAATTTTTCGCGGTCCCGCAAGCCATGCGTCGAGTCGGCATCGGGTTGCTCTGGCGAAGCGAAGATCCGGTCGGCTGAGCCGCGGCTCGCAGAAGGAGGAACCGTACTTTTCGTTCCTGACATCATGACCTGCAACGCTCACCGTGTCCCCTGACGCCACGGTGAAGGATGTCGCCTGGGACTGCGTATCCGTGGGGTTACAGTACCGGTGAAGGACGGTGACGGGCACCCGCTTGATCGTCTCCCGCAGCGATTCAACGACCCGAGTCGAGTGGGGACGACGTCCCCCAGAGCAACGGCACGACACCGCGAGCCAGGCGATGACGCTGGCGCTGTTCGCGGTGGCGGTGGACGGACAATGGTGCTCGACGCAGCCAAGCGCATGGTCGAGACGGGCACGCATCGGCTGGTGGTCGTCGACGCCGACGGACACCTCGTCGGCATCGTCACGCCGATGGACGTCTTGCGCCGCTGCGTCACCCGTGGTGGCAACCTGGCGTGAGGCGGCTCTCCACGATGCGGGCACTCCGCCACCCTCGTCGTCTCCCCCGCTGAGCCGGGAACAGCTGGGTTCTCGCCAGTTCCGCGCGTCGCGCGCCGGGGTCGACGCTGGTCCGGCACTTGCTGCTGGTCAGGGTTGTGCAAGAACGTCCCAGTCTGGCGTGGCGAGTCGCCGCGAGCGTGCTGACCTTGACGCTCAGCTGGTCCGGCTGCGTGTCCGCGCGAGAGGAGCCCGCGGGCACCAAAGATTCCACGGAGAAATCGCGCTCCAGCGCTCTGCCGGCTCCTGAGTCGTACGACGAGTTCGCTGGGGACGCTCCCCATCGGCTCGAGTGGCGGTATCCACGGTTCAGCGAGGCTCAGCTTGGCCTGAGCCTCACGCAGTCCGCCGCTGGACTGGCCCTGGAGCTGGGACTTCCACTGGCGGACAGCGGCTGGCGACGTGGGATCCTCTTCGACGACCAGGCACGCAAGCTGTTGGTCGCTCGCTCTCATGCAGGTCGCACGCGCGCAGCGCACCTCAGCGACATGGCCTGGTACTCCACGATGGCCTTCTCGGTCTTCGACTCCGCCCTGACGCCGCTGCTGGGAGACTCTGGCAACACCGACGTCGCCCTGCAGCTGACCTTGATCGACTGGCAAGCGTTTGGCTTCGCGTTCTTGCTCACTCGCATACCGCACAAGGCGCTGGGCCGCGGAAGACCCAGCCTCGAGGGCTGCAAGCACGACCCCCACTACGAGCCCGCCTGCAACCCGGCGAATCCAGGGCGAACCGCGAGCGCCTTCAGCGGCCACAGCTCCATGAGCTTCACCGCTGCGTCCCTCGTGTGCATGCACCACATCCATCTCGAACTGTACGGCGACCCGGCGCTGGACTACGGGATCTGTGGCCTCGCGCTGGCGAGCGCCGGCACCGTTGGCGCGTTGCGCATCGTCGCCGACAAGCACTGGACCTCCGACGTGCTCGTGGGCACCGGGGTCGGTTTGCTCTCCGGTCTCGGGGTGCCCTATCTCTTCCACTACTCGCAACCCGCTGAGGCCGATGCAGACCTCGATCCAGCGCCAGTTCAGGTCGCCGTCGCCCCCGTGCTCGACCGCGACTCGGTGGGAGTGGGCGCCCGCGGCTTCTTCTAGGACTCGGCGGCGTGAGCGACGGCGTCTTCGACGATCTGCGCCACGTGCTCATCGACCAGGCGATAGATGATGCGCTTTCCGTCACGCTGGGACTCCACGAGACGGGCGTCGCGCAGCACCCGCAGTTGATGACTCGCTGCGCTCTGTTCCAGGCCGCAGAGCGTCGCCAGCACCCCGGCGCTCTGCGGGCCGCGCCGACACAACGCCAGGAGCACGCGCAGCCGCGCTGGATGCGCCATCGCGCTCAATAGATCCACCGCGTTCTCCAGGGCTCGGGGTGAGGGGCCGCGCTCGACGTTGCCGCGTGGCAAAACCTCGCGCTCGAGGTGCAGAGCGACGCGGCTGGCGCGCTTCAAGGCTTGGCCTCCGCGTGCACCACCGCTGCGTCGAACAGCGCACAGGGAGCCTGACAGGGTCTCGGCTCCGTCTGCAGCGTGGTGTGACGGATCTCGAAGCGTCGCGCCAGTAGCTCCTCGACGCGCACCCGCAGGTCGGTCGCAGCGACCCGCTCATCGTAGACGATGTGCGCGGACAGTATCGGTTCGCGTCCGTCGACGGACCACAGATGCAGTTCATGCACGTCCGTCACCCCATCCACGGCCTCCAGCTCGCGCAGCACCGCCTCGGCGTCGACGCCTCGAGGAGCGAAATCGAGCAACACCCGGGTCGCATCCTTCAGCAACCGCCAGGTGCCCCAGAGCACCAGCGCGCCGATCAGCAGGCTGGCGATGGGGTCCGCCATGGGGAACCCCAGCCAGACGCCGAGCGCTGCGACCACCGCGGCCACCGACCCCAGTGCATCGGCCAACATGTGGGCCAGCGCGCCCCGCACGTTGAGCCCCTGGGAGTCCGAACGGTAGAGGTGCCAGGCGCTGCCCAGGTTGATCAGGAGCCCGATCGCGCCAGTGATCATCACCGGCCAGGGTGCGACGTCCACAGGCTCACCCAGCATGCGCTCGATTGCCTCCCGGAAAATCGAGAAGCACGCAACGGCCAGGATGATCCCGTTGACGAACGCGCCGAGCACCTCTGCCCGGAGCAAGCCGAAGCTGCGGGTTGGACTCGGCGCGCGACGGGCGAGGAAGGCCACGGCCAGGGCGAGCGAGAGCGCCCCGACGTCTGTCACCATGTGCGCCGCGTCCGACAGCAGGGCCAGGGAGTTGGTCATGAAGCCGACCACCACCTCGATCACGAGGAACGCACCGTTGAGCACGAGCGCCCAGGTCAGCGCGCGCCGGCCCGCGGAATCCTCCACGGCGCGGGACCCGTGACCTCCATGAGCGTGACCTCCGTGAGCGTGACCATGCATGATGAATCGTTCATATGAATGATTCGTCATGCCATTGCAAGGCGAATCCCCGAGCCCTCCGGCGCAATGCGAGGCCTTGGCAGTGGTTGGGGACGATTGCCACGGCTCCTCCACAGCCTGGCTGCTATACGCGCAGCGAACGATGGAGAACGCTCCACAATCCGAGCCCCCCAGCGTCAGCGCGCTCGAGCACGCCGCGCTGGCTGCTTGGCCCGCCGAGCGGGTCAGTGAACTGGACGGCTGGCGCCTGCGCTACATGCGCGAGGTCACCCGGCGCGCGAACAGCGTGTGGCCGCTCTCGACGACTCCAAGGGCCACCGAGGAGCTCGAGCGACAGGTAGCCGAAGCCGAGGCCTTCTACGAGAAGCTCGGGGCGAGCCAGGTGTTGTTTCAGATGACGCCGCTGGCAGATCCTGGCCTCGAGGCGGTGCTCGAGGCGCGGGGCTATCGCCTGGATGCGCCAGTCTCGATCCAGATCGCGCCCCTCAGCAAGTTGATCCAGTTAACTCCGCGCGGCAACGCCTGCGTCGAGCTGACTCCGGGTCCCGGCTTCCTGGAGGTGGCTATCCAGCGCGGGCGCTTCAAGGACACGCCGGAGGAGTTCCTCGGGCTCCTCGGACGCATTCAAGGGCGCACCGGATTTGCCAGCGTCGAGGCCGATCAGGGAGCCATCGCGTGCGGCCTCGGGGTCTGCGACGGTGACCTGGTCGGAGTCTTCAACATGGCCACGCTCCCGGAGGCGCGGCGCCGGGGAGCGGCGTCGACGCTGCTCGGCGCGCTGTGTCGCTGGGCGGAGCGACGCGGCGCCAGGTATGCCTATCTCCAGGTCGAACGAGACAACGTTCCCGCGACGAAACTCTACGCCAGGTACGGCTTCGAGGAGGTCTATGGCTATCACTATCGCAGGCTCGAGCTGGCGGAGTAGCTGCTAGAGTCTCTGGCATGAGCGACGAGGGCGAGAGCGTTGGCGCGCACATCGAAGCCGCCAAGTCGGGGCGCGCGAAGTGTCGTCACTGCCGGGAGACCATCGCCAAGGGCGAGCTCAGGCTCGGCGAGCGGGTGGACAACCCCTACGGCGAGGGCGACGCAACGCTCTGGTTCCACCTGGCGTGCGGGGCGCTCAAGCGTCCGGGCGCTTTCCTGAGCGCCGAGGTCAATTTCTCCGAGGAAATTCCAGAGCGCGAGAGCTTGCGCGCTCTGGCCAGAGCCGGCGAGCGCCTCCCTTGCCTCACGAGCCTGGCTGGCATCGAAGCGGCGCCCTCCGGTCGCGCGCGCTGCCAGCAGTGCCGCGAGCTGATAGAAAAGGGTGCGCTGCGGCTGATTCGCCACAACGAAGCTGACTTGATGGCAGTGCCAACCAGCAGCTACCTACACCTGGCCTGCGCGAAGGCGTACGTCGCCGCGGCGGAGGGTGGCGAGACGGAGAGCGCCGAGAGCGACCTTCTCCTGCACCTCGATCGCCACCGCTCCGCCCTCGAGGGCGATCTCGAGGGCGCCGCCACGGCCGCGATCGAAGCGCTGTTCACTGAAGCGAGATCGTGAACTCGTCCTTCGCGGCGCCCGTCTGGTCGATCGCCTGCGCCTTGATCTCGCTCTGCGTCACCTGCACCCAGAGCGCTTCGTTGAAGGCGCCCGACGCCGTGCGCTGATTGCAGAACTCCCGATCGATGTTCTCGTCGACGTTGCCGATGGCCCCGCCGCCACCCCCGGTGGTGACGTACGTCAGCTCGCGTGAGCCGAGCGGCACCGTGAAGCGCTCGTAGCCGTGCATGTGCCCCTGGAGCACGAGCCGCACATTGTACTGCTCGAACAGAGGTTCGAGCAGGTAGCGCTCGGTGAGCAACGCGCCAGTGTCGCCGCAGGTGATCAGCGGTCGATGCAGGTAGACGACCGAGAAGCGGTAGCCGGCTGCTTCTGACTTCTCCTTGAGCTTGGCGGCGAACCAGTCGTACTGCGCCGGGTCGGCGCCGTCTTGCAGAGGGATCTCGGTGTCGAGGCTGAAGAAGCTCACGCCACCGGTGTCGAACACGTAGTACGCGCTCGTGCCTTCGAAGCCGGAGTCCCCGAAGAACCGCGTGTAGTACTGATCGTACTCGTCTGGCTTCTCGCTCTCGTGGTTGCCGATGGCCGGGAAGAACGCGCCCTGAGACAGCATCGGCTGCATGGAAGGGAACCACGAGGCCCAGGTCTCGAGGCCAGACGCGTAGTACTGCAGATCACCGGCGTGGACCGTGAAGTCGTAGCCCTTGAGCGCGACCTGCTCGAGGATGAGCTCGGTGTTGTCGGTGAGGCCCGGATTCGTGTCCGCGATGGCCATGAAATTGAAGTCCTCACCGCTGGCTCGCGCGGTGCAGAACCGGCCGTGACGACTTTCATCCGCGGCGAGCACGTAGCCGTAGCACCCCGGGGCCAACCCCGAGAGCTTGGCCTCGTGCATGTAGTAAGTACCCGGCAGGTCGTCGGGTATTTCCGCAGGAATAATACTGGTGTAGCGGTTCTCGATCTCGAAGGGCGCGACCTCCGACTGAAACGTCTGCTCGGCTCCTCCTTGCTCCGGGGTCAGCCTGAGCTCGGCGCTCGCCGTCTCGTCGCAGCTCTCCCAGCGGACAACCGCCGAGTCCTTGGTGACCCGGGTCGACCAGGGACCCTTGCTCACTCGAGCGCTGCAGGTGTCACCGCCCCCGGCGCTCCCGCCACTCGCCGTTCCGGCGATCCCTCCCGAGCCCGCCGCTGCGCTCCCGGCACTGCCCCCGTCGCCGCCAGCTCCCGCGCCCGGGCTCGCGCCGTCCTCCTCACTGCAGGCGAGCACCAGCCCGCCAACGCCCAAGCAGACCCCCAGAACACCAAGCCAGCGAGCTGAAGCACCCGCGATCGAAAGCCGTTCCATACCCCACGACTCTACCTAACGACCGTTGGGCTGTCTCTCCGTATCGAACCTGCGACCGGATGCCGCTCCCGAGCCGGGATCTCTGCCCGTGCTGTCGCTTCTGGGGGTGAGAGCACGCCGGGTGGTCCCGTTGCGCGACGTCCGACAGCCGCGCGACCTCGGTCGGCTTGGGCTGCCAGCCGCCGCTATCGACCGCACGGAGACCCATGGGTCGGCGCAGGGAGGACTCGCGCCTACATCGAACAGGCTACACCTCGAGCTTACCGCGCGGATACGAGCGAGCCCGAAACAAAAAGGCAATCACGAAGTGATTTCTTGGTGGAAATTTGCCCCTGCTCCCTCCACAATGCTCCGCGTCACAGCGCCGAGCGCCACCCCTCCCTGTGACACTCTCTGCAACCAACGCCCACCCAGCGTTTCCGCAGGGCTACAAGTCCGCAGCTCCGCTCCGCCTCGGGAGCGAGCTCATGAAGCGCCAACCCACGCCTGGGGCGGACTTCGACACCGCGCGCGACACCCCCGGAGGAGCCTCGCCTTCGTCCAACCCGCGCGTGAGCCCGAAGCCACCAACCCAGACCGCAACCGGACCAGGAGACCAGCCCATGACCACATCCTCTGCTATCGCCAGCTGGGGCCTCGCCATCGCAGCTGCCTTGGACGCTCGCGGATTCGACAGCCGCTCGCTGATGCAGCGCGCGGGCATCGAAGCCACCGAACTCGAGTCCAACGATCGCATTCCCGTGGCGACCACCACCAAGCTCTGGCGGATCGCCGTCGGCGCAACCGCCGATCCCTGCTTCGGACTCGCCGTGGCCGAGTACGTCAAGCCGACGACCTTCGACGCCCTGGGCTTCTCCCTCGCGGCTTCGTCGACGCTGCGAGATGCCTTCCAGCGCATCGTGCGCTACTTCGGCATGGTCACCGACGCTGCCGATCTGACGTTCGCGCCCCAAGGCAGCTTCTATGAACTCAACATCCGCCTGGGAGAGCAGCGCCTGGCACCGGAAGCCGTGGATGCTCTGCTCGCGGTGGGGGCCCTCCTGGCCAGGAGCCTGGCGGGCGCCACAGCCAGGCCGCTCAGCGTCGAGGTGGAGCGCGCGGCCCCCCAGTCGTGGGAGCGGTTCAGCGAGTTCTTTGGCTGCCCGGTGCACTTCTCGGCGCAGCGCAACTGCTTGCGCTTCGAGCGTGAGCTGTGTGAGGCCCGCTTGCCGCCCGGCAACGCCGAACTGAGCCGCTCGAGTGATCACGTCGCCGAGCACTATCTCGAGCGCTTCGGTCCCGAGAGCCTCGCGCGACGAGTGCGGGCGGTGCTCGTGGAGCTGTTGCCGGCGGGGGATCCTGGTCCCGCGCGCGTCGCCAAGCGGCTGGGCACTAGCCTGCGCAGCCTTCAGCGTCACCTCGCGGCGGAGGGCACCAGCTACACCGCACTGCTGGAACGGGTGCGTCAGGAGCTTGCCGAGAGCTATCTGGAGGAGACCGACACCCCGCTCGGCTCCGTGGCGTTCCTGCTGGGCTTCTCGTCCGCGTCGGCGTTCAGCCGCGCGTTCCGCCGCTGGAACGACTGCTCGCCCAGCGAGTATCGCGCGTATCACGCGCGGCGAGAGTCGACACCTCCGCCCCTGGAGGGCGTCGCAGCCGTCGATGCGGAAGCACGCGTCGCGTCTGGAATGTGACTCGACCGAGCAATCCAGACCCGAGCGGCCCGCACGCCGCTCGTCCCCGGAGCAGCCGAGGCACACAGCCTCGGCTGCCGGCGTTTGGGGAGCCAGCAACTCGCGGCCACTTCTGGGCAAAAGCGCAGTAGCATCGAGAGCCAGGAAATGACGTCGAAAGCCATCGCCGAGCGCAAGCCTAAGCGCGGAGCAAGCGCGAGCCGCACCGCGCGGGGGGCGAAGCAGTCCGCGGCCACGCCGGCGGCGCCCCGCAAGACTCAAGCTCGCAAGGGGAGCAAGACGCCGTCGCGAAGCAAGTCCAACGGCGAACCGAAGAAACCGCGGCGCCGGCTGGTCAAGGGCAGCCTGGAGGAAAAATCGGGGCGCGCCTACGGTGGCCTGAGCGCGCTCGAACGTCAACGCGAGCGCGCGGCGCGGCTGCTGGAAAGCGGCTATGAGCTGTTCGCGACCGAGGGCTACGCCAACGTCTCGATCGAACGTGTTTGCAGCCACGCCGGCGTTACCGCGCGGCACTTCTACGAGGCTTTCCCCACACGAGAAGATCTCCTGATCGCGGTACTGGATCACGTGACGACGGGTGTGCGCGCGAAGGTGCTCGACGCCCTGTCCATCGACGTGGAGGATGCGCGGCTGCGCCCGGTCAACGGCCTCAGCGCCTTCCTCGAGGGTTACCTCGGGGATCCAAGAGCCGCGCGCATCGTCTGCCTCGAGACGGTGGGCGTCAGCTCCCGCGTCGAGCGTCGACGCCGAGCACGCATCAACGAGTTCGCGCGGGTGATCGAGATGGAAGCCCAGAACCAGGCGCGCATCTACCGCTCCACCCAACGCGACTTCAGCCTGACGGGCGTGGCGCTGGCCGGTGCCACCAACGAGCTGATCGTTCACTGCCTGCTGAGCCCCACGCCGCCGTCCTTGCCGCGTATCCGCCGTGAACTGCTGTTGCTCTACCTCGGCCTGATCGCCGGCGACGAGATCGCTCGTCGTGACATCGCCCAGCTCGGGCTTTGAGTCGTTAGCCAACAACGACGAGCGCGCGCGCGCAAACGCGCGTCCCGTCGCACCTGTCGGCGGCCGGCCCAGCATTCCGACAAGCTAGCTTGTCAAAATGCATCAAACAAGGACCCTTGTCAGACTCGTGGCTGTCAACGCGCCGTCAACGCAACCCAGGGTTGAGTGTCGTGTCGCCAACTGCTCGAGATGCATGACCTCCGGCGCCGGGGAACGCTGCTCCACGATAGCCGAGCAACCAAAGACCGTCAGGATCACGAACCGACTCCTGCGGTGTGCCTGGCGGACTGCTAGTGTTCGCTGCCCTGCATCGGCTCTGGGTCCAGCGTCTGCCAGAACACCACACGCTTGCCAGCGAGCAGCGGCGCACGGGCCAGCAGGCCCGCGAATGCCTTGCCCGTGTAGGTCAGATCCAGGGGAAAGCCGCCACGCTCCAGCAGCCACGCTCGAGCTCGACGCGCGGCAGGTGTGGGTCGCGCATAGCCACCGCCGAGCTGGGAATCGTCGATTCGCGGAGGGGGCCCCAGGAGACGGCGCGAGAGCTCGGGAGCGACCTGGATGAGCTTCTCCCGCGTGGCAGCGAGCTCCTGCTCGAAGCGCCGCTGGGTGTACGGCGCATGGTTCGAAGCCCGCATCACGACCAGTCGCGTCGGCAGCTGGGCGGCGCGCAGTCCGAGTTCGAGCCCGACCGCGGTGCCCAGGGTCCCCCCCGCGACGAAGACGTAGTCCGGGGGGGCGAGTCCTCTGGCAGCGAACTGCGCGGCGAGCTCGAGCGCTGCGGCCACACAGCCGAGGTTACCCGTGGGGCTAGTGCCTCCCCACGGAAATATCGCAGAGCGTGGACGATGCCCGAGCCAGCTCCGTGCTTGGGCTTCCGCCGTTCGCTGAGAGGCTGCGTTGATCAGCTGGGCACCCGCGGCCGCACAGATTTCGAGGTTCCTTCGGCCGTGGTCGTCCAGCGGCGCTGGCAGCAGGTAGGCTCGCACCGCCACCCCGATTCGCTGACCGTGCACCGCGGTCGCAGCCACGTGGTTCGAGCCGCGCGCTCCGAACGTGCACACCTCGCCCACTGCGTCGGCCAGCGCCGCGCCGAACAGAGCCTCGAGCTTGCGCGGCTTGCTGCCGCCATAGCCCGGAGCGCACCTCGCGTCCTGCTTCAGCCACAAGGCGTCGAGGCCTATTGATTCCGCCGGGATCTGAACGAGAGGCGTCGCACCCGAAACAATGTTTCTCCACGGCAACAAACCGAGCTCCGGCCAGCGCTCGGCGAGCGCCGAGCGTCCAGTCGGGATCCGCGCCGAGAGCTCGGCAGATGCCGCTTGGGCGACCGTGGCTGCTTCACCCTGGCGCGTCGAGCGGGTCACTCGTGACGCCGTCCCGACCTGCGCTGGTGGGGATCGTGGCGGCGACCCCGTGTCCTCGGCGCAGCCCAGGACCGCGAGGCTCGCGAGCAGGAGCTCCCGACGCTGGAGGAGCTTTCGCTCCCCCAGTGACGTCAACTCCGCCGCGTCGCTCGGGTATCTCCTCAAGACCATGACCCGCGCCGCCCAGCTCCGCGGTTCAAGCTTCCGCCCGCTTCTCCGCGCGGATCTCGAACCTCGCTCGTGCCTCCCCCCGAGGGGACCTGGTACGAGTCTGCGCGGCCGCGGTGGTTGTCGATTGGCAGGGTGTCTTTCAACACTCTGCCAACGCGACTCTCGGCGATTGCCTTCCACGTCTCTTGCGATCCCTCGCCAGGCGTGAGACCAAAGTCCACATGGGCACTCAACCTCCGCTCAGCGTCGCGACGCGTAACTACGGCCTGGAGCTGGTGAAGCTCTTTCTGCAGGTGGTCTGGGCCGACCACGAGGTCACCGAGACGGAAGCCGAACGGCTCAAGGCCTACGCGAAGAACCTGGGGCTGCACCCCGAGCACGTGGCCGAGCTGGACACCTACCTCCACGGCCAGGCGCCGCTGCCTCCGCCCAACCTCGCCCTGCTCAAGGAGCACCGCATCGAGGTGCTGAAGTCGGTTCGGCGCTTGCTGCAAGAGCTGAACATCGGTGAGGACGAAGCGGAGATCCTGGGCGAGCTGTCGGCGATGCTGGGAGCCTCCAGCTTCCCTCCCGCCCGCTGAGCCGGTTGTTCAGGCAAGTCGCGGACTTCCGTCGCCAGCGGACAGGCTGACATGCGGCGACAGGAGCCAACTTCGCGAACATCGGACAACGGAGCCAAACATTGAGCGAGCTGGCGCGTCTGAAGCTGACCCATGGTGGTTCGCTCTCGACAGGCGGGCGCTCCCGCAGGCTACGAGTACGCGAGAGATAGCCTCGAGCTAGGCTTCGCCAGCGACGTTGGCCAGCCGGCCGAACGCTTCCAGCCCAACGCGCTCGAGCTTGGCGCGGCGTGGGGCGTGCTCGGGGCCGTGGCTGGCGCCACGCCCTTTGGCACGGCCTACCTGGTCGAGAACGCGAGCCAGCTCGGAACGGCGGCGCGGGTCACTGCAGAGCTGACGCTCTTGCTGCTGTTCATCGGAGCGGCCGCGGGCGTGGTCGTTGCAGCGAGCCGCAAGCTGGAGCAACGCCGGACCTCGCGTACCCACACCTGGAGGGTGCTACGCCGGGTGCTCTTTGCTGGTGCCCTGCTGAGCGGACTCGGAGGGCTCGCAGGCGCGACCGTAGCCTACCGCTTCGCGGAGCTCCCCTTGCCCATGAGCGGCGCGCCCGGCCTCGTCGCCGGTGTCCTCGCGGTGTGGGTCGTGAGCAGCTGCTTCTGTATCCGCACGGCACAAGAAGTTGGGGTACAGAACCCGCGCCGGGTGGGGCTACGCGCAGCGGCGCTGCCGAGCCCCGCCTTGCTGATCGTCGGTCTGCTGTGCGCCAGTTGGGCGCAGCCATTGCTACATGACTTGCGCGGCGGGGCGGGGCCGGTGTGGGTAGGCTTCGGGGTGGGCTCGCTCGCCGCGCTGCTGTGCAGCGTCTGGCTCAGCATCAGTATCGAGCTCGCGGGGCGCGCGCCCGCGCGAGTCGCCCGCTGAGCCAAAGCCAGAGCAATTTGAACTCCGCCCTGAGGCACCAGCTCGGTCGCTCGAGGTCGGTGCTTCTCTCCCCCAACCAAGCCGCAATCAGCGCGCCCTGAAGCAGCGGATAGAGGGCAATGGGCAGGAAGAACACCAGTCCGAAGCGCAGCATCAGCGCGGCGAGCAGCAGCGACGCGATGGTGCCAGTCAGGTGAGCGACGAGTGGAGCGCCGTGGCCTTCGCGACGTACGAAGTCCCGGAAGTAGTCACTGAATGAATCGGTCATCTCAGTACTCCTTTCTATGCTTCACTTCTAACCGTTACACTTAACACTGTCAATGTATACGCTGTCATTGAGCGAGATCAGCCCGGGAGCGTGTGGGCGATGACCTGCATGGCGCAGAAGTAGAGCGGAGTACCCCAGAGGCGATTGACGAAGCTCGACTTCACGAAGCGCTCCCGGGCCACGGCCAGGTCGGAGAAGTAGAACATGACCGCACCGGCCGCCACGCCCAGAGGCGCGGAGTGGACTGCAGCAGCGAAAGCCGTCGCGACCATGCTGGTGATCACCACCACGTAGGCGATCACCGCCCCGCGCAGGTTGCCAGCGTGGGGCAAGAGCCAGCTCAACACGATCGCCGCGGGTGCCACCAAGACCACGGCAGCGGCGGCGCCAGCCCGGGGCGAGACGCCGAGCTGGAGGAACGCCGCGACGAACGCCACATGCCCGAGCAGGAAGCTGATTATCCCTGCGGCAAAAGCTGCCCGGCGCTTGGGGATCAGCAGCACGTCACCGCCCATGCACAGAAACAGCCCGACCACGAGCGCGTAGTCGTACGCGGTGCGGTACTGCGCGCGCGCAAGACCCATCGCCACGAACCCCAGGGCGGCAACCGGCTTGCTCAGCCAGCTGCCAAGCTGACTCTGCTTTCGCTCCGCAACCAGCAAGCCGAGGGACCCGCCTGCGGTCATGCCGATCCACGCCCACTGAGGTATTGTTGACATAATTAATCAAGTTTCAGACCAGCACCAACCGTGGCCTCATTGGTCTTAATGCCTTGCATCGAGACCTGAGACCGCCCATACATCCAGACGTGGCCGATCCTTGGGCCAATAGTTGAGCAAAATAGTCGACTATCCATGGCCTACGAATCCCGCACCCGCAGCATCGTCAAAGCCCTGTCCTGGCGCTTCCTGGCCACCCTGATCACCACCGGCGTGGTGTACGTCATGACCGGAAAGATGGATAACGCCGTGGAAATTGGCCTGGTCGACACGCTGGTGAAGCTCGGAGTCTACTTCGGTCACGAGCGAGCGTGGGAGCGGATCCGCTTCGGCCGCGTCCGCTACACCGACTACCAGATCTAGCAGGCTGCTAGCGAGCCACGTGACGAAACCTGCAGTCGTGTCAGCTCAGGTATTTGCTGGCGAGGGAGGTGAGGACCGGTAGGTGCAGTCCGAGCTCCGTCGCCTGCCCCGCAGCCCGCCTCAGGCGTTCCTCCGCCGTGCGGCCCCGGGCGCCGTGCGCCGGATCCGCGTCGATCGCTGCCTCGAGCCCAGTCATCAGCTTCCTGGGGTCGAGCTCCCGCCCCAGGAGCACACACTGCAATGTGATGAGCTCCTCGCACAGGGGCCCCACGAGCCCCTGGTGGTCGCGCCAGAGCTCACCGGCGCTCCGCGGAAACGCCAGGCCGCCGAGGTTCAGCGTCAAGATGTACAGGTTCTTGAGCACCAGCTCGAAGTCCCGCACCTCGGGCGATTCGGCGGTGAAGTATGCCAGGTATTGACGCTTGAGAGATTCCGCAAGGATTTCACTCTGAGGTCCATGAAGCACGCTGGGCCGGATGGCGTGGATCGACTTCCCCGCCTTCTTCTCGAACCAGACCACCGCCACGTTCGGGTCCCGCCCTGCTCCGTAGCTGCTCCGCCAGCTGCGGGGCAACAGCTCGTTCTGCACCAGGGCCGCGCGCTCCCGGTACGCTGAAGGCAACGACCCGAGCACGTCGGGGAGCGAAGCCTCTCCCACCGCGACCAGCACGATCGCCGGCTCGGGTAGTCGTCGACTGACCTCCTGGAGGTTGACTCCCCGGGTCACCGGGACCACGGGGCGACCGGCCTTGAGCCAGCCCTCGGCGAAAACCACCCCAAGCTGCCCCAGTCCCACGACCACGACACTCCGACTCGAGAGCTCTCCTTCATGCGTCGAACGTGACATTTCTCTCCGTTTCCCCTGGCACGATCCTGCTCGCTAGCGCGAAGCGGACGAAACCTCTAGCGTCATTGGCCATTCACCCTACCGGGACACGGAAAACGGCTCTACACCCACACCCATGACTCGTTTTCTCTGCGTTGCCGCCCTGGTCGCGGCGTTCACCACGGTGGGCTGCAACGACAAGCAGGCCACGAACTCCTCAGCCAAGGCCCAGGACACGGCGACGACCAAGGCGAACGCCGAAGCGCCCGCCGAAGGCACGGGCGACACGAAGGAGACGCCGAAGGCCAGCGTCCAGGCCGCGAAGGTCGGAGAGGCTGCTCCCGACTTCGAGCTCAAGGACCTCGACGGCAAGAGCGTCAAGCTCTCTGACTACAAGGGCAAGGTGGTCGTGCTCGAGTGGTTCAACCCCGGCTGCCCGTTCGTGAAGGCAGCGCACAAGAGGGGCTCGCTGGTCGATACCGCGAAGAAGGAGACCGCGAAGGGCGTGGTCTGGCTCGCGATCAACTCTGGTGCCCCAGGGAAGCAGGGACACGGGATCGAGGCCAACAAGCAAGGCTCGACCGAGTTCGGCATGACGAATCCCGTGCTCCTCGACGAGGACGGCAAGGTGGGCAAGGCGTACGGTGCAAAGCACACACCCCACATGTTCGTGATCGACAAGGCAGGAAAGCTGGCCTACGCAGGTGCGATCGACAATTCCCCCGACGGGGAGGGCGAGTCCCCCAAAGATGGCAAGCTGATCAACTATGTGGAGGAAGCGCTGTCCGACATCGCCGCGGGCAAGCCTGTTCGCACGCCAACCACCGAGGCGTACGGCTGCTCCGTGAAATACTCGAGCTGAGCCCCGGTCATTCTCGGCATCCTGCGCTCAGTCATCCTGCGCTCAGTCATCCCGCGCTCAGTCATCCTGCGCTCAGTCATCCTGCGCTCAGTCATCCCGCGCTCAGTCATCCTGCGCTTGGACCACCCTGCGCGGGCGCAGCTCAGTCATCATGACGCCGCAAGCGACGCTCGCGCTTGCGGCGCTTCTTGTGGACGGCGGACACCCGCGACTCCTGCTTCCGCAGGGAAGGAGCGCGTCCCGGGTGTGGAGCCTGCTCGTCATGGTGCTCTTCGACGTCAGCGACGTCCTTGCCCAGTTCGAAGACCGCGAGCTCAGGCCGCCCCCGTTCCCCGAGGCGCAGGCCGAACACGGACGCGCCGATGCCTGCGCTGACGTAGACTGCTCCCTCGGCCTTCTCCGCCTGACGACAGCCGTAGAGCCCGTGGACGTAGCGATGGCCCCCCATCTTTCCCAAGGTCCACTTGTGCAGGTCGCCGACGGTGATCTGCCCGGAGTGAGTGTGCCCGGAGAGCACCAGGGACACTCCATGGGGCCACAGCTTGTCCGCTTCCTCGGCGATGTGGCTCAGACCCAAGGTTGGGAGCGTGGGGTCGATCTTCGCGAGCGCCCGAGCGGCACTGGCGTGCCCGGTGTACGCGTCATCGAGACCGACCAGCTGTAGTCGCTGTGCACCCAGCTCGTAGATCGCGCTCTCGTTGCTCAGCACGTCGACGCCCGCGCGCTCGAGGGCTCCGCGCACTTGCCGCGCCCCAGCCCAGTGATCGTGATTGCCGAGCACGGCCACCTTGGGCGCGTCGATGGACCCGATCACCTCGCTCATCAGGCCTAGGTAGTCGAGGCTGTGGGCCACGTAGTCCCCCGTCAGCACGACGAGATCAGGAGCGTGATCGTTGGTCAGCTGAGCCGCCGCCCACTGCAGATCGTCGCTCGTCACACGCCCGAAGTGCTGATCCGTCAGGTGAGCGACGCGCAGCGGCTCCGAGAGCTGGGATTTCAGCGCAGCGGTTCCCGCAAACTGGCGAACGGCAATACGCTCTTTCGGATCGCGTTTGTTGAGCAACGGCATGGCTGAGTCGATGAGGGCGGCGCCCAGGGCTCGGCTGCAGGGCAGCCCGAGACCACGAGATACAACATTTCAACCTACGGGTTTGCCCGGATTAGTCAACGGGGCAGCGTTGTCCAGGCGCGGCATTGCCCGGTCGCGGCATTGTCCAGGCGCGGCATTACCCAGACGCCGCAGCACTCAGCCGCCGCAGCACTCAGCCGCCGCAGTACTCAGCGGCCGCAGCACTCAGCCGCCGCAGTACTCAGCGGCCGCAGCACCCGGCCGCATATCTCACCCGGTTGCCATGGGGATACGGAAGCCTCGCACCTCCGGCAAGCAACGATTGCACGCTGGTTGGTCAGGCGTCAGCTTGCGCGCTGCCACAACGCAGCGGGCGCGGCGATGAACGCGCGCAGCATGGTGGCCACGCCCGTGGTCGTCTTGGACCGCTGGCGAGCCACCGCTGAGCGAGGCTCGCGGTTCCCAGGTCAGCGAGCCTGTTTCCACCAGGCGTGGACGCGAGCGGAGGCTGTCGCTGGCGGGTACCAATGCGGCATTGAGTGCCACATTAGGTTGGACGGCGGACGGGCGACGGAGAGCCCAGCCAGCCCAGCGTGTCCTGGGTTCGCTGAGATCGCGCCGGATTTCCGCCTCGGCAGCCCTGCCGTGTGGGGCCTTTGTGCTCGCCAAGCGAGGCCGAGCGGCTACGCTCCCGCGCCATGTCGAAGGCCAAGCAGACGCCAGCCGAGGGCGCGACCCCGGGAGAATCCAAGGCGAAGTCCAAGGAGACCAACCCCAATCCGAGCAGCGAAAGCTCCAGCGCGAGCGGTGCGGGCGATGACGAAGGAGCCGGAGACGAAGAGCACGAGGCTGAGGACGACGTGGAGTCCAGGCGCGACGCCAAAGAAGACGACCAGGCGGACGAAGAAGACGACCAGGCGGACGAAGAAGACGACCAGGCGGACGAAGAACACGACCAGGCGGACGAAGAACACGACCAGGCGGACGAAGAAGACGACCAGGCGGACGAAGAACACGACCAGGCGGACGAAGAAGACGACCGCTCGAGCAAGCCCCCGATCAAGGCAAGTGTTGCCTCCGGGAAATCGGCGAGCGGCGGCAGCGTCGAGCCCGAGAAGCGCAGCAAGACCCCTTGGCTCCTCGGTATCGTCGCGCTCGCGCTCGTAGGTGGAGGCTTCGCCTGGCACTCCCACCAGAAGGCGCTGGAGGAGCAGCGCGAGCAGAACCTGATCCACAACTGCAAGAAGGACTCCCACAAGGGCGCCTGCGAGGAGCTCTGCAACCGCACCCCGCCGGATGAGGAAGCGTGTCTGATCTTTGCCAAGGTGCTGGACGAGGCTGGGCAGGAGCCCGACAAGGTGAAGCAGCTCTTCACCAAGGCGTGTGACGGCGGTGACATGGAAGGCTGCGCACGGCTCGGCCGGAGCCTGCTCAACGCCAAGGGGGACACCAAGGACGAAAAGCGAGCCGCGGAGCTGTTCGACCAGGCGTGCAAGGGCGGCAACGCCCTCGGCTGCGCCGGGAGAGGTCACATGCTGCTGCTCGGCCTGGGTGGCCTGAAGAAGGACGAGAAGGCGGGATTCGACCTCGCCGAGAAGGCGTGTGGCGACCTCGAGCCAAGGGGCTGCACACTGCTCGCCACTGCCTTCCTGAACGGAGTCGGCACCAAGAAGAACCCGGCGAAGGCCTACGAGCTGTTCGATCAAGCCTGCGAACAGAAGGTCGATCGAGCTTGTCTCGGAAAGGGCGTGATGCTGTTCGAAGGCATTGCCCAGGACAAGCCAGACCCCGAAGCCGCCGTGAAGCTATTCAAGCAGGCGTGTGCTGGCAAAGAAGCCAAGGAGGGCTGTGTGCACCTCGCGCTCGCGTACCTGTCGGGGCGGGGAGTCGAGCGCGATCCGGCCAAGGGGATCCAGCACCTCGAGACCGCCTGCGACGAGGCCCCTCCGGCCGGCTGCGCGGAACTCGCCCAGCTCTACATGACCGGCACGGGCGTCAAAGCCGACCCGAAGAAGGGCGGCGAGCTGCTGACTCGGGCCTGCGAGAACAAGCACGTCGCGGCTTGCCTGGCCCTCGGCAAGGCCAAGCTGGTCGGAGCGATGGGTTTCGACAAGGAAAAGGACGGTCCCGAGGGCGCCAAGGTGATCCGCAAGACCTGCGAGGACGGCGATACCGGCGCCTGCGTGGAACTGGCGACTCTCGAGCTGCAAGGCGTTGGCGCAATCAAGCGCGATGGGGCCAAGGCCAAGGAGCGGGTCAAGAAGGCTTGCGACGCGGACAGCGGGCGCGCCTGCACCGTGCTGGGCGGGATCATCGCGCAAGGTCTCGATGGCTCGAAACCCGACCCCAGTTCCTCCGCGAGCTACTTCAAGAAGGCCTGTGACTACAAGGACGGTGATGGCTGCGCTTTCTACGGTGCGCAGCTCGCTGATGGTCGTGGCATTCCCAGGAAGCGCGACAAGGGGCTCGGCTTGATCAAGCACGCCTGCAAGGACCTCG
Source organism: Polyangiaceae bacterium (assembly GCA_041389745.1). GTDB lineage: Bacteria > Myxococcota_A > Polyangia > Polyangiales > Polyangiaceae > JAHBVY01. Next base: position 78,638 of record JAWKRF010000004.1, read on the forward strand.
GAAGCATCCAGGGATGCAGCATGTACGCCCAGGCGATGATGCTGGGCGGCGGTGGCAAGGAAGGCGAGAAGGAAGGCCTCGAACTCGCCGAGCAGCTGTGCGTGCAGGGCGAGCTCCGGGCTTGCATCCTCGCTGCGGGCGGTCACTTCGACGGACGAGGCGCCAAGCGTGATCAAGTCCGTGGCACGATGTTCATCCTCGCAGCGTGCGAAGGCGGCTTCCCACCGGCCTGCGAGATGAAGAAGCGCATCCCTGGGGAGGTCGTGCGCAAGGCTCAGCGCAAGATCAAGAAGAACACCGACGAGGCCCTGGCGAAGATCAAGGAATCGCAGAAGCAGCAGGGGCTCGCTGCTGGACTTGGCGGCGGGCTACTTCCAGGCGCGCCGATGGCGATCCCGAGCGCGGCGCCGGCGCCCAGCGGCGACGCCCCAGCGCTCGACGACGACGACGAGGAGTGAGACCAGGAGCGAGCGAGCGCTCGATCGGTACGGGAGACTTCCCCAGGCGAGCGCTCCGGACAAAACCCGAGGGATCATGAGCAACTCGGGCCATACTTTCAGCCAGGCAAGCTGGGGAGGATCGGCGAGATGGAACGGCTATCGGGATTGGATGCATCGTTTCTCTATCTGGAGACACCCCAGATGCACATGCACGTGGCCATGGTCGCTGTGCTCGATCCTTCGGAAATGCCGGGTGGTTATTCCTTCGAGCGCATGACGGAGTTGATCGAGAGCCGCATCCACCTCGTTCCCCCGATGAGACGCCGCCTGCTCGAGGTGCCATTTGGCCTGCATCATCCGCTGTGGATAGACGATCCCCACTTCGACATCATCCATCACGTGCGACGCGTGGCTTGCCCCGCCCCGGGTGGCATGCGCGAGCTTGGAGCGCTCGCCGGGCGCATCACCAGCACCCCTCTCGACCGCTCTCGACCGCTGTGGGAGGCCTGGGTGATCGAGGGTCTGGAGAACGGGCACGTGGCGATCCTGTGCAAGGTCCACCACTCGACGGTCGACGGCGCGAGCGGCGCGGGCTTGCTGGTCCATCTCTTCGACCTCCAGCGCCAGGTGTCCTCCCCCCCACCCCCGCGCAAGAAGACTGCGGAGGACCTGCCGACTCACGGAGATCTGGTGCGCTACGCGCTTCTTTCCCGGGTGAAACAACCTGTGGAAGCTGCGAGGCTGGCTACCAAGACGGCGCGCGCCGTGTCCGATTTGATTCGCTTGCGTCGCGACCCCGAGGTGGAGCACGGAGCTGCTCCGCTGACGGCCCCGCGAACGCACTTCAATGGCGCCATCACTGCAAAGCGGAACGCGGCTTTCGCTCGCTTGCCCCTTGACGGCATCAAGACCATCAAGCGTGCCTTCGACTGCAAGGTCAACGACGTCGTGCTGGCGGTGTGCGCTGGCGCCCTTCGGCGTTACCTCGCGGCACGAAACGAGCTCCCAGAGATCCCGCTGATCGCGGCGGTCCCGATCAGCGTGCGCGCGTCGTCGGAGAAGGGCCAGTCGAACAACAAGGTGAGCGCGATGTTCACCTCCCTCGCGACGCATGTCGAAGACCCGGGCGAGCGCTTGCTGACCATCGCCTCGACCACCCGGGGCGCCAAGGAAGAGCACAACGCGATCGGCGCGGACATGCTGCAAAACTGGGCCGAGTTCGCCGCGCCGACCACGTTCAACCTCGCGGCGCGCTTCTACACGCGACTCAAGATCGCAGATCGGCATCGCCCGATCCACAACCTGGTGATCTCCAACGTCCCAGGGCCACCGTTCCCCATCTACATGGCAGGCGCCGAGCTGGTCGCGGCGTATCCGATGGGCCCGGTCATGGAAGGCGCGGCACTCAACATCACGGTGATGAGCTACAAGGGCTCCGTGGACTTCGGCTTCATGGTCGCCGCAGACTCGATGCCTGACGTGTGGGACCTCGCCGACCAGATCGAGCCGGCATATCTCGAGCTGATCGAGTCTGCTCAGAGACGCGCAGAGGACCTGGCGCAGGACGCGATGATTGCCGCGCAGAAGGCCTCCGCAAAGGCACGCAGCGCCCTCGAGGTGGCCGCCAGCGTGGGTCAGGTCGCCAAGGAGCTCGGCGTCGCGCCCGACGAGGAGCAGGCGCACCAGGACGGCGATGATGCTCAGCCCGACGCCGAGTGACGTGAATGAGCAATCTAGCCGATGAGCCCGAGGCGAGCAGGCTGCGGCGCTTCCGGCCGCCCAGCAAGGCTCAGGTTCGATTGCTGATGGCTCCGAGCCGCGCCTACTTCCGGCCAAAGTTCTTCGGACTCGAGCACGTCGACCCAGCACAGCCGGCGCTCCTGGTTGGCAATCACACCTTGATCGGAGTGCTCGATGCTCCGCTCTTCGTCGCGCAGATTTACGAGGAGCGAGGGGTTTGGGTCAGGGCCCTCGGCGATCGTCTCCACTTCGCCGTCCCTGGCTGGCGTGAGCTGATGCAGCGCCTGGGTGTCGTCGTCGGCAGCCCCGCGACCTGCGCCGAGCTGATGCGTGCTGGGCAGCATGTACTGGTGTTTCCGGGAGGAGGCCGAGAGGTCGCCAAGCGCAAGGGGGAAGCCTACGAGCTGATCTGGAAGGAACGCGTCGGGTTCGCGCGCATGGCCATCGAGCACAGGTACCCGGTCCTGCCATTCGCGGCGGTCGGCGCCGAGGAGTGCTTCGATATCGTCTGGGACGCGAACGACGTACTCGACAGCAGCGTCGGCGGCCTGCTGAAGAAGACTCCGCTGTTCGACGCCATGCGGGGCGGGGACGCGCTGATGCCGTTCGTGCGTGGCTGGAAGGGCACACCTCTCCCGAAGCCGGAGCGCTTCTACTTCGCAGTGGGCGAGGCGATACCGACCCGAGGACTCCAGAACACCAAGCCCCAGATCTCTGACCTTCGCGATCGCACACGCTCACGGGTGGAGGCCTTGATCGAGGAGCTCAAGGCAAGGCGCACTGCAGACGCGAGAGCCGGCAAGCGACGACGTCCGCCCACAGGCCACTGAGCCGATGGATCGATTCCGCGCGGCTTCGCTTCCGTCGCTTGTCCTGCTGACGCTTCCCCTCTGAGAGCGATCCAGAGTCGCTGGCTCCGCGCCTCGAGAGCCATGCTCGGGGGAGGAGTCCGTCAGAGGGACGCTGCGCAGTCGTCGGGGATGCTCGCGTGGCTCAGCACCCCGAGCGTGACCGACCACTGCGGTTCCCCGCCGCTATTTCCCTGATAGCTGACGATCCCGCGCGCCGAAGGGTCCGCCTTCGTCTGCGCGAAGGCGCGCTTCATCACGCTCGAGAGCTTGCAGCGAGGCATGCGAACTGGCCGACCCGCGCAGTCGGACTTCTTCATCCCCACGCTGGTGTTGCCGAACTGCGTCGCGCTGACCAGGAAGCAGCTGTTGGCGTTGACGAACTGGAAAGTGGCGGAGTTCGTGATCTGCGAGGTCATGTCGATGGTGCCGTCCGACTTCACCCCGTTGGCGCTGATCAACGCCACCTGGAGGTTTGGCATGGTCCTCGCTGCGTTCTCGTAGGCGGCGGCGGCCTCTGCCGAGACGTCGAAGCGGGCGTTCCCAGAGCCGACGGGCATTCCGGGTACGCTGGGAAAACCCGGGTCGTCGCGGTCTGGCTCCGCTGGATCCGGCTGAGGTGTGTTGACCACAGGCCGTTGAGACGCCGTGTTCGCCTGACCCACCAAGGACACACCAAAGAAGAAGACGAACACCATCGCGACGATCAGCACGAAACCAGCCGCAGCGGCGATCAAGTACGGCACCGGCGAGGAGCGCTCCACCGTCTGGGGCGCGACCTGGAAGGACCCGCTGCCAGTCGGCGGGACACCGTAGGCTCCGCTCATCACCTGTCCGCCCATGGTGCCAGGGATAGCGCCGCCGACGCTGGGCACCGAGTTGCCCGGTCCTTGAGCGCCGAGGGTACTGGGAACGGTCGGAGGGCGCCCGTGGTGCGGCGTGACATTGCCTGATGGGGGTCGCCCGCCGCTGCGCGCACCGAGGGTAGACCAGCTTCCCGGAGGAATCGATTGCGCTGCGAGTTCGAGCGACTGTTTCATCTCCCCCGCGCTCTGGTAGCGTTGCTCTGGTCGCTTGGCGAGCGCACGAAACACCACCTGATCGAAGACAGGCAGCAGGTCGCGGCGCACCGAGGTCGGAGGCGGAGGAGGCTGCTTCACGTGCATGTCGAGCAGGCTGTACAGGGTGGGCGCCTCGAAGGGTCGCTGACCCGTCAGCAGTTCGAACAGGATGATGCCCAGCGCGTAGATGTCGCTGCGATGGTCGACGTGCTGCCCCTGAGCCTGCTCGGGGGACATGTAGTGCGGAGTGCCCAAGATCGAGCCCGTGCGTGTCGCGTCGCTGCCAGCGCCCAGCTCGGGGCGCAGCTTGGCGATGCCGAAGTCGAGCACCTTCGGTCGGCCCTGCGCCGTCACGAAGATGTTGTCGGGCTTCAGATCGCGATGGACGATCCCCGCCTGATGGGCAGCGGCCAGGGCGTCGAGCACCTCGAACATCAGGCTCACCACGCCACCCACGGGGAGCGGCGAGCGCTCCTGGATCACCTCGGAGAGCGATTGCCCGTCGAGATACTCCATGACGATGTAGGGACGCCCGTCGCTCAAGGTAGAGAGGTCGACGATGTTGACGATGCTCTCGTGACGGATGACGTTCACCGAACGTGCTTCCGCAAAGAAACGCTGCACCAACGCCGGGTGGTGAGCGCACTCCATGCTCAGCACCTTGATCGCCACTCGGCTCCCGATCTGCGGGTGCACGCCCTTGTAGACACGCCCCATGCCACCGACGCCGAGGAGGGCAGCGATGCGATAGCTCCCCACCATCTGCCCGAGCAGCGGCTCGGTCAGGTTGTCGGACAGGGGACTGCCGTCGCTCGGGCACGGACCCGGCGCCTGGTAGCACTGACCACACTCAGGACAGACGAACATCCTCGTCCCGCGAGCATGGCAGAACTAGGCAATGGGGGCACGCGTGGGCAAGAACCCGTGCGAATGATTGCGGAAGCTCGCCTTCCCTCCCGACAGCAGCGGCCTCAGTCGCTGTTCTGAAAACGCTGAGGTGAAGGCGGCCGACCCCGCGCCGTTGCCCAGCCTGCGGCTGGGCGGTCCGACTGATAGTCTGCCTGGTAGTCACAGTAGGCGAGGACGAAGAGCACGGCGCCGCTGAACATCATGCGGCGGTGCAGGCCCATCGCCATCGCGCGCCCCCAACGCTCGGCGTCGTGCTCTACCGCGGCGGCCCGCCAGCGCCCGATGTAGCGGTCGGTCAGCCACAAGAGCGGAACCCCGAGCAGGAGCAACCGCGGGTAGTAACCGAGGACGATGCCAGCGACGACACCCACCATCGAGAAGCCCATCAGCCAGCGCGCGACCCGAATGACCCCCGCGGCGCCGCGGGTGACCACCAGCGTGGAGTAACCCCGTTCCGCGTCTTCCCGCTGCTGGAATGCCTGGGCCACGAAGTACGCCCCCAGTATCCATGCGGCAAGTAACACCAGCGTCACGGCGCCGCGGGGCGTCGCCGGCAGCCCCGTCTGAGCGTAGCCAGCCAGCGGAGTCAGCATCCCATAGCCGACCAGATTCACGAAGGGGCCGCCCAGCGCGTGGCCCTTCCAGCAGGTTCGGGGGTGAGAGTAGAGCACCGCGAGCAAGGCCGCCCCCGCAGCACAGAGCACGCCCGGCCAGCGGCTGAAGGCACTCACGAGCACCGCCGCCGCCAGCGCCAGGTAGCCGGCGAAAGCGGTACCTCGCGGCAAAGCGACCGGTCGCGATTGAAACAGCACCTCGCCCTGGTCGTCATCCAAGACGGCGTTGAGCCACAGGCTGCCGGCGTTGAGCAACCACCAGCTCCCCAGGATCACGACGAGGCCAGTCAACCCTCGGGGTCCCATCCCCCAGTCCCAGAGCGTGAACCCGTAGCCGATCAGGACGATCCAGGACAACCAGAACGCGCCCTGCGGTCGCGAGAGCTGCCACAGCGCGCAGGTGACCTCCCGCACGCCCTGGGGTCGTCGAAGTCGCCCTGGAGGAGCAGCCCCGAGCGAGGAGTCCGGCGCCCGAGGGTGATCGAGGCTGTCGGCTCCCAGGTCCAAGGCCTAGCTCGCAGCCTCTTCTTCGAGGTCCAGTTCGCTGGCCGAGCCGCCCGCCTGACGCACGGCCTCGGCGAACCCCGACTGATCGAGGTGCTCGTAGCTGTGGCGTTCGGAGTCATACCAGAAGGTCTGCTCCGTAGAGCGCACGCGGATCCCGGCCTCGATGAGCGGCGCCTTGATCGGTCGGTAGCCGTCGGTCATCGCGATCTGCGAGCGCACCCGGATGAAGCGCGGACGCGCACGCAGCGGTAGCTCCCGCTCGATCACGGCGAGAAGCGCGCTCGGCTCTAGGGGTGACTCGCCCTGCGGTACCAGTGCCGCCACCGGCATTTGCCAGGAAGTTCCAGGCACACGCAGCGCGTAGGCCACAGCGAGACCGACCTCGGGCAACTCGTAGAGCGCGTCCTCGATCTCCGTCGTCGCGACCGGACCAGTTACCGTGCGGATCATATCTGAGGCGCGGTCGACGTACCAGTAGTCACCGTCGTCGTCCTGGCGCAGGATGTCTCCCGTGAGGAACCACACGTCGTCGGCCTCGAAGGCGCCCCGCACGATGCGCTTTGCGGTGTCCGGGTCCTGAGCGTAGCCCGCCAGGGTGGCAGAAGGATGCGTCGAATCCACGCGGGAGATCATCATCCCCCACTCGTTCTCCTTGGTGGAAACCAGCCAGCCGCGAGCGTCCTTGATCAACTCGCCGCGATCGAAATCGTAGCGTACGATCGCCATGTCCGTCGCTCCGGGCAACGGCCGCCCCAGCGCGCCGAGCTTCTTACCCGATGCATTCGCCAGTACCGCGTTGCCTTCGCTCGACGCGTAGAACTCCAGCACTCCGACACCGAAGCGGTCGCGGAGGCGATACCAGACGTCCTTGCGCATCCCGCTCCCGGCGAACAGACGCAGAGGGTTGATGTGCTCCGAAGGCGCGACGGGAGCATTGACCAGCTGTCGACACATCTCTCCAGCGTAGAAGACCACGGTCGCGCCGTAACGCCGTACCTCCTTCCAGAACAGTTCCGGGGTGAAACGACTCGCCAGAGCGAGCCGAGCGCCGCCGACCAGTCCACCCCCGACGCTCACCAGCATTCCAGATTGATGATGCAAGGGCAGGCAGCAGTAGACGGTATCCTTGCCCGTGAGGGTGCACGCCGCTGCGGCGCCGTAGGCGGAGAACGCCCAGCGACGGTTGGTGATACGGGCTGCGCGGGGTTTCGAGTAGCGACCGGAGGTGAAGATGATCATCGCCAGATCGCCGCTCTTGCCCGGGTTCGGCTCGTACCAGGCGGGGAGCTCGACCCGATCCGGATCGATCTGCTCCATGTCGATCACCCCCGCCGTCGAGTTGCGGACGCGGCCGCCCCCGCCGAGCACCAGCACGTCCCCGCCGAACGACTCCCGGGCGAGCTCGGCGTGTCCGGGATCGCTGACCAGGAACTCGGCCTCCCCCACCTCCAGGCACTTGCTCAGAGCGATGCGCGAAGCGTCCGGACTCAACAGCACGGCAATGGCGCCGATCCGGTTCAGCGCAGCGACCACCGAGAGGTAGCTCGGGCGACCTTCCATCAGCACCCCCACACGAGTGCCTCGACGCACGCCGCACGAGATCAGGCCACGCACCACGTGGTTCACCCGTCGATCCGCGTCGGCGTAGGAGAACGCCCGTCCGCGGAACAAGAAGAACGTCTGCTCGGGGATGTGCTTGGCCTGCCGCGCGAGCACCGCGGCCATGCTGATCCGCGAATCTGGCCCCAGGCGCCGCAGTTGGCTCAACCGAGGCAACTGGAAGCGGAGGTTGTCCACCGCATCCGCCGCATCCTCGAACGCGTGCCCCAGACGCTTCCAGGCGGAAGAAACAGCGCTCGCCGCCGTGTCAACGAAGAGGTCGATGTCGACGTCCAGGTTGAAACCACCCACTTCGTCGTCGTCATCGAGGAACTCCGGCACCTCGGGTTCTGCGTTGGGATCGGTGATGAGATCGGGAAGCTCCCCGAGGCCTTCGCGCCAGCGCAACCACTGCACGACACTCGGCCACGTTTGCCGCAGGGAAGTGGAACCCACCACGAGGCCAAAGTGTCCTGCGGGCAGCGGGATCTCGTAGACCTCGGCGTTGGGCGCGGCGTTGGCGATGGCGCGCACACTGGGAGGCCGCGCGATGTCGTCGCGCTCACCAACGAACGCCAACACCGGACAGCGAATATCTGCGAGCGTGACGCTGCGTCCGTCGATCACGAAGCCGCCTGATGCCAGGCGATTGTGCACGACGAACTCGTCGATGAACTTCCTCAGCGCCGGCCCCGGCCACGCGACGAACCCCTCACCCCCGAGAAACCTGCGTCGGCTCTCGCGCTTCTCCAGCGCCTGGCGATCGTGGAGATTGAGCACGAAGTCGACCAGCTGCTGAGCCTCCTTCACGGGGGTGAGCAGCTTGAACCCAGTGCTGGTCAGGATGCCCGGCAGCCCCTCCATGTGCGTCAGTGGGTACTCGACCAAGGTGCGCGCCATGCCAATCACGCGCTCGGCGACCTCGTTGGACAGCGACGGCAGGTTGGCGTGGATGTCCACTGGGCTGCCGAAGGTGATCACCGAAGCCAGATGGGACGACTGCAGGTAGGCAGCTGCTTGATACGCGAACATGCCACCCTGGGAGTATCCGGCGAGGTGTACCGCCGTGCCGGTGTGCTCGGCCACGAGACGAATCGCCTTGGCGACGGCGCGCACGTGGTCGTCCAGCGTGCGCTCCATCCCGCCCTCTTCTTGCTCCGGCGCGCCGAAGTCGATCACCCAGGGATCGATGCCCTCACTGGTCAGCACGCTGACCGCGCTCAGCTCGGGCGAGACGTCGTAGATCTCCGCCGTCAGCATCAGCGGCGGGATCAGGACGAGGGGAGCAGTCACCCGTGCGCCGCCCGGGTGCTTGACGCCAGCGTAGCGCCGCAGCTTGAACATGCGCTCTTGATGGACCACCTCGAAGGTTGCGCCTTGCCGGGGAGTCAGCCGCCCCAGACGCAGCACTTCCATCGCGTTCTGTGCCCCCTTGCTGATGCGCTGAAGGCCCCCTCCGAATCCTCTGGCTCGTGAATGACGTCTGGCCATGTGAGTCTTGATCGCAGCAGTGGGCGTGCCCGATCTGGGCCGCGCGTGCTCGGAGCGAGCACACTAGCCGCTCCCCCGTTGGTTGTCGATTCAGCCGCCTCGCCGGGGTGCTCGGAGTGGCGGTTGGGCGACGGTCGCGGTTGAGCTATGGGGGCCGACATGGACGCAGCGCGCTTGAATCGAGTCTTGGATGGCCTGAGCGCGGGGGATTCCCCTCGCCTCGATCGAGGGACCGCCGTCGTGGTCGACGCCCTGCTGGAGCTGCCACTAGCGAGGTTGGTCGACCTCGAGCGAATCAGCGCCCTGGTGCTGGTCGCGCTCGGCGGGGAAGCGGCGTCGCAGCTCATCGACGAGCACGTGACTCCCGGCTGGTACCGTCAGCTCGAGCGCTTCGACTCGCAGGACCAGCGGGTGGGCGAGCTGCTCACGCCAGCGAGCTGGGTCGCGGTGGAGGAGCGCCTGGCCCGGCTAAAAATTCCCCAGGGCAAATGGGGCGCGGAGCTCGTGGACGCCAAGCTGCTCCGCGAGCTGCTCACACCAGTGGTCCAGAGCACGCTGCAGAGCTTCGCCAAGAGACTGCCAGGCGTCGGGCGGGGTAGCGGCCTCGCCGCGGCCGGGGGCAGCGCACTCTCGGGGCTCGCTCGTGGCCTGAAGAGCCGCGTCGGCGAAGGGAGCAGAGGAATCTCGGACGTTGGCAAGAGCGTGGTCGGCGGCCTCGAAGGGCGGATGCAGAAGGTGGTGACGGAGTTCAGCCGCACGGCTCAAGACGAGTTCCGCGCGGCATTGCTGGAGCGCGTCCAAAGCCCTCAAGGCCAGGACATCCTGCGCCGCATGCGACATCACGCGCTGGCGGCGCTCCGCGACGTGAAGATCGCGGAAGTGATGCGCGATCTCGAGGACGTTCGCAGCGCGACCGCGGAGCTCGCTGCGGAGGTGGTGCGACACAATGCTCGCGGTGAGGCGCTGAGTGGAGCTCTCCTGCTCGAGGTGAACGCGTTCCTGGAGCACGAGGCCGGCCGACCACTCCAAGAGCTGCTGGACGAAGCGGGAATACTGAAGGAGACCCGCGAGGCGCTGGTCGATCGGGGCCGTCACATCGCACGTCACCTGCTGACGCACGAGTCGGTGAGGAGCTTCCTCGCGGAGTTGCTCGATGCGAGCGAAGACTGATCGACGCGCGAGACTAGCGCCGGCCCTTGAAGCCCATCATGCCCTGGACGACGGACTCGCTCTGCTCCAGGATCTCCTGCTCCTGCTCAGCGATCTCGGCGCACTCCTCGCACAGCTTCTTGGTCTTTCCGTTGACCTTTCACGGGGACCACTTCGTCGACTTCTTCACCGCACGCTTTGCAGACGGGCATAGCTGGCCAGGCTAGCACACCGAGCGGCAGCGAGCCGCGGTTCGCTGCTGCCTCGAAACGGCGGCGTAGCCAAGAAGAGCGCCGTCCGCGGCGCCTCTCGACGTCGACCAGCCGCCAGGGGCGGCTCTTGGGGAGCGCCTGGGGGCACGCCTGATGGGGAGCGCCCGGTGGGAGCCTGGTGGGAGCGCCTGGCGGGGTGACTCTCGGGAGCGCGCGTGACAAAGTTCCGTGACTATTGATCGCCTCGGGGAAGGCGCACCCTATTGTATCAGATCTCGTCGCGCCCCATCTGCGCGACTCGGTGTCTTCGCGACACCGCCCCACCATCTCCAGCGCCGAGAAGATGCCCACCTGCCCCAAGTGCCGAACCGTCTATCCCGAGGGTGTCGCCAAGTGCGGCCACGACGGAGAGACCCTGCTTCCTGACGCTGCCTTTGCCGGTGTGGATCCCGACCTGACTCCAGGGATCACCGTCGGCGAGTACGAGATCGAGAGGAAGCTCGGCGAAGGCGGCTTCGGGTCGGTCTACGCCGGCGTGCATCCGTTGATCGGGAAGCGGGTCGCCGTCAAGGTGTTGAACCGGGAGTATTCGTCCAACCCACAGATGGTCTCACGTTTCATCGCGGAAGCGCGCGCGGTGAACCAGATCCAGCATCAGAACATCATCGACATCTTCGCGTTCGGCAGCTTGCCTGACAAGCGCCAGTACTACGTGATGGAGCTGCTCGAGGGTGTGCCCTTCGACGAGTTCATCCAGAGCCGGGGCAGGCTATCTCCAGAGGAAGCCATCCCGATCCTGCGCCAGGTCGCGCGAGCGCTCGACGCCGCGCACGCCAAGGAGATCGTGCATCGCGACCTCAAGCCAGAGAACATCTACATTGCCTTTGATTCCGAGGGGAAGCCGACTCCGAAGCTGCTCGACTTCGGCATCGCGAAGCTGCTTGGCGACACCACCAGCGGCCACAAGACGAACACTGGAGCGCCGATCGGCACCCCGTACTACATGTCCCCGGAGCAGTGCCGCGGAACTGGAGTGGATCACCGCACCGACATCTACTCGTTTGGCGTGATGTGCTTCGAGGTCCTCAGTGGTCAGCGCCCCTTCGTGTCTGACCAGATGCTCACGTTGATGTTGAAGCACATCAACGAGCCCGCGCCCGCCTTGAGCGCGGTTTGCGGGCTTCCGGCCGAGCTCGACGCGCCGATCCAGCGCATGATGGCCAAGGACGCCGCGGATCGCCCTCAGACGGTCTCCATGGCGCTGGAAGAGCTGGCAGCGGCGGCCCAGGGCGCCGGCCTGAGCGTGACGGTGAGTCCGTTGTCCGGCGGTGGACACGCAATGCCAACACCTCGCCTGGGCGAGCTATCCCGCACCGAACTCGACACCGAGCAGATGTCGCCGTCGATCCAGCATCATCTGCAGAAGGCCGCTGGTGCGTCGACCCAGGCGCCGCTGGCGGTCGACACCGGGAGCCCGAAGAAGAGCTCGCGGCTGGCGCTGTTCGCTGCCGCAGGGGTGCTCTTGTTGGGTGGTATCGGCGCCGGCGTCTTCCTGCTGCGGTCTGGAGCGCCAGCGGTGACGCCAGATCACCTCGCGGAAACAGCTTCGCCGCCGACGTCGTCTTCTCCGGCCGCGCCGCCAGCGTCGGCCAGCGAAGACCGCGCAGCGTCGACCGGGGCGCCCCCGAGCGCCGAAGCGCCCGTCGCACCGCAGCCGACCAGCGTGCGCTTCACCATCGACTCGAAGCCGAAGGACGTGGAGGCCTTCCTCGAAGGGAAGAAGGTGGGCTCGACGGCGGACGGAGTCGAGCTCCCGTTCGGCGATGAGGAAGTCGAGGTCGAGTTCCAGGCGCCGGGCTACCTCGCGAAGAAGGTCCACGTGAAACCCAAGGCCGGCGGGGTGATTGCGGTGAGCCTGGTGAAGATCGTTCAGCGCGTGCCAGTGAAGAAGAAGGCAAACGGCGGGGGCGACCTGGAGAACCCATTCTGATGCTTGCGCCGCGGTCTCGGGCGGCAGCACAACCGCGCTCTCGGTTCGTGGGCGCGAGGTCTTGAATCTTGGCTTGGGCGCACCCAGCTGGGTGCAGGTAGGACGGCAGCTTGACCATCAGATCGAAGAGCTATCATTCGAGCTTGAAGGCTTGGCTCGGCGTAGCACTCGCAGGGGCAGCCCTGAGCGCTTGCGCAAACCTCGGAACCATCGAGCGTGGTGAGTGCGGAAACGGCGTCGTCGAACCCGAGGCGGGCGAGGAATGCGATTCGTTTCCCGAGGGTAATTGTGCACCAAGAGGGACCGACAACCAGTGTCGCTACCTGTGCACCGCCCCTGGCAGCGCCGCGGGCACGGACCCCATCAACTGCCCCGCTGGTTTTGGCTGTGGGACAGACGGTGTCTGTCGGAGGGCGTCGGGGAGCTACACGCCGGGCAGCGTGCTCCGCCAGGGCTACACGCTCCGCGTCGAGAGCGGCGATTTCGACGGTGATGGTCAGTCGGAGGTAGTCAGCGTCACGCCTACCGAACTCGGTATCCACTTCCTGGACGAGCGCGGCAATCAGCAAGCGCAGACCGACGTCAGCGGCGCAGCCATCGTGCCGGCGATCGGTCAGCTGACGGGGGACGACCTCTCGGACCTGGTGGTCTTGCGCTCGGAGCTGGGTGGGGGCCTGAACGTCTTGCGAGGCAGGAAAGACGGCACGCTGCAGCCGACAGCGTACTCGCCCTTCGACGTCGGCACGGGCGATGCGGAGGTGGTGATCCTGGACGCCATGGAGACCCGTCACACCGTGGGGGGCGAGGTGCTGAACATCAAGGGCGACGAGATCTTGATGCTGGCCGACGACTTCATGTTCTCTGCCACGGACACCGTGGATCTCCTGCTCACCCTCCCGGGTCCGGTCGCCGACCTCGCGGGGCACCCAGCCGTGGGCAACCTGGACGAGAACAAGCTGCGATCGCCGTGCCAAGAGCTGGCGCTCGCCTACCACGGCGCCAACAGCGTCTGGGTCTACACACCTTGCGTTCGCGAAGGCGCGAGCCTCAAGTGGAACAAGTACAGCAGCGACGAGACCTCACCGCCCAAGCGTCAGCTGCCCCCCGTCAAGCTGCCGCAAGGGCGCACGATCAGCACGGGCGTGTTGCTCGCCGACTTCAACGGCGACCACCATCTGGACATGCTGATCGGCGCCGAGCCAAACGGAAGCACGAAATGCGATGGAGACTCGGAGCTCTTTGCGGCGTTCGGGGTCGGCGATGGTACTTTCCACTCGGATTTGTCGACGCTGCCGCTGGCGGATGGCGACGGCAACGCGATCTCGCTGGGCAACACCCTGGTCTGCTCGATGCCCCTCGCCGTCGGCAACCTGAACGACGACGCCGCAATCGACCTGGTGATGGGCAGCCAGATCTTGGTGAGCGACCCGGACTCCCAGGCATCTGGACCACTGGGCGGCGCGACCTACACCATCGCTACCGTGAACTTCGAGGGGAAGTGGACCTCCGCAGTGGTTGCGGACCTGAACGCGAACGGGATCCCCGACGTCGCAACCGCGACCCAGGGTTCGAACACCATCGACTTCTACAACGGCGTGGGAGACGGCCGGCTGAATCGCTTTCAGGTCCAGGCACGGGGAGAACCCAGCGAGCTCACCGTGGGAGATTTCGACGGCGACCTGGTCAACGACCTGGCGTTCAAGGAGCGCGGTCCACACGGAAATGTCGGAGCCGGCGTCGAAACGGGGGACTCGCTGTCCATCGCGTTCGGCAATGGCTTCGGCGGTCCCAGCGAGCCAGTGAGCATGGGGCGCCTGGCACGCATCGACCGCGTGGTCAGCGGCAACGTCGAGGAGTTGTTCTCCGACGGCATCGCGGACCTACTCGTGCTGTCCACTTCCGAGAACTCCGACAGTCGGAGCATCGCCCTGCTCACGGGGAGCAGCGATCGACAGCTCGTGTCGCCGTTCTTCCTCGCGAGCGATGGCAGCACGCTGCCGGTGCGGGCGGTGATCGGAGAGTTCACCGGCGACGATCACAACGACGTCGCCGTGCTCGCGTCGAGCACCGAGAGCTTCGAGACGAGCACCTTCACCAACCGCGTGTGGATACTGCCTTCCACCGGCGAAGCGGCGATCGACTCTGCGGATGTCTTCTCCAGCGAGCCGGTAGAAACGCTGGAGTCCGGCGAGAACGCGCTCACGGCAGCGCTCGACCTCGACGGTGACGGAGTCGACGAGCTGATCGCCTTCGTCTCCGGCACCAGTGACAGCGGCGCCGTGATGATCATTGGCCACGTCGTCGATGGCGGGTTCCAGCTCGAGGAGCCGCAGTTCACCGACGAGAGCTACTTCTTCGATCCGCTAGGAAACGTGACAGGGGGCCCCGACCCAGGTGTCCCCGATCCCGCTCCGATGCCCGGCGAACCGGCGACCACGGGAGCCTACGTGGTCTACAACGGCCAGATTCTGGTTCGGGACGTCGATGGGGATGGCCGCAAGGACATCCTTGCGCTTGGCCTCGCGACGGCAGGCGATGACGGAATCCCGGAGCCCAAGATCGTGTTCTACAAGAACGAGGGCAACGGCACCCTCGACGTGTCCAAGCGCGTGGTGTTCGAGAACCCTGCAGACATCGACCCTGGCTCCTTCGCGCTCACCCAAGGCGACACCGACTCCGCCCCCGAGGTGGTGTTGCTCGGCGCCGAGGGCGGCTGGATTGCCGACTTCGACTTCGGCCAGAAGAAGCTGGTGAATCCGCGGGCACTGGCGGGCGTGCGGGGAGGCAACAGCGTGGTCAGCTCCGACTACAACGGCGACGGTGTGATGGATCTTGCCATCGCCGGTGAAGGCGGCGTTCAGGTGTTCCTGGGTAAGGCGGTGATCGAATGAGGCGCTGGATGATGACCGGCCTGCTCGCGGCCTCGCTGCTCGGCGCATCGTGCTTCTGCGCGTCCACTGCTCTGGCCGAGGACGTGCAGAAGGCGCGCACCTACTTCAACGCAGGGGCACAGGCATACGAAGCTGGTGAGTACCTGGCAGCGATTCAAGCGTTCGATCAGGCGTACAAGTACTCCCCTCGCCCAGCCATCCTGTTCAGCGCCGCTCAGGCCTATCGACGGCAGTACTTCATCGACAAGAACGCCCAGCACTTGCAGCTCGCGATCAAGAACTACCGTTCGTACCTCTCGAAGGTCGCGGAAGGTGGTCGACGCGCCGACGCGGCCCAGGCGCTGTCGGAGCTCGAACCCATCGCGGCTCGGCTCGCGGCAAGCGCGACGATCGATCCAGAGAACCCCGAAGCTCCAGCGCCACAGCCCCCCGCACCCATCGTGCAGAAGACTCGCTTGATGGTGTCCTCTCAGACCAAGGGCACCCAGGTGACACTGGATGGCGGCGCGGCCAAGCAGGCTCCCTTGATCGCCGAGGTCAAGCCGGGAAAACACAAGGTCAAGCTGAGCGCCCCCGGCTATTTCCCGGAGGAACGCGAGGTGCAAGCTGCTGACGGGGGCATCGTCGCGGTCGACGTGCGTCTGCGGCCACAGCCGGCGAAGCTGCGCATCGAGGCGGAGAACGGCGCTGAAGTCCGCGTCGACGGTCGCCCCGTGGGGGTGACGCCGATGAGCCCCATCGAGCTCGACGCCGGCGTCCACCTGATCACGGTGAGCAGAACCGGTCGCGAGCCCTTCTCCAAGGAGCTGGACCTGAGTCGAGGAGAGCAACGCACGCTCGAGGTCGACCTCGGCGTCACCACGCAACGCACCGTGAGCTACGCCGTGCTCGGCACCGGAGTTGCCGGCATCCTGACCGGCGGAGTGTTCACCTTCCTGGCACTGCGTCAGGAGAGCAAGGCGCAGGACATCTCTGACTCGAGGAGCACCGGCAACATCACCCGCGCCCAGCTGCTCGAGTACGATGACCATGTCCAGAAGCGCGATGATTTCCGCACGGCATCAATCGTCGCCTATGGCGCCGGAGCGTTGCTAACGGCGACCAGCGTGCTCCTGATGGCCTTCGACGACCCCAAGGTCACTCTGGACCCGCGCGAGCGGGGACCGAAGAAGGCAACCCCGGAGGAAGACGCCCCCAGCCCCGCCATGGAAATGTCCGCGGCGCCGTTCTGGGCCCCAGGCACCCTGGGTGGCGCGCTCCACGGCCGCTTCTAGCGAGCCAAGAACCACGGAGACCCACCCGGCGTGGCTACTCCGACCGGGGCGCCCTCCACATCCCCCGGTCGGGTCGCTTGCGACCTCCGTTCCGCGTCAGCGAATTCTGACCGCCTGGCTAGTTTTGTGTTAGGCTGTCCAGCAGACGGAGGTTCCCCATGGGTTTCCTAGGCTTCGGCGGCTCTCGGCTCACCTACGACATGTTCGATCTCGCGCGCAACGCGGCGGAGGCGAAGCGATTCGCGACGTGCGAGCGCATCTACCACAAGGGTCAAGTGCTCGCGTGGGACGGCAAGGAGATCCTCCCGATGCTGCTGGAGAAGCATGGGGGGGTGAGGGTCGCGCCGGAGAAGAAGCAGGCGTTACGTAGGGTCTTCGCCATCATCCTCTGGGGCGAATTAGCCGCATGGAAAATATCGGCGCAGCTCGCTGACCGCCTGGTGCCGCTCGAGGCGAAGATGGCAGCCACCAGTCAGGCCTTCGACGAGGCGCGGCACTTCTACACCATGTACGACTACCTGAAGGAGCTGGACTACCTCCCCGAGAAGCTGGACCCAGCACCTCAGGCCTTGCTGGATCACGTGCTCTCCACAGACGACCTGGCCTGCAAGCTGCTGGGGATGCAGCTCCTGATCGAGACCATCGCGCTCGCGATCTTCCAGGAGATCCGCGAGCTGAACGTGGAGCCAGTGCTGAGCGAGCTGATGCGCTACTACGAGCGGGATGAAGCGCGGCACGTGGGCCTCGGGGTGCAGTACCTGCCGATCTTGATGAAGCAGATGAGCCGGCCACAGCTGCTTCGTATGAGCCTTTTCCAGGCGAAGCTGGTGGGCTATGCGCTGTGGGAGAACAAGGTCCTCGAGCCGGACTTCCAGGCGCTCGGCATCGACCAGCGTCGTATCCTCGACCGAGCACGCGCCAAGCAGATGGTCGCCGTCCGCGAAGCCTGGGCCGCAATCGGCTGGGACGTCGACAAGAACCGGGGGATCGCGATGCCGATCATCGGCGCCACCGTCGAGCTGATGTTCCCCACGGAAGAGACTCGCGACGACCGAGGCGCTCGCTTGAGCGCGGTCTGGGACGCCCTGACCAAGCCCCTGGAGACTCCGACAGACGCGCTCGACGTCCACTCCGCCCACGCGATCAAGACGGCTCGCGGAAACATCGCCGAGGGCGAATCGAGCTTCATCCCCAGTTGAGCCGGACTCGGGCGAACTGAACCGATCTGCAGCAGGCCGGGTAGACTCGGGGGCAGCCGCACTTTTGCGAAACGAGTTCGCCCCCGCGCGCGTACTACCGGCACCGACGGCGGCGCGGGCCTCGTCGAGAGACCTGCTCGGTGGTTCGTACCGCGTCGTAGAAAGACAGAGATGAAACGAGACCTTCAAGGCAAGCTATGCATCGTCACCGGCGCCAACACGGGCATCGGCAAGGTGACCGCACGGGAGCTGGCGCGGGCGGGTGCAACGGTGGTGCTCGCCTGTCGCTCCAGACAGAAGACCGAGGAGGCCATGGCGGATATCCGCAAGGATATACCCGAGGCGGATCTCGAGTTCCTCGAGCTGGACCTCGCGTCGCTCGAGTCAGTGCGCAACGCGGCCAACCTGTTCCTGGAGTCAGGTAGACCGATCCACCTCCTGATCAACAACGCTGGCCTCGCGGGCACACGCGGCACGACCAAGGATGGCTTCGAGCTCGCGTTCGGCGTGAATCACCTGGGTCCCTATCTGTTCACCCGACTCCTGCTGGAGCGCATCGTCGAGAGCGCTCCCGCGCGCATCGTCAACGTATCGAGCAAGTCTCACTACGACGCCAAGGTCTTCGACCTGAGCGGCGTGCGCCAGCGGACGAAGCACGTCACCGGGTTACCGGAGTACGCTCTCAGCAAGCTCAGCAACGTCCTGTTCACCATCGAGCTCGACAAGCGGCTCCAGGGAAGCGGCGTCACCACCTACGCGCTGCATCCGGGGGTCGTCGCGAGCGACGTCTGGCGCTCCGTCCCCTGGCCCGTGCGCTCGCTGATCAAGCTCTTCATGATCACCAACGAAGAGGGTGCCCAGACGACACTCCACTGCGCCCTGAGCGAAGAGGCTGGCGAGGAGAGCGGTCTCTACTACGAGAAGTCTCGCCCCCGGAAGCCGAGCCGGCTGGCCCGCGATCCCGAGTTGCCGTTGAAACTGTGGGAGAAGAGCGCGGAGTGGGTCGGGCTGGATCTCGATGGTCAGGGGGAGTCGCCGCGGGCTGCCTCGGTCAGACCGACCACGGGTCACAGCAGCGTGTAGACGATGCTCACCGTGGTGACGGTATCGAGTTCTTCCTTGCCGGGCAGCGGTGCGGAGTCGTAGCGCTCAGTGAAGCCGAACGCGAAGGCCAGGTTGTCTTCGATCTTCGCGTTGATCTCGGCGGTCCCGTTGACGCGCTGGATGTCGGTGTCACTGATGCCCTGCATGAACTCGACGCCCAGCGCGAGCTTCAAGCCTTCGCGGAACGCGTAGTCGAAGCCGAGGAAGAGTCGACCCGAGTGCACCACCTCGGTGTCGTCGAGCACCTCGACTACGTTACCAGCATCGTCCTTGACCTCGAGCGAGTCCGAGCGTCGTAGATCGACCAGGAAGTCATAGCCGAGCTCGGTCCAGAGCAGCGCCGTCTTCTCGTTGATGAAGTAGTAGCCCACGCCGGGATCCACTCGTCCGCGCAGATTCAGGCCTTGAAAGCGGTCTCGACGGGCCTGCGTCGAGAGGAACACGGTCCAGTCGCCAAAGAACCGGTCGTAGCGTGCGGTGCCCTGGTAGTTCTCGACGTTGGTCTCGAGCCCCTCGTCTGGACCTGCCGCAGCGCGACCATAGTTCACCGCCGCGGCAGCCGTGAACTGGTTGTCCGACCGCCGGAGACGGAACTTGGAGTTCGCGGTCCCTGCGAATAGCCGCGCGTTGCCAGTGGAGAGCAAGCCACCCGCGGAGACGCTGAGCTCCGTCGCATCCTTGGACTCCTCCTCCGGCGCTCCTGCGGTGACCGCCTTGTCGTCCGTGAGCTCCGTCGCGCCACCGGTCACCTTGGCGTCATCTTGAGCGCTCTTGGGGACCTGCCCCCATGCGGTTGAACTCAGGGTCACTCCAAGCAGGCAAGTCAGTCCGAATACTTTTCTCATGGAAACTCCGTTTGGCCACAGATCTGCGCAGCGTGTAGGGCGAGGATGCTGATACCGCCACCCCGACCGGGCGCGGTCGTGGTCGAGGGCGACTCAGCAAGAGCCATGCCCGCTCCGCCCAGCCAGATTCCACCATACAGAAAGACGCTCGGGACCTCAAAAACCGAGGACTCTCCGCCCCTGGACCGAGTCCGGCCTCAGGGGAGGTCACGCAATCCCGTCGCCTGGGAGCGACGGCTGTTGGCTGCAGCCTTCAACGCCGACAGGGGTGTCTCGTTCAGTGACACCCGCTCAGCCGAGCTGATCCGTGCGGAGCCGCGGGCAGCGCACGATCCGACCTACCTCGTTCAGGGGCAGAAAGTCACGGTGCCTTGGATCTTGCCATCCGCAGCGCTGTAGTACTCCGACTGCGCGGCCAAAGACACGCTGCTCCCGCTCCGCTCGGGACACCAGATGGCGATGTCGCTCGACGCCTCGCCCGTTTCGTTGTCGAAGTCCAACGGACCGCTCACTCCATCGAAGTCGATGCACCGCTGCGTCGCAGCCGTCTGGAAGTGACCGCTGAAGCCCGTCGGCCCAGCGTCCACCTGGTCACCGCCGGTACAGCCCGTGTTTGGGTCGGGGCTCACGAGCTTCATCGCCGCAGCCATCTCGGGACCGCTGGGGTGTCCCTTGCCGGAGATAGCGATCGCGTACGCCAACAAGTAGGCAGCGTCGTATGCGAACTCGCTGAAGGTGCCCGGAGGCTCGTTGTAGAACGCGCTGAAGCGCTGAGCGAAGCCGGAGTAGCCGGACGCGAGCTGAGCTCCGGGAACGGTGCCGAGGATCCGCGCGCTCAGATCGGGCTGAGCCGCCACGATCCCTTCGAGCTCGTCGACCTTGCCCCCCTCGGGCAGCAAGTACTTGGGGCGGTCGGCCGTGTCCCACTTGTCTTCCACGCGGGTGAGTAGCTCGGTCACGAACTCGTTGGTCCCCAGACCGAAGATGATGTGGGGGTGAAAGCTCGCGATCTCCGCAGCGGGGGTGTCCCAGTCCACGTTGTCGTTTTCCGCAGGGTCTGCGTAGTCCCGCCGCAGCACGAGCTTCGAGTCGGCTGCGGCGCCGACCCCCTGCTTCTGCATCTCGGAGAAGACCGCGTCTGCCAGCCCCAGGCCATAGGCGTCGTCTTTTGCGGCGATCGCAATCCGCGCGGATTCGCCCATCGCGAGCTTGCCATCGTTCCGCAGGATCTCCTCCACCTTCAACACCAACTCTGCCAGCGGGATCGCCTGGATGGTATCGGAGGGCGCGGTGCGCCAGACCAGGCCCTTGTCTGGAAGCGATGTGATGTCTGGACTGGTCGCCGACGCGGAGATCGTCATCACGTTGGCTGGAACGGTGACGTCTGTCGTTACCTGGACCGTGATGCCGCTGAACGCTGGTCCGAGGATGGCCGGCACTTCCACGTCGTCCACCAGGTGCTTGGCGACGCCTTCGGGATCGTCGATGTCGTGACAGCCGAGCATCACGAGGTGGCGCTGTTGAGTGCTGCCGTCGGCCGCGGGTAGACCGTTGGTTCGCGTCTCGATCTCGCTCAGCGCGAGCTCCGCTCCCTGACGCAGCGGGATCCCAACACTGGCGAACTGATCTCGCAGCGGCCCCATGAAGCCGAGCACGATGGTCTCGCCGCCCGTGAGGGCATCTTCCGGAAAGACCTCCGTGCAGTCCTTGGTCTTGAGCTTCACGCAGCTGTTGTCTGACGCACGGCAGACGGCAGGTTCACCCAGTCGGCTCGTGCACTCCGCGGTGCTGCTGCATCGAGCCTCACCCGTGCTGGTGTCGACGATCAAGTTGCAGCTGGTGAGCTGCGGCACACACAGAGCTCCGCCCAGGGCCAGCGCCGCCAAGCGAAGATATCTCCAACCGCTGCTGCCGTATTTGTCCGCCCTCATCCGTCCCACCTCAGAATTGCATCCGCATGGAAACACCTGTCGGTCCGACGCCGAGCTGGGTACCACGATACGCCGTCCCGGAATCCCGAGACGGCTCGGATCCCCCGTCCAGCGAAAGCCAGAGCGTGATCCCGCCCGTGATCAGCGTCGCCGCAAGCATCACATCGGTGACGATGGCCAGTGTGCGCACGCGCGTCGACTCCGAGTCCAGGTCGTCGGCAGAGGCCGTGCGGGATTCGCGCTTTTCCTTCAATGAGCTGTTGGCTGACAACGCGATCACCCCGGTCGTGGCGGTCGTCGCGGCGAACACGCCAGTGAGTACCCAGCCGAACCAGGGTGAGCCGCTCTCGGTCGTGGGTTCCGCTGGCTCAGGCGGGGGAGCGCTGGCTGGCGGAGCCGGCTCGGGCCCTGGCGCAGGCGTGGGAGCCGAGGTTGGCTTGGTCGTCTTCATCCGAATCGACAACGACTCTTCATCGCCACCCGCAATGCTCAAGCGCCGTCCCTGCTGGCTGTAATCTGGGTGCCTCACCGCGATGCGACGCACTCCAGCGTTGACCAGCACCGGTTCCGTCATGGGGCTGCTTCCCACCAAGGCGTCGTCCACGTAGATCTCGGCACCATCGACGTCGACCTCCACCGTCAGCGAGGCCACACGCCGCTCGAGCTTCTCGATCTCCGCTCGTACCTCGTCGCGTCGGGTGCTGGGGATCTTGTCTCCGCCCTCGGCGAGGTACCGACGATAGCCCTTCAGCGCGGAGGCGTAGTCGTTCATCGCGACGCGCACGCGAGCGATGTTGTAGAGCAGCTTGTAGCTTGGCCGCAGCTGGTAGGCGCGCTCGAGCTCGACCAACGCGCCATCGAAGTCCGCGTCTTCATAGAGCTTGATGGCGCGATCGTAGCGCTCTCGTGCTTCCTCGTCGGGATCCGCGGCGTGCGCTCTCCCTCCAGCGCCAAGCGCCGCCGCGGCGACCAAGCCGCCCAGCGCGAGCCCCCTGAGTCTGTTCATCGTCTCGCAGTATGCCAAAACCTGAGTTTCATCTGGGTGATCAATGCACCCGGCGACAGCCCACGCCCTGCGTCGTCGCTCTGCGACTCCGATCTCGATTCTCACCCCCAAACACGACCGGGCGGACGTTCTACGACCTACGCCGCCGTTCGCTACTCCCAGGGATCACTCTTGTCGAGGGTCGGCGCTTTTGGTCTCGGCTTCTTCACCGAGGGGAGCTCTCCAAACGGATCGGCGGACTTGGTCTCCGCGGGCTTCGTCGCGCCGCTCCTTGGAGCCCGAGGTTCCACGTCAGGAGTCCGTTCTGGCGGCTCCTCGCTGACTTGCTTCGCCAGCTCGAGTCGCAGATCCACGTCGCGATCCCAGCGCACCTCGAGCTCACGCTTGGTGTAGCCCGGAGCAGAGATCTCCAGCTTGTGCGGTGTATCGTCGCGCGGGTGCCTGGACTCGTAGGGGTTCGCGTCCAGCTTCACCCCGTCCAGCACCAGCGTCGACTGCTTCGGCCGAGCTTCGATGTGCACCCTGACGGACGAGGCCGCCGCGGGGGTTGTCGCCTGAGTCGCTAGCTCGCTCGAAGCGACCGCTGGATCCAGCTTCTCGTCATTTCCGCGAGCAAATGCAAAGACAGCGAGCCCCGCGACGCCGAGCAGCAGCACGGCGGCGAGGGTGGGAAAGAGCCAGCGTCTGCCCGCCGGCTCCGGCATGCTCTCCGGCGGCAGGTTGACCGGAGCCTGCACGTCGATGGACTGCGCCGGGCCGCGAGAAGAGGGTGTTGCGTAGCCCGCAGTCGAGAAGCCGCGCAAGCTGGGGAGCTCCATGGTCTCCGGGCTGGCGGGCATCGCGTCGGGTCCCGTGACGTCGGTCATCTCGTGGCGGATGACCTCACCGATCTCCTCGCGCTCCTCGGCGAAGAGCTCGCTCACGCGCTCGCCGACGTCCCTGCCGCTCACGCGACGGAATGCGTCGAGGAAGGCAACCAAATCCGCACGGAAAGAGGCCGCATCCTGGTAGCGCTGCTCCGGATCGAGCGCGAGCGCCCGCTCGATGACCTGCTCCAGCTGCAGCGGCAGGTCAGGGACGACTTCGCGGATCTTCGGCAGATCGCCTTGGATCAGCTTGTGCAGGATCTCGACCTCCGCTCGAGTGTTGTACATGCGGCGGTTGGCAACCGCCTCCCAGAGCATCACGCCCACGCTGAAGAGATCCGCGCGGTGGTCCAGGCCGTCTCGCAACGCCTGCTCCGGCGCCATGTAGGCGACCTTGCCCTTCAGCACGCCAGACTGTGTCTCCGTGGACTCCAAGGTCTTCGCGATGCCGAAGTCGACGAGCTTGCTCTGCCCCGCGTAGGTGACGAAGACGTTCTGTGGCGTCACGTCGCGATGCACGATGTTCAGCGGTGTGCCGTCGTAGTCCTTGAGGCCGTGGGCGTACTCGAGCCCCTCGAGCACCTGGCAGAGCACGAACAGCTCCATTTCCAGTGGGAAACCCGCAGCAGACTCTCTCGCGCGCGCCTTCACGCGGTGGAGCGGACTGTCCATCGAGGTACTCCATCGCGATGAAGAAGCGGGAGCCTTCCGCACCGACCTCGTTCGTCTGCACGATGTTCGGATGGTTGAGCCGGGCGGCGAGACGTCCTTCGTCCTGGAACATCTGCAGGAACTCGGGTTGCTCGGTCAGGTGCGGACGCAGCACCTTGAGCACCTGGAGCTTGTTGAAACCACCTGGCCCGCTCGAGACCGACAGATACACGTCCGCCATGCCGCCGTGCCCAAGGCGCGCCAGCAAACGGTACTTAGCGAAAGTGCGACTGAAGCTCCCCATGGGGACTCGGAACCCTCAGGCTAACACAGCCCTGCGTGAAGGGGACGCGGGGCCGGTTCCTGGGCCTCGCCGGCCCTGCGTCCGTCCTGGTCAGACAATCAGACCCTTGCGCCGAGCCGGTCCGGGTCGCTCCGGAGACCAGCGCGGAGCCGGCGAATTCCCGCAGGGGATCGACGATGGTGTCGGAATCGAAACGAAACCCACGAGTCTCGCGGTTCGCACGTCCCGGTTCGCATTCGACAGCCTCACCTCCAGGCAGTCGCGCGCGCGAATACGCTGACAGTAGAACCCGCTGCGCGGGTGATCACTCGCCGATCATGGCGCTGGAGAAGATCTCCGGCGCGACCTTCTTCAGGCGAGACCTCGAGCGCCCCGAGAGCAGCGACGGCTGCACCAGGGACTTGCCCTCGAGGGCGGCGTCGAGGCTCACCTTCCCGTCCTTCTGGATGTGAAACGCCAGCTCGGTTTTGCCTCCGCGAGGATTCGATGTGTAGAGCACCAGATCGTAGAAGCCCTTGTTCTTGGTGTCGTAGAAGACCCAGGCGAATCCGTTGCGCTGGAAGTAGGCCAGCTCGAGGTCGAGCTTCTTGTCCTTGATCGTCTTGGAGATATCGATCTTCTTGCGGGCGGTGGCGCGGAACGTGCTCTCGTCCAAATCGAGCAGGTAGCCGTCACTCCCCTGACCATTGACGGCGATCACCGTCTTGCTCGCGCCCTTGATGTCCATCAGCGACATGCCCGCTCCGCGGTGGTCCTCGATGGGATCCGGGAAGGACTCGATTCCGTCACCGCCCTTCGCGGACAGAATGCCGAGCAGGCCCTTCTGCACCATCGACTCGAACTGGGTACGCAGCGCGGCGCTCTGCAGCAGAGCCGGGCGGATCAGCTTCCGCCCCACCTGTTCCGGAGCGGGAGAGCGCTTTCCGCTGGCGTCGATGCGCCAGGCAGCCGCGGCGACGTACACGCGAGACCCCGGGGAATGCAGCACGAGATCGTGCCGACCATCATCGTCCGTGTCGTACCACGCCCAGAGCTCGTCGCCCTGACTGACCACAGCCAACTCGAAATCCACCGCCATGCTCGGCGAGCGCAGCTCCTCGACGCTCGGCGACGCGGAGAGCCTCGGAGCGACGTTTCCGTCGACGTCCACCAGCAGGCGTGCCGAGAATGGGCTGGAGAGCAGCACCGCGTCCGGTCGACCGTCGTCGTTCAGGTCTCCTCGTGTCCCGCTCCCGGTATTTCCGAGCGGATCTGGGAGCTGCGACTCGACCTTGCCTCGGCTCTCGATGAAGCTCGAAGGGAACACCGTCCCGGCGATGCGCAACATGCGCTCGGAGAGCGCCTTGTCGTCGAACGCAGAGCCCCGGACGGCACGGCCAAGGCGCTTCACACCGACGGAAGTCAGATCACCCCCTTGGTCGATGTCGTATGCAGCGTCGATGCTGCCCGTGGTGCCCGCGTCGTACAGCAACAGGTCGAAGCTGCCGTCGTTGTCCGTGTCGTACCAGATGAAGCTATTGGACTTCACTCGCAGGAACATCAGCTCGGCGTCGAAGGCCTTCTTCTCGTAGATGTCTTCGACCTTCGGTAGCGCTGCTTTGCCCTTGAAGCTGTCCTCGTCGAGATCAACGAACACCGCCTCGCTTTCTCTGGGGCAAAACACGCACGGCTGACGGCCGTGCAGCACCATGGTGTCGACGCTGCCGTCGAAATCCACGTCATCCAAGGCGACGTCACCGCCGCCTTCACGCCACGGATCAGGCAGCAGACGCTCGGGCTTCGCGGGATAGGCGGCCGCAAACTTCTTCACCTCGTCCAGGTGAACGTGAAAACTCAGCAGGCCACCCGTCTTGGAGTCCTTGTTGGAGAAGGCGTTGAGGCCGACCAGCTCACCCTGGGCGTTCACCAGGGGACCACCGCTGTCACCCGGCAGGATCTCGCAGCTGGACTGGATCACCAGACCAAGGTTCTGCTTGTCCAGGTACTCCTTGAAGCGCTTCTCGACCTCCTTGTCGTCGTCACTGAAGCTCGCCAGCGTCGCCAGGTGCTCGGAGAGCTTGCCCAGCGCCGACACCTGCCCGGCCTTGATCGCCCACAGCATGCCCGCACCCGCATGCCCCAGGGAAACGACTTGATCACCGGGCACGGGCTTGTCCTTCGCCAGCTTGACGTAAGGGAGCTTTCCAGGCGGATCCTTGATCTTCAGCAGCGCGAGATCTCGCAGCTTGTCGACCTTGTAGACCATCGCCTCGTGCGTCTTCTCGTCGCGCTCCATTCCGCCGGTGTCCTTGGACAGGTGCCCGAGAAGCACCTCCACCTTTACCTGGAAGTCCTCCTGCTTGCCGTCAGCCACGACGTGATGGTTGGTCAGCACCCACCCGCTGGGGTCGATGATGACGCCACTGCCCATTCCGCCAGGCACGCGAATGATCACCGTCGCGGGCGCCACCTGCCGATAGACCTCCTTCGACGACTTCGGCGGCCGCGAGCGAGCCTTGACAGTGTCCAGCGAGTCCGGCGCGAGCGCGGTGGCGGCGCGCCGCTCGATCAACTTCTCGCTGGAGACGCGACCGCTTTCCGGGATCTTCTGGGCCGTCTGGCCGTCGTCCTCGGATTTGGGGGTGAGGTCCGACTTCGCTGCCTCGTCGCCCCCTCGCTTCGGCTCTGGAGTGCCTCCGCCGCACGCCACGCACAGAGACACCAGTAGCAGCCACACCCTCGCCTTGATCGTCAGCATCGAACCTCTCCGCCTCACCCTCGCGCCACACGCGAGCCAGACCTTGTCCTCAACCGCAGCTCCCGTCGGCCAGACAACGCTGACCAGGAGCACAGGTGGTCCCTCCACAGCTACACACGCCGCCGCCACAGGTGCCGCTGCTACCCGCATCGCACCCGGCGTCACCACTGCAACCGCAGCTGCCGGCGCTGCAGGCGAAGCCCGTCGGGCAGGCCTGGGCGCACGCCCCGCAGTTGTCGGGGTCGCTGCTCAAGTCCACGCAGCCCCCAGCGCTCTGACAGCAGACCTCGGCGGCGGCGCACCCAGCGCCGCCCTCACAGCTGCACTCGTCGCCGCCACTGCCCGCGACGCAAGCCTCCCCTGGGCGGCACTCGTTGCCTCCGCACACGCACAGGCCGCTGCTCGCAGAGCAGGTCGGGTTGGTGCCCGAGTCTACCTTGCAGCGCCCGGAGTTACCTACGCATCCACATTCCCCTGCGGTAACGAATCCGCAACGGAGGCTCCCCGCGGGCGAGCCCTGCTGAGTGCAGTCGTTGCCGCAACCTCCGCAGTTGGTGTCATCGTTGCCGACGGGCGTCTCACAGCCGTCGTCCACCGCACCGGGGCCAGGCTGCACGCAGTTGCCGAAGCCGGCCTGACAGCTGCTGGTGCACGCGCCCGAGGCGCACTCGAGGCTGGACACGTGGTCCGTACCGCACGCGCGGCCGCAGCCTCCGCAGTTGAGCGGATCCGACGCCACGTCGCTCTCGCAGCCGTCATCCGACGCCGGCGCAGCGGGCGTCGAGCAGTTGCCCAGCCCGCTCTGGCAGGCGGACACGCACAGGCCTGCGGTGCACAGCTTGACGACGACACCGGCGTCGGAGCACGCGCGCCCACAAGCGCCGCAGTGATCCTCGGCGGACAGTAGATCCGTTTCACAGCCGTTGAACGGATCGGAGTCGCAGTCCCCCGTGTTGGCCGCGCAGTTGGCAACGACGCACTTTCCGCCCGAGCACCCCGCCTCGGCACCGGGCAGGGTGCACACGCTCCCACAGGCCCCGCAGTTGTCCGGATCCGTCGCGATGTCCTGTTCGCACCCGTCGTCGGCCGCGGGGAACCCTGGGTGGTTGCAGTCACCGAAGCCAGTCGAGCAATACGGAGTACACACCCCCGCGTTGCAGGTCGCGGTCTCCACGCCGGAGCCCGAGCAAGCACGGTTGCACGCCCCGCAGTGCAAGGCGTTCTGCTTGCTGGTGTCCACCTCACAGCCGTTGCGAGGATCGCCATCGCAATCCTCGAAAGGCGCCACGCATGAGTCGATCACGCACTGCGCGGCATCACACTTCGTTACCGCGTTGGGCAGATCGCACTTGTTCCCGCAGAAGCCACAGTTATCATCGTCGGTGACCAGGTTGGTCTCGCAAGCATCCATGGAGTCGTTGTTGCAATCCCCACGGAAAGCCAAGCAGGCCTTCTCCCCGCAGCTTCCCCCGTTGCACACGGCCTGAGCACCAGGCGTGGGCGTGCAGACCTTCCCGCACATGCCGCAGTTCTTGGGGTCGTCGCTCGTCCGGGATTCGCAGCCGTTCTCGGCGACACCATCGCAATCGGCAAACCCGGACGTGCAGCTCTTGACCGTGCAGCTCCCCCCAGCGCAGCCCGCACTGCCGTGATTCACCACGCACACGTTGCCACACGCGCCGCAGCTGTCTGGATCCGCGTCCAGGTTCACCTCGCAGCCGTCGTTCTCGTCCAGGTTGCAGTTCCCGAACCCGGCGGCGCAGCCCACCATCACGCAAGCGCCGGCGTCACACACGGAAACGGCTCCCGGAATGCCACAAGGCGTGCAACCCGCTCCGCACCCGTAGGCTGGGTCGTTGATCTTGACGCAGCTGCCGTTGCAGTTCTTCTCATCGCTGCTGCAGGTGACGTCGAGCGGCGCGTCGCTGACGGCGTCGCTGCTGGCGTCGGCCCCCGAATCTTGCCCTGCGGAACCGCCGGAGGCTCCGCCGCTACCGCCGGTCGTTCCGCCTTGGCCGCCACCACCACCGCCGCTACCCGCGGCTCCGGCGCTTCCGCCCGTGGCTCCGGAGCCCGCGTCGCCCGCGCTGGCGTCGTTCGGCGCGCTCCCCCCGGTGCCTGCGCTGGCCCCCCCCTCACCCCCGGACCCGCCGTTGGCCGTAGTGGACCCCGAGTCTCCAGAAGAGCAGGCCGAGGCAAGCGCCAAGCCGCAGCCCAGCGTGAAGACGAGACGAAACGCAGGCATGGGTCGCAACACGATCCTAGAAAAATACCACACCCGCACCCCGAACGGGCCTTTCAGACCAGCTCCCTCAGGCGGCTCCAGGGCGCTCACCCCCGCGCGAGCTCGAAACGCGGCCCGAGGCCCCTCGGATCGACGGATCCGGAAGCGTTCCTGAGTCCTTCAGCGTCCGTGGTAAGGAACACTCGCGGGCAAGGCTCGTGGTGGTGGCGGAGAATGGACTCGCCGAGTGAGTGAAGAAGTGAGCTGGGAAGACGCATGGCGGGCTGGGCGCACCGCCTGGGACGCCGGGAGCTCCAGCCCTGCGCTGGTCGATCTGGTGGCGACCGGCGAGCTCGATCGACTCCTGGAAGGCGCTTCGCACGATCGACCCGCTCGGGTGCTGGTCCCTGGCGCCGGCAGCGGATACGACCTGCTGACGCTGGCGGCTCGTGACCGCGTCGTCACGGGCGTCGATCTCGCCCCCTCCGCAGCGACACGCTTCGCGGAACTCAGGGCGACGACGAGCCCCGCGACCAGCCCGCAGTACCTCACCCGGGACTTCTTCGAGCTCGCCGCGGAGGATGACCACCTCGGCGCCTACGACCTGATCTGGGACTACACGTTCTTCTGCGCGCTACCTCCGGGAGTCCGCGACGCCTGGGCGAGCAGCATGGAGCGCCTGCTCAAACCCAGGGGTGTGCTCGTGACCTTGATGTTCCCGCTCGTGGAGGGTCCAGACGTCGATCGCGACCAGGGCCCACCCTACCCGCTCACTCGAGCGATCTACGAACGACACCTGCTCTCGACCGGGCGCCGCTTCACGCTCGAGCACGTCAGCGACTCGATTCGCAGTCACCCCGGGCGCGAGGGCAGAGAACGCGTCGCGATCTGGCGCAGGACCTAGCGAACCTTCATTGCCCCCCGGCAACACTCGAGGCTCGAACGGGCAGCCAGGCGCCCGCGGAAACTGCTCTCGCACCGCACCCGGTGTACCAGCGAGTTTCGCAGGCCCTAGTTCTCCAACACGTTCGGGGCCAGCATCAGCGAGCGAAAGCCCGTCAACTCGGCACCAACTGGCCCCAGCCGCGTCGCCCTCTCGAAGGACCGCCAGCCAGGCTCCGGAGAGGAGAAATCCCGCACCCTCGCCCGGCAGAGACGAGCCCTTCCGGTCATTTCCGCACGAAACTGCACGACCCCATCGCTGGAGGATTGCAGCGTCGCCATGCGACTCTTGGCCCCCAACGCTGGCAGGCGGGAGGCATACTCCAGACTGATCCGGGTGCCGTCCTGGGCCTCGACATGGACTCCGCGGGCCGACTCCTTGAAGTCGGCCCAGCTCTTGGGCAACGCCCAGAGCTCGCGACCTGCGCGCAGGGTGGTCTCGTCATCGACGTACATGAAGCTGACGAAGTAGCCGCGAAGGTGCCGCGCCCCGCGCTTCACTCGCACCATGCAGGGCATCCAGATCAGCTCGTGGTAGGTCAGGGGTGACGGCGGTTCGTAGACCACGTAGGCCAGGAGGCCCGTGCAACGCCCCCGAAACGCCACGGGTTCGAAGCCCCGAGGCAGCTCGAGGTCTCGGCGGCGGGTCAGCAGCGGAACGAACACGGCCCTTCCTCTGGTGTCCCAGGGAGGCGCCGGATACGGCTTGGGTGGCGAGTTTCCCGGCTTGAGCTCCACGGCTCGATGCTAGCCCGTTCGGCGTCTCACCAACCGCGAGAGTCGAGGCGAGTCCGACCGAAGTCAGCAATGCCTCGAGGGCCGACCTCATCCCGCACTGTACATACACACAGCTCTGGGGAGAACCTGTGGGACTGGCTGGCCGTTCAGGATGGGATCGGGGGGCGAGAATGCCCGACGTCCAGAGCTCGAGGCACCAGCGCCTGGTGAGCGAGGCGGCGATGGTGGCGCGACCACGCGCGGCCCTGTCGCTCCCCCATGGACCCCACGTGTCGACGGAAGAGCTCGTTCGACCGCAGGGCCGAAGGGCACGAAAATCCATCCTTCTCTCGACCAGATTTGCAGGATCTTGCAGGATGCATGCAACCTGCAGAAGCCCTGCAAACCGCTTGCAGATCCGCGATCCACCGCGATATGATCGCGTAAGTTGCTGGAAGCCTTCATATTTGTCCAGTGGTAACGCGTTCAGTCGAGGTCATCGCGGGCCCTGCGTGCTGAACGCATCCCACTGATCAGAGTATCAGTCATGGGTTGGTTGCGAGATATGATGCAGCGCGGCGATCCCCCGTCGCGAAGCTTCGGCGACCTCGCACGGCGCTGCCTCGCCCACCCCAGCTGGCCAGCCGAGCCGAGGCCCAAGCCGCGCTCGCTGGCCACGCTGTTCAGTCGCCTCGACCGCGAGCTGGACCTCGACTGGCTGCGAGACCGGCCAGCCGTCCAAAGCACGATGGCCGAGGTGCTCGGGGCGCCGGTCGCCGACGTCCAGATGCAGTGCCAGCCCGCGTTCCAGGGCTTCGGGGCCCCAAGCGAGGCAAGCGTCCGCTTCGAGGACATCCCCTTCGCTCGCTCGTTGCGGCTCAAGGAGGAACCGCTCCCTCCAGGGATCCCACTGCTCCCCCAGCGGGTCCCCGCTTGGGATCGAGTCTGGTGGTTCGCACCGTCAGGCGCTGGCAGGAGCCTCGTCGGCCGCTGGCTCGAGGCGCGGGGAGCTGCGCGTTGGGTGGTGGCCCGGGACTGGCCCAGCGCAGAGCCAGAGACGCGAGAGGCAGGCCCGGTCTTCGTGGAGCTGCACAGCCCCACTGGCAGCGAACCTCTCAGACGTCGCCCACCTCGCTCCAAGATCTGTGTCGCCGCTGATTTCCTCCCGGAAACCTCAGATTGGACCGTGGTCAGGTCACTCCCGCTCGCCGCCTACATGACCGAGCTCGTAGCCTGGGTGAGCGAGCGACTGCCGAGCGATAGCCGACTCCAAGCGGATACCGCCGTCGCCTGGCTTGGCGGACTCCCGAGCGACCGCGGTGTGCTCACGACTCTCGGAGCGGCGCTCGGATTGCTTGGACTGATGGACGAAATCGGGCACTCCCAGATCCGCGGACGTAGCCTAAATCAGCTAGCTCGCGCTGCAATAAAATTCCGCGTAGCAAAATTGGCCGGCGACCACCGACTCCTCAAGGAGCAGGGATTCGAGATCCTCGTAGGCATCCATCAACAATGCCTTACGGAAACGAATCAGCCTGCCGAGCTCCCGCGCAGTGAAGACGACTGGCTGAGCGTGGTGCCCCCGGAACTCAGTCGTGGAGTGGACGTGGAGTGGGTGAAGCTCTCGCTCCAGCGCGCGGGCGCCCCAGTCACGGTGCGCGAGCTGGAACGCGCTGCTCGGCAGCTCCCCCCCGGCGCCTACCGCATCGTGAGGGCGCTGACCGCGGGCGGACTGCTCCGGAGCCTCGAGCCCGGCACGCAGCTCGCCCTGGGCCCAGTCTGGCTGGTCAACGTCGCTCGCAGCGCAGCGCTACGACAGCTGCTTGCCCGGCCCGCCCACGAGTGGGGGGAGGCGCTGCTGACCCCTGGCTCGGCGCTGCTGGTGCTCGAAGCCCTCCAGGAGCGCCTCGAGCAGGATCCCGATCCCCTGGTCGACGGGGTGCTGGAGCTCGAGGCGCGGGACAGTCCGGCCTACGCCGCTGCGGTCGAAACCTTGGTCAGGCTCATCGGTCTGGATCCAGACCTTCTACGAGAGCTGAGCCCGGAGCTGGCGCGCAGCCTCTACGCGGAGCAGCTGGAGCTGGCCGTGGAGGTTCCCAACGGCCCACCTCTACCTCGCCTCGAGCACCCCGAGGAGCTGGTGGCGCGCGCGCCCCTGCTCTCTCGCGGGGCGTGGTTCGTGGCGCTCTGGGCCCTGGCGGAACGGGCGCCTGCGCGGGAGGGCGCGCGCAGCGAGTGGCTGCAGCCCTGGGAGACCGATGCGCGACAGCCCCTGTCCGCGGCCCTCGATGCCGTGGAGACGTGGCTCGAGCAAGGCCCTAGCGGGCATGCGGAGGAGTTGCTGCTGCGTTTGTTCGAGCGCCGGGGGGTCAGCGGGGCCGCTCCTCACGCACTGGAGCGCCCCGCGTTGTGCTTGAATGCGTTCCGCGCCGGCACTCTCGAGCTCGACGCCCTCGAGCCCTGGAGTTCGGAGCTTTTCCTGCGTACGTGGCGCGCGCTCGACGCCGACGAGCGACCGCGCTTCGCCAACCAGATCGTGGAGCGCTGGACCCTTGGTGGGAGACCGGAGTCGGGTCAGCGCTGGCTGGCAACGGGAAGCGACCCAGCGCCAAGTATCTGGCCGCTGCTCGGGCGGGACACACTGCTCGCTGCGATCGCTGGGGGCGCCGACTTCGGCGTGCCCTGGGCGTTGCTCTCGAGGGAGCAATGGCGCTGGGTCGCCGAGTTCTGGCAGCTCTCCCTCCCCCCCCTAGAAGCCCACGAAGCCGTTCAGGCTCGCCTGGTGATGGACCAGGAACAGATGCTCGAGCGTATCCCCGGAGAAACAGTGGCTGAGCTACTCGCGCTGGGGAGCAGCGCTCGGGCCTGGCCAAGGTCGGTGCTGGAGCGTGCCTGGAGAACGGACCCTGGGCGCAGCTCGAACAACCTCGAGACACGCCTCGGACAGGCGGGGCGCGGAGATCCATCAGCGCGCCTGATGGCCACGCTTGACGCCTTGTGGCTGCTCGACTCCCAACCGGCGGACGTTGCCGGTCGCGAAGGCTTGGAGCAGCTGCTCGAGCACCTGCGAATCCTCGAACAGGAGCCCGAGCTGCTCGCCGAGGTCGTGCGGTTTCTTCAGGGTCGGATCGCGAGACGTGGCGCCGCGTGGCGTTTCGCCTACGAGCTGCTGGACGGCGTGGAGACCCGTCGTCAGCGTCTGGCGCGCCACGCCCCGCTCCAGCCCTGACGAGCGCCTCGTCGCGACCTGGACACGAGGCCAGCCCGCCCGCGGCTGCTGTCACCCCCGAGCTGCGTTATAGGGGAGGCATGCGCGCCTACGTGATCGAAGCCTTCGGTGAGCCTCTCGCTCGTCGCGACTTGCCCGACCCCGAGCCCGGCCATGGCGAGCTGGTGCTGGAGATGCTCGCGGCGTCGCTCAACTTCCGTGACCTGCTGATGATGAAGGGCAAGTACGATCCCCGACAGAAGCTACCCTTGGTGCCGCTGTCCGACGGCGTTGGACGCGTCGTGGCCGCCGGAGCGGGCGTAGAGAACATTTCCTTGGGGCAACGCGTCTGTCCGATCTTCGCGCAGGAGTGGCTCGCCGGAGAGCCAACCAAGCCCCGCCTTCGCTCGACCCTCGGGGGTCCGCGTGACGGCACCTTGACCCAGCGCATGTGCGTCCCAGCGAGCGCCGTGGTCGCGATCCCGGACGAGCTTGGAGACACCGAAGCTGCCACGCTGCCCTGCGCGGCGGTCACCGCGTACAACGCCCTGGTCACGCTGGGGCGGCTGCGCGGAGGCGACAGCGTCCTGGTGCAGGGCACTGGTGGCGTCAGCGTCTTCGCTCTGCAGCTGGCGAAGGCGATGGGAGCACGAGTCATCGCCACGACCAGCAGCGGCGAAAAGGCTCAGCGCCTGCTCGATCTCGGAGCCGACCACGTCATTAACTACCGCACGGAAACCCGTTGGGGCACCAAGGCAAGGGCCCTGGCCGGAGGCGAGGGTGTCGATCACGTCGTCGAGGTCGGCGGCAGCGGCACCCTGGACGAGTCGCTGCGCGCGGTGCGCCCCGGTGGTCACGTGGCCGTGATCGGCATCCTGAGCGGAGGCAAGGGAGAGATCTCGCTGTTGCCGATGCTGATGAACCAGGTTCGGCTACAGGGCGTGATGGTGGGCGCGCGAGAGACCTTCGAGCAGCTGATTCGATGCGTCGTCGCGAATGGCATTCAGCCCGTGGTCGACGAAGTCTTCGGCTTCGACGATGCGCCCAAGGCGTTCGAGAAGCTCAGGTCGGGAAAGCACTTCGGCAAGCTGGTGATCCGGATCGCCGAGTGAACGTCGAGCGAGCGCCGGGCATCCCACGCACACCATGATCGCTCGACCCATGTCGTGCGCGGCGGGCCTCCTCGCACTGGCCCTCACCGCGTTCCCAGTCCAGGCCCAGGCCACTCCGACTCGCACTGTCTCCACCCAGATCGCGCGCTGGGCTGCGTGGACGCAGCGTGAGCTGATGGACGCACGCCAGGAACGCGACGTCGTGTTGGTGCTTTGCCTCGACGACCGGCTCAACGAGCTCCACGCCCTCGAGCGCTCCGCGTCGGTGCACGAAGCGCGGCTGCTGGCTAGCGGGGTGCCGCGACAGGCACGTCAGGCGCGCATCGCGCTGCTGCTGAACTACGCCCAGGCGCGTACGGTGCGCAGGCAGGCCAGTCAGTGCAGGGGCGCAGCGCCCTACCGCGGGTCCGGGACGACACAGGTTCGATTCTGGATCGATCCTCGAGTGACTCCCTACGAGCCGCGCTACGAACAGACTCAGCGCTGAGCCGTCCTGGCCAGGCCTGGGTCTGGGACCGTCGCCGGAACTCGGCCCCCTGAAGGCGCACGAGGGCGAGTGCCGCACACTGCACCCGCCCCCGCATGATTTTTTCCTCGAGGAATTCAATTGGCCATCACGAGGCGCTCAGAGCATGGCTTGGCGCGCTCGTCTTGACCAAGGCCGGCGATGCGCATCGGGTTCGAGTCGAGAGCGCGCAGCTCGCGCTGCACCTTCTGCACGATCAACGTATCCAGGTTGCCGCTCGCGTAGTTCGTGTGCGTACCGCCACAGCTGCTCTTCGCGTCCCCTGCGCCAGTCGACTGGGGCCCCGCGCCGCCGCGGAGGACGAACATGTTGGTGCCGCCCGTGTACTGAGCGATCTGGCGCCAGACGGCTTGCCCCAGGCCATCCATGCCGCTGGCTGCGATGGTGAAGACCTGGATCCCGCTGTGGTTCGCTCGCTTCATGCTCTGCGAGTAGCTGGTGTCCTGGTAGTCGAGGTGGGGCGGAGCGTCGCCGATCAGGAAGGCGAAACGGCCCACGCTCTGGTCGCTCCAGTCGAGCTGCGACAGCGCGACCCTCAGACCCTCGTTGACCGACTCCGGCGTGTCGCC
This sequence comes from Polyangiaceae bacterium, assembly GCA_041389745.1. Classification (GTDB taxonomy): domain Bacteria; phylum Myxococcota_A; class Polyangia; order Polyangiales; family Polyangiaceae; genus JAHBVY01. The sequence goes on from JAWKRF010000004.1 coordinate 115,304, forward strand.
ACCGCCGCTCGCCTGCACGCTCTCGACGCTCTGCGCGAATGAACCGAGGTCAGTGGTGAAGCGGCGCACCTTGGTGACGTAGTTGTCGGTGCGATCCTTGAAGTCGACCATGCCGATCCGCACGTTGACGTTGCCGGTGTCCAGCTGCTTTGCTACCGCGCGGATCGTTTCCTTGACGCTGGCGATCTCCTCGGACATCGAGCCCGTGCTGTCGAGCACGAAGGCGATGTCGATGGTGCGGGTCGCCGGGAGCTTCCGTGTCGTGTCCAGCTTCAGGGTGACGACGCCGTCCTCCTGTGCCAGGTCGAAGCGCTTGGCAGCGCGGCGACCCTGGCAGGTCGTGGTCGCCACCAGGGAGTTGCCCTGCAGCCCTTCGGCGGCGGGGAACAGCAGGCTCCGGCCGCTGGTTTGGGTGGTGAGCTGAACGCTGCGCTGAGCTCCGTCGGTGACGCTGACTCGACAGCCTGGCACCGCCTTGCCCTGACTGTCAGTGACCACGATGAAGCGGCGCTTCGAGACGTTCACCGAGTCGAAGCCGAGCCCGCTCTGGCTCGAGATCCAGCGCTGGAACTCGCGGTAGTTGGCGTTGTCGTCCCACTCGCCCGCTTTCACGCCGCCGGCCTGGGCCAGGCTGCCACCGGGGCGGCGACGACCGCTGGACGCGACGCTCGACCGCTTCTCCGCGCGGTCTCCTGCGGACGCCTTGGCCGGCGCGTAGGCCGCACCGCTCGGAGTGGCGTCGGCGCTGGGTTCGGCGGCGGGGGGAGCAGGCGCTTCGGAAGCCTCGTCGCGCTCTTCGTAGGCAACCGCTCCTGCAGATTCATCGCTCGGCGGAGCCATGGGCGCTGGGCTCTCGAGCGCGGGAGACGCTGCCTTGGGCGCCTCGAGAGCCTTCGAGCCACCACACGCCACCAGCGCCAGAGCCAACAGTCCAAAAGAGCCTTGTCCGAGTCGTCGCATCATGTCCTCCGCGACTCGAAACGGGACGCGGACGGCCGCCTTACAGCTGGCGGGACGAAATCCAGCCGTCGGAACCAGAACAGCCCGCTAGGCGTCGTCTCGCCCTTCGACGATGGCGCCGTCCACGGTCATCGCGATCACGATGCCCAAATCAGCGTAAACACTCACGAAGGGAACATGCCAGTCCTCGCGCCACACCGGGCGCCACTCGGAGCCCGGCGCACCCGCCTGGAGCCACAGCTGTCCAGGACTCGTGGCCCAGGCGCGCCCTCCGACGTCCAGCGCGACCGCGGAGAGATCAGGCTCCCCGGGGACCACGCTGACCCACGGCTCCTCGTCGGTGGTGCGCGCCGTGCGTCCCGTCGCTCCCACCACTACCCCGCTCCCCGTCTCCCGCACGCCGGCGCAACCAAGGAAGGCGCGGACTCGGGGGAGCGACAGCTTCTCGACACTCCACATCGTAGGACGGTACCGCACGGCAAAGCCGTAGCCGTCCTTCGCACGGCCGACGACTAGCCACTCCTCGGGGCCGATGCGCGCCAAGGCGTTCACGCTCTCCGCCTTGGTCAGCTGGGCCGGTTTCAGCCAATGACCGCCGGCGATGGCGTAGAGCAGCGGCGGTTCACCGCTCCTCTCCCCCACCAAGACGGCCAGGTCGTCCATCTCCCCGCTGGCGTGTGTGAAGCTCACCTTGGGGTCGGGCCCCTTGAGGACGCTGCCGATACCGCTGGTCGAGTACTCGCAGATGGTGGCCTGATCCCCGCCGACCAACCAGCGCCCCGCGCCGACCCGGCGTACGAAGCGCACGCCGTCCTTCACCGGCAGCTCTTGCGCCGGTGCGCTCTCCCAGTTCGTTCCGTTCCAGAACGCGAGGCCATAGTTACTTGCCGCAAGGCAACGCCCGTCACCATCCCAGGCCACCGACCGCACCACGTGATCGGAGCCAGGTTGATTGCGCACGATGAAGTCGTAGCCGGCAAACAGCGTGCTCGAGACGCCCTCCGCGATGCTCTTCAGGCGTCGCGCGGTGGTTCGCATGCTGACCGCGGAGTCCCCACGCAGCGCCGGCGCGAGCATCGCTGCGAAAGCCGCGCCGCTCGGAGGGCGCACCCTCGGGTCGGTGCTGGTCGCGCGAGCCAGCACCTCATCGATCGCCAGACAGGCGTTCGGGCGCTCGAGCAGTTCCGGCGCGAGGTTGCGGCTCTCGGTGATGCTGCGGCGCTCGTCCGCGCGCGCCGCCAGCACCGCGTCGATGGGGCTCGATGACGGAAAATAGTCCTCGCCGGTGAGCATGCGGTAGGTCACCGCTGCGAGGCTGAACACGTCGCTCTGGTTCCCCACCAGATCGTTGTTCATCTCCACCTGCTCGGGCGCGGCGTAGCCTGGTGTGCCCACCGGCACGCCGCCGAACGTGAAGCCGCCGGTGCCCGCCGGGCGCGCGATACCGAAGTCGGCGATCTTGAAGATCTCGTCTCGTCCGAAGCCACAGCAGAGGACGTTCGCGGGGGTGAGATCGCGATGCACGACGCCGACGTCGTGAATCGCGTCGAGGCCGATGGCCAGACACTCCACCGCGTGCTTGGTGCGGATGGGGTCGAAGGCGTAGCCGGTTCGCTGCACGGAGTAGTGGACGCGTTCGTGAAGCGTCGTGCCCTCTGAGCCTCCGTGAACGTACTCGAGCGCTAGCCATGGCAGCTCGAGGGGTGCGTTCTTGAAGGACACCCATGAGCTACCGGTCTCGATCAGCCTCACCACGAACGGCGTCGGTGGCACCTTCTCGTTGAGCCGGCCGAGCGCCACCGTCTCCTTCAAGACGATCAGGTTGCCCGTGCGAGCGGACTGCCGCATCACGAAGGGACGCATCACCTTGACCACGACGGGCGCGCTGCCGCTCGGGCTGCGGCGCACCGCGAGGAAGGCGATGGACATACCGCCCGCGCCGATGCGCTTCGTGAGACGATAGCTCGTACCTTCGAAGGCCGAGCTGTTCAGCGTCTCACCTTCGAGGCACGTCAAGATGTCGTCGTCCGGCGGGACGACGCGCTGGGAGGCAGGTTCGGACACGCGCCAGTCGAGGGTACACGCTCGACCCGCGCCTCGACCAACGAGAAGTCACGGCGTGACTATTCGGCCTTTCCGTCGTCCTTCTCGCAGCGGATACCGCCGCCCTTGCTGCGGCAGAGCTTGCCCTTGGCGCAGCTCTCGTCGACCTTGAACTTGCCGTCCTTGCACACCAGGATGCTCAGCCGATCAGCGCTACACGCGTTCTTGCCCGACATTCCCTCGGGGCACACGTCGTCGGGCGCGGCCACCGACAGATCGCAGTCCAGCTTGCCGGCGCTCGACTGGCAACCGCTGGAGCCACGACAGTTGAGGCTCGTGACCATCTTGCCGTCCTTGCACTCCAGCAGCTGAGTACCGACGACATTGCAGGCCTTCAGGCCCGGATCGCGACAACCGTCGCCTGCCTGCATCACTGATTTGTCGCACTGGGCGCGATCCCCGGACAGCTTGCATCCGCCGGGTCCGCGGCACGGCTCGAGCACGTAAGCACCATTTAGACACACCAGCTGGCCCTGCTTGTCGCCGGCGCAGGTCGCGGCGCCTTCATCGTCCTTGCTGCACACGTCGTCGGGCTGATTGCCGCTGATGTCACAGCGTACCCCGCCTTCGACCCAGCATCCCTTGGGGCCACGACAGGGCGCCGCGATCATCTTGCCCTCGCTGCAGATCAGCTGTGTCGACGGATCCAGGCAACGCGATTCGCCCTTGTCGCACGAGCTACCCACTTCGGGCTTACAAGCAACGCTCAGACACGAGAGCCCCAGAATCCAAACCAAGCGAGACATCGAGGGCTAGTCATACCCGAAGACCGGCCACACGTGGAGGCATTGAGCCCAGCCGAGCGTGTTGACGGTGCGTGGCCTCGACATTACTCCAGGCGAGCGCCAGATGAGGGGAGCGTCGCCGGCTACTGCGAGGAAGCCGGAGACACGGCGCATGTGCTCGGCGGTGCCACCACCCTCACCCCCGGGAGGGGCACCGCTCCATGAACAGAGGAGAAGCCAATGGGACTACACATCGGAAGCATCGCGCCTGACTTCGAGCAGGACTCCACGGACGGGAAGATCAAGTTTCACGACTTCATCGGCAATCAGTGGGTCGTGCTGTTCTCTCACCCGAAGGACTACACGCCGGTGTGCACCACCGAGCTGGGCCGAGCCGCCGCGCTCAAGGCAGAGTTCGACAAGCGCAACTGCAAGATGATCGCGGTGAGCGTGGACACCGTCGAAGACCACAAGGGCTGGGTCGGTGACATCGAGGACACGCAGAGCGTGAAGATGAACTTCCCGATCCTCGCGGATGCGGACCGCAAGGTGGCGAAGCTCTATGACATGATCCACGAGGAAGCGAACGACACGCTGACGGTGCGCTCCGTGTTCATCATCGACAGCAACAAGAAGATCCGCGCGATGATCACCTACCCGGCGAGTACCGGGCGGAACTTCAGCGAGATCTTGCGCGTCATCGACTCGCTCCAGTTGACCGACAACCACAAGCTCGCGACCCCCGTCGACTGGACCGATGGAGGCGACTGCGTCGTCTCCGGCGCTCTGACCACGGAGGAGGCCCAGGAGAAGTTCGGCGACGTGCGTGTCCTGCGCCCCTACTTGAGGATGGTCAAGCAGCCTTCGAAGTAGTCCCGGCGCCCTCCCCCGCCGGGAGACGAAACACCGACGCCGCGCCCTTGCTCGAGACGCAAGGAGCGCGGCGTTGGGACGCGCCGAGCGCTGAGCTCAGCGGCGGCGACGGCGGCGCGCAACCACGAGCGAGCCCACCGCGCCGAGGGCGAGCAGGCCGAGACCGGTGTTGCCGCTGGTCGTGCCGGGCTGCATCGCACAGCTCGCGCTGGCCTCGGCCTCCGCTTCACAGGAGTTGCCGCTGCAGCTGGCGCTGGCGCTCGCGTCGACCTTGACGTTCAGGTAGGCGTTCAGCGCCGCGATGCAGTCTTCGAGGTTGCCGTTGTGGTCGACGTACTGCCCGTCGCAGAACAGCGCGCCCTCGGGCTTGGTGCACTCGGCCTCGCAGCCCCCCTGCAGGTTGGCTTCGCAGGTCGCGTAACCCTCTGACGTGCACTGGATGTTGCACTCGGCGTTGGCCTTCACCTCGCAGGAGCCTTCGCAGCTGGCCTTGCATTTCGCGCTGCAGTCAGCGCTGGCGTTCGGATCGATGTCGCACTTGCCTTCACAGGTAGCGCTGGCCGACGCCTTGCAGGTCGCCTTGCACTCGTCCTTTTCTTGGTCGGTGCCGGCGCTGCAGTTGGCGGCGCAGTCGGCCTCGGCGTTGAGTTCGCAGTCCGCCTGGCAGTCGAAGGTCGGCGGATCCACCATGCAGTCTGCCTGGCAGTCCGACTCACAGCTTCCGGTGCAGGAAGCCTCGGCGGTCGCGTTGCACGTGCCCTCGCACTTCGTGGTCAGCTCCGCCGAGCACGCCGCGGTGAAGTTGATCGGCTCGCACTTCGCGGTGCACCCGCCTTCGACCTCCACCTTGCAGTTGGCGTTGGCCTCGACGTTGATGTCACCACACGCATCGATGCCGGCGTGCGCCCGTTGAGTCGCCAGCAGCGGGAGAGCCAGCGCGGCGGCGGCGAGGAGAGACGTGAGCTTGGTCATGTTGAGTATTACTCCTGGCAGAGATCACCCCGCGCTGGGGGCGACAGACAGCAATCCAAAGAAAGCGAACCAGATCCCCTTACGGTTGGTGAAAACCCGAGCTTCCCCCTGGCCTGGCCGCTCCCGATCGAGGGGTGCCCCGTTGGGGCATCCGTTCGGCGGTGCAAAACGCGAACCACTGCAAAGCTAGCCTGACTTTCGCCCGCCGTAGCAAGAAACCTTCGTCTCCGCCCCGGGGCGTGGCTGTCGCGGTGCGGTCGGTGTGTGAATGTGGGTAGTCGCGCGGGCGTGAACCCGCTGCCCTCAGCGCGGGGCTTCTCCTACCGGAAACGGCCACGGATCCCCGGACGCTGGTCCCGAGAACGCGTCGAGCCAGCGTGCTCGAGCCTGTCGAGGGGGCTCGAGCCAGGTCGCCTCCCCACCCACTCCGAAGCTCGACCGCGCCTGCGGCTCGACGTCCCGGGGATCCCAGGAGAGCACGTAGCCCTCGCGCACCAGGCGCGGCAGCAAGCCGCGCAGCGCGCGCAGTGTGCGGCGCGCTTGCAGGTGAAACAGCACCACGCTGCCTGGCTTCACGGCCCGCAGCACGCGATTGTAGATCTCATCCGCGGGGATCTCCTCCCAGTCACGGGTGTCGATGTCCCACAGGAAGACGCTGTACCCGAGGTCCTTCGCCACGCGATCGCTGCGCTCGTCGTGGGCCATCATCGGAGGCCTGAACAGGCGACAGCGACCAAAGCCCGCGCCCTTCTCGATCTCGAGCCTCACGCCCGCGTCCGAGATGCGGCGACTGGCGAGATTCGGGTGGCTGAAGCTGTGGTTGCACACACGGTGCCCCTTCGCCTCCACGTCGCGGATCCAGCTGGGATAGCGCACCAGGTTCTGGGCCACGGGAAAGAACAGCGCCTTCACCCGGTACTGCTCGAGCAGCGCCAGCAAGCGCCGCGTCCGCACGGTACCTCGTGGTCCATCATCGAAGCTCAGGATCAGGTTTCCGCCCTTCCCCTTCACCACCTCGCTCGGGGCGGGCACTTCCGTACGGAATTCACCGTCGAAGGGCTCCAGCGGCGCCCCCTGCGCCAGTCTGCCGGCGACGCTGACCCGGTAGAGCTTACCGGACTTGAGCGCCTCCGCCGGGCGCAGGCGCAGGCGCGTCGGCTTCGGCCAGGTCGCGTGCCACTCGATCGGCGGCACGATGTTCACACCTGCCTCGACGCTCTGGCGATCGACGGGAGCGCTGAAGTCGACCTCGATCGCCGAGTCGAGGTTGACCCTCGGGCCTCGAGGTCTGAGCTCGATCACCCCGCCCAGCGCCGTCCCCTCCACCGGCGACTCCGCAGCGGCCACGACCTTGGGCCGCCCAGAACCCAGCGGAGCGGCAACCGGCGTGCTCGCCCCCTGGAGCTTGGCGCCCACGTACACCCCGGCGAACGTGAGCATACCAAGGCCGACGAGCCGAGCCAGAGCCAGGGAGGCGCGAGTCGGCTTGAGCACGGCTGCGGGGCTCGTTTGCGGCACGCCGCGATGATAGCTTCGCGCGCGTGGTGGCGCGAACGAACCACGGCATCGTGCGTCTGGCCGCTGCGCTGGCCCTGATCGTCGGCTCGGGCTGCGATCGGACGACGAGCGCTGACGTCGATCCATCCGATCGAGCGAAGGCAGCAGCCAGTGCGAGCGCGGCCGCAGCGCCCGTGGCCGCAGCCTCAGCCAGCGTTCGAACCGCTGCTTCCGTGTTTGGGGGTGAGGTACCCAGCGCGGCGCCGAGCCAGACGGCGCACGCGGCCACCGCCATCTCCCGAGGCAAGGTCCCCACGTCCCTCAGCCAGAACCCACCCCACGCCATCAAGGGCGAGCCGCGCGGCCCCATCGACGTGTCACGAGACGGCAGCTGGCTGCGCCGCATGTCCCGCGCCGCGATCACCAAGGCGACCCAGAACAAGGGCGGCTCCACCGTCACCATCCGTCTCTACTTCGAGGACGGTTACCGCGCGGTACTCAAGGCTGACCAGAAGAAGTCAGCCACCAACTACCGCTCGGAGATCGTCGCCTATCACCTGGACCGGCTGCTCGGCTGCGGACGCACGGCGCCAGTCGTCGGACGAACGCTGCCTCGCGCGGCGCTGCGGAGACTCCTGGAAGCGAGCGGGACCGACCCCACGTTCCTCACGCGCTTCGACGCAGAACTGAACGAGCCGCAGCCCGATACCATCCGTGGCGCGGTGATCGCCTGGCACGAGAAACGCCTCCACTCCCTCGAGGTCCCGCGCGCCTGGCCGAAATGGCTGGGGACCGGAACGGGCGAGACGCTGCCAACGCCAGGCAACCAACCAATCCCCAAGGAAATCACTCGACAGCTCTCCGCTCTGGAGGAGCTGACCGCGTTCGACTACCTGCTGGACAACACCGACCGCTGGTCAGGCGGGAACACCCTGCTGCTCGGACCCGGTGGCCCGATGATCTTCCTGGACAACGGCGCTGGCTTCGCGGACTGGCGCATGCAGCGCAAGCTCGCCTTGGACGCCGACCTGAACCGGCTGTGTGCGTTCCCGGAGGGCCTGGTGGAGAACCTGCGTGCGCTGGGACCGGGCGTCCCGCCAGCGCAACGCTTGAGCAAGCGTCTGGAACGCTCCCTCGCCAGGGACCCGCTGGCTCCGCTGCTCAGCGACGAGCACCTGGCGGCGCTGGACTGGCGCTTGGCGCGCCTGCTGGCACACATCGAAGCCTGTCGAAGATGAGGCGTGCGCCCGCTGGCAGGGTGCTGAAGGATCTAGGGCAAACAGAAGCTCATCGGATCGTAGGCCTCACCCGGCTTGCACTTCGCCAGCGCGCCGCCGTTGCGCGCAATAGGAGCAGTTGGGCCCTTCGTCCCAGCGCGCGCTCGCGGCTTCGCCGCCGCCGTGGAGTCGCCGGCCAATGATAGCTGGCGCTGGGCATCGTCACGCTGTCGCTTCAGGCGCGCGCTCTCGGCCTGCTCCGTCTGCAGCTGAGCCTTCACGTCGTCCAGATCCTCGCGGAGTCGTTTTGCGTCGGTCTTCTTGGTGTCGAGCTGTCGTTGGAGTCGAGCGACCGCCTCGCTATGCTCGGGCTCGAGCTTGCCGAAGTACAGCCCGAACGTCCCACTGGTCAGCAGGATCGCCAAGCCGGCGAGCAGGCTCGCGGCGACCTTGGCGACCCGGTTCTCATTATCCGCACGGATCTCGGCAAGACGCACCTCGTGGGCCCGCTCCGCCTCCGCGACGGCCAGCTGCGCGCGCAGCTTCGACTCCAGGACGACGCGCTCACACTCGGCGCGCTTCAGCGCCTCCAGGCGCGCCTGCTCCTCTGCCCTGCGGAGCTGCTCAGCCTCGCGGCGCGCGGCTTGCGCCTCGGTGCGGCGCTTCTCCGCGTCTCGCTGCCGCTGCTCCTCGAGGACTCGGCGCTGATGCTGCTCGGCCAGCCGCCGTTCGCGTTCGATCAACTCGCGATCAGCGCGCTCCTTTTCCATGCGCTGCAGACTCTTGAGTGAAAACAGCAGTGAGTCTTCCCTGAGTAGATCCGCCATGCCTCAAAGCCTCCGTTCGTGATGGACACGGCTCGTCGCGCGGGCTTGGCTGGTTTGTGCGCCGTGGGGGTCGCTACCAGAGCAGCTCCCAGCTCACGTGGGCGCTGCGTCCCGGCTGTGGCTGGCCGAGCAGGTCGAACTGGCGCGTCCCGAACAGGTTCCGCAGCGCGCCGCGCAAGAGCACGTGGTCGTCCTCGAAGCCCAGCTCGGCCTCCAGGTCCCAGCGCAGCTGCTCGGGGACCACCACCAGGCCCGCCGGGTCGGCGAACTTCGACGAGCGGTAGACCGTCCCGAGGACCAACGCCGAGCGGGGAAGCCGACCGGTCGCCGGCGCGCACAAGGCCAGACGCGAAGCCGCGGTCAACCGCGCGTGATAAGGCAAGAGGTCGTTGGTCACCGCACGATCCGCGCTGGTATCGCGAGGATCTTGCAGGGTCACGCTGCTGACCCAGCGCAGCCACTGGGCATAGCGGGCTTCGAGCGTCAGCTCCAGACCCAGCACCCGCGCGCTCGCGACGTTGAACGGCGTCACGACCCCGAACGTCGAGCGGCGGTAGGCGATCAGATCCCGCGACCAGCGAGCGAACGCGAACGAGTCGACGGCCAGGCTCAGACCGCGAGGGCTCCCCACGCCGACCCGCGTGCCGACGTCCATGCCTTCGCCGCGTTCGGCGACTAGCTGATCGTTTCCGCGCACCAGCGCGCTCAACCCGAACAGCTCGCCCAGCGTGGGGCGGCGGGTGAAGTGCCCGGCGTTCAGCAGCACGCTCACGGACTCGCTGGCGTGATAGACCACACCGAAGCGCCCCTCGGGCTCGAGGTCATCACTCCCAGTGGACACATCGGAGAGGCTCGCGTCGGAACGCGTGGAGATGAGCGGAAGCGCGCCGCCCAGCCGGTACTCGAGGCGGTCGCCTTGCGACAGCGCCAGCTCCAGCGCCGGCCGCGCGGCGAAGCGCTCGGCAGCGATGGTCTCGGCGCCACGCACGACGAGCGAGTCCCGGGCCAGATCGAGCTGACCCGAGAGATCGACCGCAGCACGTCCCCACTCGAGACGCACTCGCTGTTGCACCCGGCTCCCCACGTTCTGGGCGCCGCGCGGGCCGACCCCGATCTCCGAGCGCGGATCCGTGACGAGCTCTCGGCTCTCGAGCAGCTGCGTCGCCAGCTCGATCTCGCAGCGCTTGCCAGATGACGCATTGCCGCACGGCACCTTACCGGAGATCCCACCCAGCAGCCTCTGGCGGCGCGAGCGCGCCGCCATGGCGGGAACGCTGGCCAGGCCGGTGACCCCCTGCTCCCGCGTGAAGGCATTCACCAGAGTGAGCACACGCGCGCCGCTCCGGGAACGCTGCAACCCGACCGCCCAGGCATCCCAGTCCGAGTAGTCTGCGTTCGCACGTGTGCGCTCGATGTCGTCACCTTCGTCGAAGGCGGTACCTCGGTCGTCGATGTACGTGTAGTCGTTGTCGGCGCGACTGAGGCGCACACCGAACAGCGCACCCGAGCGCCACTCTTCGCCCCGCCGAGAGACCACCTCACCCCTGCCCCAGACGCTCTCCTCGCCGAAGCTACCGACACCCAACCCAGCGCCAACCAGATTTCTTCTGGGAAATCTTGGCTCCAGGAATACAGCACCGCCCATGCCGTATGCGTCCGCGGAGGCCGGCGTACTCCCGCGGAAGACCTCGACGCGATCCAGGATCCACAAGGGCAAACTGGCGAGATCCGCGGCGCCGGTGATCTCGTCGTTCATGCGCAGCGGTCCGAGGTAGACGGGCACTTGGGCGGCCGTGGAGCCACGCAGTGACAAGGTCGTGCGGTCCGAGGCTGCGCCGCTACGCGCGACTTCGACCCCGCTCACCCGCTCCAGCACGTCCCCTGCGCTGACTCCTGGTGCCTTCAGCTCGTCGTCTCGCAGCACCTGACTGGCGGCGCTGGGATCACGCGACGAGCGGGCGCTGCGCGCGCCCTGCACCACGACGTCACCGCTCTGGGCGCGCGCCTCGGTCACCCAGGCAACCACGCCGCAAGAAAGCGCGAGCGTCAGCAGGCAGAGACGGGACGGAGACATCATGAGCAGCCTCGCGCCCAGCGAGCGCGCCTCTGCCGTCTAGCGCGAGCGGGAGCGCCGCGGCAAGCTGGGCCTCCTCCAGCAGGCTGCTGAGAACCTGCGCTTTCCAGAGCGACGATCGGTTCAACGCCCGCGCCCGCAGGGGCGGGCGAGGCTTGCAGCGAACCTTGGAGACCGGACGCTAGAGGCCGAGCTGCTGCGCGATGATCACCTTCATGATCTCGTTCGTGCCCGCGAAGATGCGCTGCACACGGGCGTCCATGTACGCGCGCGTCACCGGGTACTCCAGCATGTAACCGTAGCCACCGAAGAGCTGCAGGCACTCGTCAACGACGCGACCGAGCATCTCGGTTTGCCACAGCTTGGCCATCGAGCACTCCTTGACCAGGTGCTCTCCCGCCACGTGATCGGCGATCAGACGATCGAGGAACGCCCGACCGACTTCGACCTCCGTGGCGCACTCGGCGAGCTTGAACTTGGTGTTCTGGAACTTGCTCAGTGGCTTCCCGAAGGCGGTGCGCTCCTTGACGTAGGTCAGCGTATCCGCGAGGACCTGCTCGGCGCTGGCCTGCGAACCAATCGCGACCACCAGGCGCTCCTGCTGGAGCTTCCGCGTCAGCATCAAGAAGCCCATGCCTTCTTCGCCGAGCAGGGCGCTCTCAGGCACTCGACAGTCCTCGAAGTGGAGCTCCGAGGTGTCCTGGCTGGCCATACCCATCTTCTTGAGCTTCTGCCCCTTGACGAAGCCCTTGGTTCCAGAATCCACAAGGAAAAGTGAGAGAGCCTGATGGCGATTCGACGGATCCAGGTCGGTCTTGGCTGCGACGATGCAGACATCGCAGAGGATGCCATTCGAGATGAACGTCTTCGAACCGTTGATCACGTAGGAATCGCCGTCCTTCACCGCGCTGGTCTGGATGCCGTTCAGATCGGAGCCCGTGCCGGGCTCGGTCATCGCGATCGCCGTGATCACTTCGCCGCTCGCGCACCCTGGGAGGTAGCGCTGCTTCTGCTCGGGACTGCCAAACTCGTGGATATAGGGCGTGACGATGTCGCTGTGGAGCCCCATCGCGAAGCCCGACTCGTAGGCGCGCGCGAGTTGCTCGATCACGATCGCGGAGTGGATGAAGTCGCCCCCCGCGCCGCCGTGCTCTTCTTCGAGCCAAGGGCACAGGAACCCGCCCGCGCCTGCAGCCAGCCAGGTCTCGCGATCCACCATTCCTCGCTCCGCCCAGCCGCTCTGCTTGGGCATCACCTCGCGCTCGATGAACGTGCGAAAGGCTCGCTCGAAAATCTGGTGTTCTTCACTCAGCAGGCTTCGCTTCACGCTGGGCTCCTTCTCGCGGTTCAACCGGCCGCGATGGCCCAGGATAGCAAAGTCGTGGCGCGTTCGAGGATCCGCCGGCGCCAGCCAGCTGGAGCGACGATCCAGAAGGTTCAGCTCGCCTTGCTGGAGCTCTGCTCCGCCAGTCGTCGATACAGCGTCGCCCGTCCGATGCCCAAGAGCCGCGCCGCGTGACCGACGTTGCCCTCGGCGGCCTTCAACGCGTGAGCAATGGCGCGCCGCTCCAGCTCCCGCAAGGGCACGACGTCGTCGTTCGACGCGGGTTCGAACAGGCCACTCTCACGCTCCACCTCCTCGAATGATTGCCTTACGGCAACGGGTAGATCCGAGAGCTTGATGCTCGAACCGTCACTGGCGAGGATCGCCCGCTGCACCACTTGACTCAGCTCGTGCACGTTGCCAGGCCAGCCATAGGCCAGCAGCGCCTCGAGCGCGCTCGCAGAGACGCGCGGCGGAGACCTCCCGGTGTCGAGGGCGAGGCGCCGCACCCAGTACGACAGGAGCTCGGGGATGTCGTCGGCGCGCTCGCGCAGCGGCGGGAGCACCAGCGAGGGTCCCCCGAGCAACGCCGCCAGCGGCTCACACAGCTGCCCCGTGCGCGCCAGCACGGAGAGCTCCACGCTGCTGCTACACACGAGCCGAGGCAGCGCGCGGCGCTCGAAGGGCACGATCTGAGCAGACACGTCTTCTGCCCCCCGCCAGCCACCGCTGGGACGCTTCGAGCTCCGAGGCGCTGGCTCCGTGGCCAGCGCATCCACCAGCTCTTGCTGCGCCTCGGCCGCGAGCCAGCCGACGTCGTGAATGAACAGCACACCACCCGACGCGCGGGCGAACAGGCTCTCCGCCGAGCCTTGCTCGTCTCCAAAGAGCTCCTCGAAGTGACGGCTCGGAGGCAGCTCCGCGCAGCTGAAGGTCACGAACGCTTGCCCAGACCTCGGGCCTCGCACGTGAATGAAGCGAGCCAGTGCGGCACGCCCGCTCCCCGCCTCGCCTATCAACAATACGGGAGTTTCTCCGTGGATTTGTACGTCAACTTCGGTCAACAGGTTCTTGACCGCCGGGCTGCGACCCCACAGCGCGGGAGGCAAGTCCGCGGCACCGCAGACTGCCCGCACGCGGGACTTCAGCTGCCAGACCTCCACCGCACGGCGTACGCGGAGCAAGACTTGTTCTCGACACAGCGGCTTGGCGAGGGTGTCGTAGGCGCCGCAACCCAGCGCGCGAGCGCTGGCGTCTGGCGCGGGGAGCGAGCTGATGAGCAGCGCCGGGCGGTCGGGGTCTCGGCTCCTCAGCGCGCCGATGAGTGCGTCGCCAGTGGTATCCGGCAGGGTGAGGCTGATGCAGTAGATGTCCGGCAAGACGGGTCGAGCGAGCAACTCCGCCGCCGAGGCGAGCTCCAGGACGTCATAACCCGTGGCCTCGAGCCACAACCTGAGCAACTCCCGCGAAACCGGGTCCTCGTCCACCAACGCCACGCAAGGGACCACCATGTCCTTGGAGATCGGTTGCGTAGGTCGTCCCTTGAGGAGTTTGTTTGGGGGGAGGGCGCAGCGAGAGGCTCCAAGGAGCGGAGTAGAACACTAGAGCACGACGTTCGGCTCGAAGCGCGGCCCATGGAGCGTCGCCAGTCGACTCAGCCGACGCTGCACTTTCTGCTCACCGAGCCGCGCCGCATAGCTCAGTGGGCCCCCGCGATACGCCGGGAACCCCATGCCCCAAACCGCCGCGAGGTCCGCCAACTCGGCGCGCGCCACGACGCCCTCTTGCAGGGCCGCTCGGGCTTCCTCCACCAGACGCAGCACCAGCCGCTCGACGGGCACCGGGGTTGCCAACCGCGACCAGCGGCGCCGCCTCGGTTGTGCTTCGAGCAACGCCTCCAGACGCGCAGGCGCGGGGAAGCGGCGGGAGGAACGGAGAAATCCGACGGCCACCAGGTCCGAGAACGTGCGCTGCCCAAGCCGGTCCAGCAGCTGGGATGGCCCCAGCTCGAATCCCCAGTTACGCGCCGCCAGATCCACGTCCGACAGCGCGTAGCCTTCACGCCCAAGCTCGAGCGCCTCCACGATGAACGCCGTGACCAGGCGCAGGCAGAGGCCCGGCGCCACGTCGGCCACCGGAACCACGCGGTAGCCGAGCGCGCTCAGGACGCGACCGATGGTCATCGTCGCCGTTGGTTCGCCGCTCACCAGCTCGACGTAGGCGCGCTCATCCACGAGTCCCAGGTGCAGGCCCACGAGCGGCACCCGACCCACACTGCCAGAGGCGAGACGGCTGAGTTCTTGAGTGCTGCTGGTGGTCACCAGCGTCGCTTCCGACGAGGACCGCAGCAGGTGGGTGGCCACCTGCTCGAGCAGCCTGCGCTTCACCACCGCCTCCTCCGCGATCGCCTCGATGACCACTTCGAAGCTGCCCAGCCGGGTGAGCTCCGCGGTGTGGGTCATGTGCCCCATCGCACGCTCGAGGGAAACGCCGTCCAGCCCGGCTCGCCGCAGCTGCTCATGGACCCGACGCACGCCACGCAGCAAGCCAGTCTCGTCTCGCTCCATCAGTCGCACGACGCCACCAGCCAGCAGGCTCCGCCGCGCGAGTTCCGAGCCAACGCGTCCGCCACCGATCAACGCCAGGCGTGGGGGAGCGCCAGCGCTTGGGGCCCGCTCCTCGAGCACTCGAGCGAGACCTCTCAGGGCCGCGCTCTGCTCCCCGCACACCAGGCGTGAGAAGCACCGAAACGCGGCGTCGGAGGCTCTTCGTGGGTCACGACTCCAGAACGCGCTCCGCACCAGACCGTGCAGCGCCTGAGCGACGTCGCTGCGTGCGTCCACCGGATACCCGCGCGGCGGCAGCCGCGCGTGTCCGCGGAGCCAGTGACGCAGGACCCCTAGACGCTCCAGACGCGGCCTGCGGATCCATTGCCTCGCGGTACCGACTAGCGCGTCCACCGGCAGGCAGCCATCGACCAGGCCCAGCTCCGCGGCGACCTCGCCCGCGATCAGTTGTCCGTGGAGCAGATGCTCGAGCGCGCCCAAGGCTCCCAGCCGGAGCACCAGCGCACCGACACCTCCAAGCGCCGGCACCACGCCCAAGGTCGCTCCGTCCAGGCCCACGCGCAGCGCGGGGGCCACGAGGACCCGCTGGCAGGCGAGGGCCAGCTCCAGGTTGGGACCGCGCAGCTCCCGCTCGACGACCGCGACCGTCCGCAAGGCCGTGTCCCGTAGACGAGCAACCAGGCGCTCCGCCTCGCCGAGCGCAGCCTCCGCCTGTCCACGGCTGGAGAAGCTGTCCAGCCGCTCCACGTCGAGCAGCGGCGGCGCTGGCGAGGCGCAGAACCTCACCACGAGTCCGCTGACCTTCGCCTGCTCGCACAGCTCGACGCGCGCGAGGAGCTCGCCCGCATGAGCGCCATCGAGTAGCTCGAACTCAGGGCCGAGCACCACCTCCATCGCGCCGCCGTCCAGACGCACGGCGGGACCGACGGAGTCGGGGGACTCCACCGTGCGCGGCTGCGCGGAGCTCATCGCGACACCTCCAGGGCCATCGCGGTGGTCGCCCTCTCCCCCCCGAACAAGCACAAACCGACACCACCACCGCGGCGCCTCAGCTCATGCAGGAGCTGGGTGATCTGACGCGGAAACGTCGCGCATCCCGCGTCACCGAACGCGACGCTGTCGCCAGTCACGTTCAGACGATCCGCCACCTCGAGCCACTCGACCCCGCCCGCGAGCAGGCCTCGCTTCAACGCCTCCGCGTAGCCCGGCGTGTGGGTCAGCTCCACCAGCAGGGGCTCCCGGCCCTGGAGCACCTCCAGCGCAAACTCAGCCAAGGCCGCGTCCGTGGGGGCGATGCTCTCGCTCGCCATCGAACGCATCCAGCCCAGAGGAGAGAGAGAGCGCGCTTCGACCTCGGCGCTCGTAGCCAGTAGCAGCCCAGCCACGCCGAAGCTCTTCGCCGTCTCTTCTCGGAGTTGTTTGCGCAGCTCGTCCTCGACCACCAACTCGTTACCCCGAGGTACCACGACAGGCATGACCTGGTCCTCGAAGCGACCTTCGCCCCATGCGCGCGCAGCCAGGCCGTAGCTACGCAACGCTTCCTGGACCTCGAAGTGCCGCTCCGCACGACCCATGGCGCGCACGAGTGAGCCACGGAGACCCCAGATCGCGTCCCAGAGTCGCCACCACAGGCGCTCCGGCGCACCTCTGTGGTGGAGCCGAGCGCCGAGCAACGCGCCCACGCCTACGCCACCGCTCTGGAGCGCCTCGACCAGCGAATCCAGGGCCTGCAGGTCATCCTGCGCGCCGGGCAAATATTGCCGCACGGCAACATCAGGAGCACAAACCGAGCGCCGCAAGACCTCCCGAGCGTCGAGACCGAGGGCATCCTCTGCCTCGAGGCTGAGCACCAGGAGCTGGAGCGCTCCGCTGGCCAGCTCGGCGCGCTCGAGCAGCTCGCTCAGCACACCTCCCAGCAGCGTCTCCGCGTCCACGCTGTCCAAGGCCCCCCCCGCGCGCACGAAAGGAGTCCGCAGACCGGCGACCACGGCCAGCGGCTCAGCGAGGGGTTGCTTCGCCATGACCGACTACTGTTAGGCATCCTAACGCGACGTGTCAACTGACCCACGCAGCCGCGGGGAGCGGCGGCCATGCGGCAAAGTTGTTGCGGCGAGCGCTTCCCATGCGGGCTATAAGCCCCACGTGAACGCCGAGCGGCCGCGCACCCTCACCGCCTATCTCATCATGCTGTGGGGCGTCTTGGGCGTGGTCGCGTTCCTCAGCCAGGCCATCTATCGCCTTGCCCCGCTGGCCTGGGAGCCGCTCAGAGAGCGGAGCCTGACCGAGCTCCAGGCGGCCTTGTACGTGGGCTGGTTGCTGGTCAGCGCCTACGCCGAGGGCTATCGCGGTTTCCAGAAACGGTTCAGCCCCAAGGTCGTGGGCCGCGCCCTGCACCTCGCAGCGAATCCGCGGCCACTCCACGTGCTGTTCGCGCCGGCGTTCTGCATGGCGTACTTCCACGCCACCAAGCGCGGTCTGCTCACGGCCTGGGGTGTGAGCAGCATGATCGTGATCCTGGTGGTGCTGGTGCGAAACGTGCCCCAACCCTGGCGCGGAATCATCGATGGAGGTGTTGTGCTCGGGCTGACCTGGGGCGTCGTGTCGCTGCTCTATCACGCCTGGGTCGGCCTCCGCGGCGGCATCGTGGACGTGGCCATCGAGGTGCCTCTGCATCGCTCGAGCGCGGAGCGAGCCTGAGACGCTATCACTGCACGGATACGCGCTGCACGTCCGATTCCTCAGGGAAATTGAGGTCCGCCGAGTCGTGCAGGCTGGGACGCGCCGCGCGGAGTCGAGCGTGGCTCTCGGTCTCGGTCGGTCCGAAGCTCACGGACACATCGCAGGCAGAGCCGAGGACCTCGCACAGTGCGCCGGCCAGAGCGAAGAGATCACGTTGAGCTGCAGCGGAGCAGCCAGGAGGCGCAGCTAGCACGAAGCGAGCGCCCGCGCTGACGCAGACCTGAGCCAGACGCTTCGCGAGCCCGATGCGCGACTTGGCGGGAGCCTCCAGCACGTCAGCCGTCGAGAGCACGACGTGCGCGAGGCGAGCCCGCTGCTTCGAGAGCTCCGCGGGCAGGGTCTTGAGGCGCCGGCTCACGCGTTCGCTGAACCGGCTGTCCGCTTCTCCCTGGCTCTGAGCGATGGCGATGACCGCCGGGGGAGCGTCCGCTGGCTGGGCCGACACGAACTGACACGCCGCATGCCACTCAGGCCAAATCGCGCCTTCTTCCAAGACGACTAGTGTGAGCTGTGCCTGAGATTCCATGCCGAGAGAACCCACCCTACCCGCAACCTATTCCACAGCACCAGTGACGCTTTGGTCTTCCAGACGTGTCGCGAAGCCCGCGTACCAAGACCCCCGGATTCATAGGGTCAACTCGTTCAACCAACCAGCCGACCTCGGAACTCGTGTTCGACATTTCTGCGTCGGACCCGCTGTCCACGCCGCGAACATCACGCGGGAGCCGCACCGGTTGAACCAGTTGCCGACTCGTCTCGAGCGCCCGGATGCGTTTCGTCGGGGGGGGGAGGCGCGTCTGATGCGCAGCGTGACCGCCCCACACCTGCGTCGGGATTCAGATGTTGAGCGGTCGCTTGTCGACGGAGAGCGCTGCCTCTTTCACCGCCTCCGCCAGCGTCGGGTGCGCGTGACAGGTGCGAGCGATGTCCTCGCTGCTGGCACCGAACTCGATCGCAGCCGCGCACTCGGCGATCAGATCGCCGGCGTGCGCGCCAATGATGTGAACCCCGAGCACGCGATCCGTCTCGGCGTGGGCCAGCATCTTCACGCGCCCCTCGGTGTGACCGATCGCACGCGCACGGCTGTTGGCCATGAACGGGAACACGCCCTTGCGATAGGGAACGTTCGCCTCCTTCAGCTCGTCCTCCGTGCGTCCGACGGAGGCGATCTCCGGACTCGTGTAGACCACGCTCGGGATCGCGTCGTAGTTGACGTGACCATAGCCGGTGACGATGCCCTCGACGCAGGCCACGCCTTCGTCTTCCGCCTTGTGCGCGAGCATTGCCCCACGGATCACGTCGCCGATCGCGTAGATCCCGGAGACTGCCGTGTCGAAATGATCGCCGACGGGAATGCGCCCGCGCTCGTCCGTGGCGAGGCCAACGGTTTCGAGCGCCAGGCCGTCTGTATTCGGCACGCGCCCGACGGCGAGCAGCACTCGGTCGCACTGGATGGGCTCCTGACCATCCACTTCGACGATCGCGCCGTCGTCCGTCGCGCGCGCCGCGGTGACTCGCGAGCCAAGCCGGAACTCGATGTCCTGCTTCTCGAAGGTGCGCTTGGCCTCCTTGGCGATCTCGGAGTCCATCCCTGGCAGGATACGGTCCAGGTACTCGAGCACCGTCACCTTCGACCCCAGCCGACCCCAGACCGAGCCGAGCTCCAGGCCGATCACCCCGGCGCCGATCACGACCAGGTGTTTCGGTACGCTCGGGTAGCTGAGCGCCTCGGTGCTTCCGCCGATCCGATCGCCGTCCCACTCGACACCCCGCAGCGGAGCGACCTTGCTTCCGGTGGCGATGATCACCTTCCCCGCCTGCAGCTCGACGTCTCCCGAATCGCTGCGGACAGCGACCCGGGTCACGCCGTTCTGTGTGCCCAGGAAGCGCCCGTGGCCTTGATAGCGGGTGATCTTGTGCTTCTTGAACAGGCCCGCGATGCCGCCGGTCAGGCCCTTCACCACCGCGTCCTTGCGGCTCAGCATCGTCGCCAGGTCCAGCTGGACCTGCGGCAGATTGATGCCCAGGCTGCCGAACGTTGTCTTTGCCTGGTGGAAAAGTTCACTGGCTTCGAGGAGCGCCTTGCTCGGGATGCAGCCAACTCGAAGACAGGTGCCCCCGAGCATCGGCTCGTACTCCACACAGGCCACGTCGAGGCCAAGCTGAGCCGCGCGGATGGCGGCGATGTAGCCTCCGGGGCCGGCGCCGATGACGATCAGGTCGTGGTTCGTGGCCATGAGTTCAGACCTCGATCAGCATGCGCGAGGGCTCCTCGACGCACTCCTTGATCCGCTTCAAGAACGTGACCGCTTCACGACCGTCGATGATGCGATGATCGTACGTGAGCGCGATGTACATCATCGGACGGATCACCACCTCGCCGTTGCGAGCCACCGGCCGGTCCTGGATGCCGTGCAGCCCCAGGATGCCGCTCTGGGGTGGATTGATGATGGGCGTGGACATCAGCGAGCCATAGACACCACCGTTGGAGATGGTGAACGTGCCGCCCTGGAGCTCGTCCAGCTTGAGCGCGTTCTTCTTCGCGCGCGCTCCGAAGTCAGAGATCGTGAGCTCGACCTCGGCGAAGCTCAGGCGCTCGGCGTTGCGAATCACCGGGACGACCAGTCCCTTTCCTCCGCCGACGGCAACGCCGATGTCCATGTAGTTGTGATAGACGATGTCCGTTCCGCTGATCTGCGCGTTTACCTGCGGAATCAACTTTAGCGCATCACACGCTGCCTTCACGAAGAACGACATGAAGCCAAGCTTGATGCCGTACTTGTCGGTGAACAGCGGCTGGTACTGCTTGCGCATCGCCATCACCTCGCTCATGTCCACCTCGTTGAAGGTGGTGAGCAACGCGGCGCTCTGCTGAGACTCCACCAAGCGCTCCGCGATGCGCTTGCGCATCGGGCTCATGGCCACGACCTCCTGCTCGCGGTCGGACGTGCTCGCGCGCGGCGCCGGCGCGGCGGGCTTCGGCGCCGGCGCGGCGGACTTCGGCGCCGGTGCGGATGGCTCGGGCGCTCGAGCCTGCTGTACGTCCTCCTTGAGGATCCGACCACCGGGTCCGCTCCCCGTGACCTGCGAGGCGTCCATCCCGCGTTGGGCCAGCTCTCGCTGCGCGGCCGGCATCACCCGCGGCTCCTCATTTCCTCGAGGCATCGAATCCTGGGACCGTGCAGGCGCGGTCGGAGTCGGCGCGCTCGGAGCCTTGGCCGGCGCAGCCGGTGCCGGGGCGCCCTCTGCTTGCCCGCTGGCTTGACCACTCGAGCCCGAGTCGCTGGCGCCCGAGTCGCTGGCGCCCGAGTCGCTGGCTACAGCGCCCTCCTCGACGAAGCCGACGATGTCTCCGACGCTTGCGTTGGTGCCCGCCGTGAGCTTGATCTCGCTGATCACGCCATCCACTGGTGACGGCAGCTCGACGGTCACCTTGTCCGTCTCGATCATCACCACGGGCTCGTCACGTTTGACGGCCTCACCGACCTTCTTCAACCACTCACCGATCTGGACCTCGGTGATCGACTCCCCCACCTCGGGCACTTTGAGTTCAACGGCCATGGATCAGCCTGCTCCTGTTCCTGCGTTTGGATGGATCAGCGCTAACACGCTTCGCGGCGGAAGCGGGCGCGGCAAAAGCAGCGCCGACCCTAACACGGGTCGACGCCGCCGCTTGGCAAATTGCTTGGGACCGCGAGGCAGAGCCTAAGACGCGGAAGCGCCGGCGACAGTGGGTTTCCGCACGTCTGGCGAAGCGCCCCTGGGCGCCGCTCGAGAGTCGCCCCGCGAGCGGGGCGAGCCGCAAGCTAGGCTCCGCCGAACGCCCGCTCCAACAGCTCTTGTTGCTCGAGCTTGTGGCTGGCGTTGGACCCCGTGGCAGGGCTCGCCGACTCGGGTCGGCAGACACCCGAGAACGGCAAGCGACCGAAGATCTTCTCACCGAAGCGGGCGCGCAGTGTGCGCCACGCGCCCATGTTCTCTGGCTCGTTCTGGATCCAGATCACCGGCGTTCCGTCGGCGTACGGCGCTAGCGCGTTGCGCATGTGTTCGTCGGCGAGTGGGTAGTACTGCTCGATGCGCACGATCGCGATGTCCTCGCGCCCGAGCTCCTCTCGGCGCTTCGCCAGCTCATAGTAGACCTTCCCGCTGCACAGGAACACGCGCGTCACGCGGCGCCCACCACCCACGGGCAGGTCGTCGGGGATCACGCGCTGGAAGCGCCCCGTCGCCAGGTCGTCCAGAGGACTGACGGCGTCAGGGTGCCGCAACAGGCTCTTGGGGGTGAACACCACGAGCGGCTTGCGCCACTTCCGTAGCGCCTGGCGTCGCAGACAATGGAAGTACTGAGCTGGAGTGCTTGGCTCGACGATCTGGATGTTCTCCTCGGCGGCCAGCGTCAGGAAGCGCTCGATGCGTGCGCTGGAGTGCTCAGGCCCCATGCCTTCGAATCCGTGAGGCAACAGCAGCACAAGCCCGCTGAGTCGCTTCCACTTGTCTTCGGCGCTGACGATGAACTGATCGATGATCACCTGCGCCGCGTTCGCGAAGTCGCCGAACTGCCCCTCCCAGAGCACCAAGCCGTCGGGCCAGTCCAGGGAATAGCCCCACTCGAAGCCCATCACGCCGGCCTCGCTGAGCGGGCTGTTGTAGATCTCGACCGGCGCCTGATCGGGGGAGAGCTTCGCAAGGGGCGTGTAGGTGCGGCCGTCCTCCACGTCGTAGAGCACCGCGTGGCGCTGGCTGAAGGTTCCGCGGCCGGAGTCTTGCCCGGTGATGCGCACGCGGGTGCCCTCGAGCAGCAGCGTCGCGAAGGCGAGAGCCTCGGCGGTGCCCCAGTCGAGGCCGCGCTTGCCTTCGCCCATCTGCGCGCGCTGCTCGAGCAACCGCTCTATCTTCTTGTGGGGATGGAAGTCGCTGGGGACCCGGGTCTGACGTGCGAGCAAGTCGACCAACAGGTCGCGGTCGACCCCGGTGTCGAACTCCTTGACGCCAGCTTCGGCCCCCCCGCAGAAGCCCTGCCAGACTCCTCCGAGCCAGTCCACGTTCTTCACGAAGTCCCGCTTGCGCGCCTCGCTGAGCTCCGTCTCCAGGTTGTCCCGGCGATCGACCGCAATCTGATCGGCTTCCTCCTGCGTGATCCCGCCGAGCTTCAACAGGTGGTCCAGGTAGCCGTCCCGGACGCTCTTGCGCTGGGCAATCGCGCGATACAGCACGGGCTGCGTGAAGGCGGGTTCGTCTCCCTCGTTGTGCCCATGACGACGATACCCATACATGTCGATCACGACGTCTCGCTTGAATTTCATGCGGAAATCCATGGCCAGACGCACGACGTGGGCGACGGCGTCGGGGTCCTCGCCGTTCACGTGGAAGATCGGACTCTGCAGCATCTTCGCGACGTCGGTGGCGTACATCGTCGAGCGCGACTGCCAGGGAGGCGTCGTGAAGCCGATCTGGTTGTTGACCACGACGTGAACCGTTCCGCCGACGTGATACGCGACGAGCTCGCTCAGGTTGAGCGTCTCCTGGACGATGCCTTCACCTGCGAACGCCGCGTCACCGTGGATGAGCACGGGGATCTTCGTCAGGCGCTCCACGTCGCCGGCGCGATCCTGCTTCGCACGTACGCGCCCCTGGACCACGGGATTGACGAACTCGAGGTGGCTCGGGTTGAAGCACAGCGAGAGGTGAAGCTTGCTCCCCGCGGAAGTCGTGTAGTCCGAGCTGTACCCCATGTGGTACTTCACGTCACCGCTGCCCCGGTAGAGTTCGGGATCGACGTCTTCGAACTCGCGGAAGATGTCGCGCGGGCTCTTCCCCATGATGTTCGCGAGCACGTTGAGGCGACCGCGATGTGCCATACCGAGCACGATCTCGTTGGCACCATGCTCCGCCGCGCGATCGATCAACAGATCGAGCAAGGGGATCAGGCTCTCGGAGCCCTCCAGAGAGAAGCTCTTGGCGCCGAGGAACTTCTTCTGCACGAACTCCTCGAGGATCACCGCGTCAGTGAGCTTCGAGAGAATGCGGCGCTGCTCATCGTGGGAGAGGGTGATGCGATTGTCCACACCCTCCATGCGCTCCTGCAGCCAGTTCTTCGCCGCAAGGTCGTCGATGTGCATGAACTGCACGCCCACGGACTGACAGTAGGTCGCCTTCAGACGCTCGAGGATTTCGCGCAGCGTGAGTGTTTCCGTGCCGTAGATGGTGCGACTCGAGAAGCGTCGATCCAGATCGGCCTCGGAGAGCCCATAGAACTCCGGGGCGAGCTCAGGAGGTTCTTCTCCGCGTGGCAAATCTAGCGGGTCGATCTTGGCGATCATGTGACCCCGCACACGGTAGGCGCGGATCAGCTGATCGACGCGGTCCTGCTTGATCGCAAGCTCGCTCACGTCGCCGATCGGGCGCATGGAACCGAGCGGCGCGTGCTTCATGGGCGCACCCGGCGCCTGCGCGGCTGGTCCGGAGCGCCCCTGGTCCTGCGGCGCCGGGGCAGGCGCCGCCGTCGTCGTGGCGGGCGCCGTTCCATTGCCTCGAGGAGACGGTGGGTTGAACACGCTGGCCGGCGTGAAGCTCGGGCCGAGCTGCCCCTTGAAGCCGTTGCCGTCCGTCCCTTCGAAGTAGGCACGCCAGTCCTCTGGCACGCTGTTCGGATCGTGGAGGTAGTCGGCGTACAGTTCCTCGACGAACGCGAGACTCATCGCGTTCGGCGCTGGTTCAGGTCCTGGCATGTCTAAGGCACTCCCAATCGCACTCGATGCAGTTGCCCACGCGCTGGGCATTGAACAACCAATACACAGGCTACGACCGGAGTCGACAGCCTGAGAAGGCTCGATATCGATTCCCTTGCTCGGCGCAAGCACGAACTCACCTCGGGTGCACGTACGGCTGTGTGGCCAGGCAGCACGCTGGGCTTGCCCTCCAGCGGTTTGTTTCCGCTGCGGCACCGGAGGCGGGGCCAGGCGATTGAAAGATGGAACGGAGGGTGCTAGCGGTCGACGGTAGTCGCACGCCACGGGCACCGCCGAGGTGCCTGCGTTGGACCGGTCACGAAGCGTTCGCTGGCGCCGGCCGACGAGGTGGGGGGATGTGTGCGCGAACCATGGCGCGCTTGGACCAAGGCCACTCGAACGGGGCGCCTCACCCCCAGAAAACCATTCGGGGCTGGTCAGTCCTGCTCACCGCGACGAAAGCGCAGCTCATACACACACGCGGGCGCTCCCTCGGAGACGCAACTCGTGCGCGTGCTGCCGAGCCAGACCAAGCCGGGCATGTGACTCCCGAGACGATCGAGCGCGCCCTGGGTGCACACACAGACCAGCGGGTGGTGTCCCCGCCAACCACGCAACCGGCACACGATCATGCCTGGCTTCAGCTCGGCGCTGAGATCGCCGTCCCTCAGCCGAGACCAGACCTCGCGCGAGTAGCCGACGACTCGCTCGGGTGTAGAGATGAAGCGCATCAACCACTGACCGAGCTGACCAGTCGAGTTGTCGACCGTCCGGGCGCCGACCTCGAGGGCGACGCTCTGGGGGTCGCGCCCGAGCAGCGCCGCCAGCTGTTCGAGGATCTCCGCGCTGGCGGACTCCTCGTACCAGGCGGTGGCGATGTACTGCTGATCGAAGACAGACCTGGCCGTGGGTGAGAGGCGCGCCGTCAGCTCCGAGAGGCGCCGCGGACCGAGCAGCTGCAGCACGGCGTCCCGAGCACCCAGCGCGAGCAACCCCTTCCAGCGCGCACCGCTATGAGGAGAGACGCTCGGTGGGAAGTCGCTCTTCGGGTCGCGCCGCCTCGCGCCTGGAGGTAGCGAACTCATCGACGAACCGTTCGGGGGATGCGTCGTGGCTCGCCCCGAGTGCGCCGAGCTCACTGTGTCGCGCTCGGCGCTTTCCCCTTCATCCCCCGGCTTGTTCATCACGCCTTGCTTCGTCCAGGCCCGATCGGCCCAGCAGTATAGCAGCGCGCGCCGCGCGTGCCTCGTCGCTCGGTCCCTCGACGCAGGTGCCGCGGAAATCAGCTCTTCGGGGTTCTGGGACGTGGCTCGCGCTTCTTCGGGTTCGGCCGCTGAGCCGCTGGTTCCACCCGAAGGTAACCTCGGCTCAGAAAGTCATACAGCTGCGCGGTGAGCACCTCGGCGCTGTCCGCGGTGAGGCCGAGCGTGACCACTTGAGTCAACAGCTCCTTCAACGCGCCAATCGTGAGGTAGGCGAGCACTCTTGGTTCGCCATCCGCGACGATGCCCAGGCGCTGGCCCTGGCGCAGGCTCTCGGTGAGCAGCTGCACGACCTCGTCGTAGAAGCTGTACAGCTTGCGATCGAATCCCGGATCCAAACCCACGGCATCGGTGAACAGGATCTTGGTCATCTCACGCTCCTGAAGCGCCAGGCCAATGATCGCGTGGATGTTTCCGCGCGCCTGTTCCGCGACGCTCCGGGTCGCGTCATCCACGATGATGCTGCTGATCGCCATCGAGATGCGCGCGCTGAAGCGATCGATCAGTTCACCAAATACCGAGCGCTTGTCCTCGAAGTAGAGGTAGAAGGTGCCGCGCGCGACGCCCGCCTCCGCCACGATGTGCTCGATGGTGGTCTGATGATAGCCACGCTTGGCGAACACCACGCGCGCCGCCTCGAGGATCTGCTGACGCCGCGCCTGACGATCACTCGCCCTGGGGCGCGCTGCCGTGGTCTTGCTCCTGGATCCGCGCTTCGCCGCCATCAGCTGCGGAAATAGCGCGAACCGGCGCTGGCTGTCGACTACAGGCTGCTCGGTTCCAGCTTGCCGCCACGACACGCGTGCGCTTCGAGCACCAAGCCGTCGCCCATCGGGTAGGCGAGGACGAGGCTGATCCCCGTCCACACGGCGCGCACACCCGGATGCCTGAACGCCACCGGCAACAGCACCTCGAGATTCCTCTGGGGCAAGCTGAAGGCGTGCCTGAAGTCCGCCGCCCGAAACACCAGATGCCCACGCTCACACTCGAAGCGCGCGTCTCCCATGTCCCGCGTCGGCTCGGGAACCTGAGTGTCGCGTACCACCGCGAGCTTGCGGGAGCCTCCGCAGTCGAAACCCAGGAAGATGTCTCGTCCCGCATCGACCCCACCCAGGGGTGCACAGCCGGGCTCGAGCTCGACGGCCCGCGCGTACTGCGGGCTAAAATCCACAGAGAAAAGTGTGGTGTCGACCTTGCCGTCCTTCCACGAGCAGAGCGCGTACTGCCAAGTCTTCTCGCTCATGCTCACGCCGACGATCGCGCCAGGACAGGGGCTGGGAACGGAGAGCGGGCCGCGCCTTGCCCTCGGGCCCTCCGGCTCCAGACTGACGAAGCCCACGGCGCTGCAACGCTCGTCCTTGCTGGCCACGCCTCTGGGGCAGTCCCCGCTCGCGCCACGGAAGAACACCGTCGGACGCTCGCGGGACACCATCAACCGCAGGTTGCCTCTGACGTTGGCGTCCGCATCGTTGGCGCCGAGCGTCACGTCGACTTATCACTTCTCAGGTCCCCTCGCCCAGCCAGCCACGCACCTCGTGGCCCGCATCCACGCGCTCCGTCCAGCCCACCGCCAAGCGCTCGGGCAACGCCAGAGCCTCGATCTCACCGAGTTCCCGACCTTTCGTCAGCTCGAACAGCTTCCGGGGTTCACCGCTGCCGTGACCCCCGCGTCAGTTCCGAGACCAGATCCCTACGGTAACGTGCTTGCGCGGTAGCCTCGCCTTCGGATCGGGGGGTGGGGAGCACCCCAGACCAGCTCGAACCCATCGCCTCGCAACGCCAGGTCGAACCCATTGCGGCTCGCCAGCGAGACGCCGTGGAGCGCCTTCGGCGCCAGCGAAGACGGCTCGCTCGGCGGCGCTGGTCGCTCCTTCTCACAGCCACACACCCCGAGAGCGCACACCGAGAAGAGACCGCTGCCCAACCAGAATCCAATGCGCCCCACCGTTCTCAACGATGGCACCTTCGCGCTCGAAGCGCATTCACTGACGCTCGTGTCAGTCACTCCCCCGGCACGAGTCACAGCGACGGCCCAGGAACGTCCGGGCAAAGTTGCGTACCGAGTGGTCACGGTTCGGTCAGTGTCACGGTGAAAACTCGTTGAAACATCCCAAGCCGTGGATCTCCTTGAGAGATCTGCGAGCACCGGACCGAGCCCAGCGGCGCTTGAAGTCGCCTTTCGACCTGGTACACGGGAAGACACTGACGTCAGCGTCAGTTCAGGTTAGCGTTTGCGCGTCGGCTCGAGGCACTCGACCGCAAGCATCGCCGAGGCCGCTGGGCCCAAGGCGCACGGAACGATCGAAGGGGAATCAGATGCAAGCGAGAGAGCTCGTCATCGGCATGGACGTGGGCTCGACCACTGTGAAGGCAGTGG
This sequence comes from Polyangiaceae bacterium, assembly GCA_041389745.1. Classification (GTDB taxonomy): domain Bacteria; phylum Myxococcota_A; class Polyangia; order Polyangiales; family Polyangiaceae; genus JAHBVY01. The sequence goes on from JAWKRF010000004.1 coordinate 143,549, forward strand.
TCATCGACCCGAGCAGCGAAGAGATCTTGTGGAGCGACTACCAGCGCCACCACACCAAGCAGCCCGAGAAGGTGCTGGAGCTGCTCGAGGCGATCCTCGCTGCGTTCCCCGATCAGCCGAGCGATGGCTGGCGCATGTTCTGCACCGGGTCCGGTTCGTCGCCCATCGCTGCCCCCACGGGTGCGAAGTTCGTGCAGGAGGTCAACGCCGTCACCCTCGCAGTGGAGAAGCTCCATCCCGACGTCAACTCCGTGATCGAGCTGGGTGGGCAGGACGCGAAGATCATCATCTTCAAGGTCGACAAGAACACTGGCCAGAAGACGGCGATGGCGTCGATGAACGACAAGTGCGCCTCGGGAACCGGCGCGACCATCGACAAGTGCATGATCAAGGTGCACGCGGAGCCTGGCTTCGCGAACCAGCTGCGCTTCGACGACGAGAAGCTGCACCACGTCGCGGCCAAGTGTGGCGTGTTCGCCGAGACCGACATCGTCAACTTGGTCAAGGCCGGCATCCCCAAGGACGAGGTGCTCAACTCCCTGGCAGATGCCATCGTGATGCAGAACCTGAGTGTGTTGACCCGCGGAAACACCCTCAAGGATCGCGTGCTGCTGCTTGGAGGTCCGAACACCTACCTGCCCTTCCTCCAGGACTGCTGGCGCCAGCGCATCCCGGAGACGTGGCGCGACCGAGGCTATGAGTTCCCGAAGGACGTAGCCATCGAAGAGCTGATCTTCGTGCCGAAGAACGCAGAGCTCTACGCGGCGTTTGGCGCTGCCGCCTTCGGCAAGGCAGAGGTCGGCACCGACCAGAGCGACATCGGCCGCTTCCGTGGCCTCGACGCACTACGCACCTTCATCACCCACGGCCGCCGCGAGCGACTCGGTGAGCAAGCGGGACCACCCCTCAGCGCTGATCAGAGCGAGACGGCGACCTTCGTCGATACCTACAAGATCCCGAAGTTCGTGCCCGCGAAGTTCGAAGCTGAACAGACCGTGCGCGCCGTGATCGGACTCGACGGAGGCTCGACCTCCAGCAAGGCGGTGCTCGTCGGCGAAGACGGCGAGATCTTGGCCAAGGCGTATCAGCTCTCCAAGGGCAACCCGATCCTCGACACGAAGGAGCTGCTGACGAGCCTGCGCGATCAGGTCGAGGGCCAGGGCGCACGTCTCGAGGTGCTCGGCTTCGGCGCCACGGGCTACGCCGCGGATGTCCTCGAGGAGACAGTGCTCGCGGACGTGAACATCGTCGAGACCGTGGCTCACATGATGAGCGCCGTCCACTTCTTCGGTGACGTGGACGTGATCTGCGACATCGGTGGGCAGGACATCAAGGTGCTGTTCATGAAGAACGGTGACATCGAGAACTTCAAGCTGTCGAACTCCTGCAGCGCAGGCAACGGCATGCTGCTGCAGGCCATGGCGGACCAGTTCGGACTGCCAGTCACCGAGTACGCCGACGTCGCCTTCCAGGCCGAGCTCGCCCCCAAGTTCAGCTATGGCTGCGCCGTGTTCCTGGACAGCGATCGCGTCAACTTCCAGAAGGAGGGCTACCAGAAGCAAGAGCTGCTGGCCGGCCTCGCTCAGGTTCTGCCGAAGAACGTCTGGCAGTACGTCGTACAGATCCCTCGGCTCGCTTCCCTGGGGAGAAAGTTCGTGCTGCAGGGAGGCACTCAGTACAACCTCGCGGCGGTCAAGGCGCAGGTCGACTACATCAAGGAGCGCGTACCCGGCGCGGAAGTCTACGTCCACCCGCACACCGGAGAAGCCGGCGCCATCGGGGCTGCGATGGAGACCCTGCGGCGCTACAAGCGAACGGGCAAGTCGCGCTACATCGGCATCCAGGCGACGCTCGACCTCGACTACACGACGACCACGGACGAGAGCACCGTCTGTCACTTCTGTCCCAACGAGTGCAAGCGGACCTTCATCGACACCAAGCGCCCCGACGGCTCCACCAGCCGCTACATCGCCGGCTTCTCCTGTGAGAAGGGCACCGTGGAGAGCAAGGAGGCGATGCTCGAGCTAGTCGCCGAGCGCAAGAAGACGGCGAAGCAGTTCCCGAACCTGGTGGACTACGAGTCGAAGCGAGCCTTTGCGTCCTTCCACAAGCCAGAGCCCATGCCCGAAGCGGGCAGCCCAGTGGAAGACGTCGAGGTCACCCAGGGGCTCTTCCGCATCAAGCGCCGTACGGTGACTCGCCCCTTCCAGCGGTCCTCGGATGAAGCCGCAAGGAAACGCAAGAGCATTCGCATCGGCATGCCTCGTGTGCTCAACATGTACTCGACGGCGCCCTTCTTCCGCGCCTACTTCGAGGCGCTCGGGATCCCCAAGACGAACGTCGTCTTCAGTGAGCACACCGACGAGGACATGTGGGTCGAAGGCGGGAAGTACGGCAGCATCGATCCGTGCTTCCCCTCGAAGGTGGCTCAGGCGCACATCCACAACCTGCTGTTCCACAAGCATGAACCCGCACGGAAGCGGCCACTGAACTACATCTTCTTCCCGATTCTCACCCACGTCCCGTCCTTCGTGAAGGACACCATGGACAACACCAGCTGTCCCATCGTTGCCGGCACGCCGGACGTGATGAAGGCCGCGTTCACCAAGGAGCTCGACTTCTTCGCGGTGCGCGACATCGAGTACATGAGCCCGGCGCTCTCGTTCGCCGAGCCGCTCTTGCTGACGCGGCGCATGTTCGAGACCTGGAGCGAACGCCTGGGGATCACCGAGGACGAGAACGACCACGCTTGCCGTGAAGCGTTCAAGGCTCTCGAGGCGTTCGAGCTGGACGTGCAGCACAAGGGGCGCGCGATCCTCGAGACCGTCGAAGCCGAGGATCGCATCGCGATCCTGGTGCTGAATCGTCCCTATCACGCTGACCCGGGCCTCAATCACGGTATCCCCGAGGAATTCCAGGTCCTTGGCTATCCGATCTTGAGCATCCGCAGCATCCCCAAGGACCGGGAGTACCTCTCTCGCTACTTCAAGCAGGAGCTCGAGTCGGGTCTGATCAAGGATCCGCTCGAGCTGAACCATGTGTGGCCCGAGAACTACTCCGCCAACAGCGCGCAGAAGGTCTGGGCCGCCAGCTTCGCGGCGCATCACCCGAATGTCTGTGTGCTCGACCTGTCGAGCTTCAAGTGCGGTCACGACGCCCCGACCTACGGCATGGTCGACTCGATCGTACAGACGGCTCGCACCCCGGCGGCGGCGCTGCACGACCTCGACGCAAACAAGCCGGGAGGCAGCATCAAGATCCGCGTGAAGACCTACGCCCATTCCTTGCGCTTGCGCCAGGAAGCGCTGGAAGACGTCTCCCGCAAGCGTGACGCGCTGAACCACGCCATCGACAAGAAGCGTCTCGAGCTACTCGAGCTCAAGCAGAAGCAGCTGCTCGGGGTGCGCCAGAGCGACCGCGAGATCGCCGCTCAGATCGCGGAGATCCGCGAACGAGTCCTCGCCTACGAGACCCGCATCGAACAACCGGCGGAGCTGCCGAAGGGCATGGTCCGTCTCGGACGCAAGCAGCAGGACGGCAGCATCGTCCCCACCAAGTTACCCAGCGAGCGCGGCGCGTCGGCCGCCGAGTGAACCGATTGCAACGACCAAGAGGGATTCAAATCATGACACAGCACATCGACCTCGGAACCAAGCGCAGCCTGCCAGTGGTGGGCGACGACTTCGACATGGACGCGGAGCTCGCCAAGTTCGAGGCCGCGGAGCGTGAGCGGCTCGGCCTCAAGGAAGAAAAGCAGTGGATCGAGGACATGGCAGACCTCGGTTTCACCAAGAGCGAGAAGGCGAAGATCACCTTGCTCGTGGGTGGCCTCACCATGGCTCACGACTACCTGGTGGAAGGTGGCCTGCAGAGCCTTGGTTACAACGTCATTGCGATGGACGTGCCCGACAACGCCGCACTTCAGGTCGGCAAGGAGTTCGGGAACCGCGCTCAGTGCAACCCCACGTACTTTACCGTGGGGAACCTCGTGAAGTTCTTGATCGAGCTACGCGACAAGAAGGGCATGGACCCCCAGGAGATCATCGAAAAGTTCGTGTTCCTCACTGCGGGTGCGTGTGGTCCGTGCCGGTTCGGCATGTACGTCACGGAGTACCGCAAGGCTCTTCGCGACGCGGGCTTCGACGGCTTCCGGGTGATGTTGTTCCAGCAGCAGGGCGGCCTGAGCCAGGCCACGGGTGAAGAGAGCGGGCTCGAGATGAATCCGAAGTTCTTCATCACCCTCGTGCGCAGCCTGCTCGCTGGCGACGTGATCAACGGCATGGCCTATCGCATCCGCCCCTACGAGGAGAACAAGGGCGAGACGGACGAGGTCGTCGAGCGCGCGAAGAAGGAGTGCTACGACGCGCTGAAGGAGGGCCGCTCGGTGCTGCTCGCTCTGCGCCGCAGCCGCAAGTGGTTCCAGGCGATCCCCGTGGATCGTCTGCGGCTGAAGCCGAAGGTCGCGATCATCGGTGAGTTCTGGGCGATGACCACCGAAGGAGACGGCAACTACGCGTTGCAGCGCTTCGTGGAGTCCGAAGGCGCGGAGTGCGACATCCAGTTCCTGACCGCCTGGCTGCTCTACAACATCTGGGAGGTGCGTTTCGACACCGAGAATCGCAAGGACCTGCGCGGCACCGACGACGCGAAGAGCGGTCTGGCGGAACTCGGCGAGTACGGCGTCTTCACCCGACGCATCGCGCTCTACGTGGCGGATCGCGCGCTACGGGTGATCTTCCACACGTTCGCGCGCGCGGTGGGCTTCTACGACTACCACCTGCCGGACATGGACGAAGTCGCCGACGTCGCGATGCCCTTCTACAACAACGATCTGCGCGGCGGCGAAGGCCACATGGAGGTCGGCAAGCTGATCCTCAACGTGGTCAAGAACAAGGCCAACATGACGCTCAGCGTGAAGCCCTTCGGTTGCATGCCGAGCTCCAGCGTCAGCGATGGCGTGCAGTCGCTGATCGGCGAGCGCTTCCCCGGCACCATCTTCTGCGCGGTGGAGACCAGCGGCGACGGCGCCGTGAACTTCTATTCCCGCGTGCAAATGTACTTGTTCAAGGCCAAGCAGGCCGCCGCCGAGGAGTTCGCGAAGGCGCTCGAGGACGCTGGGCTGACCGAGGACGAGCTGCGCGCCTACCTCGCAGAGCACCCGAAGTACGCGAACGCCTTGCATCGCTCGCCGCATCGCGCAGGGAGCACGGCGACTGACGCTGCCCAGGAAATCATCGATCGCATGACGACCACGCGCACCCAGCGCGTGCTTCGTACGGCCAAGGGCGCCGCGAGCTGGCTTGGCTCGAGCGCCAAGGGCTTGCTGGAGCACGGTCCGGTCCGCGCCAAGGCCGCGGCTGGACTAGGTCTGCAAGCGAGCGCAGAGCTCCTGGAGATCGCCAAGGAGCGAGCGCCGGGAGCAGCCGAGTCGCTGGTCGGCAAGGTGAAGCTGCGCTTCAGCGGCGCGGCGAACGCTCAGGAGCAGGCGCCGCTCGCTGCAGAGTGAGGCTCTGGCCATGACCTCGGACGGGCGCGAACCTTCATGGTCGCGCCCGTCCGCGTTTGTCGCCGCGCCTGGCCTACTTGCTGATCCGCGCGGATTGAGCAGCCTTGATCTGGCAAACCCCACGAAGGTGAGGAGGGAGGCGCGTCGAAGGCACAGCGAGAGAGCCGGATCTGGTTGCGAGTCTGCGCAGCCGCGGTGGTTGTTGATTGGCCGGGTGTTCTTCAACCCCCTGCTAGACGCCCGTCGGCGCCAGAGCTAGCAATCGGGCCGTGGCGACTGCAGAAGACTACCGGGAAGCCGCTGACGCGGCGTTGCGGGCCTCCGACCTCGAGTTGGCCATTCAGCAAGTATCCGGAGCGGTCGCGCTGGATCCTTTGAATCCCGAAACCAACTCCCTTGTAGAACGACTCCTGGCGCAGCTGTCGGACCCGGTTCATCAGCTGGACCAGGAGTTCTACGGCACCCGCGCAATCCAAGCCTTGGCGCTCGCGCGCGCGGGACGCCATGCGGAGGCGCTGTCCCGCATTGGCCAGGTCGTCGTCTTCCGCCCGGACGCCCCACTCCTTGTCTGGAGCGCAAGGTGGTTCCTTGAGCTGGACCCCGCAGAGCTATGGCCCGGAGTGGCGTCCACCACTGCCGATATCCTCGATCTCCTGGACGGTCCGGCGATCCGTAGCCGCGGGTTGAAGGAAAACGCGAGCGCCATGGCTCGCATAGTCGAACACGCCGCCAAGTATCACGAGGCGGCGGCGAAAGGTCTCGTCGTCGCCTCCGCCCGCTTGTGGTCAAGGGCGGGAGATCGGGGCCGAGCCCAGGCGCTCCTCGAAGAGTATCACGCGAAGAATCCGTCGCTCCAGACCATGACGGAACTCGCGCTGCTCGCGCGCAGCCGCGGTGATCTGCGGGACGCCCGTCGCTGGCTGCGCGAGGTGCTCGAGTTGCACCCAGAGGACATCGACTCTCGACTTGACCTCGCGGAAACGTTCGCGGGGTTGGGGCACTTCGAGGAGACGGTCACGGAACTGAAGGCTTTGCGGGCCCTGGGCACCCACTCGTCGGACGTAGACGCTCTGCAAGACTACGCCGAAGCGATGCTGTCGAAGTCACCTGCCAAGCGCAGAGCACTGGCTCAACGCGCGGCCACTGATCCCAAAGCCCGTCAGTACTACGCCACGCTGGGAGCGTATGAAGATGTGCTCGTCTTACCCCAGGACGCGGTCTCAAACATCGTCCGAGACGTAATGACGAAGGCAGCCGCTCGTCCCTCGACGACGCCAGTACTAGTCAAATTGAGCGGCGGTCGCCCTGCCCCGCCGTCAGCGTTGGTCGCGTTCCGCCTTGGCCTTCAACGCCTGAGAATGCGGGGCGAGTTGACGGTTTCCGCGCCACCAGCGTCGCGGACGAGCCCAATCTGGCGGGGGTCGACGGACTGGCTTCCGAGCTACGGCGCTCCCGATGAAGGCATTCAGCGTGAGTTTCAGTCCGTGGCAAGCCTGGCGTTCGACGCCTCGGACTGGCTCTCGCTCACCCGAGACCTCAAGACCTTGGACCAACGAAGTATCCTGGGGACCATGTGCAATCCGTCACAGCTCCCTGGCATGCATGATCCGGTGGAGAGCGTGTTTCGGCTGCAGCTCGCATGTGCATTCGCCCTGCTCCACACCTCCGAAGGGCGAGCCACTCTTCATGAGATCGCGGGCGGCCTCGATGATTGGTCCTGTTCCGCAGCGCTGACGGCGCTCGCCGCGGGGGCTCGCAATCAGACTGTCGATCCCGTCGAACTAGCTCATTTCATCGATGCCCAGCTCGCGTCGAGCGTCGGAGAAGGCCGCGAGCATGCCGTTCTGGTCACCAGATTGAGTCTCCCTGAACTCGATGCGCCGCAAGCGGAAGCACTATGGGAGCGCCGTAGTCATCTGGAATGGAACTTCCTCGAGACCGCCTGGCGTTTCCCGGCGTCAAAGGGATACGCATAGGCGTACGTTGAAGCAGCCACGCTCGTCGCAGTCCTGTGCGGCCCGACGAAACGCAGCGAGTCCGAACACCAGCTCCGCCGCATCCTGATCGGGCCCGACAGGTAGCGCTCCCCGCACGACTCCCGGACCAGACTCCTCGCACCACGCTTCCGAACTGGACGGGGCGCCGTCGTAGTTGGGGTGCCAGGCGTCGGCGCACCACTCCCCGAGAGAGAGGTTCTCTACCCCGAACCGGCCGCGCTCCGGCCAGTCTCCCGAAGCCTCCCAGACGACCGCTCCGTCGCACACGAACGCCGCGCGGCCACCTTCTCTCGCGAGGAACTCGAGTTCAGCTTCCGCCGGGAGACGCATCCCTGGTACGCGACTCAAGAAGTCCAACAACTCGTCCGGATACAAGCTGTCCCTCACCACGCGGCCGTCTGTGAGCCTTGAGATCTCCTCATGCGTAAGCGGACGCTTCCCGCATAGAAACGGCCGAACGGCAACGTGGTGGCAAGGTCTCGCGCTCGTCCTTAGCTCGCTGACCACCGACGAGACCATGCTGTTGGATCCAGTCAGGTCGGTGAGTTCGTCGAGGTCTGCGTCACGCAAGCCCATCAGGAAGGATCCTCCGGGAACCAGCACCAGCGGGGCGTCCAGCTTCGAGTGCTCGAACTCGAGGAACCCCTCGCGCCCCGAAAGCAGAGTGAACTCGGGCCCAAGGAGATCGGCCACAGCTTCGCCCAGGGTCCGACGAGAAGCCTGCGACGGGAGCGCCGCCCCCAGGCTCGCGCTCAGCGCAAGAAGCTCTTCCTTGGTCATGCGCGTACCTAGTCTCGAATCTCCACTTCACCGAGTGCTCTCGCGACGTCAGGATGTTCCGTGGCCGCTTCCTGCAAGGCCTTCAGGTGTGCGTCCAGCTGGTCCCTGACTCCCCCCTTCTTGAAGCGCTCCCGCTGCGGCAGAATGCGATCCAGTAGTAGCCTGGTAACGCGGTAGGAGGGGGAGAGCTTGATGGCGAGTGCGGCAAGGGAACGATGGGGATAGCTAGCGGTATCGTTGAGCAGCCGCTCGTAAATGAGCGCCTCGCGGCGATGCTCCGGTAGTGCCAGATGCAGCTCCTCTGCGTACTTCCCGATATAGGGCACGAGGCTATCCCACGCCGGGTCGAAGCTGGCGCCGCCGCGCACTAGAACCAACAAGAGCGCGACATAGGGATCGATCCCCTGCATGCATTTGTGGTCGTAGTCGCCGTCCCGAACCATCGGCCCAAGACTGGAGGCTAGCAGCGCCGCCCAGCTGGTCGCGTGCTCGCAGTCGGTTTCGGCGAGCAGGGCTTCGTAGCTCGCCAGCGTCGGATAGGGCTTCCCTGCGTAGTACAGGCCATACGCATCGAGCCCTACTTCGATCAACATGCGCAAGCATTCTTCCGGGGAGGCTCGATCACTGATCGGCTCCGGGATCTCCAGCGTCGACGACTGCGTCTGCTTGATGTGGCGCCACACACGCCAGACGGGCCACTTCACGGCCTTGCCGTCCAGCTTCGTGTCGAGCTCCAGCTCGAGCGGGCTCGGGGGGTCGAGACCAAGCCAGCGTCGACGTTCGACGAGGCCATGTGGCGCCGAGCTCCCCACCACGTTGAGTCCATGACGGCCCGACAACCCCTCGAGCACACGGCGCTGAACCGAGTCGAATCGATCCAGTGGCAAGATCTCGTACCCGGCCTGTGCTTGACGAGCCTCCCAGTCAATCGCAACAGCGGCCCACTCGAGCGCCACGCGAGGTAGCTGATCACCCGCGGCTCTCGAGACTCGCTCGGCCTGACCCAGGGCATCTGCAAGGCTCGTGGCTAGGCGCTGACGCTCCTCCTGGTCCCGACAGCCGACGACTCCGTGGACTACATCGAAGGTGCGTCGCTCTGTCCACACGGTGGACCCTATCTCCAGCTGGAGCAGCGCGCGGAAAGCCTGGTCTGCGGCCCCAGGGTCCAGCGACTCGTGAAGCAACGTCGCCGCTGCGTGAGCAACCAACTCGAGCGGTGATTTCGCGTGGAACCGGGCTATCTCGGCAGATAGGCCTTCACCTCGCAGCTTGGAGCTGACGGCCAATGCCAGCATCCCACTCGCAGTGCACGCTTCCGCCTTGCGCTCAGAGAGCAGCGTGACCAGCTGTGCGTCGATCTTGGGTTCCGCAAGGAACCCCGCAAAGTAGCCAGCTGCACTCGCGAGCTCCTCGTCCCCGGATCCCAAGGCCTGGCTCACGAGGGGCAAAGCGGCGGGCTTGATCTCACTCCACAGCCGCTCGAGCTGGTCGCGCCCTACCCGCCCCGAGAGCACCTCGAGGTGGCCACTGGTTAGGCAGTCGCACGCGAGCAGCCAAGCGGTTGGGCTCTGGATCGCGAGCAGCTCCAGCACAGCGGGCGCGCTCGCGGAGAACCAGCTCGCGGGGCTGACCAGCATGGCCCGCAGATCGGGCTCGACTCGACGGACTTGCTGTTCGCTCCCAGACAGCTCCTGAATCATCGCGGGTAGCTTCGTCGCGCTTCCAAGGGCGTGCTTGAGCGTCTTCCACTTGGGCTTTGCCACTGCATTTCCTCCACTCGACTACGACGGCAAGCGCAGCTCGGGCCTATCTAGCACACAAGCAGCGAAGCCTGGGCTAGCGTTTCCTCGAGAGTCGAAGCGATCGAGCGGGTCGGCATCGTGCTCGAGCCGCGTGAGCTGCAAGCAGGCGAACAAGCTACTACTTCGCGTTCTTGTAGCCCTTCTGTGCGTTACTCCAAGATGTGTACTCGTACCCAAATGGCTCACCGTGGGAGTCGGTGCGTGCCGTCGGTGTCATCGCGTAGGCGGTCTCGAGATCGCTGTCCGTGAAGGAGGGCGATGATCCGCTAGAGTAAGTCACCGATTCCGAGTGATCGGGACCGTACTGATATTCGATCTCGAACGGGTCCGCGTTGGGATCGGAACCGCGCATATCGTCTGCCAAGCGCTGCATCGCGCGGTGACAGTTGGGACACGGTGGGAGCTCCCCTTGCACGGTGATCCGTCCCCCCGGCGCACCGTTGGGGTTCGCTTCGCGCAGCGTGTGAGCGAGCTTTCTTTCCGTATGGCAACGGGCACGACTGCGGAGCGGATCCGGGCAATCCGGGCCCATGCCCGAGACGAACGTGTCCCCGACACTCACACCGTTCACGCCGCTCGCAGATGTGACGGTCATCGTGTGAGCCCAACCCATCGGGTCGAACCAGGCGATGGGATTCGGTCCGTAGCCATACGGGTTCAACCCCCCGTGCGGGCCGATGGGGTCGGGACTGATGAACGCACCGGTATCGGGATCATAGTAGCGATAACGGTTGTAGTAGAGCCCTGTCTCCTCATCGGCGAACTGGCCGGGGTTGCGAAACGGTGTGCGCTCACCGTCAGCTTCCTCTCGCCAGCCGAACAGGTCTTTTCGATAGCCTCCGACCCGGTCCCCCTCGCCACTGACCAGGACTTCCGGGGCGCCGTTCAGGTCCTCGATGAAGTAAGTCCAGTCCGCTCCGTCACTCGATTGCGCGAACGGACACTCGTTCCTGTGATCGTCGAAGAGGTAGGTCGTCCTGACCGTTTCGGTGAGGACGTCGACCTCATGGACCAGGCTGATCAGATCCCACACATAGTGGGTGTGTTCCACGATCTGCCAGGTGCCCTCCGGCAGCCGTCCGAGCACGCGCTTGGACACACGCCGAGCGTACGCGTCGTACTGGAACTCGACTCGGCGACCATCGGGGAGCGCCACAGCGCTCAGCATGCCGTAGCCGTCCCACTCGAAAAGAGTCTCTCGCTCTTTTCCGTCCTCTTGAGCTTCGCGTCTGCTTACCAGCGCACCACGCTCATCATAGTCGTAGACGGTGTTCCCCCGGCGTATCAGACGGTTCCCCATCTGATAGCTACGTACTGGACCGTCGACCTCGTGGTAATTCCCCGCGGCGTCGACGCTGAGCCTGCGCTCGGCACGCCCGTCCGTTTCCTCGAGGACGTGCCTGGTGCCATCGTAAGTGTACTCGAGGTAGTCGTTGACGCCCCGTGTAATGGAGTGGACCTCGTCCATCGCGTCGTATGAGTACGTGATGCTGAGTTCATCCCGAGCCCCGAGCCACTCCGGCTCCTCCACAGGCGCGGAAGGCTCGCCGTGAGCCGGCAGGACAGCGCGCCGGACGAGGCGATTCATTGCATCGTGATCGTCCAGCACCTTCGCTCCACCCGACAGCACGCGCTCGACCGGATCGCCCGCAGCGTCACGCTGCACCTGCAGCACGCGTTCTCCCCCGGTCCAGATCTCATCGACATGTCCGGCGGGGCCACGCTTGATCTGCACTTCGTGCCCCAGCGACGTGCGACGGCGGACTTGCCGCGTCATGGGGTCGTAGTCCGACACCACCTCGTAGCTCCTGCCGTCGACTTCCTGCGTCTGTCTGACGATGTTCCCTACGGCATCACGCTCCCAGCATACGACAACGCCCTGGTTCTCGAAACGTACCAGGTCACCGCGCGCGCTGTAGGCGAAGTTGCGCGCCTCGTCGTCGTCGGTAAGCGCCTCCACGATACGACCATGATGATCCCGCGTCATCTCGATGCGACGGGCTCCCTCCTCCAGCAGTATCTGCCACCCGCGCAGGTCGTATTCCGCGCGGCGACTGCGACCATCGAACGTCACCTCAGCCAGAGGACGCCCAACGCTGTCGCGGTCCAAACGATGAATGGCTCCGCTCGGATCCTCCAGCTCGCAGAGCTGCCCCTCACGGTTGAAGCGACGCTTGATCACTCCGCCATCTGGAAGGTGGACACGCGCTAGCCATCGTAGTCCCCCCCATTCGAAGCGGGTGGTTCGCCCGTCTGGAGTGGTCACTGAGATGAGGTTGCCGAGAGCATCGTAGCTCGAGTGCTTGGTTCGCCCCAGGTAGTCGGTTACTGCAACCAGGCGCCCGGCGGGGGAACGCGACCACACGGCGCGTTCCCCTCCAGGCCCAATCGTGGCTACACGTCGCCCCCAGTAGTCGTACTCCCAACGAACCGTATTGCCTCGCGGATCAGTCCTCGAAGTGCAGTTCCCATGGTCATCGAAGGTGAGCGCGGTTTGTCCTCCGCACGGATCGACGACATGCGTCACCCTTCCGCGAGCGTCCAGACGGTAGCTCCAGAACGCCCCGTTCTGATCCCGGATGCCATCGATGTTGCCGTAGCGATCGCGCGTGTACCGAATCTCTCCCCCAGCAGCATCCGTTGCCCCGAGGACTCGGCCCTCGGGATCGCGCTCGAACGTCGTCGTCTCACCCTCGATCGTCAACGACTCGAGCTTGCCGGAGTTGTGGTACGTGTACCTGGTCACGACACCTAGCGGGTCCTCCTCCTCCATTACCCGCCCAAGGACATTGAACGTCCGGCTGTGGACTCCACCCTCGGGGCTCACCCCCGACTCGACCAAGCCGTTCGGCGCGGCGCCGACTCGCTTCGTCCCGACCGAGTTGTGCACCTCCGAGTAGTTGGCATCGATGAAGTCGAGCCGACAGTGGTAGATACCTCGCGCGGGAGTCGATCCGTCGGCCAACAGCTCGGGGAGGTCATCGGCCAGCGCAACATCCTTTCCGTCTGGATAATCGCCCCAGGTCTCGATACAGCGACCCGCACCATCGTAGACGAAGTGAAACGTGAGGCCGGTCCCGTACCTCAGCCGAACCATGCGGTGCTGCTCGTCGTAGGCGTACTCCACACGATTCCCATCTGCATCCGTGGCGGCGACGAGGTCGCCACGCGCGTCGTAGGAGTAGCGAGCGAATGTTAGCGTCTGTCCGTTCGGGGCTGGAACGGAGATGGACTGGATGCGGTCCCGGTTCCAGGCGAAGAGGATCTCTCTCCCAGCGGAGTCGAGGATTCGCTCCAGCCGGCCATCCTTGGCGATCAGATCGAAAGCACCATGGTTCCGGAAGGAGACTCGTGCCAGACGATAGAGCTTGCTGCCCGAGCTCTCGGGAACGAAGTAGTGACTGAACTCGGTTCCTGGTCGGACGCGATAGCCGTCACCGACTCTCTGTAGGTGCCAGGCCCCATTGAAGGTGGCGGCGCCTGGGCCAACTGGCTTGTCAAATTCCACACGAAATTGACTACTCGTAACGATGACTTGGCGGCGCGTCTCCTCCAGCGTCCAAGCAAGTGAATGCACCCAACCAGGTCCGAAGCCTACCTGCCGATGAAGGCCCTCCGAGCTGAAACGTCGACTGAACCGCAGGTTGATGAAGCCTCGCAGGAAGAGGTCCTCGGCCGGCACCGTGAACATTTCTCCGGTCGCCACGTTGACCGGGTCACCCGCAGTCAGGGTGTTGCCGCAGCTCGTGCAGGACCCAGTGGACCCCTCACCACAAGCGTCGGCGCCATTACCGTCCCCTTCTGCGTTCTCGTCACCGCTTCCGTCACCAGCACCTTCGTTGCCGCTGCCGTTCTTCCCTCCCTTGCCGCCACCTCCCCCACCATCACCGCCGCCACCCGCGACGAAGGCGCCGGGATTCATACCAGGGGGTGCGGGGATGTTGGGAACGGGAGCAGTTCGAGCCACGGCCTGAGTCTACCAGCCCCAAGCAATCGGAGAGCGAGTGGAAAGAGCAAACCCGGCATCAAGCCCTTCCTCTCCGGCTGAGTATCGTACGAGGATGCTGCGCCTTGAACCGCTCCCCGCTCCAGGACTCGGACATTCGCCACGTCTACATCGGCACCCTGCTTCTGGGGCTCGCCTACGGGATCGCGCTCAGCGTGATTGCCGTGTATCTGGACGAGCGCGGCTTCGAGAAGCGAGAGATCGGAAACCTGGCCGCCGCTTTCGCCGCCGGGATCGTTCTCTTGAGCATTCCGGCGGGCGCGCTGATCCGACGCTTCTCGGCCAAGACGGTCGTGACCTCGGCCGTACTGGCGTACGCAGCGGTGACGCTCGCATTTCCTCACATAAACAGCTTGGTCGGTATAGCTGGTTTGCGCTTCGTGGACGGCGCGGCCTCGGTGAGCATCTGGGTGAGCTGCGAGACGGTGCTCCTGGCCCGGGCGCAGACCGGCCAGAAGGCGCTCGTTACCAGTCTGTACGCCGTGTTCATGGCTCTGGGCTACATCCTGGGACCGCTGCTGAGCCGCGGCCTGGTCGCCCTATGGCCCCTCTCTGCCGCCTTCAGCGTCGCCGGCGCGCTGGCACTCGGCGTCGGAGTCTATTTCCTCCTCTTCCTGAGTCGCGACGCCGACGCTGCCGCGAGACTGGATCCTGGCGGAGAAGCATCCAGCGACGTCCAAACCCGACTCGAGAGGGCAGATGGGCCAGCGCGAGAAGCGACGAACGACGACCTCGGCAGCCTGGGCGTCTTGTGGCGAATCAAGACCAGCTGCTTTGCCACCTTTGCCTACGGCTACTTCCAGGCCAGCGTGGTGCTGTTCCTGCCGCTGTTCCTGATGGCCGAGAAGCACGTTAGCAAGGAGAACACGATCTACGTTACCGCGTGTTTCGCCCTGGGCATGGTGCTGTTCACCAACCCCGCGGGTCGCATCGGCGACCGCTTCGGGCACCTGCTCACGATGCGCACGCTCGCCGTGATCGGCACCCTGATGATCGCGTCCTTCGCCTGGCTCGATAGCTTTCCCTGGATGCTCGTAGCGGTCTTCGTCGCCGGAGCCACGCTGGCCAGCATCTCGCCAATGAGCCTGGCGCTGCAGGGCCTGGTGGTGCCCGCCAGGGACTACAGCCGCGCGACCGCCATCTACAATGCGTTCTACGCTGCCGGAATGCTGATCGGTCCGCCCATCTCGAGCCTGCTGTTCGAGCGGCTCGGGGGCGCGCCGATGCTGCATCACCTCGCGGCGATGTGGTGCGGCTTCATCGGCTTCACCCTGATCTTCCGCAAGGACGACCCAGCACACGACGAGCGAACCGCGGTGATTCCACTCCAGCGCTGAGCCCGCGTAGCTCAGGGCAGGGCAGCGCTGCGCGGGCGCGCGAGAGCTCCCTAGGAGTTTCCACATGATTCCGCAACCAGCGCTGGTCTCGAGGGAGCGGGGAGCGCGGGCATGGACGGCGGCGCGTGCGATCCTCCGCCCGACGCGGGCTGCAGTGACGCGGGCGTGGCGTCGCCTCAAGAAGCCTACCTCAAGGCCGACATCTCGCAATCGAGCCTCCAGCTCGGCCGCTCAGTTGCGATGGACGGCAACACCATCGTGGCCGGCAGTGAGGCGTATCCGCTAGGTAACGGCAACGCGGGCGCAGCCCTGGTCTACACCCGCGACTGCAACGGCTGGTCGCTGCAAGCAGTGCTGAAACCAGACAACCCAGGCAACGATCAGTTCGGCCGCAGCGTCGCTATCAGTGGGGATACCATCGTCGTGGGTGCTCAGGACGAGGACGGACCCGGCGACTCCCGCAGCGACTCCGGCGCCGCCTACGTGTTCACCCGTTGCGGTTCGAGCTGGATGCAGTCCGCCTATCTCACCGCAAGCAACGCAGGCAACAGCGATCGCTTCGGCCACAAGGTGGCCATCAGCGGTGATCTCATCGTGGTGGGCGCCCCAGAGGAGGACAGCGACGCGACGACCATCGACGGCGATCAGCTGAATGACGACGCCAAACAGGCCGGCGCCGCCTATGTCTTCCGCAGGGCTCCTGGCGGGTGGGCCCAAGAGGCATACCTCAAGGCCAGCAACGCCGAGACGTTCGACAACTTTGGCTTCTCAGTGGGGGTGAGCGGCAACACGATCATCGTAGGCGCCACAGGAGAGGACAGCCCGGCATCCGGTGTCGATGGCAGCCTGGGCAACGACCCCACCTACACCGAGTCCGGCGCGGTCTACGTCTTCGTTCGTGACGGTTCCGCGTGGTCTCAGCAGGCCTACGTCAAGGCCAGCAACAATGGCGCCAACCTCTTCCTCGGCGAGTCCCTTGCGATTGACGGCGACACCTTCGTCGCCGGCTCGGTCAACGAGAACAGCGACTCGACGGGAGTGAACGGCTCGCAGATGTCAGTCTACGAGTCGACGGGCGCGGCCTATGTGTTCTTCCGCAGCGGAACGGCCTGGACTCAGCAAGCGTACGTCAAGGCGAGCAACACCGGGGCCAACGACAACTTCGGGGAGAGCGTCGCCGTCAGCGGCGATCTGCTGCTGATCGGCGCCCCCAAGGAGGACGGCTCGGTGCCTGGACTGAACGGCGATGGCACCGACGACGGGACGGATGGCGCAGGCGCCGCGTACCTCTACACACGCACGGGCGACAGCTGGACCTTCAGCACGTACATCAAGGCTAGCAGTCCGGGGTTGGCTGATCTGTTCGGAACCGGCGTCGCCATCAGCGGGCCGAGCTTCGTCGTCTCTGCGATGTTCGAAGACAGCGGCGCGACGGGCACGAACGGCGACGAGTCCGACAACTCCAAGGGCAATTCTGGTGCGCTGTACGTGTTCAGGCCATAGCCGTCATACCTCACCCAACCCGCTGACCACTCGTCCCACGAGGCCGTACTCGACCGCCTCGCTAGCGCTCAGCCAGTAGTTGCGATCGCTGTCCTTCTCGATGCGAGCTTCGCTCTGGCCGGTGGCCTCGGCGAACGTCTCGATCAAGCGCTTGCGCATCAGACCGATCTGCCGCGCTTCGATTTCGACGTCCGCGGCCGGACCACTCATGCCGCCCAGCGGCTGATGCAGCAGGAAGCGCGTGTTTGGCAGCGCATACCGACGCTCCCGAGGCACACTGGAGTAGATGAGCGCTCCTGCGCTCGCCACCCAACCGGTGCCGATCATGGACACTGGTGCCGGGATGGCCCGCACCAGATCGAAGATCGTGTCGGCGCTTTCCACGTGTCCCCCCGGCGAGTGGATCACCATGCGAACGGGGCGATCGTTCTCCGCCGCGAGCGCCAGCAGCTGCGCGCTGGTCGCCTCCGCCACGTCCATCGTGATCTCTCCGAACACGAGCAACGTGCGCGTGCCGAACAAGCGCTCCTGCAGGTGCCTCGTGTGCGCCACGTCGGGACGCTTCTCGTCTCTCTCGGGTTCGCTCCGCTTGGGCATGGCTCACAACCTACGGAGTTCACGGCGCTTGCCCATGGCCAGGGCGCTCGTTGCGAAACAATCGCATACCCAAAGCGCTCGGGACTTGCGGGCCGGGGGTGAGGCGCAATGATCAGTCGATGGGCGACGACCGCGAAGAACCGATCGGCGAGGAAGCAACCGAAGCCAGCACGGCAAGCATCAGCTGGACGGAAGATCCCCTGGTCACCACCGCCCTCGAGCTGTTTCGAGTTCGCTCCGACGAGCGCTGGACGGTCGAATCCCTCGCGAAGGAGCTCGGCACTTCCCGCGCGGTGCTGAATCGACGCTTCAACGACGCCCTCGCCAGGCCACCGCTCAGCGTCCTTCGCCAATTCCGCATGGAAAAAGCATCGCGACTGCTGATCGACACCGAGGCAGGGCTCGCGGCGATCGCAGATGAGGTCGGCTACGACTCGGAGTTCGCGCTCAGCCGGGCCTTCCATCGCCACTTCGGCGTGCGCCCAGGCGCTTGGCGGCGCGACGCTAGACGCGCCGCTGGCGGCGTCGTGCGCTGCGCCGCCTAGTTGATCCGCACGCAGGCCGCTGGAGAACGCAGTCTTTTGCAGCCTGCGTGCGTGGCGCGATGTGGTAAGGGCGCGCCATGCCCGCTCGCAGCCGCCCATCAGCTCCCGGCCTCACCGTCAGCCCTGGGCGCGCGCCGCGCGAGGTGAAGACTGAGTCGGGCGAGTACCTCGTCGCGCCCAGCGACTGGCTGCTGGTACCTCCCGGCGACCCCGCCCTCAGCCGCCGGGTGAAGGCCGGCGGCGATCACTGGCTCGTGCAGGAGAAGAAGGGCAGGAAGGTCTTTTCCCGGGGGATCTGGGCACCCAGGGAGCGCGTGGAGAGCATCACGGCGGCGCTAGCCGCAGAACGCGCCGATCCTGCCTACCAGCGCAAGCTGGATGCGGCGCGGGTGAAGCGTGAGGCCGAGCAAGTGGAGTACGCAGCGAGCTTCGAGCAGGAAGTGTTCGAGTTCCTCGATTTCGCGCCAGAACATACGGCGCTCGCCCAGCAGATGGCGAAGGCCATCGCCGCTCACGCGACTCCCGTGGGTAGCGGCACCGTCGCGCGCACCAAGCGCATCACCATCGAGGAGCGAGCGCGCGCAGCCACCATCGCCTGGATGCGCCATCAGACCACCGGCTACGACGACATGAAGATACCGCGGGTCAGAGGCATGCGCCGCGAGGTGCGGCGCCAGCTCGCCCAGCGCTCCAGGGCGCTCCTGGAGCGCTACCGCCGCGGCCAGACGATTCCGCCGGAGTGTCCGCTCAGGCGCGCACTGGAGAGCTGACCCCGTCCCGCGCGCCCGAAGGCCTGAGCCCCACGCGAGCTAGAGCCCCAGATGGAAGCAGGGTGCAGCGCCGTCGCGCTCGTCGACCAGGGACACACCCTCCACCGCCTTCACGGCTTCCCGCAACGCCTTGACGCGGTCCGCGCTCAAGCCGCGGGAGCGCACGTCGGCTGCGGTGAAATTCAGGTGGCGTGAGATGTACTGACCTTCATCCATCTGCGACTCGATCAGCTTCTTCATCCGGTGAATCGTGCCCTTGCGGGTCGCCCCCGCCGCGCGCGCGTCCTTGTACTCATCGACGATGGCCGCTGCTAGATCCGTACGAGCATACAGCTTGATCAGGTCCTCGCCGGACTTCAGCTTCTTGTACATCAGCTCCGCCTGGCGCTCCGCCGTGCGGTCCCCACCCGTCACCACCAGCTTGTGCTTCGTCGCTTCACGGTAGAGTTTTGCTACCGCGCGGAGACGCTCGGCGCTGGACTCCTTGAGGCGCAGGCTGCGCGCCACGACGCGAAACTCACGGCTGCTCTTCAAGGAGACGATGGGCTCCTCCTCGTCCTGGTCGGCGTCGGCGTCCTCGTCCGTCCTGGCGTCGCCATCCGACCGGGCGTCATCTCGGGAGTCGTCCACTTCGTCGGGTACGTCACCAGGGACATCTCCCTCGTCGGGCGCCGCCTCCGGAGCCTGCTTGTCCGTCTCCCCTCCCTCGGCGTGAGCGGCACTGATGCAGGAGAAACCCAGCACCGAGAGCACTACCACGCGCCGCAGACCACGCATCGACATGGCCCGCGCTCTGTCACGGCCGAACGCCATCGTCAACGCCCGACCCTCGGGCGGCCTGGAGCCTGGGGCGAATCGCGACAGCGCGGGTGGACGTGGTGCGCGAACGTTGCGCCTCACCCCCAAGGCAAAACGACTCCGGGTGCGACCAGTCCTTCGCGCGACCGAGTCCTGGCGCAAGCGCTGCGCACTCAGTCGACGAATGGACCGTGGAGATAGATCGGCTCCCGATGCGGACGCCCGCTGAGCACGACGAAGCGCGAGGGGCGCAGCGCGTCGATGTCCAGCTGCCCCGAGAGTGGGAGGATGCCTTCACGCATCGCGAGCTTCACGCCCTGAGCCTTCACCTCCCCCGAGATCAGGTAGAGCAGGTGGTTGTCGTCTTCGGGCAGGCTCACCGAGTGGGTCGAGCCGGCGTCGAGGCTCACGTCCTCGTAGAACACCGCCGTCTCCAGCTTCACGGGCGACCCGTCGCCCACGACGCGCCTGGTAGTTTTCCCTGCGGTTTTCAACAGCGGGAGCTCATGATGGGGCGTACCCGCGTAGCTCGGCTCGATCTGCTTCTTCGCTCGAGGCAGGTTCACCCACAGCTGAAGGCCGCGGTTGGTCGTTCCTGCCCCGGGCATCTCCGAGTGACGCGCCCCGCGGCCCGACGTGAAGCGCTGGGTGCCCCCGGCAGTGATCACGCTATCGTTGCCGAGGTTGTCCTTGTGATGGAACGCACCCTCGAGCATGTAGGTGAAGGCCTCGAAGCCACGGTGTGGGTGATCCGGGAAGCCCGCAGGCTGCGCGACCTCGAAGTCGTCGAGCACGACGAAGGGATCGAGGTGACGGAAGCCGGGCACCGGGAAGATGCGGTGCACGATGGCGCCGCGACCTTCGGCGGTGGGCATGCTGCGGAACCGACGGGGCACACGACGCGTCGGCAGAGGCCGTGGGGCGCGGGAGGCGGAGCGAGGCTCCGGTGCCGAGCTGTCACAAGCCATCAGACCTCCGGCGCCGAGCACGCTCGCGCTCGCCAGGGTCACCAAGCTGCCAAGCGCTTCACGCCGAGGGATCTGTTTCATCGCAGAGGTCCGTTTCCGCGCGCATGCCTGCGAGCGCAGCTCCAGTGTGGCGGGCACCCCTGCCTCGGAGCAAGCGCGGCAACACTACGTTGCGCAGCGCTGCTCAGTCGCCCGAGCGGATGGCGCTGGAGGCAGGTTGCTGGGGATCGAGCGAGAACCGATAGTCCCGCGCGATCTCCGCGCTCTGCACCGAGTACTCGCTGTAGTAAGCCTGCCGACCACGCTCCTGGGCCGCGCGGTGCTCGGGATGGTTCTTCCACGCGAGCAGAGCCTCGAGCGAATCGAACTCGACGAGGCTCACGCGCTCACCATCGTCCGCGCTGAAGGTCTTGAAGCCGATGTAGCCGGGCATGCGCTGGGCCAGCGCCTTCATGCGGGAGGCGACGTCGCCGTAGTCAGCGGCCGCGTCCGTGCGCAAGCGATTGCGAAAGACCGTGATCCACATGGCGCGCAGGATAGCCGCGCAGGGATGTACGCGCCCCGCCAAGTTTCCCACGGGGACCGCCACCGCGTTCAGTCAGACTGAAACTGGCGAGCTACGAGCCATGAAAACGCGCCCGCTCTCCCCCCACACAGGAGTCGTCCAGGGCGAGCTTGCAGGCCCCTATTGCAGCGCGTTATGGGGAGCGTGCCCCCGCATTCGAGCGGGGCCAATCATCATGGCCAAGAACGATCGCATCATCCTCCACGTCGCCGGGCCGGATCGCCCGGGAGTCACCGCCAAGCTCGCCGAGATCATCGCGTCAGAGCATGCCCGCCTCGTGAACATCGGTCAGTCGGTGCTCCACGGCTACCTGAACCTCTCCGCGGTGATCGACCTCCCCACCACATCGGGGGCGCTCCGGGAGATCCTCTTCTCCAGCAGCGAGCTGGGCCTCAAGGTGGATGTCGCACCTTTCACCGCGGAAATGGAATCCGTCCCATTCCCGCCGCGAAGCGCGCTCTGCGTCAGCTTCCTCGGATCGCTCGGGGACGGCTCGTCCCTGGCACAGATCACCCGCTACATCGCCAGCAAGAACCTCAACATCCGTCAGATCCGCCCGCTCTCCGACGACGGCTTCAGCGGGGTTGAGCTGATCGCCGACTCCGAGAAGAAGGAGCTCAGTGACGGCGACATGATGGAGCTCCGGGGCGAGCTCCTCGCCATGGGCGCGCAGCTACACGTCGACATGGCGGTGCAGCGAGATGACATCTTCCGTCGCAACAAGCGCCTGGTGTGTATGGACGTCGACTCGACCTTCGTGAAGGGCGAGTTCATCGACGAGCTGGCGGATCTGTGCGGGGTGAAGGATCGCGTCGCGGAGATCACCAAGCGTGCGATGGCGGGCGAGCTGGATTTCTCCGGCGCACTGCGCGAGCGGGTGAAGCTCCTCGAGGGGCTGCCGATGGAGCGTGCGCGGGGCCTCAGCGAGCGCTTCGAACTCAATCCCGGCGCCGAGAACTTCGTCAAGATCCTGAAGTCCCTGGGCTTCCGCGTGGGCCTGGTGAGCGGCGGCTTCGACTTCTTCGTCGACGAGCTGCGCCAGCGCTTCAACCTGGACTTCGCCTTCGCCAACGAGCTGGAAGCGAAGGACGGTCTGCTGACTGGCAACGTGCTGGGCACCATCGTCGACCCCCAGCGCAAGGCGCAGCTCCTGAAGGACATGGCCAAGACCTACGAGGTGCGCCTCGAGCAGACCGTCGCCATCGGCGATGGGGCCAACGACATCTTCATGCTGCAGACCGCGGGCCTTGGCATCGCCTACCGCGCCAAGCCGAAGCTCCAGGCCGTGGCCGACATGAGCCTGAATCACAACGAGGGCCGCCTGGACGCGCTGCTCCACCTGATGGGCTTCACCGCGCAAGAGCTCGCGGGCATCGCTGGCTGCTAGCGCTGTTTCCTCCGGGCAGCCGTGGCGCCGGACTAGAGCGCGGGGGGGAGCGCCTGGTTCCCCCTCCAGCGCGCCGCGATGGCGCGGATCGCGTCGGGATAGACGCCGAAATGCGCGCAGTGGTCGAGCTTGCCGTTGCCGGCGTAGCCCCGCGCGTGAAAGTCGCCGGCATCGAAGAAGTCCGTGAGCTCGAGGCCTAGCGCGTCACGCCGCCGGGCTGGAACGGGTCTTCCCCCGAGCTCGGAGACTAGCCAGTGCACGGTCTCGGTGGTCGACGCGTAGTCTTCTGTGGGGATCGCCGAGTGGCTGAGAAAGAAGAAGCGCTTCCCGGCCTGCGCCCCTCGGGCGAACTCCAGGAACGGCGCAAGGCGCAGCGCGCGCGCCTCGAGATCCCGAGAACCGTGGAAGCTATCGATCAACACCAGCGCGTCCACCTTCTTTCCCAGGGGCTGCGACAGGACCTCTCCAATCGCCTCGAAGCCACGGCTCCACCCCGAGAGGGCCAGGCGCCTGACGTGGACCGTTCGCTTCATCCTCGCCCCGAGTTTATTTTCCACGCCAGAAATTAGCTGAGCGAACAGCTTCCCGTCGTGAAATGGCGGAGCGTACGCCTTGCCGATGCCGAGGCTCACCCCCAGGAACACCAGGTCTTCGCCGGTGCGCACCAGCTCCTTGCGCGCAGGGCGTTGCCCGTGAAAGTGCACCACGAGGTCGAACCCACCGCTCTCGTCGAGCACCAGCTGCTTCGGCACGATGAAGTTGCCCATGGGCTGCACGTGAATCCACTTCGGGTCGTGTACGCCGAACCCTGGATCTGGCGCCTCACACGGCAAGACCCCACCGCGCTCTTCGGGGCTCTTCATGTACTGCAGGTCCTTCGCCGGCTGTGCGTCTCGCCAGCCCTTGGGCAGCGGTGCGTAGGTCTGCTGGGTGGCGAAGAACGGGCGCGTCGGGTTCAAGGGGTCAGGCAGCGTCGCCGACCGAGCCTTCGAGCTCGAGCTGATCCGGGCGCTCCGGCCGGGTTCGGGGGTGAGGTGCGCTACGCTGGCCGAGCCGTCGACCGGTGTCTCCGGCACAGCGCTCGCGGCTTTGGCGCTGGGCGACTGCTCGGTCGCCTCGGTGTCGTGGCAGCTCACCAGCGAGCCCCACAGCGCCACCAGCCAGAGCGACGCGAGGCTCGCCGCGCCTGCATTTCGAGCAGTCGAGCCGCCACGCCCGACTCGCGGCGTCGACTCTGGCGTCACAAAGCGCATGCGTGAGCCCGAGGGTGTCGTATAGGACGCGCCGATGGCAAGCCCCGGAATCAAGCGCAAGCTCCAGCTGCGCATCATCCACCAAGGTGAAGAGATCACCGGCGCGGCTCCCCTGCCCATCGAGCGTGCCGCGAAGATCTGCGGCCGCGGCGACCAGACGCACCGCGCGCTCGTAGCGCTCTGCGTGACGCTCGCAGACTACGCGCTGCGGCAGTCGATGCCCCCGGGAGCCAATCGACCGCTCCTGGATCAGCTGTCCGTCGCTCACGCCTGGGTGCAGGGCAAGGTCGACGTCGAAGCCACCCGCAAGGCGCGCAGCGAGGCCTACACCGCCATCGTTGCCGCAGAGAAACGTACGACCGAGGCGGTGACCGAGTCCCTCAAGCTGATGAAGCGCAAGGCGGAGACCGGACTCGACCGGCACGCCACGACCGTGGTGCTTCGCTACGCGGCGCTCGGCGCGAACTACGCCGCGGGCTGCGCCGTGATGACACTGGACGCCATCGACGATCCCGGGCGCAGCCTGAACATCGTCACCCAGGCGGCCGGCGCAGTGGCGTACCAGCGCATGGCCCTCGGGCCAGCGCTGGGCAGTGAACTCAGGGCCGCAGCCTGGGGCCAGGCGGAGTGGGAAGCATCACGCCCTGGAGCCTCCGAGGTCTATCCAGCCGGGGCGCTGGCGGTGCAGCTCTTCCACGAGTTCCTGGGCTGCCAGTGGAAGGACCAGAGCGACGGTCTACGGGCCTACTTCGAAGCCTTCACGGACTGGGCACTGCCAGGTCTGCGCCCCAACTGATCGACGCTGAGAACGGACGCCGAGGCTCAGCGCTTTCGCGCCAGGTACAGCCCGTCACCGACGGGAAGCATGCTGACGCTCACCCGCTGATCCGCGTGGATACGTTCATTGAGCTCGCGGATCGCGCGAGTGTCCTCGTCTTGATCCGACTCATCGGCGACGCTCCCGCTCCAGAGCACGTTGTCCACCAGGATCAGACCACCGGGTCTGAGCAACTCGAGACATCGCTCGTAGTAAGTCTGGTAGCCGCCCTTGTCCGCGTCGATGAAGGCCAGGTCGTAGCTACCTGCTTCGCCCGCAGCGACGCGTGACTTCAGCGTCTCCGATGCGGGAGCGAGCACCAGCTCGATCTTGTGGCTCACCCCGGCGCGCTCCCAGTACTTCCTGGCGATGGCGGTGAACTCGGCGTTCACGTCGCACGCCAGGAGCTCTCCGTCGTCGGGCATGGCCAGAGCGACGCTGAGCGAGCTGTACCCCGTGAACACGCCGACTTCGATCGCGCGCCTCACCCCCATGAGCTCGACCAACAGTCGCATGAACTGGCCCTGCTCTGGGGAGATCTGCATGCGAGCGGCGGAGTGCTTCGCGGTTTCCTGACGAAGCGCGGCGAGCACGTCAGGCTCGCGCAACGAGTGCTCGAGCAGGTAGGTGTAGACCTTGTCAGGGAGTCCGAGGCTACGTAGCGACATCAGTCGTCACTCTGTAGCAGATCGGGCCACTCGGGGTCGGCATCCAGCATCTCGTCCACCCAGGTCGTGAGCAGCGTTCCGTCCACCTGGTGATCGTAGAGGCCGATCGCCGCAGTGTGCTGCGAGCCCGCAATGTAGAAGCGGTTGAAACGGTCTGGGCTGCGCTCGTGAATACTGCCAGTCTCCTCGAGCAGCAGCGCCTTGAAGTCTGGGCCAGCCATGCCAAGGAACACGCCGCCAATCACCGCGTCCTCGTAGGAGGAGAAGGCACCCACTCGCAGGCTGGGATCGCGCTCCAGCGCCCAGGCGATCATCTCCGAGAACTGGCCTTCTTGACACGTCTCGCAGGAAGGTGGGATGAACTGATCAAATTTCCACTCGGATTTAAAGTTCTCGAGCGTCTCGGGGCGTTCCGGGTTGGTCAGCCCCAGACCCGCGTCATTGATCACATCGAGGTGGGTGTGCGGCCACTGCATGCGCACCGCCGCAGTCCCGATGATCGTGCCGTAGCCGCCAGCGCTCGAGCCGACCAGCGCGATGCGCTTGGGCTCCGGGTAGCGCTCCTTCAGCACGTCCATCGCGGCGGTCAGGTTCGCGAGGCCGTGGTGGTAGCGGATGGTGCCGTCCCCCTGATCGATCTCGTTGTCGCCGCTGAACACGGACCCGTCGCAGTAGGCGACGTGAGCCATGTTGTATCCGTAGAACGGGTTCTGCTCACTCGACGGGTCCGTCCAACCGAGCGTCGGGACGCGATCGCCTGCCTTGGTGTTCGCCGAGCACAGCTCTGACCAGCAAGCACCGCCGCCCTGGAGGTAGATCAGCAGGTCCTCGGAGCCCTGGTCCAGCAGCCCGAACGCATAGGGATCGCCCCACAAGCAGATCGGCCCGTTCTCGTCCGCGGCGAACTGGAAGCCATACAGCCCCTCGCCGTAGTCCCGTACCTCGTCGGGCTCGAACTCACCGATGTAGCGGTCCAATCCGACACCTTTCAGTTCAGCCATCGTGGCGTCGTCGAACCCGACCTGCAGCTCGGCCTCATCCTGGACTTCCTCGTCGCTGCCGCAGCCCACGACGCTCAGTCCCAGCAGCACGCCGAGCAACATCGCCGCTGGAGCGCCGATCCGTCGCTGGGCAACGCGCTGAGAGAAGCTGTCGGCGATGAATTTGAAGCGGCTCATGCTTGGTCCTTCCTGTGTCCAGCGCTGCGAGCGATCGCTGGACGAGCAGTGACGCCTGGAACGCCACCTCGACCGAGGTAGTCTAGCGGAGCCGGCGGGCCGGCCGCCAGCCGGAGCCTGCCGCGGACGCAGCGGCCAAGGCGGTTTGGCGCCAGCGCACCAGAGAGCAAGCGCTGCGCTGTTGCATACTTGGAACAACCTTCCAGGAACGGCAGATCCTCGAGCTGGCGCGCCCTGCTGCCCACGCCACGAAAGCGAGTCGCCCGGCGCGGTGTAGTAGGCTCCCCACTGCCCGGCGTCGTCACCTTCGTCGCCGCGTCTTTATCCAGGAGGGAATGTGAAGCGAGCAATGGTCACTGGCGGCTGCGGGTTTCTCGGAAGCGCCATCGTTCGCCTGCTGGTCGAGCGCGGCGTGACGGTGAAGGTGCTGGCATTGCCCGACGAGCCCAGCGACAACCTGAAGGGGCTCGACGTGGAGATCCAGCGCGGCAACGTCCTGGATCTGGAGGCTTGCCGGCAAGCCGTTCGCGACGTGGACACGCTGTTTCACGCCGCCGCCGTCTACAAGGCGTACATGACGGATCCACGGCCCATGTACGAGGTCAACCTGCGGGGCACCTTCAACATGCTCGAGGCAGCGCGGCGAGCCGGTGTCGAGCGCACCATCTACACCGCGAGCATTGTTTCCCTGGGGAGACCAGCTCCTGGACGCCTCGGAGACGAGAGCGCGGCGTACGAGGCCTGGGAGGTGGACATGCACTACAGTCGCTCCAAGTACCACTCCCGCGAGGTCGCTGAGAGCTTCGCGACCTGGGGCATGGACGTCTCGGTGGTGTGCCCCGGAGCGGTGCTCGGTCCTGGTGACATCGCTCCGACGCCCTCGGGCAAGATCGTGCTCAACACGCTGGAGATGAAGGGACCGGCGATCTACACCGACGGCGGGATGAGCTACGTCGACGTGCGGGACGCAGCGCTGGTCCACGTGCTCGCGGCGGAGAAGGGTCGCGCTGGCGAGCGCTACATCGCCACCGCCCACAATCTGAGCAACGGCCAGCTGCTCGAGGCCATCCTCGAGGCATCCGGCAAGCAGCGTCCGATGAAGCGCCTGCCGACCGCGCTCGCCAAGCGCCTGGTTCGGGGCGTCGAGCGAATTTCGATTCTTCGCGGAAAAGAACCGCCGGTGACCAGCGCCTTCTTCGAGTACACGCTGCGTCCGGGCTACTACTCCAACCAGAAGTCCGTGCTGGAGCTCGGGGCGACCTATCGTCCGTTCGAGCAGACTCTGCGAGATGCGATGGCCTATTTCCGTGAACGCGGCCTCCTGCGCTGACCCCGTGCCGGGCGCAGGCTCGCTAGCTCGGCTGCGCCAGATCGAGACGGCGCCAGGACGGCTCCCGAGCGTCTCTCGAGAAGCCGCGATGAGCGGCGCTTGGGCTCAGGCCGTGTGCGTGAGATACTCGGCGCCGTGAAAGCGCTCGCTCGGATCTGCCTCTGGCTCTACGTCTTGGTGTTCATCGGCGCCGGTGGCTTCATGCTGATCGGCGCGAAGGACGCAGCGCAGATGGTCGGCGTCAGCACCGAGATGCTGGAGCAGAGCGGTGTGGCGTCGCTGCTGAACCAGCTGCGCTACATGGGGGCCATCGCCATCGGCTTCGGCGCCGCGGTGGCCGTGCTCAACAAGCAGATCCTCACGGAGAAGCGCCACGCGACCCTGTTCGTGGTCGTGCTGCTCCTGATGCCGCTCTCCCGCACCATCTCGCTGTTCGTCGATGGCTTCCCGCACTTCTCGCTCCTGCTGCTGATGCTGGGCGAGTACGGCCTGTTCGCGGTCTTCTTCCTGCACACCAAGCGCAACGTGTGGTCCAGGGGGAAGAAGGCGGCGGGCGACCCTGCGCAGCTCACCGACAAGGAGAAGCTGGATCCAGAGCTCGCGGAGCTCGCCGAAGCCGCGCTGGCGAGCGACAAGCCAAAGGCGGCCAGCTCGAAGACATCCAGCAAATCCTGAAGCTGACTCCAGGAGTGGTTTAGACTCGGCGCATGATGCGCTTGATTGGTGGCCTGGGGCTCGGCTTGCTCGCGCTGGCTTGCGTGGTTTCCGGCTGTAGCTCGAGTGACGACGGCGCGAAGAGCGACGCGGGGATCGCTTTCGAGGAGCTCCCCGATGAGCTCGTGAAATCGACCTGTCAGCTGCTCGAGCGCTGCGGCGGCGCGCTGACCGCGGTCTACTTGCCCAACGAGGAGTGCACGACCCTGCAGGGACGCATGTTCACCGACTCGGACTACCCTGCGCTGAAGGCGGCAGTCGCCGATGGGCGCGTGGTGTACCACCCCACCGCGGCACGAGCCTGCC
Source organism: Polyangiaceae bacterium (assembly GCA_041389745.1). Classification (GTDB taxonomy): domain Bacteria; phylum Myxococcota_A; class Polyangia; order Polyangiales; family Polyangiaceae; genus JAHBVY01. Next base: position 172,376 of record JAWKRF010000004.1, read on the forward strand.
TGGACGCCATCGCAAACGGTGGGTGTGACGTGCTGCTCGGGGGGCTGCCCAAGGTCTGCGACGACACCATCGAAGGGACCACCGAGCTCGACGGCGAGTGCACGGTGGATGGTGAGTGCGGTGCTACGCGTTTCTGTGACGCCGACGGCGCCTGCCCCGGCAAGTGCAGCGAACGCCGAGGCGCAGGGAGCGGCTGTGGCGGCGACTACGCGTGTGGCAAAGGCCTGATCTGCGCCCCCGACGGCACCTGTGCCGCCCCGCTGCCAAAGGGTAGCGCCTGCGACGAAGGCGGCGTCCAGTGCGCTGCGGGCAGCTTCTGTTTCGGCGCCACCGCTGACACCCGGGGTCGCTGCGAGGACGTGAGCTCGCTCTTCACCACCAACGAAGGCCAGTCCTGCGACATCGCAAAGGGCCCGCTGTGCTCGCTGGAACTGGTGTGTGCACCCGGCTCTGGCACCTCGGGCACCTGCAAGAAGGCTTCGGACCTCGGCGAGAGCTGCGAGCCTGCGTTTCCCGATGGATGCGGGGGCGACGCCTACTGCCAGCTCCAGGACGCGACGTCGGGAACCTGCGTCGCGCTACCCGCAGCGGGTGAGCCCTGCGCGCAGGTCTTCGGGCCGCAGTGCCAGCCCTTCGCTCGCTGCGTGAACGGCACCTGCCGGAACCTCCAGCGCCTCGGAGGCAACTGCGAGGACGACAGCATGTGCTACTCGGACCATTGCGTCGGCAGCGTGTGCAAGAGCAAGGACGCCTGCTCTCGCTGACACCGCGGCCGGCCTCAGCCGGGTAGAGCCAGGGCACGCTCGGTCTCAGGCGAACTTCGCTTGCAGCGCGTCCGCCGCGAGCTCGTCGTAGCTCATCCGTGAGGCGCGCTCGCGCTCGGCTTCATCATACAGGCGCGCGATCATCTCTGGGCCCACGCCGAGGAAGCGCTCGATGGCGCGACCAAACACCAGCCGCGTCAGCTTCGAGTCGTTGTACTGATCCTGCAGCCGCTCCATGAACTTGACGAAGTTGCTGCGTCGGACGCCTGGCTTCTTCGACAGGAGCTGGATGCGCTTGAACGCCTCCTTCATGCGGACACCACTCGGGTCGACGACCTGCATCGGCTTGAAGAACACGCCGCGGAAGAACGGAGCCCCATAGTAGAGCACGTGCGCGAAGGACCAAAGCGCGGAGAGCCGGATCAACAGCGGCTTCTTCGCCTCCGCCGCGAGCTTGTCGGCGTAGTCCTGAGACGAGTAGTAGCCGATCATGTGGAAGTCGATGGCGATGTGGCGCGACTCGTCGCGATTGATCAGATCCATCGCGCGCTCGCTCATCGCGTCGTGCACGTAGTCGTTGATGGACCGCAGCAGCGCGATGTCCAGGATCAGCTCGCCGCTCGTGATGTACGCATTGGCAATTTCCGCAGAGAGATACTTCACGGACGCAACGAAGTGCGGTCGGAAGCGCTGGAGCGCGCGGTTCATCTGGTAGGTCTGGAGCCTGCGCGTGTCGTAGTAGCGAGCCAAGCGCTCAGCCGCCTGAGCATGACGCTCTTCGTCTTCGACGAAGGTGGCGAAGATCGACTTCAAGGTCGGGTCCTCGGCGCGCCGGCGTTGCTCCTCGAACAGAGCACCGGCCAGGCGCTCGATGCCCGCCATGTCGGTGAAGTACTGAACGATCGCCCGCTCGTCGTCCTCGGACATGGTGCGGGGCGTTCCGCTCCAGTCCAGGTCCTCGACGCTCCACTGCTCGCGCCGACACTTTTCCAGCATGCGCTCAAGGTTCATAGGCCAGACCCCTCCTCGGAGGATGCAGGGAGTCTAGCATCTGAAAGCACCTAAGTTCTGCGTCAGGATGGGCGTACCATGACTTGGTTGTGCTGCTATGGTCGCGCCCATGGCCCTGGAGGACGGCGCCCGATTGCTGGTCGAGACCGCTGCGAGCTTCGTCACGCCCGCTCTCGCCGAGGAAGTGCGTTCCAGCTTGAACGCACTGCTGGAGCAGCAAGGCGAGGAGGCGCGGCGAGAGCTGCTGCGGCGCCTGGTCACGACGGGCGAGGGCTGGGGCTACTTCCCACCCAACCGCCTGGCGCGCCGAATCAACTTCGCATTGGGTGAGTTGACCGTGACCCGGGACTCCGCACTGCACGGCGCTCGGAACCTGCCCGGAGTCGGAACGCCGAGCGTGTACCTGGCGAATCACCTGTCCTTCTCCGATGCGAACCTGTTCGCCTACTTGCTCGAACGTGAAGGGCACGCGGAGAGCGTCGAGCGCCTGTGTGTGCTGGCTGGTCCGAAGGTCTTCACCGAGGCGTTCCGTCGCTTCAGCAGCCTGTGCTTCGGTGCGATCAAGCTGCCGCAGAGCCCGAGCCGCGCGTCGGGTGAAGCCGTGATGCCGCGACGCGAGGTCGCCCGCCTGGCGGCAGAGACCATCAGCACCTGCGAAGAGCGCTTGCGAGGCGGCGACCACTTGCTGATCTTCGTCGAGGGCACGCGCAGCCGTGCGGCAGCGATGCAGCCAGCGCTTGGAGCAGTGTCACGTTACCTCGAGGTACCGGGCACTCAGATCGTTCCGCTCGCGCTCACCGGGACGGAGCATCTGGTGCCGATCGGCGAGGAGCACGCGCATACGACCCACGTGGACGCGCGGATTGGCCGGGCGATCAGCGCCGAGGCCCTGGCAGACGCTTCCGAGGGGAAACGTGGCACACAGATGCACGCCGTCGGCCTGGCCATCGCGAGGCTGCTACCGGAATCCTACCGGGGTTTCTATGCCGACGAGACTCAGGCCGAGCTCGCCCCTGCCGTCACTGCACTCGACGCACTGGAAGCTCGGTAGCCACTTCACGGCGCCTTGCTCGAAACATGCGGACGGCCACTACGAGCGGACTCGACGAGGGCCACGCGGAGCTCTCTTGACTCTGCCTCGAGTTCCTCGGCTATTCCTTCTTGGGGGGAGGAGCCTTCTTCGGCCGCTTGGAGTGCTCTGCCTGATCCGCTTCGGCTTCCTTGCGCTTCTGCTCCACCAGCTCGCGGTGCTTCTTCTTCAGCTTCCCCGAGGCAAGTAGCTCCCGCTTCAGCTCCTTGTGGTAGTTGACCACGCGCCAGGTCTTCTTCTTTGGCTGACACCAGCGCTTCTGCTTGGGGAAGTTCAGCCCTTGATAGCTCGCCAACCACTGCTGGAACCAGGCGCTGCCAGTTTTTTCCTTGCAGAATTTCCTGTTGCGCGTGATCAGCCTGGCAACCCAGCGCAGGTTTGCCTCCCCCTCGAGCAACTGCTCCTTCACGGCCTTGCACTCGTCGCTCGGGTGGTGAACCGGGTCCTCGTCGTCCTTGCAGGCACCGATGTAGCGCGCTCGGATCTGACCGAGCCCGTAGTCCTCACCGTTCTCGCTGACCAGCTCGGGAAAGAAACCGGTCTCGAAGTGCACGATGGCAACCGCGCTCAGCGGGTCGAACTCACGGGCCTTCGCCTCTTCCTGGATGACCTTCGCGTAGCGTTCCGCCTCCGGGTAAGGCATCCCGGGGCGAGTCAGGTACATCGCGGCGATGATGACTGCGAGGGGGCGCAACATCAGGGCGAACGGCTTAGCGCGAACCCGAAGCGGTTGCCAACCCAGGGCCGGCCGAGCGACCTACACGGCCCGGCTCAGACCAGGAGCTGCTCGAGTAACTCGAATATTTCCGCTTCGTTGGCGTCGATATTGCCATCGCTCTCGATCAGCTTCTTGGCTGTGTCGAGGAACAGCTTGCGGTGCTTCCGAGGCACCGTCGCTGGATCGACCTCTTCTGGAGTCGGAGGATTCTCGAGCCAGCCGTCCACCAGCTTGGCCTCGTCCTTCTCCAGCTTGAGCTGCTTCACCAAACGGTGAACGAACTGGCGCTCTTGCTTCTGCACCTGGAGGTCCGCCCAGGCGAAGGCACAGACGAACTTCAAGAGGAGTAGCCGGTCATCCTTGGACAGCGTCTCGAGCATCGCGCGCGAGCGTACTTGGTGCGCCTGCGCCTGACAATCCTTGGGAGCCCACAGGGGGGCGCCTGCTGCCGCCCGCGGGCTTCCTCAGCCCTTCGGCTGGAACTCGGGCGGCAACTCGGAACCATCGCCCCAGAAGTACTTCTCGAGCTCCGTCATCCAGATACGCTGTCCCTGTTCGCTGGTCAGGTCGAGGCGGTACTCGTTGATCAACATCTTCGAGTGCTCGAGCCACATCCGCCAAGCATCCTTGGAGACGTTATCGAACACGCGCTGACCGAGATCGCCTTTGAACGGCGGCTTCTCGAGCCCCTCTGCCTCGCGGCCGAGCTTGATACAGGTGACGTTGCGAGCCATGGCGTGGGTTCTGGTCGTTTCCGAGGTCTTCGTCAACCGTCACGCCGCCTGGACTACTTCTCTGCGCTCGCGCTGGGCGCGGGTACGGCTCCTGGACCCATCTTTTCGCGGATCTTGCGCAGGCGCTCGCGCAGCACCTTGTCGCTCACCAGGATGATTGCCTCATTGAGCAGCTGACGCGCACGCCCTGACTTGGGGTGGCGCTGAGCGTGCTTCTCGAACAGCTCCAGCGCCTGGGCACGCTCCTCGGGAGCGCCTTCACGGATGTACCCCGCGAGCCGCAGCAAGGCGTCTCGCTCCGCGTTGTAGTACTGGAAGCCAGCGAGCTGCAGCGGGTCGCGATCCTTCGTTTGACCGTGCTTGGCCGCCTCGATTGCGGCCATCACCCCGTTCTTCGGCTGGTCCGAACCAGAGGGGGCGGGGATGGGCGCGGAAGCCGCTGGGGAAGGCGCGCTGGGGGCCGCGCTCGGCGCTGGGTGGTGCTTGTCCTCCGCCTTGGGATCAGCGCGCAGGACGAGCTTCTGCATGTAGGCCAGCTCGAGCTTCTCACCCGCTTCGGCGGCGACGTCCGCCGCCTCGGCGGCGAGCTTCAAGTGCTCTGCGGCAGGCACCTTCTTCTCCTCGCCAGCCTTCAAGGCCTCTCGCTTGTCGATGGCATCCGTGCACAGCGTGCGGTCCTTCTCGGATAGACCGACGCACTCGGGGAGAGCCGGGAACTGAGGCCAACGCTTGAGCCAGTCCGCTCGCATCGCGTCCATCCGCGAGCCATCGGGGGCCTTGCTCGATGCCGCCGAGGGCGTCTCGTTCGACTCGTCGCACGCGGGCAACACGAGAGCCGAGCCGATGCACGCGGAAACAAGCGCAGAAGACAGAAGACTTTTCATCCAGAACATTGCCTCAACAAAACGACCGCGGCCCGAGTGTGTTCCCACTCGAGCCGCCAGTCTCTCTATTTTTCTACCGCTGGGTGATCACTCGCCCACGCCGTAGATCCCCTTCATGCTCGGGTCAGCCATGCCGAAGTCGTGCATGGCCTGGCGCATGAAGTCGGGCACCGAGACGAAGTCCTGCAGCTTCAGGCAGGCCGCGCTGCTGTCGCAGCTGGTGCCAGACCTGAGCAGAGGCTGCCCCGTCCCCGCGTCCATCACCGGGAGGTACCAGGTGGTGCCGTTGTGATCGACCTCGGTGGTCTGGTACGCCGCGTTGAGTAGCTGGTTCGCGTACTCGAGGATGCGGGCACCAATACCACGCTGAACGGTCTCACACGCCGGCGTGCCGCTGGTGTTCTTGCCGAAGCAGAAGGTCTCCGTGCCGTAGGTACGGGCAATGTAGACCTCGCCGGTGGGCATGTGGAACTCGATGCGATTGTCGAAGCCAGGGTCGGTGTCCGCTCCGAGGCTCCAGATCCCCATCTGGTCGAGCCAGCGGGTCTTCTGGTTCTCGGGGAGGTACACCAGGGTCCAGGCGATCAGGAACTTCTGCTGCTCCCAACCGATCTGGGGATCCAGTGCACGGCTGACTTCGGGGGTGTTCGGCTTGAAGCTCGTGCCGTCCTTGCCGTAGGCCGAGCAGATCGTGGTTCCTTCGTTCGGGAAGCACACCTCGGGGGTAGAGGGCCACCAGCTGATCCAGCCCAGGGGCTGCGCAGGGTAACCGTCCTTGTCCACCTGAGGATTGCCCGTAGAAGTCGCCGCGACACGCGCGCCCTTGATCCAGCCATCACCCGTGAGGTTGTTGGCCAGCCAGCGGCGGTAACCATCGCCGAACAGGTCGGCGAGCGATACCGAACGGAAACGAGCGTCGACGAAGTCGTCCAGCGAGCTGCTGATGAAGTTGTCCACCGACTCGGTGAGCAGCATCGTGGAGTAGACCTTGTCGTAGTACGAACCGGCGTTCAGGGTGAACTCGGAGTCGTACTCGCCACGGTTGTCCGACAGCGTGTTGTTGACGAGCTTGCCGCCGATTCCCACGGTGTTCCAGTAGCCTTGGGGGCCATCGGGCACGGTGAGGATCGTGTCGCCAGGAGCAGCCTGCTCGTTGGCAACCAGGGGCTGCATCACGTTGGGTATCGTGAACTGACCAGGTTCCTCGTGAGCACCAGCGTTGGGACGCTGCATCTGACGGGTGAAGTGGTCGAACGCCATACCGGCAGCCAGCATGTTGTCGCCCCAGCCGAATGCATCGACGTAGGCACTGAACGCACCGGGCTGGAGGTTCTGGATGATATTGTAGATCAGGCCCAGACCCTTGGCGCCATCGCGCATCTTCGTGTTGTAGCGAGTCAACACACGGTTGGCCGCCCCGCGCACGCTGAACGTGTTCCGGTTGCGACGGTAGTTGTCGAAGATGTGCCGCAGCTCCTGCTCGGAGATGAAGAACTCGAACAACTCGTAGGGGTCCGCGCCCTGATCGTGACGGTAGACGGCGAGGTTGCCGAGGTCCGCCCAGCGATCGGTCGCGAAACCGAACGGGAAGCGGGTACGACCCTGAGGATCGATGCTCGGACCCGTTCCGCCGGTCGCCTGAGCGTCGGCGTTGCCAGCCTCGAAGCCGCCACCCGACAACTGATCCCAGTTGACGTAGTCGAGCTTGCGCTGCTTGCAGCGGGTGTAGCTACCATTCACGCGAACCAGGTGTCCGTCGAGGACCGGATCGAAGGCTCCGCTCTTGGACGAATCCCAGTTGCTCGGAACGTAGTCCTCGGGGTTCACCGCCTGGCAGTTGTCGATCAGCTTGTAGACCTTCTGCAGCTGCGAGTAGTGAATCGAGGTGCCCTGACCGCCCGGCTGATCCTGGTAGATGTAGCCCAGGATACCGCCGAACGAGTCGAGGATTGACTCGTTGATGGCTTGAGCCAGCGGCTGCCCCGTCTTCATGTCGTCCTGCTGGAACACCGAAGCGGTGTCGCCGTAGAACATCTTCACCGCGTGGAAGTCGTATCCACCCAGACCGACCATGTCCTGCGCGTAGTCACCCGCGTAATCCATGATGGAGGAGTGGGACCACATGCCGATCATGCCGTCGTGCTCTTCCTGAGTGACTGGGTCGTAGTAACGCGGGCCGATGCAGTTCTGAGCGGCATCACCCTGCGCCAGATCGGAGCACTCCTTGGTGACCGAACCGTCGCGGGTACGCAGCTGCCAGTACTGCGGGCGGTAGTTGAAGGCGTTCGAGGAGCTCACGAAGTTGTGACGGAAGCCGAAGGTGTGGCCCATCTCGTGAGTGATGACCGCGAAGTGCATCTTCTGGGCGACGTAGTTCTTCATCGCATCGGCTCGCTTGAGCTGAGTCTGAAGGTCGTCGTCCTTGTTGAAGACGCCGTACTGCTCGGTGAACTTCGCCTCGAGCTTGTCCGCGAGCCCCGTCATGGCCGTGGGCGACGGCGCGAACTCGTCCGCGTGGAGCAAGCAAGCACCACGGTTCGCGAGGCCGACCTCACCCAGTTGCATCATGTCGCGGTGAAGCGTCGGGTTGATGCGACCGCGCAAGGGTGACGCGAAGTCCAGGGCCGCCGACGTCGGCAGACTGCCGGAGCCAGCGAGCTGCTGCATCGCGGGCGTGATCAGCTGAGCCTCGGTCTGGCTGCCGTACGCCGTCTGCATGCGTGCGAAGTAGGTCTGCTTCATCGCCGAGGTCGCCCCGATGGACGCTCGGGTGTTGCGGACCTGCATCAGCTTGTCGACGACCTTCTTCTCGATCTTGGCGCTGGGGTCGATGTTCGCGATGCCGGTGTCGATGTCCTTGCCGATGGCCTGGAACATCTGGGCCTTGCGCTCCTGAACCTCGGCCTTGGTCATGGGAGCCAGGGCACCGCCCTGGGTCATGACCTCCGCCGCGCGATCCCAGTCCTTCACGAACTTGCCGTCGGTGACCTGATCGACACTCAGCTCGCCCTTGATGAAGCGGCTCATGTCGACCACGGACTGTGCGATGAAGTCCGTCGGCCACGACCACACGTTGATGCTTGCGCTGATCGCCTCGCCCGTGAGCGGGTTCGCGTAGGTGGGACCAAAGCCCCACGGCGACCCAGTCTGGGGCGTGTCGATCACGTTGACGAGGTGACGACGCACGTCGCCGATCCGCACGTGGTAGGCCTTTGCGCAGGCGTCGATCACGTGATTGTCGGAATCGGTACGCTCGTCGGCGCTCTTGGCCTTCAGCTCGGGCACCAACTGGCAGTCCGCGGAGCTCACGTCGAGGGGCAGTCGCTCCTCGCCGGGGGCACACTCGGCCGGATCGTCAGCGGCGATCGGGCTGTGACAGAGCATCACAGCGTCCTTCATCATGGCGATGGTCTTGAGCGCGCGATACTCCGGATCGTCGCTCGAGTACCCGCGCTTCGCGAGCGTCTGGTCCGCTACGCTCTCGCAAGCCGCGGTGTCCCAGCGCTTGCTGGGGTCGCTCTTGCCGTTGTTGGCGCGGCAAGCGTCGACCTCACGCCAGACAGCGAGCGCGTCTTCGTTCTCGTCCATCTGTCCGTGCGGAACCGGGAACTGCGCGTCGCAGTCACCGCCCTTGACACGGTTGCACTCGGCGTTGCGCGCGGCCTGGATGCCGATACGCATCGCGACGTCCCATTCCTGGGTCGCCCAGTAGGTGCCCTCCCAGTAACGGTAGTCGCTCTTGTTGGTGTAGTACCAAACGACCGGGTTCACCTTGCGCTGAGCGAACGGCAGGGTGCACTTCTGGCTGAAGGTGTCGCACTGCGATCCCTTGCCAGCGTCCTGGCACTCGTCGGCCGTCCCGTCGCCGTCGACGTCGCGGTTCGGATCGGAGCCCACGGGGGTCCTGTCCGGGGTGTAGCACTCGATCGCGCCTTCCATCGTCTCCGGCTTGGAGTAGTAGTGGCTGCGATCCCAGATGTTGTAGCGGGAGATGAAGCGACGCCACTGGGTGTCCACCATGCCGTAGTTCCGCGCGAAACCGCGACGGTCCTTGGTGAAGGCACCTGCCGCCTGGAAGCGGTAGCCGTCCCAATCCTGGGGCTGGTAGTCGTTGTCCTTGACCTTCCAGAACGAGTGGCGAATGGTCAGCTCCTGCGGGTTGCAGTTGCCGGCCGGGGCCTGGCCGCCAGAGAAGTCGGCGTCGAAGAAGCAGACCGGCACCTCGCCGTAGCCGAACAGCCCACCGAGGTCGATGGTCTGGGGCTTCGCCCACGCCTTGGTGGTGACGTCGAAGTAGTCCTTCTCGAAGTTGGGCGCGTTCTCGTCGTTGGGATCGTTGACGTAGTAGCCGGTCTCTTCGTACTGATAAGCGCCGAAGAAGATGCCGTAGATCGCCAGCGTGTCGAAGTCGTAAGCCTCGGTGATGAGGTTCCGAGACCAATCCACGCGGAAGTACTTGCGCTGGTACCAGGGCGCGTCCGAGGTGTTCTCCTCGATCACGTTCAGCTCTTCGCCCGTGGACGGGTTGTAGCTGCGCTTGATGTCGAAGTGACCCTGGATGTTGAAGGCGTAGACGACCTGGCCGTCGTTCGTCTCCATTCCGGCGCCCTGGCCGTCGGAGCCATCGATGCGCTCGTACGCCAGGCGTCCGATCAGGCGGTCTTCGGTGATCTGCCAGCGAATGATCGACAGGTCATTGGCGTAGAAGCCATCGAAGAACGCGTCCTGCGTCGCACCGTAGCCGATGTCGAGCACGGTGCCGTTGGCGTAGAATGCGGGGTTGTCTGCATCACTCTGCAGATCCTCACCCACGAAAAAGCTCTTCTCGAGGGCATTGGGTTGCACGCGGTTAATCGGCTCTCGCTCCTCGGCACACCCGAGGGTGGCGAGCAGCCCGACTGACGCTGCGAGCAGTGGCCGGGTCCATTTAAGGGTCATGAGTTCTCCTTCGAACGAACGGTGTTAGCCGTGTCGGTTCCAGCGCAGACGGCGCCAGCGACTGGTTTAAGCAACAAGCGGGCCATTCCCAAAGCCCTGCAATTCCAAGAACTTGAAGAGTTGCCGCTGAGGTGCGTTAGGGAGCTAACCACCGGGTCCGTTGCTCGACGAACGCCGCCAACTTCCGCACACGCCCCACCGGGGCGCCTGTGATAGTTGGGATCCGAGCGGTTGTTAAGCCCCTGTAGAGGGAGGTGGTCAGTTAGGCTACCGTCGGGGCCAAGCCTGGCAGCCAGAGCGGAATGGCTCCTGGTGCCCGCCGAGACACAGTGAGAATCCGCGCGGTGATTTGAGCGGTGCGGCTCGCCCTAAATCTGAACTTTACTTCAGGCCCCTGGTGCGCACTTCCACAGCTCGAGCGTGGGCCTCGAGCCCCTCGCAACGCGCCAGCGAGGTGATCGCGTCCGCTTGTGCTGCGAGCGCGTCCGCCTCGTAGGTGATCAGCGAGCAGCGAGTCACGAAGTCGTAGATTCCGAGCGGCGATGCGAAGCGGGCGGCGCCCCCCGTCGGCAAGACGTGCGAAGGTCCCGCGACGTAGTCCCCCGCGGCTTCGGGCGTGTGATGACCAATGAAGAGAGCCCCTGCGCGCCCGATCTCATCAGCCAGTCCGCGCGCCTCGCGTGTCTGCACGGAAACATGCTCCACGGCGAGTAAGGTCGCGATGCGCGCCAGATCTTGGCGCCCCTCCACGATCAGCGCAAACCCGTGGTCACCGACCGATCGCTCCGCCACGCCTTGGCGCGGGAGCTCCGCCAGCTGGCTTGCGAGCTCCCGGTCCACGGCGTCGACCAGGGTGGCGTCGGTGGTCACGAGCAGTGGATAGGCCGCCTCGTCGTGCTCTGCCTGAGACAGCAGGTCGGCCGCCACGACTCGAGGATTCGCGGTGTCGTCCGCGACGACGAGGATCTCGCTGGGCCCGGCGATGCTGTCGATATCGACTTCTCCGAACACCAGGCGCTTTGCCGCGGCCACATAGATGTTGCCCGGGCCGACGATCTTGTCCACCCGCGGCACGCTCTCGGTGCCATAGGCCAGCGCCGCGATCGCCTGCGCACCGCCGGCATTCAGGATCGCCGTCACCCCGGCGAGGTGACAGGCGGCGCGCACCTCTGGGCATGGATCTGGCGTCGCGACGATGATCTCTGGCACCCCGGCGACCTGGGCGATCACCGCGCTCATCAGCACGCTGGACGGATAGCGCGCCTTGCCACCCGGCGCGTAGACACCGACGCGGCCGAGCGGCTCCACCCTCGTCCCCAGGGAGACTCCCGAGTCAGCGTACTCGAAGCCTCCGAGGAACTCCTTCTGGCGCTCGTGAAACGAGCGTATCCGCGCGGCAGCAAACTCGAGAGCAGCCTGCACCTGCTCTGGCAGACTCGCGAGCGCTGCCTCACCCCCGAAATCCCTCTCCAGGAAGCGGTCGACTTCGCGCTTCTCGAAGCGCCTGACGGCATCGCGAAGCGCAGAGTCGCCTGCTCTTCGGACCGCCCCGAGGATGTCCCGGACCGCGGGTTCGACGCGTTCCAGGTCGGCCTCGCCACGCCGGACGAGTCGCTCGACCAGGGCATCGAACTCAGGGCTCGACTGGACGGCGCGCTTGAGCATGACGGCTCGCTGAAGCATCGCGGAAGGTTACATCCGACGACGCCGCGGGGTGAATCAGGTCCAGTGCCCAGCCTTCATGGCTGCGGGATCGTACTCACGAATGCGGGGCCCCACTGACTCGCGGAACACGCTCTCGTTGTCCATGTCGAAGTCGTCCTCGTCGAAGTCGCTCGCGACCTCCACGGTGATAGCCAGGATGCGCAGGAACATCGCGAAGCTCGAAGCGCAGAGCCGCGGCTTCCAGGTGTCGGTGCCGCTCATCGCGGTGTACACCGGGCAGTCACCCTCCGCGTCGATCTCGCTGACGTCCAAGAAGTACGGGTCACCAAGCAACGCGCTGTGAGCGACGATGACCCACGTCGGGCGCCAACCGTTGCTCGCCGGGCTGAGCAGAAGCTCCCCCTCCTCCGTCAGGCAGAAACCCTTCTGCTCGTCGAGGAACTCGCTGGATGGCACCAGCCGCACTCGCTCTGAAGGCGTGACGGTTTCGACGTCGATAGGATCCGACTCCAGCAGAAACTCCCGATAGCGCCGGGGCAGTTTGAGCTGCTTCTTGAGCGACTCCACGAGGGCGGCATCCGCTGCTCCGAAATTCGGGGAGAGCCCGCGTTGTTGAAAGGAATCCTTGAGCGCTGAGATGGATTCGGCGAGATCGCTGTCCACGTCGCGACCCTTCGCGCAGCGCCCTGGAAGGTGGCGCTGGTGGGGGGAGCGCCAGCACACCGGCTTGCGGCTCCGAATTAGTGTTCGTTCGCGCCTCCAGGAGGACGCGAAAGGGCTGCCTTTCGAGCGCCAGGGGGCTCACGGAGACCGCTTGGTCCGTGGGCCCGCCGACGTGAATCTCTGCCAATTCGCGCCCTTGCAGGCGAGAAAGTAGTCCGTCTAGGGGAGAGGCAAGCCTAGTGCAATCTCCGGAACATGCATACTCGATTTGAGGATTGTTGCTGGGCGTCGCTCCCCAGCTCCGGATCTGCCGTCCAGCGGGTGGCCCCGAACGACGAGACCAGGCTGGGCCCTTGATCCGCGACAGCATGTCGCAGCGCTACGCGCGCTCGAAGAACGGGGAGCGGTGTCGACGGCGGTGCCGACGTGCAAGCTCGACGTAGTCCAGCTCGCTGGCGTCACTCGGGCGCTCGATGGGTGAAGGGGGATGCTTCACATAGCCTCCCATGGTCTCGACCATCTGGCTCAAGGACTCCTTGGCCGGCAGCGGCCCGCTCGCGATCAGGCGCGCCAGGCTCTGTTCCAGCAGCGAGACGAGATCCCCCGCCACGTGTCCGCGACGCATGAGGTCGTGGTAGCTACGCGCGAGCGCGTGCGCGTCGAAGCGCTGACGGAGAGCGAACTCCGACGCAACCCTCAGCACCGCATCTGGCTCCAGCACAGCGTCCTCTCCCAGCACGAACGCGGCCTGCAGATAGTTGTAGAACGGGACGACTCGAGAGCCATACGAGTTGAAGCGACTTGGCGGTGTCTGGCGCTCGAGGTGGATCAAGATGCGACGCTGCATCGGACTCCGGCGCATGCTGCCCAGCGCTTGCAGGCACTCGGTCTGAACGTCGGAGTAGACCCGGCCCGCCGCCAAGATGCGCTTCAGCGCCACCGAGTCGACGAGGCCATCACACAGGTCGCCGAACAGTGAGTAAACGAAGGCATCCGCTTCTGCGTCGTCGCCGACCAGCACCTCGCGGCCGGCGAGCAGACTGCTCGGTGCTTCCGCGTCTGCCAGGCGACGCTCGGTTACCTTGCTCTTCAGCAGCACCGGCAGCTTGTACCCGAGCTGGTCCCTTATCGCACGGAAACGCAGGCGTAGCGCATTGGACAGGTTGGGCTTCAGCGTGAGTTCGTCCCAGCGCACACGATCGATACGCAGCTTCTCCTCGAGGCGACCTCGCATCTGGCGTGGGCTGCCGCTCAGGATGTGGATGTACGCACCCGAGCGCCCCAGTTCGCGCAGCACCGAGGCCGCTCCTGGGACCGAACGCTTCTGATCCGGGCGCTCCAGGGCGGTCTTGATCAGATCCCCGGCGGTATCGAACTCGGTGCGCAGATAGGTCTTGTCCAGATCCCAGCGCGCCACGAAGCGGGGCAGTTGAGGCTCTGCCATCTCTGGGGGTGTAGCGACCCGGGGTCGCGGTCACAAAGGGTTTGTGCGGATGGCACCAGGCAGCGCTGGACCTCGGGTCGACGCCCTCTCAGGACGCCCAGTCGCGGCGCATCGTTTCGAGGGACAGCAGCAGCTCGTGGGCGCCGGACTTCCGCGCCACCTCGATGGCCTCGTTGATGTACTCGAACGCCTCGTCCGAGCGCTTGCGGCCGTGAGCCACGTGCGCCAGCGCGCTCAGCACCCGGGCGCGATCGGTCCCACTGGGTCCCGCCAGATCCAGCGCCTCGCGCAGCACGCCCTCGGCGTCACTGAAGTTGCCCGCTCGCGTCAGAGCGTCCCCCAGCTTGCGGCTGAAGATCAACACGGCGCGCAGGGGATCGTCGAGCTCGCCCCGGGCGATTTCCTGGCGCGCGAGCTCCAGGCCACGGCGCAAGGCCAAGACGGCGGCTTGGGTGTCACCTCTCGCCGAAGCGCGATCGGCGACCTGCTCCAGCAGCAACAGCGCCTGGAAGGAGTCCTGAGAGTAGAAGGCGTGAAGCGCGTGCGCCTCGATTGGAGCGCCCGACTCCTCACATACTTTTACCGCACGGAAGTGCAAGTCCCGGCGAACGCCAGCGGGCACCGCCGCCAGCACCACGTCTCGGATCAGGGGGTGAGAGGTGGACAACGTGCCGGCGTGGCGCACCACCATGCCCCCCTGCACGAGCTGATTCAACGCCCCCAGTACGTCACTCACGTTTGGCACCATGGTGCCAAACGCGATGGGCTCCACCTCGTCGCCCAGCACGGCGATCGCCTGCAGCACACGCCTTGCGTCGGGTTCGAGGCCTGCGACGCGGTCGGCGACCAAGTCCGCCAGGCGAGTGGGAGGCTCCTTGCCCCCCTCGAGGGTGAAGCGGATGACTTGCTCCACGTACATCGGCAGCACGCCCCGAGCGCCCGCATCCCCGATCGCTCGCAGGCGCTCGCCGGGACGACTCGCCTTGAGCAAGCGCGAGACAGCGGGCGTGGGCAGGCCGCTGATCACCCGCGCCGCATGGGCTGCCCCCCAGCCGGTCTCGAAGCCCGGGACGTGGGCGGCCAAGATCAGCGTCTTCACCGCAGGCGGCTCGCCCAGCGCGTCCGCGAACGCGCTGCGGCTGGCGCCGTCCATGCGATGGAGATCGTCCAGGGCGACGATCACGGCGCCGTTCGTCTGCTGACGCGCCTGACCGAGCGCCCAGCGCAGCGCCTCCGCCAGCGCGAAGCGCCGCTCGAGCACGCTGCGCCGATCGTCGTCTCGCGGCCCCTCGAAGACCTCGCGAACGGCTGCCGCGACGTCATCGGGCGCGTCGCTCACGTCGGGCATCGTCGCGCCGTTCTTGCGCCGCTTCAGCAACACGCCCAGCACCTCGCGAAGCGCGAAGTAGGCCACCTCGGCGCCGTGGGGATCCGGGGTCGCGTAGACCACCAGATCGCCCGCGCTCTCGGCGCGTCCCAGGAACTCCTTGAGGAGCCGCGTCTTGCCAGCGCCCGACTCACCTACCAGGCGGGCCCCGGCCACCTCTTCGACGAGCTGGTCGCGACGATCCGCGAGCCAGGCCAGGTCCTCATCGCGCCCGACCAACGGCAAGGGCAGCGACGGCACCGAGGGCGCCTCCGGCACCACGCTGGTCAGCGGGAGCCGTGCACCGCACTCGCCGCAGAACTTCTGCAGCGGCACCACCGACTCGCAGGCGGGACACTGGACGCTACCCGCGATGGGCACGGGAGGCACACCGCTCGAGCGCTCCTTCTCCTCCGCCTCGACCTGATCGATGGCTTCCTTCAGCGCGTCGGCGAACTCCAGCGCGTCCTGGAAGCGGTGATCCGCGTCCTTCTCCAGCGCCTTGCTGACCACCGAGACTAGGGGCTCCGGGATGTTGCGCTCCGGAGCGACCTGGGTGGGATCCGGAACAGGGATCGACAGGTGCATCATCACCACCTGCGTCGGGCTCTCGGCCTCGAACGGCAGACGTCCCGTGAGCAGCTGGAACAGGATCACGCCGACGGCGTAGAGGTCCGTGCGCCCATCGATGGGATCCCCGCGCCCCTGTTCGGGGGCCATGTAGTCCGGGGTCCCGCACACGATGCCGGGGCTCGTGACGTTGGGCATCGTCGCGTCCTGCTTGAGCTTCGCCAAGCCGAAATCCACGACCTTCACGTGATCTCCACCGCGACGCAGCGGCTCGCAGAGGATGTTCTCGGGCTTCAGGTCCCGGTGGACAATGCCCATTTCGTGGGCGTCCGACAGCGCGAACAGCACCTGTCGCAGGATGTCCACGATGCGAACGAAGGACAGCGGCCCATCCTCGTAAGCGACCCTTGCGAGGTCTTTTCCTCGCAGAAACTCCATGACCAGATACGGCTGGCCGTCGTCGGTACGGCCGAAGTCGATCACGCTGATCGAGTTCGGGTGGTTGAGTTGAGACGCGGCGCGGGCTTCGGTCATGAAGCGCAGCGCGGAGTTCTCGTCGCTCAATAGATGTGGGTGAATGATCTTCACCGCGACGGTCCGCCCCAGCACGCGCTGCTCGGCGCGGTACACCCGCCCCATGCCACCGACGCTCAGCAGATCGAGGATCAGGTAGCCCCCAGGCAACTCCTGTCCAATCAACTTGTCGTCAGTGGCCGTGGTACGAACACTGCCCACGGGAAACCCGCATGCCGGACAGTATTTGTGCTCCTCAGCGCACTGCGTTCCGCACTGGGGGCACGGTCGCATCGCTGGGTAACTTACCATCCTCGCGTGGGTTTGGGGTGAGAGGGAAACATCGCTAGCCCCCGGGCCGTGCACTTTTCTTCGCCCGACGGAAGCTCGCTGCATGCGGGTCAGTGGGGGCTCGAGGCTCGGATCGCCGCGTAGTCGAGCGGAATGTCGTGAAACGCATGTCGCGAGGGCCCGCTGCCGGCCAGGTCGCGCTGGAAGCATCGCAGCGAGCGGCACCTATCGAAGCGCTTCACCACGCCGCTGGAGCCACGCTTGGTTCGAACCACGGAAGCAGGGTCATCCGGCGATTCTCCTCGGGAAGTTCAGGCTTTCGGGGTAGGGTCCCGAGAGCAATGGCCGCCCCGAGAGTCCGACTCGGTGATCTGCTCGTAGAAGCCCAGATGATCACGCGCCAGCAACTCGACGAGGTGCTGGAACGTCAGCGTGAAGATCGGCGGCGACTGGGAACCCTGCTCGTCGAGTCGGGCCTGGTCTCAGAGACCCAGGTCACACAGATCCTGAGCCAGCAGCTCTCGGTGCCGTGGGTATCGCTTTACCACATCGATTTCTCGAGGCAGCTCCTGAACTTGGTACCGAGCCAGGTGGTCGAGCGCTTCTGCTTGGTCCCCATCTTCGTGCGTCGGGTCCGAGGCCTGGGACAGACGCTGTACGTCGCGATGGACGACCCCACCGATGAAACGGCGCTGGAGCAAGTGCGACAGTTCAGTGGCCTCCCGGTGCGCGCGATGATCGCGCCGCCGTCGGATATCCGGGCCGCGATCCGCGTCTACTATGGAACCACCGCAGGGGCTGGCGAGCCGGACCCGATGGCGGTTCCCACCACCGCCGAGCCCAAGCGGCCTCCACCGAAGCCACCTCAACCCCCACGCGCAACGGCTCCCTCGGAACTCGACATCGACGTGGAGGTCGAGAGCCCAGAACCGCCTCCCGCCGAAGAAGTGATCGCGCTGGAACGAGCAGTGGATGCGCCCCCCCCGCAGCCAGCAGACGGCGCGCCGACTTCCGAGGTGGACGGACCGACCACGCGGCTCTCCGCGAGCAGTGAACCGCCAAGCGCGGACGACGCCGGGCAGCAGCAAGCGACCGAGGAACCACCAGACCAAACCGAGGAAGCTCCAGACCAGGGGGAGACGGAACCACCTCCCGCGATGGCGAGCACGCCGAGCGTGCAGATCCCCCCGGGTTCCCAGCCTCGGATAGAAGAAGACATCCCCACGGAAGCACCTCCGGCGGTGGAGGATAGTCCGCGCGCGGCTATGGCTGGCGTCGAGCCAGCTCCGAGCAGCAGAGCCCCATCTCAACCCGACGAGCCGCCTCGAAGCCTCACGCCGGTGCCCGAGAGCTCCCGAGTGCCGGCCCGGGACGCGGTGATGCCCCAGCCACGGGCGGGCAAGACGCCTCGCATGGTGTCCCTCACGCTGCTCGACGGGACGACGATCAACTTGCCCGCCCGGTCGGCCCAGTCGGCGCGCAGCGAACCCGAGGCAGAACCTGCGCCGACGGCGGGCGAGGATCAGCTCACCGCGCGTGACCTGGTCGCTGCCCTGCGCGCGGTGTCCCACGGCGCCGACGCGACCGAGATCCTCGGAGAGAACGCGCGCTGGGAATCGATGTTCGCCGCCCTGCTGTCGCTCCTGCTGAAGAAGCGCCTGATCGCCGACTGGGAGTTCGTCGAAGAGTACAAGCGCGTCTAGTCTAGTTTGCCAATCACAGAGTCGCCTCCCTCGCGGGCCAGGTGGGGGTCGCTGGTGCAGCGCGAGGCGTGCTAGCGCACGGCGCGATGAGCTCTCAGAGCCGCGATCTCCTCGCTGCCAAAGCCCGCATCCGCGAGGATCTGATCGGTGTGCTCGCCCTGCTTGGGAGCCGGACGGGGCTCCAGGTCGGTCGGTGTCACCGGCGTGCGCAGTTGCTTGACGATCCCGTCGGGTGTCTCGACGTCCAGGAAGACCTTGCGCGCCTGCAGGTGAGCATCCGCGAAGAGCTCGTCAGGTCGCAGGACCGGTTCGAGGCACACGTCATGTCGATCGTTCAGCGCCAGCCACTCGTCACGCGTGCGCGACGCGAAGAGCCGCTCCAGCTTGGCCTGCAGCTCTACCTGGTGAGGGCCCGGCACCACGTAACTCGCGTCCACGGCCATTTCCACGGCAGCAAAGAACGCCTGGAAGAACTTGGGCTCCAGCGCCCCGAACGCCACCGCGCCCCCGTCCTTCGTCTGGTAGGTGCGGTAGATGGCGAGACCGCCCGTCAGCATCTCGTTGCCGCGCTCGACACTCTCTCCCCCCATGAGCTTGGCCATCACCGGCAGAGCGAAGGGCACCACGCTCTCGATCATGCCGATGTCGATCAGCTTTCCCTCTCCCGTCAGCTCTCGTTCGCGCAGCGCGGCGAGGATCGCGATCACGCACCACATGCCGCCGCTGACGTCTGCGAGCTGGAACGACGGTGTGGCTGGCGCCTGGTCCCGCGGCCCCATCGCTCCCAACAAGCCCGCGCGAGCCATGTAGTTGAGATCATGGCCCGCTCGCTTCGCGAGCGGTCCGGTTTGGCCGTAGCCGGTGAGCGCGCAAACGACGAGCTTGGGATTCAGCTCACGGAGCACCTGATGGCCCACGCCCAGGCGGTCGAGCACTCCCGGGCGAAACTGCTCGAAGACGACATCGTAGTGCAGCACCATACGTTTCAACGCGGCAACGCCTTCGGGCTTCTTGAGGTCCAGCACCATGCCCCGCTTGCCACGATTCAGGCTGTGGAACATCAGACCCGTGTCGCCGTGCATCGGCGGCGTCACGCGCGTGTAGTCACCCGCGCCGGCGTCCTCGACCTTGTCGACCGTTGCGCCCAGGTCCGCCAACACGACGGTGGCGAGGGGGCCCGGCAGGAGCCGGGTCAGATCGAGAACACGGATTCCGTCGAGCGCTGCCATGCCCTCGGATTACACGCCACGGCGCGGAGGACCAAGCGTATCGACACCATGACCCAGCCAGCTCTGCGGCCCGGCTCGAACTGGAACCCTGCTCCGGAACCTCAGGGGTTCGCGAGGCAGGGATCCAACTAGCGGAGCTCGGCGCGGTGCGCGGCCACCCAGGGGCTCAGCCCGCTGCCATTCTCAGTGACTGGCGCGCAGTTGTTGGTCAGCTCGTAAGCCGCCACGGCGATGGCCCGAGCCAGCGCCGCGCGTTCGTCGGCGCCCAGCGTGGTCCCGCCGAGCAAGGCGTCCCGAAAGCGATCGATGAAGCCCGTATCGTAGTGCCCGTCGATGAACTCGGGATGCTCGAACAGGCGCTCGTGGAACGGCAGGTTGGTGCGGATCCCGCTCACCAGATACTCGCCGATCGCACGACGCATGCGCTCGACCGCCTGGGCCCGCGTGGGAGCCCATACACTGAGCTTCGAGATCAGCGGATCGTAGTTGGCGCTGATGGTACAGCCTTCGTAGGCACCAGAGTCGTCGCGCACGCCAGGGCCGGAGGGGGTGAGGAGCCTCGTGATCTTGCCTGGAGACGGCAGGAAACCCGTAGCCGGGTCCTCCGCGTAGATGCGGCACTCGATCGCCGCCCCGCGTCGCTCGAGGTCCTTCTGCTCGAAACCCAGTGGCAGCCCCGCGGCGACTCTCACCATTTCGCGCACCAGGTCCACGCCGGTGATCAACTCCGTCACCGGATGCTCGACCTGCAAGCGGGTGTTCATCTCCAGGAAGTAGAAGCTCTTGTCTTGCCCCATGAGGAACTCGAATGTCCCTGCGGAAAAATACCCAACGGCCTTCGCGCCCTTGACGGCAACCTCGCCCATCTTGTGCACTATGTCCTCGTCGATGGCCGGGCAAGGCGCCTCCTCGACCACCTTCTGGTGTCGGCGCTGGATCGAGCAATCCCGCTCGAACAAGTGGACCATGTTCCCGTGCTTGTCGCCCAAGACCTGGATCTCCACGTGGCGCGGCTGGATGATCGCTTTCTCGATGTAGACCGTCTCGTCGCCGAAGGCCTTCTTCGCCTCGCTGCGCGCGCGCTCCAGGGCGGGACCGAGATCTTCCGGCTTGTGCACGAGGCGCATGCCCTTCCCGCCACCACCGGCAGTCGCCTTGAGCATCACCGGGTAGCCAATGCGCTCCGCCGTGGCCAGGCCCTCTTCGACGGTGTTCGCATTTCCGCCGGGAACGATGGGCACACCTGCCGCCGACATCTTGTCTCGCGCCGCCGTCTTGAGGCCCATGTCCCGCATTGCGCTGGGGGGCGGACCGATGAAGGTGACCCCCGCGGCCTCGCAAGCCTCGGCGAACGCTGCGTTCTCGCTCAGGAAGCCGTAGCCCGGGTGGACCCCGTCGCACCCTGCACGCTTGGCGACGTCCAGTATTTTATCCGCACGGAGATAGCTCTCGGCGGCGGCGGCCGGTCCAATGTGGTATGCCTCGTCGCACACGCGCACGTGCAGGCTCTCGCGATCCGCGTCGCTGTAGACAGCCACCGAGCGGATCCCCATCTCGCGCAGCGTGCGCGCGACTCGAACAGCGATTTCCCCTCGATTTGCGATCAGGACCTTCTTCAGCATGGCGGGGCCCTATACCACGCGTCGCGCGCGAGACATGGCCTGGTTATTTGCCGCTGTCTGTCGGGCTTCACGGCGCGCGAGCCAGTCCTGGTCGAGTCAGGCTCCCGAGGTCGGGCGCCCCTGTACCCGGGCGGAGCGGATTCAGCCTGCCTGGATGTTTCCAGCAATCGTGAGCACGCAGTCGCTTTTGGTCCGGTCAGGCGCCCGAGACCGGGCTAAGCTCCGTCGATGCTTGGGAGGATACGCTGGGCGCGCGGCCCGTTGCTGCTGGGTCTGACAGCGCTTGGCGCCTCGGGGACGGGCTGCGGCGTTGCGCCCCCAGATGAGGACATCGGCGTCCAGGGTGGCCAGCTGGCACACCCTGGCCCCTGGGTGATCCCGGCGGAAACGCTGGCCATCGGAGACTCGCAGTACGTCGAGTACACCGGCGCGGGCGCCTGGAACAACGGCGCAGGCTGCGCGGGTGGCATCACCAGCGGCGGCGAGATCCTCCGGCAGTATCTGTACGATCACTTCCCGCAGATCGCGAGCATCGGCGGCTACGCATGCCGCCAGAACACAGCGAACCTGAGCGAGCTCTCGGTGCACGGAACGGGGCGAGCACTGGACATCATGATCCCCGTCGTCGGCGCGGACAGCGACGCCGACAACGACGCGGGGGATCCCATCGGCAACTGGCTGATCGAAAACGCCGAGGCGATCGGCATCCAGTACATCATCTGGGATCACTGGACCTGGAGCGCCTCGCGCTCAGCGGGTTCCAAGGATCGTAGCTACGGCGGCCCCAACCCTCACGTGGATCACCTGCACGTGGAGCTGAGCGCGGCGGCGAGCACGAACACGAGCGACTGGTTCTCGGGAGCGGTCACGGCTCCCGCCGTTCCCGACTGCGATCCCGTCCCCGCGGAGGGGCGTATCGTCGACGAGCGCGACAGCTGCTTCACGACCTACGGCCCAGCCCAGTTCTGGCGCAGTGAAGAGGGCGTAGGCTACGACGGAAGCTTGCTCTGGACCAACGCCTACGACAGCGCGGACCCGTCCAACTGGGCTCGTTGGCACCTCGATTTCACCGTCGCCGGCCGCTACCAGCTCGAGGTCTACGTGGATCCGGCGTTCGGTATCCACAAGGAAACAGCCTACGGGATCACCCATGGCACGCAGGAGGAGGCGGTGCTGATCGACCAGTCACAGGCGAGCGGCTGGGTCAGCCTGGGCGAATACGACTTCGACGCCGGTCCGGACCAACACGTGAGCGTGTACGACACGTCCGTCACCCCGCCCGCGGACGATCAGCACATCGCCGTCGACGCTCTGCGCATCGTGCCTGCGGGGAGCGACCCTGGCACTTGGCCGGGTGGTAGCGGCGGCGCGACCGGCTCCGGCGGTAGCCCAGGTGTGACCGGCGGCAGCGGAGGCAGCGACTCGGAGCCCGGCACCGGCACCTCGGGCGCCACCGTCACCTTGAAGGGCGACTCGAGCTGTGCATTCAGCGCTGGCGGATCCTCGGGGAACGGCCCCGGAGTGCTAGCGCTCTTGGGTCTCGCGCTCACGCTGGTAAGAAGGCGCCGCTCCTAGCAGGCTGGTGCGAGTCTGCGCGGTGAATCTCACTCCTTGGTCGCCCGCAGGGCATCACCAGTCGGTGCAGGCGAACTTGAGGCAGGGCTCTGGGTTCGCCTGCTTGGCCGCCACCTGATGGGCCTCCCATCGCTCCTGCTCGGCTTGGGTCGCAACCAACGCGCGGATGCGCTTGCCCAGCGCGGCGACCCGAGCCTGCAGGTCATCACGCGCCGCATCACGCTTGACGAAGTACGCCTTCGCCTCGTCGCTCGAACCGCCACAGCGCGGGGGCAGTCGACGAATGGACTTGTCGATGTCCAGCAGGCCCTCCGCGAGCTTGCGCCACTGCAAATCACACGCCTGATCCGTGATCCGGCAGGCATCGGGCAACGAGCCACCGAGCTCATCGATCTGCTTTCGGATCTCCGCCACGGCCTCGCGCAAGCTCTTGTAGTTTTGCGCGGTGATTTCGCTCACCCCCGGAGGCGTGCTCAGATCAGGAGCGGCACCGAGTGGCTCCTCTTCGGGCGCAGGCGGAGCGGTCGCGCTGGTCGTCGCGGTTGGTCCCGCTGGAGTCGGAACGCGGACGGTCGGTGGCGCCGTCGGCTCCGTCGCCGAGGACGGCTGACCCTCCGGGGGCCGACCCGAGCTGTTGCAGCCCAGCGCCGTCAGCGCCGAGCTCACGAAGAACGCGCGGCGGCGTAGGATTTGTGCGCGATCGGAGTCCTTGGGGTCCATCTGATCCGCAGTATGCCCGAGTCCGGGCCGCGCCTGCTATACAGCCCGCGTGAACGACGAGCAGGAAGCGATCATTGCAGTCTCCGAGCTGGCTCGTCGCCTGAAGCACGCCGTGAACCGCAGCGTCGGGCGCGTGTGGATCGAAGGGGAAATCGCCCACCTGAAGCGCTCGCAGAACGGACACGTCTACTTCTCCCTCAAGGACGTCGACGAGGGCGCTGTGGTGGAGAGCGTGATGTACCGCATCAACGCCGGCCGCGCCTGGCGCTATCTGCAGGAGGGAGCCCGAGTCCAGGTGCAGGGCAAACCGGACCTGTGGATCCCTCGCGGACGGCTCCAGCTCGTCGTGGATCGACTGCGTCCCGCTGGACGTGGCTCCCAGCTCGAAGCGCTGGAGCGCCTCAAGCTCAAGCTCGCGGCCGAAGGCCTGTTCGCCGAGGAGCGGAAGCGGCCATTGCCCAGCTCTCCGCGCGTCGTCGGCGTCATCACCAGCGAGCACGGCGCCGCGCTTCACGACATCATCAGCGTCGCCTTTCGACGCGGCGGGGCGCACATCGTCCTGGCCCCAGCCCAGGTGCAGGGGGACCAAGCGGTGCGCAGCCTGCTCCAGGCAATCGATCTCCTCGAGCGACATCCACGACTCGATGTGTTGATCATCGGGCGAGGCGGCGGCTCCGCCGAAGACCTGATGGCCTTCAACGACGAACGCCTGGTGCGCCGCCTGGCGCAGGTCCGCGTGCCCATCGTGAGCGCCGTCGGGCACGAGGTCGATCTGAGCTTGACCGACCTCGTTGCTGATCTCCGCGCGGCAACTCCTTCCCAGGCCGCAGAGCTGGTGGTCGCTGATCGCGCGACTCGCAGGAAGGAGCTCGGCGCCGCCCAGCGCCACCTGCTACAGGCGATGCGTCACCGCCTGCGCGACGATCAGCAGGTGCTCGAACGGCTGGAGCGACGGCTCGGCGATCCGAGACAGCTGCTCGGAGAGCGCGCCCAGACCATCGATGACCTCACCGAGCGCCTCGAGGACACGCTGCGAGGACGCCTGCAGCGCGGGCGCGCGACCCACACCGCCCTCGAGCGACGGCTGTTGATGCGCGACCCCAAGGCGGTGCTGGCTCGCACGCGGCTGAAGCTGGCTCCCCTGGAGAGCGCCCTGCGGGACGGCATACGAGCACGCCTCCAGCGCGAGCGAAAGCTCCACGCTGACCAGCAGGCGACGCTCGTGCGGTGCACACGGGACCAGCTACACGAGCACCGCGAACGGCTGAGCCTGCGGGCGACGGAGCTCGACGGCCTGTCTCCCCTGCGCATCCTCGGGCGCGGCTACGCCATCGCCGCGAAAGCTGGTCACATCGTCAGGCGCGCCAGAGAGCTCGCGCCTGGCGACGATCTGGAAGTACGCCTCGGACGCGGTTCCGTACGGACCAGCGTTACCTCCGTGGACCCGGGAGAGGAGCAGGGAGCATGAGCCGCTTCGCGCTCCTCGGGCATCCCTTGGGCCATTCGCTCTCGCCGGTGATCCACCAGGCGGCGTACGCCGCCTTGGGCCTCGACCACCAGTACGAGCTGCGCGACTGTCCTGATCGCGCGGCCGTGGAGGCAGCTGTCGCTCAGCTCGAAGCGGGCGAGTTCGCGGGCTACAACGTCACGGTCCCTCACAAGCAGCTCGTGCTGTCCCTCGCTGACGTCGCCGATCCACTGGCTCGAAGGTCAGGGGCGGCGAACGTGCTCGCGGTGCGCGAAACCAAGCTCCACGCGTACAACACCGACATCCTGGCGCTGCTCTCGGAGCTCAGCGACGTGAGCCGCGGTGTCGCGGTCATCCTGGGCAACGGAGGCGCCGCGCTCGGCGCGGCCACGGCCCTCGGGGAGCTCGGCTTCCAGAAGGTACACGTCAGCGCTCGTAGCCACGTCGGGCCGCGGGAGACCTGGCGCCGCGCGGATTCGTTCCAGCACCTCGACGTCAGCCTGCTGGAGTGGGGCACGGAAGCGTGGCGGGGGTTCGAGGATGACGTGAGCCTGGTGCTGCAAGCCACCAGCGCCGGGATGCTGGGCGGAGCCCCGGGCGAGAGCGTGAGCGACGCCGTGCCCTGGGAGCGGCTACCTGCGAACGCCGTCGCCTACGACGTCGTGTACAACCCCACGGAAACACAGTTCCTGCGTGACGCCCGTGAGCGAGGGCTCGACGCGCGAGGTGGACTCGGGATGCTGGTCGGCCAAGCGGCCGCGGCGCTCGAGCTCTGGCTCGACCTGGACGCACCTCGCGCGGCGATGTTCGCGGCTGCCAGAGCGGCGTTGGGGCAGCGCGATGGGTAGGCGAAAGCGCGAGCTCGAGCCTGGTGAGGGCAGCCCCTGGCCCTACGTTCCGGTACAGGGCGATCTCTCCCGCGCGGAAGCCGAGTGGCTGCACACCAACGGCGCTGGCGCCTACGCCATGAGCACGGTGGCGCTCAGCCACACGCGACGCTACCACGGCTTGCTCGTCGCCGCGCTCTCCCCCCCCCTCGATCGCCACGTCATCCTGAGCCATGCGGAAACAGAGGTCGAGATCGGCAAGCGCTCGCATCGCCTCGCCGCCCATCGCTTCCCCGGGGTCGCCCCGATGCCCGGCTATCGCCAGCTGGAAGAGTTCGCACAGGCCCCCTTGCCCCACTGGCGCTATCGCCTGGGCAAGGCGAGCTTCAATCGACGGCTAGCGCTGGTGCGCGGCAAGAACGCCCTGGTGCTCTCCTACGGCTTGTCGGGGGTGAGGAGCGCCATCTTGAAGGTGCGGCCGCTGCTGTCGCTCCGTCCCATGCACGAGTTGACGCGGGAACATGGGGGGATGCTGCAGACGGTCGCGCTCCGTCCGCGCCAGGTGCAGATCCAGCCCCGCCCAGATCTCCCGCAGATCCATTTCGAGCACGAAGGACTGTTCGTCGGGAGCCCTGACTGGTGGCGCCGCTTCGAGTACTCGAGCGACGATCACGACGAGACCACCGAGGACCTCTGGACGCCCGGCGTGTTCGAGATGGAAATCCAGGACGGTCAGACCATCTACCTCACGGTCTCGGTGGGTGAACCGCTCCAGGGCGACCCCGCAGCGTTGATGCGCGAGACCGAGGAGCACCTGCTCGCCCAGGATCCGGGTGAGGAGCGACCGGACGCCGTTCGCAAGCTGTTTCTCGCCGCCGATCAATTCTGCGCAGAAAATTGCGACCGCCCGGCGGTGATCGCCGGCTACCCCTGGTTCGGGGTGTGGACTCGCGACACCTGCATCGCGCTACCCGGGCTCTACTTGACGCGAGGCAAGGTCGACGGAGCCAAAGCCGTCTTGCGGACGCTGATCGCCAGCCAGCAGGCGGGGCTGCTTCCTCGACGCCTCGCGGAGCACCCGAGCGTCGTCCAGATGCCCTCGCTGCGCCCGATCCCGGCAGGCTTCGGACGCAGCGAGTTTTCCTCGGTGGATTCGACCTTGTGGTTGTTCGAGGCGGCGCGGGCTCTGCTGGCGTGGACCGGCTCCGACGACAGCTTCGTGCGTGAGGAACTGTATCCGGCCCTGGTCGCTGCCTTCGACGCGGTGTGCGAAGGCCGGGCCGCGCTGGGAGTGGAGCTGACCGAGGACGGGCTGGTGGTGAGCATGGCGCCCAACACCAGCTCCGATGATCCGAGCCCGGCGCACAGCGAGTGGGGCAAGCGCAAGAGCCTGCCCATCGAGCTGCAGGCGCTGTGGACTCGAGGCGCCCGCGTGCTCGCCGGCCTTGCTGCGGACTATGGCGACAAGGAGCTCGAACAGCGTGCGCTCTCCGTGCGGGCGCGCGCCACCGAGCGCTTCAAGGAGCGCTTCTGGTGCGAGCACCAGCGCTACCCCTATGACTCCCTGCCCCTGGATCCGACCCAGGACGGCGACGACCGCATCCGCCCCCATGCGCTGCTGGCGCTCGCAGTCGACCCGGATCTGTTCGACGTTTGGCAGGCCAACTCGATCGTCGATCGCGTCACCGCCGAGCTGCTGACGCCGCGCGGAATCCGCAGCCTCTCACCTGGCGCCGTCGACTACCTGGGGCAGTTCGACGGAAGCTTCGAGGAGCGGGAGGCGGCTTACCACCGCGGGGCGACCTGGACCTACTCGCTTGGCTTCTACGCCCGCGCCTTGCTGCGCCTGCGCCCCGACGATTTCGAGGTGCAGAGCGAGCTCCAGCGCATCGTGGAACAGGCGCTGGAGGAGCCGCTGGCGCTCGGCCAGATCTCCCAGCTCGCCAATGGCGATCCGCCGCACCGCGCGACCGGCGCTCCGGCGCAGGCGGCGAGCGTCGCGAGCCTGTTGTGGATCCTGTGTGCGGAGCTCGAGCTGTGAGCGAGCGGGCGCCGACCGCGCCATCGGGTATGATGTCTCGGGTGTCGACCCGGGACCTGACCGCCTTCGGCTATCGGCGCATCGTCATCTTGCTGGTGGCGTTGGTCGTCGTCCCGACGGTGCTGCTGCTGGCCGTTGGCGTGGTGCTGCTGGTCCTCGGCGAGCTGTCGGACATCGTGATGGGGATCCTGGTGCTGGCGCTGAGCGGCGCAGCGACCACCGGTGTGATCCTGGTCTGGGTCTTCGTGCGTCGAGAAGCCAACCTGTCCCAGCTGCAGAGCGACTTCGTGTCCAAGGTCAGCCACGAGCTCCGCACACCCCTGACATCGATTCGGCTCTTCACCGAGACTCTCGAGCTTCGCCGCGGGGATACGGCCACCGAGGATCGCTGTATCGACGGCCTGGCTCGGGAGAGCCAGCGCCTCCAAGAGCTGATCGATCGCCTGCTGGATTGGGGGCGCATGGAGAGCGGGCGACGCGTCTATGTCATAGAACCCACGGACGTCGCCCGCGTGGTCGAAGGGGCCGTCGCCGCCTCGCAGTCGCTGGAGCTCGGCCCAGGCGGGAACCTCGAGCTCGACGTCGAGGACAACCTCCCGCGCATCGACGCCGACTCGGGGGCGCTCAGCGACGCCGTGTTGAATCTACTCACCAACGCGCTGAAGTACGGCGGAAGCCCAGCGCGTATCAAGGTACGAGCGGCGCGCGAAGGCAACCGGGTGCGCATCAGCGTCAGCGACAACGGCGCGGGCATTCCGCTCACGGAGCACAAGCGCATCTTTCAGAAGTTCTACCGTGTGGACGACCGATTGGCGCGAGAACGCGAGGGCTCCGGGCTCGGTCTGGCTATCGTGAAGCACGTGGTCGAGGCCCACCGAGGAAAGGTCGAGCTGGAGAGCAGCCCTGGCAAGGGCAGCACCTTCACGCTGGTACTGCCGATCTTCCAGAATTCTAAATCCCCGAGGAAATCAGAGAGGCCGGGGCCAGCCTCGCTCTCCGACTCCCCCGAGCCCGATTCCGAGTGAGCCCGTGGACGACCCCAAGCGCATTCTTGTCGTGGAAGACGACCCTAGCATCAGCATGGGGCTCTCGATGAACCTCGAAGCCGAGGGGTACACCGTCTCGTTGGCGGAGGACGGGGAGCAAGGGCTGCGTCAGGCACGGGAGTTCAAGCCCGACCTCGTGGTGCTGGACGTGATGCTCCCGAAGCTCAACGGCTTCGAGGTGCTGCGCACGCTGCGGGGCGAAGGCGTAGCAGTACCGATCATCATGCTGTCTGCGCGCGGCGCCGAGATGGACAAGGTGATGGGGCTCGAACTGGGCGCCGAGGACTACATCACGAAGCCGTTCAGCCTCGCGGAACTACTGGCCCGGGTGAAGGCCGTGTTGCGCCGCGACGCCATCGCGCGCGCGCGCGCGCGTCCAGTGATCCGCACGGCGAGCTTCGAGATCGACGAAGACACCCGAGAAGTGCGGCGAGAGGGCGAGTCGGTTGGTCTGACCGCGACCGAGTTCGACGTGCTCATGACCCTCGCCAGCGCCCGCGGACGCGTGCTGAGCCGAGAGCAGATCCTGGAAGCCGTCTGGGGCCCTGGCCACCACGGCACGCTGCGCACCATCGACAACTTCCTGCTTCAACTCAGGAATAAACTCGAACCCGACCCATCTCGCCCCAGACACCTGGTCACGGTGCGCGGAGTCGGCTATCGCTTCGTGGCCGACTGACCAGCGGCGTGTGCTAGGGCTACGGCGTGCTGGCTCGCGGGGCGCACTGACCGCTCCGCCCGCGCTCCAAGGGCGCGGGTCTCCGCGCAGCGGCTACCCCAACAAGAGAGCATCCGTGGATCAAAACCTCCTCCGTTCCTACTTCGCGACCGTCTACGAGCTGCCCACCGAGTCCGGGCTGCTGCGCTCGTCGATGGACGGCGAAATCGTGCAGGACGTCGCGAGTCTCCCCGAGCTCTTGCAGCAGCAATTCGCGGTCCTCACCGCCTACAACCCGCGCTCCATGCTGTTGCCCCGGAGGGTCAACGAGGGGCGCCACCAGGTGATGCGCGATCTGCTGATCCTCGGCTGCTACCGCGTCGAGCACTGCGTCGGCTACGACGAGGAGCCCGAGGGCGTCTGGCGTGAACCCGCGTGGCTGGTGCATGGCATCGACCGCGACGAGGCAATCTACTTTGGGCGCACGTTCCGCCAGAACACCATCATCTACTGTCGCGAGTGCCGGCCCGAGCTGATCGTCACCGACCCGACCTGCGACAGCGTGGGGCGTGCATACATGGGTAACTGGCGCGTTCGGAGCTAGCAGTCACCGCCAGCGAGCGCGCGCGATCGCGGCGACGAATCGACGCTCCCCCCCTGGTCGAACCGAGCCCGGAGACGACGACGGGTTGCAGCCAGCCTCCAGGTCATTAAGGGTACCTGTCGAGGAGCATGCGAAGTCAGTTCGAAGACAATGGAATGGGGCCTGACGTCAGCGACGTGGTCGCTCGCGTGGGGGAGATGTTCCGCAAGAACCTGCGCAGAATCGGACCGCTGATCGTGATCGTGATCGTCGTGGTCGTCGCGCTCACCGGATTCTACAGCGTGGGGCCTGGCGAGGTCGGCGTGGTCAGGACGTTTGGCAAAGCCGACCCCAACCAGAAAGGACCCGGACTGCATTTCCGCATACCAATGGTCCAGCAGGTCGACATCGTGAACACGGAGAAGGTGCGGCACATCCAGGTCGGCTACCGCGACAAGGAGGTCCACAAGGAGGAGGCTCAGATGCTCACCGGCGACGAGAACATCGTCGATGCGCAGCTCCTCATCCAATACCGAGTGGTCAATCCAAGCGACTATCTGTTCCGACTCAAGGACCCCGACGAGACGCTCCACGTCACGACAGAGGTTGCGTTGCGCAGTGTCGTCGGCACGATGACCATCGACGACGTGATCACGGAGGGCCGTTCGAAGCTCCAAGACGACACGCGCGCGCTGCTCCAGCGATTGATGAACGAGTACAAGAGCGGACTCGAGATCACCGACGTCAAGCTGCAGGATGCGTCCGCGCCCAACGAGGTGAAGGACGCCTTCAACGAGGTCGTACGCGCCCGGGAGAAGAAGGAGCAGCTGATCAACGAAGCCAACGGCTACAACGAGGACCAGCTGCCCAAGGCGCGCGGCAAGCAGCGAGAGATCGAGCGCGCCGCGGAGGCCTACAAGCAAGAGCGCGTGGTGCGCGCACGAGGCGACGTGGCGAAGTTCGTGTCCGTCTACGAGGAGTACAAGAACGCGCGTGAGGTGACGCGAGAGCGGCTGTACCTCGAGGCCATGGAGCGCATCCTCACCGGCGTCGACCGCAAGGTGCTGATCGACGAGGACGTGAGCCGCGGCACCCTGCCCGTGTTGCCGCTGGGTGCAGGCGCGCTCGAGGGGGGGGCCAAGCAATGAAGCGCTTCATCCCCTGGCTCGTCCTCCTCGCGGTGCTGATCGGCGCCAGCTCGAGCGCCTTCGTGATCGACGAACGAGAGCTCGCGATCGTCACCCAGTTCGGTCAGCACAAGCGTAGCATCAACTCACCCGGTCTCTACTTCAAGCTGCCCTGGCAGGATGTTACCCGTATGGAAAGTCGCGTACTGAGCAGCGACTCCCCCGCTGGGCGCATGTTGACCAAGGACAAAAAGTACCTGGTCGCCGACCCGGTCACGCGGTGGCAGATCGATGACCCGCTGATCTTCTTCAAGACGGTCGGCAACGAGAACCAGGCGCGCCAGCGCATCGACGACATCGTGCTCTCGGAGCTGCGTCGAGAGCTGGCAACGGAGAACTTCGGCGACATCATCGGCAACGAGCGTGAGCCGTTGATGCAGAAGGTCGGCGACGCGGTGCGCACCCGAGTCAAGGAGTTCGGTGTGGACATCGTCGACGTCCGCATCAAGCGCGCAGACCTACCCCCGGAGGTCCAGAAGAGCGTCTTCGAGCGGATGAAGGCCGAGCGCGAGCGCGTCGCCAAGCGCTACCGCTCCGAGGGCTCCGAGGAGGCGCAGAAGATCCGTGCGGATACTGACAAGGAGAAGCGCATTCTGTTGGCCAAGGCCTACGAGACGGAGCAGAAGCTGAAGGGCGAAGGCGACGCCGAGAGCGCGAAGATCTACGCCGAGGCCTTCAACAGGGATCCGGAGTTCTACGCCTTCGTGCGCAGCCTTCAGGCCTACGAGAGGACCTTGAGCAAGAAGGACACGCTCGTGCTCTCGACCAAGAGCGACCTCTTTCGCTACCTGAAGGCTCCCAAGAAGTAGCATGCGCGCGCTGGCGAAGACCGCTCTCGTCGGCCTCACCCTCGGCTTCGCCCCCCTCGTGCTGACAGCCTGGGTCGGGGCGCGGCTGGTCGACGCCGCGGGGGACCTCGGCCAGAAGCTCGCCGACTGGCAGCCGCGGTCAGCACCCCGACTCGCCCCCGAGGCACTCGCGAACGAGGCGCGACCGGCGGACACCAGCGGGGTGGACCTCGAGGTCGACCCACCGGGCGAGCTCACCGAGGAGCGCGGATCACCGAGCGCAGCCGCAGCTCCGCGGTCACCGGCGGCGCGCGCAGGCCAGACCTCCACCGGCTCCAGGCTGCGCGGAATTCGTATCCGCAAGGCAAAGGTCCTCGCGCTCTCTCGCAGCGCAGGGATCCCCGGCGGCAGCTTCGTCCCGGCCACCGCTCAGCGCCCAGCAGGTCTCTTGCTCAGCGGGGTCGGGGGGTTAGGGGTTGGTGTCCAAGACGGCGACGTACTGACGACAGCGGCGGGACAGCCGGTGCGCTCCGTGGCCCAGGTGATAGGCCTCGTGGCGGGCGCCCGCCACGCCCGGGCGCCGGCGATCAGCGGCACGCTGTACCGCGGCGCTCACCGCATCCAGCTCAACGTGGAGATGCCGTACATCGAACGTCGCCACCGCGCGCGTCGACAGGCGGTCAGTCGGAGCGCGGACGGAAGCGCTGCACCGGCAGGTACTGGGACGGCCAGGCCAGCTCGACGCCCTGGGCGTGAGCCGCGTGTTGCGTCCAGTAAGGGTCGAAGAGATGGCCCCGTGCGAGTAGACACACGTCGGCGCGTCCGCCAGCGATGATGCTGTTCGCGTCGCTGTACGACGAGATGTTGCCGACGGTCATCGTCGGCAGGCCAGAGGTCAGCCGAACCAGCTCGCTGAACGGCGTCTGATACAAGCGCCCGTACTCCGGCCGCTGGGACGCAACAGTTTGCCCCGTGGAAACATCGATGATGTCGACGCCGTGCTCCTTGAGCAGCTGCCCCAGCTCGACGACGTCATCTGCCGTGATGCCACCCGGATGCCAGTCACAAGCCGAGATGCGCACACTCAACGGGCGCTCGTCGGGCCATACCTCGCGCACCGCGTCGAGCACCTCGAGCGGATAGCGCATGCGCCCCTCGACGTTGCCGCCGTATTCGTCGTCCCGACGGTTGAGTAGCGGTGACACGAAGCTGGCCAGCAAGTAGCCGTGAGCCATGTGGACCTCCAGCAGGTCGAAGCCCGCCGCGAGCGCGCGCTTCGCTGCGGCGACGTAGTCGTCGCGAGTGCGCTCCATGTCCCCTCGCGTCATCGCGCGGGGAGTTTGGCTCTCGGGCGTGTATGGCAGGGCCGAAGCGGCCATGAGCGGCCAGGCGCCGCTCTCCAAGGGCTTCTCTCCAAGCCAAGGCAGCTCGGTCGCGCCCTTGGGCCCAGCGTGCCCGAGCTGGATGCCCAGCTTGGCATCCGAGTTCGCGCGCGCAAAATCCACGATGCGTTGCCAGGCTGCCACGTGCTCCTCGGCGTAGAGGCCCGCACAGCCTGGAGAGATGCGCGCCTCACGGCTGATGGCGGTCATCTCACACATCACGAGGCCAGCGCCTCCGATCGCTCGGCTTCCCAGGTGAACCAGATGCCAGTCGTCCACCAAGCCATCATCAGCCGAGTACTGGCACATTGGAGACACGCCGATGCGGTTCGGCAGGACGAGCTGTCGAAGCTTCAAGGGCGTGAACATCGGCGGAAGCTGGGGAGACGTGGGCGCGCCGACTTGGGCTGCAGCCTGGGAGGCCAGCCAGCGATCGACACGTCCGGTGAGCACCGGGTCCCTGAGCTGCAGGTTCGCGTGATTCACGCGCAGGCTGCGCGTGAGCAGGCTGAACGCGAACTGCAGCGGTTCGAGGCCCATGTAGCGCTCTGTATTCTCGAACCACTCGAGGCTCACCTGCGCCGCGCGCTGGATGCTCGCGACGACGCTGCGGCGCTCCTGCTCGAAGGCAGCGAGCGCCTCGGACAATTTTTCCGCGCGGTTTTCACCTGCGACTCCATCGAAACACCTGGACGTGATCTCCCGGTGCAAGTCGATGGCGTCTTCCAGGGCGAGCTTGGTGCCGGAGCCGATGGAGAAGTGCGCCGTGTGCAGGGCGTCGCCCAGGAGCACCACGTGGGGTCCCGGCTTGCCGCCCTGCTGGAGCCGGGTCCACCAGCGCCCGTTCTTCACCGTGGCGAAGTGCCGCCAGACGCTCTTGTTTCCTACCAGCCGGTGCCCTTGGAGTTCCTCGGCGAAGAGTCGCTCCATGTAGGCGATCGTCTGTTCCTCGCTGAAATCAGCGAAGCCAGCCGCACGCCAGGCCTCCTCCGTGCACTCCACGATGAACGTCGAGCTGTCCTTCGCATAGCGATAGGCGTGAACACGGAACAAGCCGTGTTCGTTCTGCTTGAAGTAGAACGTGAAGGCGCCGAATGGAAACGTGGTCCCGAGCCACACGAAGCGATTCGGCCGGTCGTCGATGTCCGGGTCGAAGTCGGCGGCAAGCGTGCTGCGGATCTGACTATTGATACCGTCCGCCGCGATCACCAGATCGGCATCCTGGAGCTGGTAGACGTCGCTGACGTCGTGCTCGAAGTGGAGCTCCACGCCGAGGTCCCTGGCGCGGTCTTGGAGGATGCTGAGCAGGCGCTTGCGACTCATGCCCGCGAAGCCGTGCCCGACTGACGTAGTTACTTCCCCGCGGTAATGAATATCGATGTCGTCCCAGTGCGCGAAGCTCTGCGTGATTGCGATCTGACTCGGCTCGTCCGCCTCACGCAGGTTGTCCATGGTGCGATCCGAGAACACCACGCCAAAGCCGAACGTGTCGTCAGCGCGATTGCG
The DNA here is from genome assembly GCA_041389745.1 of Polyangiaceae bacterium. Classification (GTDB taxonomy): domain Bacteria; phylum Myxococcota_A; class Polyangia; order Polyangiales; family Polyangiaceae; genus JAHBVY01. Next base: position 207,362 of record JAWKRF010000004.1, read on the forward strand.
CTCGTACACGCGTACCCGCACCTCGGGATGAGACTGCTTGAGCAACGCCGCGAAATAGAGCCCCGCTGGGCCTCCTCCTACACAAACAACGTCCACCGGAACCTCCGCGGGGGGTTCTACCGAGGGCACACCGAGACTGCAATGAATGGCATATCTCGGGCCTCCGGACTGCAGTATACAGCTCACCAGCCCGAGCGCTGTCAGCGTCCTGGCTAGCCGAGCGGCGCGCCCTCACCCCCAACCCCTGAAACCGGCCTCCAGAAGGCTCGGCGGATGTCCGGAGATCCACGCGTCCTCTCGCGTCGACTGGCCGACTTCCGCCCCGCCGGCGTCATCATGCGGTGGTTGACGCCCGGCTCCGCTGCAGCGTCCGGCGTCCCACACCGCCAACACACCTCGAACACCATCGGGCGCGCCGCCGCTAGCATCCCCGCGGAATTGTTCGTTCGGTCGACACCAAGTCGAAGCCTTGCCTCACGGAACCGTGGCAGCGCCAGCTCCCTGGACCCTGCGACGCTACTCGGCTGAAGTCAGGTACTTCTTGCTCAAGAGCTTGAGCACGATCTCGCCCGTCTCGAGATCCGACAGGCCGCTCTGATCCATGACGGCGCCGAGATCCGGAGAGTTCAATGCCAGCTGGAGGACGTCCAGTTCCTTGGCTGCTAGCTCACTCAGCTTGGGTTCCAGAGGCACCGAGAGCATCAGCGGCACTTCGCTCCCAGGCAGCTTCTCCTGCAGGACCCCGAACTCATCCTGCTGACGGAAGGCCTCCATCAGGATCTCTTGAACTGGGAGATCGAGCGGGTTGTCGAAGTTGCGCTCCTCGGGGGGATCCAGCTGGAACAGACCCCGTTGCCAGGTCAGCATGCGATAGATCGCCTTCAGCCCTGGGAGATCGGGGCTCGAGTCGATGCTCGCGAAGTGCACGATTCCCTGCTTCAGGTGGATGCGTCCGGCGTTGTGCTCGGTGCTGACCACGAGAACGCCGCTCTTCCTCGAGGTACCAAAGAGCTGCAACAGGTCGGGGAGCGGCACCTCTTCGATGGCACCGCTCATGCGAGGCCCCTCGTCGGAGCCAGCCATCGTGCGGTTGCGCCCCGCGCTCTGCATTCCACCTGCCGGCACGCGGATCCCCGCCTGCGAGCCACTGGTGGAGACGACCTTCAGGATGCTGGTGCCGATCAGCACCCGGTCACCCTCTTTCAGGTTCGCGTGCTCGATCTTCTCACCATTGACGAAGGTGCCGTTGGTGGACCCCAAGTCCTCGATGGTGATGTCGCCACCGCGAACGGTGATCCGCGCGTGCTTGCGCGACACCATCTCCTCGACGAGCACCATCTCCAGATCGCTGGAGCGTCCGATGTAGATCTCGCGGTCGTTCTCCAGGGGGAATTCACCGCCCTGGTACTTGCCAGAGATGAAACGGAGGGCGAGCCCCCCACCTCCTGACGGAGACTGCGAGCCGCTAGAACTGGGCGCGATTCTGTCGGCCATTGCCATGCTGGAGCTCAGCCCCACACCCGCCCCAAGACGCGTGTACGAGGATCAAAAGGATAGGCATTCAGAATAGATAGGGTCAAGCGCTCACGTGTCGCAAAGCAAGTAGCCAGGGCTTTGCTCGAGGTACGGTCAGGCCCGACGAAAAGCGTGGTCCCCAAGGCGCTCGCGCCCGGCTTCCAGCGCCCAATCTGCATCGTTTTTTGGGGGTGAGGTGCATCAATAAGTCTCAGGGTGGTGCATCCGAGGCGCACCATCCCAGCAACTAGCCTTCAGGAACCAGATCGTCTCCGGGAGACCCGGCCAGCTGGTCTCGTGACGCGTCACGGGGACGGCGGCCATCTCGGGACAAACTGGAGCGCGCGCTTGACTCCTCAACCCCGCGGGGTGGCGGAACGAGGCTCACCGAGTCCTTGCTCGTCGCCGGCAAGGTGATCGTGAAGCGCGCCCCTCCTTCATCGGACGCTGCGACGATCGTGCCTCCCATCTCCTGAACCAGTCGCTGACTGATCGCCAGGCCCAGGCCGGTGCCCTTGTCCTTGGTGGTGAAGAACGGGAGGAACAGCTTGTCCATCAGCTTCGGGACGATGCCGGGGCCATCGTCCACCACGCAGAGCTCGACCCAGCCGACGTCATCCTCACTGACCTCTCCCAGCATGCGGTTGTCCCTGGCGGGTCGCGTGAGGAGCTCCACCCGCTCTGCTCCGGCTTGAACTGCGTTCTTCACCAGGTTGATCAACACTTGCCTGAGGTGCTCGGCGTCGGCGCGCACGAGTGGGAGGTGCTCGTCGAGGTTCGCCACCAGCTCACAACCATCCGGCGCGTCCGCACGCAGCAGCTGGATCGTGCGCTGGACGACCGAGTTCACATCGGTCGTACCAAGATTGGACTTCGACGGTCGGGCGTAGTCGAGCACTGAACCAACTACGCGGTCGAGGCGCTCGACTTCCTCGAGGATGATGCCCAGGAACTCGGCGTCGATGCTGGACTGCTCCCCGGCCACCGGCTCGTTGAGGAGCTGGGCCGCGCCCTTGATGGCGCCGAGTGGATTCTTGATCTCGTGGGCCAGCCCCGCAGCCATCTGGCCCAGCGCCGCGAGGCGATCTCGCTCTTGCAGCCGCTGGTAGACGCGCGAGTTCTCGATCACCACGCCCATCTGAACCGTAAGCGACTCGATCAGCACGACCTCGTCGGGACTGAACGCGTCGCGCACTCGCTCGTCGGCGACGAGCAGCATCCCCAGTAGCTCTCCGTCTTCGCTTCGCACCCCAAGGCACAAGCCCCTCGACAGCGGACCGAGCAGCTCTGCCGCCGCAAGCACCTGGCGGTCGCTGGTGGCGTCTCGTGTCTCGCCGGGACCGTGGCGATTCACGTCCCCCTCCAGCTCCTCGAGGAGCACGGATGTTCCGGCCTCCAGGCGCTCGACGAGGGGTCGCGCGGTGGCGGCGTCGACGAGCGGGGGCATCGGCGCTCCAAAGGCATCGGCCAGGCGAAAGTCCGTGCCACCGGGGTTGCGCAGGTAGAGCGCGGCGCCAGTGGCGCGCCGGGAGCTCTCCAACGCGGAGATCACGACCTGAGTCATCTCCTCGACCTGGAGCACGTGCAGCAGTGCTCTCCGCGCGGAAGTGACGGCTTTGTCCAGGTCGACGCGCTCCAGAAAGAACAGGCGCTGGATGTACTCCTCGACCTTCGCGCGCAGGGGCTCGAAAAGCACCAAGATCACGATCGCCGCCAGAACGGCGTTCAGGTACATGGTGTTGAAGCCGCCGACCAACACCACAAAGACGTAGAAGATCCCGGCGAGCGAGAACGCCAGTGCGGTGGACACCACGAGCTGCCCGAGTATCTCGTAGAGGTCGAGCAAGCGTTCGCGGGACATCGACTCCGCCAGCACGAACAGGAACACGATGCTCAGCACTGCACCGACCGGTGGCAGGGGTGCACCGATGAACCACAGGAAATCACCCAGCGTGAACAGGGTCGCCAGCGCGCCAATCAGCACAAGAAACCGGACGCGCCGCTGGGTTGCGCGCGAGTCGCTCTTCTGACCACGCAGGGCCAGCGACCACAGACCGGCCGCGATCAAGCCGAAGACGTAGAGGAAGACCGCGCCGCGCACCAAACCATGCCCATGGATTGGCGACAGCACCGCCACCAACATGGGGATCAACAGCAAGCGCGCGACGCGCAGCAGCGTCGAGCGCCGCTCCGGTTGAGGCACGACGGCCTCGAAGAGGTGCAAGGCGAACTGTGGCAGCAGCACCGCGAGCAGCGCGGTGAAGTGGGCCCATACATCCGCACGGATAAAATGATAGAGCCACTGGGCGAGGTACCAGAGGCCAATGTCCGCCGCGAATGCTGCGAAGAATATCTGGGGGCGCTGCGGTCTACCCCGCAGCAGCATCGACACCGCGATGGCGAGCGCTAGCGCGCCACAGAACAGCGATGTGCGGGTGCGGAGATCCACGCCCAGAGGTTAGCAGGCGGCACCGCACCCAGCACCACGGGTTGCCGCGCGGTGGGGCGCTCTGTTGCCGCGAGGCGGGGCGGCCTGTCGCCCTGGGGGTAGAACCGGCTGAGCGCCCTGTCGAGAGCAGCCTACTTCGCGTGCTGGCTAGCAGTGGTCTGACTGATGTCGACGACGTGATTGTCCCACGGCAGTGGAGTGGGATCGCCCGCCTGCCCAAGCCGCGCTGGATCCTCTTCGTGCCACGGGACCGGGGTCGGATCGTCCGACTGCGTGCCCATTGGCAGCGGATCCTCATCCGGAGCGGACTCCGCCTGCTCGAACTCCGACTCTTCGGCTGGCTGGTTCTGCTCCTGGATCAGCGCGCCCGTCTGCGACTGCGCATCCTCCTCGGGCAGCGTGTCCATCGCACAGCCTGCACTCCCGGTCAGCGCGAGTAAGGCGAGCAGCCCAGCGAGCAAGCTGGGGGTTGCCAACCGGCGTGTTTTGGGGTCGCAAGCTTTCATGATTCATCCTCGGATCCCCCAGCCAGCGGAGACGATGATTCGTCGGCGGAGGAGTCTTGCTGATTCGTGGTCAGACCGTATTGCTTCACCAGCTGACTGAGACGCGGGCGCTTCATGCCCAAGACGCCGGCAGCCCGGGTAATATTCCCCCCGGTCTCCTCGAGCGCTCGTGCAATGCACTCGCGTTCAATCTGGCGCTTGAGATCGCTGAGGCTAACCCCCTGATCTCGGATTTGATGATAGGCCCCCCCCGCCACGATCTCCTCGGAGGGAGCTTCCTCTCGCGGTGAACTCTGAGAGAGTCCAGTCTGGGAGATGGGGGGAAATGACACAGCGGTGGGCTGGGAAACGGAACTCGGTGCGACGGCTTGGGCCTCTGCCACGCGCGCCAGAGCTTCCACGTGCTGGGTGAAGTCCTCGCAGCAAATCTGGTTCGATTCCGCAAACAGACTCGCTACCCGCAGCGCGTTCTCCAGCTCACGCACGTTGCCTGGCCAGCGGTGCTGCGCCAGTAGATCGAGCGCACCAGCGTCCACCTGCTTGGGCGTCTCGCCTCGCTCCCGGGCGATCGAGTCGAGCAGCGCCCCGCACAGCGCCGGCAAGTCGCTCAGACGATCGCGCAGCGCGGGCACCTGCAGCGTGATCCCGCTCAGACGATAGTATAGATCCTCACGGAACTCACCTCGCTCCACGAGGCGCTTGAGGTCTCGGTGGGTGGCGCAGACGATACGGACGTCCACAGAGATGGGCGCGGAGCCGCCGACGCGCTCGATGCTCCCCTCCTCCAGCGCACGCAACAACGCGACCTGGGTCCGGTGGGAGATGTCACCGATCTCGTCGAGGAACAGCGTCCCGCCGTGGGCGCGCTCGAAGCGACCTCGTTTGCGAGAGTTGGCGCCCGTGAACGCGCCCTTCTCGTGCCCGAACAGCTCGCTCAGCAAGAGCGTCTCGACCAGCGCTCCGCAGTTGACCTTGACCAGCGGGCCCGAGCGGCGGCGACTCGCTCGGTGTAGCGCCTCGGCGACCAGCTCCTTTCCAGAGCCGCTCTCGCCGTGGATCAACACCGTCGAGTCGGTCTCCGCGACCCGTGCGGCAGACGACAACAGCTTCTTCACGCTGGGATGTCGGCCAACGTACTCGCGCTCGCGCCGCGCCGCCGCGCGAGACCAGCCGGTGCTGCGACTCACCGGCGCAGGTCCGACTTCGCTGCTGGGCTCGATCAGCGTCGCCTCGAGCTGAGTCAGGCTGCGCAGATCTGGCCGCGCCAGGTACACCTCGCGATAGGCGCCGCCGAGGTTCTCGGCCACTTCGTCCCGAAGTGACACTGCCGCACGGATATGCTCGGTGGCGAGGCTCTCGTCCCCACGGTTCCAGGCGATCTCCGCCACCAAGACGTGGGCCTCCCGAGCAAGCTCTTCGTCGCCAGTCTCCCGCGCCACCAGCACCGCTCGCAGGCAGTGCTCGAGGTCCGGTTTGCCCGCAGCGCGCTGCACCAGGCCGCGCAGGATGGCAACCTCTGCAGCTGAAAAGGGGTTGTTGCTCAGGCTCTCGGCGCGCGCGAGATCCGCTTCGGCACGCAGCACCACACCCTCCTCCAGGGCGACACGCACGGCCAGGCGATGACACTCGCACAGCTTGTCGCCGTCGCTGGAGAGCGTGGCGCTGCGCATCGCGGTTCGGAGCTCTCGTTCCGCTTCCAGCGTTCGGCCGCGGGCCAGGTGGACTCGAGCAGCCGCCAAGCCCAGCTCGGTGAGTCGCGAAGCGGGAGCGCCTGGACCCAGCGCCTGACGACCGAAGGTCAACGCCTGCTCCGCCGCGTCCACCAGCCCCAAGCGTAACCGCAGCTCCACGAGGTTCGTGACGTCTCGGGCGAATCCCAGGCGCTCACCCAGCTTGCGGAACACCGAGATTGCTCGCTCGCTGAGGTCCAGCGCCTGGGAGTAGTCGTGCCGCTCGATCGCGAGCACCGCCAGGTTGCTGAGCGCGAAGCCCATGGCCCGCACCTCGCCCGCTTGCTCGGCGGAGCTGAGCACGTCGAGCAAGATCGGGCGCGCCTCGTCAGGGCTGCCCCTGGAGAGCAGCGCGATCGCGCGGTTGATCCGGGCCCGGAGCTCGGCGACCCGCTCGCCGCAGAACGCTGCCTCACACGCGTCAGCGGCGAAATGCGCGTCTGCCGCATCCCACTCGGCCTGAGCCAGAAGCAGCTTGCCCAGAAGATTCCGTGCGGAGAGCCGCACCGACGCCTTCTCGGATTCGATGACCTCCTCGGCGAATGCGCGCGCGCGGGCGATGTCACCCGACGAGTAGGCTACCTCGGCTAGCTCGGCGACGGCGGCCTCGCGAACTCCCGACTCCTCGCCGAGCTGGCGCGCGCGGTCGAGCGCCGCCTCGGCGCTCACCAGATCGCCTCGAGCCAGAGCAGCGCGCCCCAGCACCAGCGCCGACTCCGGGCGTGGCTGGAGCCCCGACGCGCGCTCCGCCCACACGAGGGCGATGTCCACGTCTCCAAGCTCCAGCGCGAGCTCCGCGCCACGGATGCCCAGGCTGGAGCGCTGAGCGTCGTCCAGCGTATCCAGGGCGGACCGCCAACGGGCCCACAGCACACCGCGGCTGGATGCGTCTGCGGCCATGCGCAGCGCCCGCCGCATCGCGACCTCGGCTTCGTCGCCCCGAGACGCGAGCGCCAGCAACTCCGCCGCACGAACGAAGGCCCAGGCGTCCCCGGAGAACACCTGCTGCAACGCCTCGGCGACTACGACCCGGTCGTCCGCCTCGACCACCGGCGGTTCGTCACCCACGCGCAGCGCGCAAATCAAGCCATCTCTCAGGTCGACCCGGCCCGCCGCGAGCAGCTCGGCCAGCGCGTCCGCAGCACCGAGCTGGGTCAGTTGACGCTCCGGCCAGGCGCGGTGAGCGATCCGCACGCGTCCGAGCAGGTGCGCGGCGCTGCTCGACAGCTCCTCGAGCTCGGCGCGCTCGTCCACACCACCTGTGAGCAGCGGGCTCGCGATCCCACGGCGCGCCCAGCGCTCGAGTCCGGCCAGGCCGAGGCTCTGGCCGCGTTCCCGCGCGGATTCGCTGAAGGCCTCCCACCAGCGGCGCGCTTCCTCGGCCTTGAGCTGACGGCCGATGCTGAAGCTGAGCGCCTCGAGCTCCGCGCTCACCTCGAGCTCGCGCGGCGATATCAGGACCACTAGCGCCTGGATGTTCTCACGGGACAGCGCGGCGGCGACGTTCAGATCCCACTGGCTGATCTGGGTTCCACCCGGGCTGGCCAGGAGCGGCACTGCGAGGAGCACACCACGGCGGGAAGCCTCTTCGCCGATGGCCTGGGCCGCCTCCAGGGCATCGTGCGGAACCGCACGCAGGCCCAGGCGCTGCGCGGCGTCGCGGAAGCTGCTCTCGACGCCGGCGCTCGTCACCACCACCTCGCGCCCCAGTTGCTGTGCGCGCCGCTCCAGATGGCCGATCACGCCGCTCAAGTCCGGGTGCGCCTGGACGCGGACGCTCAGCACGCCCGCGGCGTTCGGCTGTCGCACGACGTCGTCGAGCACATCGAAAGAGGCCGCTTCGCGAGCGCTGCTGGGTTCTCCCAGGGCGGCGGCGACAGGTGGAGCGAGATGGAGCGCCAAGCGCGAGAAAACTAACGTCCATCTCGGGGTTCGGCAATGGACGTGTGGGTACTTCTCGCAGATGGGCGTGCGATCAGCGGGCGTCCAGAGCCAGCGGCCGCCGCGCGCGTCTGGTCAGGGACCCTGCCCAGGTGCCCTGGGTCGACGCCCGGGAGCTCGTCTCGACGACTCTCTCAAGGCTCGCTCGATCTTCTGGAGATCGTTGGGAGAAGCGTCACCGAGTGCGCGCGCGAGCGGGAGCTGGGCGAGCGCGAGCGCACGGTACAGCTCGGCGGCACTGGGCAGCTTTTCCTGCAGGCCGCCCAGGTGGGAGCGAATCACGGCGACACCGCCACGGCGCACGGGCCCGGTGAGAGCATGAGGCAAGCCGAACCGCTGCACGTTGAACGCCACGCTCGCCAGCAATGGGGCGAGCGCAGCCGAGGCCTGCTCGGGTGCCACACCCGAGGCAACGAGCACCTCCGCGCCCACGCTGGCGAGCGCAGCCGCCCCGTTCGCGACCAAGGCAGCCGCGGCATGATAGAGCCGAGGATCGATGCCCTCGAGGTGGCTCGGCACGAGGCCGACTTCTCGCGCCAGGCGCGAGGCCAGCCGCACCGCCTGGAGATCACCGGACACCAGCGCGAACCCACCGGCGAAGCGCGGCTGCTCGGCGCCGCCCAGGCGCAGGTGTTGCCGCTCGGAAGCAAAGCTCAGCATCGGATGCAGCTGAGCGACAGCGACTCCGATCCGGCGCAGCGGGGCCAGCGCGTCGGCCGACAGTGCCCCCGAGCCGTGGACGACGGCCCGCAGCTGGCGCGCCCAGCCGAGACGGGCCAGGTCGCGCGCAAGCGGCGAGATGCGGGCATCGCGAACCGCCAGCAAGACGAGGTCTGCGTCCGTGCGCCGAGGTAGGCCCTTTCGATCGGCGCGGAGGGTGACGCGAAAGGGTCGTTGCGAAGTGCGCGCGGATTCGCGCAGGGCGGCGTGGAAGTTCCGGCCCAGCTTCCCGGCGCCGACGATCAGCAACTTCATCGATACAGCTCTTCGCGAGCGATCGCCTCACGCACGCAGCGCGGCAGCAGCAAGCTCAGCTCGGCGGTCGCGATCTCGTCGCCAGAGGCGAGCAGTTCCCGTATCCGTGTGGATGAAACGTCGGGCAAGACGGGAGGCGGCGCGTCGGCGCGCGCGTAGCCCACGCGGCCAAGGACGATGGGCGGCGCCAGTGCACAAACCTGGTCCCAGGCGTGCCATTTGTGGCTGTCTCCGAGCACATCTGCGCCGACCACCAGACGCAGCTGCCACTCGGGGTGTCGCACGGCGAGGGCCTGCAGCATGTTGAGCGTGTAGTTCGGCGGAGCCAGGCTGGCCTCGATGTCGGAGATCTCGACCCCCGGGATGAAGCCCATCGCCTCACGACACATCGCTAGCCGCGAGGAAAAGGGGGCGAGGTGCTTGTCGAAGGCGTGAGCGTGTACCGGAACCACCAGCACGCGCTCGCAGAGCCCGAGACTCGCGACGTAGGTCACCGCCAGCACGTGGGCGATGTGCGGAGGGTTGAAGCTGCCTCCGAAGACGGCTACTCGCATCACTCGGTGATCCCCTGATCGGTGGGCGAGCCTCGAGGTGACTCCCCTCACCCCCAACCCTGGTTCGAGATTGGCTTGCAGCGACCCATGCCGAGCTCAGCTAGCTCCTTGCACGCGCATGCGGGTGCCGCGCCCCAGCTCCAGCGACTGCGACTTCAGCTCTTGCAGGTCCGGGCTGTAGACGCTGAGGTGGATGCCATCGTCGCGATCCTCGAGGATCATCGCGCCCTGGTTGCCAGGCGAGAGGAACCAGCGGGGCCCGACCTGCTTGAGCATCACCTCGGAGCTCTTGCCGAACACGAGCAGGCTCGCGGCGACGATGTCCTCTTCGTCCAAGTGAGCCTTGTCGTAGATCAGCACCACGACCTTGCCGTTCAGCAGCTCGACGGAGCGGGAGCCGACGCCCGGTAGCACCTCCAGCCGCGCCAGCTCGCGGCGATCCAGCTCGGCACGCAGGAAGCTACGGATCTCCTCCGGACTGGCGTCCGTACAGCGCTCCGCGGCGCGAAACCAGAGCGCGTCGTCGGTTGGGTGCTCTCCCACCAGATCCGACGCCCAGGCGGTCACGACGTCGTCCAGGGCCCGGTCCCTGCCGAGGTAGACGGCGCGATCGACCTTGCGCTCCTCGAGCAAGAAGCGCGCAGTGTTGCGTAGGGTGACCAAGTCCCCCTCGGCTGGACCGAGCAACCCTAGACGCATGCGGACATAGTACCGCCCCTCTCTTGCATGTCACCAGAAGACCGAACGAAGCTCGCCCCATGAGCAAGCCCGTGAGGCCTGACAGCAAGCTCCGGCGGATCCGTCCGCTCACCCGACCGATCCGCGTGTTTCACGATGGACGCGCCGTCGAGGCCGAGGCCGGTGAGCCACTGGCCATCAGCTTGATCGGGGCAGGCCGGCTGCTCCTCGCGCGGTCCCCGAAGCTCCACCGGCCCCGAGGGCCCTACTGCCTGCGCGCGGCCTGTGATGGCTGCCTGGCCCGCGTCGACGGCGAACCCAACACCATGACCTGCCAAGTGCGAGCCCGCGACGGCATGAAGGTGGAGACCCAGAACGTCCTGGGGTCCCGGGGCGCAGACCTGCTCCGCGCCACCGATTTCATATTTCCCCACGGCTTTGATCACCACCGACTGATGGCGGGGACGCCCATCCTGGGCTCTGCGATGCAGCAGATAGCGCGCCGCGTGGCCGGCCTGGGCAGGATGCCCGAGAGCGAGCGGGGGATCAGCAAGGAGTCGCGAACACTCACTCCCGACGTGCTGGTGGTAGGAGCGGGTCGGAGCGGGTGCCGCACGGCGCTGGCGCTCAAGAAGCAGCGTCCCCACACGGAGGTCCTGGTGGTGGGCTCGGCGCTGGAGCCGGGCGGGCGCTTCGCGCTGTGTGAACCCGAGGCCTGGGAGCGGCTGAGTAGCGAGCTGGCGGCGCTGGCCGTGGCGCCGGAGATGACCTCGACGGTCGCCGGCCTGTTCCTCCAGCCCGAACAAGCGACTCGGCCCACCGCGCTCGTCGCGAGGGCGGGCGGAGCAGGCGAGGAGTCACGCATCGACAAGGTGGAGCCCAAGGTGGTGGTGCTGGCCGTCGGTGGACACGACTACGTGGCGACGTTCGAGGGCAACGACTTGCCGGGCGTCTTCTCCGCGAGGGCGGCCCTGACGGCGCTTCACTACGGCGTCTTGGTGGGACGCCGCGTGCTGCTTGCTGGCGCTGGAGTGGAGGTGGACGCGTTCTTGCGCCAGGCCGAGGCGCACGCCGACGTCACGCAGGTCTCCCTCACGGCGCTCGAGCGCGCGAAGGGCAGCTCGAAGGTCAACGGCGCGGTGATTCGTCAGGGAAACACCAGTCAGACCCTGGACGTCGACGCAGTCGTGATCGGAGGACCCCGCGCGCCTTCCTTCGAGCTCGCGGTGCAGTCCGGGGCCGAAGTGGACTTCGACCCAGGCGCCGGCTACGTGCCCCGTGATCGAGAGCTCGCGCCGACCGCGAGCGGCGTCCCCATCTTCCTGGCGCGCACCACGGGATCCACGCCAGAGCAGCTGGCCAGGCGCATCACCCTGATCCTGGGCTGAGCACCGCCGGTTTCCGCGCGGGAAGACCATGCGGCGACGCTCGACGCGCTCAGCTATCTTGAGGCGTCTGCATGCAGCCCATACCGAAGTCGCTGCCGCATGGTCCGTTGATGGTGATGCAACACGGCGTACCAAACGAGTTGGGACAGAACGAGGGGTTGCAGGTGCCCATACCGGAACCGCCCTGACTCGTGCCGCCCTGACTCGTGCCGCCCTGACTCGTGCCGCCCTGACTCGTGCCGCCCTGGCTCGTGCCGCCCTGGCTCGTGCCGCCCTGGGCGCTGCCACCCTGACTCGTGCCACCCTGGCTCGTGCCACCCTGACTCGTGCCGCCCTGGCTCGTGCCGCCCTGGGAGGAGCCGCCCTGAGACGCTCCCCCGTTGCCCCCCGAGGCGGCGCACTGCGAAGTGCAGCTGTCCACGTCCCCGCCGTTGCACACACAGGTGAGCAAGCAGCCGGTACAGCCCGAGCAGTTGGGCGCAACCGTGCAGCTGCTGCTGGAGGTTCCGCCACTGGTCGACCCGGCGTTGCCGCCGTCGCTCGACCCAGCGCTCCCGCCGCTGCTCTGCCCGCCGCCACCGACACCGCCAGAGTTACCGCCAGGAAATGAGTTCTCGGCGTCACCGCAAGCGACGACCCAAGCCAGGGCAACCAGCGCCATCCAACCCAAGCGCACCATGGCGCGGAGCCTAGCAGATCCCGTGACCTTCGGTCAGTCGCGGATCAGCGCTTCGAATAGGCCCAGGCCGCCAGCGATGAACACCAGGTCGAAGACCCCGAGCAGCATGAAGTAGTCGGTGAGTTCATGTAGGCGAGCGCCATCCAACAGCTCACGCGTCGCGACCACTGCCGAGAGCAGGCAGGGAGAGAGCAGGGGGAACAGCACCGTCGCGAGCACCAGGTCCCGTGCACGGGTGCGCACGGTCATGGCACCAAATAGCGTTCCGCTTGCTGCGATCCCTGGGGTCGCGAAGAGCGCGATCACGATCACTCCGAGCCCCACTTCGCCCAACTCGAGGGAGAAGAATAGCGCGGTCAACGGAACCACGACGATCTCGACGACGAACAGGAAGAGCAAGACCCCGAGCGCCTTGCCCGCGAACAACGCGCTGGGGGACAGCGGGGAGGTCAGGAGACCGATCAGCGCGGCCTCGTCCCGCTCGCGCTGCCAGGTGCGGCCGATGGCCAGCACGGCGGCGAACGCCACGGACAACCACAAGGCACCGCTCGCGACCAGTCGCCGGGTGGAGACCCCGCCGTAGAACGCCATGCTGGACAGGATCACCACCAGCACCGCGAAGAACGCGCTGGTCGTGACCACCTCACCCGTTCGCACCTCGATGCGTAGGTCCTTCATCAGGAGCAGGCGGGCTTGGCTGAGCCAGCCTGGCGGGCGATGGGTCGAGGAGGGGGCGTTCATGGCTCGGGAGCGCTAGGCTTGAGATCGCCCGCCGGGGCGGTCAGGCGCCAGATGCTCAGCCGTTGTTTAGCCGTTCATGCCGTCCAAGGGGCGAGTTCTTTGCGGGTTCGCGCGACGCCGAGGCTTCACCGGCCCTCGGGCCGCCCTCATGACGCAGTGCGCTGGACGCTCCGTTGCGAGCTTGGTAGGAACACTCCATGAGTGCCGCCTGGTGCTTGCTGGGACTTGGCTGCTTGAGTCTGCTGCTCAGCCTGAACGCGCGCTTCCCCGTTCAGCGCTTCGGAAGCTTGTCCCTGGTGAGCTTCTTCGGGGGCTGGCTCACGACGGAGCTGGCATTGCACCACCTCTTCGTACAGCTCGGGCTGGCGGGAGCGCTCGTGTACCTCGGAGCGCTGACTGACTTCTCGCCCCACGGCTACGCCGGAGCATTCCTGCTGGTGATCAGCTGGGCGCAGCTGGTGCGTCTGCACCGTCGCGCGGCGCTCGCCGAGCTCGCGCTGGACACCGCGCTCGCCAAGCTGCGCGGAGAGCGAGACCCAGGCCGCCAGGTCCGGTTTGGCGAGGTGCTGCGACCTTTTTCCCTGCGGCATAAAGAGGTGCGCGTCGAACGCCGAGAGTACGCGGAGCACGGCGGCAAGAAGCTGTACGCTCACGTTTACTTCCGCAGGGATCAACCCAGGAACGCCCCGGTGCTGGTGTTCGCTCACGGCGGCGGCTGGGTGGTGGGCTTCAAGCGCTTTCAAGCCCTGCCGATGCTGAATCAGCTCGCCGCGCAGGGTTGGGTCTGCGTGAGCCTCGACTACAGGCTGGCGCCGCGCGCCACCTTCCCGGATCCGCTGATCGACGTGAAGCGCGGCATTGCCTGGGCCAAACGCCACGTGGAAGAGTTCGGTGGGGATCCGAGCTTCGTCGGCCTGAGCGGCAACTCCGCTGGCGCCCACCTCGCAGCGTTGGCCGCGCTCACCTGGGACAAGCCAGAGCTGCAACCGGGCTTCGAAGACGAGGACACCCGGGTCTCTGCCTGTATCCCTTTCTACGGCGTGTTCGATCTCCTGAACAGCAAGGGGCAGTGGCGCCACTCCGGAATGCAGAACCTCATGCGCTTCGTGGTGATCAAGCAGAGCCTGGCCAAGGCACGGGATCAGTACGAGTTGATGAGCCCGATCACCCACGTGCGCGCTGACGCGCCACCCTTCTTCGTGATCCACGGCGACGTCGACTCGTTGGTCCCGACCAGCGAGTCACGACACTTCTGCGAAGCCCTCGAGCGCGTGTCGAGCGCTCCGGTGCTGTACGCCGAGATCCCCGACGCTCAGCACGCGTTCGAGATCTTCAAGTCGATCCGCGGGGTCTACACCGTGCGCGCCGCAGCCGAGTTCCTGGAGTTCGTCCGCTCAGAGCAGAACACGCTCCGACAGGGCGTACGCGCTGCCTGACCGCGACTCCCGTCGCCCGGCCAGCGCCACGAATCATCCTGACTCCATCTGGTGGTTGGGGGTAGGATGCGCGCCCCATGGCAGACGTACGCATTGAACACATCTACAACTGCGACCCCGACACCGTCTGGGACAAGTTCTTCTTCGACGCCGAGTACAACACCCGGTTGTTCAAAGAGGGGCTGAAGTTCCCCGCCTACGAACAGATCAAGTTCGAGGAGACGGACACCGAGATCCGCCGCTCCGTCGAAGTGACTCCAGAGCTCGGGCCGATGCCGGGACCGCTGAAGAAGCTGATCGGTGACGGCCTCGGCTACCGCGAGGACGGCGTCTTCAACAAGGCAACCAAGCGCTACAAGCTGACCATCACCCCCAACAAGATGGCGGACAAGGTGACCATCACGGGCGAGATGTGGATGGAACCGAAGGGCGACGGCAAGAGCAACCGCGTCTTCACCTGCAGCGTCAACGCGAAGATCTTCGGTGTCGGTGGCATGCTGGAGAAGAAGACCATCGAGGACATGAAGAAGAGCTACGAGGTCGGCGCCGAGTTCACCAACAAGTACATCGCCGAGAAGGGGCTCTGAGGTCCAAGCGGATCGTTGAAGGACACGCTGCCCGTCGATGGCCAGCGTGTCGCAAGGACTCACGCCAGCTCTTGCTCTCGCCTTCCCTCGCGTCGTGGGGTCTCGCGAGAGCAACGGGCCGGCACGCGGTGCCGATCACACATCAGAAGCCGAACACGCGCCGGGTCCACCCCGCGCCGTACAGCGAGCGCAGACTGGCGCGCAGCGGCTCTGCCTCGGGCGCGGCCTTGAAGGTCGCCTCGTAGGCGTCGGTGTCGGGGTAGTCGAAGGGGGGCAGCTTCCTGCCCCGCTGAAATACGCTCATCGCGCGCTCCGCGTTGAATGCGAAGAACTCGCGTGATTGCGGCTGCTGACTCAGGTAGCTCGGCTCGTACTGCATTGCCGCGAGGATGTCAGCAGCGGCGTAGACGGTGAACTCGAGCACCGCGAGCACGACGTCCTTCACCGCGAACGTCGTGTGGGGTTCCAGGCCGAGCTGGTAGCGCTCGATGGCGACCGTCGCTCCGTTGATGTAGGCGTTCCACTCGTCCCAAACGTACAGCGGCCGGTCGTCCCAGCCGGGCTGCCCGGCGAGGTACAGATCGTAGCGGTAGCGACGAAGGCTCGGCGGGATCAATGCCGCGACCTGTGCCTTGCGGAAACTTGGCTCATGCAGGATCGCCGCGCGACCTCCGAGCACGTAGAAGCCAGTCGCCCGCCGATCGGTGCGCGTCGCCGCCAGGCGCAGCTCGAAGCCGATGCTGTGAGTCAGCTCGTGCGCGGTCCCCTCCTCGTCAGGCCAGGTACCAGTCTCCCGCGCGGGCTTGCGCTGCATGATGTCCGTCAGCGTCGGTCCCCAGGTTGGATTCGAGCTGCCGTTGGTCGGCGGCACCGCAGTCCAGACCACACCGCTTCCTGGCTGTCCCTGAGCTTGGGGGGGAGGCGCGCCGTAGTTACCTTGGGGAACCGATTGCTGCGGCGCCGGATGGCTCGGCGCCGGATAGCTCGGTGCCGGATAGCCAGGCGGAGAATAGCCAGGCGGAGGATACGCCGGGCGAACCTGCCGCGATTCCCGAAGCTCGCAGCTCAGGCAAGCCAGGGCAGCCAGGGCAGCTAGCAGCATGCTGGAGGCAGCGGTGTTCACCAATCCCCGAGCTTAGCTCATTCCGGCCCACCACAGACCGCAAACGGCTCCCGTTCCGCCCTACTCGACCAAGGTGCAGCCCGCGGTGTACTCGCACAGACCCGCGACCTCGTCCTCGCAGCGCGTGACGAGCGGAGCGCCGGCGCAGCTGCCGTTGAAATGACAGCCGGTCTGAGCCACGCAGGTGGTCTCGGTGGTGTACGTGCTGCAGGGCGCCGGTGTCCCGGCGCAGGAGCTGTTGGAGTAGACCCAGTGGCAACCAGGCTTGTTCTCGCACGGTACCTGGGAGAACCCTGGGCACGCGGGCGGCGCGCCGGCGCACGCGCCCGTGGGCTCGCAGCCGAGCGTCCGCGCGCAATCGTCGTGGCCGAGCGTGTCACACGGATCTGGCGTGCCAGAGCAGTACGGATTCCCTGAGCCCTTCCCCTCTCGCTCGCACCAACCAGAGGTGCCGCAGCGGCTCTTGCTGGGGCACTCGGAGTCCGAGTGGCAAGCCTTGACGCACACACCCGCGCCGACGCAGAACGAGTCAGGCCCGAACTCCGACTTGCACTGGTCGGTGTTGGAGCATGCAGAGCTGCACTGACGATGTGCCACGTAGTCCGAGCTGTCGTAGTTGCAGAACAGATCCCCGGGGCAGTCGTCGCTGGCATCGCACGCCTTGCCGAGCGCGCCTCGGGCGCTCTCCTCACCCCCATCGCTGGCGCTGCATCCCGGCGCCACCACGAGCCCCAGAAGCAAACACGACGCCGTCCAGCAGACGGCCCGCAGTCGACTCGACCACATAATCATCTCCTCGAGGAGACGATGTGAGCACCTCTGGCAGCTGGCTGCAAGGCGGCTTGGGCGCCAGGCTGACGGCCGCCCCCAATCCTCGGCCAGGACGTAGAGCGCAGCGCGACCGCACGGTTCTGAGGAGGTGGAGGGGGCGGAGGCGAGGCGCGCGCGAGGGGGGGCGCGCGCGAGGGGGGGCGCGCGCGAGGGGGGGTGCGCCTGCGCCAGTGACGACGAGCTTCGGCCGCTGAACCGAGAGCGCAAGCCGACGACCGTGTACGAGCCAGACCGCGACCGCATACGTCGTCGCAGGTGTGGTGAAGAGGATGAGAGTTGACCACTCGCCGTGCCCCGGGGCTATGCTCGGGTGATGTGTGCGAGGGGCTGGTCGCGACGCCGAGCGCGTTCGCTGCGCGTGGGTCTTCTGTCAGGCGGACTGCTGCTGGCGACGGCAGGGGCCGCTCTAGCCCTGCCGGCTTTCCCTGGGGCAAAGGGCTTTGGCGCCGCGGCGAGCGGTGGTCGCGGTGGCCGTGTGCTCAAGGTGACCACGCTGGCCTCGAGCGGTCCCGGGAGTCTCCAGGCGGCGCTCGCCCAGAGCGGACCGCGCGTCATCGTGTTCGCGGTCAGCGGGATCATCGAGGGCGACCACACCATCGAACACGGCGACGTAACGATCGCCGGGCAGACCGCGCCCGGCGGCGGCATCACGATCCGGGGCAGGTTGTTCGGCGCGTACGACTTTGGCGTGGGCAACATCATCATTCGCCACGTACGCGTGCGGCCGCCGCCGCTCACACCGAGCGACGGCGGAGGCGACCAGTACGACGGGATCCAGCTCTCACGAAACTCGCGCTTCATCCTGGACCACGTCAGCGTGAGCTGGGGCTCCGATGAGACCGTGGACTTCTACGAGGCTCGCGAAGCCACCATCCAGTGGAGCACCATCGAGGAGTCCGGGCTGTACGGACACTCCGAGGGCGAGCACAACTACGGCTTGATCAACGGACCCGGCGGCGGGCTCATCAGCGTGGATCACAACCTCTTCGCCCATCACAGGAACCGCGCGCCGGCGCTCGCGGTCGGTCCAGCCGAGGTGACGAACAACCTGATCTACGACACCCGGAACGGGTTCGTGCATCACAACGCAGCCGCCGGCGACTTCAACATCGTCGGCAACTATTACCGGGAGGGGCCATCTGCTGACATCTTCCCGTTCTACTTCGACGACGAGTCCAGCGAGGCCCGAGCGTCTTACTATCTGCACGGAAACTATATCGACGACCCGGATGAGCTCCAGGACTACGTCGACAACCCGTGGACCGACGGCGGGCACTCCACGTTCGAGGACATGCTGGGCGACGGCGCCTGGGTCGACTCCCCGTTCGACTTCACGACGGAGACGCCAGGCTACGCCAGCTATCGACTGGACAGCGCCGAGGAAGCCTACCAGCGGGTGCTACAGTTCGCCGGAGCGTTTCCGCGCGATATTATCACACGACGGACGCTGACGGAGGTCCACGAGCGCGGAGGCGCCTGGGGCGCGGAGGTGCCCAGCGACATGCTGGAGGGCCTGAGCCCGGACGAACCACCTCCGGACAGCGACGACGACGGCATGCCCGACGCCTGGGAGGCCGAACAAGGCCTCGATCCGAACACCGATGACAGCGCGAACGAGCTGCCGAGCGGGTACACTGCCATCGAGGAGTACATCAACGGCCGCGCCGACGCGATCACCGGCGCCCCGCCGGACCCCGGCGGGGGCAACTCGGGCGAGGGAGGGAATGGCGGCTCCGGGAGCGCTGGCAATGCCATGGGTGGTAACGCGCAATCTGGTGGCAGCAGTGCTCTGTGCCGAACAGATCCCCAAGGAAACTGTATCGGCGGCTCCGGCTCGGACTCGGGGGATTGCGCCTGCAGCGCGCCGGGCAGCGAGCACAGCCCGTCACGCTCACCGTGGTTGCTGGGACTGGCGCTCGGACTCGCTTGGGTGCGCCGCAAGCGCCGCTAGCCAAACCCTCCGGTCAGGTTCTCATGCGAGAATGCGGGCCGCATGTTGGCCCTCGCCCCCAATCCCGTCCGAAGGCGTGGAGCGGAGCCCCCAGGAGGCGGAGAACTCGGCCAGTTTTGCTGCTCCGGCGGCTATCGATCGGCGTGCCGCGCGCGCATACTCCCCGCATGTCTCGCATCCTGTTCGGTGGCTTGTTGCTCACTCTGTGCTCCGGTCCTCTGGCCTGCGGCTCCGACGACTCCAGCGCCGGAGGCAACAGCGGCGGCGGCAACAGCGGTGGCAGCGCAGGCGCGACCCAAGGCGGGAGCGGGGGCGGAGCTAGTGGAGGCGCGGGCAATGGGGGCGCGAGCAATGGAGGTGGCGCAGGCGCCGGTGCGAACGGCGGCTCCGCCGGAGCGGCGGGCTCCGCCGGCAGCGCTGGCAACCCCGGGCTCGGCAGCTGCGCTCCGCTTGCGATGCCGAGCGGAAACACCGTACGCGTCACGCCCGGTGACGCCGACCAGCTCCCGGGCATCGTGGCGAACGCCGCGTCGGGGACCACCATCCTGCTGGCCGATGGCACCTACACCATGACCGCCAGCGGAGAAGCCAACCGCCGCCTTCAACTCAAGACTCCCGGCGTCACCTTGCGGGGAGAGAGCGGTGATGCCAGCAAGGTGATCCTCGACGGCGAGTACAAGACCGACGAAATGGTCACCGTGCACGCATCCAACGTGACCCTCGCGCACTTCACGGTGACCCACGCGGTGAACCACCCGATCCATGTGACCCCCGACGAGGCGGGGGAGATCGTCAGCGGCACGCGCATCTACGGCATGCGCATCATCGACGGCGGCGAGCAGTTCGTCAAAATCAACCAGAACTCCGCGCGAGACGCCTTCGCCGACGACGGCAGCGTGGAGTGCTCGTATTTCGAGCTCACCGACGCGGGGCGACCGCACATCGAGCGTAACCCCGGAGGCTGCTACACCGGAGGCATCGATGGGCACTCGGCTCGCGGCTGGGAAGTGCGCCAGAACACCTTCAAGGGGATCTACTGCGCCGGCGAAGGTCTCGCCGAACACGCGGTGCACTTCTGGAGCGCATCGCGAGACACACTCGTCGAGAACAACGCCATCATCGACTGCGCTCGCGGTGTTGGTTTCGGCCTGGTGGAGAATGGCAACACCCGTGACTACTCCGACGATCCATATCCGGGGGTGAGCTACATCGGGCACTACGACGGCGTCATCCGGAACAACGTGATCTGGGCCAACATCGCCTACTTCGACACTGGCATCGAGCTGGATCAAGCGCGGGGTGCCAAGGTCTTCCACAACACGATCGCGATCGGTGACGGCGCGACAGGCTTCTTCACTGGCATCGACTACCGCTTCGGTAACACGCTCGTGGAGATCAAGAACAACCTCGCTCAGCGCATCACCGTGCGCAACGGCGCGATGGGGACGCTCGATGGCAACCTGGAGGCAGCGCCGCTCTCCATCTTCGTGAATGCAGGCGGCGGTGATTTCCATCTGGCCGCCGGTAGCGCCGCGGACGCGGCTGTCGATCAGGGAGTCACGCTGGGTGAGAGCGGCGTCGACCTGGACGGCGAGACCCACGACAAGGGCTCCGCCCCCGACATTGGCGCGGACGAGCGCTGAGAAGCACGCGCCCAGGCCGCTTCAAGCGCTACGCATCTCCGCAGCGGCCACCCAGTGCGCGCTGGCCTTACCACCGAGAGCCTGCAACGAGTCCTCGATGATCGTCTCCAGCGCCTCGGCCGAGACACCGCACTCGAGCGCCTGATCGAGGCGAGAGTCACGACCCCGCACTTGCCGTAGCTCCTTCTTGACCGAAGCGTAGCCCAGCTCTTGCCAGTCCCGCTGGAGTCGAGTCAGCACCACCCGATCGTGCTCGATGAGCTCCGGGCGCTTGTTCACCTCCTGCGCGATCTCGACGAAGTTGTGGTACTCACCGAGCACCCAGGAAGCTCCCTGAGCGTCTTTTTCCCCACGGCTATGTGCAGTGATGAGCTCGCGCATCCGTCTGCGCAACTCGTGCAGCGTGCGACGATCATAGATGCGCAGCGCCTGGTAGGCGTCGCGCCCCGCGAGCTTGGCCAGGCTGTTCGAAGCGACGCGCAGGTTCTCCCACAGGTCCGGCCCGTGAGTGCGCGCTGCGCCTCGCTGCAAGCTGTGATACGCGGCGCGCGTCTCGAGCGCGACCGCGACCTCGTCGTAGTGGTAGGTCGAGAGTGGTGGCAGGTCGAAGAGGCGACACATCAACACCTCCGCGTTGCGCAGGCTGCGCAGTAAACCGCGCCGCGTCTTGTCCACCCGTCGAGCCACCTCCCAGCGCTCGCTCGAAGGGACCTGCTCGAGCTCGCCGTCCAGCTGCTTCAGAGCGAAACGCCCCATGAAGGCCGCGTCACCGACGCGCTCGGCGAACGCCGAGTCCATGCCCTCCACCCGCTCGAGCACGACACCCAGCGCTTCGCGTCCGAGACACAACGCCTCGCGAGCTCCCGCCAGGAACGGCTCACAAGGCGGAGCCGGATCACCCTCCAGGCGCCTGGCGTCGATCGCCAGCGCCGCCTGTACTGCCGCCCCAAAGATCTCGAGGCAGCGGGTGCGAGCCTCCAATTCCTGGGTTGGTTCGGCGGGCGCGGACGGGGGTGAGGACCCATGTTCCTCATCTCGACCCGTGACTGGAAGACCGCTGACGTCCAACACTCCACTCCATCGGGCGCAGGAAGCCGCCCTACTCCCGTGAACGGCTGCGCGCGACGGGACTTGAGCACGGCCGAGTGGGAGCGCTAGGCTTCGCGATCGTGCCCGACTTCGTGCCCTTCGACATCAAGGCGCCGTGTGATCCGGGACCGGTTCTCGAAGGGACGCCTGCGCACCACAACATCCGGGGCCTGCAGTTCAACGCGCTTCACCGGGCGTTGAAGGAGAAGCCGGAGCGCGTCGGCTTCAGGCTGTACTCGATGCGGGAGTACAACGCGCTGTGTCTACGCGCGGCGAAGACCCTGTATCCCAGACTTGGCCTGGGAGAAGCGCTGTGGAACGTCGGCGGATTCGCGGTGAAGGGCTTCAGCGAGTCGCTGCCTGGGAAGACCTTCATGACCCTCGCCGCCGGCCAACTCCAGACCGCCGTGCGGGCCATGCCAAAGGCCTATCGGCTCACCCAGGACTGTGGCTCCGTCGAGGTGCTCGAGGTCGGTGAGCACCGCCTCGCCATCGGACTCCGAGACGTATGGCATCCCCTCCCCTTTCACATTGGCCTACTGGAGGCGGCGTGCGCCTTCTTCGGCAAGCGCGGAACCATATCCATACGGCAATTGAACCTGGGGAGCCTCGACGTCCGCTTCGACGACGTCCGCCCGCTGTAGCAGCGCCCGCAAGAGCCGTGACGTCCGCGCGCGTACCTGGACAGCTGCAAGGTCGCGTTTCGCCACGGTCGACCTCGCAGTTCGCGCCAGCGGCTCATGCTGATATCGTTTGGGGTCCGTGGACTTCCAACCCTTCGATCCCGATGCTCCGTACGATCCCAAGCCGATCCTGGAGCGCACGCCGAGACAGCATGAGATCCGCGGGCTCCACTTCAACAGCATCCAGAAGGCGCTCGGCGAGCGAGCCTCGTACGTGCCCTTCAAGCTCTATTCCGTACGGGAATACAATCACTTGTGCCTGCGCGCCGCCGAGAACCTGCACCCCCGGAGTCCGCTGTGCCGCGGGCTGTGGCGGACGGGCAAGATCGCCATCGAGGCCTTCCGTAGCTCTCTACCTGGCAAGACCTTCATGACCCTCGCAGCTGGCCAGCTGCTGACGGCGGTGCGCGCGATGCCCAAGGCTTATCGCCTGACCCAAGCCCAGGGTGACGTGAAGGTACTCGAAGCCGGCGACGAGCGAGTCACGGTGAGCATGCGCGACGTCTGGTACCACGCGCCGTTCCACGTCGGTATCCTCGAAGCCGGGTGTGCGCTGTTCGGAAAACAGGGAGACGTTTCCGTACGAGAACCAGAGCTGGGGCAGCTTGACGTGCGCTTCTCGAACCTGCGGCCGCTCTAGTTTCCTGTCTCCGTAGTTCGCCGCAAGACTCGGTGCGCCTCTTGAGACGAGACAGCGCTGTGTTGACTTGTTCAGCGAGTCACAGATTCGCCTCGCTAGCAGGCTGCTACCTAGTTCGGGAGCTTCGCTGCTCGCGCACAGCGGAAGCCGGTGCCGGTGCTGAAGACGTTGCCCGCGTTCATCGAGCCCCGGGTTCCGACCTCCAGCGTCGCGCTGGTTCCGACGGCGCCGTCACCGCGGATCACCCGGCCGTCCTCCGCGGCGTTCCAGCGCACGCAGTCGTCGCAGGGCAAGGGGTAGTCACTGAGCGGCAGGATCATGCCCTCGCCCCCTCCCCCCAGGGCGCCAGAATCCAGCACCCACTCCACCATGCTCGACGCCAGATCGGCGTGGCCCCACCTCCCTCGTGCCCCATCGTCGAAGGAGCCAGGTTGAGCAAAGGCGTTGGGGAGCTCGCAGGCAGCGCCCCCCGCGTTGAAATCGTCGCACAGCTTGACGTAGTTCGAGCCCGCAGGACCATCTCCCCACGGAAATCGTCTCTGCTGGTCTCCTCCGGCGAAGGTGAAGTTCCACTCGGCCTCGGTGGGCAGACGACCACCATCCCACAAGCAAAACGCCAGCGCTTGATACCAGCTCACGCAGTTCACCGGGAGGTCCTGGTCGCCTCCCCAGACGCTGGCCCCCGTGCAATAGCCATCCCCAGCCTGGAACTGAGTCAGGTACTCACTGGTGTCGTTGGGTAGCTGCCAGCCCGCTTGCCAGCCGGGGAAGTCGCCGAACGCGCCACTACCCACTGTCGGCGCGTTCGCCGCGATGGCCGAACCGCTATCCAGGAACGCCTTGAAGCGCTCGTGAGTGACCTCGTAGACGTCCACGTACACCGGGCTGACCGTTGCGACGTAGCTCGGGTCGGTCCAGCCTTCGGTCGACTGCGGTGCATAGCTACGCCTGAATGTTCCCCCTGGTACGCACGTCGTCGAACAGCAGTCATCCGCACCGTCGTTCCCGCAGCCAGGCAGTGGTCCACCCGCACAGCTGGTCGGTGTGTCCGTGGTGGTGCCGGCAGGGCAGTCACCAGGATTACCAGCGCTGCCGGCGGTCCCGCCGCTCCCTGAACTCCCCGCGGATCCGCCGCTCCCCGCGGCGCCTGCCTGTCCCGCGCTACCGCCTGCACCCGCGCTACCGCCTGCACCCGCGCTACCGCCTGCACCCGCGCTGCCGCCTGCACCCGCGCTGCCGCCGGCACCCGCGCTGCCGTCCACCTTCTCGAAGTCGGGAAGCAGGCAGCCACCGCTCGACACCAAGCCGCTCAGCAGAAGCGCGCCCCAGCCAGCCTTGCGCATCAGAACCGCCCTCCCACGGCGACGCTGCCCAGCCCGAGGCGCGCGTGCACCGCGGAGTCATCGGACTGGCTGAGCAGCAGCACGACGCCGCTCGCGGCGCCGATCACCCCGACGGCGAAGCCGATGGTGGAGAGCGTCTTCATGCGCTCGTAGCTGTCGACCTCACCGTGCAGCTCAGGAGGACACTGCTCGTCGGGGCAAGCATCATCCAGGTCGCTCTTTTTCTGCAAGGCAATGAAGCCGGTGACGCCCGCGAGCACGAAGCCCGCGCCACCGACGCCCAGCGCGAGATAGGCGGGCACTGACGAGGGCCGCCCATCATCGGCGCGTGCGGCTCCCACCGAAAAGGCCGACGGCGGTTTCGCAGCAGAGCGGGGCGGCGACGCGACTGCCCCGGGGCCCGGGGGTTCCGCCGCGTGCGGGGCCACCAGAGTCACCGCCTTGGACTCCCCCTCCTGCAGCGTGAGCTCCAGGGCTTGGTCTCCGAGGATGACGCGATGAGTTCCCGGATCGACCGGATGCGCCACGCCGATCAGCGCCGCTGGGAGCTCGCGCCCGTCGACGAGGATCTTCGCCGTCGCGTTGGCTCCGCGCAGCTCGATCGTGAGCTTCGGGATACGCGGCAAGAGCGCCGCGCGCTCCTTCGTGGCGTCGGCTTGTGCCTGACGCTGCACCTGGAGGCGCGCCTCGTCCAGCCCCTGTTGCTCGATCCTGATTCGAGTTGCCGCGAGGTAACGCTCGTTGGCTTCGATCAGGCGTCCCAACTCGACCAGGCTCCTCGCTGCCCATAGCGAGAGCGAGGGCGCGGGGACCAGCGCCTCCGCGCGCGTCAGGCGATCCAGTGCCTGGTCGTACTCGCCTTTCTGGTACAGCGCGACGCCCTCTTGGCCGAGCAGTCTCGCGGCGCTGCGATCCGCTGCGCTCGCTGGCTGCCCGGCGACGGGACCGACGATGAACAGCGAAGCGAGCAGCCAGCGCGCGGCTATGCGTCGGCCAAGCATACGTGCAGAGCCTAGCTAGCTCCGCTCGGCCACGCATCAGATTCCGAGGTCGACGCCGGTGCCGGTCGGCCGGGGCTTGGCGGGGAGCGCGGTATTTCCGGGCTTCTGCCCGCTGCGCGCCGCGCTGGGCGTTGGTCTGGGCTGAGTTTGCGGCGCTGGCCGTGTCACGGGGCGGGGGCCTGGGGGAGAGGCGGGCTGCACAGCGCCTGCGCTCGCATCCAGCGCCACGGGCTGCTCGCTTTTCGCCCTGGCGGCGTCGCCCGGCCTCTCGACGGAGCCCAGCGCCGCCGCGCTGGGGGAGTGGGGCACCATCGCGCTGAGCTCTCGCGGTGCCGTCGAGCTGGGCTCGGCGAGCGCCGCCGCGTCTGGCGTGTCGGCGGCGACTGGCTCGGCGCGGGGAGTCGTCCCGAGCGTCGCGACCGCAGCTCCGGCGACGACCAGCACGAGGACCGCGAGTGCCACCACCCAGGCGCGCCGCGTTCGGCTCGGAACCGGCTCCACCGGGCGGGTGTTCGCCGTCCCGTGTTGCGTGTTGAGGGCAACATCCGAGACCGCGATCGCCGCCAGCTCGGCTTCCGCATCCTCAAGCTGGGGCGGCTCGGGCGCACCGCGCGCGGGATCGAAATCGGGATCCACGATGCCGCGAAGCGCCTGGATCTGCTCCCGCACGGATGCAAAACGCAGCTCAGGGTTCCGGTTCGTGGCCCTGAAGAACCAAGCGTCGAAGCTCTCGGGGACGCTCGCCCGGCTCGACGGCGGGGGAGCATCCTCGGAGCATATCTTGATCACGAGATCGGCGAAGGTCTCGCTCACGAAAGGCTTGGCCTGGGTCACGCACTCGTAGGCGATCACCCCCAGCGCCCATATATCCGCACGGTAATCGAGCGCCTTGTCACCCCTCAGCTGCTCGGGGCTCATGTAGTGCGGCGTGCCCAGAACGGCGCCAGTGCGCGTCGTATCCTCGGTCGTGTGCTGGAAGCGCGCCTTCGCGATACCGAAGTCGAGGACCTTGGCAATTTCCTCGTCGTCGTTCCGGATCAAGAAGATGTTGTCCGGTTTGAGGTCGCGGTGCACCACGCCCGCTGCGTGAGCGCGCGAGACAGCGCGGCCGACCTGGACCAGGACGCGGGTCGTTTCCGCGAGGCTCAACGCGCCACGATCCAGACGCTGGGCGAGGGACTCGCCCTCGAGCAGCTCCATCACGATGAACGGGATCTCGTCGTGGACGCCGTGATCGAGGATCTGCACGACATGCGGGCTGCGGATCGCCGCGGCGGCTTGCGCCTCACGCTTGAAGCGCGCTCGCCCCTCGGAGGTGCGAGCGATCGTGGGGTCGACCAACTTCAACGCAACGTCGGACTCCAGAGTCAGGTGCCGCGCGCGCCACACGGTGCCCATGCCGCCCTTACCCAGGCGGCGGATGAGCTGGAACCGCTCGCCGACGATGTCGCCGGCGTCGAGCGGTGTTCCCTGAGCGTCAGTCACGAGGCAGAGCATAGCTCGCTCGAGGACGGCGTCAGCGCGGCTTTGAAGAAGCGAGACCCCGAATGGACGAAAGGCCAACCCGGAACCGGGTTGGCCTTCACAGGTCTCGAGTCTCGCGAGCTCAGGCAGCCTTGGCCTTCGCCTTGGCCTTCTTGCTGCGAGCCTTCTTCTTCTTGGGCGCCGCGGGAGCCTTGGCAGCCTTCTCCGCGCGCTTGGCGCGCTTGCTCGCGGCGCCGTGCTGGTCGAGCAGCGCAGGCGTCGAGAGGCGCTCGAGACGCGCCTTGTAGCCATCGTCCTTGGTGCGCTTCTCGAGCTCGAGAATCGAAGCGATGAGCTTCGCGCGAGAACCGAACTTGTCCTTCACGGCGCTCAGCACGTCGTGCAGGTGGAGCAGCTTCTTGTTGGAGACCTTGGCAAGGCCCTTCGCCTCGCTCACGCGGTCGATCCACAGCTCCTCGGTGGCCAGCGCCTGGACGGCGGCAACCAGCTTCTCCTTGTTCTCGAACTTCTCTTTGACTGCTTGCAGGGGGGTCTTTTTCACGATGGCTCTCCCGTTGGAAGCGCCGGCGGACTCGTCAGCCGACTTGGGGCGCTCACCCACTGCAGACCATCTGCTGAGGTGAGGCGCGTCCGACATGGCCCGAAAGTCTGGTGAGAGACACCAGATGGGGTCGGCGCTCGTAGCAGGCCAAGCGCTGTGCCGCAACCTCTGCTCGGGCGGGAGACCCCCGCTCCTCACCCCCGCGAACGACCCCGAGGGACGAAACAATCGGCAATGGGGGCTCGGCCCCCTGACCGGGAGCGGCTCGGCGCGGCTCCAGTGTTTCGATATCCCCGGCGCGCCAGTCAGTTCTCTGCGCGCGCCAAATCGGGGTCTTGACCGCGGAAGGCGGCTTTTCTGCGACCGCAGGGCTTTCAAGGGATTTCGAGAAGGCTTCCGACACACCGCGGCATCCGCTCCCAGGCGACCCGTCACGGAAAGAAATCAGAAACGGCCACAGCCGCAGAGTGCCCGTCGGTCAGCGTGGCTGGCCGAACAGAGATCGGATGGAGCGGAGAGTCCAATGACATCGAACCACACCCCCTTGCACGCGTGGGCAATATCCATGCGGAATCGAATTGGGCTAGCGCTGGTCGCGCTAGCAGTCGCGCTCAGCGCCGTTTCCTGGTCTCAGGCTGCGCGTGCCGACGAACCGGCACCGGCCGCCTCGGCTCCCGCAGCCGACCCGCCCGCGGCCGAAGCCAAGAAGAGCATGACCTTCGAGGAGTTCCAGGAGAAGACCGGCATCAAGGATGACGAGTCCCTG
The DNA here is from genome assembly GCA_041389745.1 of Polyangiaceae bacterium. Lineage (GTDB taxonomy): Bacteria > Myxococcota_A > Polyangia > Polyangiales > Polyangiaceae > JAHBVY01. The sequence continues at coordinate 235,637 of JAWKRF010000004.1, forward strand.
GAGAACAGCCCTCTCGGCAGCGGCGGGGGCGGAACTCCCGTCAACCACCTGTGGACGATGGTCGCCGCGATCCTCGTGTTCTGGATGCAAGCCGGCTTCGCGCTGGTGGAGTCCGGGTTCACCCGCGCCAAGAACGCCGTCAACATTTTCATGAAGAATTTCATGGACTTCTCACTGGGATCCATCATCTTCTGGGCGCTCGGCTTCGGGCTCATGTTCGGCGTGTCGAACGGCTTCTTCGGCACGACGGGCTTCATGCTGAAGGGCTACGACAGCGAGACCTGGTCGTTCACGTTCTTGATGTTCCAGACCGTGTTCGCCGCGACCGCAGCCACCATCGTCTCCGGCGCCATGGCGGAGCGCACCAAGTTCACCTCGTACCTCATCTACTCGGTGTTCATCACCGCCATCATCTATCCGATCTTCGGTAGCTGGGCTTGGGGTGGCTTGTTCAAGGGCGGCGGCTGGCTCGAGGCGCCCGAGGGCGGGTTCCTCGCGGGCCATGGCCTGCCTGGCTTCATCGACTACGCCGGCTCCACGGTGGTTCACAGCATCGGCGGCTGGGCGGCGCTCGCAGGTGCCATCGTGCTCGGGCCCCGCATCGGCAAGTACGACAAGAACGGGCGCCCACTGCCCATCCGTGGTCACAACATGGCCCTCGCCACGGTCGGCGTGTTCATCCTCTGGATGGGCTGGTTCGGCTTCAACGCCGGCAGCACCACGGCGGTGACCGGCGGTGGCACCGACCCGTTTGGTGGCTCCGGCAAGGCCTTCGCGCTGATCGCCGTGAACACCAACCTGGCGGCGTGCGCCGGCGCCGTGATGGCGATGATCGTGGTCTGGGGCATGACCAAGAAGCCCGACATCGGCATGACCCTGAACGGCGCCCTCGCAGGGCTGGTCTCGATCACCGCACCGTGCGCCAACGTCTCACCCATGTCTGCGGTCGTGATCGGCGCCATCGGTGGTGCGCTCGTCGTGTTCGCCGTGCAGTTCTTCGACCGCATCAAGGTCGACGATCCGGTCGGTGCGGTCAGCGTCCACGGCGTGTGTGGCGCCTGGGGAACGCTGTCCGCAGCCATCTTCAACCACGGCGGCTTCACCGGCGCGCAGCTGGCAACCCAGGCCATCGGCGTGCTGGCAGCGTTCGTCTGGTCCTTCGGTCTCGCCTTCCTGCTGTTCAAGGTGATCAAGGCCACCGTCGGCCTGCGCGTCAGCGCCGAGGAGGAGATCGAGGGCCTCGACATCACCGAGCACGGCAACGAGGCCTACCCCCGCGAGCTGGGTGGCGGACACGGCATCGATCCCGAAGTGGCCGAGGCCGCAGGCCTGAAGGCAGCCGAAACGGTCGAAGCCTGACCGAGCAGCCTGAGCAACGCTCAGTCGAATCACTGGAGCGGCGTCCAATCCGGGCGCCGCTCTGGCGTTTGTCGGCGTAGCTCGAGAGGCGGAAGGATTTCTGGGGGTGAGAGCGCGCCTGGGGCCAACCCCGCGGCACGCAAGGGCAAAAAGGGCGGCGACCGCCCGAGCATCATGCTACTCGCGGGCGCCATGGCCAGCGACCCCAAGCCCCGCGTTCGCTTCGCTCCCTCTCCCAGCGGCTATCTACACATCGGTGGCGCCCGCACGGCGCTGTTCAACTGGCTGTGGGCGCGCAAGCTGGGCGGCAGCTTCGTCTTGCGCGTGGAGGACACCGACCAAGATCGCAGCTCGATGGAGAGCGTGCAGGCGATCCTGGATGCCATGCGCTGGCTCGGCCTCGACTGGGACGAAGGCCCCGGGGTCGGCGGCCCTCACGAGCCCTACTTCCAGAGTGACCGCAAGGCGATCTATCGCCAGCACTGCGAACAGCTCATTTCCGAAGGGAAAGCATTTCGCTGCTACTGCACCAAGGAGGAGCTGGACGCCCAGCGCGCGGCCCTGAAGGCGGAGAACCCCAAGGCGCAGTTCAAGTATCCGGGCACCTGCCGCGACCGAGGTGATCAGCCCGATCTGCCCCACGTCGTGCGCTTCAAGGCGCCGACGGAGGGCAGCACCGCCTTCGACGACAAGGTCTTCGGTATCATCGACACGCCCAACAAGGAGCAGCAGGACTTCGTGATCATGCGTCGCGACGGCTTGCCGCTCTACAACTTCGCGGCGGTGATCGACGACCACCTGATGGACATCAACCTGGTGGCGCGTGGCCGCGACCACATCGGCAACACACCGCACCAGATCATGCTGTACCGCGCCTTCGGCTGGGAGCCGCCCGACTTCGCCCACCTCCCGATGATGCTCTCGCCCAAGGGAGAGAAGCTCAGCAAGCGCCACGGCCACGTCGCCGTGCAGGACTACGAGGCGCGAGGCTACAGCCCGATGGGTGTCCTGAACTACCTGGCGCGCTTCGGTTGGTCCTTCGGTGACCAAGAGATCTTCAGCCGCCAGCAGCTGATCGACGCCTTCGACTGGACCCGCGTGAATCGCGGCGACGGCAAGTTCGACGACAAGAAGTTCGCCGACGTGAACTTCGAGCACCTCAAGCAACCCGAGCTGACCGACGACGATGCCTACGTTGCCCGCGTGAAGCCTTTCCTCGAGGAAGCTGGCCTGGAGCACGACGAGGTGCGAGTCCGTGCCGCGCTCCCGCTGATCCGCGAGCGGGCCCGCGATTTCAGGGACGCGGTGAACCACCTGGACTTCTACCTACGGGAGTTCCCGGTGATGGACGAGAAGGCGCAGAGGAAGTTCCTCGTCGCCGACAACGCCGAGCACCTGCAGGCGTTCCGTGATCACTTCGCCAGCTTCGCGCCCTGGCCCAGCGACGTGGGTCAGGTCGAGCCGATGAACGAGGCTCTGAAGAGCTGGCTCGAGGGGACCGGTCGCAGCATGAAGCAGGTGGCTCAGCCAGTGCGCGTGGCGCTCACCGGTCGCACGGCGAGCCCTGGGTTGTTCGAGGTGATGAGCGTGCTCGGTCGCGAGCGTTCGTTGGCGCGGCTCGATCGCGCCGTTGAACTCTGCCGCGCTGGCGGGTGAGTCGATAGACGATGCTGAGCCTGCTCGCCGCGCTGGACCCGGAGATCGTATTTCCCACGACGGAAATACCCGAGGTCTCCTGGTTTCATGCGGTGCTCGGGCACCCGCTGGTCAAGTCGCTGCTGCCGATACCGATCCTGATCGCCATCGCCTGGCCGATCTGGCGCTTCTTCCGCAGCACCTGGCAGGAGCTCGACCGGGAAGCACGACAGCTGCGGGAGGCCGCCGGAGACCGCACGGACTACCGACCCGTGGCGTGTCTGCTGATCGTGGCGGTCGTGCTCACCTTGCAGGAGTACTACGGCGGTCGTCAGTTCTACGACCAGGTGCTGCGACCCTGGCTGACGGATCTCGAGCCCCAGCACACCTGGCTCAAGCTGAAGAAATACGACGAGTACTACGGCTACTGCTGGTGGTCGTTCTCCCGTGTCGCCGGCTATGTCTTCATTCCATTTACCTTGTGGAAAATACTGTTTCGCAACGACAGCTTGCTTGACATGGGCCTGCGCACCAAGGGCTTCTTCAAGCACGCTTGGATCTACGGAGCCTGCCTGGCAATCGTCGTGCCGGCGATGCTGATCGTCGCTCAGCAGCCTGACTTCGGCAGCTACTACCCCTTCTATAAGAACGCGAGCCGGAGCTGGTGGGACTTCATGCTCTGGGAGGTCATCTACTTCGCGCAGTTCCTGGCGCTCGAGATGTTCTTCCGCGGCTTCATCCTGGCCGCACTAAAACGCACCATGGGCTTCGCAGCGATCTTTGTGATGGCGGTGCCCTACTGCATGATCCATTACGGTAAACCTTACCTCGAAGCCCACGGCGCGATCGTCGCGGGCATCGTCCTGGGGAGCCTCGCGATGCGCACGCGCAGCATCTACTCCGGCTTCCTGCTCCACATCACCGTCGCATTCCTGATGGACTTCCTCTCGCTCTACAAGCGCGGGGTGTTGCCAACCACCTTCTGGGCAGGCGGCTAGCCGCTTCGTCGCCCACCTCTCGGAGGCATGATGAACAAACGGGTCAACGCCAATGGCAAGCGCAGCAAACCGCAGCAGCATCGCCCGGACATGAAGCGAGGACCCGACTCACGTTCGGAGCGCCTGGTCGAGGAGAGCGACGAGGACGAGCCCAGCTGGACCCCCACCGAGGGTGGCGCCCTGTATCAGATCCACGGCTGGGGCAGTCCGTACTTCTCGGTGGCAGAGAACGGCCACGTCGTCGTCACACCGGATCCGCTGCGCAGCAACACGGTGGACCTGCATGAGCTGGTGAACAACCTGCGCGCCCGCGGCCTCGGCCTGCCGCTGTTGATCCGCTTCCCCGACATCCTTGGCGACCGCATCCGGCAGATCAACGAGGCCTTCGAGACCGCGATCAAGGAGTACAACTACCCGGCGAGCTACCAGGGCGTGTTCCCCGTGAAGGTGAACCAGCAGCGCCACCTGGTGGAGGACATCGTCCAGCGCGGGGAGCACTGGCGCTTCGGCCTCGAGGCGGGCTCGAAGCCCGAGCTGATGATCGCCCTGGCCATGAGCAAGCACGAGGGCAGCCTGATCGTGTGCAACGGCTACAAGGACGCCGCCTTCATGGAGACGGCGTTCGTGGCCCAGCAGTTCGACAAGACCGTCGTCGTGGTGCTCGAGCGCATGGAGGAGCTGGACCTGGCGCTCAAGGCCGCCGAGAAGCTCGGCGTGAAGCCGAACCTCGGTGTGCGCGCCAAGCTCGCTGCGCGCGGCGTGGGACGCTGGAAGGATTCCGCGGGGGAACGCGCCAAGTTCGGCCTGACCAAGGCCGAGGTGATCCAGGTGGTGGATCGCCTCGCCCAGCAGAACATGCTCGACTGCCTGAAGCTGCTGCATTTCCATATCGGTAGCCAGATCTCCAGCATCATGCCCATCAAGAGCGCGGTGCAGGAAGCGGCGATCATCTACTCCGAACTCGCCAAGATGGGCTGCGGTGTGAAGTACCTGGACGTCGGTGGTGGCCTGGCGATCGACTACGATGGGTCGCAAACCGACTTCCATGCCTCGCGGAACTACTCGTTGAACGAGTACGCCGCAGACGTGGTCAGCGGCATCCAGGACGTGTGCACGAAGGCCGGCTCGCCGATGCCGATCATCGTCACCGAGAGCGGTCGCGCCACCGTGGCGCACCAGAGCTGCCTGATCTTCGACGTGGTGGGCGTCAACGAGGTACGCTTCGGCGAACCTCAGGAGCCTGGCCCAGAGGCTCATCGCTTGCTCCGCGATCTCTACGACACCTGGCGCAACGTGCTGCCCAAGAACGTGCAGGAGAGCTACCACGATGCGACCCAGCTCAAGGAGGAGGCCCAGAGCCTGTTCAAGTACGGCTATCTGGGTCTGCGCGAGCTGGCTCAGGCGGAGAAGCTGTTCTGGAACTGCTGCGAGAAGATCCTCGACACCATGAGCCGGCTCAAGTTCGTACCGGAGGAGCTCCACGCTCTGGAGCTGACGATGAGCAGCATCTACTACTGCAACTTCAGCGTCTTCCAGTCGGCGCCGGATACCTGGGCCATCGACCAGCTGTTCCCGGTGATGCCGATCCATCGCCTGGACGAGCGACCCACGGTGCGCGCGACTCTGGCCGACCTGACCTGCGACAGCGACGGTATGCTCGACCATTTCATCGACGTCGAAGAGGACGCCAGCCGCACGCTGGCGGTGCATCCACTCAAGGACGACGAACCCTACTACCTCGGCATGTTCTTGAACGGGGCCTACCAGGAGATCCTCGGCGACCTGCACAACCTGTTCGGTGACACCAACGCGGTCCACGTGCGGCTCACCGAAGACGGCTACGAGATCGACCAGGTGATCCGTGGGGATCGCATGAGCGACGTCCTGCGCTACGTGCAGTACTCCCCGGAGGTGATGATCGACTCCGTGCGCCGTCAGGCGGAGCGCGCCCTCGCCAAGGGCCGCATCAACGTCGAGCAGATGCGGCTGCTGATGAACCACTACGAAGGCTCGATGCTGGCCTACACGTATCTCGCCGAAGGCGACTGAGCTGCGCCTGCGCGGAGGCGCCCAGGCCCCCTTTCAGGGCGCCTCCCCCCCAAACGCCCGGACTTATGCAAGCGCCCGAGAGGAACACGCACGAGCAGCAAGTTTCGGGGGTTAGGTGCTCTGGCTCGCGTCGAGCCCAGCAAGCGGCCCTGCCAAGCTGGCAAAACGCCTCGAGTTTGCGCCGCTCATGGGCTGGCCTGCTAAGATCGCTCCACGCGCTTCACGCAAGGCCCCGCATGAGCGAACTGCAGACCCATTCACCGACCATCCGCCTCCGGCGCCCGCGGCGTATCGGCGCGACGCTGGCGGGCGGCCTGCTGACTGGAGCTACCTTGCTCCTTGGTGGCAGCGCCGAGGCTGACATCTTCAAGCACGTCGACAAGGACGGGGTGATCTCGTTCTCCAACGTGCCCGGTAACAAGCCCGGCAAGCTGTACCTCAAGGAAAAGAAGAAGCTGAAGGTTCTGCCAATCTTCCCCAAGGATACGAGCCCGGAGCGCTATACGCGCTACGACGTGCACATCCGTCAGGCCGCGACGCTGTACCAGATCCCCGAAGCGCTGGTGCGCGCCGTGATCAAGGTGGAGAGCGACTTCGACCCTCGCGCGGTCTCACACGCCAACGCCCGCGGCTTGATGCAGATGATCCCGGAGACCGCCGAGCGCATGATGGTGACGGACATCTTCGACCCGCGGCAGAACATCTTCGGCGGCGTGCGCTACCTGCGCATCCTGGCCAACACCTTCAACGGCAACCTCGAGCTGACCATCGCGGCCTACAACGCCGGCGAGAATGCGGTGATGCGCTACGGCGGCATCCCGCCCTACGAGGAGACTCAAGCCTACGTGGTGAAGGTGCTGTCTTACTACCGACACTTCCGCGCGCTGGATCAGACCTACGGCGCGCGCCCCTGAGCAGCGCCAGCTCCCTGCGGGACGCTGATCACGTGCCGCCGGACACGCTCGAATCCCCACCGCAGCATTTTCCTCATAGATTTATCCGGTGGTGCGCTTCTTCTTCTTCGACTTGCGCTCGCTGGGCTTGTCCTTGACCGGCTTGGCGTAGTTCTGCAGCGCCTCGGCCAGCTCCTCGGTCACCATCCGCACCAGCTCTGGTGGCTCGACGACACGAGCGCGTGCGCCCCACTCGAGCACCCAGGTGCGCACGGGGATCAAATTGCCCACCTGCATGGTCAAGCGCACCCCACCGCCGGGCAGGAGCTGCAGGCGTTGGCTCGGGTGAACCACCCGCATGCGTACGTACTGCGCCGCCTGGGCGTCGAAGTCGATCACGACCTGCTGCTTCTCGTCGCTGCGCCAGATGCCAAACTGGCCCTGGAAGTACTCGTCGATGGAGAAGCCGTCGGGCAGCTCGAAGCGATCCGTCGCGGATGCCTCGGTGTCACGCATGCGGTCCAGCACGAAGGTCCGGATCTCATCCTTTTCCACATGGAGACCTACCGCGTAGATGCTGTCGCGGTGCATGACCAGTGCGTAGGGGTGGATGGTCACCCGCTCTTCGGACTTCTTGTCGCTCTGACGGTAGACGACCGACAGAGGGCGGAGATCGCTGACGGCCTGGAAGAGATCGTCCAGCTCCTCCGTCTTCTGCATGTAGTTCTTCGGTGCGTGCGGCAAGTAGAGGAAGCGATCCTCCAGCCGAGCATCGGCCAGCCCCGCGTTGGGGCCGCGCCCAGGTCGCTGGGCGAAGTTCAACAGCTTGTTGATGGCCATGTCGATTTCATCGAACAGCGCGGAGCCCCTGAGCGGTTCGAACAACCGCCGCGCGGCCAGCAGCGCATAGGCCTGCGTTCGACGCAGCTCCACCTTGCGGGGGATCTCCGACGCGCGGATACGCCACAGCTGAGCCCCTGACCGGGGTCGCGTCTTCTCGAAATCGAAGTCCTTCTCCACTTCCTTGAGGTAACGGCGCATGGTGCGCACCGTCACCCCGAGGTGATCGGCCAGCTCGTACAGAGACAGGCCCTTCGGGTGCTTGGTCAGGATCTCCTGCAAGCGCTCGATTCGCCGGTGTTGGGTAAAGCGACCCTTCGGACGTCCCAGCTTCTTCGCCACGGGGGGACCGTACTAGAAGCGCCCGCGGTAGCCCAGGCTGACCCCTCGACCGCCCTGGCCAGGCCCCAGCGTGGGCCCGGAGACGAACGCGTGGGTCGGGTGCTTGCTCGCCCCCCAATCCACGAAGAACGCGGCGAAGACCAGCGTGGTCACACCGACGACACTGGTCGCGCCGATCAAGACGTTGGTCCGAGTCTCTTTCGCGTGGCCCTCGTCGAGCAGCGTCTGAGCCTCGCTCTCGGGCAGCGAGGCCTCTCGCTGGTCGAACTCTTGCACGGAGTTCTGGGTATCGAGGCCACTCCACAGCGTCAGCCCGCCGAGCACCACCGTCAGCCCCGCCCCGAGGTAGGCCCAGGTCGGGCTCAGGCCCTCACGCTCCCGAGGCAGCTGCCGGGGCTCGTCCCGGGTCGGGGTCGACACCGCACCTCGCTGGTCGACGGCCAGGCGGAAGCGCTCCGAGGTCCCCAGGTCGACGTCCCTGGAGACGACCTGCCTGCCATCGATCAGGACCTTCACGCGGTACTTGCCCGGGTTCACGCGAATGGTCGGCGCTTCGCTGCGATCGCTGCGATCGCCAACGCGGAGTTCGATGCTGCGCGAGGTCTTGTCGCTGCCCAGGAACTCGACGCTGACGCTGGCCACCAGCCCCTGAGCGAGCTCGAGCTCCGACTTGGCCCGCGCCTTCAGTTCGTCCGCAGCTGCGGGATCCGACAGCAGCTGCTCGAAGTGCCGGATCGCGTCGAGGGGTAGCTTCATCTTCGCCTCGGCGAGCGCCAGGTTGAACACCACGATCGGGTGCTGCTGGACGTCGTAGGCGCGCCTGAACTGCTCGAGCGCCGTGGCGAAGTCGTCCTGCTTGAAGGCTGCGACGCCGGCGTCGAAGGCACGACGCGCGCACTCGCGCGGAGTCAGATCGCACTCGGGCTCGCCCTGACCGAGGGCGGGCTGCGCCGCTACCGAGATGAGCACGGCACTCAGCCACGCAGCCGTGTGACGAGCTATCAAGCGAGGCACCGCCGCGAGCATAGCAGAGCCGCGAGCGAGACTACGCTAAACGTTCGCACGACGAGCGCAGCAATTTCAGAACGGGTTCTGATCGATGACCTTCGACTTCGGCGTCGTCGAGGCGGGCTCGGGCGCCTTGCCGTGCCAGCGCTTCTTCGCAGCGGGCTTGTCTTCCGCGCCAGAAGGCGCGGCGCTCGGTGCCTCGTCCATGGGCGACCTGGGGGTTTCTGGGGGGGAGACGCGCTGTTCGGTCAGCCGGAGCAACACGCTGCGGTCCCGATCCGGCACGACCAACAGCTCCGTTGGTTCATAGCCCTCCGCGATGATCTTCACGCTGACGTTGCGATTCTCCCGTGGCAAATGTGTAACCGCGGGGATCCCCTCGACGCGCTGGCCGTCGATGGTCACGGACGCCGGGATGGCGGGCGTCCACGTCACCTCGACTGCCACCTCTCGAGTCTGCGCCGCCGACGTCGGCCCCTTCCTCGTGGAAACAAGAACGAAGATCGCTACCACCGCCGCGAGGGCGAGTCCAATCCAGTACTTCGACGGCCGCCGGGGCTCGGGGGTGACGGTCTCTCGAGCAAGTCGATCCAGGCCGGAGTTCAGCTGGGTCGAGTCGCTCGGCAAGCTCGGATGCTGCCCGACGCTCTCCACCAGAGTCGCCTCACGCAGCCGCGATAGCGCTGCCTCTTGCTTGGCGCGCTCGTCGCTGAACGCCTCCGTGACCAGCTCGCCGAGGCGCTCCGCGTGGTTCTTCGCACCCCCGGCTGCAGCGAACGCATCCAGGTCCCGAGCCAGCTCGTTGGCCGAAGCGTGGCGACGTTCGGGATCGAGCGCGAGCACTCGCAGGAGGATCGTCTCGAGAGCCAGCGGAAAGCTCGGATCGATGCCACGCGGATACGGGACCTCGGCAGCTATGACCTTGCGCAAGGTCTCCATTTCGTCTTCCCCGCGGAACAGCCGGCGCCCCACCGCGAGTTCGTAGAGCGTGGCCCCGAGCGCGAACAGATCGGCGCGGTGATCGTAGGGCTTCCCCAGCGCCTGCTCCGGAGCCATGTAGCTGAACTTGCCTTTGATCTGGCCCAGCGCGGTCTGAGCCAGTCGACCGTCTGCGCGCGCGATCCCGAAGTCGACGACCTTCACCTGACCGTCGTAGGTCACGATCACGTTCTGCGGGCTCACGTCTCGGTGCACCAAGCCGAGGCGGTGACCGTGCTCATCACACAGCTCATGGGCGTGATGCAGTCCGTCCGCCGCGCGCGCGCCAATCCACGCCACCAGATCGAGGGGAATGGGCTCGCCGTTCTCGGTGAAGCGGCGGTAGACCTGACTGAGCGGCTGGCCGTGGAGGTACTCCATGGCCATGAACAGCACGTCGTCTTCACGAGCCAGCTCGAAGACGTGCACCACGTTGGGGTGTGCGAGACGCGAGGCGAGGTTCGCTTCGTCGAGGAACATGTCGACGAACTCCTGCTCCTCCGCCAGGTGCTCGTGGATGATCTTCAGCGCCAGCAAGCGTTCGAAGTTGTGAGGCCCGCTCAGGCGCGCGAGGTAGACCGACGCCGCGCCTCCCGCGGCGAGTCGAGCGCCGACGTGGTACTTGCCCAGGCGCGAGCCGACGAAACGCGGTGCAACGCGGCGTCCTCCCCGCTCCACGCCCTTCGACTCGGGCTCTTCGGATTTGGGAGGCGCAGAACTCATGATTTCAGTGAGCGGGGTGTCGCTGCAGGGCCAGTCAGCGGCCAGCCAGAGTCAGCGGCCAGCCAGAGTCAGCGGCCAGCCAGAATCATCAACGAGCGTCGAAGCAACCATGCGCGAGAAGGCACGCGCGGACAACCATCCACGCTTCTGCAGTGTTTCGCACCTCGCTGTATCAACTCCCAGAGGATGATCGGCCGATGCGCGCAACACGAGCCAAAGTCACGTTCCGGCATGCTGAGAGAGCGAAGGCTCGCGAGCCCCCTGCGCCGCGTCGCATTTCCAGGACGGAAAGGCGCCGGCAGGCTCTGGCCGCGCTCGCTTCTCGCGAAGAGGGCGCTGATGAGGCCGCTGAAAAGAGGCCGCTGAAAAGAGGCCGCTGAAAAGAGGCCGCTGAAAGGAGGCCGCTGAAAAGAGGCCGCTGAAAAGAGGCCGCTGAAAAGAGGCCGCTGAAAAGAGGCCGCTGAAGGGAACGGGAGGCGAATCGGCCGGCTGGAGGAGAAGCCAGCGTGGCCACCAGATTCGTCTGGTGAGGCTATGTGGTCGCAGGTACGTGCGGGCGAAATCAGCCGCAGACGCCTGGGAGTCGCTTTTCCATGGCCCCCAGGATTGTGATTTGGGACCATCAGAAGGTTCTGCTGCGCCTGAAGCACGGCGCCAGAGCTTGCTTGGTCATGGTTTCAACTCGCCTCGTCTTCAGCCTGGGCGCGCTGGTCGCCAGCGTCGCCTTCACCAGCCCCGCTGCCGCGCAGGATTGCTCCTCCCCCAATCCCGCGGACTGGCCTGCGGCGGCGAAGCCTTACTTCATGCTGGTCGTGGACACCTCCGGCAGCATGATTGCCTGCGCGGCGCCAGGCTACGCGAACCAACACCCGAACTCCTGCCCCTCCAACGCTCCGAAGAACAGCTGCAACATGGAGCCCACGCGCATCAATGATGCGAAGTGTGCGCTTCGAAACACGGTTCAGGCGTTCGCCGGGCAGGTCAACTTCGGCCTGGCCACGTTCTCGCGAACGCTCACCGGGTGCAACGGCAACGCATGCGTCGACAGCTGCACGAGCAGCAGCGGGAGCAACTGCGCGGACGCCAACAACGGCGAATCCTATCTCGGCAACGGCTGCTCCCTCGGCGGAAGCAGCTGCGGCCCCTCGGACATGGACTGCAACAGCGGCGCGGAGCCGTCCTCCCCGCCCAACCTGGCGGCGGGTTGGGACATGGGCGGCAGAGTCGTGGTGCCGATGCTCCAGGACCCGAATCCGTGGGGAGCCAACACACCGGCAAGCAACATCCCGGAGTTGCTCTCCTGGTTCGATGGAGTCTGCGACAACCGCGAGCTCTTCGCCGCTGGCAGCACCCCCATCGCGGGGGCGCTCCAGACCGTGCATGAGTACTATCGCGGCGGCTGGAACTCTGCCTGGGGCAGCAACAGCTGGTGCGCGAGCAGCGGCTTCGGCATCACGACACCACTCACCTCTCAGGACCCGTCCTGTCGCTCGCTCAACGTCATCCTGGTGACTGACGGCAGCGAGCAGTGCAGCGGCAACCCAGCCAACGCGGCTCGCGACCTCTACCAGAACGGCGTGAGTGTGGGCGGAGCCACGGTGCCGATCCGCACCCACGTGATCGGCTTCGCGGGCGTTGCGGCGAGCACCGTGGATCCAATCGCCGATCGGGGCGACGATGGACTGCTCAACAGCTCCAAGACCGCGCTGGTCGCCAGCAACGAAGTCGACCTGGCGCAAGCCTTCGCCACCATCATCTCCTCGGCGATCCGCCCGGAAAACTGCAACAACGTCGACGACAACTGCAACGGCTGCATCGACGAGGGCTACGCCCACTACTGCAACACCCGCTCCGACTGCTGCTCGGGCAACCGCGCGACCTGTCTCGCGCAGTACGCCACCTCCGTCGCAAGCGGCACCCCCGACGTCACCAAGATCCCCTGCGTCACCTCCGTTCAAGCCGACAACCCGACGCTCGGCCTGTGTCCCAACGCCGGAGAGCAGTGCAACGGCAACGACGACAACTGCGACGGACAGACCGACGAAGGGTTCGGCGACCCCGTCTGCTGCCCGATGCCCGAGACCTGCAACGGCGCAGATGACGACTGCGACGGCGTCGTCGACAACGTCTCCGGCTCCTCGCAGCCCTTCTCCCTCCCCGGCTGCGCTCAGTGCGTCCCCTCCGCAGAAATCTGCGACGGCTGCGACAACGACTGCGACGGACAGGTCGACGAGGGAATCGCAGATATTCCCTGCGGATTCTCACCCCCAGCTAACTGCGCAGGCGTTCGCTCCTGCCCCGCCGGCGGCTCCGTCTCCACGCCCAACGGATGCCTGCCTGGGCACCCCGCGTCCAGGCTCACCACCTGCTCGGCCTCCCCCGGCACCGAGATCTGCGACGGGCTCGACAACGACTGCAACAACCAGATCGACGAGCTCCCCCCCACCGCCTGCGACGTCCCCGGGCAGTCCGGCCTCAACTACGGACCAAACTCCCAGTGCAAGCGAGGCACCAAGCCCTGCTTCGGCACCTGCACCGGATACGTCGGGCCGAGCCCCGAGATCTGCGACGGCATCGACAACGACTGCGACGGCAGCGTCGACGAAGGCACCTTGCCTGGCGAAGGCAATGAGTGCGGCACCAACGCGGGTCAGTGTCGAAAGGGCCTGACCGACTGCGTCGGCGGCACCCTCGTCTGCTCCGGCGGCAGCCCGCCCGCTCCCGAGGTCTGCAACGGCATCGACGACGACTGCAACGGCATCACCGACGACGCGCCCTTGATGGATGCCCCCACCAACGTCGCGTGCTGGAACACCAGCGCCTCGGGCTGCACCCCGCCACCGCAGTGTCAGCATCAAGGGCTCGCCTGGTGCCCGCCACCGGGCGCCACCTGCAAGGCAAACGGCACCCTCACCTCCCCCTGTCAGACCGGAACACTCGTTTGTGACGGACTCAACGGCTGGGCTTGCACCGGCGGCACCGTCCCCTCCAGCGAGGTCTGCGACGGCGCTGACAACGACTGCAACGGCACCGCCGACGACGCACTCGGCTCACCCGTCGGCGACACCTGCGGCATCGACGAGGGCGAGTGCAGCACCGGCACCAACATCTGCGACAACGGCACCCTCAAGTGCGACGGTGGCCAGGGACCGGTCGCCGAGACCTGCGATGGCAAGGACAACGACTGCGACGGTGACATCGACAACGGAATTCCGCTAGGAAACGCCTGCAACGCAACCTACGACACCAACGACTACCCAGGCAACCGCGACCAGGGTGAGTGCCGACCCGGCGTCCTCATCTGCGACACCCAGGGCTCTGGCACCCTCATCTGCAACGGAGGTGTCGGACCCACCCCCGAGGTCTGCGACGGCAAGGACAACGACTGCGACGGACAGGTCGACGAGGCCGGACCAGCTCCCGACGGAATCAACGGCACCGCGGATCCCAACGACCCATCCCGAAAGATCGGCGACGACTGCGGAGTCGCCGTGGGACAGTGCTCCCCAGGAAAGCTCGCCTGCGTCCAGGGCGCCGTCGTCTGCTCTGGAGGTGTCGGACCCCAGCCCGAGGTCTGCGACTGCCTCGACAACGACTGCGACGGCCAAGTCGACGAGGACGCCGAGCCGAGCGAGCAGGCGCTCTGCAACCCCGGCAAGACCTGCGTCGAGGCCAGCGCTGGCAACTGCCAGTGCGCCGAGCCCTGCGGCTCCGGCGAGTTCAAGTGCCCCACAGGCTCCGACTGCAAGAGCGTCGACCGCTCGGGCACCGACCAGACCGCGGGAGACTTCTGTGTCTCGGATCCCTGCGGAGATTGCTCCACCAAGACCACCTTCAACACCAACGGCTCCCTCGCCTGCGGTCCCGAAGGCACACCCAGGGTCGGCGGGCGTGACGTACCCGTCTGCGCCTGCAAGGGACAAGCCGGCTGTCAGGGTCCCTGCTACGGCATCGCCTGCCCCGACGGACAGCAGTGCGTCCCCTACGGACGCTTCGCGGGAGAGTGTCGACCCGACACCAACTGCAACTTCTTCGGCTGCGCCGATGGTCTCGCCTGTCACAACGGCGCCTGCGTCGATGACCCCTGCGAGCCAAACCCCTGTCAGCCTGGAGAGGTCTGCAAGCCCAACGGCACCTTCACCGAAGCCAACTGCACCGGCTCCTGCGCTGGCGTCGACTGCCCAGCCGCCGAGGTCTGCAAGGACGGAACCTGCGAGCCCACCGGCTGCGCTCAGGACTGCCCAGCTGGACAGGTCTGCAAGGGAGAACAAGACGCCGGCTTCGCCTGCGCCGACAGCAGCTGCGCCAATCCCTTCTGCGACGACGGAAGCACCTGCGACCCCGTCGACGGCTCGTGCGGTGACGACCCCTGCGCCGGCGTGCTCTGTCCAGCTGGTCAGGAGTGCCGCGACGGCAACTGCTACACCGAGACCGCCGCCACCGGCGGAACCGGTGGAACGGGCGGCGCGGCCAACGGCGGAACCGCGGGCAACGGAGGGACCGCTGGAAGCGGCGCGACCGCCGGCAGCAGCGGAAACGCAGGGAACGCGGGCAACGCCGGAACCTCCAGCGAAGCGCCCAAGGGCGTCTGGGGGCTCGCCACTGGCGGCGGCGGCTGCGCCTGTCGCACGCAGCCTGGTAGCTCCTCGCGTTCGGCGCTCTGGCTCGGGCTGCTCGTCGGCGTAGGCGTCGTGCGTCGACGCAAGCGTCGAGCAGCGCTCCGCCACTGAGGCTCGAGGCTCACGCCGCGCCCAACGACCCGGCACCCGAGCAACTCCGCCCCGCAACGCCGCAACGCCGCAACGCCGCAACGCCGCAACGCCCAACAAGGCGAGCTCATGACAGTGGGTGACCCCTACGCCCACCCACAGAAGGGACTCGGCGCTCGCCGTGGAAAGTGAAAACTCGCCTGGAATCCCAGGGAAGATTTTGGGATCCTCGTAAGGCTTGGCAGAGGATGGCTGTCGGTCTTCGGTCGCGGGCTGAAGATCGTGTGAAGTTCGTCCGCAGATACGACGTGACTGGGAGACGAAACGTGGGACACAAAACTTCTCGCTTGGAGCTGGCGGCTCTGGGGCTGGTGGCGGGACTTGGCGCTTCCCTCGCCTTGACCGCCAACGCGCAGGCTCAGAGCTGCGACTCGCCGAACCCCGCGGACTGGCCCGCGCCCGCCAAGCCTTACTTCATGATCGCCTTCGACACCTCTGGCTCGATGGCGGATGGCAATCTCGGCTCCAACTCCTGCGGCTACCCCAGCAACAAGCTGGGGCACGGGCGGTGTGCCGTGCGGAACACCGTGAACGCCTTCAGCGAGGCCAACTTCGGCCTGGCATCGTTCGCCGTGCAGATGCTGAACTGCAATGGTTCCAGCTGCTACAGCGGTTGCCAGGTTGCGATGTTGCCCAATACGTCGTCGGGCTGCTCGAGCTTCAATATCAACGGCTTCGGATGTGGCCCTGAGCCGAGCCCCAACGGTTCATCCTCGAGCCGTGCCGGAGCGAACATCCTGGTGCCGATGTGGCGCGACAACTTCTGGGCGTCCAACCCGGACGCGTCGAACGTCTCGAACCTGCTGCAATGGGTAGACAACGACTGCACGGGTAGCCGGGAGCTATTCGCGGCGGGCTGCACGCCGCTGAACGGCATCCTGCGCGACATGTACCGCTACTACTCGAGTAGCTGGAGCTTCCCGGGCGGCGGCGGCGCGACCTACACGACGCCCCTTGGCACCTCCGCGCAAGGTGAGCGTCCGTGTCGTTCGGTCAACGTGATCCTGGTCACCGATGGCGCCGAGACCTGCGACTCGATCGGCCACGCGGTGGACGCCGCTCACGACCTCTACAACGGCTTCACGGTGGGCGGCATCGCCTGGCATGTCCGCACCTTCGTGATCGACTTCGGCGGCGGCGCGGGCAACGACGCCGACCGCATCGCGGACGCCGGTGATGACGGCGTCGAGAACAACTCGACCGCCGCCGTCCTGGCGAGCAACGAGGCCGAGCTCAGCTCGGCGCTGGCGACCATCATCTCCAGCCAGATCCGCCCGGAAAACTGCAACAACGTCGACGACAACTGCAACGACTGCATCGACGAGGGCTATACCCACTACTGCAACACCCGCTCCGACTGCTGCTCGGGCAACCGCGCGACCTGTCTCGCGCAGTACGCCACCTCCGTCGCAAGCGGCACCCCCGACGTCACCAAGATCCCCTGCGTCACCTCCGTTCAAGCCGACAACCCGACGCTCGGCCTGTGTCCCAACGCCGGAGAGCAGTGCAACGGCAACGACGACAACTGCGACGGACAGACCGACGAAGGGTTCCGGCGGCCCGACCCTGCTGCCCGATGCCCGAGACCTGCAACGGCGCAGATGACGACTGCGACGGCGTCGTCGACAACGTCTCCGGCTCCTCGCAGCCCTTCTCCCTCCCCGGCTGCGCTCAGTGCGTGCCCTCCGCAGAAATCTGCGACGGCTGCGACAACGACTGCGACGGACGGGTCGACGAAGGGAATCGCAGATATTCCCCTGCGGATTCTCACCCCCAGCTAACTGCGCAGGCGTTCGCTCCTGCCCCGCCGGCGGCTCCGTCTCCACGCCCAACGGATGCCTGCCTGGGCACCCCACGCGTCCAGGCTCACCACCTGCTCCGACTCCCCGGCACCGGGGATCTGCGACAGGCTCGACAACGACGCCAACAGCGGATCGACGAGGCTCCACCCCACCGCCTGCGACGTCCCCGGGCAGTCCGGCCTCAACTACGGACCAAACTCCCAGTGCAAGCGAGGCACCAAGCCCTGCTTCAACCACCTGCACCGGATCATCGGGCTGAACCCGGATCTGCGACGGGCATCGACAACGACTGCGACAGCGGCGTCGACGAAGGCACCTTGCCTGGCGAAGGCAATGGTGCGGCACCAACGCGGGTCAGTGTCAAGGGCCTGACCGACTGCGTCCAGCTGGCACCCTCGTCGCGGCGGCAGCCGCGCTCCGGGTCTGCAACGGCATCGACGACGACTGCAACGGCATCACCGACGACGCGCCCTTGATGGATGCCCCCACCAACGTCGCGTGCTGGAACACCAGCGCCTCGGGCTGCACCCCGCCACCGCAGTGTCAGCATCAAGGGCTCGCCTGGTGCCCGCCACCGGGCGCCACCTGCAGGCAAACGGCACCCTCACCTCCCCCTGTCAGACCGGAACACTCGTTTGTGACGGACTCAACGGCTGGGCTTGCACCGGCGGCACCGTCCCCTCCAGCGAGGTCTGCGACGGCGCTGACAACGACTGCAACGGCACCGCCGACGACGCACTCGGCTCACCCGTCGGCGACACCTGCGGCATCGACGAGGGCGAGTGCAGCACCGGCATAACATCTGCGACAACGGCACCCTCCAAGTGCGACGGTGGCCAGGGACCGGTCGCCGAGACCTGCGAGTGGCAAGGACAACGACTGCGACGGTGACATCGACAACGGAATTCCGCTAGGAAACGCCTGCAACGCAACCTACGACACCAACGACTACCCAGGCAACCGCGACCAGGGTGAGTGCCGACCCGGCGTCCTCATCTGCGACACCCAGGGCTCTGGCACCCTCATCTGCAACGGAGGTGTCGGACCCACCCCCGAGGTCTGCGACGGCAAGGACAACGACTCCAAACGGACAGGTCGACGAGGCCGGACCAGCTCCCGACGGAATCAACGGCACCGCGGATCCCAACGACCCATCGAAGGTCGGCGACGACTGCGGAGTCGCCAAATGGGACAATGCTCCCCAGAGGCGCTCGCCTGCGTCCGAGGCGCCGTCGTCTGCTCTGGAGGTGTCGGACCCCAGCCGAGGTCTGCGACTGCCTCGACTGGCGGCTACGACAGCCAAGTCGACGAGGACGCCGAGCCGAGCGAGCAGGCGCTCTGCAACCCCGGCAAGACCCTGCGTCGAGGCCAGCGCCGGCAACTGCCAGTGCGCCGAGCCCTGCGGCTCCGGCGAGTTCAAGTGCCCCACAGGCTCTGACTGCAAGAGCGTCGACCGCTCGGGCACCGACCAGACCGCGGGAGACTTCTGTGTCTCGGATCCCTGCGGAGATTGCTCCACCAAGACCACCTTCAACACCAACGGCTCCCTCGCCTGCGGTCCCGAAGGCACACCCAAGGTCGGCGGGCGTGACGTACCCGTCTGCGCCTGCAAGGGACAAGCCGGCTGTCAGGGTCCCTGCTACGGCATCGCCTGCCCCGACGGACAGCAGTGCGTCCCCTACGGACGCTTCGCGGGAGAGTGTCGACCCGACACCAACTGCAACTTCTTCGGCTGCGCCGATGGTCTCGCCTGTCACAGCGGCGCTGCGTCGATGACCCCTGCAGGCCAGGCCCTGTCAGCCTGGAGAGGTCTGCAAGCCCAGCAGCACCTTCACCGAAGCCAACTGCACCGGCTCCTGCGCCAGCGTCGACCCTGCCCAGCCGCCGAGGTCACACAAGGACGGAACCTGCGAGCCTGGCTGCGCTCCGGGACTGCCCAGCTGGACGGGTCTGCAAGGGAGAACCAAGACGCCGGCTTCGCCTGCGCCGACAGCAGCTGCGCCAATCCCTTCTCCGGCGAGCGGGCGCTGCGATCCGTCGACGGCTCGATGCGGTGACGACCCCTGCGCCGGCGTGCTCTGTCCAGCTGGTCAGGAGTGCCGCGACGGCAACTGCTACACCGAGACCGCCGCCACCGGCGGAACCGGTGGAACGGGCGGCGCGGCCAACGGCGGAACCGCGGGCAACGGGGGGACCGCTGGAAGCGGCGCGACCGCCGGCAGCAGCGGAAACGCAGGGAACGCGGGCAACGCCGGAACCTCCAGCGAAGCGCCCAAGGGCGTCTGGGGGCTCGCCACTGGCGGCGGCGGCTGCGCCTGTCGAGTGAATCAGCGTGGAAATCCTGCCGGTCTGGCCTTCGCAGGCCTCGGCTTGGCTCTTGTTTGGATGCGACGTCGCAAGCGACGTCCCTTTGGCGCGCAGAAGTCGGAAGGAGCCTCGAAATGAGACCCCACGTGTGGACCGCACTCATCCTTGCCGGAGCCACCGCGCTCACCGGCGTCATGGGTTGCGCGACTGAGAGTTATTGCTTCGACGATTGTGAAGGCGACAACCCGGCAAACGGCGGTAGCGGCGGTGCCAGCTTCGATGGAGGTCAGCTAGACGGTTTCGGGATCGACACCGGAACGGGTGGCTTCATCCAGTTCGACGGCGGCAACGACGCGGCGAGGCCGGATGGCTGCCTCGACCAAGAGCTGTGCAACGGTCTCGACGACGACTGCGATGGGCAGATCGACGAGGACATCGACTACACGCGCCCCCAGAACTGCGGCAACTGTCAGACGAACTGCACCTTGGGCGAGCACCTGGTGAACCCTGGCTGTACCCCGCCATCGGTGACTGACGGTACCCAGGCGGGCACCTGCACCTACGAGAAGTGCGAGTCCGAGTTCTACGATCTCGATGGCAACCCGAAGAACGGCTGCGAGTACTACTGCCCCTGGAACCCGGATGGCAGCGTGACCACGGACAGCGGCGGCACGACGGCTCAGATCTGCGGCCGCGACGATGACTGCGATGGCACCGTCGATGAGGACGTGAACACCTGCAACGACGTGCTCAATTGTGGCCGTTGCGGCAAGAAATGCGTGATTCCGAACGGAACCGCGAAGTGCGAGACCACCGCGGGCTCGGGCGCCGCCTGCGACGAGACGAACACGAAATGTCAGATCGATCAGTGTGATCCCGGCTACTACGACGTGGACGGCTCACCGGACAACGGCTGCGAGTACCAGTGCTCGGTCGCGACTCCCGGCCCGGAGGTGTGCGACGGCATCGACAACGACTGCGATGGTCTGATCGACAACGCCGACCCAAGCCTGGAGACCGACGACGCGAACGTAGGCAAGGACTGCTTCGGCGGCCCGTCGGGCGAGTGCTCCACCGCTGCTCACAAGGGCAAGAGCAAGTGCATCGGCGGCAGCGTCACCTGCTGCGACACCAGCTCTGATCTGAAGAACGCAAGCAACCCCAACTTCCCCACCAACGGCGTTCGCAACGGCATCTGCCAGGGCGACACGGCTCCCTTCGTCCTGCGGCCCGGCGACATCCAGGAGACCTGCAACGGCAAGGACGACGACTGCGATGGAACCGCGGATGATTCTCCAATCGACGTAGGGGGCACCTGCGGATCATCGGTTGGATCGTGTCGCACCGGAACCATCCAGTGCATCTCGGGTGCGCCGTCTTGTCAGGGCGCCTCGGATCCCACCCCGGACATCTGCAACGGTCGCGACGACAACTGCGACGGCGTGATCGACGGCGTGGTGGTGTCTCCACCGGTGCCTTGCAGCTCCGACGCCAACTGCACCGGCGGCGCGACCTGCATCAACAGCCTGTGCACGAAAGACGCAGTTGGAATGGGCGTCGCTTGCGACGTACCGCCAGCGCCACCCTCGGGTGCCACGTCACCCTGCAGAGCCGGCACGCTGAAGTGCCAGAGCGGCAGTCCGGTGTGCAATGGCTCGATCACGGCCACCTCCACGTCGGACACCTGCGGGGTCGACGCAAACTGCGACGGCACGCTGAGCAGCCAGCCGGACCTGCAGAACGACGTGCGCAACTGCGGGATCTGTGGTCGCGACTGCTACGCGCTGGCCGGAGGCAACGGAAACTGGACGTGCAACTCTGGCGTCTGCACCTTCGCAGGCTGCAGGAGCGGCTTCATCGACTGCTCGGGCGCAACCAACGACTGTGAAACCGCCTGCTCCGGCAGCTCCGGAGCGACAGAGCTGTGTAACGGCATCGACGACAACTGCGACTGCACGGTGGACAACGTGCTGCCTGCCAACAAGCCGAACTCGACGCAGGTCTGCGGCGTGAGCCCGGCGGCCACGGATCCCAACTGCACGACCAACGTCGCCGTCAACTGCCAGGCCGGGTCGTGGAGCTGTACGTTCCCGTCTGGGTACTGCACGGGCGGCGCACCGGACTACTGCAGCAACGCCGACAACACCTGCAACACCCGGGACGACAACTGCAACGGCGCCATCGACGACGACTTCCAGCTCGCTGTCGTGGGTTCTTCGGGCAACTACCTGGGCAAGACGTGCTTCAGCGACGACGGCAGCCCGACCAGCCACGGAGACTGCCGCACCTCCGGCACCTACCAGTGCGATCCGGGCAACTCGTCGCGGACGAAGTGCACCGCGGTCAAGAACACTGCCGCGGCGGGCCCGGAACTCTGCGACGGTAAGGACAATGACTGCGACGGAGACGTGGACGAGACGTACAACGCTCCAGGCACCGACCCCCGCTACGTCGTTCCGGCGGTGCGCTCGATCGGTGGCGGCGTGTACATGTACCTGTACGAAGCCTCCCGCCCCGGCGCGACGGCCACGGATCCGGGTACCGGAAACGGCTGGCACAGCAACCCGCCGAGCACCGAAACCGCAGACGAGACGCTGTCGTGCTCGGTCCCAGGTGTGGTGCCGTGGTTCAACGTGACCGGCGCAGAGGCCGCCCAGACCTGCGCTGCGGTCGGAGGTCGTCTGTGCCGCTTCACCGAGTGGCGCACCGGGTGTCGGGGTCAGGGCGGTAGCTGTACCCGCGGCTACGCTCCCGCCAGCGCTTGCCAGTCGAACGGCTCGTATCCCCAGGGTAACCCGCACTGCAACATCGGCCCCTACGACTGGGACGGCAACGCAGGCAACGGCGTCACCGACGGGCTGCTACCCACCGCCTACGGCGGCGGGGGCGCCTCACCAGCTCTGACGAACTGCCGCGCCGACTGGAATGGCAGCAGCGACTTCTGGGACATCATGGGCAACCTGCGCGAGATCACCTGGAACCGCACGACCAGCTCGAGCAGCAACTGCACGCCAGAGGACCCGACCGACACCAACTGCCTGTTCAGCCTGATGGGCGGCGCCTTCAACACTCAGTCGGAGGACGGAGCGAGCTGCAACTTCGACTTCTACACCGTCGACACGTCGTTCAAGCTATACGACGTGGGCTTCCGCTGCTGCTTCGACTCGAACCCGCAGTAGAATCCAGAGCCGCGAGCGGCAAAGCGACTGGCCGGTGGACTCTGGTGTCCTCCGGCCAGCTTGCTTTTGTACGCGCGAGCCGACTTCGACGTGCTCGATCCGTGCGGCTCGAAGCGTCCGGTGTAGGATGCGCGCCATGACGCCAGTCGAGCTGATCATCAAGAAGCGGGATGGCCTCGAGCATCCTCCGGCGGAGATACAGGCCCTGATCGATGGCTACCTCAGGGGTGACGTCGCGGACTACCAGATGAGCGCCTGGCTGATGGCCGCGTTCCTGCGCGGTCTCAGCGACAAGGAGACGGTCACGCTGACCCAGGCGATGCTGCGCTCGGGAGACGTGCTGGAGCTCCCGACGGTCACCGCCACCAAGGTGGACAAGCACTCGACCGGAGGGGTCGGCGACAAGATCAGCATTTGCCTCGCCCCGCTGGTCGCCGCATGCGGCGTCGCCGTGCCCATGATTTCCGGGCGGGGGTTAGGACACACTGGCGGCACCCTGGACAAGCTGGAGGCAATCGCCGGGTATCGAGTCGATCTCGACGCGAAGCACTTCGAGCGCACGGTGCGCGACGTCGGCACATCGATGATCGGGCAAACCGAGCATCTCGCCCCGGCAGATCGCCGCATCTATGCGCTGCGCGACGTCACCGGGACCGTGGAGTGCATCCCGCTGATCGTCGCCAGCATCCTCTCCAAGAAACTCGCCGAAGGCATCGATGGGCTGGTACTCGACGTGAAGGTCGGTCGGGGCGCCTTCATGAAGGACCTTGATTCCGCGCGGCATCTGGCGAAGGCCCTCGTGCGCGTCGGACGCGGGGCAGGCAAGCGCGTCGTCGCGCTGCTCACCGACATGTCGGCCCCGATCGGAGACACCATCGGCAACGCGCTGGAGACGCGAGAAGCCATCGAGGTGCTGCATGGGCGCGGCCCGGCGGATACCGTCGAGCTGACTCTCGCGCTCGGAGCGGAGATGCTGGTCCTGGGCGGCGCTTGCAAGCGCAGCGGGGAAGGCCGCAGGCTGCTCCAGAGCGCCATCGACAGTGGCGCCGGACGCCAGACGTTCGCCGCCATGGTGAAGGCCCACGGCGGCGATCCTCGGGTGGTCGAAGAACCGGATCGGCTACCACGAGCCAAGCACCGCATCCCAGTAGTCTCGGACAAGTCGGGCTTCGTCCACGCCTGCGACCCGCTGGAGCTTGGGCTGTCTGCGCTGGAGCTGGGCGCCGGGCGCAAGCGGAAGGAAGACACCATCGATCCGGCGGTGGGCATCGAGCTTGCCAAGAACCGAGGGGACGGGTCAGGCGCGGCGACACGCTGTGCTGGCTGCACGCAGAAGCCCAGGCACGCTGCGCAAGTCACGGACCGGGTCCAGGCCGCCTACGATCTCAAGCGCTCTGCTCCCGCTCCTTCACCCTTGGTGATCGAGCGGCTAGCCAGATGAGCCGCGCTGGGCTGGCCGCGGCTGCCGTGGGGCTCGGGGTGCTGCTCTCGCCTGGGAGCGCGCGAGCTGCAGACGAGGACCCCTGGCTTGGTCGGGACAAGGTGCTGCACTTCAGCGTTTCCGCGGGGTTAGGAGCCGGAGGCTACGCAGGCTCGGCGCTGCTCTGGGATGGCTACGGCGCGAGAGCGCTCTCGGGCGCAGCGTTCTCGCTCAGCATCGGGATCGCCAAGGAGCTCTATGACGCCACTGGCGCTGGAGACCCTTCATGGAAGGACCTTGCGTGGGACGGCATCGGGACGGCGGTCGGCGTGGGTGTCGCCTTGTTGATCGATCTGGCGATCCGCGGCGAACCTCACCCCCAACCCCAGCTCCAGGGTCAGACGTTGCGAGGACTCCAGCTCACCTGGTGAGCTTCTGGCGTGGCTCGACCCACGAGTTGCCACTATCCTGCGCGCCATGGCGTTGATGGCAGGAAAGATCGCGGTCGTGACGGGTGCAGGTGGCGGCATCGGCGCGGCGACAGCGGAGTTGCTCGCTCGCGAGGGAGCGAAGGTCGTGGTCAACGACGTCGGAGGACCACGGGATGGCTCGGCGTCCGACGCAAGCGCCGCCGAACAGGTGGTCGAGAGGATCCGAGAGGCGGGGGGAGAAGCCGTCGCAGACGCTCACAGCGTCGCAACCCCGGAGGGTGCTCAGGGCATCTTGAAGGCGGCGCTGAGTGCGTTTGGGCGGCTGGATGTCTGGATCAACAACGCAGGGATCTTGCGCGACAAGACGCTGCTCAAGCTGGAAGAGGCCGACTGGGATGCCGTGATAGACGTGCACCTCAAGGGTACTTTTCTCGGCACGCAAATTGCCGCACGGCAATTGAGGAGCCAGGGAGATGGCGGCAGCATCGTCAACACCACCAGCGTCTCGGGCATGCTGGGGAACTTCGGGCAAACCAACTACTCAGCCGCGAAGGCTGGGATCTACGGGCTGACGCGGACGGCGTCGATCGAGCTACAGCGCTTCGAGATCCGGGTGAACGCGGTGGCGCCCATCGCCAAGACGCGTATGACCGAGGACCTGCCGATGTTCGCGAAGGTAGACAGCATGACGCCACGGCACGTGGCGCCCGTGCACCTGTTCCTCGCGAGCGACCTGAGTCGCGAGGTCACGGGTCAGGTGCTGAGCGTCGCCGGCGGCAAGCTCGCCTCGTACAAGGTGGTGGAGAGCCCGGGGCGCTTCAAGGAAGCCGCGGATGGAATCTGGGAAGCCGGTGAAATCGCCGAGCATTTCGCGTCGATCACGAAGCTGTAACCAAGCGCCGGGAAAACCGCCCGACGCTCGCAACCGGGTGAGCCAGCAGCGAAATCGCTGGCCAGTCGCGTCCACGAGCCCGCGTTGCTGGCGGAGGGGGTGGGTGTTAGGTTTTCCTTCTCGAGGGGCGCCAGGCTCCTCGTCGCTCGCGCGGCGAACCGCAGCAGCGGGCAAGTGCTGGTCCAAGCCATGAAGCGCGAGCCCTACGCCACCTCAGTCGTCGCCATCCCGCTCGGGCTGTGGGTGGCCGCGGCTATCGTCGCTCACCTGGGCTGGGCGGCCGGAGCCGAGGTGGGCTCGGACGTGATCGAGCAGCAGCTCGATGTCGGCTTGTTCGCCGATCGAGTCGGAGGCTACTTCGGCTCGGGCAGCGGCGCGGACGAACTGGAGGTCTCGTTGCTGGAGATCCCACGCGAGGACCCCACGCCCGCACAGGACGACGACCAGAAGCCCGACGATGAGGCGGAGCCGAAGGAGAAGAGCGACGAGAAGCCGAAGGACAATCCCGAGGTCCCACTGCCAGAAGACCCCGAGAAGCCCAAGCCTCCGCCCCCCGAGCCCGAGAAGAAGCTCGTAGAGAAGAAGAAGCCGGAGGAGAAGAAGAAGCCGGAGGAGGAGAAGCAGAAGCCCCAGGTGCTGCCAGATCCCAAGAACCGCGTCTCCATTCAGCAGAGTCAGGACGAGGACGAAGAGGACAACCCTGACGCCGAGTTCATCGCAGAGAAGGCGCGCAAGGTCGCCGAGCAAACGCAGGCACGCATCACCTCCACCGACAAGAACGACCCCGAGCCGAATCCCGGTGCGACGCACTCGAGCGCCGCAGACAACCCTGGCAACGCGGATGAGAGCCTGGTCAGGCAGGGTGAAGATTCCCCCGGGGAAATGGCTCAGGCCCCGAACGACAAGGCCACGACTCCGAAGCCTGGCGAAGAAGCCAGCTCGACGCCGCGCGTAGCCGGCAGCGGCAAGGACGACCTGGTGCACAAGCAGAAGGCCGATCCGGAGCAGAAGGACGGCCAGGACAAGGGCAAGGAGGACTCGGAGAGCAAGGCCAAGGCCGCTTCTGCCGGCCAAGAAGAGGAGAAGGCCTCGAAGGCGGTCGACGGTTCCCCCGACCTGATGGTGTCTCCCGACGGAAACGACAAGGTCGCTCCTGGGCGCAAAGCCAAGAAGGCGAAGAAGGGGCGCAAGGCACGCAAGAAGCGCCTGCCTCCACCGCGCCGCAAGAACCGGCTCTTGGGGTTCGGTGCGGGAGGAAAGACGAAGAACGGCATCAACCTGAACCTGCAGCAAGACACTGAGCGAGACGTCATGGGACGTGGAGAGCTGGCGCGGTTACGCAAGCTGGATGGTGAACGCCGGCGCAGCAAGCATCGTGGGAGCTGGAAGGCGGTCGGGCTGGAGCGCTGGAAGAGCGCGATCGAGAACTACGTAGCGAAGGTGAAACCCGGCAACCAGACGGCGCTGAACGCCGCTCGAGTGCCGTTCGCGCGCTACCTGAACGAGATCCACAACCGCCTGCATCCTGTGTTCGCGGACTCGTTCTTGGCGTCGCTGTCCCGCCTCCCCAACGACCATCCCATGAACCGCCCGGACTTGCGCACCAACCTCGAGATCATCGTCAGTCGCACCGACGGTCGCCTGGTCGACATGGGAGTGACACGCTCGAGTGGGGTGACCGCGTTCGACGTCGCGGCGCTGGAGTCCGTGAAGCGGGCATCACCGTTCGGCGCGCCGCCGAGCTCCATCGTGTCCCCCGACGGAAACGTCTACCTGCACTGGGAGTTTTACCGCGACCCCTGGTACGCCTGCTCCACCTACTTCGCGCGCCCCTTCATCTTGAAGGCCGCACCGGGCAGCAAGCCCCCGAAGGTCGTGCCCCCCAAGTTTGGACCTCGGGAAGAGCGGCCGGGCCGGACCGGCTCGCTCTGGCTGCCTGAGGAGCTGCGCATCCCCGACGAGCCTTGGTTGCCTCTGAGCCCCGCGGAGCACGCCTCCCGGGAGTGAGGGCAGCTCACGCGCTGCCCTGCTCCCGGCGCCCGATGCGTCGCGGCGGACCGCGCGAAGTCCTGGTGATCTGCGGACAAAACTGGTCAGCAGGCGCGGAGGCCACTAGCGTTTCGCTGTGACTGCTCCGGGAGAATCCGACGAGACCGCGTCCGACGGCGACGCGGCGCCCGAGGCGCCTCGCGCCCCTCAGCCGGAAGTCATTGGCCACGCACAGAGGCCCGTTGCACGCGCCGACTCCCTCAGTGGTCTGACGGCTCCTCCCGCCCTGCCGATGGCGCTCGCGGTCGCCTGGTTGCTGCTGCTCGCGAGCATCTTTGGGCGCGCGCTCGCCCCCGCCCTGCCCGGAGCTAGAGCCGGCTTCGAGCGCTGGATCACCTGGGGCGACCGGCTCGGTGCGGTGCTGAGCCAGGCCGCCCTGCTCGTCGGGACGGTCACCGTCGTGGTGCTGTTGCTGACGACCCTGCGCCAGAACGGCCTGGGCATCTTGTATCGCCTGCTGATGGCGATCTTCGGCGCCGGGACCCTGACCGTGGTGATGACGGCGCATCGCCAACGTATCCGCGCGGATTCTGTACTCGTCGTAGCCTTGGTCACGAGCTTGATGGCGCTCTGGTCTGGGTTACCGACCACTCGGAGCCCGCGCTCTCGAGGAGCGGCGCTGGTTCTCGTGGCCGCGGGCTCGAGCGCGCTCGCGCACACGGTGGCTCGAGCTCTGGCGCTCTACGCCTCCGAGAACGCCCTGGTCTCACTGTTCGGAGTGGCTCGCTGGGTCGCGACCTTGGGTTTGCTCTTCGACGTCGCCGCGCTGGTGCTCTGCGTGCTGTGGCTCTGGATCCCCAGGCCGAGGAGCGGCGCGATCGTGCTGGGGGTCGCCACGCTGCTAGCCGTGCTGCTCGTCGGCGCTGCCGCCTCCGGCTCGGCGCCTGACGCGAGCCTGTTCTCGGTCCTCGCAGATCGAGCGCTGACGGAACTCACGCAGCACCCCGCGCCGCTGGTGCCTCAGATGGTGCGCGCCGGCCTCGAGGTGATGGCCTTCGTGCTCGCAGGCGGCGTCCTCCTCCAGCCGACTGAGCGGCGTTTGTCCGCGGTGGTGATCGCCCTGGCGCTCCTCGCCAGGGGGTCCACCGACATCCCCCTGTGCGCGCTGAGCCTGCTGCTGGCGGCGCTGCTCGCGCCCCTCGCTTCGGTTCCCCACGGAGATGTTCAGAGCGAGCTCCGCCTGAACTCAGGCGAGGGAAACGCCCGGCTCAACGCTTGAGGCTCTCGACATAGAGCACGACTGCGTCGATGTCGGCTGGCTCCATCAGCGCACCGAACGCAGGCATGTCGCCGTTCCCGGCTTCGATGGTGTGCTTGATTCCGCTGCGTCCAAGCCGCGCGTGCAGCTCAGGGTCCGTCAGGTCCTTCGGCGGTATCGCGAAGCCCGTGCGCGTGGTTCCCCCGCGCCCGTCTGTTCCATGACACCCCGCGCAGGTGCGAATGAAAATGCCCTGTCCATGTTCAAGGGCGGTCTTGTTCTTGTGTCGGCAGCCGCCGAGCGCCGGCAACGAGGCGAGGCCGAGCCCCAGGCAGCAGGCAAGGAGGCGCACTCGCGGCGCCCTTCGTCGCTCGGCCACGATCCGCTTGCTCACCCCCAACCTCAAGCGCTGATGCTGATCACGAGCGCTGCGTAGAGCACCACGAGGTAGGGCATGGAGGAGAAGAACAGGACCTTGGCCCAGCGGTCGTCGTCCATGGACCGACGCCCAAGGCAACCCGCCCCGTGAAGCCCCAGCGCCAGGAACGCGAGCCCAGCAACCGCCGCGATCACGAAGTAGGACCAGCCGGCAACTCCGAGCACCGTTGGAAGCAGGCTCACCAGGAGCAGCACGAGCGAGTGGAAGACGATGAAGCGCTTGGCGCCCTTCACGCCTCTCTGCACGGCGATCACCCGCAACCCCGCCCGCTGATACTCGGCCCGTCGAAAGATGGTGATGGCCGCGAAATGGGGCAGCTGCCACACCAACAAGATGGCGAACAACAGCAGCGCCTCTTTCCCGACGGAACCTGTCACTGCAGCGTAGCCGATGACCGGTGGGATGGCGCCGGGGACGGCGCCCACATGCAACGCGAAGTCGCTGGCGCGCTTGAGGGGGGTGTAGATCGCGACGTAGCTCACCAGCGCGAGCGCAGCGAGCAGCCCGCTCGCCGGATTGACGGCGAAGGTGAGCAGCGGCAGTCCGACCGCCGCCAGGGCGAGACCGAAGCGAAACGCGAGCTCAGAGGAGATCCGGCCGCTCGGCAGCGGTCGAGTCGCGGTGCGCGTCATCTTCGCGTCCACGTCCCGCTCGAGGAACATGTTGAGGGCGTTCGCCGAAGCTACGACGAGCACGGTGCCGACGAGCGCGAGCACCAGCTTCAGCCACGCGATCTCCCCCGGAGCCGCCAGCGCGCCACACACGGCGGTGACCATCACCAGTCGAGTCACTCCCGGCTTCGTGAGCTCGACCAGCGCCTTCAGCAGCGTGAGGCGCTCCGCCCCGCTGACATCCACGAGGGATGGGTCCGCTAGACGGATCTCCACGCTCGCCGCGGGAGGCGCGGACGCTTCGCGGAGCTGGTTCAGGGTCGCAGTCGTGGGCGCTCGCATCGGGCTCGGAAGACGCGGTAAAGATCGGGACACGCGCCGACTCAGGGCGCGGTAGGTGCGCGGATCGCGCCTCGGTGGCGCGACTTGTCGTCGCGCTAGATGTGCGCGACTCGGGCGTGTCTATACTCCAGCCCTGGCGCACTGGCCAGGGTCGCGATGTCGCACGGGTGCCTCCGATGAATTGGCTAAGACTCTCAGGAATCCTCGGCTTTTTGGCTGTCGCCGCGGGAGCGTTCGGCGCTCATGGATTGCGCAACCGGGTCGCCCCGACCCTGCTCGAAGCCTACCAGACGGGAGCTCACTACCACCTCGTCCACGCCGCAGCGTTGCTCGCGCTGGCGCTCTATGGACGTAGCACTGCGGCCTCGATCCACTTCCCGGCGGGCTGCTGGACCGCAGGCATCGTCTTGTTCTCGGGATCGCTCTACGCGATGGCGCTGAGCGGCGTGACCAAGCTCGGCATCATCACCCCGTTCGGCGGGCTCGCCTTCCTCGCGGGCTGGCTCGGTCTGCTCTGGTTGAGGTAGTCGGCGCCCGCTACGGGTCGCGCCGTGCCCCTGCCACCGCGGCGCGCACGGCGGCCAGCACCAGCTCTATCCGCGAGGAATCAGTTGTGAGCGTGAAGCGCACGTGGTTCGGGGCCCCGAACGCGTCGCCGTCGATGCAGACGACGAGCGCCTTGTCGAGCAACCAGAGCGCCACGTCCCGCGCCGAGGCCAACTCGCGGCCCTGGTGCATGATTCCGTAGAGTCCACTCACGTCGGGCAGCACGTAGATCCCGCCTTCCGGCACGTCACAGCTGATGCCGTCGATGGCATTCAAGCCTTCGGCCAGCTCTCTGCGGGTTCGTTCGAAGCTCGTTCGCGCCGACTCGACGACGTGCTGGGAGCCGGTCAGTGCGGATGCGGCGACGGCCTGAGCCACCACGCTGACGCCGGACGTCGACTGGCTCTGGATCTTCTCCATCGCGCGAGCGAGACGCCGCGGCGCGATTGTCCAGCCCACCCGCCAGCCCGCGAGCGCATAGGTCTTGCTCACGCCGTCGATGATCAAGGTTCGCTCCGCCAGCGCTGGCGAGGCGTTGATGATGGACGCATGAGGCCGACCGTAGGTGAACGCTTGGTAGCCCTCGGCAGACAGCACGTAGCAGTCATGCCGCTCGAGCACCTCGGCCAACGCGCGGAGCTCCTCGGCCGTGTAGGTGGCCCCCGTCGGGTTGGCAGGGGAGCAGAGTATGAGCGCCCTGGTTCGCGGCGTGAGGGCTCGCTCGAGCATTTCCGGGCGGATTTTCCAGCCGTCTTCCTTGCGCGCATGAATCAGCTTGGGGCTGCCCCCGAGCAGCTCCACCTGGGCAGGGTGGCTCACCCAGTACGGCGCCGGCACCAGCACTTCGTCGCCCGGGTCGAGCAGCATCAGCAGGCTGTTGAACAGCGCCTGTTTGGCGCCGAACGACACCACGACCTGCGACGCGTCGGCGGCAAACGCCCGATCGCGTTTGCACGCGGCGGCGATGGCGCTCCTGAGCTCGTCCGTTCCCGCTACGGGCGCGTAGTGGTTCGCGCGGTGCAAGGCGTCTCGCGCGGCCTCCAGGACCGCCGCCGGCGGCTCGAAGTCCGCCTCACCCACCCCGAAATCCAGCACCCGCTGGCCGGCGGCACGCAGCTCGTCGACGCGAGCGTTCATGGCAAGCGTGGCCGACGCGGGAACTCGATCGAGCCGCGCGGCAACCCCCCGTGCCACGCTCAGCCCTTCTCCTCTTGCGTGCTCTCCGCTTTGCTCTTGCTCCCGTTTCCGGCAGTGAGCTGCTTGGGCTCCTTGGGCTCCTTGGACGACTCTTCGTCCTCGTCCTCACCCGAAATCCCCTTCTTGAAGTTTCGGATGCCTTCGCCAAGGCCCTTGCCGATGTCGCCAAGCCGGCTGGCGCCGAACAGCACCAACACGACGAGCGCGATCATTACGATTTGCCAGGGGCCAACACTCATGACTTCTCCCTGCCGCCTGGTTCCTAGGCGGCTCAGCTCTCGGGAGCTGTTCCCTATCACCACGCTGCGAGTCGAGCAATCACTGGGCTAGGCGTGGACGCGCGAGCAGCGTCGCCAGGCCCCAGCAGATCAAGGGGGGTACGCTGAGCAGGCCGTAAGCGCCGCTCGGCACCGCCAGGCGATCGAGCTGCTCGAGGACCAGCACCGCGCCGACCGCCCCGACCACGCAGAACACCAACGAGCGCGTCGGCGACCCCTGCCGCAACAAGGGGTATGACAGACCCCCGAGGCAACACACCGCGAGCGCCACGGCTAGTGCACGGAGCCAGCTCCGACCGGCAGCGGGAGGCGCGACGAAGCCTCGGACACGAGCCCTGCCCACGTCCAGTCGCAGCCAGTGACCAGGGCGCCTACCTTGAAGCAAGAACTGGCTCGGGCCCAGCTCCAGCCGTGAGGGCGTCGGCGTGCGGAGGCGCGAGACCGCGAACCAGCCCGGGGGCGCTCCCGGTATGCGCCCCAGCGACCGTCCAGACGAGCAGTCTTGGACCATGCCCGCCACGGGCACGTCCACGATGCCCTCCGGGTCTTGGGCGCAGTGGGCTTCCGCTGCGCTGATCAACTGAGACAGCGCTTGCGCCGGCGCGCCTTGCACCGGACCGCTGAGCTGCTTCGCAGCAACGGCCCCAAGCAAGGCGACCCCTCCGAGCGGTAGCAGGCTGCGCGCCAGCAGTCGGCTCGGAGCGACCCCCAGCGCGAGCAAGCCTCGCACCTCGCCTCGTTCCGCCGCGAGGCTCCAGGCAACCAATGAACCAACCGGGGCACCGATCAACAGCGCCAGCTCCAAGCCCGACGCCAGCAAGATCCGAGCAAATGGCCAGATCACGCGCCAAGGCACATCGGAGGCGAACATCCAGGGCAACAGTCGCACCCAAGCCGCGAACACCCCGAGACAGGTCGCGAGGCCGAGTCCCCAGCTCGCCCCTCTCAGCCCTTTGCAGGTGACCCAGCTCAGCATGTTCGACGTTTGGCCGTTTCTACCGCGTAATGCTCGTGTTCGCGGCTGGGCAGGGCGAATTTCGGGGCCTCTGTTTTCCTGCCCGAGTGAGGTAAGGGGTTTCTCGCGCCGGGTCCAGACCTGCGTGATATGCTAGCGGCCCTTCGAGTCTCGGCTCGTTGGTCCATTGGAGGGATGATGCGCTTTGGTTCTTGTTCGGTGCGGAGCACCATCAGCAAACTGACCGTCGCTGCGACCGCAGCAGGACTCGCGTGGCTGGCGCACCCGAGCAGCGCGCTGGCGCAGTCGAACGAGGTCTCTCCCACCGGTAAGGGCATCGCAGGCGGCGCCTTGCTCGGCGCTGAAGCCGTGATGCTCACCGAAGCCGCGCTCGATGTGAAGCCGCCGTGGGCCTACGCCGTGGGTGGTCTCGCCGGCGGGATTGGCGGCGGTGTCGCAGGCTACTTCGCAGAGCAGGGCGGCAGCGCGAAATTGCCACTCTATCTCCTGGCTGGAGGCATGGCGTTGGCCATCCCCACGACGGTGGCCGTGCTCAGTGCCACTGCCTACGAGCCGCCCGCAGACTACACCGAGGATCGCGGCCCCACGGATGAGCCGGTCGCCGATCCGGCGCAAGGGGGCTCGATCTCCAAGGCGCCCACACGCGAGCGCCGTCAGGCCCGACGACAGCCCAAGGAATCGCCTCGAGAGCGCATGGAGCGCCAGCTCCAGCTGACCCCACCCGCCTTGCTCGGATTGGGTGAGGGCTACGTCGCCCTCAGCGTCCCGGCGGTCGAGGTCCGCGACGTGTTCAGCGCGCAGGAGACGCGGCAATACGGACTCGCTCAGCAGACCGAGGTCCGCGTTCCGGTGTTGAACTACTCGTTCTGAGGTCACCTCCCGGACAGACGAGCTGCAGCAATTGCGCGACCTGCTTTGCCTTTCGGGCTTCCGGGCAGGTAACCTGCGTTACATTGCTCGGCGTTCTGGCCGTAGCGAGTGAGCGTATATGGTACAGGCCAAACCTCAGCGCCGAACGGACGACCCCTCCCTCAACAAAGTCATCGCGGGCCGCTATCGCCTCGAGGCGCGGATTGGCGAAGGCGGGATGGGCATCGTCTATCGCGCGCGACACGTGCTGATCGATCGCGTCGTCGCGGTCAAACTCATCCGTCCAGATTTGCGTGGGGAAACGCACCTGAGAGCCTGGATGCTCAGGGAAGCCCGCGCAGCGAACCGCGTCGACCACGCGCACATCATCGACATCCACGACATCGGGGAGACCGACGAGGGCGAGCTGTACCTGGTGATGGAGTACCTCGTCGGTACTCCACTCAGCGCCGAGATCGCCCGAGGTCAGATGCCCATTCAGCGCGCCGTCGACATCATCGAGCAGATGGGCGCAGCACTCGCGCGCGCGCACGACCTCGGCGTCGTCCACCGCGATCTGAAGAGCGACAACATCCTGCTGACGGCGCGTGGTGGGCGGCGTGACTTCGTCAAGATCCTCGACTTCGGCCTGGCGGCGCTCGCTCATGATCCGCGACTCGCGCCGAAGGGCGCGGTCTTCGGAACTCCAGAGTACATGTCACCGGAGCAGGCGAGAGGCGAACAAGCTGGTCCCCAGTCAGACCTCTACGCGCTCGGGATCCTGTTCTTCGAGATGCTGACCGGTCAGCTACCTTTCCGCTCCAGCGACCGAGACACGCTGCTGGAAATGCAGCGAAAGTCCCCAGCTCCGCGCCCGACGACGATCCGCAAGGACTGTCACCCGGTCGCTGAACGCATCGTGCTGCGTCTGCTGGAGAAGGACCCTCGCAAGCGCTACCGCGACGGGCACCACCTGCTCGAGGAGCTGAAGGCGCTGCAACGTTCGCTGCCCTCGCAAGGTTGGGAGAAGGACAGCAGCGTCGCCCCCGCTGCGGCGCCACCCCCTCCCCCGCCCCCGCGCTCTCCGGGGGTCACCGAGTGGGCGAATCGCGCCGGCCTGTTCTCTCGCATGATCGCCCGGGCGTATCCGTCCGGCAACGCTCCGCCTGAGGTGTTGCAGGGCGCCGCGCGGCTCTGGGACACCGCCGCCAAGGCGAATGGCCTGGAAGGCGAGATCGCGAGTCACACCCGCAAGCTGGAAGCCCTCGAGCGGCGGGGTCGCGCTCTCCGCGCGGAGATCGGCCGCAAGGTGGAGGAGCTGGCGCAGGAGGAGTCGCGCTCGCTTCGCGACGCCGCCGCCTTCGCCGAGGAGGAGGAAGCTGCCCGCACGGAGCTCTCTCGCACGGAGAAGGAGGCGCTGGAGACCCTCTCGCAAGCGGACGCAGCCGAACGCGCTGGAAGGGGCTCTCGCGCCATCTTCGAGCGCGCTGGCGCGAGCCGCGCGCTGGTGGAGTCGAAGCGCCAGTGGCTGGAGACTCGACGCAGCAAGCGTGAAGCCAAGGAAGCCGTCGCCCGCGACCTGCGCCGTCAGATCGAGGAGCTGCGCGATCAGCTGGCGCGCTACGCCGAGGCGCTCGAAGAAGACCTCGCGCAGGGACGCGAGAAGGTCGCAGCGCGATCCCGTGAAGGTCTCCGCTACGAGAAGTCGTTCATGGAGAACAGCAACCTGCTGGTGGGCCACCTCAAGGGTAAGCCCGAGTGTCGCGATCTGTTGAACGAGTTGATCGCCTCCTCGGAGGGAGAGAACAAGAACGCGCGGGGCTCCGATCGCTGATCCGGCGCAGCTTCGTCACCGACCCCGAGCGGACGCCCCCTTTCAGCCGCGGTTTCGTGCGCCAGTCACACACAGCGACGCACGCTGGGGGTGAGAGCAAACCCTCACCCCCAAACCCGGAGCTCAGCTCGGCAGCTTCGTCGCCAGGAACGCCCTCAGCTTGACCAGGTTCTTCTCGTCTCGCGCGAAGGTGGGTGCCTCGTAACTCTCCGCCCAGGCTTTGGCCTCGCTGACCAGTTGCTCGCGCAGCGCGGCGTCGGCGACCACTTCGTCCACGGTACGACCGCGCGCAGCGACCTGGCTCAGCCCGGAGACGTAGGTCTGCAGCCGGGCGTAGTCCTCCTCCAGGAACGCCTCGATGATCTCTGCGTCCCCCGCGAGGCGCTTCAACGTTCCGTCGTCTGGCGCGCCGCTCAACGCCTTGGCGGCTGCGACGCGCACCACGAAGGCGTCGTCGATGAATCCCAGATCTTCGATTCCGTCGGGAATCAAATCCAGGGACTTGAAGAGGTAGTTGATGCCACCGGCCACCCACCTGCGGGTGCCTTCGTCCAACGCTTCTTGCCCGAGTAACTCGGCCAGAGACGCGATATCCGAACCCAAGGTCTTGAGCCACTCGGGGAATGCGTCCAGGCAGCGCGCGTTCAGGTCAGTCATCTCGATCCCTTGCTTGAGGTGTGAAGTGTTCGCGGGTCAGCGAGGCGACGTGCCACCTGACTTCAGCGGCCCAGGAGCATGCCGAGGAGCAGGCCCAGACACAAGCAAGCCCCAGCGAGTAGTAGCGCGACCCAGAGGGAAACCCGGGGCCCGCGCCGTTGCTCGACCACCTGAACTGGTGGCGGGACGTGGCGGTCCTGATGCTCGGACATCACCGGGTTGTCGGCGGATACTCGAGTATTCGTGCGTGGCACTCCAGGCGCCGGTGCGCTCACCAGCGATGGCGCTGCCTGCATCGGCGCTCCAGCCAGGGTTGGGGGGGAGGCAGCAGTGCTGGGAACGGCGCTCGCAGCGGGCACCACCGAAGCAGGGCCGGTGGGGACGGCACGCAGCGCCGAGAGCATCTCGCTCGCTGTCTGAAAGCGCTCGATGGGTTCCTTCGCGAGTGCGCGATCGAAGAACCCGTCCCACGCCGCCAGCTCAGGCGCGATCGAACCCAAGGGGACGATGGCCTCGGTCAGCGCCGCCGTCATGCGCGCGAACTCGGTTGGCGCCCCGAATGCCTGCCGCCCGCTCAGCAGCTCGTACAGGATCACGCCGACCGCCCAGAGGTCCGAGCGCAGATCGCTCTCCTTGACGTTCTTGATCTGCTCGGGGCTCATGTAGCCGGGCGTCCCCAGCATCATTCCCGTCTTGGTCTTGCGGCTCATCCCACCGGCAGCGTCCATGACTCGAGCCAGCCCCAGGTCGAGTAGCTTCACGCGCTCCCCTTCCGGCGCCGGGAGCACGAAGACGTTGTCCGGCTTCACGTCACGATGGATCACACCGACACGGTGCACGGCGTCCAACGCGTCGAGGAGCTGCCCACAGATCGCGACCGCGCGCGTGGGAGCCATTGGGCCACTCATCAGCGACTGGAGCGACTGACCGCTCAGCAGCTCCATGACCAGGTAGGGAGTCCCGTCTTCAGCGCGCTGGGCCTCGAAGACGCGGACGATTCCCGGATGATCCAGGCGCTTCGCCGCCTCGGCCTCGGCCAAGAAGCGCGCGACCGTGGTCTCCTCCTCCACGAACTCGTGTTGCAGCAGCTTCACCGCCCACGAACCTGGCGAGCTCTGATGGTGCGCCTCGTAGACGATGCCCAGCCCGCCCTGGCCGATCACGCGCACCAGCTTCCAGGTGCGGTTCAGCACCGCTCCGACGAGCTCTTGGGGGTCGGTTAGCGCGACCATCGCGCCGTGTTTATCACGGACGGCAACAGAAGGTCTGGGTTCCTGTGAGATCGACCTGGCCGCCAGGAACCCCACCGCTTGGGGTGCAGTCTCCCCCCACCACGCTCCGGCTGTTCCGCTTCAGCGCCCAGGTGCTGAAGTCCATGCGACCGCTGATATCTCCACACGAGGTCGAGCTGATGGTCGAGTCATCCCCGGTGCAGTCATTGAAGTCGTAGACCTTGTAAGTCCCAGGGCTGCAGGTGGTGTTCGGAGAGCAGCTACAGGACGAGCAGGTCCGTCCATCGGTCCCGTTCGCAGACGCAACCCGCCGGATGTTCCACCCCGAGGGGCAGTCGTGGACACCCATCTGACGGACGCATACGAAGCCGATGTAGTCCAGGGACGCTCGCTCGACGCACGAGGTCTGCGCTCCGCACCCGCCACCGCCCGACGTGGACTCACCGCAGATGTCGATCATCCCGCCAAACAGCGGTGTGTCCACGACCTCTCCACCCTGAGGCTGACAGGTCCCGGCATCGGTCACCGACGGCTGCCCGAGGTAGCAGGATCCTTGGTTACCTCCGCCCGGCTTGTGGCAGCCACCATCGGCCAGGCTGCTCGTCCAGTCACTCGGGTTGTTGCAGCTCTTGTTGCCCGTGGCGCAGAAGATCGGAGTATCCCCGCAGGTCGCGCCGTTCAGCGGCGCACAGGAACAAGCCGTACAGGTCGGCGCCACTGGATCCGTGAAGTACCTGGCCGGCGAGAGTCCACCTGCGCACGGCAGCTTTGGCGCGGAGGGGTCATAGCTCGAGTGCTCGCGCAGCCTGAAGTAGCCAGTCCACCCGGTCGGCGTCGAGTCCACGCACTCATAGCCAGCACAGTCGCTGTCGGCGCAGTCGGTCATGCCGTCCTGATCTTCGTCGACACCGTCCGTGCAGTTCGACTCGTTCCCCACGGCACCGCCAACGCCGCCGGTCGTGATGCCTCCCGTTCCACCGACGCCAGCCGCCGCCCCCACGCCACCGCTTCCCCCGGCCGCGCCGCTGCCGCCGCTGGAGCCACCAAAGCTCTGATTGCCACCTACTGCACTGCTGCCCGCGGAGGAGCCACCCTGAGAGCTGCCAGCCGCTCCTGCCCCGCCGCTCCCGCCGCTGCTGCCTACGGTGCTGGTGAGGCCAGCGCCGCCGCGGTCGAGGGTGCAAGCCGCGAGCGACAACCCGAACAAAGCAAAAACGAAGCGAGAAGAACTGGACATGGACCCGGGATGCCTGGGCCGCCAAGCGCGTGGCGGACGATGGGTGAGAAGCAAGGAACGCGACTCCGAGCGCGGAGACACCCGGAGCCGTTAGTTTGGATCGGGGCGCGTGTCACCCTCCAGCACAACTCGAAAGTTTTTGCTGGCGTCAACGTAGTCTCACGTCGTCAAGGGTGGGTCGAGACGACTGGCGGCCTCGGTGCAGCGCAGCGGAAGTCGCGCTTTTTCCATGCATCAACGCGACACTTTGCGAGCGTGTTTCCAGCTGACTACTCGGTTGCTTCGAGCAGCGTGTGCAAGACCTCGGCCTGTTGAGCCAGGCTGGGGTCTCGACTCACGCGCGCCATGCGCTCGAGGGACCGCGCTTGCCACTGGACCACTCCGGTGAGCCCCCCGAGGCGGTCCACGTCGCTGCCCTGGAACACACGCTCCAATCGCCGCACCATCGCGAGGCCCGAGGCGTACGCGATCACGTCGCCGTTGCGTTCATTCGCCAACAGCTCGATGTCCTCGCTGTAGCGTAACCCAAGGTTCAAGCGGGAACGTGAGTAGCCGCGGCGCCCCTCCACCCGGTAGCTGGCGCGGAGCTTGAGGACCAGAGGCTGCCCCTCGAGCCACTCCGGGATGGACACACGCAAGACCTCGGTGCGGGACTCGCCCAGGTTGAAGTCGCCGAGCGGGATGCGATCGGCCTCGAGCCCCCACTCCACCTCGGAACCCGATGCCTCGAGGATACGCATTGGGGCTGGCGCCGAGGTCAGCTCGAGGGTGAGGTCGTGAATCACGACAGGGCCGGGCGGCGGCAACCAGTCCACCAGGGTCTCGAGCCGCTGCTCCAGCCCACCGCTCGCAACCAAAGCCCGCGAGGGAAACGCCGAGTGCTCGTCGGCAGCGATGAGAAGCAGCCTCTCCCCCAGCTGCCTCTGCAGAGCGTCCAGAGCGCGCTCGGGGACGCCGCCGCGAGTCTCGCTGAAGCCGATCCCATCGCTGATGATCAGCGCCCGGCCTCGATGACCTGCGGCACGGAGTTGGCTGCTTGCCGCTTCGAGCGCACCGTAGAGCGCGCTCCGCGGCGCGCCAGGGTGGGTCAGGTTCTGCTCGACGGCTCCAGCGATCAGCGCACGATGGGTGCCCGGCAGCAGGGGCACGAGGCGCTGGTTCCGACGCGCGTCGAGCACCATCACGCGATCCTTTGCCCCCAGCTGTTCGAGGGCCGTGTAGACCAGCTCGAGCGCCTCGGGATTGCTGAAGTCCACCACCAGAACCATTTCCGTAGGAGAACGCAGCTCGGACTGGAGGTGGGGAAACGCCTGCGCCGGAACCATGACGTCGACCCGGAGCAGCAGCTCTCCGCCCCAGGTCGGCGCGTAGACGTCGCTGGTGCGCACGACGAAGCTCACCCCGCGTCCCGCCACGCTGATCGGCTTCGACCGGCGCGTCAGCACGCCATTCGCGGGCAGCAGGAAGCCTGTGGGAGGGACCCAGGGCTCGAACGCGCTGCTGCGACGCGTGGGTTGCGGACGCTCACCGCGATCGATGAACTGGACGCCGTTCGCGGTCAACACGGACGCGCCCCGCTGTCCTCCCTCGGAGAACACCAGCTGACCATCCTGGCTCAACACGGGCGCAGCACAGCCCAGGAGGAGCAAGCCGCCGATCAGCAGCAGCCCCCAAGAGACCGTCAGCGTCGCACGACTGCTCACGCTAGCCCTGCTCTCCCTAGCCCTGCTCACGCTAGCTCCCGTTCTCCCTAGCCCCGTTCTCCCTAGCCCCGTTCTCCCTAGCCCCGCTCACCGCCAGCGAAGGCGATAGCGAAAGCCGTACCAACCCGCGAGTCGTCGCTGGATCGCAGCTCTCGTCGAGCGTCACGCATCTCTCCCCGGGCGCCTCCCGCCATCAACGGCAGTTCACCACACCCGGGTGAAGTCTAGTTCACATGAAGCGTCCCGGCACGACCGGCAGGCTCGAGCTCAGCCCGCCATCCACGGCGATCGCCTGTCCGTTGAGGTAGCTGCTGGCGTCCGAGGCCAGGAACAGCGCGGCCTCGGCGATCTCCTCCGGCCGTCCCGCGCGACGCAGGGGATTCAGCTGGCCGATCTTGCCTTCGCTGCCCCTCGCTCGCGCCATGTCGAAGACCATCCGCGTCATCCCCGTTTCGACGAGTCCGGGGCACACGGCGTTGACTCGCACGCCGCTGCCGGAGAGCTGCTGGGCGGCGGTTTGTACCAGGTTGATCACTGCGGCCTTGCTGGCGCTATACGCTATCGGACCGGCTCCCGAGCGCAAGCCAGCGACGCTGGCGGTGCAGACGATGGCGCCGGCCCCTTGCTTCCGCATGGCAATAGCTGCCTGCTGCAGGCAGTTGAAGGTCCCGATCAGGTTGACCCGCAGGACCTCCAGCCAGTCTTCGGGGCACAGCTCCTCGAGCGGCGCGAGGCTGCCCAGGACGCCAGCGTTGGCCAGGCACACATCCACGCCACCAAAGGTGTCGAGCGCCTCCTGGAACCGCTGCGCCACCGCCTCAGCGTCGCTGACATCACACTGACCGCTGAGCTGCGCGTCACACGCGAATTCCGCGCGGTCGAGGGCCATCACCTGGGCTCCCTCCGCCAGCAACGCGCTGACGCACGCTCTCCCGATGCCGCTCGCCGCTCCGCTGACGATGGCGCGCTTACCCTGGAAGCGCATGACTAGAAGTGGCCGGCGAGCCCCACCGAGGGGCGTCGCGGGTCGAAGCCCACGTCGAAGCGCAAGTGCTTGCCGCTCGCCGCCTTGGCTTCGCCGCCGGACGAACCGGTCAGGAGCCAGATCGCGGCGACGCTCACACCGACGATACCGATGCCCAGAGTGACGCCGGTGAGCATCGAGTAATTTTCCCCACGGCTTTGCGTGTCCTCCAGGGTGTCGGGGCAAACGTCGTTGATGCACTCCGAGTCGAGGTCGGAGTTGGCCTGATTGCGCAGCATGTAGAAGACGCCGCTCGCGGCGAGGCTCGCTACGCCCAGGCCACCGATGATCCATGGCATCGGACTGCCAGAGGCAGCGGGAGCACTGTCTCTGGTGTCGAAGGCTGCGCCGCTGCCCGTTTGCTGATCCTCGCCCTTCCCGGCTCCGGCCTCCTCGTCGACGGCCGGCTGCAGGTCCGGAGGGACGTCGAGCATCACCTGGTCTTGCTCACCCTCCTTGACCT
This sequence comes from Polyangiaceae bacterium, assembly GCA_041389745.1. Taxonomy (GTDB): domain Bacteria; phylum Myxococcota_A; class Polyangia; order Polyangiales; family Polyangiaceae; genus JAHBVY01. The sequence continues at coordinate 277,897 of JAWKRF010000004.1, forward strand.
GCACCGTGCGCTCGAAGCGACGGCCGTCGGGCAGCGTGACCTTGATCACGTGAGGCCCAGGGTCGACGTTCACCTCTCGGCCGATCTGCGCCTGCCCGAGCTCGACCCCATCGAGGGCGATCTTCGCAGAGTCTGCTCCCTCACCGCGCTCGATGATCAAGCGTGGCACTCGCTTCTCGAGCGCCTCGCGCGCAGTCCGCACCTCCTGCAGGACGCTCTCGGGCACCCCGTCGGTCGTCGCAGCTTCGTGCTCCGCGAGGCGATAACCGCCGAGCGCCTCGTTGAGGCGGCCGAGCTGCTCCTTGCAGCGCGCAATGTGGAACCGCACCTGCGGTGTCATGCGGATACGGGCGACCTTCTCGAAAGACGCCAGAGCGCCCGCCCAGTCGCTGGCCGCCTCCTGCGTCAGACCTTGGCTGTAGAGGGTACGTGCCTGCTGGATCTCCGCCGGGCTCTGAGCGCTGGCGCTCACGCTCACCAGGCTCAGAGCACCGAGCACCAGGACCGAACCAAGCAGGCGACGCCGATCACGGAGACGTTGGATTGGGGGCATTGCAGTACGGGAATGGGGAGAGGGGAGCATGCGAACCGCAGGCTACTACATCACGCAGGAAACGCCCGTGGCGCGAATCAGGATTGTCCTACAGCCGTCGGCGAGGTGGGTAACAGGGCCACCAAATCGGCCAGAGAACCGAGGGTCCCGAGCGGTGCTCCGATCGCGCGCCAGCCCCCGATCGCTTCCAACCATTGCCATGTGCAATTCTCTGCGTTCGTGACAGGTCGGCGACGAGTCGAGCACATCCACGCGGAACAGGTGCGCAGGGGAGCCCGCCGCCGACACTCGAGCGTCAGTCGCAGCGGCAACCGGCGCCGCTCACCCGGTCTTCCGCGCGGCCGACTCGACTGCGCGCGCGGCTGCAGGGCTCGCTGGTCGTGCCGGCGACGTCACAGATGCGGGCCGCGGCTCGACGCATCCCATCCAGCGCCTGGCAGCCCACCTCGCAGGCGCTCAGGGCGTCCCGATCTCCGGCAGCCTCGTCCTCGTCCATCTGGACCGATTCGGCCGGCGCGGGAGGTGGCGCGGGCTCGGCGGCTGGGCCCTCTTCCGTGGCTTCACCCCCTCCCACGTCTGACGCGGGCGCCTCGGGCGCAGCGATCCCCTCCCCCGCATCGCCGGGAGTCAGCGACCCGAAGCGCGTCTCGAGCTCCGCCTGATGCTCGTCCAGGCGCCGTTCCAGCTCCTGGAGATCGCTCGTCGGGGGTTCCGAAGGCGGGGCCGCCGCGCCACCGCAGCCTGAAATCAGCACGCTCGCGGCAATCATCCCAACCCAAGCCAGCTTCGCAGCCCGGCCTCGCCATGCCTTCGGACTCATCGCGTCCGAGGATACACCCGAAGCCGGACTCGCGTGGGAGTCGGCGGCTTTCGCGTTGAATGCGCGGGGGGATCTGGCAAGCTCGCCCGCGCCATGATCACCTACATCGACGGAAAGTACGTGGACGACGCTGAAGCAACCGTCAGCGTTCGTTCGAAAGCCTTGAACTACGGCTTGGGCTGTTTCGGCGGTGTGCGGGGCTATCTCGGGGACGACGAGAAGCAGGTCTTCGTGTTCCGTCTCGAGGCGCACATCAAGCGCCTGCGCGACGCCGCGAACGTCTTGTATCTCCAGTTGCCTGGCGACGACCAAGCGGTGGGAGAGATCCTGCTCGAGGTGCTGCGCCGCAACGACATCCACCAGGACATCTACCTCCGCCCACTGCTGATTCACAACTCGACCCAGCTGACGCCCGTGTTGCTCGAGGACGACTCGAGCTTCATTGTCTACTGCCTGCCGCTCAACCGCTACATCGACAAGGACGCGATCGACGTCTGCATCTCGTCGTGGCGCCGGGTCCAGGACAACGCCATCCCCTCGCGTCTCAAGTCGACCGGCGCGTATCTGAACAGCGCCCTCGCTCGTCGCGAAGCCAAGGACAACGGCTACGACGAGGCCATTTTCCTCACAGAAACCGGCTTCGTCAGCGAGGGCAGCGCGGAGCATATCTTCATCGTGCGCGACGGCGTGCTGTTCAGCCCGCCTAGCACCGAGAACAACCTGGACGGCATCACCCGGCGCAGCCTGATCACCCTCGCCACTGAAGATCTGGGGCTGAAGTTCCACGAGCGCCCGCTCGGTCGCTCGGAGCTCTACTTCGCCGACGAGATGTTCCTGTGCGGCACCGGTGCCCAGGTGACTCCGGTCAACTCGGTGGACCGGCGCAAGATCGGCGGCGGCGGCGTCGGCGAGATCACCAAGCAGCTACAGAAACACTTCCTCGACGTGTGCCGCGGCCGGGTCGAGAACCGCAAGAGCTGGTTGACGCCCGTGTGGGGGTGAACCCCCTACCTCAGACACGACTCCACACGGTTTCCACATGGAAACGGGCGTCGAGCATCGCTGCGCGGCGCGTGGCTTTCCTGCCGGCGTGACGCTGAGCACGGGCGCTCTCCGCGGCTCCTCACCCCCCGATCCAGGATCCCGGTCGGCATGTGTCGGGTTTGGGGGTGAGGCGCGCCGTGTACGCGCCCACGGGTGACGTCTCGACAGCGCGTTTGACCTGCATCGCCTCGCGCAGTAAAGTGCAGGCACTGATGAGCGGTCGAGTGTATTTTTGGCGCTTTTCGTACTTCGGGGACCTCCCCGGGGCGCGCCGCTCGTCGTCTTGAGTCCGACACACCAAGATGAGCACTACGGCCCCGGGACCCCTGGGGCCGTTCGTTTTGGTGGCGAATGACCCGGCGAGCAGGGAGTCACCGCGGGCGAACCCGAGGAATGCCATGACGAATCGAGTCGAGAACAGCAACCTGCAAGGCTTCGAGCCCCTGCTCACGCCGCTCAGCGCGAAGCAGGCTCACCCTCTGAGTGAACGCGCCGAGTCGCTGGTGCTGCGCACCCGCGCCGAGATCAAGGCGCTGCTCCACGGCGGCGATCCAGATCGCATGCTGCTGATCGTCGGCCCTTGCTCGATTCACGATCAGCAGGCGGCCTACGAGTACGCGAGGCGCCTCGCCGAGCTTCGAGCCGAGCTCGAGGACGTCGCCGTGATCGTGATGCGCACCTACTTCGAGAAGCCGCGCACCACCATCGGCTGGAAGGGCCTGATCAACGACCCGCACCTGGACGGCAGCTGCGACATCGCCAGTGGACTCCTGCGCGCTCGGGAAACGGTGCTCGCGATCAACGAGCTCGGTGTACCATGCGCCAGCGAGGCCCTGGACCCCATCACACCACACTACCTCGCGGATCTACTGAGCTGGGCGAGCATCGGGGCGCGAACCACCGAGAGCCAGACCCACCGCGAGATGGCGAGCGGCCTGTCGATGCCGGTAGGTTTCAAGAACGGCACCGACGGCAGCCTAACCCCCGCCGTGAACGCACTCATTTCCGCAGGGCATCAACATGCGTTCCTGGGCATCAATGACGACGGCCTGACCAGCGTGGTCAAGACACGCGGTAATCCCGACCGTCACGTGGTGCTGCGCGGAGGCGCGCGTCCCAACTACCACACCGAAGACATCGAGGAAGCTCAGGCGCTGGTCGCCGAAGTGGCCCCCGACATCGCCCGCGCGGTGATGGTGGACAGCTCCCACGGCAACTCCAGCAAGGACTACAGACGCCAGGGTCGAGTCTGCAAGGACGTCGTGCGTCAGTTCGCGCTCGGTCAGCGCGCCATCCTGGGCTTGCTGGTGGAGTCGAACTTGAAGGCTGGCAAGCAGCAGTGGAGCGGCGACAAGAGCCAGCTGGAGTACGGCGTCTCGATCACCGATGGCTGCATCGGTTGGGATGAGTCGGCGGAGCTGTTGCGCTGGATCGCGGGTCAACTGCGCGGACGCCGGGCGGCCTGAGGCACGCTGCGCGCCCCGAAGCGATCTGGGACGCGCAGCGGCGAGTCGGCCCTCAGTGCGGTGTGGGGCGCGCGCAGCGCCCGTTGATGCACAAGTAGCCCGCGGAGGCACCGCAGCAATCTGCCGCCGTCTCGCAGCTCTCGTCCTCGTTGGAGCAGCCCGTCGGGGGCGGCACGCACTGGAAGATCGGCGCGCCCGCGTCGTCGGCACCGTTCTGCCGACAGAAGCCTTCACAGCACTCGGCGCCCGACTCGCAAGAGGCACCTTGCGCCTTGCACGGCTCGAGCGCCGTGAAGGCACGCATATTCCCTGCGGCAAGCTCCTGTCCAGGCAGGTAGAACGCGGGGTGGCTGGGATCCAGCTTGCCCTGGTAGTCGATGTCGATGGCTGCCACCCAGAGCTTCTTGCGCGGCGACGGGAACTCACCGCTGGAATCGTTGATGCCCCACTTGTTGTCGCCTCCAGGCTCGGTGCCGCCCGGCGCAACGGTGTTGCCATAGGCACGACGACTCGTGAACACCACCCAGTAGTAGCCACCCACCGGAACCGGGAGCACCGTCGGCTCGTAGTTGAGCTTGCCCTCTTCGGACTCGCCGTAGGGCAAGTAGGAAGCACCGCTCGGCTCGTAGCCGTTCAACGCCGACAGGGCGCTGGTCGCATTGCTCTGGAGATCGACCAGTCGGATCTCGGCGAAGGCATGGGTGTTGGCGTTGCCCGTGTCGTAGGCGTCGCCTTCGTGGAACAACACCGACTGCGAGTCGGGAGTGAAGCTCGGCCAGCCGACCACCTGAGAGCTGCTGACGACCGACGTCGCCGTACCGAAGCTGGGGGGCGTCGTCGAGGCGTCGAAGCTCATGACCGCCAGGGTCTTGCCGGCGTTCTGCTCGTGCCAGCTGAACGCAACCTTGGTGGCGTCTGGAGAGAAGGCTGGCGTCATCGCGTACTGCACCTGACTCTCGAAGCTTGGCGCCGAGATCTGCGCCCCCGTCGCCGTGTCGTAGAGCCGAGAGGGGTAGTCCCCCGAGAGACCGCGAATCGCTGGACCACTGGTCGGCACGCCGTTGGACAGCATCATCGCGCCGTCTGGAGTCAGGCCGCCAAACGCCATCTTGCGCCCGTCCGCGTCGGTGTAGCGTGGAGTCGCGTTTCCGTCGGGAGTCAGGTCGAAGCTTCCGGAGTCGATCGGGTTGCCGCTGTCCCAGTTCAGACCGCCGACCAGGACGTTGCCCTGGGAGCTCACGGAGTGACACACCGTGCACTGCCCGATCATGACCTCCGCAGACTGCCCGGGTCGCACGCGCATGACGGCGCCGGTGTTGGTCGAGGCGGACCGATACGTGTTGTAGTAGATGATGCCCTTGAGCGACCCCTGAGCGACGCGCCAGCTCTCGTTCACGGGGCCGGTGACCGCGCCGCCGCTCAGCTTGCTCGCCTTGACCTGGACGTCGACGCCCGCGCCCGCGCTCTTGGTGATCGCCTGCCACACGTTTGGCGGCAGATTGACACGGGTCGGGTTCGAGGCGGCGAAGTAGCCGACATAGCTGAAGTCAGGGAAGCTGATGTCGACACGCATGGCATCCGCCGCGCTGCCGCCAAACTGCATCTCGGGCCCACTGAGTCCGCGTGGAAATATCGTCTTGTCGTAGGGGTACAGCCATTTGAAGCCGGCGTCCGCGCCGCCGCCCGCATCCAGCAGCGCCCGATCGGCGTCGGAGACGCCAGCGCCATTGTCGGTGATGTCCACCACCACGCGCAGAGTCGTCTTGGCCTCCAGGTCACCGACGCGCGCAGTGACTCCGACCGTGCCCGCGATGAACCCACCCGACATGAAGGTCCCCGTCCCATCGATGGTGCCCAAGACCACGTCGTCGAGCAGCCAGTTCGCCGTCGCCGTGGAGCCATCGCTGAGGCGGGCGGTGAACGCCTGAGTCGCCGGCGTGCCGCTCACGTTGAGCACGGGATCCTGTGGCTCGATGGCCAGCGTCAGGGGAGCGCTGGAGTCGAGATTCAAGCTGCCCCCGCCGCCCGTCCCCGCGCTGCCGCCGGTAGTCCCGCCGTCGTCCTGGCCCCCGGTTCCCCCCACCAGAGTATTACCCCCACCGACGCTGGCGCCGCTGTCGCTGCCGCAGGCGGCGAAAGAACCAGCGCAACACACGCTGAACGCCAGCGCCAGGGTCGGGCCGCCCCGGGACGAAACCAGACGACGCAACACGGACCCCCCGCGACCCGAGGGCGACGAGAACAACGGCAAAGGCATGCCGAGATGCTAGCAGGTCGACCGACCCGTCGACAGCCCGCAGGACACGTCGCGCGGAACACCCCGATAGGCTGCATCCCCACCGGGTGGAGGAGACGGGGCTCTCACTCCCGAAACAACGCAGCCTTGGCGAACCTCCGGAGCTCCGCCAGGTGACGCTCCTCGACGCTCTCGGGTGTTCGTTCGGGCGCCAGCGCTGCGTGGACGAGGCCCGTATTGCTGAGGGTCGCGATGGTGAGGGTCACGACGTGGAGCAGGTACGATTCCTCGTCCACGTCCTCACGGATCTGGCCGATCCGCTTGCCGGTGCGGATGTACTCCGCCACCACGCGCAGCCAGGGTCGTAGGTTGTCGATCACCTGTTCGCGCATGTGCGCGGGCCGATCGAGGAGTTCCCGCATCAGGAGCAAGGCGCGATCCGGATCCTCCCGGAAAAAACGAATCAGCTCGTTCGTCAGCGCCTCGAAGCGCGCATGACCACTCGTGACGGCCTCGAGAAGCTGGGGCACCATCCGCCGCCAGTGGGCGAACAGGTTCTCGAGCACCGCCGCACGCAGGGCGTCCTTGGAGGGGTAGTGGTACAGCAGGGTCGGCTTGCTTATCCCAACCTGGGCGGCGATCGCCTGCAGCGACGTGCCGTCGAAGCCCTGGCGAGCGAAGAGCCGGGTCGCGGCCTCACAGATCAGTGTCGCGCTGGGAGCGCGTTCGGTGTCCACGCCGGTGGCTCTACCGCTTGGTAGAGAAGGGAGCAAGATAGGGCGCCCATGTTTCGTGATGATGCAGGACGTCAGCCAGCAACTTCGCTCAGAAAGCATGCCAATCCAGCGTAGACTGCACACCTGCGCACGCTGCGACACCGAGCCTGCCGAAAATGGGCGGCGGGAATGACGCATTGCAGAAAGCCCTTGCTGTCTCTCTACCAAGTGGTAGACCGCGTGCGACTTCGCAGGGGAACCGCGTTGTCCCACCCCCGCCTCGCGCGGGTTCACGAGGAAGTCCATGGGCGTTTCGAATCGACACATCCTGACCCAGGCGCCGGTGATCGGCGCGCTCGGCCGCACCGCGTTCACTGCGCTCCGCCAGAAGCCGGGCGGGGACGCCCCGACCACACCGGGCCCAGAGTACCGCACGGAAATAGAGCCGCTGCCAGCCGCGTTGATCAGGGACTACGTCCGTCACGTGGGCGGCGACCCGGCTGCATACCGCGGCATCGTCCCGGCTCACCTGTTCCCGCAGTGGGGCTTTCCGCTCGCGACGCGCACGTTGGAGGGCCTGCCCTACCCCCTGCTCAAGGTGATGAACGGCGGCTGCCGGGTGCGCATCAACTCACAGCTACCACTGGGCAAGAAGCTCCTCGTGAGTGCGCGCCTCGAGAGCATCGACGATGACGGTCGCCGCGTCGTGCTGCAGCAGCACGTGGTCACCGGAACGAAAGAGGAACCGAACGCGGTCGTCGCCGACTTCTTCGCGATCGTCCCGCTCCCGAAATCCAAGCAAGCGGCCAGCGGCAGCAGCACCGCGCAGGTGGTCAAGCGGGAGAAACCACGGGTGCCGGTGGATGCGCGCGAGATCGGCTACTGGAAGCTACCGGCGAACGCCGGTCTCGACTTCGCGAAGCTGACGGGCGACTTCAATCCGATCCACTGGATCCCTGCCTACGCGAAGGCCTCGGGCTTCCGCAATGTAATTCTGCATGGATTTTCCACGATGGCACGCACGGCGGAGGGCCTCAATCGCGGCCTCTTCTCCGGGAGCGTCCGCAGCCTACAGCAGCTGGACGTTCGCTTCACTCGCCCCCTCGTGCTGCCTGCAGCAGTCGGCCTCTACGTCCTGGACGACTCGGTGTTCGTCGGCGACGCCCCCGGCGGACCTGCCTACCTCGTCGGTAGCTTCAACACTGGAGATGAACAATGAGCGACATCCTGCTCGACCTGGCCCAGAACCCCCGAGCACGCAAGCTGATCCAGAGCGCCGGCTTGCCGATCCCGATGCCCGCGCAGCTGCTGCGCCAGCGAGGCCCCGCCGTGGAACGTCCGCTCATGGACCAAGCCGTGCTCGTCGGCGGCAAGGGCGAACTCACCCCCGTGATCGCCCGCACACTGATCATCGCTGGCGGGGATCCGTGGCTGACGACTGCCGAGCTCGAGGCTCCGTTCAAGGAGCTCGGAGAAGCGTACGGTCGACTCCCCCGGCTGGTCAGTGAGCCCGAGCTGGGAGAGGCCAAGAAGCCGAGCATCAGCTCGATGGTCTTCGACGCCACGGGCATCCACAGCCCCGCTGAGCTCGACGCGCTCTACGCCTTCTTTCACCCGTGGTTACCAGCGCTGCGCAAGAACGCGCGGATCGTGATCATTGGTCGCCCTCACGAGAGCGCGACGAGCGCGCCCGCAGCGGCCGCGCGCAGCGCCCTCGAGGGCTTCACCCGCAGCCTGGCCAAGGAGCTCGGAAAGAAGGGCATCAACGCCAACTTGATCCGCGTGGAAGAGGACGCCGACGACCGCATCCCGGGCGTGCTGCGCTTCCTCCTGAGCCCCGCCTGCACCTTCGTGACCGCCCAGCCAGTCAGCGTGAGCGCGGCCGCCAAGTTCGAAGGTGACGTATCCTGGGTGCGACCACTCGCTGGCAAGGTTGCGCTGATCACCGGCGCGGCCCGAGGCATCGGCGCGGCCACGGCGGAGATCATGGCCGCCGAGGGGGCCCACGTCGTGTGTCTGGACCGACCCGAGGACGATGGTCCTGCGAGCCAGATCGCGAGGAAGATTGGCGGCTCGGTGCTCCTCGCCGACGTGTCGGACCCGGAAGCGCCCGGGAGCATCGCCCGCGCTCTGAAGGAGCAGCACGGCGGAGTGGACATCGTGGTGCACAACGCTGGAGTCACCCGCGACAAGACGCTCGCCCGCATGAAGCAAGCGCTGTGGGATCAGGCCATCGACATCAACCTCGCGGCGGTAGAACGAATCACCGCAGAGCTCCTGAAGGGCACGTTGAGAGACGGCGGCCGCGTCGTGAACCTCTCGTCCATCGCCGGCATCGCGGGCAACGTGGGACAGACCAACTACGCTGCCTCGAAGAGCGGCGTGGTCGGCTTGACCAAGTTCCTGGCCAAGCAGGTGGCCGACCGCGGGATCACGGTCAACGCGATCGCTCCCGGCTTCATCGAGACGCGCCTGACGGCCGCCATCCCCGTGGTGATCCGGGAAGCCGGACGACGCATGAGCGCGCTGGGGCAAGGCGGCCAGCCCGAAGACGTGGGCCAGGCCATCAACTTCCTGTGCACACCTGCCGCAGCGGGCGTCACGGGCAACATCATCCGCGTCTGCGGCGGCGCCCTGATCGGCGCCTGAGAGGAGTAGAAATGGCAGCGAAACGCCGCACGAACACCGCAGCCCGCAGCAAGAGCAACGGCAACGGCGCCAGGCGCGCCGTGGTCGTAGGGGGCATGCGTACGCCCTTTGTCAAGGCCTTCACCAGCTTCACTCAGCTAGACACCATCGCGCTCGGCGTCGCTGCGACACGCGGCTTGCTCGACAAGCTCGAGCTTTCTCGCAAGGAAATCGACGGGATCGTCTGGGGCGGCGTGATCCTACCCAGCACCGCGCCGAACGTCGCCCGTGAGATCGCACTCGACTTGCAGCTTCCGGCCAGCGTCGAGGGCATGACCGTGACACGAGCTTGCGCTTCGGGTCTCCAGGCGATCACGCTGGCTGCCGCCGCCATCGAACGCGGCGAGGCGGACGTGATCATCGCGGGGGGCTCCGACTCGACCAGCAACGCTCCCATCACCCTGCCCTCCAAGGTGACGCATAGCCTGGCTCCCCTGGCGCTGGGCAAGCCATCGCCTTCGGACTACCTCGCGGCGCTCTCACAGCTCACCCCCATCACCGACATCTTGCCGCGTCAGCCAAAGATCGCTGAGCGAACCACTGGCGAAGTGATGGGGGAGTCCGCCGAGAGAATGGCGAAGCGCAACGCCATCTCACGCGAAGCGCAGGACGCACTCGCGGCGCGCTCCCATCACCGGGCGGCCGCGGCGATCGAGTCTGGCCGCTTCGCGGGCGAGGTGGTCGCAGTGGAGACGCCCGGAGGGAAGTGGGTGCACGCCGATGGACTGGTGCGGGCCGACACGTCGGTCGAGAAGCTGAGCCGCCTACGCCCCGTGTTCGCCAAGGACGGGAGTGTTACCGCGGGGAACGCAAGTCCGCTGACGGACGGCGCCTCGGCCGTCGTGCTGATGAGCGAGGAGAAGGCGCGCGCCCTGGGGTACACACCACTCGCAGCGATCAAGTCCTGGGCCTACGTCGGTGTGGATCCTGCCGACCAGCTGTTGATGGGCCCAGCGCTCGCGATGCCCAAGGCTCTCGAACGTGCCGGTCTGACGCTGACGGACATCGATCTCATCGACATGCACGAGGCGTTCGCTGCTCAGGTCCTGAGCGTGCTCAAGATGCTGGGCAGCGAGGCCTTCGCGAAGGAGCGGCTCGGCCTGGACCACGCAGTCGGTGAAGTAGATCCCGAGAGCATCAACCTTCACGGCGGCTCGCTCGCGATCGGTCACCCCTTCGGTGCTACCGGTGCACGCATGGTCACGACGGTGGCCAACGAGTTGGCCCAAGGAGAGCGGTCGATGGCGCTGCTGGGCATCTGCGCCGCGGGTGGACTTGGAGCGGCCGCGGTGCTCGAACGTGTGAACTGAGGCGTACTCGCCACCGACAGAGGTGCTGAGCGCGCACCGACTCACCTCCCCCGCGTAGTCCCTGACGACCGAGGCTCGCCTCGAGAGTACGCTGCCTCTGCAGCTGACTGCTACGCTCACGGGGTGCGGTTCGAGCTGGAGCATGGCGCCTTCGTGGAGCTTCGAGATCCCTGGCTGGCCGAGGACCTCGCCGAGCAACTCCAGCGTCGGCTGCTCGAAGAGCTGCAGTGGGAGCAACGTTCCATTCAGCTGTTCGGGCGGAGCGTGCTGCAGCCACGCCTGATCGCCTGGTGTGGTGAGTTCCCATATCGCTACTCCGGCCAAACGTTGGAGGCTCGTGCCTGGACGTCGACGTGCGAACGCGTACGTCGCCTGGTCGAACAGACGACGGAGTGCCCCTTCAACCATCTGCTGGCGAATCTGTACCGGGACGGAAACGACAGCATGGGTTTCCACGCCGATAACGAGAGCGAGCTTGGCCCTCAGCCACAGGTCGCCAGTGCGTCGTTTGGAGCGACGCGGCGCTTTCGCCTCAAGCCGCGCAAGCGGGGTGAAGCGCTGAGTCTGGAACTCCGACACAACTCACTCCTGTTGATGGCCGGCGCGACCCAGGCTCACTACGTGCACGGAGTCCCGAAGCAGCCGGGCGTCCACGCCCCACGATTGAACTTGACCTTTCGGCGTGTTCTCGGCGCTCCCATCAGCTAGGACCGACTAGCCAGTTCCCAAGACACCAATCATCGCCAGGGCCCTTAAGCCCGTTTCGTTGCGTGTCGTAGAAGGCGCCGACACTCGTTTCTGTGTCGAAAAACAACGAACTCCACCTCTTCGCAGCGACACTCAGAGAGAAGAACCGGTGAGCGTGACACTCACCGACGCCAGCAACCACAGAGTGCATTGATTGGTGTTCCTGTGTGGTTTCTCTATTGACGTGTCGCGCAAATTAGGCCAGAAGGCCTCGCGCTCAGATACCCCTCCTGAGCTTCAATCACCGGGCGGCGCGTAGCGCGTCCGTAGCAAGCGCACCCTCGTCCTGAATCGACGACGGGTGATCGTTCGCGTCCTGCGCGAACGAAAAACAAGGGCCCTCCGTCCCGGAACGCCTGGCGATTCGCGCTCGACGTTCGCGGCAACATTCCTGCACGGAAATCACGCGAGCCAAGCGGATTCTGGTCCGAGAACCGCGCAAACGCGTGCTCGCACCCCACGCGGTGACGAGCCGATTCGTGCTTCGCGCTGCGATGCGGCGTCTCCGGGAGTCGCTGGGTCCGAGCCTACCGATGACCTCGGTGCATACCGAGCCAACAACAACACCGCACCTTGGGAGGATCTCATGCGATCCGATCTCTCCATCAACTCGGAGCGGGATGCCGTTCCCGAGTCATCCCCACGCTCGTGCATTCGCGAGCTCAACACAGTCACCGAGAAGTCACCGCTCGCGCTCTTGGCAGCTAGAGTCACTGATACTTCTCACACGGAAATCCCTGAGTTCGAAGCGCTGACCGCCGCTGATGGCATCATCGATGCATTGGTCAAGGAGGGCGTCGAGACCTTCTTCGGGATACCTGGAGGACCTGTCTCTCCTGTCTTCGACTCCATCCTGCGTCACCCCGGCGCGAAGCTGGTGGAGTCGCGACACGAGAGCGCCGCCGCGTTCGCGGCGACTGCATACTACCGCGCCAGCGGAAGGGTCCCCGCCGTCGTCGTGACAGCGGGCCCAGGCGCCACGAACGCCGTGACCGGCGTGTGCTCTGCGCACAGCGAGGGTGTTCCGATGGTATTGGTGGTCGGGGACGTCGCCTGGGCTGCCAACGGCGGCAGGCTCCTGCAGAACTCCGGTCCCGAAGGCATCGACGTCGAGGCGCTGTTCGACAAGATGACCCGGCGCGCGGTGCGTGTCACCAGCCCCGGTGCGGCGCGCTCCCAGGCCACCGCGGTGCTCGAGGCCGCGACGGACAGCGCTAATCCCGGACCGGCTCTGCTGGTCGTCCCGATCGATCGCGGCGCAGCCAAGACCGATGGCTTCCGTGTTTCTCGCACGGAAAGTCGGCGAATGAGCAAGCCGGATCGCGAGGTGGTGCGGGAGGTGTGTCGCTGGCTCGCGTCTGCGCAGCATCCGTTGCTGGTGTTCGGCTCGGGCGCGCGCGCCTACTCTTCCACCCTGCGCCGCTTGGTCGACGCCCTGGACGTCCCGTTCGTGACCACCCCCAAGGCGAAGGGCCTCGTCAGCGAGGAACATCCGCGGTCGCTCCGCCACGGCGGCCTCGCCGCGTCCATCTGGGCCAGGGACTACACCAAGCAAGGCGTCGATGTGGCGGTGGTGCTCGGCAGCGACCTCGACGATTGCTCCGTCGGTCCAACCCCGTACATCGCGCCCGGGGGTCGACTCGTTCACGTCGATCGTGACGCCACGGTGTTCAACCGGAACTTGCCGACGGAACTCGGCGTGGTCAGCGACATCGGTGCCTTCGCCGAGGCGATGTACGAAGTCGTTCTGGAGGACGGCCTGCGCAACACGGGTTGCCGAGCAAAGCTTCGCGACCTGCGAGCACGCTCGCCGTTCGACGACGAACGTTTCGGGGGTGAGGATCAGCTCCTGATCACGCCGCAGCGCGCGGTCATCGAGCTGGAGCAGGCCGCGGGTCGGGACGCGACGTTCATCACCGACATCGGCGAGCACATGCTGTTCGCCCTGCACTATCTCACCTCACGTGATCCGCGCGGATTCCAGATCCAGCTCGGACTCGGCAGCATGGGCTCGGGGGTCAGCGGCGCCATCGGCGCGGCCCTTGGCAACCCCGAGCGCCCGGTGGTCTGCATCTGCGGTGACGGCTCGATGCAGATGGCGGGGATGGAGCTGCTGGTCGCCGCCAAGGAACGCCTCCCGGTCATCTTCGCGGTGTTCAACGACGCGCGGTACAACATGGTCTACCATGGCTACAAGCAGGTGTTCGGACGGGAAGCGCAGTGGTCGACGGACTTCGTGGACTTCGCCGCCTGGGCGCGTTCGATGGGAGTCACCGGCGTGCGCGTGAATCATCCAGGTGAGATCCGCAGCGAGCTGTTCGAGCGGCTCTACGAGCTGAGCGGTCCCGCGGTGCTCGACATCCGGATCGACCGCGACGTCAGGCTCGCGGGCGGAGGTCGCAACGAGGCGCTCCAACACATGAGCATGCTCTCCAACAAGGGGGTCGCGTGAAGGCTCGCATCTCCGGCCTCGGCGAATGGTATCCGGACACCATCCGCGAGAACTCCGACTGGCCGCTGGAGTTCGTCGAGCGCGCGAAGAAGAGCAGCCAGCGCGAGCTGGTCGACGTACCCATCGAGGACGATCCTCGGGAGGCGCTGGGCAAGCGCTACCTGGCCGCCGAGGCGAGCGACCCCTTCCTGGGGGCGAGGCAGCGTCGCGTCGCACCTGCCGAAGTGGATTCTTGCCTTGCGGAAAGCAAAGCGGGAGCCGCGGCGCTGGCCGACGCCGGCGTGGCTCCGGATCAGGTCGACGTGGTCATGTCATGGGCGGCGGTACCGGACCGAGTGGTACCGCCGAGCGCGCCAAGAGTCGCCGACCTGCTCGGCATCCGCGGCGCGGTGGCGCTGGGCTTGGAGGCGAGTTGCGCAACATCGGTCGCACAGCTCGGCCTCGCGGCAGCGCTGATAGAGTCGGGACGAGCGCGCACGGTGTTGCTCACCCAGAGCCACATCATGACGCGCGCGTTTCCGATGATGCACCCCGCTTCACCGAACGTGGGTGACGCAGCTACCGCGATGCTGGTCTCCGCCGGCGAGCGCCCAGGGGTCGGCCTGCTCCACGCGGTCACTCACGGCGAGTACTACCCAGCGGTGACCTGGTGTCGTGGCAAGGACTGCGATCCGCCCTGGTGGAAGGCGGGCCCGGACTACTACCCTGGGAGCCTGGCGCCCGAGCTCGCTCGTTCGCTGATCGCTCAGACCGTGCACATCGGCATGACCACGGTGACTCAGCTGCTGGAACGCGCTCGCGTGCGAACCGACGAAGTGAAACTCTTCGCCTCGGTGCAACCACGGCGCTGGATCCCGAACGCCATCGCAGGCGCTGCCGGGCTCGATGCCGCGAACGTCCCGGTCACGTTCGATCGCTACGCACACCTTGGTGCCTGCGGTGTGGTTAGCAACCTGCTCGAGGCGCGACGCCTTGGACAGCTCGACCCGGGCACCCGGAGCGTGCTCTTCGCCCAGGGCGCAGGCCTCACGCGCGCAGCGATACTCGTGGACTGGTAGAAAGTCGGGACATCGGTGGGGGGCATTGAAGTAGACTCCGCCAGTGGACTCGCACTTCCCTGCTGATGCTCCGCACACGCTGCTGCTGGTGTTCGACGCAACCGTCACGGTTGATCTCGCTCGGATGGTCGAAGGCCTGCCCGCGTCGCGCAATTGTCAAATTGAAACAGCCGAGCTCCCGGTCATCGATGCCGTGCGCCAGGCTCGCTTGAGCCACGGGGGCAGGCCGCTTGGTGTGTACTGCCCAGATGAGTCCGGAACGCTTTCGGCGATCGAGGCTGGCGCCGACGACGCGCAGACGCTCGGAGACCAGCTCCCGAGTCAGCGGAGCGTGCTGGCCTTTCTCGATCGCGTCCACCTGCGCGCACGGCTGCGACGCCATCAGGAGCGGCTACAGGCGTCGGCCGTTCAATCGGAGAAGCTCGCAGCCCTGGGTACCGTAGTCGCGGGTGTTGCGCATGAAGTGAACAATCCGCTGGCAGCCCTGATGCTCACCGTCGAGGCGATCCGCGTCCAGCTCGGTCCCCTGTTCGACGCTCGGAGCCGAGTCAGGGCGCTCGTCGAGCGAAACCAGGGCGCCAGTCTCGAGGTGCTGGAAGAGCTGGCTCAGAGCATGCGCACCGGTGTGCCGTCTCACGAGGCCAACGAGCTCGTAGACGAGGTGCTGTCCGCGTCCGAGACGATCGCGAGCGTCGTACGGGATCTGAAGGTCTTTGCGCGCCCCGACGATCGCGAAGAGCCTCAAGTGGTTCACCTCCCCGAGCTCATGGATCAGGTGATCCGGATCGTGGGTCGTGAGATCACACCCTTCGCAGCCCTCGAGCGAGATTACGCGCCGGACGTGCCCCCCGTCGTGGCCTCCCGCACCCGACTCACACAGGTGTTCACCAACGTGCTGATCAACGCCGCGCACGCCGTGCGCGAGGTGCAGCGACCAGTGCACCGCATCCGCGTGTCTATCCGTGCGGATGAAGATGCGGTGGCCGTGTCGATCTCCGACACGGGCCCGGGCATCCCCCACGAGACCATCGAACACATCTTCGATCCCTTCTTCACCACGAAGCGCGAAGACTTCGGCACCGGTCTGGGCTTGTCGATCTCGCGCTCGATCATGCGCACCATGAACGGCGACCTGTTGGTGGAGTCCGTTCACGGTGTCGGAGCGACGTTCGTGGCCTTGATTCAGCGACCGAGCAGGGTCGATCTGCTGAAGGCGATGCAGAACGCCGCCCGCTTCCGCCAGACACCGGCGCGTCGCCCCCAGCGCATTGCTGTGCTTGCCGTGGACGAAGACGAGCGAATGCTCAAGGCCTATGCCAGTTCACTCCGGGAGCACTGCGATGTGCTGTTGGCGGCCGATGGGCAAGAGGCGATCGAGCTGCTGCTGTCAGGTTCCTCCGCCGACGTCGTGGTCACCGACCTAGCGATGGCCTCCCTGGACGGTCGCGCGTTGCTGCAATGGCTACAGACCAATCGCCCAGATCTCGCACTGAGGACCATCTTCGTCACGACGGATCCCCCGCCGGAGTATCAAACCTTTCTCAGGGAGGTGAGCGTTCCCGTGCTCCAGAAGCCGATCACGCGGGCGCGGCTGCTCTCTCAGATCGAACGGGCCATCGGCTTCATTCCCAACGAATCCGGGTAGATCCGTTGTAGCGATCGCTGAGCTTCGTCTCGATTTGCGGAACGACGTCGCAAGCCTCGAAGGTGCCGACCGCTGCGCCAGCGATCGCCGACTCCAGCCACGTGTACTCGTCTCGGTAGACCATCTCGATGTCGTGGGGCCCGTGGCGCACCATGCGCCAGTCACCATAGTTCGCCATCTGACGCCGAGCAGCGACCGCTTGCTCCGTCAGCCTCACGGGATCGCGCGCCAGGAGGCGAAGCAGCGCTCTCCCCATCAGCGTGGAGGCGAAGACCCGAGCGTTGGTGCGCGAGATGTCGAACATCCCCTGCTGGAGGTTCGGGGGCGACGCCATCAAGGCCCCGGCAGCTGCGAGCTCGATCAAGTACTCTCCGAGCGGAAACTCCCCAAAAGAAGAACGCTTGCGACGCGGCACCAGTTCATGGAACTGCCCAAGTCGCCCGTCCGCATCCAGCGCCTGATAAACGGAACGAAACAGCGGGCCTCTGACCTTCGCCGACGGCGGGATGTCTGGCAGCCGGGTCTCGATGTCGCAGTGGGGCCCAACCAGCTCCACTGCCCGTCGATAGCCTGCGTAAAGTTCCACGGCGATTCTCTCTACGACCGAGGGGCTGAGGCCCCGGTTCCGAAACAGCAGGAGACTAGCAAAGCTGCGTGACGAACAGCGGGACATCCACGCGACCGCGAATCCGACAGCCATTTGCTGCTCCAGGACGCTAGCGCCGACGCGGAGGCAGGGTACGACCCGATAGCGAGCGGCGAGATCTGCATACGTCTTCGTGTGCCGAGTGGGGAGCCGGCGTCGCAGCCCAGAAACGGGACCCAGGCGGCGAGGGGGTCATAGGGACCGGGCGCTGCTTCGTCAACCAGATCGCTCGCGCACGGTTTCCACGGGGCAACTTTCAATCGACGGCGGTGACCTTCAGGACCTCACCCACACTCGTCTCACCGGCGAGCAGCTTCTGGACAGCCGCTTCACGCAAGCTCAGCATGCCGTCGCTGCGCGCCTGCCGACGGATCTCGTCAACGCTCGCGCGGCGCATGATCAGCTCTCGCACGGCCTCATTGACCTCGAACATCTCGAAGATCCCTTGACGCCCCTTGTACCCCGTGTGGCGACAATCGATGCAGCCTTCGCCCTCGCGAATCAGCGGCAGCGCGCCCCCCGTGACGTCCAGCAGCCCTCCGAGCTGGGTGAGTTCGGCGTCGGTGAGCGAGCGCTCGATGGCGCAGCCAGAACATACGCGACGCACCAGGCGCTGGGCGATGAGGCCGCTGAGAGTCGAGGCGAGCAAGAAGTTCTCCATACCCAGGTCAAGGAGCCGCGCGACGGCGCTGGGCGCGTCGTTGGTGTGCAGCGTCGAGAAGACCAGGTGTCCAGTCAGCGACGCCTGAATTGCGTTCCGCGCTGTCTCCAGGTCCCGGATCTCTCCGACCATGATGATGTCGGGATCCTGGCGGAGGATCGTGCGCAGGGCCGAAGCGAAGCTGATGCCAATGCTCGGGTGCACCGCGGTCTGGTTGATGCGCTCGAAGACCATCTCTATCGGATCCTCGATCGTCGTGATGTTCACGTCATCGTTCGCCAGGCGCCGGAGTGCGGTGTACAGCGTGGTCGTCTTGCCTGACCCGGTGGGCCCGGTGACCAGTACAATTCCGTGCGGACGCGTGATGAGCTTCTCGAACAGAGCCTGCTCACGCTGGAAGAAGCCGAGCTGGCGGATGTCGTCGTGGACGATGTCCGGGTCGAAGATCCGCAACACGACCTTCTCGCCAAACGCTACCGGGAGCGTCGACACGCGGAACTCCACGGGCTTCTGCTGGAACTCCGTCTTGATGCGGCCGTCCTGAGGTCGCCGTTTCTCGCCGATGTCCAAGCGCGCGAGCGTCTTGATGCGGTTGATCACGGCGCGATGGACCACGGCGGGGAGTTTGTTCACTTGGTGCAAGGCTCCGTCGATACGAAACCGCACCAGGCTCTCGTTGCGTTTGGGCTCGATGTGGATGTCGCTCGCTCGTTGCTGAAACGCGTAGGAGAAGAGGTACTCGACGGCGTTCACGACGTGCTGGTCGGAAGCCTCGATCTCGCGCTCGGATTGCATCCTCACGAACTGTTCGAGGTTCCCCAGGTTGAATGTCTCCGACAGATCTTGCTCAGCGCGTTCGACCGAGCGCTGGAAACCGAAGAACTCCGTGATGAGCCGCTGGATGTCGCTGGGGGGGGTGACGACGAGCTCGACCTGCTTGCGAGCGACATCCTGCACCGCCTCGAGGGCCAGCGCGTTGAATGGATCGCTCGTCGCCACCAGCACCCGCGTCTCGTCGGCGTCGATGACCAGCATCCCATGCTTCCGAGCGAAAGGCTTGGAGAAGACCGAGGTGACCACGGCCGCGTCGAGCTTGAGGGGGTCCAGCTTGACGAAAGGCACACCTACCTTGCGAGCGAACAACTCGACCAGCGTATCCTCACGGATCGGTTCACCGTGAGCGTCCTTGACGTTGAAGGAGATCATCAACTCGAAGGCGGATACCGTTGACGAGAGTCGGCGCTGCTCATCCAGGCTCGGAGGAGCACTCGGGGTACGCATCCGCACCGCGACCATCCGCTGCTTCAGCTCCTGGTCGAGCAGCGCTCGCGCGGTGTCGCTCGAGATGACGCGCTCCTCGACCAGCAGAGTCAACAGCTCGTCGAAGCCGAGCGAGGTCGTACGCGCCGAGATCAAGGTCACTCGAGCGTACGGCGCGCCACCGGAGAGTCCAACAGCGCGCGCACCTTGCTCACCAGCCGAGAAGCGGGAAACGGCTTCGAGAGCAAAGGATCGCCTCCCACGCCCTTCAGCCCTGAGCCGACGCTCGGCAGATCCAGGAAGCCGGACATGTACAGAACGCGCAAGTCCGGAAAGCGCGCGCGCGCGCGCGCCACGAACTCTGGCCCATTCATTCTTGGCATCACCACGTCGCTGACCACCAGATCCAGATCCCCCTGCTCCCGAGTCAATAGCTCCAACGCCTCCAGGCCGTCCGCCGCCTGCAAGACCTGATACCCCGCGCCGCGGAGCACGGCGACGAGGGTCTTGCGTACGGCGTCGTCGTCATCCACCAGCAGCAAACGCTCGCTCCCCCCCGCTGGTCGCTCGGGGGTCGGAGTGACCTCCGGCAGCAACGCAGGCTCACGCGCCTCGGGAAAGAACAGCTCGAACGTCGTGCCAACCCGGAGCTGGCTCTCCACGCGGATACGCCCACCACTCTGTTGGACGATCCCGTAGACCGTCGACAATCCGAGACCGGTGCCTTCCCCCGACGGTTTGGTGGTGAAGAAGGGCTCGAACGCGTGGCGCAAGGTCTCGTCGTCCATGCCGGTCCCCTGGTCCGCGATGGTCACCTTCACTGCCTCGCGCCAGTCGATCTCGAGCTCTTCCTGCAGTCGGGCAGACGGCACCACTCGTTCGAGCCTGATCGCGATCTCTCCCCCGCGGGGCATGGCATCCCGCGCGTTCAGCACCAGGTTCAGCAGCACCTGCTCCAGCCGAGTAGAGTCGGCCACGATCTGAAGCGGTTCCTCGGGGATACGCATCCGCAGCACGACTTCGGCGCTCAACAGTCGCCGCAACAAGGTCTCGACTCCCCTCAGCACGTCTCCCAGGTCCAGCAGGCGCGGCTCGAGCATCTGACGACGACAGAAGGCGAGCAGCTGCTGGGTCAGACCCGCGCCGCGCTGGGTCAGCTGCTCCACCTCCTCCAGGTGCGTCTCCACCGGCCTGGCGTTCTCGACGTCGCTACGAATCAGGCTCGCCAGCATGTCCAGGGCGGTCAGCAGATTGTTGATATCGTGCGCGACACCGCCTGCGAGGCGTCCCAGGGCGTCCATGCGCTGTGCATGGGCGAGCTGATCGGCGAGCTGGGTGCGGTCGGTGATATCGCAGATGATGGAGTACAAGCAGTCTCGCTCGCCGATCCTCACGGGACCGGAGTAGACCTGAACGTCTCGGACGGCTCCGCTCTTCAGACGGTGTTTGAACTCGAAGTAGGTACGCTTCTGTTCCCGTGCTGCCTGCATCTCCTCGGCCACGAGCTCGGGCGGCAGCTGATTCAGGTCCGTGATACGGAGCCGCGAGAACTCCTCGGCGGAGTAGCCGTAGAAGCTGAGCGCCGCTGGATTGGCCTCGATGATCGATCCGTCCAGGGGATCGATGACCAGCTTGACGGCAGTGCTCTGGGTGAACGTCTGGGTCAGGCGAAGTTCGAGCGCAGCGAGGTCGGCCCTCAGCTCGGCGTTCTCGCGCTCCAAGTCCACGGCCGAGAGCTTAGAGGTCACCTCGATTCCTTGTCCAACATGAGCGTTCGCCGGCCGACAATTCTTCGCGGAATTTGTCACCGGAGCGTGGAGAAGCGCGGGAGTATCCGGTGGCCAGGGACGGCCTGGGATGTGCATCTCGAAGTCGGAAGCTGACGCTTCGTCAGGGTCAGGCCCACTCGTGGGATGCGACGAGTCAGATACGCGACCGTCGTCGGAGTCAGCCATCGTCCCCCGGCCTGGGTGCCACAAGCCCCCACATTCGCGTGTGTTCGACGAGTTCGTGCCCGCGCACCTCGGACCGCTCCCAGCAACGTAGTTGCCCAATGTTCATTTCCTTGCGGAAATTTACCATTGTTGCCACGTGAGGTGCGCGACTGGGGTGCCCGAAAGTGAGGAGCGGCACACCCTGCGTCGAACGAGCACGCAAGAGACTCCGAGGACGCTGCCTCATTGAACCAGAGTAGCAAGACGCCGCCCGAAATGTAGCCACAGTTCCAGATCGGCGAGGGCGGGTGTCGGCTTGGCGCTCTTCGTCTGCGTCTCTATGCTCTGTGGATGGACGATGCCCAACCCCCGAAAGACGCCCTATCTTCAGAGAGCGCCCTACCTTCAGAGAGCGCCCTACCTTCAGAGAGCGCCCTGCCTTCAGAGAGCGGCCTGGAAGTGAACGCTGCCCTGCGTACCCAGATCGAAGCCGCGGCGTTTCGCCAGCTCGTCGAGCACTTCCGCGAGCGCAGCGACGTTCAGAACATCGACGTCATGAACCTCGCCGGCTTCTGTCGAAACTGCCTCGCGAAGTGGTACCAAGCGGCCGCGGCGGAGCGCGGCGTCGAGCTCGACAAGGAACAGGCAAGAGAGATCATCTACGGCATGCCGTATGCGGAGTGGAAGGCGAAGCACCAGCGCTAGACTCACACGACGCTGAGTCGAGCCAGCGCTCCCGTGTATCCCGGGTTAGCAAGCTCAAAGCCAGAGGTCCGAAAGACCTTCTGCAGCGCCGGGGACGCGCTGGCACCCAGCTCGACCAGCGCCGAGCGCACCTTGGCTCGACTCGACGGAGGCAGCTCGGTAGCCCCGACGACGCAATCCGCCGGCACCGTTCCGGCCAGGGACACGATGTGGACGCCTGCATCCGGGATGGCGACTTCGCTCCAGCCCCCGTCGCGCGTCTTGCGCGTCCCTGCGTCCAGAATGGCGTAGGTCGCGCCGACATCGACGCGGCGCTCGAACACCGCCCGCGCGACCGCGGCGTGCGTGCCCAAGAAGCTCTCACGCCCAAAGAAGCCAGCTAGATCGAAGCCACGATCCGCGAGCCAACGTCTCGGCACGGCGTATCCAGCGGCGCTGGCGCTGTCGACCCAGCCCACGTGCTTGCCCTCCAGATCCGCCACCTCGATCAGCCCCGAGTCCCGGTGAACGAACAACGCAGAGTGAAACAGGCTGCTTGGTTCGCGCCGCGAGGTCACCAATGCCTCGACCACCCCCGCCTGGATCAGCTCCGCGGCGACCAGCGGCGGTGCCCAGGCAAAATCGATGCGCTTCTGTTTCACGTCCGCGAGCAGCGCGGCGTAGGAGCGCACGACATGCCCGAAGAAGATCAACCCAGTTCGCTCTGACAGTTCCGCGCAAAGCCCTGACAGCGCAGCGCGCACCGCATCGCGATCGCTCACCACGCCGAACGAGTGGGCCGCTCGAAACCGAACCGATGGAGGATCAGCCACGCCACTCAGAGCATAGCAGAAGCCAGCGAGAGGCCCCTCATGCGCTCACCCCCACCACGCGCACCCTCGCACGTGCGTGGGATCGCCCTAGTGTCCTGTCTCCGTAGTTCGCTGCAAAACTCGCCCGCCCCCGAGGGCGAGGGCGATGGTCTTGCTCGGCAGGGTCTTTCCCCCCCTAGTTCTTGATGCGCAGGGGGAGGAGCAGGCTCTGCTCCGAGTTCGCGGTGTCGTAGAGCACGGTGTAGGCGGCGCGACTTGCGAGCACTCGTTGGGTGTAGCGCCGTGTCTCCGAGTACGGGATCGCTTCCACCCATAGATCGAAATCCAGGTTCGGTCGCTGCCTCAACCAGCGCCGAGGTCGCCCCGGCCCCGCGTTGTAGCCGGGAATGGCGAGCAGTGGGTGCTGCTCGAACGTCTCCGAGAGCTTCCCGAGCGCGCGGCAGCCAAGCGTGATGTTGATGCTGGGACGCTTGAGGGCTCGCGCGTCGTAGGGCAGTCCCTTGGCGTACAGCTTGGCCGTGGGGACGATCAGCTGCATCAAGCCGTAGGCGCTGGCCGGACTCTCGGCGTCAGCGTCGAAGGCCGATTCCTCGCGCATCACGGCGTAGACCAGGCTCTCACTGACTCCGGTCAGCTTCGCGTTGCGCTGCACCGTCGGGAAATAAGGACGCGGAAACGCGATCTCCCACGTCTGGATCCAGTCACCCGCTGGCCAGCGCTGCGGCCAGTCGGTGAGCAGACCACGCGCCACGCCATGACTCAGGTTCGCCGAACCAGCACGAGCGTAGAGCAACGCGATCCCCCAGAGCACCGCGGGAGCAGCGCCGCGCTTGACGATACCCATGGCGCTGATCTCGCGCTTCGCGTTCGCCAGGTCACCCACTCGCGACAGCTCCAGCGCACGCACGAAGCCCGGCTCCTTGAACTCCGGCCGCCGCTCGAAGCTAAACGGTTGCCGCGCGGAGCTCTCCATGGCCTCATCTCGCACCTGCGCCGCGCGCTGCGCGTCGATCTCGTTCAGGCGAGAGTAAGCGAGCAGCATGTAGTAAGAGAGCGGAAGCTCGCGCACGATGGCCTCGTACTCCGCCTTGCCGCGCTCCGTCTCGCCGAGCTGCATCAACGCGCGCGCCCAGAAGTAGCGTTCGCGTCCGGCGTACTCGCGCCCGCGCGCGCCGTCCCTCAACTCGCCGAGCTTGGCGGCGCGCTCGAGCACCTGCGCCGCTCCCGGCCAGTCGCCCTTCTCGATGCGTCGCATGGCGAGACGGAAGACCCCATCGAGCACCATGTCGCCCTCGGGGTAGTCGCGATCCATGCTGCTCAGGAGCTCCGTGAACTTCTTCTCTACGCCGAGTTCATAGTAGCTATAGGCGGCCTTCATGCGCGCGTCGTCCGCGAGGCGGTGGGCTGGTGCCTCCTTCTCGAGCTGGGTGAAGCGCTGAACCGCCTGCGTGTGACGCCCGTCGCGCGACGCGTAGACGCCGGCCAGGTAAAGAAGGCGCGCTCGCAGGTCGTCGCCCTTGCAGCGGCGGATGGGCTCGGCCAGCGCGTCAGCGGCCTCGCCGTGTTTCCGTTTGGAAGCGAGCGCCTTGGCCTTCAGCAGCAGGATCTCACAGCCGATCTCAGAGTATCGTACCGACGCCGGCTGCTCGCTCAGCACCGCCTCCGCGGCCTCGTCCGCGGCCTTGTCGTAGCCGGCGTCCAGCAAGGACCGGATGCGCACCAGCTCCAGATCCAGGCTGAGCTTCTGCTGCTGCTTTCGCTTGTCCTCAGGCAACGCGCTCAGCGCCTTGGCTTCGAGCTGCTCCGCCATGCGCCTCCGCGCGTCTCCTCGGGGATTCTCGATGCGAACCCGCCTCGCCCAGCGCAGGGCCTGGAGGCGATCCTCGACCGACGTCTCCGGCCGCGCCTCGGCGCGCTCGAGGAGCGCGCTGGAGAGCCGCAACGCGACGTTGAGCCGATCCGCTGGGCGGTCCCGCGACTCCAGGTGCGCGGTCCAGTGGCGGATCGCGGTGTCGACCTTGCCTGCGCCCTTCGCCGCTTCGGCGATCAAGAGGTCGAGGTCATCGTCGATGGGCGCCTCGGGCTTGACCTTCTCCAGCCACAGCAGGGCGTCGTCGAACTTGTGCAGCCTCGTCAGCGAGCGCGCCACGCCGAGCTTGGCGTAGTTGCTCAAGGGCCACTCCGGTTCCGCCGCCGCGCGCTGGTAGGCCACCGTCGCTTCCTTCGTGCTGCCTGCCTGCTCATGCAGACGCCCGGCCAGGTACTCCCAGCTCGCACGCTCCTCGGAGCTCAAACCCGCTTTTTCCTCAGAGAAAACCTTTTCGACGATCTTCACCGCCGCACCAGGCTGCCCTCGCTCCACCGCGGCGCGGGCCTTGCTCAAGCTCGGGAGCGCCAGGAGCGGCGTGAACTGCTCGAGATCGAAGCGATCTGCGCTGGGTTTGGGGGGCTCCGAGGCGTCAGCCTCGGGACCGGCACCTGCGTCGAGGCCGATCGGCGTCTGCACGCCGTGCCCCGCTGGAGGTGCGGTTGGACCGCTGCAGGCCATGAGCACGGCGAGCGGCAGCACGGGCAGCCCTAGCGGTCCTAACCCCCGCCCTTCCCCGAACCCCCACTGCATCAGGCACGTCCTCGCTGCTTGACGGTCCATGCGTCGAGCGCTTGCTCCTCGAGCGCGAGCTCCTCCGCGCGACTCACCTCGGCCTGCCAGGTCTGCTTGTGACGTTCCACGGCCCTGGCTTCGCCCTCGCGCAGCGCGAGCTCCTGGCGCCTCGCCGCCTCTTCTTTCCTTGCGGCAACCAGCTTCTCGGCCAGGCGTCTCTCGTTGCCGCGCGCGCCTTCGATACGCCGAGCGGCCTGAGTCTCCCAGCTGGCCTGGAAGGCGAGGTCCTGCACCGTCGCTTCTCCCCTCGCGAGCCTCGCCGCCTCCAGGCTGCGTTCCTCCGCGAGTTGCTTCTCGAGCTGCTTGCGTTGCCCGGTCGCCTCGAGCGCCGCCCGCTCGGCCTGAGCCACCAGGCGCACTTGTTCGGCGACCCGCTCGGCTTGCTCCTCGACCCGCTGCTCGCGCAGGCGCTTCAGAGCTTCGAGGGAGTAGCGCTTGACCACGCGCTGAACCTAGCTCAATTCGCCTGAATTTTCGAAATCACTGCACACATTCCCAGCCCGTCCATGCGAGCGCGCAGGTTTCAGCCGTCTTGTCGCGGGGTTGCCCCGAGGTTTGGGGGGGAGGTTCAGCACTCGATGATGTTGACCGCCAAACCGCCACGGGCGGTCTCCTTGTACTTCGTCTTCATGTCCGCGCCGGTCGCGCGCATCGTCGCGATCACCTTGTCGAGGGAGATGCTGTGCTGACCGTCGCCCTGCAGGGCGAGGCGCGAGGCGTTGATCGCCTTGATGGCGCCCATGGCGTTGCGTTCGATGCAGGGGACCTGCACCAGTCCGCCCACGGGATCACAGGTGAGTCCGAGGTTGTGCTCCATGCCGATCTCGGCGGCGTTCTCCACCTGCAGCGGCGTGCCACCGAGCGCCTCGGTTAGCCCCGCCGCGGCCATCGAACACGCGACGCCCACTTCACCCTGGCATCCGACCTCGGCGCCGCTGATGCTCGCGTTGAGCTTGTAGAGCATGCCGATCGCCCCGGCCGCCAGCAGAAAGCGCACGACGCCGTCCTCATCGGCATTGGGGCAGAACCGAGTGTAGTAGTGGAGCACTGCCGGCACGATGCCCGCGGCGCCGTTGGTCGGCGCTGTCACCACGCGTCCCCCGGCGGCGTTTTCTTCGTTCACCGCCAGGGCGAAGAGGTTCACCCAGTCCATCACCAGCAGCGGGTCACGATCGCCGCGGGCGTCTTGCTTGAGTCGGCGGTGAATCGTTGCCGCACGGCGACGTACCCTCAGGCCGCCCGGCAGAATCCCTTCGCGTTCGCAGCCGCGTTTGACGCAGGCCTGCATCACTGACCAGCGCTCCAGCAAGCCGGCTCGGATCTGCTCTTCACTGTGCCACACCTTCTCGTTCTCCAGCATCAGGGTGCTGATGGAGAAGCCCGTGTCCTTGCACTGCTCCAGCAGCTGATCTCCCGACGTGAAGGCATGAGGCAGCGCGCCGTCCTCGACCTCGACCAGCGGCGTGTCTTCGTCCACGTCGCCCCCGACCACGAAGCCGCCGCCCACTGAGTAGAACTCGCGCCGACGAATCTCCCTCGCGCCCGAGTCGTAGACGATGAAGCGCATCCCGTTGGGGTGCACCGGGAGACGCTCACGTCGGTGGAACACCAGGTCTGATTCCATGCGGAATTTCACATCATGAGCGGACAGCAACGCGAGCTGTCCAGATGCCTGTATCGCTGACAGTGCCCGCGGCACTCCGTCGGGCTCGAGAGCCTCTGGGCGTTCACCGAGCAGTCCCATGACCACAGCGGCGTCGGAGCCATGGCCCTTTCCCGTGTGCCCAAGTGAGCCGAACAGCTCCACCTTCACCCGCGCGACCTGCAGCAGCAGTCCGTCGCGCTCGAGGCCCTTGGCGAAGCGACGCGCTGCGCGCATCGGGCCGACGGTGTGAGAGCTCGAGGGACCGATGCCGACGCTGAACAGCTCGAAGACACTGATGGCCACGGGCGGAGCCTACACCGTGCGCCCGGCGCCGCATCCGCCATCGGCTGGCGCGAGGCGCGCAAGCATTTTCAGCGCGGAACCAAGATCAACGCACCGCGTGGTGGCAGTTCGAGGCTGACTTGCCCCACCGCCTGCGCCTGGGTGACCTCTTCCCCGCGCAGCGCGTCATACAGCCGCGTGCCCTCCGCGTAGTCGGTACGGAACGACGCCCGAGAGCTCTGAAGCGCGTGACCATTCAGCGCCACCAGCAACCTTCGCCCCGCGTACTCTCGCTGCCAGACCAGAATCCCCGCGTCCCGCTCGCTGTCCATGCCTCCGTGGTCGGACGCGTACAGCACGCGCAGGCTGCCATATCGCAGCGCCGGCTCGCGCTTGCGCAAGGCGCAGAGCGCCTGCACGACCCTGAACGTCGTACCATCCGTAGGGAAACCAGTGGTCCACATCACTTCCCGCGACTCGTGGCCGCCCCGACCCTTGAAGTCCTGCTCCGTACCGTAATAGACCGCTGGAATGCCGTCGGCGCCGAACACCGCCGTCATCACCAGGTCCGTCGCGAAGGGGTCGTCAATCTGACCCCGGACGCGCCACACGTCGTGGTTGTCAGCAAACACCAAGCGCAGCGCCCAGGGGTCGAGACCGGCGCCCTGAGGCTGAGGTTCCACGGGGAAATATGACCGGTTTCCCTCGAGGATCTGCCGCGCGAGGCTTGGCGCCGCGCCTCCGAGTAGCACTCGATCGACCAGATCGAACTTGAAGGCGAAATCGAAGACCGTGTCAAGCTCGTCCCGATCCGTGTAGCTCGCGAGCACCGCCGGGTCACGATTGAACACCTCGCCGAGCAACAGGAACCCGTGCTTGCCTTCCGCATCCAGCCCCTCACGCAGCCTCGCGCCGAACTTCGCCCAGAAGGGCTGCTCGACGTGTGGGACGGCGTCGACGCGGAAGCCATCCACGTCTGTCTTCCGGACCCACTCGAGGTAGGTCTCCACCAGGGCCTCGACCACACCGTCCTGCGCCGTGTCGAGATCGCGGAGTCCCGTCGGGAAGTCACCATATAGCTGGGAGTCGTCGCCGAACCCGCCGGCGCCACGGCGCCGAAAGTCGCTCACGCTCAGCGCCGTCGAGCGACCGTTGCGCGTCCAGTGGGGGGTGAGGGTCTCGCAATCATCCGCACCTCCGAGACACGAACGCCAGATCAGCGGCGCATCGATCGGTGCCTCGCTGGAGTAGGCCGGCTCGACTTCATCCGGCGTCACCTCGCCATCGCGGTTCAGGTCGTAGTTGAAGACGCGCCCGGTGTGGTTGGTGACGACGTCGATGATCACCCGCATTCCCCGCGCGTGGGCGTCTCGCACCAGGTGCTCGAGATCCTCCAGGCTACCGAAACGGGGATTGGGCGCGTCGAAGTCAAGCGCCCAGTAGCCATGATAGCCGTCTTGCGTTTCCGTACGGTCTACATTGCGCACTACCGGACTGATCCAGAGGGTGTTGATGCCGAGTTCCTCGAGGTACGGCAAGCGCTGCCTCACCCCCAGCCAGTCCCCGCCTTGAAAGCGCGCGAGATCTCCCGGCTCCGTGCCAACGTCTCCCTGGACGTCGTTGCCCGGATCGCCATCGTCGAAGCGGTCGACCAACAGCTGGTAGACGATGGCGTCGCGCCAATCGTCGAAGCCCGCTGGCTCGTCGGGCGCGCTGGAGCCAGCACCGCAGCCCGTCAGCAGCAGCGCGGCGACACCGAGGAGGCCAGAGGCACGCCGCTGCATGCCGAAATGCATGGCAGGCGGCGCGGCGCGCCGCAACGTCGAACTACTGCGCTTCGAGCACCAGGAATGAGCGCGCCGGGAGGCTCACGCTGCCGCCCTGGGTGTTCCCGCCCTGCATCAGATCGGTGTAGCTCCCCGCCGGAATGTCGACGGACTGAGCGCCATCGGCGCGGTTGATGGCGACGATGATGTCCCTCTCCTCACACCCGCTGCGCCGATACACCCAGGTGTCCTTGCTCTTGCTGATGTTGGTGCGCGCCCCTCGAGTGAGCACGGGGTGCGAGCCCCGGAGCTGAGCCAGAGCGGTCACGTCGTCACGCAGCGCGAGCTGATGGGAGTTCAGGCCGCTCCACGGCATCATACGCCGGTTGTCTGGATCGCCACCGCCCGCCAGCCCCACCTCGTCTCCGTAGTAGATCAGCGGGATGCCCGGGTTGGTGAGCATGATCGCGAAGGCGACCCCGAGGCGCTCGTACGGTGCGGCGTCCGTCGGTTGCATGAAGCTCTGCGCTGCCCAACCGTTTCCAGGGCTCGAGCCTTCGCGACAGTTGCCGATCTGACGACTCGCGAAGTGGATCGCGCGAGGGATGTCGTGGTTGCCGATCCACGTCGTCATGATGGCATCGCTCCCGTAGAAGCCGTCGTTGCCCGCCATCCAGTCGGCGAAGCCATCGAGAGAGCCTTCGTTGGTGAACACCGCCTCGCAGAGCCGCGCCTTGAATGGGAAGTCGAACTGCCCATCCAGCATGGTGTTCGGATCGACGTACTTCTTGAGCAGGTCGCGGTCGTCGTAGGCGAAGGTCTCACCCACCAGGTAGAAGCGATCGCCTGCAGGACTCTGGACGTCGCTGTTCAGGCGGGCGCGCAGGTCCTGGAGCCAGCTCAGCGGCACGTGCTTGATGGCGTCGAGACGGTAGCCGTCGATGCCATACTCCTGCGCCCACCACATCGCGTCGCTCACCGACCAAGCACGAGCCGCAGCATTGTCGAAGTCGAACGGCGGCAGGTAGTCGGTGAACGCGCAACGCGTGCCCCAGTACGGGTCGTCCCACAGGTTCTCCGGGCCGCACAGTGCGATGCTGTTGTCCTGCTTGCGAGCGAACCAAGCGCTGTGCGCCTGGTAGAGCCCAGAGTCGATGTCCACGTGATTCATCACGTAATCGAACAGCACCTTCATCCCCTGGCCGTTGGCTCCGGTCGTGCCGTGAGCAGAGTCGACCAAGGTCTTCAGATCCTGACTGGTGCCGATGCGCGACTCGACCTTGGGCGCCGGGGAAGGAGCGCTGGGATTCGAGTAGTCGATGTTGTCCGGAGAAGGCCAGTAGCCATGATAGGCGGAGTACGTGTGGGAGTCCGAGTTCGGATCGATTGCTTGCCCCGCGGAATTGCGATTCTCGTAGGGAGCCGACACCCAGAGCGCCGTTACACCCAGATCCGATAGGTAGCCGAGCTTGTCGGTGACCCCCTTGAGATCACCTCCAGCGTACTGGCCGCTCGGCCCCGTGGCGGCGTTCCCCCCGGTGACACCACTCACGGGCTGGGACTGACCGTCCGAATCATTGAAACGGTCGACCATCGCGAAGTACATCACAGCGTCACGCCAGTCGAAGGCAGCCGTGTCCCCGCATTCGGTGGTGCAGAGAGTGATCTGAGCGTTCGTCCCACCGAACCCGTCGTCCACCTGGGTGGTGTTGTCGGGATCCGTCACCCAGTTGCCGTCGACGATGAACTTGTACTGGTGGGTACCTGGAGGCAGCGCCTGAGTCGTCAGGCTGAAGTTCCCGACGCCATCGTCCAGGAGCTCGAGGGCACCACCGGCGGTCGTGGCTGCCCAGCTGCTGAACGAACCGGTCACCAGCACCTGCGTCGCGTTCGCATCGGTATAGGAGAAGGTGTGCTCGTTGCAGGGTGGGGGGGGAGGACCCGCGTCTTCTTCCCCCGCGGAACCACCGTTGCCACCGCTGCCGCCGTTCGCACCGGCGCCGCCGTCGGCGCAGTTCCCGTTTCCACTCGCGCCGCTGCCACTCGCCGCGCTGCCGCTGACGCCACTGCCCAGGGCGCCGTTGCACTCGGGGTACTCCGGCTTCGCGCCCCCATCCCGATCCGGATAGCTCCCGCCGACTCCCAAATCGTCCCCGGCGGTCTCCTCACTCAGCGCACACCCGGAGAGGTTCGCCCCAACCAACAGCACCCCCAGCAGCCTCACGAACCTCATCGTCTGATGCATGACAACCTCCCTGGTCAGCACCGGTGGACGTGCCCCTGCGCCGCTCGCTGGATGATGGTGGGTTACCGGACGGGCTCTAGTAACTCGCCAGAGAGTTACTATCAGGTTTCAGGAGTGCGTGCAAACCCGGGGTCCTGCGGCAGGAGCCCAGCTGCCGCTCTCGAACGTGCGACCGCGGCTGCGCTTGGAGAAAGGATCCTAGATTCAAGAACTTGCGCTGGGTGGGGGCACTCGACATGTCACACTACCCGAGTTGCGAGGCTTGAGTGCTGGTTGGATCGCAGCGAGCGTCATCGCGCTGGGCTGCAGCTTGTTTCCCGATACGCCCCCGGAAGCTCAAGTCGGTGCGGCCGGCGCAGGTGGAACCGGCGGTGGGAACGCAGGACAGGGTGGAAGCGGCAACGGCACGGGCGCGGGTGGCTCGCAGGGCGGTGAGGCGGGCGCAGCGCAAGGTGGCAGCGGGGCAGGTGCCGGCAACGCCGGAAGCGGCGGGAACGCGGGGAGCAGCGCCGGCGGGAACGCGGGGAGCAGCGCCGGCGGGAACGCGGGGAGCAGCGCGAGCGGCGGCACCGGAGGTTCCGCGGGGATTGCGAACTGCAATGACGGGGTCCAGGCCCCGGGCGGCGCGTGCCCCAACGTGTGCAGCAGCTGCTCGAACGGTGTCTGCATCATCAACTGCGGCACCAACTGCGCCAACGCCGAGCTGATCTGCCCCGCGGGGTTCGCCTGTCGGGTCAACTGCAGCGGCAACAAGATCTGCGAGAACTCCAGGCTCACCTGTGAAGAAGACTACGACTGCCAGGTGATGTGCGACGGCAACCAGGCTTGCTCTGGCACGACGCTGAGCTGCGCTGGCGGTCGCTGCGAGCTTGACTGCAACAGCGGGAACAAGGTGTGTGATGGCGCGACTCTGAGCTGCGGCGCGCGCGCCTGCAGGGCACAGTGCAACGGCTCGTCCCAGCCGAGCATGGACTGTGGCGACTCCTGCAACTGCATTCAGTGCAGTTGAGGTCCTCGTCCTTCAGAAACCGCCCGAGACAGCCAGAAAGCTCGCGTCGGGACTGATCCCTGCGGCAACTCGCGCGTGGGGACCAGTGCGCGCTCCCCCTCCCCCCCAATCCACGAAGAAACCAGCGAGGATCCCGGTTGCGATGCCAGCGAAGGCGGTCCCTGCGAGCAGCCAGTTCGTGCGACGTTCGAGAGCGTGCCCATCGTCCACGCGCTGGTTGATTTGCCCCTGGGTCAGCCTGGGCAGATCTTGCTCGTAGGCGTCGTGGGCACTCTGGGTGTCGAGCGCGCTCCAGGTGGCGAGACCACCAACGACCACCGTGGCTCCGAGCCCCGCGTAGAACCAGATCGGAGACAGCGGCTTCGTGTCGGACACCGAATCCTGCGAAGCGCCCCCGTCCCGGGACCGACCGTCTCCCGCTGGCATCACCAGCACCAGCTCCCGCGCGCGGTCGAAGCTCACTCGCAGCGTCTCACCTGGGGAAAGCTCCACCGGCCGTTCGAGCACCACGCTGCCACGAGTCAGCTTGAGCTGGTGCTTCCCAGGATCGAGCTGCGTGCCCCGCGCCCCTAGCTCGGCAGGTTGACCGTCGATCTCCAGCTCGACCCCATCACCAGCGTCGAGCTGTACCCACGCCGTCTTCGCCTCGGCAGCCAGGCGCTCGTCACGCGCGCTCTTCCTCATCTCGGGCTTCGCCTCGGCGTCGGTCTCGACCTCCCGCAGGTGTCCGATCCCGACCATCAGCTGGCCCGCGCGGATCTCCGCCAGCCCAAGATTGAGCAGGATCGAGGGGTGGCGCTTCACCGCTAGTGCCGCGCGGAAATTCTCGATGGCCTCGGCGTACGCTCCGGCTTGATACGCCTCGACCCCCCGCTGGAAGCGCTCCTTTCCGCAGACGGCGGTGGTGCAGCCCGAGTCCCCTGCGCTCTGCGCGAGCGCTCCAGGAGTCCAGACCCCAAGCGCGAGCACGAAGCCTCCCGCGAAGGCCTTTCGCAAAAGGCTCGTCCTCGTCGTCCTCAGTCCACGCGCCATCGCTCGCCTCACAGCCTACAACCCAAGCACGCGGATTGCGCGACGCGAATTCAGAACGGATTGTCGGTGACCAGAGGGTCTCGGTTTGGGGCAGTCTTGGCGCTCGGCGCGGCCTCGTGGGTCGCAGCAGGTCGGCCCACGGGCCCCTTTGCCGCCTTGGGCTGCCCCTCAGAAGCGGCTGGACTCGCTCCCGCCAGGTCGGGCCCAGGCTCCGGAGCCGGCGTCTTCGGTGGTAGCGAAACCAGGGGCACCACCAGGAACACGTCGCGATCCGGGATCACCTCGAGCTTCGCGTCTCGGAAGCCCGGCGCCTTCACCTCGACGATCACCCTCCGGTCACCTCGCGGCAGTTTCACTCGCGGGGGCCGCGCATCCACCAGCGTCCCATCAACGAGGATTTCGGCCGCGACGGGCGGCTGCACCGACAGGTCCAGCGTCACCTCGGCGCTCCGAGCGCCCTCGGCGGGCGCCGTCTCGGTCAGGACGCGGGACCAAACGACACCACCAACCAGCAGCGTGACGCCGAGCAACGCGATCCCGACCACCAGTCCCCGCCACCGCGATGGCGAAGCCGTGATGCCCCCGGTCTCCTTCACCGCTGGCGGAGGACTCCCACGCGGAACGGCGACATCATGCTCGGTGACATCCAGCCCAGGCACCAGCGCCGGGGGCACGAGGCTCGCCGGCCACTCATCGTCCTTGAGCACACGCAGCGCCTCGATCCGGGCCTTAATTTCCTCAGGGAATAACTCCATGAGCAAGCTCGACCAGCGGGCCGCGTAGCTTTCCTCGTCGTCCGGGAGCACGTCACGCAGCGCCTTCGACAGCTCGTGCCCTGACTGAAAGCGTGTGCCCACCTCACGCGAGAGCGCCTTGGCAAACACCTGCCGAGCGGAATCCGGAAGCTCGGGAAACACCAGCGCCAGATCAGGAGCCTCGCCGAAGATCAGCTGGTTCAGCACCTCGACCTCGTCGTCGCCGCGCAGCATCGCCTCACCGGCGAGGCTCTCGTACAGGCTCGCGCCCAGGGCGAAGAGGTCCACCCTGTGGTCGAAATCGCGAGAGGTCACCTGCTCTGGCGCCATGTAGCGGAACTTGCCCTTCAGTCGTCCATGCCCTGTTTCCGCGAGGCGCCCCATGGCACGTGCGACGCCGAAATCGATCAGCTTGATGTGTCCGTCGTAGCTCACGAAGATGTTGTGGGGGCTGACGTCGCGGTGGACGATGGACAGGGGATTGCCGCCATCGTCCCGTAGCTCGTGGGCGTAGCCCAGCGCGTCCGCAACCTTGGCGCCCGCCCAGGCGACGAGGTCCCAGTCGAGCCTGCGGCCCAGCTGAGTCGTCCGCAGCAACACCTCGGACAGCGGTTGACCGTGGAGGTACTCCATGGCCAGCAGGAGCTGCGAGTCGACCCGCTCGAGCTCGTAGGCATGGACGATGTTCGGGTGATTGAGCCGGACCGCCAGGTTTGCCTCGTCCACGAACATGTCGACGAAGCGCGGGTCGCCGAGGAGGTGGGGGTGCACGACCTTGAGCGCAAGCAAGCGCTGCCACTGCAGCGGCCCCTGGAGTCTCGCCAGGTACACGGTCGCTGCACCGCCCACTCCCAAGCGTTCCCCGAGGAGGTAGCGGCCGAGCCGGGCGCCGGGTGAGAGCCCTTCCAAGGTGGAAGTCTTGCGCGGTAGTGCGCTCACGACCTCAGTCTACAACGGCGGCGGCAATGCCAACACTTGATGACACAGCTCGCGATCCGCGGGAGCCATCTGGTGCATGTGAGCCGCCAGAAACTCTTGATATCGCACCATCAACTGCCGATCGACATGCGGGATCCGCCGCAGCAATGCGCCAAGCTCCGTGGAGACCGGCGTCGGCATGGGACGACGTGCGAGCGCGTAGAGCCGGATCGTGTAGTTCGCCCACTCGGGCGCGCAGGCCGCGCCAGCGAGCCGCAGCGCATACTTCGCAGCCAGCATCAGGTCCGTGGCGACCACGGGCGCACCACTGCGAGCCAGGCCCTCGATCTCTCGCAGGTGAGCACCGAGCACCCGCTCGGCGGCCTCGACGCGACCGAGCGCGAGCATCTTGTCCGCGAGACGCCCGAGGTAGTCCAGCGGATCGCCGTCCACCGTCGACGACATCGCAGGGACGTCAGGCGGGGTGACTACCCCGCTTATTTCCTCCACGGAAATAGAAGCAGAGTCCGGCGAGGTGTCTTCCACCGCGAAGATGAACTCTTGCGTACCGATCACGATGCGATCACCGTGGCGCAGC
The DNA here is from genome assembly GCA_041389745.1 of Polyangiaceae bacterium. GTDB lineage: Bacteria > Myxococcota_A > Polyangia > Polyangiales > Polyangiaceae > JAHBVY01. The sequence continues at coordinate 313,562 of JAWKRF010000004.1, forward strand.
TTCTCGGGACGCTCGATGCGTTCCTCGTTCAGATAGACACCATTCGCGCTGTCCAGATCCTGCAGCACGACGGCCCGCTCCGTGATGCGCAGCACCGCGTGATTTCGCGACGCACGAGGGTCCACGAGCACGATCTGGCACGCGGGATTGCGACCAACAAAGCACTCCCCGAGCTCCAGCCGGAACTCCTGGTTCTTGGACCTCAGGTAAAACGCGTAGCGCGAATCCCCGTTCGTCCGCTCCATCTCGATACGGGCCAGCTTGTGGGTCACCCTACTCCTAGCGTACGCGACACCCCCGTCAGCGTCGATGGAACTGGTCTGGTAGAGTGTCGATTATCCGAATAGCGGCGAGTGTGGCCACCCGGGGCTCTCAGCGTCTGTGGCTCACACGAAACCGCGCGGCACAGATGCATTACGAGCGTTTGCTTGTTCAAGAGCGCTGCGATCCGAAGCTCATTCAGATGCTCGCAAGTGCCGCATCTGGTTGGACGAATCGCTCGGTCGTCGCTGGCTGAGCGCGACACTTCAAGTCTCAAGCGTCCAGTGCGACTGACCAAGATGGTGCTTTCATTGGCCGATTCGTGTCGGCCTGCCCATCGCAGCACCACCTGACGCTCGCACCTCGGCGACACGACGACCGGAAGACGCGCCGCCAAAACAACAATTCCTTACGGAATGTCACTGATGTGCGCGAGTCTCTCACATGACAGACAGCGGGGCGCAACCGCATCAGGCCAGGCTGCGCCGCGGCATGGAGAGATCCTCACGCCGCGACCCGCCGGTCGGCTGGCCAATGGGAAAGGAACTCACCCCGAGGGATGATCCGCCACTCGAAGCGTCAGCCCTGTACCGACTCCAGGCTTCGCCGGTGCCACTCCTGGAGACTCCGCACCTGCACCGCCTGCCCCTTGTTCAGCTCGCGCGCCTCGAGAGCAGCGGTCGCGCCCAAGGCCGCGGCCATGGTGGTGAAGTAGGGGATGTTGGACAGCAGCGCGTTGCGCCGGATGGCGTACGAGTCGCGAATCGATTTCGCACCCTGCGTCGTGTTCACCACCAGCTGGATGGTGCCCTCTGCCATCATGTCCACGACGTTGGGTGACCCCTCCTGGACCTTGTTCACGACCTCGCACGGGATGTGCGCGGCGAGCAACGCATCCGCGGTTCCCCGAGTCGCGACCAGGCGGAACCCCAGGTTCCGGAGGCGCCTCGCGACGCGCACCGCGTCACCCTTGTCGTCGTCCTGTACGCTGATGAAGGCACGCCCATCGCTTGGCATCCGGAACCCGGATGCCACGAGCGACTTGCCAAAGGCCAGCGCCGTGTTGGTCGCGATGCCCATGACCTCGCCCGTCGAGCGCATCTCGGGGCCGAGCACGGTGTCGACGCCCGGGAACTTGTGGAACGGAAACACCGACTCCTTCACCGACATGTGAGTGGGCAGGTAGGCGTCGTAGATCTCGAGTTCGTCCAGGCTTCGCCCCACCATCAGCTTGGCGGCGATCTTCGCCAGCGGGCGCCCGGTCGCCTTGGAGACGAAGGGGATGGTGCGCGACGCGCGAGGGTTCACCTCGATCACGTAGATGTCACCGTCCTTGACCGCGAACTGGGTGTTCATCAAGCCAACGACACCGAGCTCGAGCGCCAGCGCTTTCGCCTGCGCTTCGATGCGCTCCACGACCTTCGGGGGGAGCGTATGCGGGGGCAGGACACACGACGAGTCTCCGCTGTGGACCCCAGCCTCCTCGATGTGCTGCATCACGCCGCCGATCACCGCGCGTTTCCCGTCGGCAACGCAGTCCACGTCGACCTCGATCGCGTTCTTGAGGAACTGGTCGATCAACAGCGTCTGCGTCCCGGCCTCTCTCGCGGCCTCCATGGCGAGCTCTGCGTAGGGGAGTAGATCTTCCTCTGACCAGCAGATCATCATCGCGCGGCCACCCAGCACGTAGCTCGGTCGCACGAGCACCGGGAAGCCGATACGGCGAGCGACCTCGACTGCCTCCTCGACGCTCCTGGCGATTCCCGCCTCCGGCCGCTTCAACCCCAGCTTCACCAGCAGCGCATCGAAGCGCTCGCGGTCTTCTGCGCGATCGATGGCGTCAGCGCTCGTCCCCAGCAGCTTGATGCCGTTCTTCTCGAGCGGCACGGAGAGCTTGAGCGGTGTCTGACCGCCGAACTGCACGATGACCCCGAGCAGCTCTCCCGAGGATGCTTCCTCGCGGCAAATAGCCAGGACGTCTTCCAGGGTCAGCGGCTCGAAGTACAGGCGATCCGACGTGTCGTAGTCGGTGCTGACGGTCTCGGGGTTGCAGTTGACCATCACCGTCTCGTAGCCGAGCTCCCGCAGGGCGAAGACCGCATGGCAGCAGCAATAGTCGAACTCGATACCTTGTCCGATGCGGTTCGGCCCGCCCCCCAGGATGATGACCTTCTGCCGGGTGGTCACCTCGGCCTCGGACTGCGTCTCGTACGTGGAGTAGAGATAGGGCGTGCGAGCGACGAACTCGGCCGCGCACGTGTCGACGCGCCCATACACCGCGAACAGCTCGAGACGCTCTCGTAGCTCCCGCACTTCGTCTTCGGTCTGGCCGCGTTGCTCGGCGATCTGCGCGTCGCTGAAGCCGAGCCGCTTGCTCTCGAAGAGCAGCTCGCGCGTCAGCTCGGGCGCGGCCTTCAGCAGCCTCTCCTGCTCCACGATGCGCTCGAACTGACGCAAGAACCAGGGGTCGATGGCGCACGCCTCGTTGACCTCTTCGGCGGTCATACCGAGACGCATCGCGTCCACCACGTGGAACAGGCGGTCCGCAGTCGGCACTCGGATCAACTCGCTGACGGAGCGCCGTAGCTCATCGTGCGAGGGCGGAGGCAGCGTCGGGCGGGGCTTCACCTCAGGAGGCGCGTCGTGCTTGAGATCGCGGCCCTTCTGGGGAATCGGTTTTTCCAGACGGTAATCTACGGCCTCGGTCAGCGTGACCAGGCCCGAGCGGCCGGTCTCCAGCGAACGCGCGGCCTTCTGCACGGCCTCGGCAAAACTGCGACCAATGCTCATCGCCTCGCCGACACTCTTCATCTGGGTGCCGAGGCGCGTGTCGGTGCCTGGGAACTTCTTGAAGTCGAAGCGTGGCCATTTCACCACGACGTAGTCGATGGTCGGCTCGAAGGCGGCGCTGGTGCCGGTGATGTCGTTCTCCAGCTCGTCCAGCGTGAACCCGACGGCGAGCTTGGCCGCAATCTTCGCGATGGGGTAGCCGGTGGCCTTCGAGGCGAGCGCGCTGGAACGCGACACTCGGGGGTTCATCTCGATCACGATCACGCGACCGTCCGCGGGGTTGATCGCGAACTGGACGTTGGACCCACCTGTCTCGACCCCGATCTCGTGCATCACCGCGCGCGCTTGATCGCGCAGGCGCTGGTACTCCCGATCCGTCAACGTCATCGCCGGCGCGACCGTCACGGAGTCGCCGGTGTGCACGCCCATCGGGTCGATGTTCTCGATGGAGCACACCACGATGAAGTTGTCCGCTCTGTCGCGGATGACCTCGAGCTCGTACTCCTTCCAGCCGAGAATGCTCTCCTCGACCAGCACCTCATGCGTGGGCGACTGCTCCAGGGCCCAGCTGACCTTCTGATCGAACTCCGAAGGGTCCTCGACCACGGCGCCTCCAGCGCCTCCCAGGGTGAAGCTCGGACGCAAGATGATGGGGAAGCCGATCTCCTTGGCGATCTCATGCGCTTCCGCGAGGGAACGAGCGTAGCCGCTCTTGGCGCACTCCAGGCCTGCGGCCGCCATGCACTCCTTGAAGAGCATGCGGTCCTCCGCCTTGCGGATGGCGTCGACGTTCGCCCCGATCAGCTTCACACCATATTTCGAGAGGATCCCGGCACCGTTCAGGTCGAGCGCCAGGTTGAGCGCGGTCTGCCCTCCGAGCGTCGGCAGCAGCGCGTCGGGGCGCTCGCGCTCGATGATGGCGGTGAGCGCGTCCACCGTCAGCGGTTCGATGTAGGTCCGACGCACCAGCTCGGGGTCGGTCATGATGGTGGCCGGGTTGGAGTTCACCAACACGACGTCGTAGCCAATTTCCTTGAGCGCCTTGGCGCCCTGAGTGCCGGAGTAGTCGAACTCGCAGGCTTGGCCGATGACGATCGGGCCGGACCCGATCAGGAGGATCTTCCGAATGTCTTCGCGGCGAGGCATGTCGGGTGGGTCGACTACCACAGACCAGAGCTTCGGTAACGCGTCGTCCCGAGATTGTTGTGGGGTCTGCGCCGTCTCCCCCTCCCCCCCTGTTCCCACTCCAGACCGAAAGGCCCTCGGGTCGCTGGAGTACGTGACCCCCTGGCCTCACCTGCGGGGCAATCGTGCCACCGAGCATACCGGCAGGATCGCACGGCAGACTGCGCCTCTCGCGCGCGACAGCACGCAAGTTGCACGCTAATTGCAGGCCAGTTGCAGGAGCCTGGTCCGAGGACGCAACGATGCAGCACTGGAAGCGTGATATGGATCCTGCAATGAGAGGTGTGTCACGTGGCCGGCGCCAACGCTGGCTCACGACCCTGGTGTGTAGCGCCCTTCTCGGCGTCAGCGTCCCGGCCTTCGGGCAAGCCTCCCCCGACGAACTCGCGCGTCGTCATTTCGAGAGTGGAGCCGCGTACCTCGAAGAGAGCGACTACGAGAACGCGTTGGAAGCATTCGACAAAGCGTTCGAACTCTCGAAGCGACCGGAGATCCAGATCAACATCGCGACGGTCTACGAGCGGATGGGACGGCTCGAGCAAGCCATCGCCGCGCTGGACAGGTACCTCGAACTGGCGCCGGAAGGCGGGCTGCGGGAGACGGTCGAGCTGAGGAAGGCCAACCTGCAGAAACGGGTCGAGGCGGGAGAAGGCGTGGAGCCAGAGCCGCCCGCCCCCGAACCCGAACCCGAGCCCAAGCCCAAGCCCGGTCCCAGACCCGTGGCGAAGCCCGAGACCGCGGCGCCGCCGCCAGCGCAGGACCAAGGAACCGAGGCGAGCGGAACGAACGTACCCGCCTGGATTCTGATCGGGCTTGGCAGCTTGTCGGCGGGGGGCGCCGCAGTGACTGGGATCCTCGCCAAGAGCGAGTACGACTCCGCGAAGAAGGACTGCAGCCCACGCTGCACCGACGACGAGCTCTCCACCGGGCGCACCATGGCGCTCACCAGCACCATCTTGACCGGTGTCGCTGTGGTGGGAGTCGGCGTCGGGCTCACCTTGCTCTTCACCGGCAACTCCGGGCCTTCGAACGCTGCCAAGCGCGCGACCAGACGCGCCTGGGGATTTCCGCACGTTTTTGTTGGAGCGAGCACCACGGGCGGCGCCTTCGACGCCCGCTGGAGGTTTTGATGCACCCGCTAGCTCGGAGGAGCATGACGCTCGCGCTGGTCAGCGCGGGATTGTGGATGGGCGCCTGCTCATTCGTCCTGGACTTCGACTCCCTGCAGGACGACGACGAAGGAGCGGACGGGGGCGCCGGCGGCACGGCGAGCGGCGGTAGCGGCGGAACCGGCGGCTTGGATGGCGGTACGGCTTGCGGTGTGTGTGACGACAGGGATCCGTGCACCAAGGACTTCTGTGACACCAGCGGTGACGCCCCGACTTGCGTCTACGAACCTCAACACGTGGTTCCCGACGGAATGAGCATCAGCCAGCCGCTGGAGGACATCCACAACATCAATCTGGTCAGCGCAGGCGGCAAGTTCTACCTCTCGCGGTTCGCGCGCGAGGGCGGCAAGGACGACCTGTCGCTGTGGACCTTCGGACGCTCGGGGGACGCCGAGTCCTTCGTGGAAGGTGCGCGCTTCAGCACCTTGCGCAAAGGAACGCCCCTCGCCGCCTACGAGCCCGCCAGCGGCGCGGGCCTGCTCGCCATCGTGGAGAACCTGACCACCCGGCTCTATCTGGTCCTGGCCGCCCGCACTCAGACCAATCAAGACGCTGACGTGTACCTGATGGCGCTGGACGAGAACCTCGAGATCGTCTCCGATGGCCTGGGAAATCTCAGCCTGACGCTGCCCAAGTTCGCGGTGCCGGACCTGACCCGTAACCCGATCATCTGGCTGACCGGGGGCACGGTGAACGTAGGCTGGCTGACCCGCGTGAGCGCGCTCTTCTTCCCGCTGGACGACAGCATGCGCTCCTGGTCGATGACCACGGCGAACCCCAGAGGGTTGGCGCCGCTGGACGACGGTACGCACCCGGGGATCCTGGTGGTGGGCGACGACTTCGTGCGCACTCAGATCGAGGGCGGCACACCGGTCCCGGTCGCGAGCTGCATCGGCGACAAGTCGCAGCCAGTCACCGGCGCCGGTTCCACACGGATCACCGGTAGCTACTGGTACGGCTGGTGGACCCGTGGCCAGGACGACTCCGCGATCTCCGACGTCACCCCCCTGGCGTGCGGCGTCGGAGGCTGTCTGGCGCCCACCTGCGGAAACGAGGATCGGAAGGCGAGTCCCGGGACGCGCAACCCAGCGTTCGCGTCGATTCAGCGTGAGATCGAGCCCAACGTTCTGAACATCGTCAGCGCCATACCCAACATCGGCGTCGAACCGCCCAAGCTCGAGCTCTCCGTCAGCAGCATCAGGCTGGTCAGCGGCAAGCCCGACGCCGAAGTCCTGGCCAACACGACGCTGGGCGTGGCGGACGAAGTCGGCGCTCCGGACAATGCCAAGATCGCGGTGAGCGGTGAGGACAAGTTCGCCGTCGCCTGGGTCCAGCGCCAGGCGAACGGAGCCGAGCTGCGAGTGGAGCGCTACCGGATGTGTTACCCCGATGCTCAGTAGTTCAGTGGTTTGGGGGTGAGGACCGTTGCCGCCACGACGAACGCGCCAGCCACCCCGCTGCGGCTGTATCACGCAGCTTGACTAGCCGAGCGGCATCCGTCATAACGCCCGGCCCCACGAGGCCCTCGCTTCGTGTTGCGTCTCGCGCCCACGCGAGAACCCGCTTATCACAGCCGTCGGGAAGCAAATCTCCCTGGTGGCTGCGCGGTAGGCGCGCTACAGCGCGCACCGCTGGAGTCGACCATGCCCAAGATGAAGACCAACCGCGCCGCAGCCAAGCGATTCAAGATCACCGGCTCCGGTCGCATCCGTCGCCCGAAGATGGGCCTGCAGCACAACATGATTGGCAAGTCCCGCAAGCGGAAGCGCCGCCTGCGTGACAACGACATGGTCGCCCCGGCCATGGAGAAGCGCGTCAAGCTGCTTTTGCCCTACGGCTGAGCCTAGAGGAGTCAGAGAATGCCCCGCGTAAAGAGAGGCCCCAGCCCCCGTCGTCGCCACAAGCGCGTGCTGAAGCAGACCAAGGGCTTTTGGGGAGGTCGCAAGAATCGCTTCCGTCAGGCGCTGCGTGTGCTGTGGAAGAGCTGGCAGTACGCCTACGTCGGCCGCAAGCTGCGTAAGCGCGACTTCCGTCGGCTCTGGATCGTCCGCATCAACGCCGCCTGCCATGAGCACGGCACCAGCTACTCCCGCCTGATGGGCGCGCTGAAGAAGGCTGGCGTGGAGCTGGATCGCAAGGTGCTGGCCGACATGGCGGTCAACGATCCGAGCGCCTTCAAGGCCCTGACCGAGCTGGCAGCGCAGGCCGGTTGATCGTTCGAGACGCGCGCGGCGATGGATCCGACGGCTGAGATCGAGAACGGCCTCAGCGCCTTCGGTGAAGATTTCCGCGCGCAGTTCGCTGCAGCAACTTCCGAGCAGGACCTGCGCGCTGCTCGCGCCGAGTTGCTAGGCAAGAAGGGACGGCTCACCCAGCTGTTGAAGCTGATGGGCAAGGTCCCCGCCGACAAGCGTCGGGAGATCGGCGAAGCCGTCAACGCGACCAAGCACGAGGTCGAGCAGAGCTTCGAAGCTCGCTTGCAGGAGCTGAGCGCAGCCGCTCGCAAGGCGGATCTCGAGGCGACTCCTTTCGACCTCAGCATGCCCGGCCGCTCGCCAGCGCCGCGGGGTCACCTGCACCCGCTCACGCAGGTTCGCGACGAGATCCTCGACACCTTCCGTGACCTGGGGTTCAGCGTCGCTTGGGGGCCACAGGTCGAGCTCGAGAGCAACAACTTCACGAAGCTCGCCTTCCCGCCGGATCACCCGGCGACGGACATGCAGGACAGCTTCTGGGTGAAGGTCGACGGTGCGCCCGCTGACGCGCGCGTCCTCCTGCGCACCCACACCTCGAACGTCCAGGTGCGGGAGATGAGCCGCCACGAGCCGCCGATGGCCGTGGTGAGCGGTGGCGCAGTGTTCCGGCGCGACGACGACGTCACGCACTCGCCGATGTTCCACCAGATCGAGGGCTTCCTGGTGGACGAGGACGTGAGCTTCGCACACCTCAAGGGCGTGCTCACTGCGTTTGCGCAGCGCATGTACGGCGAGCACGTTCAGGTGCGCTTCCGGCCGAGCTACTTCCCTTTCGTCGAGCCTGGCGCCGAGCTGGACGTCGAGTGCGTTTTCTGCACGGAAACAACCAAGGGTAACTGTCGAGTCTGCAAGGGCACGCGCTGGCTCGAAGTACTCGGCTGCGGCATGGTGCACCCCGCAGTGCTCGAGCACTGCAACATCGACTCCGAGCGCTTCACGGGCTTTGCCTTTGGTCTCGGCGTCGAGCGCGTCGCCATGCTGCGCTACGGGGTCCCAGACATCCGCGTCTTGTTCGAGAACGATCCTCGCTTTCTCGCACAGTTCTAGCGCAGCGAACCCGGACGCCGCTCCCGGATCACCTGGCTGAGCGCCTCGCTCAGGGTTCGGGGGTGAGGAGCACCTGATGGTCCGCGAGACCTTGCGGCAACGCCTCGTGGCTCACGACGATCAGGCTCCGCTCGCCCCGCAAGCGCCGCAGCGCCAGCAGCAGCTTGCGCGCAGCGGTCTCGTCTAGCCCCGCCAAGGGCTCGTCCAGCAGAAGCACCGGCTGCTGTGTCGCCACTGCGCGGGCCAAAGCGATCAGTCTACGTTCCCCCCCGGAAACTTCTCGCCCACCTGGACCCAGCACATCGTCCGCGAGGCGCCCGTTCAGCCAGGCGGCATCCAGCAGCTCCAACGCTGCGTTGGCTTGCGCCTCGCCAGCACCCATCAGCCGTACGTTGTCGAGCAACGTGCCGGTGATGATCGGCGCAGCCTGCGGGACCCAGGCGAAGGGCCGCGCTCCCGGCCCGACCCCAGCTCCATCCAGCTTGCGTCCAGCGTACACGGCCTGACCGCGCGTCGACTCGAGCCCCAGCAGACAGCGCAGCAACGTGGTCTTTCCGCTCCCGTTCGGGCCTCGCAACCACAGCACCTCGCCGAAGCCCAGCCGGATGTCCAACGCCGGTCCCCGCTCGGCGTGCCCCAAGCGCTCACAAACCAGCAGCCCATTTCCCCACGAAAACGCGTCTTGATCTGGGACGCGCTTCCCCGTCAGCGCATCGAGTGATTCCAGTGCAGCCTGGCCCTTGACCCAGGCGCTGCGACCATCACCGAGATCTCTGAGCGGTCGGTACGCCATGAAGAAGACGGCGGCGAACGCGAGCAACAGGCCATCACCGAGGCCCAAGCCCAGACGCTGGGCCAGCAAGACCGTGCCGAGCACCGCCAGCGCCCCCAGCACCTCGTTCGCTCCCGAGAGACCAACGCGAAAGGCCTCCACCCGCGCGTTGCGCTCTCCGGCGTCACGTGCGGCAGTATCGAGCGCGGTGAGCACCTGGGTCCCAGCTCCGAACGAGCGAAACAGGTCGAGGTTCCCCACGAGCTCATCCACGTGGGCGTGGAGCCGTTCGCCATCGCTCTGCGCCTGGTGTGCTTCGCGCTTCCACTGCCCACGGAATCGAGCGACGAGTAGGCCGAAGGGGGTGAGGACACCCACAGCAGCAATTGCCATGGGGGGTGACAGGAAGATCAGGGCAGCGGCGAGCGGCACGAGTTGTGCGATCGCACGATGCAGCGCGATCCAGCCCTCGCTCCCGAGCTCCACCTCACGCACCCGAACGGCAATCCGCGCCAACAGCTGCTGCGCCGTCCCCGTGCCGCCCTGCGCCAGCAGACCGCGAGCCACCTCGGAGCGGACCCGATTGCCGACTGCCGCGCTGAGACGCGCCTGACTGTGCGCCAACCCCGCCTGAGCGATTGCCTTGAGCAGGCTTGCCAGCAGGCCGATGAGACACACAGTGGAAAGCCCAACCCCTCGAACGCTCCCAGGCTCACTCACCAGGGAGCGAGCCACCAACCCCGCCGAGAGCGCGAGGCCCGCGTGGCCAATCCCCACACCGAGCGCTGACGCCACGGCGCCAAAACCAAAAAATCGCTGCTTGCGCAACTCGGCCAGCGCGCAGCCGTACAAGCTGGGAGCACCCCGGCTCGGAGTCTCACGGGCGGAGACCTCCCCTGGCTGGGAATCCCCGCGATCGCGGCCGCCCGCACCGAGCGCGGCGAGATCTCGCGCACTTGCGCGCCTCGAATCCCCGATCGCCATCGAAACTGAAATTACGAAATCGCGAACCTGCAAGCGAGCGAACCAGCTCCCCGCTGGCTGAAGCGTAGGCCCGAACCTACAGAAGGCAGGGGAGAGACCGATCGGAAGATCAGGCTTCCAACCTCGCGCAATTCCGCCCTAGCTCGTTTCAGCCCCTCAAACCACTCGAATTCCATCCCCCAGCAGACCGTCTATGACCAGCAAGCCCTCATCTCCCGCGGCGAAAACTCGCCCCACGCGCGCACCTCGAGTTAGAGGCGGCGCGGGCGCCGCGGATAGAGGCACAGAGCTTGCTAAGACCTCTCCTGAGGGCACAACCACCTCGCGTTCCACTTCGCCGACCGCATCACCCGCGGCCGGACCTCCCCCGACGAAGTCTTCGCGGGCTCGAAACGCAGCTGAGTTGCCCGTGGATCACCCCAAGGGAATGCGGGCAACCCAGAAATCGTTGCCCCCCGAAGGACCACTTTCCTCCCCTACCGAACTTTCTGGCCCCGGCCCGCACCGCACCAAGAGAACCATGACTGAGAATCAGGCAGCTAGCCAGCTCTACGACGACGACAACTCCGATGAGCGCACCAGCGTTCGGCTCACCGCCACCGCGCGCACCAAGGAGTCCCCAGCGCCGGTCGCCTCCAGCAGCAGCGGCACGCGTCCCGTGAAGGACCCGGAGGCCTCGGGCGATTCGATGCTCTCTCGCTACTTCCGGGACATGGCGACCCACCAGGTCATGGGTCCAGACGAGGAGCTGACTGCGGCTCAGGACGTCGAGAACGCTGAGATCGAGCACTGGTGCGAGCTCCTGTCCTACTTGCCGGTGGCAGAGCACGTCCTGAACGGACTCGAGAAGGACATCGCGGACACCCTCCAAGAGGCGGACCGCCCCTCCCTCGCCGACATGCCAAAGCTCCGCGAGCTCCTCGAGACCTACCGCAAGCAGCGCTCGAAGCTCCACGCGGGCCAGACCCGTGAGTGGCAGCAGCACACCGAGGCCGTGGCGCGCGAGATCCGCCTGCCTGACTCGGACCGCATCTGGCTCGCCAACGCCAACAAGCGTGTGCGCGAGGTCGTCGACAGCGACGCAGATCCCGACGTCATCCCGGTGGTCGCAGAGACCGCTGCGTACAAGAAGTTCATGGGCCGGGTGAAGGCGACCGATCGTCGCCAGCGCGCCGCCAAGAACCGCTTCGTCAAAGCGAACCTCCGACTCGTGGTCAGCATCGCTCGCCGCTACAACCGTGGTCGCTTGCCGCTGATCGACCTGATCCAGGAGGGCAACATCGGCCTGATGAAGGCCGTCGAGCGCTTCGATCACACCCGCGGGTACCGCTTCTCGACCTACGCTTCCTGGTGGATCCGTCACGCGATCAGCCGGGCGCTGGCCGACAAGGGACGCGCGGTGCGTATCCCTGTCCACATGCTGGACACCTACAACCGGGTATCGCGGGCAACGCAGACCATCATCGCTCGAACCGGACGTGAGCCTTCAGTCGAGGAGCTCGAGAAGGAGACGGGCGTTCCGCGCGAGAAGCTCGACAAGGTCAAGGATCTCTACGCAGAGACCCCGTTCTCACTCGACCGCCCCGTGGGCGACGAGGACGGACGCAAGTTCATTGATTTCCTCGTGGAAGAGAACGCCAACTCCCCCTACGACGACCTGGCCGCGGCCAAGTGGGCGGAGGAGGTGCGGCGCCTGCTGGGCACGTTGACCCCGATCGAGAGCCGGATCATCCGCTGGCGCTTCGGACTGGACAACGAGGAGGAGCTGACGCTCAAGGAGATTGGCGACAAGTACAATCTCAGTCGTGAGCGCATCCGTCAGCTCCAGGAGCAGGCGATCGGCAAGATCCGCAAGCAGATGCGGGACTTCTGAGACGAGACCACACACTGCAAAACTAGCGCGAGGGTGATCCCCCAGGGGGTCGCCCTCGCTGCGCTTTGTAGCGCTGCCCTCCAGCTCCCACCTGCCTGCCCCTCACCCCCGAACCCGGGCAAGTCGACTGCGACGATTTACCGCAATGGCGTAACCATCGGACTTCCCGCGGTGACCAGACGCCGCGCAGGGGGTGTCGATTGGTCGCATTTACTTTCCCGCGACGGCCGAACATAACGCCCCCCTAGCGGCTCCCGACCTCGGGAAAGCGCGCAGAAGATTCATCCAACTCCCCGGTTTCGCAAGGCGGGAGCAGCGGTTCAGCGTTCTGGGCGCTCAATCACCGGTTCGTGGTCGAGCGCAATCCGTTCGCTTCCGTCGGGCTCCAAATCGGATCAAGTCATCCCGGCGAACGAAGCTTCCATGACTCCTATTCCTCCAGCCGTCACCTCGCGCCCCAGCCTCCGCGGAGGACACACGACCGAAGTGCCCTCGAGCCCTCACCAGAGGGTCGCCAGGACGTGCCCCGTCGTGGTAGCGAGGCGCCGCGGTTGGTTCTCGCGCTCGCTGCGCGAGGAAAGCACGACTCACCTGCGCCCAGCGCAGTCCACGCCTCGTCCGTCATCCGGCGGCATGTCAGCTACCCCACGTTAACAACCGAGCGCAGCAAACCCATGTCACGCTTCGTTTTTCCTCGATGGGCCAATAAGACCCGCGACCTCGCGGGCATCGTTCTGGGTGGAGCACCGCTCTACCTGATCGGCGCCATCTGGTACGGCTTCTCACCCAAGACCACCGATGTTGGTTACATGCCGGAGCAGCCGGTTCCCTACAGCCACGCGCTCCACGCGGGCGAGCTCGGGATCGATTGCCGGTATTGCCACAACACGGTGGAAAAGGCGGCTCACGCGGCCATTCCCCCCACGGCCACCTGCATGAACTGCCATGCGCGGGTGCGCAAGACGAGCGCGAAGCTCGAGCCCATCCGCAAGAGCGCGGAAACGGGCGACGCCGTCGAGTGGATCAAGGTGCACGACCTGCCTGACTACGTGTACTTCAACCACAGCGCCCACGTGACACGCGGCGTTGGTTGCGCGTCTTGCCACGGCCGCATCGACAAGATGCCCGAGGTCTACCAACACGAGCCGCTCTCGATGGGCTGGTGCCTCGACTGCCATCGCGCTCCCGAGCAGCACCTGCGCCCCGTCTCCGAGGTCACCAACATGGCCTATGAGCCAGAGGGCGGTGACCAGCTCGCAGTGGGCATGCGCTTGCGCAAAGAGAACAACATCAATCCCCCAACCGATTGCTCCACATGTCACAGGTGAAGAAGCCCAAGTTCTGGCGAAGCCTCGCCGAGCGTGAGAACACCGACGAATTCCGCGCCAATGCGCAGCGTGAGTTCTTCGCCAAGGCTGACGAAGGCCCCACGGTGCCTGGTCGTCGCCGGTTCCTGCAACTCATGGGCGCTGGGTTGGCGCTGAGCGGCTGCTGGCAGGAGGACCGCCTGCTTCCGCGCACCAACCGCCCCGAAGGGCTGATCCCTGGTAAGCCCGTCTACTTCGCCACCACGATGGAACTCGGGGGCGTGGGGGTCGGACTGCTCGCGCGCAGCTACGATGGTCGCCCGATCAAACTCGAAGGCAACCCCGAGCACACGAGCAGTGTCGGTGGCAGCACCTCGATCCAGCAGGCCGCCGTGCTCGAGATGTACGACCCGGACCGTAGCAAGGGCGCCGCACGCTATTCCGGAGGGAAACGTGAGAGCGGCACCTGGGCCGAGTTCGAGGAGGCCTTCTTGAAGAAGGGCGCGGACGCGACGCTCGCCATCCTCGGCGATGGGTCGAGTTCCCCGACTCTGGCAGACCTGAAGCGTCGCCTCACCGCGAAGGGAGTCCAGTGGTTCGATTACGCGCCGATCAATCGCGACAACGAGCGCGCCGGTGCCAAGGCAGCGTTCGGCGAGGTGGTCCGCACGCAGCTGAAGCTCGACCAGACCGACGTGATCCTCACGCTGGACGCGGACCTCTTCGGCGCACACCCGAACGGCCTTGCGCACTCGAAGGCATTCGCGTCTCGCCGCAGCCCCGAAGCGGGCAGCATGACTCGCCTCTACAGCATCGAGAGCAGCTTCAGCGCGACCGGCGGCGCGGCAGATCATCGGCTTCCTCTTCGCTCCCAGCTGATCAAGGCGGTCGCGGCCTACCTCGACTCGGCGGTGAGCCCCCAGGTGTCCGCGGAAGGGACCGCGCAAGGCGCGCCTGCCGCGAAGTTCCTGAGCGACGAGCACGCGAAGAAGTTCCTCGAGACCGTGGTGAAGGACCTGGTCGAGCATCGGGGACGCAGCGTCGTCGTGGCGGGCGCAAACCAGCCCGCAGAGGTGCATGCGCTCGTACATCGCCTCAACTCGATCCTGGGCAACGTCGGCAAGACGGTGCTCTACACCGCAGAGCTCGAACCCGAGCGTGAGAGCTACGTCGCTCAGCTGACCAAGCTGGTCGCGGCGATGAATGGTGGACAGGTCAAGTCACTGCTGATTCTGGGCGGAAACCCGGCGTATGACGCGCCTGCGGACGTCGGCTTCGCCGCGGCTCTGGCCAAGGTCCCAACCAGCGTCCACGCGTCGGTGTACGAGGACGAGACGAGTCAGCTCTGCAGCTGGCACGTGCCGCTGGCGCACTGGCTGGAAGCTTGGGGTGACTCCCTCGCCTGGGACGGCACCGTCTCGTTGGCTCAGCCCCTGATCGCGCCGCTCTACGACGGTCGCTCGGCGATCGAACTGTGCGGCGCGCTGCTGGGCGAGAAGCTGGATGCGCTGGCCTTGATCAAGCGCACCCACGAGGAGCGCCTCGCCGGGGACGCGCTCTGGCGCCGCGCCATTCACGACGGATACGTTCAGGGCTCGGAGGCCAAGCTGGTCACGCCCACGCTCAAGGACGTCACCGTGAGTCTCCAGGGCCCCGATCTTGGCGGAGTCGAGGCGGAGCAGGACCTGGAGGTCAGCTTCGCCGCCGACAGCAAGCTGTACGACGGCCGTTACGCCAATCTGGGCTGGCTCCAAGAGCTGCCCGATCTGATCGGCAAACTGACCTGGGAGAATGCCGCACTGATCGCGCCCTCGACTGCCAAGGCGCTGGGCGTGACCGATGGCGACGTGATCAGCCTGACGGTCGGCGGCGCGTCCCTGGAGATCCCGGTGCTGCAGGCACCTGGTCAGGCCAAGGGCTCCGTGCGCCTGGCGCTGGGCTACGGCCGCACCGCGGCGGGACAAATCGGAGGCTCCAAGGCGCACGGCGTAGCGCCCGTAGGTGCGAACACCTACACGCTACGCAGCAGCAAGCTGTGGGATTTCGGCGGCGGCGCCAGCGTCAAGAAGACGGGCAAGTGGACCAAGTTGGCCACCACCCAGGACAAGCACTCCATCGACCAGCTCGGCGGGGACGAGATCCAGGAGCGAATCCCGGTTCTGATCCGCGAGGCAACGCTGGCCGAGTACAAGAAGACGCCAGACTTCGCCAAGCACAAGGTGCACCACCCGCCGCTCCTCTCACTCTGGAAGCCGCCGGTCTCCTACGAGGGGCATCGCTGGGGCATGACCATCGACCTGAACAAGTGCGTCGGCTGCGGAACCTGCACCGTCGCCTGTCAGGCGGAGAACAACATCCCCACGGTCGGCAAGGAGCGCGTGCTGTTCGGCCGCGAGCTGCACTGGATTCGCGTGGACCGTTACTACAAGGGCGACCCCGAGAATCCGGGCATGGCGCAGCAGCCGCTGACCTGCCACCAGTGTGAGAATGCTCCATGCGAGCAGGTGTGCCCGGTGGGCGCCACGATGCACTCGCACGAAGGTCTGAACGACATGACCTACAACCGCTGCATCGGCACCCGCTACTGCGCGAACAACTGCCCCTACAAGGTGCGTCGGTTCAACTACTTCAACTACCACATGGACATGAAGGACGACGCCAACAAGGTGAAGGGGATGGTCTACAACCCCGAAGTCACCGTACGGTTCCGCGGGGTAATGGAGAAGTGCACCTTCTGCGTGCAGCGCATCCAGAACGTCAAGATCGACGCCAAGAACCATCGTCGCAAGATCGAGGACGGCGAGATCAAGACCGCGTGCCAGCAGGCGTGCCCCAGCGACGCCATTGTCTTTGGCGACCTGAACGACCCCGGCGCCAAGGTGCGCGAGCTCCAGAACAAGGAGCGCGCCTACGCACTGCTGGGCCAGCTCAACACCCATCCGCGGCTGCTCTACCTAGCCAAGGTTACGAACCCTCACCCCGATCTCGAGCAGAAGCAGGAAGGCGAAGGTCACGGCGGCCATCACGGCTGAGACTGAACTTCGAGTGGAGATCAGATGACCACTGCAGCTGACGTCAAACAGTTCAACACCCAGCTCGAAGCGGATAACCCGTTCGCGCAGATCACGGAGAACGTGTGTCGCGTGGCCGAGGCACCCAAGCCGCCGAAGGCCTGGTACATCTCCTTCGCCATCTCCTCGACCGTGATGCTGGCCTTCTTCAGCAGCATCGGGTTCGTGTTCTGGGAAGGCATCGGCGCCTGGGGAAACATGAGCCCGGTCTTCTGGGGCTTTCCCATCGTCAACTTCGTCTTCTGGGTCGGTATCGGCCACGCAGGAACGTTGATCAGCGCGGTGCTCTACCTCTTCCGTCAGGACTGGCGCACCGGCATCAACCGCTTCGCAGAGGCGATGACGATCTTCGCGGTTATCTGCGCGGCAATCTTTCCCGGCATCCACATCGGCCGTCCCTGGCTGCCGTACTGGATGTTCCCGATCCCGAACCAGATGAGCATGTGGCCGCAGTTCCGCAGCCCGCTGGAGTGGGACGTGTTCGCGGTCAGCACCTACGCCACGGTGTCGATCCTGTTCTGGTACATGGGCATGATCCCCGACCTGGCGACGCTGCGGGATCGCTCGCGCTCCACGGTGAGGCGCCTGGTGTATGGCCTGTTCTCGATGGGGTGGCGCGGCTCGAGCCGCCAGTGGCACCGCTACGAGAAGGCGTACCAGATCCTGGCTGCTCTCGCGACGCCCCTGGTGCTCTCGGTGCACTCCGTCGTTTCGTTCGACTTCGCTACCGCCCAGCTGCCGGGCTGGCACACGACGATCTTCCCGCCCTACTTCGTCGCGGGCGCCATCTTCGGTGGCTTCGCGATGGTCGTCGTGCTGGCCGTTCCCGCGCGGCAGTTCTTCGGGCTCAAGCGCATCATCAGCATGAGGCACCTGGAGAACATGTGCATCATCATGCTCGTGACCGGCACGCTGGTTGGTTACGCGTACATGATGGAGTTCTTCATCGCTTGGTACGGAGGCGTGCCGGAAGAGAGCTTCACGTTCATCAACCGCGCCTTTGGCCCATACGCCTGGGCCTACTGGACGATGATCAGCTGCAACGTGCTCGCACCCCAGTTGTTCTGGTTCAGAAAGCTGCGCCGCAGCATCCCGGTGATGTTCATCATCGCGGTCTTCGTGAACGTGGGCATGTGGTTCGAGCGCTTCGTCATCGTCTGCACGTCACTGAGCCGTGACTTCATCCCCTCCAACTGGGGTTACTTCATCCCGACCAAGGTCGACTTCATCACCTTGATCGGCAGCTTCGGCCTGTTCTTCACGCTCTTCCTGCTGTTCTGCCGCTACCTGCCCATGGTCGCGATGAGCGAGGTGAAGGCCATCCACTACAACCACCACATGCATCATCACCACTGAGTCGGGCCTTCGAGGACTAGAGTCATGAGCGAGAAGAAGGACAAGAGCACCACCAAGAAGACGCCGGTCTACGGCATCTTGGCTGAGTACTCGGATCCAGCGGTCTTGATCGAAGCCTGCAAGAAGGTTCGCGACGCTGGTTTCAAGAAGTGGGACACGTACACGCCGTTCCCCGTGCACGGCATCGACCCGGCGATGGGCATCAAGCCGACCATCCTGCCTTGGCTCGTGCTCTGCGCGGGCCTGACGGGCCTGGCAACGGCGATCACCCTGCAGTGGTGGACGAACGCCCACGACTACCCGTGGATCGTCAGCGGCAAGCCCTTCTGGTCGATCCCTGCAAACGTGCCAATCATGTTCGAGCTGACCGTGCTCTTGAGCGCGCTGACCACGCTCGGAGGCATGCTGGCGCTGAACAAGTTGCCCCACCCCTCTCACCCCCTGGACCTCAAGGAGCGCTTCGAGCGGGTGACGGACGACAAGTTCTTCCTGCTGATCGAGGCCAGCGACCCGAAGTACGACGCCGACGAGGTGACCGCTCTCCTGGCAGAGGACGCTGACCTGGTCGAGCCGCTGATGGACGACGATCAGACGCCGGCGGAGCTACCGCGCGGAATCATCTACGGCCTGGTCATCCTGACGGCTGCCGCCATCGTTCCCTTCGCGCTGGCCGCCCACGCGAGGGAGTCACACAACCGCAGCCCGCGAATCCACATCGTCCCCGACATGGATTGGCAGACGAAGTACAAGGCCCAGCGGGTCAATACCTTCTTCGATGACCGTCGAGCCGACCGTCCGTTCGTCGAGGGCACGGTCGCGCGCGGAAACTTGCGGGAGGACGACCACTTCTACCGCGGCAAGTCTGGCGACACCTGGGCCCGCACCTTCCCGAACCAGGTCGAGGTGAGCGAGGCCACGATGAAGCGCGGTGAGCAGCGCTTCGACATCTTCTGTGCGCCCTGCCACGGCCTCCAGGGTCGCGGTGATGGGATGGTCAACAAGCGAGCCGAGTCAATCGGAGCCGGCGTCGATGGTTGGGTCCCCCCCTCCGACATCACGGATCCAAACCTGATGAAGCAGCCGGTGGGGCAGCTGTTCAACAGCATCACTCACGGCGTGCGCAACATGCCGGCCTACGGCCCGCAGATTGAGCCCGAGGACCGCTGGGCCATCATCCTCTACGTGCGTGCGCTGCAGCGTACCCGCAACGCCACGACCAAAGACCTGACTCCCAGCGAGATCGCCTCGCTCAAGTAAGCACGGATATCGACATGGCCAGCAAGAAGGCGAAGCCCCGCAAGACCGTCAAGCAGACCGAGCCCGAGGAAACGAGCTCGAAGTCTGAAGAGCCGACGTCCGAGCCCGTTTCCGCGGAGGAAGACGACGAGGACGACGAGGACGAAACCAAGGACTCAGCGCCCGAGCCGGACGAGGACGAGGCGAAGAAGGACGAGCCCAAGGCCGCGTCCAAGAAGCCCGCTCCCAAGAAGGAAGAACCCAAGGTCGCAGCGAGCAAGCCCGTGACCTCGGGTCCGGCATTCGAAGACGACATGCCCAATCAGGCTGTCGGGCAGCCTCGCAAGCCGGCGAGCGGCCACGGTGCAAGCGGAAAGGACGGCGGCGACCATGGTCCCGAGGGCGAGAACATCCGCCTCGGGGACCTGAGCGGGACGCTACTCAAGGTTGGCGGCGGCATGGCAGTCGTCGGTCTGGGCGGAGCCGCAGCGCTTGGCGCCACGGCGGGCGACGGCTTCGCCCACTTCTTCCACTCCTACTTGGTCGCCTTCTGGTGGGGTCTCACCATCACCCTGGGCTCCCTGTTCTTCATCCTCATCCAGCACTTGACCAAGGCGCGCTGGAGCCCTGTCGTGCGGCGCGTCGCCGAGATCTTCGTGAGCAACATGCCAGCGCTGGCGGTGCTCTCCCTCGTCGTTCTGGTGCCGGTGATCCTGGGCAACTCGGCGCTCTACCCCTGGAACGACCCGCACCACGTCGCCCAGAGCCACGTGCTCCAGCACAAGGAAGGCTACCTCAACAAGACCTTCTTCCTGATCCGCTGGGTGTTCTACTTCGCGGTCTGGATCGGCCTCGGCAGCAAGCTGGCCAAGAACAGCGTGCAGCAAGACGTCTCGGGGGATCCCGCGCTGAGCCGCAAGAGCTTCGCGCTCAGCGCTCCCGGCATGCTGCTGTTCGCGCTGACCACGACCTTCGGCGCCATCGACATGATCATGAGCCTGGAGCCCGAGTTCTTCAGCACCATGTTCGGTGTCTACGTGTTCGCCGGTTGCCAGCTGAGCTTCCACTGTGTGCTCGCGCTGACGCTGCTCTGGCTCCAGGGGGCAGGACGCCTCACCAAGAGCGTGAGCGTTCACCACTTCCACGATATCGGAAAGATGATGTTCGCCTTCATCGTCTTCTGGGCCTACATCGCGTTCAGCCAGTTCATGCTGATCTGGTACGCAGACATCCCCGAGGAAACGGTGTGGTTCAAGCCGCGCTTCGTCGAGGGCTGGCAGTGGGTGAGCATCGTTCAGCTCGTCGGCCACTTCGTGATCCCGTTCTTCGGCCTGGTTTCACGCCACGTGAAGCGCAACCGCAAGGCGCTGGCTTTCTGGGCCATCTACATCCTCGTGGTGCACTACATCGATCTCTACTGGCTGATCATGCCGTCCTACGACGGACAGAGGGCTCCCCTCAGCGCGATGGACTTGCTCGCCCTGATCGGTGTGGCAGGTGTCCTAATCGCTAACGCCGCTCGGGTTGCCTCCGGCATCAACCTGCGCCCCACCAAGGACCCACGACTGGCCAAGTCGCTGGCGTTCGAGAACTTCTGAGACGTCCCATGGCAACTGAAGACGACAAGCCAAACTCAGGCCTGATCGGCACCGTGACCATCTCCGGTGCCATCGCGATGGTCGCGATTTGCGCGGTGCTCACGGCACTCGTTCGAAGCGAGCAGTCTTCCGAAGACGATCGCAAGAACGCCGAAGCGAACCTCAAGCCGATGGTGGAGCTGCGCGCGGAGCAGGAGAAGACCCTGGAGGGCGCGCCGGTCTACGCCGACGAGAAGAAGGAGCGCATCACGCTACCCCTGGATCGCGCGATGGCTGCGGTCGTGAAGGACATCTCGGACAACCCCCAGGCGGCTACGGCCCCCGGCGACGAACCGCCCGCTCAGGCCGATGCCGACGCAGGTGCCGGAGACGCTGGGGACGCCGGAGCGAACTCGGAAGGTGACGCCGCCGCTGACGGCGAGGGCGCCGACAAGAAGGGCGAGGGCAAGGAGAAGGTCAAGGACGGCACTCCGAAGCCCCCCAAGACCCAGGGCCCCAGCGGAACCCAGCCTCCTCCCGGCGAAGGGGAAGGCGCGGGAGAAGGAGCAGAGTGATGAACGTGGCGGTGGTTTCCCGGTGGCTGAAGTTGCTCGAGTGCACGCTGATTTGCAGTGTGTTGCTTGCGTTCGCCCCGACCACCGCCTCGGCCATCGAGCTCGGTGACGCCACGCCCAACAAGCCCAAGCGGCTGAATGGCATCGACGTCGACGAGCACCTCGATACCGACCTCCCCCTCGACCTCGCGTTCACGGACACCGACGGCAAGCAAGTCCACCTCCGCGACTTCTTCGATGGGGAGCATCCCGTCATCGTCACCATGAACTACTCCGACTGTCCGATGCTCTGCAGCTTGCAGCTGACCGGCTTGGTCAAGAGCATGAAGCAGATGGACTGGACCGCAGGGAAAGAGTTCCGAGTGGTCACGGTGAGCCTGAACCCGAAGGAGAAGCCCGAGCGGTCGGCTCAGACCAAGAAGCGGTACACCGCAGAATACGGCCGCGCCGAGTCCCAAGCTGGCTGGCATTTCCTCACGGGAAGTGAGGAGAACATCAAGGCCCTGGCCAACGCGATCGGCTTTCGCTACGGCTACAACGAAGCCCGCGACGAGTACGTGCACCCTGCTGCGCTGACGCTAGCCACGCCGAAGGGCAAGATCGCCCGCTACCTGTACGGCATCGAGTATCACCCGAAGACCCTACGTCTCGGCCTGGTCGAGTCCTCAGAGGGCAAGATCGGAACCACCGTCGACAAGCTGATCCTGTACTGCTTTCACTACGATTCCGGTGAAGGCAAATACGCACCCGTGGCCATGAACATCATGCAGGTCGCGGGTGGAGCTACCGCCCTCCTTCTAGGCGGTGTGCTGACCTCGCTCTGGGGCAACGAGCTCCGGAAGCGCCGCAAGCGAGACAAGAACAAGAACGATCCGCAAGCCGCGGACGACGAGTCCACCAACTCGGACCAAGAGTCATGACCAACGTAACGAGCATGCTGCTCGCTGCCCTGCAGCCGGGCGACAAGCCAAAAATCCCCGATAGTCCCAACTTCTGGACCCCGACGGAGGCTTCCACCTTCGCGAAGGATACGGACTGGCTGTTCCAGTTCATCACCTGGACCAGCGCGGTGGTGATGGTGGGCGTCGTCGCGGCGATGGTGCTCTTCTGCGTGAAGTACCGCGCCACGGATCGCTCGAAGAACGAGAAGGCGACGAGCGACGTCGATCACGACAACACGCTGGAGATCACCTGGTCGGTGATCCCGCTGTTCTTCGTGGTCGCGTTCTTCGTGTTCGGCTTCAGGGGCTTCGTGGATCTGCGCACGCCGCCCAAGGACACCTACGACATCCATGCCACTGCTCAGAAGTGGAAGTGGCTGTTCCAGTATCCGAGCGGATACGTCAGCGACACGCTGCACGTGCCGAAGGATCGGCCGGTGAAGGTGATCATCGAGAGCCAAGACGTCATCCACTCCTTCTACGTGCCGGCCTTCCGCCAGAAGATGGATGCGGTCCCAGGGCGTTACTCATACGCCTGGTTCCAGGCCATCGAGCTGGGTGAGTTCCCGCTCTTCTGCGCCGAATACTGCGGCACCTCGCACTCCGACATGATCACCAAGGTGGTCGTCCAGGAGCAGGGGGACTTCGACAAGTGGCTCGCAGAAGCCGCGAAGAAGGAAGAGGAAGAGGCCCTCAAGAACCCCGCGGCCTATGGCGAGACGCTCTACAACCGCAACGGCTGTGCGACGTGTCACTCGACCGACGGCAGCGTGAAGGTGGGCCCCAGCTTCAAGGGGATCTGGGGGAAGACGGAGAACTTCGCCGACGGGACCAGCGCTCAAGTCGACGAGAACTACATTCGAGAGTCGGTCGAGGACCCCCAGGCGAAGATCGTCAAGGGCTTCCCGGCGAGCATGCCCACCTTCAAGGGCAAGCTGTCGAACAACCAGATTCGCGCGATCATCGAGTTCATCAAGAACCAGAAGTGAGGCCCCATGGCTAGCACCACAACGACCCCTGACGCTTTCGGTAACGCCCATCCCACGGCGGACGAGAGCTACTTGACCAACGAGCGGGGCCTCCGCTCTTGGATCCTCACGCTGGACCACAAGCGAATCGGCGTGATGTACCTGATTGGCGTGCTCTGCTCCTTTGCCCTTGGCGGCTTCTTCGCGCTGATGGTTCGCACGGAGCTATTCACGCCGGGCAAGACGATCATCGAGGCGGACACCTACAATCAGATGTTCACGCTTCACGGCGCGGTGATGGTCTTCCTGGTCATCATCCCCGGCATCCCCGCCGCGCTAGGCAACTTCGTGCTGCCGATCCAGCTGGGCGCCAAGGACGTCGCCTTCCCGAGGTTGAACCTGTTCAGCTTCCACCTCTGGACCATCGGCGCGCTGTTCCTCGTGCTGAGCATGTACATCAGCGCAGCCGACACCGGCTGGACCTTCTACACGCCCTACAGCACCACCACGACGACGGCGGTCATCCCCGCGACTTTCGGTGCGTTCATCCTCGGCTTCAGCTCCATCTTCACGGGGCTGAACATGATCGTGACGATCCACAAGCTGCGTCCGCCGGGCATGACCTGGTTCCGCATGCCGCTGTTCTGCTGGGCCATCTACGCGACGGCGATCATGCAGGTGCTCGCGACGCCGGTGCTCGGCATCACCCTGCTGATGCTGATCGTCGAGCGCGCCTTCCACATTGGCATCTTCGATCCAGCGCTGGGCGGCGACCCGGTGCTCTACCAGCACTTCTTCTGGTTCTACTCGCATCCCGCCGTCTACATCATGATCGTCCCCGCCTTCGGGGTGATCAGCGAGGTGATCGCAGCCTTCAGCCGCAAGAAGATCTTCGGCTACAAGTTCATCGCGCTGTCATCGGTCGCGATCGCGATCCTGGGCTTCCTGGTCTGGGGGCACCACATGTTCGTCAGCGGTCAGTCGGTGCTCGCTGGAACCATCTTCAGCGCCATCACCTTCCTCATCGCCATCCCGACGGCCATCAAGATCTTCAACTGGCTGGCCACCATGTACAAGGGGCGCATCTTCCTCGACACCCCGATGCTCTACGCGCTGGCGTTCCTCTGGGTGTTCACCATCGGCGGTGTGACGGGCATGTACCTCTCGGTGATGAGCACTGACGTGCACCTTCACGACACGTACTTCGTCGTGGCCCACTTCCACTACGTGATGATGGGTGGCGCGATCACCGCCTTCTTCGCCGGTCTCCACTACTGGTGGCCGAAGCTGAGCGGCCGGATGTACGACGAGAAGATGGGGCGCATCTCCACCGTGATCGTCTTCCTGGGGCTGAACCTGACGTTCTTCCCTCAGTTCATCATGGGCTCTCACGGCATGCCGCGCCGCTACTACAACTACCTCGAGGAGTTCACCATCTACCACCAGCTGTCGACAGTCGGTGCCTACATGATGGGTCTCGGCTTCTTGCTGACGGCGATCAACTTCTTCCGTTCCCTACGGAAGAAGCCTGACGCGCCGAAGAACCCCTGGGGCGCCCGCACTCTGGAGTGGGAGACGACCTCTCCCCCGCCCTACTACAACTACCACACGCCGCCGGTGGTCGACTTCGGGCCGTACGACTACGACGACCTGGTGTTCGACAAGAAGGTCGGCGGCTACGTGCACAAGTCGGAGTTGAAAGCCTGAGTCCAACCCGCAACGGCCAGAGTGGATCCGCTCGGCTCTGGCCCTCTCCCCTTTTGCTTTTCTTCGCTTCTGCTCCAATCCACAACATCGAGCTCGAAAACGATGACTGACACTACTGCGGATGCGCACGCCAGCCACGAGCATGGCCACGGTGATGGACCTCACCTCGCGCACCACTTCGACACCTACCAGCAGCAGTTCGACACCGGAAAGCTCGGCATCTGGCTGTTCCTGGCCCAGGAAATCCTGTTCTTCAGCGCGCTGTTCGTTGCGTACATCGTGTATCGCTCGATGCACCCAGAGATCTTCATCTGGGCGCACTACTACCTGGATACCCAGCTAGGCGCGATCAACACCGGCGTGCTCATCGTCTCCAGCCTCACGGCAGCGTGGGCAGTGCGCTGCGCGCAGAACGCCAACAAGACCGGTCTGGTGATCAACATCGTGATCACCATCGCGTGTGCGTTCGGCTTCTTGGGCATCAAGTACAAGGAGTACTCGCACAAGTTCCACGACGGACTGATGTGGGGTCCGGCGGATGCGGAGCTCACCTGGACGCGTCACAACCCGAAGGAAGAAGTGTGGGAGCTCCACGAGTTCCGCGCTCACCATCCCGAGGTCGCGGAGGCCGCGGAGGAGGCAGCCAAGGAGGGCAAGAGCCGCGCGGAAATCGCTGCGGCCGCGCGCAAGGCCGCCGGGGGCAAGGACTACGGCATCGTTCGTCCGAACCACTCGAACATCTTCTTCGGCATCTACTTCTTCATGACCGGCCTGCACGGCATCCACGTGATCGCAGGGATCATCGTCTGGTGCTGGCTGCTGATACGCGCCCTGAAGGGACAGTTCGGACCGAAGTACTTCGGCCCAATCGACTACGCCGCTCTGTACTGGCACTTGGTCGACCTGATCTGGATCTACCTCTTCCCGCTGCTTTACCTGATTCACTGAGAACGGGACCTGACCAATGGCAAAAGAGAAAGCCGACAAGGCAAGCGCTGAAGCCGAAGAGGCCAAGGCCGCCGCAGACGAAGACGAAGACGAAGACGATAGCTCGCCCGAAGCGACGTCGGACTCGGACGACGAAGACTCGGACGAGGACGAGGACGAGGACTCGGACGACGACGAGGACGACGACGATTCCGACGGGAACGAAGACGAGGTGACCAAGGCGGAAGGACCCGACGCCAAGAAGCGCGGTTCGGATCATCCCCCGTCCTCGGACAAGGGCCACGCGAAGCACGACGCAGGCCACGGTCATGACGACCACGATCACGGCCTCGCTCACACCATGCCCATCAAGGGGTTGATCGCCGTGTGGGCGGCGCTGATGGTGCTGACCGTTCTCACGGTCAGCGTCACTCACTTCGACATGGGCTACACCGTGAACCTGGTCGTCGCGATGGTGATCGCCACCATCAAGGCATCCCTGGTCATGCTGTTCTTCATGCATCTCTGGTGGGACAAGCGCTTCAACGTCCTGATCTTCCTCGGCTCGTTCCTGTTCCTCGCGTTGTTCGTAGGGCTCACCGTCAACGACCGCGGGGAGTACCAGCAGAACATCAACGCCTACGACGACGCCAAGGCGCAGTAGGTCGCGCACCACGCGGCAGCGCAGAGAGCCCGGCTTAGGTCGGGCTCTTCGCGTTTGTTCCCTGGTCTCGCGACGACTGCAAACCGACGGGGTCTTCCTCGGGCTGTGGCGTCGTGTCGTAGTGCGCTGCTAGACGGATCGTTGGGGGGTGAGAGAGAACTGGTGGTCCAGCTTGCGAACCTGGGCACGCACCAGAGCCAGCGCCAGCACTCCGATCACCAGGTTGGCGATGGTGACTCCGAGGAACATGCCGTAAAGGCCCTGAACAGCGGCGCCAAGCAACGCCAGAGGTACCGCCAGCACGAACAGCCGCACGACGATCACGAGCCCCGCGTTCAAGGGTCGGTTGATGCCGTTGAAGACGCTGACCGCGAACACCGAGAGCCCGTAGGCGCCGTAGCTCACGGGCACGAGGCGCATGTACCACGCGGCGGGTGTCACCACGTCGCCCTCGCCGCTGAACCAGCCGGCGATGAACGGGGCCGCCAGACCGAGCACCAGCGCAACCCCTAACCCCCAAACCAGACACGCCTTCGAGCCGAACTTTAGTGCCTCGCGGATACGTTCGCTCTTGCGCGCTCCGAAGTTCTGCCCAGCGAACGGTGTGGCCGAAGCGCTGATGGCGATGATTCCGATCATCGAGAACGACTCGACCCGGGTGCCGACGCCATACGCCGCCACCGCGTTGTGCCCGAACCGCGAGGCGATGCGGGTCAGCACGGCAGCGGCGATGGGCACCAGCATGTTGGTGGCGGCTGCAGGGAGTCCAATGCTCAGGATGTGCTTCCACGAGCCGAGGACGCCCGCCGGCTTCAGGTACTTCGCGGACAGCATCTTTTCGCGCCGGGTCAGGATCCAGAAGGCTGCGACGAAGGTGACGACCCAGGAAATCACTGTCGCCAGCGCCGCCCCCTGCAGCTCCAGGCGCGGGAACGGTCCGATGCCGAAGATCATCAGCGGATCGAGGATCACGTTGAGCCCCCCAGCGAGCATCATGATCAAGCCTGGCGTCTTGGTGTCACCGGTCGCACGGATGCAGCTGTTGCCCACCATGGGCACGACCAGGAGGCCCACGCCCAGGTACCAGGGCACCATGTAGGCCTTGATCATGGGCATCAGCTCGGGACCTGCACCAAGGGCCGTGAACAACGGTTCGAGTGTCAACAGGCCGAGCGCGGCGACGGCGATCACGATCAAGAACGCCAGCATCAGACCGTGGGTCGCGAGGCGCGTGACCTTCTGCTCGTCCCCCTCGCCGATCGCGCGGGAGATCACCGACATCACGCCGATACCCATACCCATGGACAGGCTCATCACGGTGAAGACGATGGGAAACGTGAAGCTCATCGCCGCCAACGGCTCGGGTCCGAGCTGCCCCACGTAGACGGTGTCCACGACGCCGAACAGGATGACCGCGCCGATGCCGAGCGCCATGGGGATCGCCAGGCGCGTCAACGTCGGACCAACTGGCCCCTGAGTGAGATCGCGCTTCGAAGCGGTCGGGGTAGCGGTGGGCTCTCGGGAGGCGCCAGCACCGGTCTCGTCGACCGACGCGGTCTCTGGCGTGGGGGATGAGGCGGACAACACCAGCGTTCGTAGTGTCGCGCCGGCCTGCTCGCAATGCGAGATCGCTATCGGGGTCGGGACAGTCGCAAAACCCAGCGGAAGACAGCGGAAGACAGCGCGCGGCGCTACTTCTGCTCGCTGAGCGACACCAGCGCGTCAACCACGCGATCCATGCGGCGGCGCACGCCCGCGTGATCCGCAATGCCGTTGACCAGGATGCTGAAGGCGTATGGCTCCTTGCCGTCGCGCAGCACGAAGCCGCTCAAGGCGACGACTCGCGCGAGAGTCCCCGTCTTGGCGCGCACCACCCGGCGCTTGCGGTGGTTGCGCAAGCGTGAGCGCAGCGTACCGTCGACACCGCCAATCGAGAGCTGGGCGACGAACTCCGCGGACAACCGAGGATCTCTGTAAGCATGACTCAGCACGCGGGTCAGGGTGGCCGCGCTGAGACGGTTTGCGTCGAACAACCCCGAGCCGTTGAGGATGACATCCGCGGACTGCCCGCTCATGGCGGGAGCCGCAGAGCCGCCTAGAGCCGCAGAGCCGCTGGGCGCCGGAGCGGTCCGTGAGCCCTCGGGGGTGACCTGAGCCAGCCACTCGGAGACCTGCACGGCGGCCTGCTTGAACGTCGACGGCTCTCCTGGGTTGGCGTGAGCCGCGATCGCCTTGAACACCATTTCTGCGTAGAAATTATCGCTGTCCTTGCCGAGGCGTTGAACGAGCACGTTGAGCGGCGCCGAGGACACATGGACGAGCTCACGTTTCTCGCCCGAGCCCCCCGGCTTGACCTTCCCCTTGATCTCCACGCCAAGGCTCTCCAGCGCGTGCGCCAAGGCGAACCCTGCCAGCAGCGTCGGATCGTCGACGCGCTTGCTGAAGCGCTGACGGGGCAAGCCATCCGCGATGTGGCCGTCCAGGTCGGCGCGCAGCTTGTTTCCGTCCGGCGCAAGGCGCAGCTGAATGCTCTGCCCCTTGCCCTGCTCATCGCTCCGCACGTGACCGCTGACGTTGACGAAGCCAGGAGGATCGAACCAGATGCGCGCAGGCTTGCCAGGCGCCGTCGGCACGACGTTGAGTGTGACGGTGTTCTCGTCGAGCGCCACCGCGCTCACCGGCGCGCGGAAGTAGGCCCACTCGTTCGGTTGCTGGTCGAACGCCGGCGGCACGTACTGACCGTCGAACCGGCTCTGATCGACGAGGACGTCGCCATCGACCTGACGCAAGCCGCTCTGCACCAGCGCCGAGGCCAGGCGCCAGACATCGCCCATACCGAACGATGGATCACCGTCCCCTCGCAGCACGAGTGAGGAGGAGTGCGTGTCATTCAGGTCGCCATACACTCCCGTGCGGAAGCTGAAGTCGGGCCCGAGCAGCTCGAGCGCCGCTGCGGCCGTGACCACCTTCATGTTCGACGCCGGATTCAGCGCCAGTTCGTCATCCACGCCCGCGACACGCTGCCCCGTCTCCACGTCGAGCACACGAAGGCTGAGCTTGCCCTTGCCTTCCTTCACCCAGCTCCTCAGCTCGTCGATGCGCGCGCTCAAACTGGCGGCGGCCGGATCGGACTGCTCGGCGACCACCTCGGGTGCCGGCTCCTGCGTCCGCAGCAGCGCTGCGCCCAGAGATGCGACCAGCACCGCCGTCGTCAGCCACGCGTCTCGATTCCGCATGCACCAGGTTCTAGCATCTGATACGGCGATCGGGTGACGTGGGGAGCCGCTCTGGAACACATTGCGCGTCGCCTGACGGTGCCGTTGCTGTTGGCATCACTCAGCGCGTGCACCCCCAGCGAGACGACCTCCGAAGCGCCTGAACAGCGGGCACTGGAGATCGTCGTGCCCACGGAATTCAGCTCTCTCGATCCGCGTTTCACTACTCGCGCCCTGGACATCAAGGTCACGCGCCTCGTGCACGCCGGACTCGCAGGCCTCGATCCAGATACCCTGGAACCGGTTCCGCTGGTGGCCAAGGGCTGGAGCTGGAGAGACTCCCGCCACCTTGACGTGGAGCTCAGACCTGGCCTGAAATTCCACAGTGGTAAACCTCTCGAGGTCAGCGACGTGTGCGCGACGTTGAAGGCGCTCGCAGACGAGCGCCTTGGTAGCCCTCATCGCGTCGTCGCCGAGTCCATCGGTGCCTGCTTGGACCTGGGTGAGAACCGCCTGGAGCTCACGCTGGCCAATCCCCGTGCCACGCTGCTCTCGGACCTGGAGGTCCCCATCTTGCGCGCGGACCAGGCGGCGAGCGACCAGCGCACGACGGGAGCTCTGGATGGCCTCGGCCCCTACTCCATCGCCCACTTCGACTGGGGCGAGGTCGACCTTAGAGCCGTTCCGGGACAGGCGGCTGCGCTCGGTCTCGTCGAGCGTGCTCCCTCACCCCCAGAACCCCCGGGGGAGGCCGCAGTGACCGATCCGGCGTCTCATCTGGTGATCCGCACGGTAAGAGACGAGAACGCCCGCGCCCTGCGCTTGATGGCTGGGAGCGCCGACATCGCTCCCAACGCCATCTCCGCGACCATCCTGCCAGCCCTGGCCAAGCGCCCCGACCTGCAGGTGCGGTCGCGCTCCGGAGCCAACGTGACCTACATGTTGTTCCAGAACGACCGCCCGCCGACCAACGATCGCGGGTTTCGCAAAGCCATAGCCAGCGCCATCGATCGCAAGCTACTGGTCGACTCGTTGCTGGCAGGGAAAGCAGAGGTGGCGAGCGGTCTGTTTCCTCGTGGACATTGGTCTGCTGACCCTGAGGCGAAGCCAATTCCCTACGATCTCGAGACGGCGAAGCTTACCCTGAGCGCAGCGCCACCCATCACCCTCACGACGAGCACCGACCGCGCACGGCTGACCATCGCCAGAGCAATCGCCCAGATGCTAGAGGATGCAGGGGCAAAGGTACGAGTGGTCGCGCTGGATCTCGGCGTGCTGCTCAAGCGCCTGGACTCGGGTGATTTCGAGCTCGCGATCCTGCAAATGCCAGAACTCACGGAGCCCAATATCCTCAACTGGTTTTTTAATCCGCATGGAATTCCAGGAGAAGGGGGTGAGGGCAAGAACCGAGCGCGCTATCGCAGCTCTGAAGTCGGCACCTGGCTCGATCGCGCCAGCGCGTCGAACTCGCGGGACGAGCGCGCCGGCTTGTACCTCGAGATCGCACGTCGGATGGCGAAGGATCTGCCAGTGCTCCCGCTATGGCACGAAGACCAGGTCGCGGTGGTCTCCACACGCGCGAGCGGCTTCGCTCTCGACGCGATCGGTCGCTGGGGCGCCCTCGCAGGTCGCCCGGAACCAGCATCCCCTGCGGCCAACTGAGTCTTTCGCGCTGGGCGCTTGCTTTTCGGGGCGGATCCAGTCAAAAGGCCGCGAGTCATGAGTGACGGACAGTCAGCACCCGCTCGACGACGCCGCTCGCTCGCGTGGTACTCCGCGCTGGCGGCTGGGCTGACCTGCCTCGCCGTCGCTACGCCGGCGTCCGCGGACGAACCAGTGCGCGATGAGCGCCATGACCCGGACGTCTATCCGCCCGATGGCGCCCGGCCGAACATGTTCGTCGCTGGCGCGGTTACGACGGGCGTGTGGTACGGAGCCGCGATCAGCTTCTCCTACCTGTGGCCAGATGCGCCAGGCGCGAACGATCTCCGCATCCCGGTGGCGGGCCCCTGGATGGCGCTCGCAGACACGGGGTGTGCAGACAACGATCCGGGCTGCAGCACCTTCACCGTGGTCTTGCGCGCCATCCTCACCAGCATCGACGCCGTGGGTCAGGCTGGTGGTCTGTTGATCATGGCGGAGGCCGCGTTCTTGCGCACTTCGTCGGGAGCTCCCAAGCAGAAGCCCAAGCCCAAAGCAGCGAGAATCTCTGCTTCTCCCTGGGTGTCTG
Organism: Polyangiaceae bacterium; assembly: GCA_041389745.1. Lineage (GTDB taxonomy): Bacteria > Myxococcota_A > Polyangia > Polyangiales > Polyangiaceae > JAHBVY01. The sequence goes on from JAWKRF010000004.1 coordinate 345,672, forward strand.
GTGACGCGATGGGACTCGGCGTGTTCGGAAGCTTCTAGCTCCCGATTCGGGCAGATCGCACTCCCCGCGATCCAGACCTGGCGAAAAAACGCTTCACCCTTCGCAGCGTTTGCCGCTGCGACAGATTAACGTGTGCACAGAAGAGGTAGCCGTGTTACTTGGAACGCCCGTGATGGAGAACACACGGTGAGTCGGCGAACTAAGTTCGTCCTGGTCACCGGCGGTGTCGTCTCGTCGATCGGCAAAGGGTTAGCAGCAGCTTCGATCGGAGCCTTGATGGAAGCGCGCGGACTGCGCGTCACCCACATGAAGCTCGACCCCTACATCAATGTCGATCCCGGGACGATGTCGCCGTACCAGCACGGAGAAGTCTTCGTAACGGATGACGGGGCCGAGACCGATCTCGACCTCGGCCACTACGAACGTTACACGTCGGCGCGCTTGTCGCGCGCCTCGAACCTCACGACCGGGCGCATCTACGAGGCGGTGATCTCGAAGGAGCGACGGGGTGAGTATCTCGGCGCCACGGTGCAGGTGATTCCGCACATCACGGATGAGATCAAGGCGGGGATCCGGCGCGCCAGCAAGGACGCCGACATCTGCATCATCGAGATCGGCGGGACGGTGGGCGACATCGAATCGCTGCCGTTCCTCGAAGCCATCCGTCAGCTGAAGGTGGAGGAGGGCAACGAGAACGCAGTCAGCGTTCACGTGACGCTCGTACCTCACATCGCCACTGCCGGCGAGCTCAAGACCAAGCCCACGCAGCACTCCGTGCGGGAGATGCGGGAGATCGGCATTCAACCCGACATCCTGATCTGCCGCTGCGACCGTCCGATCGCGCGCGGTCTCAAGGAGAAGATCGCGCTGTTCTCCAACGTCAAGGTGGACAGCGTGATCTCGGCGGTGGACGTCGGTTGCATCTACGAGCTTCCGCTCGTGCTGCACGCTGAAGGGCTGGATGACCAGATCGCGGAGCGACTGAACATCTGGTCGCGCTCGCCAGATCTTGCCGCATGGAAACGAGTTGCTGACCGCTTCAAGAAGCCAGGGGACGGCAGCGTCAAGATCGGAATCGTTGGCAAGTACGTGCACCTAAAGGACAGCTACAAGTCCCTGCACGAAGCTCTGGTGCATGGTGGGCTGGAGAACGACGTCAGCGTCCAGTTCGAGTACATCGACTCCGAGCAGCTCGAGGGCGGCAATGCAGCGTCGATCTTGGTGGGGCTGGATGCCATCCTCGTCCCCGGCGGCTTCGGTGACCGCGGCGTCGAGGGAAAGATCTCGGCAATCCGCTTCGCGCGCGAGAACGGTGTGCCCTACTTCGGCATCTGCCTCGGGATGCAGCTCGCGGTGATCGAATTCGCGCGCAACGTCGCGGGGATCGAGAACGCCACCAGCTCTGAGTTCGAGAAGGACGCCAAGCACGCGGTGATCGATCTAATGCCCGACCAGCGCGGCGTGACCGACAAGGGCGGCACGATGCGACTCGGCGCATACCCGTGCGAGATCAAGGCAGGCACCAAAGCCGCCGAGGCCTACGGCGAACTCAAGATCAGCGAGCGCCACCGGCACCGCTACGAGTTCAACAACGAGTACCGTGAGACCCTGGAAGGCAAGGGCCTGGTGCTGAGCGGGCTGTCGCCGGACGGGCGCTTGGTCGAGCTCGTGGAGCTGCCAAACCACCCCTACTTCGTTGGCTGCCAGTTTCACCCCGAGTTCAAGAGCCGTCCCATGTCGCCTCACCCGCTGTTCTCCAAGTTCGTGACGGCCGCCATCGCCCGCCGCGAGGAGATCAAGCAGGCGGCACAGAGCGACCCCAAGGACGCTCCAGAGGCCGGCCTGAACTGAGCGCCACGCGGCCTGCGACGACGGCCCGATACCTGCCCGCGAGGGTCTGGTGTCGGGCCGTTTGCCTTTTGTCTGGTCGGTGGGTCGCAGACAGCCGGTCGGATCCTGGCGGACGAGGGGGGCTCGGGGCGCTCTCAGGGCTCCGCTGAAATCCATCGTCTCGTCGAAATATTCGGCCCGCTCGGCGCAAGTGGATTGCGAGACCCTCGAGGGCCCATCGGTCACCAGGCGGTGCGACCCAGCGCCGGGACACGTGCTCAGCGACCTTTCTGAGTTTTTGTGTCACGCCCCGGCGCGACGAGTGTTTGACCAGTGAAGCCTCGCGGGCGGCCCTCGGCCGGTCTCGCGCGTATGTTTCCACATAATAATAATTGACGACGTCGGCTCTCGAGGAGGGCGGTCGTCCCCCGCGTCGAGCTGCACCCGGCAGCGACGTCACTCACAACCGCAGCCCAACGACCTCGCGGCGACGCGGGGCTCCATCCTGACCTCGGAGAAGACCATGAACAGCAACCAGCCTTCTGCCACTCGCGCCGCATCCTCCAGGCTCGGAACCATCGGCTTCCTGACGACCTGCCTGCTCGGCGTTTCGCTGTCAGCGTGTTCTGCTCAGGTAGAGAACACGCATCTCGATTCGCCGCACGGAAACTCTCGTCGAGCTCTCACCATCGAGACGACGGACACCATCCTGGGCCAGCGTCCCCGAGGGACCGCGCCCACGCCCCCCGATTTGCGGATGCCGATGCCGGATGCCGAGCGTCTGAGCCGGGAGGAGCGAGCGACGCGGACAGCCGCCGCCCACGCAGCCTTGAGCCGAGCTGGCCGCATCGGCTCGAAGTCCATCGGCCAGTCCGCTCGCTGGTCGAGCCTCAACCACTGAGTCAGCGCCGGCGCGGAGCCAGGAGCCAGAGCGCTGGGCCGGCCTGGACCTGAACGCGCTCGGCCTCGAGCAAGTCACCGTCCAGCACCCAGGGACCTTTGCCGCGCGGGAACTGGAGAAGGAGCTGTGAGGACAGGCCATCGAAGCCGCCTCGCCCCTTGAGGGGCATGCCGCGCAGCACACGATGCACCTGGGGGCCGAGCTGCCTGGGGCCCAACGCGGACGCGACGACGTGAGGTCTTTGCCAGTCCTCCCCCGCGCGGTAGCAGACCTGCATGCCGAGGCCAGCGTCGCGGATCACCGAACACAGGACCAGGCTGAAAGCCTCTGCATCGAGCGGTCCTTCGTCCACGGCCACACGGCAAGGGAGTGGCGAGAGGATGCTCCGGGAGTAGTCATCCTCGCGGAAAGACCCAACGAGGGTCCGCGCGACGATGCGAGCGGCTGCCGCCAAACCAGTCGCGCCCTCGAGGTAGTAGCGCTCGAAGAAGCGGGCAACCAGTCCAGTGCCGAAGATGAAGCCAACGCGCTCTCGCAGCTCGTCGCCACTGCTGCTCGTTATTGCGAGGCTTGGGCGGGACACGAACTCCGCCTCGGGGCGCAGCGCATGCTCGAGGCCGGACAGCGGGTCCTCTGGCTGCTCGAAGGCTCGAGCCACGGTCGCCACCGTGCCTGCTGGCAGAAACGCCAGAGTCAGGCGCCGCGCAGGGTGCTGGCGCACCAGGCCTCCCACGCGAGCCAGCGCGCTCACGCCTTCCATGAACGTGCCATCGCCGCCGCAGAGCAGGAGGCGCTCGACGCCGTCGCGATGGAGGGCTTGGACGGCGTTGGTGAGCTCCCCCAGAGTGTCAGTGACGAACACCCGTGCCCTGCCCTGCGCGATCTCCGTCAGGCGCCGAAGAAGAGCTGGATCGCGGCGCAACCTGGCGGCGTTTGGATTGAGAATGAGCGCCTGCATGTGTGTGCTAGTGTCCGAGGCCTGCCCGGTGCGGGCAGCAGGGTTACCTCAGGACGAGGGGACAGATGGGAAGAATGAGTCGTAGCGAGCAGCATTCGAACCCGCAACAGGTCGGCCCAACGCGACCTCGACTAGCGGTTCTGGCGCTCGGCTTGATGGTGAGTCTGAGTGGTTGCGCGAAGAGCTCGGTGGTCAATACCGCCCTGAACGGCGATCTCCCGACCCTGCGCAAGCAGATCGCCGACGCGCAGCGCGCAGGTACGCTGGACAAGAGCGAGGTTCGTTCGCTGGCTCAGGCCATCGCTGGGCGAGAGGTACGCTCCGCAGAACAGCAGCGCGCGGTGGCGAGGATCCACCAGGTTCGCTCCTGCGCAGGCTCTCTCAAGGCAGTCCTGCGCGATCGCGCAACCCACGCAGACGACGCAGGCGCGGAAGCCAAGCTCGCGCTGCTCGACGCGGGCTACGACCGCGACTCCGGGCTTGTGTCAGAGTATAGCCACGCGGAAAGCGGCGCCTGGCGCGCCGTCGCCGCCCGCATGACCACCCAACTCGGGCACGCGGGCCTCCGCCAGTCGATGCTCGCGGACGGCGACGAGCGCGTGCGCCGCGCTGCAATCGCGGCGAGCCTGGAGGCACGTGACAAGCGAGACGTGCTGCCTCTGCTCGAGTCCACCCGGGTCGATCCCGACCCCCTCAGCCGAGGAATGGCTGCGCGCGCTGCGGGGAACATCGGCGGCGAGCGCGTGGTGCTCGGCCTGAAGGACCTGTGGGCGCGAGCCGACGAGGCCACGCGAGTGACCATCGTCGAGGCCTGGGCGATGCCCGCTGCATTTGGCAGCGGAGGCGAGCGACAGCTGCTCTGGGTGGTCGAAACGGGCGAGGCGCTGCCGGCCGTGACCGCCGCTGGAGCGCTCGTTCGCGCGCAACGCGCTACCGCAGACAGCGGGGAGGCGCTGCTCACCCGCGTGGCTCGAGGCGGCGCCACTGAAGAGCGAGGCCTCGCGCTGCGCTGGCTGCCGCTCGACGACAAGGACGCGCTCGAGGCCGTGGAAAAGGCCTCCAAGGATGCTGACCCCGCCATCAAGGCGGCCGCCCTGAGGCGATTGCTCGAGACTGAGGACAAAGCAAAGGCGAAGAAGCAGCTGCTGGAGCTGGCCAAGGGCAAGACCGACGCCGCCTTTCCAGCGCGCTTGGCGCTCGCGCGAGCCGGCTTCCAGGAAGCGGCTCCGCTACTGAAGCAGGATCTGAAGGCGAAGGCGTCCGCTACGCGGCAGCAGGCCGCCATCGCCCTGGCTGCTCTGGGTGACTATTCCGACGCCGCCACCGTCCTGGCCGATGACAACCCCAGCGTGCGCACTCGCGTGGCCTGCTCAATCCTGCTCGAGAGCCAATGACTGACCGCGCCATGCGGCAATTCGTGGACTGATCCGGCGCTTGGCGTTGTGTTTCCGGCTGAGCGTCGGTAGATCCGCGAGTCATGAGTTTCTTGCGAGGGTTGGGATCGGTAGTACTCGCGGCGTCGTTGGCTCTCGGCGCCACTGGCTGCATCAAGAAGGCGCTGCTCAACGGGCAGATCAAGGGCACCCGCGATGGCTCGGCGGCGGTAAATACGATCCACGACTGGGAAGTGGCCCGTTCCATCGCCCAGGCAGGCGTGGGTCAGATGGAGGGCATGCATCGCCTCGCCCCCGACAACGAAGACGCCCTATTCCTGCTGACGCGCAGCTGGGCTGGCATGTCCTTCGGCTTCACCGAGGACGACTACGAAGTCGCCTACGAAAAGGGCGACGACGTGATGGCTCGCTACCACCAGGCTCGCGAGCGCGCGGGCTTCGAGCGCGCGATCTTCTACGGCAAGGAGCTGCTCTCCCACCAGGCCGAGGGCTTCGACGGTGCGAAGCGCAATGCCGTTACCATGCGGAAGTGGCTGGTGGAGAACTTCACCGAGCCGGAGCAGGCAGAAGACCTGTTGTGGGTGGGATACGCCTGGATCGGCCGAGTGTCCGCGTCCAAGGAGATCCCGGCGATCGTGGGCGAGCTGTACGTCGGAGTGGAGATGATCCGGCGCTCAATCGAGCTGGACGAGACCGTGCAGTACGGCATGGGTCACGTGATCATGGGCGCGTATCACGCCCGCACTGCCCAGGCCGAGCTCGACGAGTCGAAGAAGCACTTCGACCGCGCCCTGGAGATCAACCAAGGCAAGTTCCTATCCACGCAGCTCAACTACGCGACGCGCTACTACTGCTTCAAGCGCGACCAGAAGAGCTACGAGAAGCTGCTCAACGAAGTGCTCGCCGCAGGCGACCCGTTGCCGGAGGCGCGCCTCCCCAACGTGATCGCAAAGCGCCGCGCTCGACGCTACCTGGGCAACAAGATCTGGCAGGAGCCCTGCGGCTTCGGCCTCTAAACACTCTTTCAGGGTCCCACCCTGTCCGACCTCGCCCCCATGCCAGGGGGAGCAGCTCAAATCACCAGTTCCCGCCGCTCGGGCAGGAAATGTTTCCAATTCACGCGCCTCAGACGCGAATTTTTGACGGAATCTGGCATGCTCTCCGTCTCATCGAGGCCCTTACATTCGGCCAATCAGGAGGTAACCGCAGATGATCCGAAAGCTAGTCGCACTGGCACTCGGTGTGGCTTGCTTGATCGCTGTCACCGCAGGCAGCGCGCAGGCAAAGACCACCGTTAAGTGTGCCACGTTGGCGCCCAAAGCCAGTCCATGGGGAAAGGTCTTCCTCAAGTGGTCTGACATCGTGAAGAGCAAGACCGATGGTGGCGTCGAGATGGAGTGGCTCTGGAACGGCACTGCCGGCCCCGAGCACGCCGTCGTTGGCAAGATGAAGTCGGGTCAGATCGGCTGCGCTGCGGTGACCGCCGTGGGGCTCTCCTCGATCGACAAGTCCGTGCTCGCTCTGCAGGTGCCCGGCACCTTCAAGAGCTGGGGCGACCTGGACAAGGCCCGCTCGAAGCTCGCCAAGAAGTTCAAGAAGAACATGAAGAAGGAAGACTTCTACGTTCTCGGCTGGGGCGACGTGGGCAAGGCCCGCGTGATGAGCGTCGGTTTCGCCGTCAAGGTCCCCAACGACCTGAAGGGCAAGAGCCCTGCAGCGATCAAGGACGACGTGATCGCTCCCGCCATCTACCAGGTGATCGGCGGAGTGACGCCGAAGCCTGGCGCCGTGACGGATTTCCTGCCCATGCTGCAGAACAAGACCATCAACGTGATGAACACGCCGGCCCTGGCTGCCGAGCAGCTGCAGTGGGCTTCTCGCCTGGATCACATGAACACTGCCGAGACGGCCTACGCCATCGGCGCGCTGGTAGTCACCGAGCAGACGCTGAAGGACATGCCGAAGGATCAGGCGAAGGTGATGCGCCGCTACGGCAAGAAGGCCGCGAAGCGCCTGACCAAGAACATCCGCGCGGCTGACGACGCGGCGTTCAACCGGCTGAAGAAGAAGATGACCACGCACGATCCGACCTCCGCAGAGAAGGAGGAGTGGAAGAAGGTCTTCAAGTCGGCCTGTCAGAAGCTGAAGACCTCGCTCCCGGGCGACGTCCTCAGCCAGATCGGCGCCTGCTAGGTCCACTCACGGACCGCTGAGCAGCGCTCGGTCTACATGCATAACTGGGTCGGCCTCGTGCCGGCCCAGTCTCGTTTTGTGCACCGTCAGGCGCGGCGGGGGTGACGCAATGGCCGGATTTCGCGTAGCGTGATGACGCTCCGCATGGCCAAAAAGACCCGCAAGAAAGCCTCCAGTCGTCGTGATGAAACCAAGGCCCCGAGCGCGGAGGGAAGCGCCGAGAAGCTCCACGCAGCGGACCGGGAGGAAACGAGCGAAGACGACGCTTCGGCCGTAGGAGACTCGAACGCCCCCGAGGACGTGGAGGCTGATCACTCCGGAAAAGACGAGACGAAGCACTCGGAGCCCCCCAGCGCGACGGGCAAGGATTCGGAGAACGGTGAAGCGTCCAAGGACGACACCGACGCGTCCAAGGCGGACGCCGAAGAGCAAACCACCACGCTGGAGAGCGAGACCGAAGACACCAAGGACGACGCGGTGGTGTCGTCCGGCGGATCCGGGGATGGTCGAGGGGGTGAGGAGAGCAAGCCCGCTGCCTGGGGACGCCCGCTGATGCGCCTGGACCAGTTCTGGACCCGCTTCGAGATGCGTCTGTGCGCGGTTGTGCTGGGACTCGAGGTCTTTTCCCTCTCCTTGTGGGTCGTGCTGAAAGGCATGAGCGCACGCCCGGACTCCGGATCGAACGCCGGCATCGTATTCCGCGCGGTAATCGGCGCCGTGTTGCTCGGGTCGCTGGGCTACTGGGCTCTGAAGAAGCAGTCGATGATGATCCGCCGTGTGGTGGCCATCGCTGGCGTGGCGATTGGGCTGTTTGGCGCGAAGGCCTGGGCCAGCTGGGGCGTGGAGTACAGCTCCAACCTACTCAACTGGTACCAGCAAGCATCGAGCCTGACCTTGCTCGGCGGCTTGCGAGGGATCGGGACGCGATTGACGCTGCTCCTCGCGCTGCTCGGTGGCTCGCTCGCCACCGGTGCGGGGAAGCACATCACGATCGACGTCGTGACTCGCATGGTCAAGCCAGCCGTGCGGAAATGGATGGTGCTGGTCGGCTGGGTCGCCACCGCTGCCATCTGCTTCGTCGCCTCCTGGGGCTTCTTCGACCACGTGGCCATCGAGTCGTTTGGAGCCAAGAACGACGACCCCGCCGGCAAGAAGATCAGCACCAGCTTCGAGTCTCTGGGAGAGAACTTCTTCATCGTGCGCAAGCAGCTGGGACTCGACTTCAAGACCCTCCCCCACGTGCTCAAGGGCGAGAACTACGCCACCTACCTCAAGGGCAGCGAGTGGAACCAATGGCTCGATGAGTCTGGGATGACCGAGCGCTACGGCAAGGAGAAGACCGAAGGCATACGCGTGCCCGACGACGCCACCCGCGCGCCGATCGTCGTGATACCCGGCAAGGGTGAGCCGCGTGGCGAGCTGATCAGCACCGCCAACCTGGTGTTTCCCATCGGGTTGTTCATCATCGCCATGCGCTTTCTCTTGCTCACCCTGCTGGTGCTGAGCGGCCATCGCACCACCGAGCCGGAAGAAGACCAGACGTTCGCCTCGGACGAATCGGGTGGAGGCGGCGACCCGCCACCAGATCCAGATCCTCCTGGCACCAAGGACGCAGGCACAGAGGACACGAAGGAGAGCCCACCGGCCTCCAGCGAAGACTCGGGCGACGACTCCGATGAGGACGACGACTCCGACGACGAAGCCAAGGCCTCGACGAAGCAGGAGGCCGCCTGATGCCCATTCTGTTCTTCGTCCTGGTCTTCGCGCTGCTTGGAGCTCCGGTGTTCGCCGTCATGGCGGGCACCACGGAGCTGGCCTGGCTGCTACACCCCAACGAGAACCTGCGCTTCGTACGCTTCTTGGCTCCGGACGTGCTGGACGACCGCTTCGCGGGTTCGCCCATCCTGGTGACGGTGCCGCTGTTCACCTTCGTCGGCTATCTGATGGCCGAGAGCAAGACGCCTCACCGCCTGGTCCGCGCATCGACGGCGTTCTTCGGCTGGTTGCCGGGCGGACTGGCCATCGTCTGCATTTTCGCGAGCGCGTTCTTCACGACGCTCACGGGTGGCTCCGCTGTGACGATCGTCGCCATCGGTGCTCTGCTGTACCCCGCGCTGCGCGAACGCGGCTACCCGGAGAAGTACTCGCTGGGTCTCGTGATGACCGGCGGCAGCCTGGGGCTCTTGCTGCCGCCTTCGCTGCCGATCCTCGTCTACTCGCTGGTCGCGGGTATCGACTTCACGAAGGCCTTCAAGGCCACGCTGATCCCGGGCTTCCTGGTCATCGCGCTGCTCAGCGCCCACGCGATGTACGTGGGCATCAAGGCCAAGATCCCGCGCGCCAAGCCCGATGTGAAGGAGATGGGATCCTCGCTGTGGGAGATCAAATGGGAGCTGCTGATCCCAGTGCTCATCTTGGGCGGTCTGTTCACCGGCGTGACGGCGATCGACGAGGTCGCGGCCATCGCGGCGCTCTACGTCTTCGTGATCGAGGTGTTCGTCTACAAGGACCTCAAGATCAAAGACTTCCCGCGCATCGCCAAGAACTCCATGGCGCTCGCCGGAGCCATCTTGCTGATCATGGCCATGGCCATGGCGCTGACGAACTACATCATCAGCGAGCAGATCCCGGCGAAGCTCTTCGCCTGGGTCACCTCGATGGGTGTCACCAAGCCCTGGCACTTCCTGATCACGCTGAACGTCTTCCTCTACATCCAGGGCATGTTCATGGATGGGTTCAGCAGCATCCTGGTGGCGGTGCCGCTGCTCATCCCGTTCGCTGCCAAGTTCGGCATCTCACCTTTCCACCTGGCAATGATGTTCTTGCTGAACCTGGAGATCGCCTACCTGAGTCCTCCGCTCGGGCAGAACCTGTTCGTGGCGAGCTTCCGCTTCAACAAGCCCATGGTTCAGCTGTACCGCATCGCGGTGCCCTTCATCCTGATCCTGGTCGTGGGCCTGGTCATCTTGATGACCACGCCCAAGCTCTCGACCATCGCGGTCGAGGGCGACATCGCCAAGGCCAAGGCCGAAGCGGCCAAGTACGACGAACCGCCTCGAGAAGCCTGGCTGATGGAGTGCGTCCAGGAAGACCGAAACAATCCGAAGCCTTGTAGCGAAGAGGACAAGGCGAAGTGGGCGGCGCCCAAGCCCGCAGCGACCGGCGACGGCAATCCCCTGGACGACTGGGATGACGACGACTGGGACGACGACGAGAGCACCGAGGACGGTGCCGGCGGCGCCGCCGATGACTGGGACAGTGACGACGAAGGCGACGACGCCGACGACGACGATGAGGACAGCGACGACGATGATGGCGACGCGAAGGGCACCCCAGCCGACGCTGGCACGACCGAAAGCGCCGACGCAGCTGCGAAGAAGTCCTCCGACGACGACGATGACCTGGACGACGACGACGACGACCTGGACGACGACGATGACGACGACTTCTAGCGTCCGCACCCCGTGAACCAAGCCGCCCTGACCCGCCTCACGCGAGTCAGGGCGTCGTCATCTCAGGCCCGGCGTGGCCATCGACGCCCAAGGCGCACCCTCGGGAGGAGCGGAGCTTCGCGCGCCCGCGCCCGGAGGGGGCGCGCGAAGCGTAGCGTCTAGATCTTTCGGAGCTTCCAGCGGCCGCTGCGGAAGCGCAGGGCCATGATGATGGTGAGCATCAGGACGTAGACCACCGCTGCGGACCAGATCCCGACCAGGCCGAAGCCGAGGGTGATGCCGAGGATCCAGGCCAGCGGCACCAGGCAGAAGAAGTGGAGCACCAGCTCCACGATCATCACGAATACCGACTCACCAGCGCCGAAGAGCGCCTGAGTGAGGATCATCCCGCAGGCGATCAGCGGGGTGATGATGCCCATCATCCGCATCGGCATCAGGGCCGCGCTCATCACCTCGGGGCTGTCATTGAAGAACGCGATCGCCTGATGCGGGAAGACGACGCCTTCGAGGAAGCCGACCACTCCGAAGACCATGAGCCCCAGACGCACCGAGACCCAGCCGTAGCGCTCGGCTTGATCGGGCTTCTTCTCACCCATGGACTGGCTCACCAACGTGGCGGTGGCGGTACCGAAGGCCAGGCACGCGGTGAAGGTCAACTTGAGAATCGAGACGATCACCGACGTCGCGGCGAGGTTGTGATTGGCGCTGCCACCGGCGGCAGCGCTGGCCGCGTCGAGGCGACCGACGATCACGCTGAACAGGCCAAAGCCCAGCATCACCGCGATGGTAGCGATTCCGCTCGGAATACTCAGCTTGAGGATGTCCCAGGTGAGGCTCTTGCTTCGCGCGCTGAGGGAGAACGGCTTGAACGGCACCCGATACTTGGACTTCAGGGTCCAGGCGACCATGATCGCGAGCCCCACCCAGGTGCACAGGGCGTCAGCCAGGCCGGCGCCCTCGATCCCCAAATGGGGCACACCGAGCTTGCCGAAGATGAACACCCAGCACAGAAAGATGTTGAGCGCATTCATCACCAGGGCGCTCACCATGTGGACGTGAGTCTTGCCCAGGCCGTCGAAGAAGGCCTTGAAGCTGAAGGTGATGACCATCGACGCGATACCCAGCAAGCGCCAGTTCAGGAAGCTCTGGGCCGCGTTGCGCACCTCCTCCGAAGGCAACGCGAACTTCAAGATGGTCGGGGTCAACGCGTAGGCGATGCCTGTCGTGATCACGCTGGCGACGAGTGAGAACATCCAGCTGTTGACCAGCACCTCGCCCGACTTGCGATAGCGGCCCTCTGCGAAGCGGCGCGCCGCGATCGCCTGGGTGCCGACCGAGATGGCGCTGAGGGAGCCTCCGAACAGCCAAAGCAGGACCAGCGACGGAAACAGCGCGGCCTGGGCGTTGGAGCGCTCGGGCTCCGCGAGGAACCCGAAGAAGAAGTTGTCGATCTCGTTGACGACGCTCTGGCTCAGCATCGCCAGCACGGTCGGCAGCGCGATGCGCAACACCAGCGCGTACGGGTTTCTGCTGGTGTCGATCTTGAGCTCGGCAGCGAGCTGCGCGCTCGGCGGCGGAATCGACACGCTCTCCCCCTCACCCCCTTCCGCGCTCACTCGCTCGACCTCTCCGCTGGTAGCGTGGGATGGCTCACCAGCATCCGTCGGGATGCGCCCGGATTCGAGAGGCGCCGAGGAACGCGCAGCAGGCGTGCTGGAAGACATTGTGAGGGGTTGGTGGCTGACGCCACGAGCGCGTTCAGGCAGCGCCCGGACTCAGCATCGCTGGAGCTTTAGAGCGGACCTTGCCCAGGCGGCAAGTCTGGCGCGAAAAAAGCGGCCTCCCAGACTTGGAAGGCCGCTCGTTGTGGTGTGTTTTCAGTCACTTCCACCAGAGATGACGGCAGTCGCGACGGCTGAGGGGCGCGCTCACTCGAGGCCCCCTCGAGACCCACGCTCCCGACGGTCAGCGCAGCGCGATGGCCTGCTTACCACCGTACATCTGCAGGAGCTGCTTGGCCTCGGTCGAGTCCGGCTTGTCCTTCAGCAACTCCGCGAGCGTCTTGATCGCCGCATCACGCTTGCCCACGGCGCGCTGCATGCGCGCGAGGTGGATCTGAGCGTTCGCGCTGTCGTCGATCTCCGCCCACTGCCGCGCCACCCGGTGCGCTTCACCCCACGCCTTCATGTTGGCCGCCGCTTCGCTCCAAGCCTTGAGCACGTCGACGTTCTTGCGGTTGTTCTTGCCTAGCTTGCGCAGCATGTTGAAGCCCTTGATGCGCTTGCCAGCGTTCATCAACGCCTGAGCCTGGGAGATCTGCTCGGCCACCGCGGCATCCTTGGAGATGTCACTGGCCTTCATCGCTCCAGGCGCAGCAGCCACCGCCGTGGGCGTCGCGACGGGATCGGCGTCAGCCTTCAGCTCGGCGGTGGCGTCGCCGCTCGCTCCCTCGGGGGCATCGGCCTCGGGGGAGTCAGCCTCCGCGCCCTCTTCTCCTTCGGAGTTCGAGGCGAGCTTGTCCTCGGCCCGTTCAGCCTTGGCGTCCGTCTCTTCCGCCCCTTCGTCGGCCGCCGCGGTCTCGACTGCGGCGTCATCGTCCGCGGTCGGGTCGCCGTCCACCTGATCCCCCATCTCACCGCTGTCTTCGTCCGCAGTCGCGACCTCCTCGGCTTGCTCCGGGGTCGCCTGGTCCGCGGCGGCCAGAGGTGCCTCCTCCAGGGTCGCGGTGGGCGTCTCCTGAGCAGGCGCCTTCTTGCCGATCAGGGCCATGGCGCGAGCGCGCATCTCGGGGTTCTGCGCGCCAGCGATTGCGCCACCAGCGACGGCAATGCCCAGCGCAGCCAGGATCCCCGTGGCAACGGCACGACGGCGTCGCTGACGCTTGACGGGCTCCTGAAGCGCGTCCTCCAGCGCTTCACGCAGCTGATCGGCGGACTGGTAACGTTGCTCGGGCTCAGTGGCGAGTGACTTTTGAACGGTCTTGTCGAACATGGCAGGGAAACCTCGGGTTGGAGCTCGTCGACGCAAACTCTCCGGCTGTCCGCGGAGCTTCTTGTCGAGCAAGGCGACGGTGGTTGAAGCGACGTGCGGCAGGCGACCGCTCGCGAGTTGGTACAGCACGGCCCCGAGCGCGTAGACGTCACTGCGTTCATCGACGTCGCCGCGCACCTGCTCTGGTGCCATGAATTCTGGAGTTCCGACCAAGTGCAGAGCGCCACCCTCGGCCACGAGCTCGGCGCCGAGCTTGGCGACGCCGAAGTCGAGCAGCTTGAGGGTGCCGTCCCGCAGGAGGAAGAGATTGCTGGGCTTGATGTCGCGGTGGATGACCCCGGCGGAGTGCGCACAGGACAGCGCGTTGCATGCCTGGACGCCGAGGCGCACGACCTGTCGCCAGCCCAGGCTGCCCTCCCGCTCGAGCAGCTGACTGAGGTTCTCACCGTCCAGCAGCTCCATCGCGTAGTAGGGGCGGCCATCGCTGGTCAGCCCGTAGTCGTAGAGGGTGACCAGGTTCTCGTGACGCAGGTTCGCGACGCTGCGCGCTTCCACGGAGAAACGCTTGAGCTGGGCTTCAGAGCCCTTGGACGCGGGCAACACCTTGAGCGCGACGGAGCGCTTCAGGTCGACGTGCTCGGCCTCGAACACCTCCCCCATCTCGCTCTGCGCCATGCGACGCACCAGGCGATAGCGGGTACCCGGCAGGAGCGAGACGTCGGCCGAAGGAGCTGGAGCTTCCGGTGCCGCCGCGACCGGCGCGGTGTCCGGAGCACTCTCGGGCTCGGGCACCGGCTTGCCCTGGGGCTTCGGAGGAGGTGCCGCCTGAGCTTCTTTCTTCGGGGGTGAGGTGCGCTCGGGAGCCTGCGCGGCCGCCGTCTCGACGCTGGCCGGCGCGGGCGCTGGTGACGCGGGCAGAGCGCGCGGCAAGCTCTGAGCCTTGCGCATGACGGCGACCAGACGCGCGAACTCGGCGCGCGTCTTGGCTGGTTCCGCAGGGTAAAGGCGTCCCATGAGATGCGCGATGCGCGCGCGTACACTGGTCTCACCGTTGGCCATGCTCGGCGCCTTCTTGAGCAGGCGAACGAGATCCGTCACTGCCTCCTTGGCTGAGCCGTAGCGATCCTCGAGACCGGGCGCCGTCATGCGCGCGATGATCGCGTCGAGCTCGGCGGGCGCAGAGAACTCCGCGGCGAGCGGCGGCGGGTTGCGCCGGCCCAACGCGACCTGCGCGAGATGCTCGCTCGCGTCCCCCTGCAGGAACCGCCGACCAGCGACCAGCTCCCAGAGGATGATACCCACCGCGTAGATATCCGCAGGGATACCTCCGGGAGTCTCGTTGGCCACCTCGGGAGCGACGTACCCCGGCTTCGCGAAGACGATGCCCGCGACCGTCTGACAGCGACGGTTCTCGCCCCGCGCGGTACCGAAGTCGATCAGCTTCACGTCACCGCCGTAGCCCACCATGACGTTCTGAGGACTGAGGTCGCGATGGACGATGCCGAGCGGCTTGCCCTCGGCGTCCGTGCGTTCGTGGACGTGAGCCAGGGCGTCGGAGAGCGTCACCGCGATCGCGACCGCGTCCGCCCAGCCGATGTCCAGCTTGAGTTGAATGGCCCGGGTGCGAACCTCCCCCAGGTTGCGGCCTTCGACGTGCTCGACGACGACGTACGGGTTGCCTTCGTCGTCCTTCGCCGCTTCCAGGATCTGGGCGACGCCCGGGTGCTGCAGCTGCGCCTGGATGCGCGCCTCGTCGAGGAAGCGCGCCAAGAAGGAGCGGTCTCCCGCGTGATCGCGCCGGATGATCTTCAGGACACACGGCCGTTCAGCACCTTCGATGCCTCCCGGAGTGGCCAGGAACACCTCGCCCATGCCGCCACGCGCGATCTGGCGCAGCAGGGTGAGGTGCGCGTAGCGGCGAGGTAGCCCCTGGGCGGCCAGCGCCTGGGCGAAGCTCGTGTCCGCTGCCTTGCTTCCACCCAGTGTTCCAGCCGCCGCTCCGGCACGAGGGCGCGAAGAGTTTGCTTGTGATTTCGGAGCTTTAGGTGCCGGTGTCGAGGCTGCCATGAGGCCCAACCTGCACGATGTAGGATAAAGTGGTCAAAAAAGGAGAGCGCATTTTCCGCTCACCGGCTTGCTGGGGCGGCCGACGAAAAACCCAGCTTCGGGGAATGCCTGGCCAGGCTTCCCGGTTGCTCGCCGGCCGGGGCTCTGTATGCTCCGCAGCGACCGAGGCTGGAATTGACGGGCTTCATCCATCGACCGCAGCGCGCTGCGCGACTCATCGAGAGCCGTGATGGCGCGGTCACGCGCCGCTACGTGGCGGCTTGCGTGCGGGCGATGGCCGTCTTCGTCGGCGCCTGGATCCTGTTTGGCAGCAGCCCTGCGTGGGCTTCGGACAGCATCAGCCAGCTACCCCCACCCGCTCCCATGTGTGGCGCGGACGGGACGACGGTGGAGGCCCCTCCGACGCTCCGCAGCGCGAGCGGAGACGAGCTGAACGCGCCCTGCTCCGAAGACCTGATGCGCTTGGTTGGCGCCAAGGGCGATCGACCGCCGCAGGACGCGCTGTGGATTGCTCAGGCGCAGGTCGATCACGCCGTGTTGCTGTTGGGAGACGCGCAGGTGCTCCCCCTGCCGGAGTTGCTCACCTTCCAGCCAGCGCCTGCGCTGGCTCCCGTCGAGCACCCCCTACGCATCTATCGACCTCCGAGGGGCTGATCGGGCCGTAGCGACGGTTCGTAGCGCCACCCATCCAGGCAGGTTTTCCTCGCGGAATCGATGAGTTCGGACGAGCCGAGCCCTGGCTGGAGCAGCGGAGCGCGAAACCGTCAGGAGCAGTCCAGGGACTGCTGCCGGACCGCGCATCTGGTTCACGACGACTCAGGACGTCGACCGGTGCTCTCTCACCCCCAAGACCCGCTGCCCTGACGGGACGGCGGTTACCACGGAAAAGACTTAGGGACTCGTGCGGCGAGAGCCGGGCGGTTCCAGAGCATTCGTGTCCTCACGGATACGAGAGGAACATCAGGAGAAAAACATGAACAAGGGAACTGCCATCGTCGGTTTCTTCCTGTGCTTCTTGGCAGGAATGGGACTGATGTACTCCTACGACAGGAGTAAGGGCGTAGAGATCGCAGGCGAGGGCTCCGCCATCGCCGAGGGAGGCGCGATCGCCTCTCACGCAAGCGCAAGCATCCCGGTGACGTCCGACGACCCCACCTGGGGTAACCCGGACGCGCTGGTCACCATCGTCCAGTTCAGCGACTTCCAGTGCCCCTTCTGCAGCCGGGTCGAGCCGACCATCACCCGCGTGAAGCAGGAGTACGGCAAGGAGAACGTGCGCATCGTCTGGAAGAACCAGCCGCTGCCCTTCCACAAGTCCGCGCGCCCCGCGGCCGAGGCCGCGCAGGCGGTGTTCAAGCTCGGCGGCAACGACGCGTTCTGGAAGTTCCACGAGAAGGCGTTCGCCAACCAGCAAGCGCTGAACGACGCGAACTACGAGGCGTGGGCTGGCGAAGCTGGCGTCGACGTCAACAAGTTCAAGCAGGCGTTGGCCTCCAAGAAGTACAGCTCCGAGATCGACAAGCAGATGGAGCAGGCCAAGGCCACGGGCGCCAACGGAACGCCCGCGTTCCGCATCAACGGCGTGACGCTGTCCGGCGCTCAGCCCTACGAGAAGTTCAAGGAGGTCATCGACGCTCAGCTCGCCGAGGCCAAGAAGCTGGTGGCCAGCGGCGTGAAGCGCGCCGACGTCTACCCGAAGCTGGTCGCGCAGAACGCGAAGGCCGCTCCTCCGGCTCCCGAAGCCAAGAAGGATCGCCGTCCCGAAGAGGACGACAAGACCGTCTGGAAGGTGCCGGTCGTCAACGACGATCCGATCAAGGGACCCAAGGACGCGCTCGTCACGATCGTGATCTTCAGCGACTACCAGTGCCCCTTCTGCAAGCGGGTCGAGGCGACCCTCGACCAGGTCGAGAAGACCTACGCCAACGACGTGCGCATCGTGTGGAAGGACAACCCGCTGCCCTTCCATCCCCGCGCGAAGCCTGCCGCCGTGCTCGCACGCGTGGCTGGCGAGAAGGGAGACGCAGCCTACTGGGCAGCGCACAAGGCGATCTTCGAGAGCCAGCCGAAGCTGGAGGACGCGGACCTGGAAGCCATCGCTGGCAAGCTCGGCGTCTCATGGCCCGCAGTGCAGAAGGCGATCGAGTCGGGTAAGTACGACAAGAAGATCCAGGCCGATCTCGACCTGGGCCAGGACGTGGGCGCCCGAGGCACCCCGCACTTCTTCATCAACGGTCGTCGCCTGAGCGGCGCGCAGCCCTTCGAGAAGTTCAAGTCGCTGATCGACGAGGAGCTTGGCAAGGCCAAGGCGATCGTCGCCAAGGGTACCCCCAAGGCGAAGGTCTACGACGAGATCATGAAGGAAGGCAAAGAGCCGCCCCCGCCGGAGAAGAAGGACGTCGCCGCTCCTCCGGCGACCGCACCGGTCAAGGGCAACAAGAACGCCAAGGTCGTGATCCAGCAGTTCAGCGACTTCCAGTGCCCCTTCTGCAGCCGCGTCGAGCCGACCATCGACCAGGTGATGAAGGAGTACGGCAGCAAGGTGAAGGTCGTCTGGCGTAACCTGCCCCTGCCTTTCCACAAGGATGCGCAGCTGGCAGCCGAAGCGGCGATGGAAGCCAAGGCGCAGAAGGGCGACGCTGGCTTCTGGGCGTACCACAACAAGCTGTTCGAGAGTCAGCAGAAGGGTCTGGGTCGCGAGACCCTGGAGGCGATTGCGCAGGAGCAAGGCCTCGACATGACCAAGTTCAAGGCAGCCCTCGATCAGCACACCCACGCCGCGGCGGTCGAAGCCGACAAGAAGGCGGGGAACGCCGCCGGCATCAACGGCACTCCGGGGTTCACGGTCAATGGCTACTTCATCAGCGGGGCGCAGCCGTTCCCCGCGTTCAAGAAGGCCATCGAGCTCGCCCTCAAGGAAGCCAAGTAGGCCGACAGCGCGCCTCTGGTCACGCCACGTGATCACAGGCGAATGGAGCCGCGGGGCCTCGAGCCTCGCGGCTTTCTTTTGTGATCTCACCGGGGTCCAGCGCTTCGTATCCGCGCGGAGCAAGTCATGGCGGCGATTTCCTGGACCCAGACGGTGCACTCACGGGTTTTTGTGCGAGGCTCTCGCATGGGCCGCGGGGCCCCTCCGACTACCCGCCCAGGAGCGGCATTGGAAACGAAGATGAAGACACGACTCGACCGACGACCCTCCGGCATCCTGATGCAGCTCGCGCTGTTGCTCTCGCTCATCGTCGGCTGCGCGCCCACGGAGACCCAGGAACCGCCGAAGTCGGCGACGCAGATCGATGTGGCGACCGCGGCCGAGAACGACTTTCAGAGCGAGGCGGCCGTCGCGGCGTCACCAGCCATGCGTCCACCGCAGCCCACCTCGGTGCAAGTCCCCATAGACGCCGACGACGCGGTGTGGGGCTCCCCCACCGCACCGGTCACGCTGGTCGAGTTCAGCGACTTTCAGTGTCCCTTCTGCGCTCGCGTGCAACCGACGCTGATGCAGCTGATGGATGAGTACGGCCCCGACAAGTTGCGCGTCGTCTTCAAGCACCATCCGTTGTCCTTCCACAAGGATGCGCTGCCGGCAGCGATGGTGGCTCAGGCCGTGCTCACGCAGCTGGGAGACAAGGCGTTCTTCGAATTCGCCGCAACGCTGTTCCGCGAACAGCGGCAGCTCGACACGGACAGCGTGGTGATGCGAGCCGCCGAGGCGGGCCTGGATCCTCGAATCCTGAAGCAGTTGCTGGAGAGCGAAGAACCTCAGCGCCAGGTGGACGGCGACCTCGCACTCGCGGAGAAGATCGGCGTGAGCGGCACGCCAGCGTTTCGTATCAACGGCTTGACCCTGGTCGGCGCGCAGCCCATCGAACGATTCCGGGAGGCAATTGATCGCGAGTTGAACGCGGCGCGCGCTCTAGGCGTGGCCAAGAACGAGGTGTACGCCAGGCGCGTCGCGGTCAACTACGAGCCGCCGAAGCCCAAGGCACCACGCCGCAGCGAGCCCGAGGACACGACGGTGTGGAAGGTGCCCGTCGGGAAGTCCCCCGTGCTGGGCCCAAAGGACGCCTTGGTCACGATCGTGGTGTTCAGCGACTTCCAGTGCCCCTTCTGCAAGCGCGTGGTCTCCACGCTGGAGCAAGTCCACAAGCACTACGGCGCGGATGTTCGCCTGGTGTTCAAGCACCATCCCCTGCCGTTCCACCCGCGAGCGGAGCCAGCGGCGAACCTGGCCGTCGAGGCCTTCAAGGAGAAGGGCGACAAGGGCTTCTGGCAGGTACACGACCTGCTGTTCGATTCCCAGCCGAAGCTGGACGACGCCGATCTGCTGGAGGTCGCCAAGCAGGCCGGCCTGAACCCCTACCGCGCGAAGCAGGCGATCACGAAATCGATCCACGACAAGCTGATCGAGGAAGACGAGGACCTGGCCGATGTCCTGAACGTGCGCGGCACGCCGCATTTCTTCATCAACGGCCGTCGCTTGTCGGGCGCGCGCCCCTTCGAGGCCTTTCAGAGCTTGATCGACGAACAGCTGGCCGCTGCGAAGGCGAGCGTGAACTCGGGAGTACCTCGCGGAAACTACTACGCGCAATTGATGAAGGACGCGAAGGAGGCGGAGCCCTTCGAGGTCAAGCAGATCGCCGCGCCTACCAGCGCCAATCCAACCAAGGGTCCGAAGACCGGTATCCAGATCCACATCTTCAGCGATCTGCAGTGCCCCTTCTGCAAGCGTGTGAACCCCACGCTCGAGCAGTTGGAGAAGGACTTCAAGAACCAGGTGCAGTTCGTGTGGCACAACTTCCCGCTGCCGTTCCACAAGGACGCCGCGCTCGCTGCAGAAGCCGCGATGGAGGTGTTCCGGCAGAAGGGAGCGAAGGCCTTCTGGCACTACATCGACGCCGTGTTCGAGGCTCAAGCGACGGGCATCGGCCGCGACGTCCTCGAACAGCTCGCGAAGAAGGAGGGGGTGAGCATGCCCCGCTTCACCGACGCCCTCGATCAGCACAGCCACCAGGCGGACATCCAGGCAGACAAGGCACTGGCGACGAAGATCGGCATCAGCGGCACGCCGGCGTTCGTCGTCGGCGGCTACTTCATCTCCGGCGCGCAGCCCTACGCAAAGTTCAAGCGCGCCGTGAAGCGCGCTCTCGAAGACAGGAAGCTCGGCCGCAAACCTGGAGCTGGCAACTAGCCGCTCGGTCTCAGGTGCCGGAGCGCTTCTCGATCGCCTCGATCGACTGCTTCAGCAGGTCGTCACGGCGGAGACAGGGGTTGCAGTCACCTCGGCCGCCTCGCCCGCAACCCGTGGGCGACGCGAAGCGGTGCAGGTAGGGCAGCGCTCGCTTGTCCCCGACGTTCTTCGCTCGAAGCAGCAACCCATGGCGTTGACGACAGCTCTTCGCTTGGCGCAGAGCGACGGCGATGTTGAGCGCCGGAGACGAGTTCTTCTGGAACTGCTCGCCCGCCAGCCATTTTTCCGCGCGGCTTACGACCTTGTGCTTCACGCCGTCCGTGGTCACGAGGTCGTAGATGATGTCCGCGCCCTTGGCGCCCATGGGCCCCTCGAGCAGCGCGAACGCGCGGTCTTGGCTCTCGTCGTCCTGCGCGGCGACCCACAGCGTACTCGCAACTCCAGGATCCTTGCGCGCGTCAGGGTTCTTCTGAATGGCCTTCTCGATGACGTCGACGGCGTCGACACGCCGCTCCTTGAGGGCATATGCCCGCGCCAGCTCGAGCATCACGCTGGTGTCTTCGGGGTAGGTCTTGCCGAGCTTCTCGAGCGCCTCGACGCCGTCCTTTCTGGCGCTGACGATCTCTTCGTTCGACGCTTGGTTGCTCGGTTCCACGACGGGCTCGCCGCTCGCGGCGCCGGAACCGCTGCTCGCGGGTTCCGGGACGTGCGTCGCCAGCGCGCCGACCAGGACCAGAACCACGACGATGCCCACGCCGAGCAGCGCCGCCGGGGCGCCCAGCAGCACGGCCTTGGGCAGTTCCTGGAGCCTGGGCGGGAGATTCGACCGAATGCCATCGAACCAGTCGTCGGAGGCGCCACCGGCCTTGCCCGGCGCTGCCGCAGGGAAACTGGGGTCGATGTCCCCGGCGCTGGTCAGAGAAGGCCGTGATCCGTCCGAGGCCAGCGTGGCAGGCGCTTCGGAGGCGGGCTCCGTCTCCCCCGGCGCAGGCGTATCGGGATTGAACTGGGCGACGGTGGCCACGGCACGCAGACTCGCGCTGCTGGGGAAGCGACCGATGCCAGGATAGGAGCCCGTTCCGGGATACGAGGCGGTGCCAGGGATGGATCCGGGGACCACCGTCATCAGCTCGGGGGCAATCTGGGCGAGCAAGCCGTCCAGCGCTCGGGCCACCTCGAGCGCCTGGCTGGGGCGCTCCGAGGCCTCACGCCTCAGCAAGCGCTTGATCAGGGACTCCACCGCCTCGGGTGCGCTCGTACCCGGCACCCGCTCGGCGAGCGCTGGCACTGGCTTGGAGAGCTGCTGGCCAAGCACGCCCAGCTCGTCCTTCTCATCGAACGGTCGCAGACCGCAGAGCATCTCGAAGAGGATCACCCCGAGCGCATAAATATCCGCGCGGTTATCTACTTCCTTACCGAGCGCTTGCTCCGGGGCCATGTACTCTGGCGTACCGAACACCATGCCGACACGCGTGATCGCGCTCCCCGCTTGGCTGCCCGGTGAGGCCGCTGCGTCGAGGGGAACCTTCGCGATGCCGAAGTCGAGCACCTTCACGAAGTCGGGGTCGTGAGCCTTCTTCACGAGCATCACGTTCTCGGGCTTGAGGTCGCGGTGCACGATGTTGAGCGCGTGTGCGGCGGCCAGTGCGCCCGCCATCTGACGTGTGATGTGCAGCGCGCGGCCAACGGGGATCGGGCCATGTTTCAGCTCGTCACGCAGGTTTCGGCCCTCGACGAACTCCAGGACCAGGTAGATCGAGCCGTCCTCGAGCTTGCCGAAATCGGTGGCCGCGGCGACGTTGGGGTGATCGATGTTCGCGGCCGCCATCGCTTCGCGTTCGAAGCGTCCAACGACCTCTGGGACCCGGGTGAGCTCCGAGTGCAGCACCTTCACGGCGACGCGCTTGCGCATCATCACGTGCTCGGCGGCGTACACTCGCCCCATCGCTCCCTCGCCGAGCAACGTGTCCAGTCGGTAGCGTTCGGAGAGCACGGATCCGATACGGGGATCGTCGTGCGGAGGGAGGTCGTCCGGCGGGGGCATAAAGCGGCGAAGTCTAAGCTATTCCAATGGGGGGGCGGGGGGCTACTTGACCATGGTATACGCGCCGCGTGGCGATCTTCAGTTTTCCTGTTGGGCCCCTGGGCTGCAACTGCTCGATTGTGGCCGATCTCGACGCGCGACAAGCCATCTGTATCGACCCTGGTGGTGATTTCCCTGCAATCGAGGCGCTACTGAACGAACACCAACTAAAGGTGACAGCGATCGTTCATACCCACACCCACATCGACCATGTGGGAGCGACGTGTCCGCTACAGCAGCACTCAGGTGCCGAAGCCCACATCCACGAAGCGGATCGCTTTCTCTACGACATGCTGCCCGTTCAAGCGTCGATGCTTGGCATGAAGGTGCCCGACAAGGCGGAGCTGCTAGGCACGCTCGTCGACGACTACAACCTGCGCGTGGGCCGCTACGAGCTGGGCGTGTTGCACACTCCAGGTCACACGCCCGGAAGCGTGTCGTTCTTGCTGCGCCACGAGGAGGAGCAGGTCCTGTTCAGTGGGGACACGCTGTTTCAAGGCAGCATCGGACGCACCGATCTGTGGGGCGGTGACTTCGGCACGATTCAACGCTCGCTCAAGGACAAGCTGATGGCGCTCGACGCCGACACGCGCGTCGTACCGGGACACGGACCCGACACGCAGATCGGCCTGGAGCAGCGCATCAATCCGTTCTTGCAAGACCTCTGAGCGAGCTCCAGTCCGGAGCTGCTCGCCAAGGCGAGCAGCGACCAAAAGCGCAACGGGCGCGGAGCAGTCGCTCCACGCCCATCGCGGCTTGCATTGGATTCCCGAGGGAAACTCAGTACGGGTTGTCGCTGTCCCCGCCGCCGGTGGGCTGAGGCTTCGGCTGAGGCTTCGGCTGCGGCGTCGGAGCCGGCGTCGGTGCTGGTGTCGGAGCTGGCGCGGCGGTTGGCTCCGCGGTCTCCGTCGGCTTGGGCTGCGGCTTCGGCTGAGGCTTGGGATGTGGCTTCGGCTGAGGCTTGGGCTGAGGCTTCGGCTGAGGCTTCGGCTCTTCCTTGGGCTCGGGCTTTGGCTCTTCCTTGGGCTCCTCGGCGCTGGCGCTGGGCGCCGCCGCGGTGTCCGCATCGGCGCTAGGGGCCGCCGCTGCGTCCGTGGCCTCGGCTGCGGCGTCGGGCTTGGGCTCCTCAGGCTCCGCGGAAGGCGCCGTGGCCGTCACCGCAGCCGGTTCCGTGGGGACGGGAGCGGGCGCCTCGGGCGCCTTGCTGCGCGTGAAGAAGTAGATCAGCGTTGCCGCAGCAGCGACGCCCAGCAGCAGAATGATCGCCTTGCCGCCACCGGAGCTCTCCTGCACCGGGAAGACACTGGACGGCGGAGGCGCGTCCGCGGCCTTCGCAGCCGCTGGCCTCGCCTTCTCCGGCTTCGGCGCCGCCTTCACGGAGGCGGCTGCTGCGACCTTGGGTTCACTCTTGGGCTCTGGCTTGGGCTCCTTCTTGGCCTCTGGCTCCTTGGCCTTGGGCTCTTTCTTCGGCTCCGGCTCGACCTCGGATTCCTTCTCCGCCACAGGCTCCGCCTTGGGCGCCACGACGGGAGCCTTCGCAGTCTCCTTGTCGTCTTCCTCTTCCTCGGAGGTCGTGGGCTCTTCCTTCGGCTCTTCCTTGGCTTCGGGCGTGCCTAGCTCATCCATGGAGCCACCAGCTTCCCGCAGCGCGTCTTGGAGCAACTCCGCGGCTTGCTTCATCACCGTGCGGTCTTCAGGCGGCGGCTGCTCGGGATCGCCCTCGGACTTGGGGAAGAAGCTGGACTCTTCCTCTGCAGCGGGCGCGGGCTCTTCCTTCTTCTTCGCCCCGACCGCCCCCAGACCGATCATCGTCGCCTTGCGGGCGAAGCCACCGGCGGGGCTGGGTGCTGCTTCCGGGGCGGGCGCGGGTGTCGCCGACTTGGCCGCCGCAGGAGCAGGCGCAGGCGTCCCGTCCGCTCCGGCGTCGAACTGGTTGCCACCCGTCTGCGCCCCGACGAGGCGGTCGATCACCGACTTCGACTCGTTGTCGATCTTGATGAATTTGACCCCCATGCCGGCGGGTGAGTCCGCACCGGACTCGCCGGCTTCGCGCTTCCACACGACGCGGCCGACGCCCTGCATCACCTTCTGCTCTTCCGCGATCTTCAGCTCGAACTTGAGCAGCGTCCCGGACGGAAAGGGCGATGGGGTCTTGATGAAGATGCCGCCACGACTGACGTCATGGGAGTGGTGCTCGATGAACTCGTCGATGGTCGCGCTCTTGTAGCGGACCGTCATGGTGAGCACTTTCGCGCGTGGATCCTTGCGGGTGTCCTGTGCCATCAAAGCCTCCGGCGCAACGACTCGCGCCTGAACTGATTGCTCCGTGCGCTCCAGGGAGCGCTGGTTCCAACTGGGTGCGCTCTCGAGCGAACCCTGGCGGGTACGCAGACCCACGTTGCTAGCTTTACTACGCTCGCCCCGGAAGGTGCGGTGAAAACCAGCGCGCGTCCCGGCACGATCGCAGCGGTATCCTACCGGAGCCGTGCAGCGTTTCCCAATCTTGCACCGCGGCACGGCTCCTGAGGGCTCCGGGCCCTTTGCCCGCTGCGCTTAGCGAAGTGTCCAGGATACTGAACGCATGGGCTTCAGCCGGGCGCCGGGTCTTGGGGCCTTCGTGATAAGCTGCGGCCCAATTGCCGCCCCGCGATCACTTCCGCGCCTTCGGGCGCCGCAAAGTCAAGCTGCGCGCACAGGTTCGCGCGGACGACTCCAACTGGCGTCGGGAAGGCTGGATCGTGGACCTGGGCGTGGGCGGTGCCTGCCTCGAGCTTCCGGATCCCGTGACCCGAGGCACACAGCTCGTGCTGCTGGTCGACGCCCCGAACCTGTGGGACCCACTGCAGCTCGAGGCGCGCGTCGCCTGGTCGGAGCTGCTGGATCCTCGGGGAATGACCCGAGCAGGCGTGGAGTTCGTGCATGGCGTCGGGCGCGGCTTGATGCCGCTCGTCGAGCTGCTGGCGACGGATCCTTACGCCTAGCCGAGGCGCACCTCTCCCCCAAACCCGCTGGCGGAGCCTCCGTCACTAGACGGGGGGGCGACCGCGCAGGACCCGGTCGTGATACATCAACAGCTCGTAGGCGCCCGGCCCGCGATTGAAGCGGTAGCTGTGATCCCCGGGCACGATGACGAGGGAATGGAAGACGTCCGCCTCGTCGAAGGCCTGACTGATGGCCTTGGTCGAGCCCAGGAAGAAATCGCCGACGCTGGTCAGCAGTCGCAGCTGAAACTTGGGGTTCTTCTTGCGTGCGGCGAGGGCGCGACGAGTGAGCTCGGGAGCGTCCTTCTGATCGAACGCAGGTTGCAGACCGCCTACGGCACCGAAGGCCTCCGGTCGCAGCAAACCAACGAGCAGGGCGGCACGACCGCCCAGGCTGACCCCGTCGATCCCCGTGCTCGCCACGCTACCAATCGCCGGCGTCTCCTCGTAGACCCGCGGCAACAATTTATCCACCAGGAAACTAGCCAGCGGCTCCGCCAAGCTGAAAGGGCGATCGCCCTTCAGGATGTCCGGCGTGTAGGGCATGACCACGATCAGACCGCGATAGGGCTCGTCCTTCAGCGCCTGATTGAAGACATCCAGGCGCTCCCCCGCGAAGCCGTGGAGATCCTTCGTGGTCAGCGGCGGCGAGTGCAGCCGCGCCTCGGCCTTCGCCAGATCGTAGTCGTCGAGCCAGCCCCGGGCGCCCTTCTCCGGTCCCTTGCGCGCCTCCCCGAGGCCATGCATCGTGATCAGCACCGGGAGCTTCTGACCCTCGAAATGTTTCGGCACAGAAACAACGACCTGCATCTCGCCGATCGGCGTCTCCTTCCAGACCCAGGTCTTCTCGTCTGCCGCGACGGATTTCTTGGGGGTGAGATCGCTACTGGGGGAAGCGGACGGCTCAGCCTGTTGCCTGGCCTGCGCCGCGCTCGGCGCCGCGTGGCTCGCCGCCGTCCTGACCACCGAGGCGCTCGCCTCGGTCGCTTCTGCGCTGGGCTGCGGGTGCTTCGTGACCGGCGCTTGATCCTCTCGACATCCCACACTGCTCAGGGCAGCCGCGCAGGCGCAGCCAGCAACGAAGCGGCGCCAGCCAACGGTGGGTGCGTTCAAGCTCGCCATGAGGCGGGACTAACACTGACCCTGAAGGCTGACCAGTGTGCGCATGCGCGACACCCCACGGACGGCGCGTCGTCTCGCTCTAGCGAGGGTGACCGCAGCCGCTCTCGAGCGCATCGGAGTACACCATGAAGATCGCGCCCTCGGCGGGCATGATGCGCCCCTGCCACAGATCGATCGCGGTGAAGCCCGGGTGCGCACCTGGCTCGGAGCTCTCCACCTCGAAGCGAGTCTCTGGATGGATGACGCCCACTTCGCCCTGCTCGTGGCCGACCCTGGCGAACAGCGTGAGCTCGTGATCGCAGCGCGTGTAGTAGATGTGGGAGGCGCCGCGCAACCCGAGCCCGCCAGCGCCGAAGCCATAGCCGATGCGCCCCACGAGTCCCGGAGACGGAGACACGACGCGCTCGGGCACCCACCCCCGAAGCACTTCGAACTCCGTATCCACAAGGATACGGACGAAGCCCGCCTTGCGCTCCAGCTCCACGGCCTGGACCGGCGACTTCGCCTCGAAGACGACGCCCGGCGCCTCGGCGACCGACTCGCGCACGCTGATCGTGCCATCGAGCACTACCTGCGTCTCGCTCTCGGAGCCTGGCACCTCGTAGTCCGCGGTGCGCAGCGCGAGGGACGCGCAGGGCACCTGATCGACGACCTCGACGCCAGGGATCAGCTCGCTCTCGTAGCGCACGCGCTGGGCGGTGTTCGGCAACGCGGCGACCCAGCGCACCTCGGCCTCCGGCTTCGGGGTCAACACGCCGTGCAGGGCGATCGCCTCGCGCAGTCGCAAAGGCGTTTCCGCACGGTCAAATGGCGTGCGCAGCGAGACCCCTCCCCCCTCGATCTCGAGCATCAGCGGTTCGCGGCCGAGCAGCAGACTCGTTTCGCCATCCTGGACGGTGGCAACGCTGGCGCCGCCGAGGGAGAGCCGCAGCGTCACCGATCTATCCAGCTTGGGCTCGCTCACGCGACACGTCGGAGCCACGCGATAGGGTCGATCCATCGGCGCCGAGTCCGCGCCGTCACCTTCCACGGGAGCCGGCACCGCGACGCTCGCTAGCGGTGGGCGCGCCGGGGCGCCGGAGCAAGCCGCGCCGAGCAACGCGACGACGCAACCTCCCAGCAGTCCTCTAGCCATGGCGTGCCCAGACATCCCCGCGCCCCCCCTGGTTCCCGAGACATCCTCCCACGGCGCCCACCGCGCCCCCAGCTCGCCGCCTGGGCGGCAGCACGGATCCCCGAGAAACGCCGAGGATTCACCGCTTCCCACGCCTCACCCTGCCCTCCCGAGCCATTCCCTTTGAAAAGTCTCCAGGCCCGCGCTAAACCCGCCACCCTCTGCGCCACTAGCTCAGCTGGATAGAGCGTCGGCCTCCGGAGCCGAAGGTCGGAGGTTCGAATCCTCCGTGGCGCGCAGAGCCGCACGTTCGACCGCGAGTGCACGAGTCCAGCGAGCTGGACGAGCTCACGAGCGGCCGCGGTGCGCGAGCTACTGCGAGCGCAGCGCCCGAAGGGCGCAGTGAATCCTCCGTGGCGCGCAGAGCGCGCTCTCACTCGAGCTCCACCCATCCGCTGGAGAGCTGCACGCGTCGCAGCAACGGGGCTCGCCCGGAGCTGCGCAGCTCCTGAGCCAGACTCGCCCCGACGTCCCAGCCGCGGATGGACAGCGTCGCAAGGCGCCCCAGGGTTCCCCCCTTCTTGGGGAAGAGCGCGTCGAGGCAACTGGAAGTCCATTTGGAGCGGTCGTAATCCCCTGCATCGATACGAAGCTCTTCGAGGTTCGCGAGCCACTTGGCTTTCCCGAGCACCCGGCAGCCAGTCTGCCCGACGTCGCAGGCGCTCACGTCGAGGAGCGCCAGATTGGGCGCCAGCTGCTGGCTCTTCGCCAGCGCATCGAGCCCCTTCTTGCCTCTGAAGGCCTCACTGAGGTCGAGCGCCGTGAAGCGAGCGAGTTCGGGCCACGCGAGCCAAGCCTGCAGGTCGATGCCATCGAACGCCTTGTGGCCACCTCGAACGATATCGAGCATCGTCACCCGCGCTCCGCGTTCACCGGCAGCCGCCAATAGCCGTGTGGCAACTTCCGGAGAGAGATCTCCGGCGGCCAAGCAGAGGTGACCATCCCGCTCGGAGATCCGCGACTCCGCCAGCTCTGAATAGACCATCTCGTCCTCCGCGGCGAGTCGAGCCGCGAGCAGGTCCGGCACGGCTTCGCGCTTGGTTAGCTCACGCAGAGCTTCCACGAGCCGCGGATCGCGACCGTCCGCGAAGGCCTTCGCGATCGGCCCGCATACATGCCGTAGCTGCGGATCGTCGAAGCAGGTCTTCAGGTGAGCAACGACGGACGGGATCGGGTCCACGGGCGCGTTCCGCAACGCACGCAGGGACGGAGCGACCCACGCAGCTCCGCCGGCAGTCAGGTTCGCGCGGGTGAGTTCGCTGTTGGAGAACTCCAGGAGCGCAGCGATTGCAGCCGCGTCATGGTGACGGAGCAGGCGATCGATGGCGCGGCGGAACTCGAGCGTACGCCGGCTCTCGGCGACGGCACGCGCATAGGCAATGTCCTGCGAGAGGTCTGGAGAACCCAGGCTCTGCTCGTACTCCGCGCGGAGGGCCTTGGCCTCGGGACCTGCTGCGGGAAGCAGGAGATGCTGTTCTCGCTGAGCGTACCAGTGCGGCGACCCAAGGTCGTCAACCACACGGAAACGCGAACCAAACGTCTTGGAGGGCTCTTCCGCGACCACTTCTCCAAACTGCCCGTGTCCGGGTCCACCCTTCATCACAACCCTCTCTCCGACCAAGCTCATCCGCCACCTCTCTGGTTCAGCAACCTCTCGGGAGGATAGGCGACCTCGAAGCCGAGGTCCCTTCGGAGTTCTGGCAGCGTCCCCGAGCGCTTCGCTCCTCGCCCGCCAGATGGTCTCGCCCCCAGCCCGCAGCACCAGCCCGCAGCAGGAGGAGCAACCGCGATCTGCGTGCACGCCCTACATGCACCGCATACGCCGCTCGAGTCGGCGCAGTAGCGCGCCTGTGCGACCTTGCTCACACGAGACCCCAGTTCGTTCCTCCCGGAATCGACACGAGTGCAAAAGCATCGCGGCCCTGTGCAAATTCGTCGCCCCCACAACGCACCAGGATGTGGGGTGAACGCAGCGTCAACCCATTGGCGCGCGCCGCTGCTCTCGTGTACGGCTGATCCCCGCTCGCGCTCCCTTGCGAAGATCGATCCGGAACTCGAGCGCACCCCGGCACGACCCGTGCAGTGGGCGCAGCGATGCAGCTTCGCCCCGCCACTGTCCTCCTGCTTCTTGGGCTCAGCCCTGCCTGCGGCGGGGACGACGATCGCCTCTCGGGGAGTCCAGACATGACCTCGGAGGCGGATGCATCCAGTCGAGCCGACGCGCCTCCCCCCCAAACCAGCCATCGACAGAAGACCTGCCAGAGCGCACGCAGCTGGAGCTCGGGGCACATCACCGTGTCGACTTCGCCCGGACTGACCAGCGCGCTGCAGCCCTGGTTCGAGAAGGCCGCCATCGAACTGCGAGACCAGGTCGAACGGGGCTGTGACTGGAAGCTGCAGCTGCGAAGCACGACCGGCTCCGCATCCTCCTGGGTCCCGATGCACCACGGCGCGACGAGCTTCTGGAGCACGGACGCACAGAAGACGCTCAGCCTCGAACTGCTCGACGCCGACTCGCAGCGCCTGAGCCTCGAGCTGAGCGACCTGACGACCTCGGCCCGTCACGCGGGCGACTGTGGCGACCTAACCCAAGTCGACGTTCACGGATCGCTGGGAGACGAGAACGACGAGACCCGCTTCAACACCCGCGACGGCGACGAGATCCGCCTGGGAGATCTCGTCGAAACCGCGCTGGACCGACAGCTCACCCTCAGCTTCGCCGCGACCCCACTCGAATGAAGAGCATGAACGAGACTCCCCACGTATCGCTGGCCTGTGTGTTCGTTCTGGGTGTGCTGGCGGGCTGTTCGTCGCAGGACGACAAGCCGCGAGCCACTGCGTTCGGGGGCAGCGCCGGAACGATCTCCGAAGGCGGCTCGGGCCAGGGCGGCGCCAGCGGGCGCGGAGGTAACGCCAGCGGAGGCAGCGCTCAGGGTGGCACCTCCAGCGCAGGCGGCGACGCGGGCGGTAGCCACTCGGGCGGCAGCGGCTCCGGCGGCGTGCACACGGGCACCGGCGGAGAGACCAGCGGGGGCAGCGCTGGCGATGGCGAGCTCACGCCGACCGACTCAGCCTGCGCAGAGCAGCGAGCGTTCGTCGCCGGCGGCATGGCCTTCGTGGCCCCAACGCCGCCAGAGCTCGGCTTGGCTCTGTCTCGATTGCTCTACGATCCGGCGTCGAAGCCGATCAGCGTCGTCGCCCGCTTCAAGCCGAGCGAGGCCTCCGGCAGCGCCTGGATTTCGGCCAGCGAGCTCGATGGCTTCGAGCACGCATTTCCTCCGGGATTCGTACCAGAGCCAGTGAACCTGGCTCTGCAGTTTGGAGGCTTCAACACCACGGAACCCGCGAAGGCGGGCTGGCTGGTCGTCGGCGCCGACGCCACCCGCGTTCGCCTGGAGAACATCGAGCTGGTGGCCAGGACCAGCAACGCCTGCAGCGTGCTTGATGCCACGCTCTCAGCGGTGATCCCAGACTCCGAGGGCGCAGTCGAGCTCGACTTGCCCGGTGGCAAGACGACGATCGCCGCCCTCGCCGGTGGCACCACGACGAGCTGGAACGTGCGAGCGGTGTTCCAGGCGGCAACCACGGACTTCGACTTCGAGGCGCTGCCCTAGCGCAGCGAACCAGCCATGCTCAACTCAGCCAAAGCAAGCTCGTGGTGGCGCCTGTCGGGGATCGGGGTCCTGTGCGTGGCGATTCCCGTTGCCTGCGGCGATGACGGCTTGCCGTTCGCAAGTGGCAGCGGAACGGGTGTTCGTCAGTGCAGCGACCTGGACGGGGACGGCTTCGGCCCGGGTTGCGCAGCGGGCCTCGACTGCGACGACTCCGATCCCAAGGTGGGCGCCTGCGCCGTCGACGAGTGCGCCACTCCGAGCTCCGGCTGCCCGTGTGACGAGCCTGGACAACGGGTCGCCTGCGGCGAGACCCTGAGCGAGGTCGCCGGTCAGCGCGTCTGCGGTGAAGGCGACCGCGCCTGCAACCCCAACGGTGAGTGGGGCGAGTGCATCATCAACAATTCCGTACGGCTTTTGCCTGGCGGTGACCCCAAGCGCACCCTCGGCCTCGGCTCCGCGACACCCTGCGTCGACCCCTGCAATCCGTACTGTCAAACCTTCCCGGACACGCCCGGCGGACTCGGCGACACGGACGCCGGGATCAGCGCCACGGACTCCGGGATCACCCTCCCAGGCGCCGACGGTTCGACCAGCGTTCCGGCGGTCTGTGCCGGTGGCTCCCTCGGCAGCTGCGGGCACCATCCCTGCGAGCCGGGTGGCGCTTTGACCAGCGCCTGCGACGAGGTCGGTCTCCCGGCGGCGTGCGCCGCGAAGAACAAGGCGTGCGACGCAGGCAACCCCTGCTGCTACGGCCTGAGTTGTACCTCAGGGAAATGTGTGGAGCCGGCGGCGCCCCAGCTCACGCTGATGAACGAGACCTTCACATCGGGTGCGGGTTGGTCCCTGTCCGGGAACTGGCAGCTCGGCGCCGCGAACAGCAACAGCGCCAACGATCCCACGAACGACACCTCGAGCGGCAGCGATCGGCGAGTCGCAGGCACGATCGTCAACGGCCAGTACCAGAACAACCGCGACGACTCGCTGCTCAGCCCGATCGTGAACACCACCCAGGGCACGGGAGCGATCACGCTGACGTTCCGCAGCTGGCGCGACTTCGAAAGTGGCTACGACTACGCGCGATTCTACGTCTCGACCGACGGCGGCTCGAACTGGACGCAGCTGTTCTCCTCCTCCGGGACCAACCGCAGCTGGGAGACGCTGACCTACGACCTGTCGAGCTACCGCAGCAGTCAGTTCCGCATGCGCTGGCGGCTGACCTCCGACAACTCCCAAACCCGCGGCGGCTGGAGCATCGACGACGTCAAGATCGTCACCAATGGCGTCCCCACCGCTTGCTCGAACGAGGGTGGGTCGTGCTCGGGCTCGGGCAGCTGCTGCGGCTCCCCGTCCTGTGTCTCCGGGGTGTGCACCACGCCTCCCCGCGGATGCGTGCAAGCGATCTGCGCGGCGCGCCCCTCGTGCTGCAGCAGCGCCTGGGACGCGACCTGCGTCAGCATGATCGAGACGACCTGCGGCAACGAGTGCGCGACGAACGGCTCGGGACAGTGCGCGCTGTGCTGGCAGGACGACATCGATCATGACGGCGATGGATACTCCTACGCCGACGGCGACTGCCGAGACTGCGACCCCCAGGTGAACCCTGGCGCGTTCGACGTGGCTGGCAATGGCCTAGACGAGGACTGCAGCGGCGTCGCTGACGACGAGCCTTCGGGCTGTGACGTGGGGCTGCCGTTCAGCGGCTCGAACGCGCTCAACTACGCTCAAGCGATCGACCTGTGTCGCACGACGACCAGCTCGGCCAGCGGCAGCTCCAGGACCTGGGGCGTGATCGACGCCAAGCTGATCAAAGCCGATGGCTCCGCCTGCTCCGACGACCTGCAGCGGGCGATCACCAATCGCTTCGGCCTGAACAACGTGCCGAGCCGCGGCTCGAACATGGCGGTGTTTTCGTCGGGAACCGCCCGCGACACCAACGACCCAGGGTACGTCAACCCCAACGGTCAGGTGGCGAGCTACAACGCTGCTGGAGGACGCGTCACACCGCCGGCGGGCTTCCCCAACAACGGACCAGGCTGCGCCGCTGGAGCGGCTGCCTACGACTCCTGCGGTCTCCAGCTGACGATCCGGGCTCCCACGAACGCGAAGTCCTTCGCCTACGACTTCCGCTTCTTCAGCACCGAATACCCCGAGTGGGTATGCACCGCGTTCAACGACACCTACATCGCGCTCTACGACGGCACGGCTCCCGGCATCCCGAGCAACAAGAACATCTCCTTCGACTCCAGCAACAACCCCGTGTCGGTGAACATCGGCTTCTTCGATGTCCCGGGCAGCCCCACCACCACGACGCACCCAGTGCTGAGCGGTACTGGGTTCGATGGCTCGTGCACCTGGTCTGGCGTCTCGCGAGTCTGCGGCGGCGCGACGGCGCTGTTGACCACGACCGCGCCCGTCGTGGCCGGCGAGACCATCACGCTGCGCTACATCGTCTGGGACACCGGGGACGACGAGTGGGACTCCACGGTGTTGCTCGACAACTTCCGTTGGTCCACGAAGCCAGCGACGGTCGAGACCCAGCCGGTGCCTCCTCCCACACCGGTGACCACTTTCTCCGAAGGCAACTTCGTCCGCGACTACGACACGTCTGCGGTCTGTCAGCCCGGCTTCAAGGTGCGCTGGGGCCACTGGTCGTGGACCACCACGACGCCGGGTGACTCGAAGATCGAGTTCTTCATCAGGACCGCGACCACCGCGAGTGGCCTCGCGACCGCCACCGAGTATCCGCTGCGCTTCACGAACCCGCCGGGCCCCTCCGCGCTCAGTGGCTCCGCGACCGTCGCGCGGGCAAACTACTCCGGCCGCGACACGCAGAACGGATCGCTCGTCGTGGACGACGTCCTCTCGGCGCTGGCGCTGGCGCGCCAGAATCCGTTCGTGCGGATCCGCAGTCACCTGGTGCCGACCACGGACGCGCTGGATGCCCCCGAGCTCCACAGCTGGAACCTGGAGTTCGCATGCGAACCCGGCGAGTGAGGGTCTGGGGGTGAGGGAGCGCTGAGCGTCGTGCCCTGCGCTCCTTGCCTGCACACCAAGAGATCTAGCGGTAGGAGTGGTACTGTTGCTGCCGCCGTTGCTGCTCTTGCTGCTGCCGTTGCTGCTCTTGCTGCCGTTGCTGCTCTTTCTGTCGTTCGCGGTCCTGGCGCTCTTGCTCCTGAATGAGAGCCGCCGTGCCCCCCACCGCCGCGGTGTACTGTTTGTCGCCAAGGGCGGCGCCGCGGGGCTGACAGACGCAGCCGACGGTTCCGGCCATCGTCACGATCCCCGTCAGCTGCATGCCGACGTCGGCACACTCGTCCACGCACGTCTGGCCAGCGTCCGAGGGGATGCTGCGCCCGGCGGCTCCGACCGGCGCCATACAGCCAGCTAGAGGTAGGCAAACCACGAACCAGGAGAGCTTGAGCTTCATGCGCGTCTCTAGTACTCGCAACGGCCCCGCGAACCAAGGGTTCCCTTCACTTGTCGGGCTGCCGCACGGTCTCAGCGGGCAAACTCGGACGAGAAGTGGCTCCAAACGAGGTGGGGACTACTCGAAGGCTCCGAGGGTCGGAGTCGCGCTGCGCGGGTTTCCCCCCTGATCGGTCGTCACATCGCTGAGCGGCTCGCCCTGCCCTTTCGCTGGGCTGCCAGCACCGACGTGAAGGTCCGAGGGAGGATTGACGAAGGCCGGGTCCTCCGGCGCTGGGCTGTGAGCGTCCCAGTTCATTTCCGAGCGGTAACTCTGCCAGTCGGCCTGACGATAGGTGGCGCCATCGGTGATGTTCACCAGGATCGCGCCTTGGGTCGCATAGTACAGGTTGTGGTCGACGTCGACTTGACCCACGCTGGCAGAGTCGAGGGAGATGCTGGGTAAATATGGGTTGAAGTTCCGATCCGCGTCGTTGAAGAAGATGTTGTTCCGCACCACCGAGTTCGTGACGGTCCCGGTGTAGAAGATCTGCGCCTGACCGTTGGCGAGGGTGGGGTTGAACCCGTAGAACGTGTTGTTCAGCACACGGGTGTTGGCGACGCCGTTGATGGTCAGGCACTTTCCGTGACAGAACGTGAAGACGTTGTTGATGAAGGAGAAGTCCGTCATCGTGCCGTCGTAGGGACCGATCCAGATGTGATTCGAGTTGAACGCGTCAGGAGCGCCCAGATCGTAGCCTGGCGTTCCCTCGAAGAGGTTCCCACGGATCATCAGGTTCCTGGTGGTGTCCGTGCCGTAGTTCTGGATGTCGATGCCCGTGGTGTGGAACCCGTTGTAGAAGTGGTTGTGCTCGACGAGCAAGTTGCTCACCGTGATCCCGCTGCTGCCCGACGGATAGATCCCCATGCCATGACGCCCGCAGTCGTGCACTTCGTTGAATTGAACCACGGAGTCGGAGTGCCACAGGCGAATGCAATCTGCGGCGAGGCCGCCCTGGATCCCCGACCAGGCGATGTGGCTGTTCTGCACGGTGATCCCCTGCGCGGGTACCGCAGGGTAACCCGAGTACACGCCGCTGAACTGCGTGTAGAGCAGCTGTAAGTTGTCGATGAGCACCCAGTTGACCGGATCTCCAGCGCCAAGCTCGAGCGCGGCTCCCCGCTGAGTCACCTCGATGGCGCTGTACAGGTTCGCGGGGTCCTCGGTCGCGTAGACGTAGATATGTCCATCTCGCCAGCCCCAGTCGTGCACCGCGGCCAGGCTGGAGAGGCCTCCACCGAGCTCCTTCTCTTGATTCCCCCAGGCAACGCTGCCGTCGAGGGCCACGAAGAAGGCAGGACCAGGCCAGCCGCCGCTCCCCTTTGACTGGCCATCGTGGGGAGCGCCACGGGACGGATCTTCCACCATCTGATCGCCCATCCACACGTCCCCACTCACGTGGGTCCAGCTGGTCACCGCCTCGGAGCCGAGAATCGCGGGCTGAGCGCCATCGCCATACGCCGAGAACACGAGCGGCTCGGACTCGCTGCCCGACGATGGCACGATGAGCGCATCACGCCACACGTCTCCGCGTCGAAACAGGACGCCGTCTCCCGGCTGGAACGTGGACGAGTTGATCTTGGCGATGGTCGCCCAGGCCGCATCGGGCGACGTCCCGGAGGCACTGTCGTCGCCGTCGTTTGCGACGTAGTACGTCGTGCCGGTGATCACCGGCGCCCCGCCGCCGCCTCCGAAGCCACCACTGGCGCCTGCGCCGGCGCTGCCGCCGGTCGTACCGCTGCCGCCGCCACCACCGCTCGCTCCGCTGCCACCGCTCGCTCCGCTGCCGCCGTTCGCGCCGCTGCCGCCGTTCGCGCCGCTAGAGTCCGAACCGCACGCCGTGCAAGACAAAGCAACCAAACCAATCAAGAAGAATTCCCGAATCACCATAACGTGTCCTCACCGCGCTCGAGCCGAACGGCTCAATCTCCCCCGCGGGGGAGTCTAGCTCGCGCCACCACGTGCTCACGAGAGGCGGCCAGCCCCCAGGCCCCACCCAGCGGGAGAATCCATGAGAGAAATCGGCGCGCCGTCTTCTTCAGGCAACGCGAACGAGGCGCAACGAGCCGTGACACGACCAGGCTCTGAGGGGCGAAGACCCCAGGCGCCAGGCGCGGAGCCGGCAAATCGTGCGTGCTCACCCAGCGCGAGCTGGCTCGTAAGTGAACCTCGCGACGCGAGATCAATTCCTCGAGGATTCGATCAGTGGAGGCGGCAGCTTCACCGCGCCAGTCCAGAACTCTTCGACCGCCCGGATCGCTCGCTGATACTCCTCGAACCCAACCGGCTTGGTCACGTAACTGACCCTCGCTCTTTCTGACCGAAGCGCGACCGTGTAGACCTCGTTTCCGTCCGGAACTTCCCGGCGCAGACCAGCCAATGTGACCCGCAGGTCGACGTTGAGCACCACCAGGCCAATCTTGCGCTCGCCCGCAAAGACTGGCGTCGCCGTGCGCACCACCGGGACGTGGGGCACCTCGATCTGACCGTGCTCTTGGTTGAGCTCGATGTTCGAGGTGTAGACTTCAACTGGGCCGACGCGGAAGCCCTGGACGAGGTACGACACGAGGCTACCCCTTCGCCCATAGGTCTGACGAGCCCTACAGGCGCCGAAGGCCCCTCGGGCGGGCACGGAGATGACACCCCCGTCGCTCGGCCAGGGACGGAATCCCGCAAGAAACAAGTGCTCCGACGCCGGTGTCGGAAACAACCGCTCACGCCGCTAGGCGCTCGACGCCCATGTTGAGCGGGTGAGTCATTCAGCCAACCCTGAGCCCCTTCGGGCCCGACTCGACGCAGGCGCTGGCGACCTGGATCAGCTGGTCGACCGCTTCGAGATCCACGAGGAGATCGGGCGGGGCGCCACGAGCCGTGTTCACCGCGCCACACAGCTCGGGGTCCAGCGGGAGGTCGCCCTCAAGCTGATCCGCATCCCGGATCAGGACGAGGATGACCAGCGCGGCCGCATGTTGCGCGAAGCGCGGCTGATCGCTGGCATCCACCACCCGGGTCTGGCCCAGATCTACGACTGTGGCATCGTCGGCAGCACCGCGTTCCTGAGCATCGAGTATCTCCGCGGGGCAACACTAGACGAGCGTCTCCGGGACGGAGCGATTCCGGTACCCGAGGCGCTGCGGCTGGCAAGGCAGCTGGCGAGCGTGCTCTCGGCAGTGCACGAGCACGGCTACATCCACCGCGACCTCAAGCCCGCCAACATCTTCCTGGTACCAGGAGACACCGGTGCGGAGCAAATCAAGGTCATCGACTTCGGAGTCGCGCGACGTATCGGCCTGAGCGCCAGCGAGACCGCACGGCTGAAACAGACCTTGCGGGGCCTCGGCGAGAAGCACACGGTCCAGACCCTCACCGGCATCGTATTCGGGACGCCGGCGTACATGAGCCCCGAGCAGGCCATGGGCTTGGCGCTCGGCGCGCGCAGCGACCTCTACTCGCTGGGCTGCGTGATGTACGAGATGCTCACTGGCACCGCCCCCTTCGATACCCGAGACATCCCCAAGGCGCTGTGGGGTCACATCGCGGTTCCACCAACGCCTCCGAGGCAGGTGAACCCGGAGGCCAGGATCCCCGAGGAAGTCGAAGCGATCGTCCTGAAGCTGATGGCCAAGCAACCCAGCGAGCGATTTCGCGACGCCAGGGCGCTGATCACCGCGCTGGACGTCGCGGCGGGTGACCTGCCGAGGAGCGCCTTGCTGGACGTCGACACGCGCAGACCTCGCGGCGGGCAGAGCTCCGAGTGGCCCAAGCTGGTCGCCTTCGCCCTGCTGGTGGCCGCGGCCTGCGTCGGCCTGGTGCTGTGGCTCGCGGACCCCGGGGGACAAACGGCGGTAGCTCGACCTGCGGCCAGCGTTCCTCACCCCCAGATGCGTGTGCCGGGTCCTCTGGTGACCCCTGCGCCGGACGACACCTCGAGCGAAACGCCAACGCCCTCCGCCGCTCGAACGGCCAGCTCCGCTGAGCCGCAGCACACCACTCAACACTCGGTTCCTCCAGGCAACACCAAGAAGGGACCCCCACCCAAACCGTCTGCGACGACACCCAACCCTCAACCGACGCCGGACCCCGACTACGAGCTACCCGAGCTCAGAGGCGTCAAGTGAGACAACCATGCGCCAACTGACACCTGCCATCATCTCCATCGTGCTGCTGGGCTCGAGCCTGGCCCTCGCCGGCCCCGAAGAGGCCAAGGCTCACTTCGAGCGCGGCGCCGAAGCCTACAAGGAGGCGCGCTACGAAGAGGCCATCGACGGCTTCAGCAAGGCCTACGCCGAGGACCCGAAGCCAATCCTGCTCTACAACATCGCCCAGGCCTATGAACGCCTCGGCGACACCTCCAATGCCCTGCGCGCCTATCGGGACTTCCTGAGAGAAGGGCCCAGCGACGAGGACCGACGGGTCATCGAAACGCGCATTCGCAACCTGGAGAAGCGCCTGCAGGCGC
This sequence comes from Polyangiaceae bacterium, assembly GCA_041389745.1. Classification (GTDB taxonomy): domain Bacteria; phylum Myxococcota_A; class Polyangia; order Polyangiales; family Polyangiaceae; genus JAHBVY01. The sequence continues at coordinate 385,545 of JAWKRF010000004.1, forward strand.
GCGGCTTGCAACAGCTGAGCATCTTCGCCGAGCCGGTCGGCGCTCGGGTCTTCGTCGACGGCAAGGCGGTCGGCAAGTCACCGTGGACCGGCGAGCTGCCTCCCGGTCGCCATCGTATCCACGTGGAAAAAGATGGCTACACGAACTACGAACGAGAGCTCCTGCTGGGACCAGATCGTGCCCAGGACATCGACGTGACTCTCAAGCCAGAGGCGCCGAAGACGACGCCGCCGCCGGCCATGAACGCGGATCGGGGGACGGAGCCGCAGATCTCGGTCTGGACCTGGACGGCGCTGGGTGTGACGACGGCAGCCCTCGCGACGTCCTTGGTCTTCGAGCTGTCGCGCAGAGGCGCGGAGAGCGACGCCGAGGACGCTCCCACTCAGCTCGAGTATCAGGACGCCTACGCCAGCATGGAGAGCCGGCAGACGACGTCCCGCATCTTTCTCGGCGTGGGGGCCGTCGCTGCACTGACCAGCGGGGTGCTGCTGTACCTCGACTTCAACCGCGAGGGCGACACGAAGGTGGGCTTCGGTTGCTTGCCGGGTCAGTGCGCCGCGTTCGCGGGGGGACACTTCTGATGTCGCGCTCGATGCATGCTGCGGTGTGGCGCTCGCTCTGGCTGTGCGCCCTGGCCGTACTCGTCGCCTGTTCGTCCAACCTCGACGCCGATGGCGCGGGCTACCCATGTGACGCAAATCGGCAGTGCGCCGCTGGATACTCCTGCAACCAGGACGACGTGTGTATCCGCGAGGGATTGAGCGGCGGCTCCGGAGGCTCCGCCGGCAGCGGAGGCACAGGCGGGACCAGCGGCGTGGGAGGCAACGCTGGAAGCGGGGGCGTCGAAGCTTGTCCCGCCGGGCAGCAGAGCTGCGATGACGAGTGCGTCAATCCACAGCTGAACCCGGAACACTGCGGTGCCTGCAACACCCCGTGTACGGCGCCTCCCGGCGCGGTGCCTACCTGCGCTCAGGGCCGCTGCGACTTCAGCTGTGAAGCGGGACTGACCCGCTGCGGCGACGCCTGCGTGGATCTGAAGTCCGACCCCGACAACTGCGACGCCTGTGGAAAGCTTTGCCCGGCGGTAGCTGGCGGCGAAGCAGCGTGCAAGGCCGGCGTCTGCGGGAGCGACTGCGGTATGGGGCGCACCGAGTGTGATGGCCTGTGCGTCGACACCGCTTCGGATCCGGCAAACTGCGGCGGTTGCGGCGTCGCCTGCTCGGCGTCGCAGGTCTGCGGTCCGCAGGGTTGCGCGGACGAGTGCCCCACCGGGTACGCACAGTGCGGTCAGTCCTGCGTCGATGTGAACACGAACGCAGGGCACTGCGGTGGCTGCAATCAGGCGTGCAACGCCCCGAGCCACGCCGACGCCACCTGCACGGCGCAGAGCTGCGGCTTCAGCTGTCGCACGGGCTATGACGAATGCAACGGCGCATGCGTCGACACCGAGGACGATCCGAGCAACTGCGGCAGCTGCGGCAACAGCTGCGTGAAGCCGGCTCACGGCAGCGCGTCCTGCAGCGCCGGCAGCTGTGGCTTCTCCTGTGAGCCCGGCTACGTGCGCTGCGGTAACGCCTGCGTCGCCATCGACAGCAATCCCTCGCACTGCGGAGGCTGCGGCGTGACCTGCGACGAAGACCAGGTATGTTCCTCAGGGAAATGCACCGACTCTTGCCCGACGGGCAGCACCGAGTGCAGTGGTCAGTGCACCGACCCACGGAGCGATCCCGCCAACTGCGCTGGCTGCGGCGTCGCCTGCCCGGAGCCGGCTCATGGCAGCGCGTCGTGCGCCGACGGCATGTGCGGCTTCGACTGCGACAGCGGATACAGCCGCTGCGGTGGACAGTGCAGGGCGCTGGACAGCGACGTCGACAACTGTGGGAGCTGCGGCAATCGTTGCACGGCGCCCTCGGGAGCGACGGCGCTCTGCGACGCGGGGACGTGCGACTTTCAATGTGCCCCGGGGCTCACGGAGTGCAACGGCCAGTGCGTGAACCTCGACACCAACAAGCTGTTCTGCGGGGCCTGCAGCACGGCGTGCGGCACCGACGAGGTCTGCCTCGCTGGGTCTTGCGAGACCGACTGCACTTCCCCAACGACGGACTGTGATGGGTCATGTGTGAACACGAGCAGCGATCCCGAGCACTGCGGGGGCTGCAACATCGAGTGCTCGGCGCCGAGCTTCGGCACGGCAACCTGCGACACGGCAAGCTGCGACTTCACCTGCCAGGCAGGCTACGTGCGCTGCTCTGACCAGTGCGTTCCGGCCCAGGGCGATCCCGACAACTGCGGCGCCTGCGGCAACGTATGCCCCAGCGTCAGTCATGGTTCGCGCACCTGCCAGGCCGGAGCGTGCGGCGTCGCCTGCGACTCGGGCTACAGCCAGTGCGGCAACAGCTGCGTGAGCTTCAACAGCGATCCCAACAACTGCGGCAGCTGCGGCAGGCAATGCGGCAGCGGCATGGTCTGTGTCGCGGGAGACTGCGTCATGGACTGCCCCGGCAGTCAGACCGACTGCAGCGGCCAGTGCGTCGACACCAGCTCGAACCCGGAGCACTGCAGCACCTGCGGAAACTCCTGTGCGGAACCGATTTCGGGCGACGAGAGCGGCGAGCCGGTATGTACGGGCAGTAGCTGCAGTCTGAGCTGCGGCGCCGCGACCCCCGACCTGTGTGGCTTCAGCGGGGGCATGGGATGCGTCGACCGACAGACGGACCCTGGCGCATGCGGGAGCTGTACGAATCGCTGCGGCGAAGGTGAGCGCTGTGTGGGAGGAAGCTGCCAGGCGGACGCTTGCGCCCCTGGTCTCGTGAAGTGTGGCGGTGTGTGTGTGGACAAGAGCACGGACAACGCCAACTGCGGCAGCTGCGGGAACAGCTGCGGGCTCCTCGGCCTGGGCAACCGCTGCCAGGGCGGGGGCTGCAAGTTCTCTTGTTCCAGCGGAAGAACGGATTGTGGAGGGGACTGCGTGGACACTATGCGAAGCAACCAACACTGTGGAGGCTGTGGAAATCGCTGCGACAGCGGCGAGATCTGCAGCGCGGGGACCTGTCAGCCCTTCCAGTACGCCAGCGGCTGCTGGGAGTGCGGTGGGCAAAACCCAACCTGCTGCGTGCAGGGCTCGAGCCTCTTGTGCCTGCCTCAGGGGGTGCCATGCCCGTGAGTGCCTGGCGCCATCGCTTGACGACCTGGGCTGCAAAGCAGTCCAATCGAGGCATGGGCATCGACGAACGTCGGGAGCGGGAGCGCGCAGCGCGGCGCAGCGCGATCCTCCAGGCCGGCTGGGAAGTCGCCGAAGAGCAAGGCTGGGCGCGCTTCTCGGTGGAGAAGGTCGCGGCCAAGGCGGAGCTGGGACGAGCCACGATCTATGGCTACTTCGAGTCCCTCGAGATGCTCGTCTTGAGCCTCGCGGCGGAGGCCATCGACGAGCTCACCGAGCGGGTGGCTCAGGCGCCGGGCCTCAGCGAGGCGCTGGATGTACCCGTGCGCCTCGCCCAGCAACGCCCCGCGGCGTTCGCGCTGCTCTTCCCGGAGTCCGAGAACGCTCGCAAGCTCTTCCTGAGCCCGCACCTCGAGGAGTTGCGCGGCGACGCGCTGGAGGTGATCGGTCGGCTGAAGAAGCTCGCGTCACGCTCGGGGGCGAACCTCCCAGAGGACTCGAAGAGCGCTGCCGCGTTCATCTCCGGGATCTCCATTGCCGGCGCCATGGTGCCCGAACTGAAGAACAGCACGACGATGCGCCGCAAGTGGCAGGAGTTCTGCTTGGGAGTGATTCGCCAGCAGGCGGCCGAGGAGGCGCCTCAGGATCCAGAGACGCCAGCGGGCTCCGAAGCCAGCTAGCACATTACCTCCGGGAAATTGCACGGGCCCGCTGTCTTCAGCGGGCCCGCTTTCTTTTTTGTGCTCTGGCGGCTCAGCCTCCGGGAGGTCCTCCCATACCGCCGCCGCCTGAAGCGGAGCAACCGGGACCCCCACTTTGAATGGTGATGGTCTTGGAGACGAGCATCGCGCCGTCCGACATCTTCTGGACGTCATACAGATAGGGCGACTTGTCGCTCTCCCCCCCAACCACGTTGTCATCGTCGAGGTGGACGTTGGGGATGCCGAACTCTTTGTAGTCCGCGTGGTTGGTGAAGATGTCGTCGACCAGCTCGTCCTCCCACAAGAGCTGCGAGACAACGTAGCTACTGTTGTTCACCCGCACCTCGAAGTGCACGTGCACCGCACGGCTCGAGTACCAACCGGGGAAGCAGCTATCGAAATAGACGACGCCATCACTGTCTGTCGTCTGGGAACCGCGGAAATACATCTCCTGTTCAGCCTCGGGTTCGTCGCCATAGCAGAACGAACCGCTCGGAGTGACACCGGAGTAGACGCCCGTGATCTTCGTATGCCAGATCTGCACCCAGGCGCCGCTGATCGGGTTGCAGCTCGCGTCCACGAAGCGCATCGCGATGCGCATCGGGATCCCCGGGTAGCCTTCACTCACATCGACGCGTTCGATGGTTGTTTCCGTGGTGCAAGGCCCCTCCGTGGTGGAGCAGATCAAGTTGCAAGAGCTCGGCGCGTTGGCGAACGGATTCGGGTAGTTCGCCTTGTCCGTCATGCCGGCAGTCCCGCCGCTGCCCCAGCCAGTGGTCGAGCTTGTCCCGCCGCTGCCCGCCTCACCTGCGCTGCCGGCCTTTCCGGCTTCGCCACCAGCACTCCCGCCACTTCCTCCGGCGCCACTGGTACCGCCGGTGCCATCGCTGGAGTTGGAGTCCGAGCTACACGCGGCGACCGCGATACCAGCACCGAGCACCCACAAGGTGTTGCGCCGACTGATACTCGCCAACTTGCCCGGTTGATTCGTCTTTTTCTGCATAAGCCTCAAAGGGGGTTGGGGGGGAGGAGCACCTGGGGAGGCGTCGCTAGGCAGCAAGACAGCCAAACCCACGTCAGCGTTAAGGCCCACACGCCAAAAACTGATCCGCTGAAAACGGATACCCCGCGACTACGGGACCGGCGCCGTTGCCCAACCCAGAGCCAACTGGTACTAGCCCACAGAGTGGGGTAGCGTCGAAAGCCGTCTCGTCGCAGCTCTGCCTTCGACCGCGTTACCCCGCGGAAGTCGCGGAGCGAACTCGCCTACTCCGTGGGGACGCCGACGGTCTGCCAGGCGATGCGCGAGAGCAACTTCAAGAGCTCCTCCTGCGTGGAGAGCGCCTCTTCACCGAACGGATCCCGACCAGTCCAGCCCTTGAGCAGGGGCGCGGCTATCACGTATCCCCCGAGCATGTTGTGAAAGGCGAGGATCATGTTGGCGGCCAGCTTCGTGTCACCTGGGTTGGTCTCCAGCGAGTGATTGAGCAGCGGCGCCATGCGCGTGATCACGCTCTCCAGCTCTTCGCCGCCAGCAAGCGTGGCGTGCTCCAGCACCCGAGGATAGTTGGGGTAGTTCACGTACAGCCGGAACATGCGCAGCACGTTGGTCTCGGCGTCCACCTCACACGTCGGCGGCAGGACGAGATCCTTCAGCGCTTCCGCGAACGGCAACAGCAGGCGATCCAGCACTGCCTCGTACAGCGCCTGCTTCGAGGCGAAGTGCTTGTACAGCGAGGGCGTGCGGATCCCCACGCCGTCAGCGATGTCACTGAGCGACGCGGCGCGATAGCCGCGGATGGCAAACTCGTTCTCCGCAACATCCAAGATGCGAATGCGGGTAGGGACTCGATCACTGGTCGGGGACACGCTGCCTTGATGAGTATCATGGAGGGCGCCGGGTGCTAAAGCCGAGTCACACAAACCCAGTCTCCGCGACCCTGGCCGGACTCGGGCAACGCGTGCCTGGGCTCCGCAAGCTCATGGGGCGCAGCGCTCGACGACAGCAGCCACCTGAGTGCGCGGCGCTCAGCGCGTGCATGCAGCGCGCCCTGCAGCAATCGACGAAGTTTGGCGGTCAAAGCCTGGTGACCGGAGCGACGAGTGGTCTCGGCCAGGCGGTCGCAAGGCAGCTCTCCAAACTGGACTCGCCACTCGTGCTTCCGACCCGCGGCGCCCGACGTCCCCTGGGCCTGAGCGCGCCCGCGCTGGTTTTCCCGGTAGATTTTGCGGACTTGAGCACGCTGCCCAGGCTAGTGGAGCAGCTGGAGCCGCGTTCGCTCGATCTCGTCGTCCTGAACGCGGGCGTGATGACGCGCAGCAGCCGCGCCACCAGCCAGGGCCTCGAGTCGATGTTCGGGGTGAACTATCTGGCGACTTTCGCCTTCTTGCGGCAGCTGCTCGCGGCCGAGCGGCTGCGCCCGGCTGCGAGCACACGCGTCGTGATCGTCTCCTCGGAGGCCCACCGCAGCGCGGCGCCCCTCGACCTATCCCGGCTTGGGGCTTGGGTGGACTTCGGCAGCCTGACCGGAATGCGGCAATACGCCCACAGCAAGCTGCTGCTTTGCGCCTTCGCGACCGAACTGGCGCGCCGTCTCGACCCCAAGGCCGCCTGTGTCTGGTCCCTGTGCCCGGGCCCCGTCAACTCCCGCATCGCCCGCGAAGCGCCACGGGCAGTGCAGCCCGCGCTGGACTTGGTGATGCGCCTCGGGTTTCGCTCGCCTGAAGCAGCGGCGCGGCCCGTGGTCGCCCTGGGTGTCCACCCGTGCTTCGAGGGCGCAAGCGGGCACTATTTCCATGTGGAAGAATGCAAGGCGGTCTCCGCGCAGGCATCGGATCCGAGACTCGGGCGCGACCTCTGGGAGGCCAGCGAGGCACTGCTAGACCGCCTGGGGCACGGCGTGGCACCGCCCGCCCCGATCTACCTGCGCAGCTGAGGAGGAAGCCATGTTCGTCGAACGCACACCGGAAGAGAGCGAGCAACGAGTCGAAGCTGGAACGACGTGGGAGGAGTTCTGCGACCAGCTCAAGCTGGCAGGCAGCATCATCACTCGTGACAGCTCCCCGAGCGGCGCGCTCGATCGCTCCGAGGGGTTTCGCTATCTGAGCCGGATGTTGCGAGCGGCGCTCGAGACCTTCGTCGAGAACTCCGACCCCATGGCGCCCAGCCTGGGTCGCGTCGTGCACGAGACCGCCAAGATGGGCGCCGACAACCCGGACAATCGCTACTACAACGCGCCTCTGCGGGGCGATCAGGAGTATCTCATCCGTGGCAACCGTGGCTCCGTGCACTACCTGGCCTTCGCGACGCAGGTCGGTCACTACGGGCGCGGGGGCGGCATGCCTCCCACGGGCTTCATCGAGGCCAAGGATCTGCAGCTGGATCCCGACGGAGGCTTCGAGCTGGTGATCAGCAAGCAACGCCACGCGGGAAACTGGCTTCCGATGAGCGACGAGACGGGGACGCTGATCATTCGGCAGACGTTCCTCGACCGCGAGCACGAGGTGCCCGCCGAGCTCCATCTGGAGTTGCTGAATCAGCCGCCAGCCCCTGGCCAGCTCACACCCCAGCGCATCGACCAGGGTCTCGGGCAGTCGAGCGCGCTGGTGCTCGGCGCGGCAGCGCTGTTCGCCAGCTGGGCCGAGGGCTTTCAGGCTCATACCAACCAGCTACCGGAGTTCAGCGCCGAGACCTCGCGCGCCTTCGGCGGCGACCCGAACATCACCTACTACCACTCCTACTGGCGCCTGGACCCCGATCAGGCGCTGGTCATCGAGACGCCCGTACCGGCGTGTGACGCCTGGAACTTCCAGCTCAACAACCACTGGATGGAGTCGCTGGACTACCGCTACTTCACCATCCACGTGAACAAGCACACCGCGCGCTATCGAGCCGACGGCAGCGTGCGCATCGTCGTGGCCCATCGGGATCCTGGCGTGCCCAACTGGATCGATACGTGCGGGCACGACCGCGGCACGATGTGTTTCCGCTGGGTCAGAGCCGAAGCCACGCCTCAACCAAGAACCCGCGTCGTCATCCTGGCGGAGCTCGCCAGTGAAATCGAACAACCCGGCTGATGCTCCCCAGTAAACCCCATCGTCCACGCGCCATCGCCGCGCTCGACCGAGTCTCTGCTCCGGGCCGGCGCCTGCTCGAACGCGGCTTCGACACGTCGCGCCTGCAGGGCAACGGTCGAGGCCTACATTCAGGATCAGCGTGTCGCCGACCACGACCGCAATGGCCCCGGACGCCGCTCGACCAAGGAGGAGCACCTGCCCGAGCATCGGCGCGACCATCGCCACCGAGACCCAGCGTACTGGCGTGAGCGCGCTGCCGAGTACGGAGCCGACATCCGCACCCTGATCGACGGCGTGCTCGACCACGATCCCGTCAAGAGCCGTGTCGACATGGCCTGCTCCTGCCTGCGCCTGCTCACAGGGCTCGACGAGGAACGCCGCACCAGCGTGACGAAGCACGCGCTTCGCTTCGGCAACGTCCACTACAGCGAGCTCAAGCGGATCGTCGAGCGAGAGTTGGACAAGCAACACGAGCCCGAGCCGTCCGTCTCCAGCTGCTGGGGCGAGCACACGCCGACGTTTGCACGCTCGGGTTCCGACTATCAACAGCGAGTAGACTCCTCCTGGAGTACTGCCGCGCGGAAGTTGGAGGAGGTGGCACATGCGAATGCATGACGACCTCAACCAACTACTCAAGAAGCTGCGCCTCAGCGGGATCCTCGCGACCCTCGAGCTGCGGCTCAAGCAAGCCGCCGAAGACGATATGGCTCACCGTGAGTTCCTCGTGCGGCTTCTCCAGGACGAGGTCGATCGGCGCGACACCTCGCAGATGGACCTGCGCATCCAACGCGCGGGCTTCGACAAGCTCTGCTCGCTCGAGGACTTCGACTTCCAGTTCAACCCCGAGATCCCAAAGGCGCAAATACTCGATCTGGCGACTTGCCAGTTCGTGTCACGAGCCGAAAACGTGCTGCTCATCGGGCAATCTGGCCTGGGCAAGAGCCACATCGCGCAAGCCCTCGCGCTACGCGCGTGTCGAGCCGGATTCACCGCGCAGCATATCCTTGCGGAAGAGCTGTTCCGGCAACTCCGAGCAGGCCGTGGCGACGGCACCTACGAGCGCCGCCTGGCCCGTCTCGCGAAGGTCGACGTCCTCGTCATCGACGACCTGGGCCTGCGTCCCTTGCAGAACCAGGAGCCGCTCGACCTCTACGAGATCATTCGTCAGCGCTACGAGCGGAGCAGCCTAATCATCACCACCAACCGCGACGTCGCCGAGCTCACCCAGCTCCTGCCCGATCCGCTGCTCGCCAGCGCCGCCATGGACCGCCTCCTGCACCACTCGCAGGTCATCAGGCTCGTCGGCGACACCTACCGCAACCCCAAGAAGAACGACCCAAAGAAGACAACCAAGAAGGAGAACACCAAGTGACATCGACTACGCGAACCCTCCGCCAGGATCACCTTGGCCGATCCGGGATCCTCTCCCCGATCCGCCGACTGGCCCTGGCGCTGTTCGCCGTGATCGCTGGATCACCTTGGCCGATCTCCGCGCGATCACTTGACCCGGCCTATGACAACCAGCTACATCTGGTTCAAAACCTCGTCGACTCAGCTTTGGTTCGTGGCCGCCGGAGGCCTGATCCTGAACAACGCCGTATCGTGCAACTCTTCGATCCAGGCTGCCACAACCATTCAATCACTGAGCGGTGGCTATGCGACCGGCCTCACTGGTGGTGCTTCGGGGTCGTTCTACTTCACCGCGGCTACCGGTCAAACGAAGACCATTCTCATCAGTGACCTGGCCACCAACTCGATCACGGGTGCCACCCTCGACATTCACGGCCAGAACTGCACCGGCACGACCACGACGGGCGGAAGCGTCAACCTCAAGGCTGGAACGGGCACCTCAGCAGGTGGCAATGCCGAGCTTCAGTCGGCTGCTGGTGCCTCGGGGAACCGACTGCGGGTCAACGACTCGGGCCTCACCTACGTGTCCAGCACCGGCTTCACGGAGCAGGTTGGGTCACAAGGGTATGCCTCAGGGGCGCACCTCAAGAACGACTTCCGCCTCACCACGAGTGCAGACACTCCCGTGAGCTTCGTCGTGACAATTCCCGACGACATCGAAGGGATACTGACGCTGCACTACCTCATGAGGGACACGACCTCGGGGGACTACGTGGCCAGCACAGGGTGTGGTGTGTTCATCAAGGACACAGGTTTCACGAACATCGGCGGCACCGGCAACCGAGACGACTCGTCTGGGACCAATGCGGCCGTTGGCAGCTGGGACGCCGGTGCTGCGGATGATGGCTCCGGCAACATCGAGATCGGGTTCACGGGCGACGCCACGGCCAACCAGCTCGTGATCACTGGCTGGTACGAGATCAGCTACGGGCCTCTAATCAGCGCCTGAGGACCAAATGGCCGACTTCCCTCAGTTCATGACCGACTACCGGGCCCTCGCCAGGGATCTGCTCCACTATCTAGGAGGTGACTTGGAGCCGTGGGGAAACGAGCCAGGCGAGACCAGCAGCCAGAGGCAGATCACGGATCCGGTCTACGCCCGTGGTCTCGTTGAGGGACGGAAGTACAAGCCCCCAGCCTCATCCTGTGGGGACGCTCCTCACTGCCTCTACTTCCGCTTGGGTGTTCGGTTCGATTGGGTCAACCGAGCCGAACACCACGGCTGGGAGTACTTGGGCGCTCGAAACAACATCACGCGCCTCACAGCCAAGAAGAAGTTCGGTGTGAACCCAATCGCCAAGGTCTCGACCTCGGATGACTACTTCGAGTGTGGGGACGTTTTGATCGTGAACGTCAGTGACCCGAACACGACCCACGCTCTGTGCGTCCTCCACCATGACCCGAACAACGGGACCATTTTGAGCATGGAAAGTGGACAGCCCGGCGCAGCCATCCGGCTGCACAAGTGCGTCCCAGATGGTGGCCGTTGGAAAATCGGCAAGAGGCACGTGGACAGCTGGCTTCCCCTGGATTCGCTCATTTATGCGGCGCAAGAGGCGGACCAATTATCCACTTTTGAAACCGCTGAAGTATGGGCAAGTCGTCTCAGCCTCCCAGCTCCAGGCACCTTCTACAGCGGCATGCGATCCAAGGGCATCCTGCGCGCACAGGCGCGCCTCAAGGCGCTTGGTTTCTCGGGTGTAGGCCCAGCGGATGGGGCGTTTGGCGCGGCCACGCAGTCGGCGCTCAAAGCATACCAGCAGGCCACTGGCCTCAGCGTCACTGGACAGCTGGACCTGGCGACACAGGCGAGCCTGAGCCTCAGCTGATCCCTGTCCAGCCGGACAAGAAGCCCGAGCCAAAAGCACCACCGGAGATCGACGAAGAGGAGCTGGCCGAGTTCCTCCGTGACTTCGATTGGTGCCGTGGGGATCAAAAGTGAGGAGGCCCATCGTGACGACTGAGCATGACACCATGAGGCCCCCAGCTGGCGAAGCGCCACCTAACTCTGACGAGCTGCACGTCTTCGCTGGCATCGTTCGCCAGGTCGTCCGAGAGGAGCAGGATCCCCTTCGGGCTTCGATCAAGCATCTGAGTGATCAGGTCTTGGAGCTGTCCTCACGGCAGGCGAACCAAGATCAGCGGACAGCGATCCACGATGAGCGTCTGTCGAAGCTCGAGGCCAAGCGTGTCTGGTGGCCAGCAGGGTTGGCTCTCTTGGCTCTTGGTGTGGCGAGCGGCAACCTCATGACCATCCTCTATCTGCTCTCGAGGTTGGTGCCATGAGCGAGTCAAAGCCCAAGGTGATGGCTGTGACCATCCCTCCACCACGCAATAGCAGGCCCCCTGGTGCCGTGCTGAGCGAAGGGGAGTATCAGCTCTTGGACTCGATCCGTTTGCGCATGGATACTCTGCAGGACGTCCAGAAGAGCCAGGGTGAGAGGATTGAGGCGTTGGAAGACGCTGAGTCCAAGAGGGACCAGACCCTCGAGAGGATCGAGACGAAGCTGGATGGCCTTGGAGCCAAGGACCAGGAGCATGATGCCCGTCTGGACAAACTTCACACGGACGTGGCCGCGGTTGTGACTGATGCCGCAAGTGACGCGCAGAAGTCTCTGGTGAAAGCCGGAAAGTGGGGGGCGTTACTCGTAGCCCTGATCACGACTGTGGATCAGTGGGGCCCGTTCCTGTTGAAGGCTCTGGGTCTGTGGGTTGGTCAGGGATCGGGTCGGTAAGGGCTGTCACCCCAAGGGGTGAATTGCGTTGCCGCACGGTCACAAACGTATGCCGGAGTCCTACAAATCGTGGGGATGCGAGTATCCACCCCGGTCTTGTCACGTTGACGCGCCATGGCCCTCAGCTCTACCATTCACTTATGCGAACGAAGCTGGCGATCCTGGGTGTTCTGGTTGTAGGCTGTAGTGGAGGGGGCGAGCCACTTCCTACCGAAGAGGCTGACACACGTACCGAGCGTGTTGACGTCGCCAAAACTGAAAATGCCCAAGCAGTGAGCACGGCTGCTCTAGGACCAACGACCCTGCCCGTGGCCGACATCGAGTCTGTTCGGTCTGACGACCTTGAGGCGACGGAGAAGGAAGTGCGGCTATGCAACCAGCAGATCCCAGAGTTCCCGGTCGACATTGGCACGGCGGATAGCTTCGAAATCGTCGCGAACGAGCTGCTTGTTCCCTACTCGACGAACCTGATGCAGGAAGAAGCAGTCACCGTAAAGCCGTTGCTCGTCCGTAACGGAGAGGTCGAACGTGCCCCCGAAGCCCCCATCGCTACGGGGGCGTCCGACGTTCACTACCAGCTTCCCGAGCCCGACGGAGACGGTGAGGAAATCATTGCAGCCCTCGAATTCCACGTGGGTAACCAATGGGCGTGGTCGGACAAGGTCGAACTGGTCGCCAAGGGGGGTACCTGGCAACCTGCTGAACGTCCCGTAGTATTTGCTGAGCTGGGGGAGGTGCCACCGTCTCCGGGGGAACCCCCGTTAACGGGAGAGGAGATTCCCCCATCCGAATCGAGCGTGGACTTGCTGGAGCGCCTTGGCAAGCTTGGGTTCCCCACCGAGAACATAGTCCTCCCGTCACAGGCCCTCGTGACCGGCGGAGCGTCGATCGAGTCGAGCACGACCAGGGTATGTCTCAAGCAACTGGTGACCCAGGTAGGTGAAGGCATCGGGGAAGACATCTTCACCAGCGATACTTACTACAACAGCAGGTATTTGCTCGCGTACATCCCCGGGGCCTACTTCAATTTCCTTGACGCGAGCGGATGTGCCTACGTCAACATTAGCGGCTGGACTACGATCACCGTCTACAGCATCGGCAGTTACGACTATCGGGACATCTCCGTCGGGACGACGGCTCCACCGATGGCATGGACGACTCGTTCCTTCACTGTGAACATCGCAGCTGGGGTAACGAACACGTTCAACTGGGCTCCCCCAAGTGGGAGCCAACAGTTCAACATCACTCTGTTCGGCATCATGGCGCTAATGCGGTGGCCGGGCCCCTGGCAGGGGACCTACAACTTCTATTCGTTCGTTGGGAGCAGCGGCTACAATGACCCCTCTCACGATATCTACGTGGGATCCGGTAACGACAAGACCCTTGTCAACCACGAGCTTGGTCACTGCTTCTTCTACAGGAATACGTACAACCCCTGGCAAAAATACAACTACATAGACCAGGGCGTGACGGCTCCTTGTCAGTCCGGTTCCTCGAATCATGACATCGATACGATCGAACTTGCCTCAAGCAGTGCCAACGAGGGCTTTGCCACGTTCTACGCAGCGACTTCGTTCAACTACCTGGACCAAGCGCCCAACGCCAACTGTCGCCTATACCACTTCAAGTATCCAAATTTCGATTGCCTTGGCAGTGCAAGTGAGCCCATCCCCTACATGGAGACTACGTGCAATTTCGACAATCCGTGGAATGGGCAATCAGTCGAAGCGGACTGGATCCGGGCGCTATGGTATATCCGTACTGCGGGAGGAGTAAGCAACGATGACATCACCACGTGGCTCTCGTACCACCCGCTCTTCACTCCTTCATTCACTGATACCAACATCTACAGCAACCTCGACTTCTTTGCCACTTGGGTCTTCTTGGGGGACCCAACGAAACTTCTAGACACCCACTGGGATTACGCCAAATGGTTTTACGGTATCGATCACTAGCACTTCTCGGACTTGTGCTGCTGGGGTGCGGAAGCACGTCGGAAGATGGGTCTCCACACTCTGACCCCAAGCCCTCGCCTTGCAAGACTGAAGTCTTTCAACTGGCTCGCTCAGGTGTGATCGACACCAACGCCAAAGCGTCTGCCGTCGTGTGCGAAGAGTCTACCGGGTTCGCAAGGTCATTTTCGAGGGCCGACGTAACCGGGAGTGACCTCTGTCCTGGCACGACCGAATTTGGACAAGAATATACGCCAGAATGTCTATCGAATGCTGATTGCGGCTCGGGGCAGGTTTGCCTCTGCTCGCTCGCCTTTCAAGGAGTCGCAGCCCTGCCCATCGGAGCCTACCCGAATAGATGTGTGCCCGCCGAGTGCTCGGGACCTGACGATTGTTCTGGCTACCAGTGCGGCATCTCCCCAGACGAGACAACCTCGCCGGAGGGGCTCTACTGTCGCTCTGAAGCGGATGAGTGTGACTCGGACCTCGATTGTGCCATGGAGGAACTCTGTGCTCATGTGGATGGTCGCTGGACCTGCATTGGCTACATCCCGATGCGCTAACCCGGCTTCTGTGTGGGCGACTAGTCCCCGATCTAGCGCTCGAATCCTCGTCGGGCGGGAATTTGTCTGAAAAGCCCGGTGTTGTTGGGGTTGCTTACTCCAACCAACCACACCGGGGGTCCCTTTTCAGGTGAAGAAGACGCTAGCTACTTGGGTTTCGCGGGGAAAGAAGAAAATTGCAGCTCGGCTTCGCGCGCTTCACGGTGGTGCTCGGCCCCGCCTCGAGCGGCCTGAGTTCGCCACAGATCGGCCGTGCTACGAAGCGAGCCAACGCGTCGAGGCGATCCCCTGCGGTGGCATCGGTGTCATGCATCAGCTTGCGCACGCGGTCGGTTTGCCGCACGCCATCGATCGCGGGTTGAAGATCCTGAATCGTCACCGGCCCTACCGCGAGTCCGACCACGTTCTCAACATCGCGTACAACGTAACCGCTTTACGAAGCCCGTCTTGTGAGGCTGGCCGATGGCTGCTAGCGGCGGCGCTCAGCTAGCCGGGACGGTGATGGCGCTGATGGGCGCTTCGAGCTCGGCGGGCACGAGCTTGGCGCGGGTTGACAGCCAGTACTTCGGAGCGAGTTCGAGGTAGCGGTCTCGAGGCCAGTAGGGCAGGACGCGGAAAACCTCATCGAGGTACTGCTCGGGGTCGACGCGGTGGAGGCGGCAGGAGGCGATGATGGAGAAGAGCGCCGCGGCACTTTCCGCGTGGACATCACTCCCATAGAACATCCAGTTTTTCCGCCCGACCACGACCTTGCGCAGTGCTCGCTCGGAGCGGGTATTGTCGAGTGGCAGTCGTGGATCGTCAAGCACGCGGCGTAGCTCGCTCTCCTGGTTGTGGGCGTAGTTGAGTGCCTTTGAGGCGAGTGAACGTCCCGGCGCTTCGAACCGGGCCTGATTCACCCACTCGAAGAACTGGTCGATCAGCGGGCGCAGGTGCTCGTCGCGGAGCTGCCTTCGCTTTTCCGGGTGGAACTTCTTGAACGCGCCATCCACTTCGTACATGGCGCGAATGCGCATCAAGCCTTCGACGCCGACGGGATACTTGCAGATCGCGGCTTCGAAGAAATAGCGTCTGCAGTGCGCCCAGCAGCCGACCAGCTTGAGCTTGTCTTCGTCGCCTTCAGTCGGCGGTCCGCGCTCGAGGATGTCGTAGACATTGCTCGCGTCGGCTTGAAGGAAGCCGCGGTACTCTCCGAACAACTCCTTCACCGTCGCGTGGTCGTGCTTTTCCGTGTAGTAGAACAGCACGTGGTCGCAGTCGGCGACGACGGTGAAGAAGTGCCCTCGCTTGCAGGCCTGTTGAACGCGGGATTGCTCTCGCTTGCCCGGTTGGATCGCGGCACCGGTCGCGTCGGTCGACAACACACTCGCGGTGGCCCCTGCCACATGGCGTGCACGATGGTTGCGCCGAGGGCTGGACTCGGCGGGCGGCGCCGACTCGACGATTCGGCGAAGGGAGCTTCCTCCGCTCGAGCACCTGCTCCAAAGCATCCGTACGGAATCGAACCTGACGCCAACCGGCGCTGATCACCGAACGCGACGCGGGCGTGCTCGAAAGTCTGCGAGGCCCTGTATGCCGCACACCCGGAGATCGAAGAGAGCGATCCGCGCCGATCGTGATCGCGGTCTGCAGCGCACGGGCAGACCTTCCTGCATCGCTTGCTGGCCTCGCACCGAAGCTACGCTGGCTCGCGGCTGGAAGCACTGAGCCCCGTGCCACGACCGGGACCCGATCGGCGACTCGGCAGGCGCAGCTGGCGGAGCGCGCCCGCGCTACCTCTCTCCCACGTTCTTCGCGATCCACCCGGTGGAGGCGGAGGCCCCAGAGGAAGAGGTCCTGCTGCCGACTACCGTTCCGCAGCACCGTGGCCGAAGCGACCTTGCGCGTCCCGAGCTTTTCCCGCTGGCTCGAAGGCGCGGACCAGCTCCCGGCGTACCGCTACCTCGAGCGCCTGCTGAAGGCCCTGGAGTGGCAGCGCCCGAGGGAGCGCTGGGTGTTGAAGACGCCGCATCTGCTCAACGTCAACTACATAGACCCATCAACGTCAACTAGATCTCCCCATCCGCTCCGTTGGTTGGGTTAGTTGTCGTTGGTTGGCTAGTTGTCGTTTTGCGGTTCCCTTTCTTGGTGCCGTTGCGCTCGGCAGCCGCTTCAGCGCGGACGCTTTCGCCGAGGAGCTCGAGGATCGTGGCGTGGTGGACGAGGCGGTCGATGGCCGCCGCCGTGGTCATCGGGTCCTGAAGATGCGGTCCCACTCACTGAAGACGGGTTCGAAGTGATCATCACGCTTTTCCGTTCGTAGCGTTCCGCGAGGAAAGTAAAGAGCACTCCATCTCGTCGCGGTCTTGTGGACGTACCCGATGTCGTCCAGGATCACACGTCGAAGCGGTCGAGGGCGGCGAGTTCCTTCTCGAGCGCAGATCGCGTTTCGCGCTCAGCAGGCGCTGGACGAGCGCATAGGTCGGCGAGAACAGGACTCGCCGTCCGCGTCGATCAGCTCGGCCCGATGGCACCGCGACGTGGTCTTTCCTCGACCTGGAAGTCCGAAGAGGAGGACGTTGTCACCTCGGCCGACGAAGCCGCCCTCGCAGAGAGTTGGCGCGCCTTCGCCACTGGGACTGAGCCGTTCTCGCCAGCGTTGCCAGGGTCTTCTCCGTCGGCAACTCGGACAGCTTCAGTGCAGTGACTCTCGAGCGACTGTTCTTCGACCTCGAGCGCGACCAGGTGCCGGGTACGGCGGACCATCCTTCGCGCTCCGCTTTCTGTGCTACTTCCTCATGGAAACGAGCAACCGTCGGCAGGCGCAACGACGAGCATCATGGCGAGCGACAGCTCGCCGACTCGACGTGCTCATGTGCCCACCTCCGCAAGCAGGAGTCGTATCCTGCGAGGTCGACTTCGGGCTTCGCCAGCTCGGGACGGTCGGCGCTGGCACATGGACGAGTTGTTGACGCGTCGCTCGATGGGCTTCTGTTGTCCAAGAGGGTCCGCAGAGCCACCTCGACGTCGTGCTCGACGGTCGTTGCCAGGTGGAGGATCCTCAGGTAGATCACGTCACCTTGATTCCCGCATGTGGAGAGTGGATCGTGTAGGCCGTCGAAACGTGGGACTGGGAACATTTCTCGCGGATTTGTAGCGCTCAATCTCCGGCTTGCGCACGAGCGACCAGATCACGTGTCGGTAGTCGATGCGACGCCCACCTCGTCCCTTCAAGCGCTCGTAGGAGAACTTCTGTTGCGGCAAAGTACCCTTCGATGTGGTTCGTAGATGCGCACGCGCAGCTCGTGCCCCATCAGTCGGGAGGGTACGGGTAGCCGTTGTTCTGATCGGATCGTGCCCCACTGCTGACTCGGCGTGACCTCGCTGTACTCGGGAGCTTGCTCACGCTCAGCTCTCGCATCTGCGAGAGCTCCTCCGAACGCGGCTGCCGAGCTGCGTTCTGCTTTCGGTTGACGGCGTCGACAAACTTGAGCTTGTCTTCGTCGCCTTCAGTCGGCGGTCCGCGCTCGAGGATGTCGTAGACATTGCTCGCGTCGGCTTGAAGGAAGCCGCGGTACTCTCCGAACAACTCCTTCACCGTCGCGTGGTCGTGCTTTTCCGTGTAGTAGAACAGCACGTGGTCGCAGTCGGCGACGACGGTGAAGAAGTGCCCTCGCTTGCAGGCCTGTTGAACGCGGGATTGCTCTCGCTTGCCCGGTTGGATCGCGGCACCGGTCGCGTCGGTCGACAACACACTCGCGGTGAACGCGTCCTGCCACATGGCGTGCACGATGGTTGCGCCGAGGGCTGGACTCGGCGAGGCGGCGCACGAGACTCGACGATTTCGGCGAAGGGAGCTTCCTCCCTCCGCTCGAGCACCTGCTCCAAAGCATCCGTACGGAATCGAACCTGACGCCAACCGGCGCGCTGATCACCCGAACGCGACTGCGGGGCGTGCTCGAGAATCGTCTGCGCCTCGAGGCCCTGTATGCCGCACACCCGGAGATCGAAGAGGAGCAGATCCGGGCGCCGATCGTGATCGCCGGTCTGCAGCGCACGGGCACGACCTTCCTGCATCGCTTGCTGGCCTCGCACCCGAAGCTACGCTGGCTCGCGGCCTGGGAAGCACTGAGCCCCGTGCCACGACCGGGACCCGATCGGCGACTCAGGCAGGCGCAGCTGGCGGAGCGCGCCCTGCGCTACCTCTCTCCCACGTTCTTCGCGATCCACCCGGTGGAGGCGGAGGCCCCAGAGGAAGAGGTCCTGCTGCTCGACTACTCGTTCCGCAGCACCGTGGCCGAAGCGACCTTGCGCGTCCCGAGCTTTTCCCGCTGGCTCGAAGGCGCGGACCAGCTGCCGGCGTACCGCTACCTCGAGCGCCTGCTGAAGGCCCTGCAGTGGCAGCGCCCGAGGGAGCGCTGGGTGTTGAAGACGCCGCATCACCTCGAATGGCTCGATGCCCTCCTCAACGTTTTTCCAGATGCAAAAATCATCCAGACCCACCGGGATCCAACGCGGACGCTCGCTTCCTTCTGCAGCATGATCTGGTACGGACGCGCGGTCTTCAGTGACCAGGTCGATGCTGACGAGGTAGGTCGCGACTGGGAACGCAAGACCCTGCGCATGGTGACTCGAGGGCGCGAAGTGCGCGAGGCGCTCAGCAGCGCTGGCGATCCCAGGGCTTGCCAGTTCCTCGACGTCCACTACCAAGACCTGATGAAGGACCCCGATGGAACCCTCGAACGCATCTCCGCGTTCGCGGATCTGGCCTGGTCTGACTCCGACCGCCAGCAACTCGAGCGAGCGCGCAACCACAATCGGCAGCACAAACACGGCGTCCACCGCTACAGCCTGAAGGACTTCGGGCTGAGCGAGCAGCGCACCCGAGAGCGCTTTGCGAGCTACGTCGAGCGCTACGCCATCCCCAGCGAGGGCTGAGCCGCGCGAGCCCTCTGCCCCGACCGAGGATCTGGCAGAAAATGTGGGAACGGTGTCATTGCGCCAACCGCCGTGGCCACTACCCTCAGCTGATGCAACGACGCAGCGTGGCTCTGATCGGATACGACGACGCTCAAAGCCTCGACTTGGTCGGGCCACTGGAGGTCTTTGCCAGCGCCTCGAAGCTCGCCGAGCTGGCGCGAAGACGGGTGGGCTATCGGGTGTCGCTGCTCAGCCCAGGCGGCGCCCCGATCCGCTGCAGCAGCGGCCTCCAGCTGGTCGCCGACGGCGCGATCAGCGCGGACGCCGGGCCCTTCCACACCTTGCTCATCGGCGGCGGCGCCGGGTCGCGCAAGATCCACAAGGAAACGCCGTGGCTGGAGGAGCTGGGCGGGCTCGCGCGCCGGGCGAGGCGCGTCGGCTCCGTCTGCACCGGGGCTTTCGTCTTGGCCAAGCTCGGCCTACTCGACGGTCGACGCGCAACGACCCACTGGCAGTGGTGTGAGAAGCTGGCGGAGCTTCATCCAGAGATCCAGGTCGAGGCCGATCAGATCTACGTCCAGGACGGTCGCTACTGGACGTCAGCCGGCGTTACCGCTGGCATGGACCTGGCACTCGCTCTGGTGGAAGCCGACCTCGGCCGGGAGGTCGCGCTCGATACCGCACGGCAACTCGTGATGTACGTGCAACGCAGCGGGGGACAGTCGCAGTTCAGTCCGCAGCTGGCCGCGCAGTACAGCGAGCGCCCGCGTCTGAGGGAGCTGCAGCAGCGGATTCAGGCAGAACCCGCCGCGGATCACTCCGTCCCGGCCCTGGCACGCCGGGCCGGCATGAGCCCCAGGCACTTCGCCCGAGTGTTCCAGCGCGAGCTCGGAGTGACCCCGGCAGCCTATGTGGAGAGCGTACGCATCGACCTGGCGCGGCGACTGCTTGGAGACTCGGTGCACTCAGTGGACGAAGTCGCGAGCATCGCAGGCTTCGGCTGCAGCGAGTCGCTCAGGCGGGCCTTCTCCCGGCGCTTGGGCACCACGCCCCGCGAATACCGCGCGCGCTTCCAGCTGCGTCGCAGCGCCTAGCCCACGAAAGCCAGGCGAGCGGGTCACTCCCTGCGACGCAGGAGCAGCGAGCACTTGCGGGTGGACTTGGGCTCCGTCGACCAGTCCAGGATGTTGCGCAGGAGCAAGCTGCTGCCCGCGGCGGACCCGTCGTAGTACTGGCTGATACTGGCGAGCGTTGGATCGCCGCTCCCGCCGCCTTGCTTCCGAGCCTCGGGAGACGCGGGCTTACCGGCGCGAGCCAGGGGGTTCGTGACCAGCTGGGACGCGGAGATCACCAGCACCCGGGCGCGAGCGGTCCGCTCACCGAAGGCGCTCTTCAGATCCCCGTCGATGGCGACGGCAAGCGTGCGCCGCTCGCCAGCACCAGACGCTTCGGGCAGCGGCTTCCCGGGGTAGGTCGAGACGCCGCCTTTGGTGATCGCTCGCGCCTGTTCACTGGTGAACAGCAGTGGGGTGAAGGTGGTGTTCTTCTGCTTCTCTGGGTGGAGCACCAGCGTCGACGCGAAGGGCAGCGTCACCTGCTTCACGCCTTGGAAGACGGGCGCAGAGCTGAGCAGCGACGCTGCTTTTTCTTCCGTGCGGATGTTATCCAGCACGATCAACGTCGGCACCGGTGGGATCTCTCCCCCCCCGACCAGGCTGCCCTGGAGCCGCATGCCGTGAGCGGCATCGACCACCAGATCCGAGGACAGCTCGACCCCATAGCCCTCCAGCAGCGGCTCCAGACCGTGGCGGCTCAGCGTGACGCTCATGCTGGCGTCGCCAGGCGGAATGTTCACGGCGCTCGCCAGGACCACGAGGCTCTTGCCTCCCCGCATCATGAAGTCGTCGATGCGCGCCAGCTCTGCCTTGGTGAAGTCACGCCCGGGCTGTGTGATGACCAGCGTGTCGATCGACTCGAGCTTGTCGGGGGAGAGCTCATCCGGCGTGAGCAGCGAGAAGCGATAGTAGGGAAACGCGCTCGCCAGCAGCGCCAGCATGCTGCCCTCGCTCCTGGCCGACAGCGAGGGCTCCTCGAGGGAGACCCCGCCTGGCGACGCGACCAGACCGATCCCGAAGCGCTGCTCCTCGGCCCGGGCGATCACCTCGCGCAAGCGATTGGCAAACCAGTAAGGAAAGTCCTGAGGGCGCTCGGGATCGATGGCGGGGATGGTCGCGCGTTGCTCAGCGGAGCGCAGCACGACCCCGAGATAGGCGGCGTTGAGCGAGGTGCCCGCGCTCGACGCCTGGCCCAGCAGAGCCTGCTGCACGCCCTCGCCGCTCGCCTGCGCGCGAGTCTCGGCGTCCTTCACCACGACGCGCGTGTACTTGAGCTTCCCGTCGGAGGCGTCGGCAATGCGCTGCAGCTCCTGGCTCACTCGATCCGCGCTTTGCGCCAGCAGCTCGGGCTCTGGGCTGGCGAACAGGCTGACCTCGACAGGATGCTCACTCGCCTCCAGCAGCTCGAGGGTCCCGTCCTCGCACGCCTGCTCGGTGACGTCGAGCGGGCTCCTGAAGAACCACAGGCTCAGGAAACCGCCCACCAGCAAGACGATGGAACCGATGCCCAGGATCCAGGGCAGGCGATTGGAGGGCTTCTTCGCCGTGGGCGCGTTCGCTTCGGGACGCTCCGGTTTCGCGGGTTGGTCCAGCAAGGACTGAGGCCCCTTCGGGTTCGATGCGGAGTTGGAAGGCCCCTGATCCATCGGCGAATCCGTTCAGACGAGCGCTTCCGCAAGAAAACGCAGGTGCTCTTCACAGAAGGTCGCGACGAAGAAGTAGCTGTGGTCGTAGCCAGGCTGCATGCGCAGGTTGTGCTTCACGCCTCGCGCTTCCAGCGCCGCCGAGAGCAGCGGAGTGCGGAGCTGCTCGGTCAGGAACTGATCGCTGCTGCCCTGATCGATCAACGTTCGTGGCAGAGTCTCCCCGCGCTCCAGGAGCCGCACCGGATCGTAGGCCTCGGCGAGCGCCAAGTCGCCACCGAAGAAGCGCTCCACCACGGTCTCCCCCCAGGGGCAGCGCGTGAACGAGGAGATGGGCGCGAGCGCGGACACACGCTTGAAGCGTCCAGGGTGCTTGAGCGCCATCAGGAGCGCGCCGTGACCTCCCATCGAGTGACCGCTGATCGCCTGACGCTCTAAATCCACAGAGAAATTCGCCTCGACGATCTGCGGCAGCTCCTCGCTGAGATAGCTGAACATGCGATAGTGGGAGCTCCAGGGCTCCGCGCTGGCGTCCAGGTAGTAGCTCGCCGACTTTCCGAACCAGTAGTGTTGCGAGTCGCCCTCGATATCGACGCCCCGCGGGCTGGTGTCCGGAGCCACGATGCACAGCCCGAGCTCCGCCGCGATGCGTTGTGCGCCGGCCTTGACCACGAAGTTGTCCGGCGTGCAGGTCAACCCCGACAGGAACCACACCACCGGCCAGGGACCGGAATGGCGCGAGGGATCCGGCGTGTAGACGGCGAAGTCCATCGGGGTGCCGGTGACAGCGCTCTGATGTCGGTAGTACCCCTGCGTCCCCCCGAACGCACGATGAGCCTTCTGGGTGTCGAGCTGCATGGGATCCGTCTACCATGCAGCGCGGACCGGTTGCCCGAAAAGCAGCGGGTCAGGGGCCGCTCCGGGACCACCCCCGGGGCGAATGATCACGCGCGCTGGCGCAGTCAGAGCGAATCGCTCGCTCTCGCAGGAGACACACATGCTGGGATTGATGCAGGACCGTCCGCTACTCATCTCCTCGATCATCGAGTACGCGGCGCGCTACCACGGAAACACCGAGATCGTGTCGCGCACGGTGGAAGGCCCCATCCACCGCTACGGTTACCGCGAGTGTGAAGTGCGGAGTCGCAAGCTCGCGAGCGCCCTGACGAGCAAGCTGGGCGTGAAGCTCGGGGATCGCATCGCGACGGTCGCCTGGAACGGTCACCGCCACATGGAGATCTACTACGGCGTCTCCGGGATGGGCGCTGTGTGTCACACCATCAACCCGCGGCTATTCCCCGAGCAGATCGTCTACATCGTCAATCACGCGGAGGACGCCTACGTCTTCGTCGATCTGACCTTCGTGCCGCTGCTCGAGAAGCTCGCCGACAAGCTCGGCTGCGTGAAGGGCTACGTGGTGATGACGGATCGCGCGCACATGCCCGATACGTCCCTCCAGAACGCCATCTGCTACGAAGAGCTGATCGAGCAGGGCGACGAGGGCTACCAGTGGCCCGCGCTCGACGAGCGCACCGCGTCGTCCCTCTGCTACACCTCCGGCACCACCGGTCACCCCAAGGGCGTAATGTACGAGCACCGCTCGACGGTGCTGCACTCGCTGATCGTCCTGACTGGCGAGGGGCTCGCGCTCTCGAGCCAGGACGCCGTGCTCCCGGTGGTGCCGATGTTCCACGCGAACGCCTGGGGGCTGCCCTACGCAGCCCCCATGTGCGGCGCCAAGATGGTGATGCCGGGAGCCAAGCTTGACGGGGCCAGCGTCTTCGAGTTGCTTTCCACAGAGAAAGTCACGCTCACCGCGGGTGTCCCCACCGTGTGGCTGATGCTGCTGAACCACATGCAAGAGCAGAAGCAGACGCTGCCCGAGCTGAAGCGCGTGGTGATCGGCGGCTCCGCGGCCCCTCGCTCCATGATCGAGGCCTTCCAGGACAACCATGGCGCGCACGTGGTGCACGCCTGGGGTATGACCGAGACCAGCCCCCTCGGCACCGTGGGGAACCTGCTGCCGAAGCACGGGGCGCTGTCCAGGGCCGAGCAGCTCGACGTCCAGTGCAAGCAGGGACGCGCTGTGTGGGGGGTGGAGCTGGACATCGTGGACGACGAGGGCAAGTCGATGCCTCGAGATGGCAAGGCGTTCGGGCACCTGCTGGTGCGCGGGCCCTGGGTGACCAAGGGCTACTTCAAGGGCGAAGGCGGGAACATCCTGAACGAAGGTGGCTGGTTCGACACGGGAGACATCGCAACGCTAGATCCCGACGGATACATGCAGATCACGGATCGCTCGAAGGACGTGGTGAAGTCCGGCGGCGAGTGGATCTCATCCATCGATCTCGAGAACACCGCCGTGGGGCACCCCGACGTGGCCGAAGCCGCTGTCATCGGCGTCGCGCACCCCAAATGGTCCGAGCGGCCGCTCCTGATCGTCGTCAAGCGCGAGGGCGCCGACGTCACGAAGGAGAGCGTCCTCGGCTACCTCGAGGGCAAGATCGCGAAATGGTGGATGCCCGACGACGTGCAGTTCGTCGACGCGATCCCCCACACGGCGACAGGAAAGATCTTGAAGACCGCGCTGCGCGAGCAGTTCAAGGACTATCAGCTGCCCACCGTGAACGACGAGTGAGCGCGGGCGCTGGGCAACGCGCTCAGCGCGCTCTCAGAGCGGGCCGATCTGAGCGACGGCCCGCAGCTTCTTGCGCTGCGCGGCCTCGCGCACCTTCTTCGGCACGAGGTTGCCGTAGCGCTGGAGCAGCTGACCGGTGAGGTGCTCCAGGCTGATCAGGGCCTTGACCTCGTCGACCCGAGCGCGCTGCACCGAGAGCTGCGCCGAGCGCAGAGAGTCCTCCGCCTGCTGCACCTCGAGCAAGATCGCGCTGCCCTGCTCGTAGCGCGCCTTCTGCGCCTCGACCTGCTTGGCAGCGACGGTCACCGTCTTCTCCGCCAGCTCGACTCGCCGACGTGCCGTCTCCGCGGTGACATAGGCCGCCGCAACCTGAGAGCGCACCGCCTGGCGCGTCGCCCGGAGCCGCGAGCGCGCCGACTCCACGGCGAGCGCGGCCGCGCGACGATCCGCGCTGCGGGTCTGCCCGGACAGCGGCATCTCGAACACCAAGCCGACGTGCACGCTCACCGCTGGCTCGGTGACGAAGCGATCGGGCACCGGAGGCACTTCGCGATACGCCGCGCTGTCTCCTTGCACGTAGCCTTCGACGTCGAGCCGGGCGCGCTCCGACTCCCCCGCAGTGACCACGCGCTCGCGAGCCAGCTGGAGCTGAGCCTCCTGCAGCTTCACGTCGGGCGACTCCTCCTCCGCCGCGCGGAACGCCTCGGTCTTCGACAGAGGCAAGGTCAGGTTCTTGGGGACGGCGGCCGCGCTCGTCTGCAGGTCCTCGTTGCTCTCCTCGGCTCCGATCAGGCGTGAGAGCTCGACCGCGCGCTGCTTGGTCGTGGCCTCCGTGGCGGCCACCGACTGATCCAGCTGAGCCAGACGCGTCTCGTACTGCAGCAACTCGACGGGGGCGAGGGCTCCCGCCTTGATGCGCTCGTCTGCTTCGTCTCGCTGGCGCTTCGCGGTGTCCCGCGCCTGGCGCTCGATGTCCTCGGCGCGATCCTGGTACCAGAGTTCCCAGTAGCCGTTCAGCACGTCCTGCAGCAGGCTGCTCGCGGCCTGATCACGGCTGCGCTCGGCCGCGGTCTTGGAGAGCTTTGCCGTACGGATCGGCGCTTCGTTCACGTCACGCCCCGCACCACGCAGCAGCGGATGCACGATGCTCGCGCGCCCCGTCAGGCTATACACCGGACCGCTCTCGGTGCTCAGTGTGCCGAGGGCCCCACCAGGCGTCGTGGTCCCGGCGCCGGTCGTTCCGGAGAAGCTGGTGGTGGTGCGCGCACCCTCGAGACGAAAGCCCACCGAGGTACCCCACGGAAAGCGATGGTCCAGCCCGGAACCGACCGACCAGACGTCGCTCTTGCTGAACGTGTAGCTTCCGTCTGCGCCGGCGCGCGGATTCGTGGTGTGCGTGTAGCCTGCGTCCGCAGAGAACGTGGGCGTGAACACGCCCTCGGCCGAGTCCACCTCCGCCTCGGACTGCTCGACGTCCAGCAGGCTGGCCTGCAGCGACGGGTTGTCATGGATCGCGAGCTCGACCGCCCGGCGCTCGGAGAGGCTGCGGGGCGCCGCGTAGGCCAGCTGGCTGATCAGCAGCACGCCGAGGGAGGGCGTGGCGAGGCGCGCGAGGCGCAGAGTTCGTCGTCTAATCATCTGAGAGTGCTTCCTGAGGCGCGGGATTTCTGCCGGGGGAGGCGAGAGTCGGGAGGTACCTGGGGCCGTTTGGCGACGATGTCACTCGCCAGAGTGCCGGCGCCAAAGAAAAACGCTCGCGTCGCTGCTCTGGTCCCGTGTCATTCATGGGACGTCCCCCGCGTGGCGTCCCGCGGCTGGGACTGGCGTCCAGGAGACTCGGACGTCTCGCGAACCATGGGCGTTTCTTCGATGCGCATCGGCTTCTCTGGGTTTGGGGGTGAGAACGAGTCCTCGCGTGGTGTTCTCGGGCGCTACTCGTGGCGCAGGGCGTCGATGGGTTTGAGCTGAGCGGCCTTGCGGGCAGGCAGGTAACCGAAGGCGACGCCCACGAACGCCGAGAACACGAACGAGATGATCATGATGCCCGGAGCGGGCACGAAGGGCAGCTTCATCAAGCTGGTGATGCCTGCGCCCATCCCGACGCCGAACAGGATGCCGATTATCCCCCCGAGCGTCGAGAGCACGACCGCTTCCGTGAGGAATTGCATCATCACCTCGCTACCCAGGGCGCCGATGGCCACTCGGATGCCGATCTCTCGGGTGCGCTCCGTGACCGACACCAGCATGATGTTCATGATGCCGATGCCTCCGACGACCAGGCTCACCGCCGCGATCGCACCGAGCAGCGCCGTGAGCGCGCCCGTCGCCGAGGACACCGTCTGGGCGATCTCCGCCATGTCGCGCACGTTGAAGTCGTCTTCCGCCGGGGGACGGATGTTCCGGCGTTCTCGCAGCAGGCTCTCGATGCGTTCCTTCACCGAGGTGGTCGAGCGGTTGTCCGCGACGGAGATGTAGATGGTCGGGATATCGCGGTTGCCCGCCATGCGGCGCTGGAACTGGCGCAGCGGGAGCACCAGGAGATCGTCCTGATCGGATCCCATCGCCGAGGATCCCTTGGACTCCAGCACACCGACCACGGTGCAGGTCATCTTGCCGACGCGTAGCGCGACTCCGATCGGGTCGATGCCTTCGAGCAGGTTCTTGCGCACCGTCTCGCCGATCACACACACGGCGAGACCGTTGCGCACATCCACGTCGTTGAGCAGCCGCCCCTCGGCGATCTTGTAGCCGCGCGTCTGGAAGAAGCCCTCGGTCGTTCCGGTGACCTGGGTCGTGTAGTTGTTGTTGCCGTAGACCACCGTCGCGGAGCGGTTGGCCGCGGGCGCCATCGCCGCGATGCCGGTGATCTGCTTCTCGATCGCCTTCACATCCGCTTCGTCGAAGCTCTTCGAACCGCCGGACGGGGGTCCGCGCCGCGAGAACCCCGGCGAGACGATCAGCATGTTGTCGCCCAGGGCGGAGATGTCGTTCTTCACGCTCTGCGTCGCGCCTTCACCGATGATCGTCATCGTGATCACGGCTGCGACGCCGATCACGATGCCCAGCATCGTCAGCAAGGAACGCATCGTGTTGCGGCGGATCTCCCGCAACGCCATGAGAAACGTCGCCCAGATCATGGGTTTCGCATCCTCGCCGTGGGCTGGTCATCGATGATGTGACCGTCCTTGAAGGTGACGATGCGCGTGCCGAACTCCGCCATGTCGGGCTCGTGGGTAACCATGGCAATGGTCAGCTCTCGCTCCTCGTTCAGGCGCACGAGCAAGCGCATGATCTCCTCGCTGCGCGCGGAGTCGAGGTTTCCAGTTGGCTCGTCCGCGAGGAGCAGCGAGGGATCGCTGACCAGCGCCCTGGCGATGGCGACGCGCTGCTGCTGGCCTCCAGACAGCTCCGCGGGTGTGTGGTCCTCGCGCCCTTCGAGACCGACGTCCCGGAGCGCGAGCATGGCGCGCTCGCGCCGCTCCGACTTGGACACGCGCCGGTAGACCAGCGGCAGCTCGACGTTCTCCAGAGCCGACGTGCGCGCCAGCAGGTTGAAGCCCTGGAACACGAAGCCGATGTAGTGTCGTCTGAGCAGCGCCTGCTGATCGGCGTCCAGCTGTCCCACGTCGACACCGTGAAACAGGTAGCGCCCACTGGTCGGGCGATCGAGACAGCCCACGATGTTCATGCAGGTGCTCTTGCCCGAGCCGCTGGTCCCCATCACGGACACGAACTCCCCCGCGAAGATCGACAAGTCGATGCCGTCGAGAGCGCGCACCTCGGACTCCCCGCGCCCGTAGACCTTGGTGATCTGCTCGAGCTGGAACCAAGGGATCGTCGCGTTGCGACGCTGAACCTCGGTGAGCTGCACTACTTCTTTTCCTCGCTGGTGAGCAGGTCCACGATCACCTCGCCACCTGGCTCGAGCCCCTTCTTGATCTCGGTGAGCGTGCCGTCGCTGACGCCAGTCTTGACCTTCACGCGCTTGGGGCGCGTTCCCGCGAGGATCCAGACGACGCCGTCGCTCTCATCCGGCGCCGGAGCGGCGTCGGGAGATGCGGACGAGGCACCCCGGCTGCGCCGTCCACCGCGAGGTCCGCGAGGCCCGAACATCAGCGGGTTTCCACCACGGGAGCTCGCCTTCTTGCTCATGGGGGGCGTGAAGCGCAGAGCGGCGTTCGGCACCAGCACCGCGTCCTTGACGTGCTCCGTCGTGATGGTGGCGGTGGCGGTCATGCCTGGGCGCAACGACAGATCATCGTTGGTGACGTCGAGCACCGCCTCGTAGGTCACGACGTTGTCCGTCGTGGTCGGCACGTTGCGCAGGGAGCGGAGCTTGGCCTTGAACTCACGCTTGGGATAGGCGTCGACGGTGAACGTCGCCTCCTGGCCTTCCTTCACCCGCCCGATGTCCGCCTCGTCGATCTGCACCGAGAGCTCCATCTTGGTCAGGTCGCGAGCAATCAGGAACAACACCGGCGTCTGCAGCGACGCGGTCACCGTCTGCCCGAGCTCGACGCTGCGGGAGAGCACGACACCGTCGATGGGCGAGCGAATCGTCGCCTTCTTGAGCGCCGTCTCGGATGAGTCGAGGCTGGCCTTGGCCACCAGGATGTCGGCCGAGGTGGAGCGCACCTGCGCGTCGGCTCGAGCTCGGGCGGCCTCTGCGCTCTCGAGCTCCGCGGTGGACACCAGGCCCTTCTTCGCCAGCTCGCGCGTGCGGAGGAGCGTCGTCTTCGCCTCCTTCGCGCTGGCCTTGGCGGAGCTGTAGGAGGCGCGCGCCGCGGTCAGGCGAGCCGACGAGGAGTTCTTGTTGGCGATCAACGTCTCGGGGTTGATCTCGCAGAGCACCTCGCCTTCCTTCACCCGATCGTTGAAGTCGACGAAGATCTTGCTGATGCTCCCCGTCACCTCGGCGCCGACCTCGACCGAGTCCCTGCCGTCCAGCGTCCCGGTCGCGGTCACCGTGGCCTTCAGCTCACCCTTCTGAACGGGCTCGGTCTCGTAGGTCGGTTGGTTCGCGTTCTGTGAAGCCTGACGCCACTTCCAGGCGCCAAAGCCCAGACCAACCAGCACGAGCAAGATCCCGATGCGCCACAGCCATTTGCGGGTCCGCGACTTGTTCATCTGGACCTTCTGGCGAAGCTCCTGGCTGACGTTGGGAGCGGAACGGGAGCTGGGAGGTGCGCTCGTCATCGAGCCATGGACGCAACCACGGGCCCATTCCCTACGCAAACCCCTGATGGGAGGAGCAAAATATCCCAGCGCATCCACTGCTTGCGCGCGCCCTTAACGCTCGGGTACGCAGCGGCGATCCCAGCGCGGCTGCGCTTCCTTTCGGGTGCCTGCGGGTCGGTACCCAACGCCCCGCTCGGCCGACCGTCACTCCAGAGTAGGGAAAACCCGTGACCGCGCGTCCAAACTCCACACCTCGCACTGCTCTCGACCGGCGACTGCCGTCGTCAGTGGGCGGAGGTGCGGCACTGGTATGCGCGCTCCCACTCGTCCCCTCTCCCCTCGAGCATGGCTGATCCCGATCTCAGCTTGCTCGCGCGACGCGTCGCCAAGGGAGACGTCGAGGCCTTCGCCGGCATCGTCCGCGAGACCCAGGGGCGCCTGTACCGCCTCGCTGCACGCCTCTCGGGCAGCACCAACGACGCTGAGGACGTGCTCCAGGAGGCCTACGTGAAGGCGTTCAACGCGCTCCAGGAGCAGCGCTTCGATGGTCGGTCCAGCGTCCAGACCTGGCTCTACCGCATCGTCAGCAACGCAGCCATCGACGCCACTCGGCGGCGCAAGGCACGCCCGGTCAGTAACCCTGACGATGCGGAGCCGAGAGAGGACTCCAGCGTGGACCCCGAAGGTCGCATGGCGCTGCGCGAGCTCGATGAATGGTTGTCCGAGCTGTCCGTCGAACAACGCAGCGTGCTGATCCTCCGAGCCGTCGAGGGGTTTTCCACCGTGGAGACCGCTGAGATCCTGGGTTGCTCCGAGGGCGCGGTGGAGCAACGATTGATCCGGGCGCGAGCGAACCTGAACAAGCGACGAGGCGAGACATGAACGGCGACGAGGATCTGCAGCAGCTGGAGGCTCTGACGCGAGCTACCCAGAGCCTCGCGCCCAGCCCCGGCTTCGAAGCGCGGGTGATGACTCGCATCCGCGCGCGCGTGGAGCGCGAGAGCTGGAGGTCGCGGGGGATCCTTCTCGGCTGCTTCGCCGCGGCCGCCGCGGCTGCCATCTGGGTCGCTCAGCTCGAGCAACGCCAGGTGGACACCGACGCGCTGACGCTGTTCGACAGCATGGAACTCACCCAATGACTCCCCGCGGAAAGAACATCCTGGCGCTCGTGCTCGCGTTCGGACTCGGTGGCGTCGCCGGAGCCTTCGGGATGCGCGCCACCCAGCTCGATCGCGTCGGTAAGCTGATGCACCGGCCGACTCCAGAAGCCCGACGGAACTTCATCGTGGAGGTCATGCGCCGTCGTCTGGAACTCACCCCCGAACAAGCCGACGGCGTCCGCAAGGTGTTCGAGGCTCATGAAGGCGAGCGCAAGCAGGCGTTCGACAAATGCCGCCCAGAGCACGAAGCGCTGAAGGACCGCATCACCGAGGAGATCGACGCCCTGCTGACGCCTGAGCAACGCGAGAAGCACAAGCAGCTGCGTGAAGAGCTGGAGTCCCGTCGCCGGGGCAAGGACAAGTCCTAGCCCGCGGGTTTGGGGGAGAGGGAGCGCCGGCCGCACGACCTAGAAGCGGCGCCAGAAACGCGGTACACACGGGCCATGGTGTGGTTCCGAGTGTGCGCCGGCGTGCTGCTGGCGGGATTGGCGACGATGGCTGGCTGCAGCGCGAGCGACGGCAATGGCCCCGGCGGTGGTGGCTCCGGTCAAGGTGGCTCGGCTGGGAGCGGCAACGGCGGAAGCGCCCAGGGTGGTAGCGGGAACAACGGGGGCAGCACCCAGGGCGGCAATGGGGGCTCGACGACGGGCGGCGGCGACATCGGGGACCCCTGCACCACCAACGCGGACTGCACGATCGTCGAAGGCAGCGAATGCTGGACGACCATCGGTGGTGGTGGCTTCCCCGAGGTAACATTTCCCGGTGGATACTGCGGCAAGGCCTGCTCGAACGAGGGCGGCAACGAGTGCGGCGAGAACGCAGGCTGTACCATGACCAGCGTCTCGGGCGGAATGGGCTCGGTGACGCTAAGCATGTGCACGCCGCCTTGCAGTGGCGACGAGGAGTGCCGAGCCAGCGAGGGCTACCACTGCCAGATCGTGTTTGGTAATTTTGGCGTGTGCGTACCCTGACTGTCTCGCGGGCTTTGCTAGGCTCAGGGGCGTGACGAAGTACCTGTTGTTGACACTGATTGCCGCGCTGGCGGCTCCAGGTTGCGGTCCGGCGAAGCGCACGTGCACTCCGGAGGTCAATGCGTGCATGCAGCGCTGCGGTGAGAACTCTCCCGAGTCGGACCGCAGCAACGCGAACCCGCCGATGGCGGACACGCGCGGTCCCTGCCGCACCGCGTGCGAGGACCGCTACTGCCGCTAGCGCTCAGCGCCTTGAAGCCCTGCGCTGAAACAACCCCTGCGCTGAAGCAACCCCTGCGCTGAAGCAACCCCTGCGCTGGAGCAGCGTCAGGAACACTGCGGCGCGAGCCTCGAGCGTGGCAATCAACGATGGCGAATCGCCAGGCCTCGGGCGACAATCGCGCGCATGAAGTCCTTCAAGTACTGGCCCGTCATCGCCTCGGTTCTGGTCGCCCCCATGTTCGTGCAGTGCGTCCCCGGCTTTCCCGGTGGCGGCGGCTGCCCCGACAGCCCCGAAGCCGCGATGAAGGCCAACTTCGGTCTGGCCGCCGAGGCCGAGGGCAAGGTGAAGGCCGCGCTAGCGGCCGGCGCTGCACTGCAGAACATGGCCGTGGAGATCGAGGCCGACGTCGCGACGGCGTGCGGCGACCTCGCCAAGGACCTGGGCGCCACGGACATCGAGCCCAAGGAGGACGGGCCGGGGAAGAAGGCTGAAGCCGCGTGCAGCGCCGCAGCGAAGGCCATCGGCGACTTGAAGGCGAAAGCCAAGGGCACGCTGCAAGTGAAGGTCGTTCCTCCCAAGTGCGAGGCGTCGATGAGCGCCATGGCGGACTGCGCCGCGCAGTGCGACGCGAAGGTGGAGCCAGGCTCCGCGAAGGTGCAGTGCGAGGGTGGCGAGATCAGCGGGCAGTGCGACGGCGAGTGCAAGGGGTCGTGCACCGTCGAGGCGGGCGCGCAGTGCACGGGTACCTGCACCGCGAGCTGCGAAGGCGAGTGCAGCGGGAAGTTCAGCGGCGAGTGCAAGGGCACCTGCGACGGCAAGTGCGATGGCGCGGCGATGAGCGGCGGCAAGTGCGACGGCACCTGCGATGGAACCTGCAAGGGCGAAGCCGAAGGCAGCTGCGCCGGCACCTGCAAGGGCACGTGCAGCGCGCAGTGCGAGATGAAGGGGCAGGCGAAGTGTGAGGGCTCCTGCTCTGGCGGCTGCAGCGTCGAGCTGAAGGAGCCGAAGTGCAGCGGCGAGGTGAAGCCACCGAAGATGAGCGCCGAGTGTGAGGCCAGCTGCGACGCGCAGGTCAGCGGCAAGGTCGAGTGCGTGCCAGCTCAGGTCCGTGTGGCGATCCAGGGCGCAGCGGACGCCCAGGCGGCGATCAAGCTCAAGGCCGCGCTGAAGGCGCACCTGCCGGCGCTGCTCAAGGTGACCCTCGGGCTCAAGGGCAAGCTCGAGCGAGCGGTCGCGAACGTGCAGACGACGCTGGAGGGCGCCAAGGCAGCGATCAGCGGCGGCGGTCAGGCTGCCATCAAGGCCGGCGCCTGCGTCGCCGCCTCACTCAAGGCTCAGGCGGACGCCGCCGTGAGCATCAACGTCTCGGTGAAGGCCAGCGCTTCCGCCAGCGCTTCCGCCAACGCCGGCTGAGACTGCCCGCAGAGTCGAGTCTCCGGGCAGCGCATCCCGCCGCCCAGCGCACGTCAGGGCAGCGTCCCGGAGACCGCGTTTCCGTACCAGAACGGGACAGCTGCGCAATTGAGTTGACGACGCCCGCGGGCTGGCGTCATACCGCCTGACCAAATATGGGCATCGTCAGCGAGTTCAAGGAGTTCGCGGTCAAGGGCAACGTCGTCGACATGGCCGTCGGTGTGATCATCGGCGGCGCCTTCGGCAAGATTGTCAGCTCGTTCGTCGCCGACGTGGTGATGCCGCCGCTCGGCATCGTGACCGGAGGCGTCAACTTCGCCAAGCTGCAGTGGGTGCTCAAGGCAGCCGAGGGCGACAAGCCTGCGATCGCGCTGAAGTACGGGATGTTTCTGCAGAACGTCTTCGACTTCCTGATCGTCGCGATCGCCGTCTTCTTCATGGTGCGGGTGATCAACCGCGTCCGCCGCAAGGAAGAAGCGGCGCCAGCTGCGCCGCCAGAGCCCACCGCACAGGAGAAGCTGCTGACCGAGATCCGCGACCTGCTGAAGGCCAAGGGCTGACGCGAGCGCGACTGGCGTGACCCTGCGGCCTCGCTTCCTCCAGGAACTACCGAGTCAACACACTCACGCCATCGCTGACGCGGTCGCTGGGGTGAGGGATGACGATTTCCCCCGACTCCAGCCCCCGCTTGATCTCGGTCTCGAGCCCGTTGCTGCGTCCCACTTCGACCTCGCGAAGATGTGCGACGCCCCCTGTGACGCTGAACACAGCCCAGCTCTCGCCCTTGCGGAACAGGGCGCTCGCAGGCACCTTGAGCACGTCCTTCGCCTCGAACACGATGATCTTCGCTTCCACGCGGTATCCGTCCATCAGCGCCTTCCACTTGTCGTAGGGCTCGTCCAGGTCGATCACCGCGTTCACTCGCTGCTCCTCGACCCCCAGCGCGGAGAGCTTCGTGAACGCCGAAGGCTCGATCTGCCGCACGTGCGCGCGGAGCTCTGGGCCGCCCCAAGCCACGACGCGCACCGGCGCCCCCGGCTCGATCTGGACCGCGTCGCTGGTCAGCACGTCGATCACGATCTCCAGGGCTTGCGGGTCTCCGAGCTCGACCAGCGGTGAACCGGCCTGAACGACACCCTCGCTCTCCTGGATCAGCTTCAGCACGCGGCCATTGATCGGGCTCGGCACGTCGAGCTGCTGAGCATCCTTTTTCCCTCCGGATATCTGACCCAGCGCGGCGCGCGCCATGCCGAGTTGATGATCGGCGACCTTGGCACCGAACCTCGCCGAGGTGAGCTCCGCCTTGCGGGAGCGCAGCTCCAGCTCCTGGCGGTCGAGCTCCGCCTGAGGCGAAGCGCCCTGAGCCACCAGGGCCTTGCGCGTCTGCACCTGCTTCTTCGCGTACTCGAGCGCGGCCTCGGCGCGGTCGATCTGCGCCCGAGCCTGACGCTGGGCCGCGCCCGCGGCGAGCACCTGCGCCTCCGCCTGCTGCTTGCTGCGCTCGTCGAGCAGCGGCGAGCTCAACGGCACGATGCGCGCGAGGACCTGCTGGCTCTCCACCTCGGCGCCTGGCTTGAGCTCGATGCGCGCCACGTTGCCAGCGATGGGCGCGGAGACCGTGAAGCGATCCTTGACCCGGGTGCGTCCGTCTTCGTCCACGGTGATGGTGAGTTCCCCTCGCTCCACCTTCACGGAGTCCACGGGCACTGGCTTGGGCATCCAGGCCATGACGATCGCGGCCAACGCCAAGACGGCGACGGTCAGCACCGCGATACGCCGCACCCAGCGCGCGAGGTTTCGATGATTGCGCTTCGCGGACGCCGGCTTGGGCGCCGCAGGCTTCTCTTGGGGTGAGGACTGCTGGTTTGCAGACCGTGCTGCGTTGTCACCATCCGGGCTCATTTCCATCCTCGCTACTCACGGGTCTTCAGGACCCCGATCAGATCCAACTTGTCGAGCTTGCGTCGCACCAGCAAGGCGCTGATCAGCCCCGAGCCGATCGCGACGCTCACGGCGAAGGCGTAGGTACGCGTCGAGAGCACGATGGGCAGACGATAGATCTCGGGATCCATCGTGGACATCAGCCCGACGGCGAGCACATTCCCGAACCAAATTCCCAGCGGAATTGCCAGGACCATGTGTACGGCCAGCTCACCGAACAGCACCCCCGCGATCTCCGCCCGGGTGAAGCCGAGCACGCGCAAGCTCGCCAGGTCGCGGCTGCGCTGGGAGAGCGAGACGCGCGCGCCGTTGTACACGACGCCGATCGCGATCACGCTGGCGAAAGCCGCCATGATGAAGGTGTAGACGTACATGATCTCGCCGCTCTGCGCCTCGAACTGCTCGCGGAAGTCAGAGGGCGCGCCCACGGCGAGCACGCCGGGGTAGTCGTTGAGGCGCTCGAGGACCTCCCCTCGCCTCAAGGGATCGATGCGGAGCGCAGCCATGTTCACGCTGGGGGTCTCCCCGAGCCAAGCCGCCAGGGCGCTCTGATGCATGTAGCCCTGCAGACCAAACGCGTCGTCCACCAATCCCGAGACGGCTACGCGCTGGGTCGAGCGGTCGCCCTCACGGAGCTCGACCCAGATCTCGTCTCCCACCTGGACGTCCAGGCGTCTGGCAAGCTCCTTGGACAGCAGCACCCCCTCGCTCGGCACCGACTTGGTCGCGCCATCGCGCTCGACGACGTGACGCAGCTCTGGCCGAGCAGGCATCCCCACCAGCGCGCCATCTCGCGTATGGTGCCCTGCGGAAAAACGTACCGAGATGTTGCGGTAGCCCTCGGCGAAGCGCACTCCCGGCAGGTGTCCGAGCTCGCGCACCGCGCGCTCGGGCGCTGGCTTCATCAAGGTGACGTTCAGGTCCTCGCGCATCGCCTGGTGAAACTGCACGTTCAGCAGGTTGTCGATGGCATCGAACCAGAAACCCGCGACGACCACGATGCCGATGGAGAAGGCAACGCCGATCGCCGAGAGCGCCGCGCGCAGCGGCCGACGCAGCAGCTCCCGCGCCACCATGCGACCGCCGACGCTGATCAGCCGCGAGCCGACGATGCGGTTCAGGAAGCCAAACTGGTAGCGCGCAGGCGCCGGGGGACGCATGGCCTCCGCAGGCGGCAGACGCACCACCGCCCACACGCTCGAGGCCGCACCGATCACCGCGGAAACGAGACTCACCACCAGCGAGAACACGACGACCCGTGCCTCGAGGCGGAACTCCGGCTCCGGGAAGCGGAAGTACTGCCCGGTGTACATACCCGTCATGGCGTCGCCGAGCCATGCCCCGAGGCCGACACCGCCGAGCGCCCCGAGCAAGACGACCACGCTCACCAGCTCCAGGTAGTGCAGCCCGATGGCGCGGTCGTCGTACCCCACAGCCTTGAGCGTCGCGATCTGGGAGCGCTGCAGGGCGATCAGGCGCGAGAGCACGACGTTCAGCAGGAACGCCGCCACGAACAGGAAGATCGCGGGGACCACGGTGGCCATGCTCTCGAGCTGGGTGAGCTCGCCGCTCAGCATGTAGTTGGAGGCCTGCTTCTCCCGCGTCACCGCGCCGAGCCCGCCGTAGGGCTCGAGCGCGCGATCGATGCTCCGCAGGGCTTGCTTCGGGTCGACCCCTGGCTCGAGGTTGAACTGCACGTCGTTGAAGGCGCCCTCGAGCTGAAAGGCCGAGGCGAGCACGCGTTCTCTCAGCCACAGCACCACGACGCGCTTCGGGTCGTAAGACATCCCGCCCGGCGGCAGCGTCATCACGAACTCCGGGGACATGGCTACCCCGACGACGCGGAACTTGCGCAGGCTGCTGTTCAGGATCACCTCGAGGGAGTCGCCGAG
The DNA here is from genome assembly GCA_041389745.1 of Polyangiaceae bacterium. Taxonomy (GTDB): domain Bacteria; phylum Myxococcota_A; class Polyangia; order Polyangiales; family Polyangiaceae; genus JAHBVY01. Next base: position 423,216 of record JAWKRF010000004.1, read on the forward strand.
CTGCAGCTGGTGCGCCTCGGCGAACGCGTCGAGCACCACGACCTCGTCGCTGCGCGTCTCGTCCGGTAGGCGTCCGCGCGTGAGGTGCAGCCTGGACAGCTGGCTCGTGCCCTCGTCGGGCAACGACACCAGGATCCCCGTCGCCGCGCGATCCATCGTCTTCACTGGAACGAGGGCGGTCTCCTGGATGCGCGTCTCGATGCTTGCCACGCCCGGCAGCAGCTCCAGGCGCTTGGCCAGGGGCTTCGGCGCGCGCTCGAGGTGCACGAACGCATCGGGGAAGCGGTTGTGCTCGTAATAAGCGTCCCGCGAGTAGATCAAGGAGTCGTACGCGCTGTGAAGCGTGACGTAGCTCGCGATGCCACAGGCGACGACCAGCGCGATCGTCAGCACCTGGCCCTTCAAGAGGACCAGGTCGCGCAGCAGCTTGTGGTCCAGGGCCTTCACCAGCGGATCACCTCGGGCGACTTGCGCTCCGTGTTGGTGACGTCGCTGTCCACGCGCCCGTCCACCAGCGTGACGACGCGATCGGCCAGCGCGGCAACGGGGGCGTTATGAGTGATCACCGCGGTGGTGGTTCCGAGCTCCCGGTTGACGCGGTCGATCACCGACAGCACGCGGATCCCCGTCTCGAAATCGAGGGCGCCCGTGGGCTCGTCACACAGCAAGACCTGAGGCTGCTTGGCCACGGCGCGAGCGATCGCGACCCGTTGCTGCTCCCCTCCGGACAGCTGCGCGGGAAAATGATCCGCCCGCTCCTTCAATCCGACCAGATCCAGGGCGTCGAGGGGGTCCAGCGGTTCCGCCGAGATGTCGGTCACCAGGGCGACGTTCTCCAGGGCCGTGAGGCTCGGGATCAGGTTGTAGAACTGGAACACGAAGCCCACATTTTCCCTACGGTAAGTCGTCAGCTCCCGACTGGCGACGTGGCTCATGTCGTGTCCCAGGTAGAACACTTCCCCCTCGGTAGGACCGTCCAGTCCGCCGAGGATATTCAGCAGCGTCGACTTACCGCTGCCGCTCTGCCCGAGGAGGACCACCAGCTCGCCCGCGTGGAGCGTGAAGTCGACCCCGCGCAGCGCATGGACCTGCACCTCACCCATCACATAGGTCTTGGTGACTCGCTGCGTCCACAGGACGCGCTCTCCGATCGTTCGCTCCACGGCATGCCTCGGAGGTCACTCTAGGCCCCGCAACCCCGGCGGCAATACGAAGTTTGTGCGCGAAACCGCCGAGACCTGTCCCTGCCAGGGGCAGGCGAGGCGTCACTGTGTTTCGACACTGAGACGCTCCAGGACGGATCGGGGCCGGACGTTCCGCGCGGTTACCTGGGTACGGGGCTTGCTTCGACGCGAGGGTGCCCATTCCTCGCTCAGGTCCGACGCGCAGCACGATGGCCTTGGTGCTGCTCGCGCTGGGTCTGCTGGGCCTCCGACCGAGCCCCGCGAACGCGCAACCGATCGCGGCGAGTCCGCTGGAGAACGCAAATCGCGCGGGATCTGGCTTCGGCTGGGACCAGACCTGGGTGCTCACGCTGGGCTACTCCCGGGGCGTGGATCAGCTCGTCGGCCTCGATGGCGTGCAGGTCGACGCGGGGCTCGCGCTCCCCTTGACCCAGATTCCGCGCGCAAACGCCTTCAAGCTGTGGCTCGGCGGTCAGCGCTTCTGGAGCGCTCCAGGTTTCGGGCTGGTGACAGCGAGCCACCTGACCAGCGTCCTCACCAACGACCCCACCGGGAGGAAGCTGGGGCTCGGCGGTGAGCTGAGCCTGCGTCCGGGCTACTACGCAGCCGATTGGAGCGTCGCGTTGGAGGTCGCTGGGCGACTGGCGCTCAGCACCTACATCTGGCACTCGGAGCGGGTCCGTGACTTGTACGCCGAGCGCTATCCGGACGGCAGCGGCGCCCAGGACGGTCCCCAGGACGGCTGGTACTGGTTGCCCGCGGCGCGCTACCACCTTGGAGTCGCCGCGGGCTGGCTGCCATCGAGGTCCTTCGAGCTGTCCGGCGTCATCGGCTTCGACTACAGCCCTCAGGTCGAGGGCGTGATCGACAACGCATCCATCGGTGGCGTCCCGTTCTACATCCGCGGGGAAGGAGCCTACCGATGGTGAACCGAAGCGGACTCGCGACCGCCCTGCTCGTGATGGCGCTGGTCAGCCTCCCGCAGTGCTACTCGACGACGGACCCGGGCAACCTCGTGCCGCCGACTGCGGAGCAGGATCCCAGGCTCCCCCAGATCACCCTGAAGGTCGCGGGACGCTCGCGTCAGGTGCACCTGCAGACCTTCGGCGACCGCGAGAACCCGCCGCTCTTCCTGCTCCACGGCTCGCTCTCGGACTTTCGCGCGCTCCTGCCTTTCCAGGCGCTCGGCGACCGCTACTACGTCGTGATGTGGGATCAGCGAGGAAACGGTCTCTCGGAGCGCATCGGCAGCGAGGAATACAGCTTCGATTCGGTGGTGGAGGAAATCGATGAGCTCCGGAGTCGCTACGCCGGTGGTCGTCCGGTGTCGCTCATCGGACATTCCTTCGGCGCGATGTACTCCGCGCTGTACATGAGTCGTCACCCGGAACACGTGGATCAAGCGGTGCTCGTGGAGCCAGCCGGGCTCAACGGGGAGATCTTCACCGACACCTTCAACGACGTGATCGACATCGATCTGTTCAGTCCCGAGCTCAGCGAGACCTACTGGCAAAACGAGGTGCTCGCGCCGTCGTCTCACGAGGCCATGGACTACAAGGCGCTCCTGTTGCTCGAGAACGGCCACCAGACGCACTACTTCTGCGACGCCGATCACCCGCCGCGCTGGCCCGTGTGGCGCCCCGGCGCGTTCGTGGAGTATCGCCGCGGAAAGCTCATGGGAGCCGGGCTCTCCGGCGGGAGCTTCGACTTCGACTTCGCCAAGGGCCTCGACACGTTTCCACGCAAGGTGCTGCTGATCGGCGGCACTTGCTCGGCGCTCGGTCCGGACTTCCAAAGCCGCTACCACGTGCCGCTGTTCGCCGACGCAGAGGTCGACACGATCCAGGGCGCCGGGCACCGCATGTTCGTCGAGAAGCCAGACGACGTGCTCGTGGCCGTGCGCGGCTACCTGCGTGAGTATCAGTAGCAGCTACTCCCAGTCGAAGGAGTAGGCGCTGCGGGTGCTGTGCAGGCCGCGATACACATTGATATTCGGCTGCCCGTCGGTCACATCGCGGAAACGATAGAGCGGCGGGTCGTCGCTCACCTGCTCCAGCTGGTCGAACTGGACGTCGCGGAAGAATGCCGCTGGGTCGATGCGCAGGGTGAGCGCGCCGCCAGGCTCCGGCCGGACATCCACCGGGATGGGCGAGACGACACGCTCGCCACAAATCGGATTGTCTCCCGGCTTCTTTGGATCGGTGGGGGAGATGCGCCGGTTGCTGCCGATGGTCAGGCTCGCGTCGAAGGGCCAGCTCTCGTTGCCTCGCGTTGCGGTGCCTGCGGCGGCGAAGATGACGTGAGGATCTTCCGCTGCGTCGATGTCGGTGCTCTCCCCCAACAACCAGACCTCCCCGGTGCGCGCCCGCTCTTCCAGGGCGACGCCCGGATCCGGAAACGGCTGCGGCGTCGGGCTCAGCGTGTCGACCGTGATGCCACGATTGACCTCGGCGACGTAGATCCCCGGCAGATAGCAGTCGCGGTCGGCGGCTCCCGGCAGCGGGACCTGCTCGTTCAGGTAGAGCGCGCCGACCCGCAGGTTCGCACGATTCAATTCCACATGGTAACCCGACACGGTGTCGAACGCGTACGTCCCGTCCCCGGAGAGCGCCGCGGGTCCCGCCGCGAAGGCTTCGAACTCCAGGGTACCGCTTCCGGTGCTGGGCGCGCAGGCGACGAGCAGGGGTAAGCCAAGGCTCAACATCCAGGTGCGCATGGCTCAGTCCTCCCCCAGGTGAACGGCGAACGTCGCATAGACCGCTCGCGGCGGTCCTGCCGTGAAGTGACGCTCCGGCACCAGCGTCGGCGTCGGCTCCGTGTGGAAATCGCTCGCGTAGTTGTACTCGCCAAGGCGGTACTTGTTGTCGAGCAGGTTCGACACCTGCAGACCGAACTCGAGGCTCTTCCAGCCGAGCGTCGCAGAAGCGTCCAGCGTGAAGATCGAGTCCGAGAGCTCGTCGTAAGGCAAGGGACGCGGCGCGACGTAGGTCGCTCCGAGGCTCGATGTCGCCTTGAGCGCGCTACCACCGAACTCGATCGGTAGATCGCCGAAGAACGCCGCGTCGGCGCGAGCCACCGCCGACGGTACGTAGGGAATGGCCAGCCCGGTGTCATCGAAGGTCGAGCGCACCAGCGTGAGGTTCGTGTTCACGTCGAAGAAGTCCCCCGTCGCACGCACGGCGCCCACCCAGCCGGTGCGAGTCGTGCCCTCCGCCAGGGTGTTGCGCCCCGCGGTCTGACTGAAGAGGTAGTCCTGTTCGACCTGGGTCTGAAAGAAGATCGAGCGCGCCACCAGCGCCACGTCTCCGAGCTGGTGCGCGTACATCACGCCGCCCTCGTAGGCGGTGATACCAGAGAACGGCGCCTGACCGTCCTGATTCACGAACTGCGGGTCCACCGCCCGCACGCCGCGCCCCCAGCCAACGCTCATCGCGAAGCCCTCGAACGGCCCAAACAGCGCCACCGCGCGGGGCAGCATCGTCGAACCCGAAGTGGTCGTGCGCTGAGTCGGCAACCGGTACTGCCCCGCCGGCTGCTGGGAGAAGCAGCCCGCGTCTCCATCGAAGCCTGCTCCCGCGGGGAAACGCACATCGTTGACCGCGCAGCGATTCAGCACGTCGTACGTGAATACTTCGCCGCGCAGGCCGCCTTTGAGCGTGAACCAGCCGACGGGCTTCACGGCACCGTCCGCGTAGATGCCGACGTTCGCCGTCGTCGACTGCAGATCCAGCTCCTTGGCGTAGGGCACCCCGTTGCTGGCCTGGACGCGCCCTTGAACGCCCTCCGCCCGATCGCCCCGCGCCAGGTAGCCCAGCTCGAACTCCTGCCTCTGCCCCAGGGCCTTGCCGTGCCAGCGCGCCGAGCCGCGCGCGCCGATGGTCGTGGTGTCTATCTGCTTGTCCAGGCGGTCACCACGCTGAGTGTGCGGATCCTGGAGCGGCTGCTGAGTGTCCAGCAAGAAACCCGTGAAGTTCTCCTGGAGGCGCATTGAGCCGTCGATCACGAAGACTTGCTGCTTGAACAGCGTGGCACCGGCTTTTTGCTCCACGGCGCTGGAGATGCTGAAGCGCGACGCCTGTCCGCCTTGCCAGTCGTCGTACGTATCGTAGAATCGTTTCCTCCCGGCATCGTAGTCATCTTCCCGCAACACGCCAGCGCTCTTGTAGTCGACGCTGTAGGCTTGACCCGTCACGCGCCAGAGCCCGGTGCGCCCGATTCGCCACTCGTACTGACCAATCGCCGAACCACGGCGAGACGCACGGCTCTGCCCGAAGCCATCGGTGTCGTAGATCTCGGCGCCGCCAAAGGTGTGGTGGCTCTCATTGGCCGGGCCCCACAGCAGCAAGAGACGCTGGGTATTGAAGGAGCCCGCCATGTACTTCATGGTCAGGCCCCGCTGGTCGAGGCCCAGGCGGTAGTCGGCAGAACCGGCGACCGCGAAGTTGCCCTGCTGAGGCTCGAAGGGGCCTTCGAGGACACGCAACTCCTCCACCAGCTCCGGGATGATGAAGTTCGTATCCGCGTACCCGTTTCCGTGAATGTTCCCAACTTGGTTGATGGGCACGCCATCCACGGAGAACTCGATGTCCTGACCTTCGCGCGCATCGAAGCCCCGCAAGAAGACCTGCTGCGCGTGGCCATCGCCGCCCTCGTTGCTGAGCAGGATGCCCGGAGCCAGCTTCAAGATCTCTGCAGCATTTCCTCGCGGCGCCTTGCGAAGCGCTCCAAGGCGAATGTTCACGTCAGACGCCCCGCGCTGAGGAGCGCGCGCGCGGCCGACCACGATGATCTCCCCCTCTTCGTCCTGAAACGTGGCGTGGTCGTGTCCATCGTCAGGGGAATGCGCAGGTTCTTCTTTCGGGGGCGAGGCCTGCTTCGGGGCCGCTGCGTCCGCCGCGGGTTTCTGCGCCGTCGCCGCTGCCGGCGCTGGGACAGGCTTCGGCAATTCGAAGTCGAAGGGTACGCGGATCCTGGCAGCGATCGGCTGACCGTTCCTGGTGGCTGGTCTGAACCGCCACTGTTTCACGGCCTCGATGGCAGCGCGATCCAGCTCCTCTCCCGCGGACTTCTCCACCGTCGCATCGATCACCAGACCATCGCTATCGACGGTGACGAACAGCACCACCTGACCTTCGTGCTTCGCCACGCGCTCTGCCTTCGGGTAGTCCGCGTCGACGCGCTTCACGACGTCTGGAGGTTGCACGTCAGCAGGCTGTGACAACGCCTGCTGCGTGAGCAACGAAGCCAGCAAGAAGACAGGGAGTCCTCGAAGCCCGCGCGCGGGATGGAACTCACGAGCTGAGGAGCGGAAGCGAACAAACTCTGGGATCACGATCTCTCCGTCCAGTCGCCAGCTGCCTAACCGATGCTTTTGCCATCCGCAAGCCATTGTAATGAATTTTTATTTGCAATCGAGTTGCATTTAGATTCGGGGCTCGCTAGATCCTGCCTCATGATTCGCAAAGCAACGCTCCGCATGGGAGCTCTGGTGACCCTCGGAGGGTTCGCGATGCTCGCCTGCAGCAACGCCGACGACGAAACCTCCAGCGAGAACGGGGGCTCGATCGTCGTCTCGGCTTCCGGCGAAGAGCTCGCCCTCGAAGGCTATCCGTTTCCCCCGCAGCCTGGTGTCGAAGCCTTCTTTGGCGACGGCTGGGAGGTGAAGTTCAGCAAGGTGCTGGTGGTGATCAGCGATGTCCACCTGTCCGAGTCCCCCGACACCTCACCCACCGATCAATCGAAGGTCGGAAAACGCGTCGCCAGTCTTCCGGGAGCCTTCGCAGTGAACCTGGCGGCTCCCGGCGATCTCGTTGGAAAGGGCGGCGGCGGCGAGCGCGCGTGGGCGCTGGGCCGGATGGAAAATCAGAACCTCGATGGCGGCGCCGCGTTCGACTCGAGCCAGCGCTATGCCTTCGGCTACAGCCTCGTCGACGCCTCTGATGACGTCATCAATCTACAAGGCTTCACCGCGGACGACCCCGACTGGCAGGAAATGAAGCAGAACCACTGGACTCACTTGCTCGTTGGAACCGCGACCTTCAAAGGCAGCGAATGCAAGGCCAGCAAGGAAGGCTACGACTTCGACGCACTGCCCACCAGCGTGAAGTTCCGCTTCGGCTTCGAAGCGGATGTTTCCATGGAGAATTGCCAGAACCCGGAGAACACGGGCGCAGCGTTCGACGGCGAGGAGTTTCAACGCGGCGTCCAGGTGAAGGCCGGGTCGGAGACGACCGTCCAGGCCACGATCCACACCGACCATCTGTTCTGGGATACCGTCGATCACGGCGCCATCCCGCTGTTCAATCAGTTCGCAGCCCAGGCCAGGGACGTGGGTGGAGAGTTCGTGGTGACGATGGAGGATCTAGTGGGCGTCCCGCTCGCTCCCGTGGTCGACGCCCAGGATCGATCGATGCCTTGGAGGAGCTGCGTCGACGCGAGTGAGTACACGCTGCCGACCGTGCCCTCGGAGGTCACCTTCGAGACCGAGGGCAACGACGCGATCAGCGATCTGCACGACTTCCTGATCTTCAACGCCTCCACCATGGGTCACCTCAACCAGGACGGCCTCTGCTACGCGCCAGGCTTCGAGCACTCGCACTGACTACCCCCCAGACAATCCAGCTGGATTTCCCGAGCCGGGAGGACAACTGAATTTCGTTCAACAGTGGGTTGCGGTCGATGTGCGCGCTTCCCATACTGCCGGCCATGGCCAAACCGCCTTTGGATGGGGTGATTCTGATCACGGGTGCGTCGTCAGGGATCGGGAGCGAGCTGGCGCGTCAGCTCGCGCCGCGGGCCAAAGGTCTGGTGCTGCTCGCTCGACGCATGGAGCGACTCGAGCAGCTGGCTGGCGAGCTTCGGACGCGACACCAGGGACTGACGGTTCTGGTGCAGAGCTGCGATCTGCTCGACCGCGAGGCGACTGATCGCGCCATCGATCGCATCGAGTCCGAGCTCGGCGCTGTCGATGTGCTGATCAACAACGCCGGTCTCGGGGACATCTCGATGTTCGATCTTTCCGCATGGAAAAAAAATCAGCGCATGCTGGACTTGAACGTCACCGCCCTCACCTACCTGACCCATCGCCTGGTGCCGGGCATGGTCGAGCGCGGCAGGGGTGGCGTGCTCCAGGTCAGCTCGGGCTTCGGCCTCAGCTTCATGCCGGGCTTCGCGACCTATGTGGGCACCAAGCACTACGTCACCGGCTTCACGGAGTGCTTGCGCCTCGAGGTCGCGTCCCAGGGAGTGGCGGTGAGCCAGCTCTGCCCTGGTCCCGTGCGCACCGAGTTCGAGGAAGTCGCCGCTGACTTCGAGACGCCGAAGCTCCCCGAGTTCGTCGGCATCAGCGCCGAGCACTGCGCCAGGGCAGCGATCGCTGGCTTCGCGCGCAACAAGGCCATCATCATCCCTGGCGCCTTGATGAAGCTCGGATCGACGCTCTCACGCTTGACCCCGCGCTTCGTGATGCGCCTGGTCTACGCTCCCGCCGCCAGGCGCATGCGCGCCATGCAGCTGGCCGCGACGAAGCGCTCTTCGGCGCCCACGCATGGCGATTTTTCAAACAAAATCAGCACGTTGAATTGACGTGCCCGGGCAGGTAACGAATCCGCTGGTGAGCATCCAACAATAGTGTATTTTGTACACAATGAGGGCGCTGGTTCGCTCAGGGGGAACAGTCAGTCTCGAGCGGGTCGCGACACCGACACCCGGCGACGGCGAGGCACTGGTGCGCGTGATCCGTGCCGGTCTTTGCCGCACGGATTGTGAAGTCGCCAGCGGGCGCCTCGAGATCCGTGAGCCGTTGATCCTCGGTCACGAGTTCTCCGGCGTCGTCGAAGCCACGCCCCAGGGAGCGTCCTTCGCTCCAGGCGCGCGCGTCGCTTGCATGCCGTTCGTGCCCTGCGGAAGCTGCGCCCGCTGCCAAATAGGCGCTGGGTGCCTGGCCAAACGCCAGCTCGGCGTGGAGCGTGATGGCGCCTTTGCCGAGTTCGTCAGCGTTCCCCTGATGTGCCTCGAGCCGCTGCCCGACCCCCTCGACTTCACCGTCGGTGCCTTCGCCGAACCCATCGCTGCGGCCATGGCCGTGCTCGAGCTCGGGTTGCCCGGTCAGGCGCCAGGACTGGTCCTCGGCAGCGGGCGCATCGCCGAGCTGGTATTCCGAGTGATGCTAGCCGCGGGCTTCGAACGGATCAGGCTTGCGGCGCTCGATGAGCAACTCGAACGTGACGCCTATGAATTCTGCGTGGAAACTCACGCGAACTCGCAGCTCATCGCCAAAGCGCTGGAGGCCCTGGCTCCCGAGGGCACCCTGGTGCTGAAGAGCCGGTCGCAGCGCCCCGTGGAGCTGAACATCGGGCTCTGCGTGAAGAAGCGCCTCAGGCTGCTCAGCGCCGACTACGGCGACATGGCGCTGGGCCTGCGCTGGGTCGCCGAAGGTCGCCTCGAGGTGCGAGATCTGTTCGCCGCCGAGGAGCCCCTCGAGGCGTTCTCCGAGGTCTTCCAGCGCGCTGCGGAGAGCGAGCACCAGAAGCTCTTCTTCAAGTTGACTCCTGGATGAGGACCGGCAGCTGATGTGCGGCATCGCGCTGATCTACCGGCCCAGTGGCGGACTCGAGTCGGAGCTGCTGCAACCGGCGCTGCACAGCCTGGCGGCGCGTGGGCCCGATGGCTCTGGTATCTGGCTCGACCCTCAGCGGCGCTGCGTGCTCGGTCACACACGGCTGGCGGTGATGGACCCAGGGAGCGGCGCGCAACCCATGACGCTCGGCCCCTGGACCATCGCCGCCAACGGCGAGATCTATGGTTCGGCTCTGCGCGAGGAGCTCGAGCGCAGCGGAGCACGTTTCCGCACGCATTCCGACAGCGAACTGCTACTTCACGGCGCCGCACACTGGGGCAAGGACATGTTCGAGCGTCTGAACGCCGAGCTCTGCGCCGTCGTCTTCAACCACGAGACAGGCAAGCTGTGGGCGTACCGGGACCGCTACGGGGCGCGCACGCTGGTCTACGCCTGGCACCACGGCTCTCTCTACCTCGCCAGCACCAGCGCCGCGCTGTTCGCGCTCGGCGTGCCCCGGGCATGGGACGAAGCCGCGATGAGCCTCGCCCTGGGGATGCAATACCTGCCTCCTGAGCGGACACCGTTCGCCGGCGTGCACATGCTGCCGCCTGGCCACCTGTTCGAGCTCGACGGCAAGCGTCTCGACGTGCAGCCCTGGGGCATGGCGGACTGGGACTCACCATCGGACTCCAAGTCGACCGAGAGCCACGACGTTCAGAGTTTCCGCGAGGTTTTCCTCGCCAGCGTCGAGCGGCGACTCAGGAGCGACGCACGAGTTTGCTTTCACCTCTCGGGCGGCATCGACTCGGCAGCAGTGCTTGGAGCTGCCGCGGAGCTTCAGCGACAGGGTCGCGCGTCGACCGAGCCGCTCGTCGCGTTCACCGCGAGCTTCCCCGGGAGCCCGCTGGACGAATTGGAGCTGGCTCGGTCGAGTGCTGCGCAGGTGGGGGCGAGGTGCGAAGTCGTGTCGCTGAGTCCGCTGGATCTGGTGCAAGGGCTCGCAGCTGCGGCCCACGCCGGTGAAGGCCTGGCCGTGAACGGGCACCTGGTGGCTCACCAGGCGCTCGACCGCGCCATCAGCGCCGCGGGCTTCAAGTCGGTGCTGTCCGGCGAGGGCGCGGACGAACTACTCTACGGCTACCCGCATCTTCGCGCAGATCTGGGAGCGCTGGCTCAGGAGTATCCGGAAGGAAACGGGCTCGAGCAGGCGGTGCGCGGCTTGATGCTGGCGGAGCGCCCGGAGCTGACGAATGCCGAGCGGCTGGCCCGGCTGGACCCTCACCCCCTGAAGCACCAGCTGGGCTGCTTGCCGACCTTCCTGCAGGCCAAGCTGCAGCTCGGTGCGCGGCTATGTAGCCTGACCCACGATGGTTGGCGGTCACGAGCACAGACGGCGCTCGGCACGTTCTTCGGCCGCCCTGAAGTATCGAGTCTGCGGGGGCGCGCAGCGGTGGACGTGGCGGCGACGCTGTGGACCCGGCTCGCTCTCGGCGGCTACATCCTGCCGACGCTCTCGGACCGTTTGCTCGGAGCCCACGGCCTCGAGTCGCGGCTGCCGTTCCTGGATCCGGACCTCTACCGATTGATGCGACGGCTGCCCATCGAGCGGCGCATTCGCCGGGGAGAGGAGAAGTGGCTGCTGCGGGAGGCGGTGCGTGGCTGGGTGCCGGAAGCGATCCGCACCCGGCGCAAGCACCCGTTCCTCGCGCCGAGCCTCACCGAGGACGCTGGTGCGCGACGCGCGCTGCGCGAGCTGCTGCGTGAGGATGCTTTTTCCGCAGGGACATTCTTTGACATCCAGCGCGTGCAGCGGCGAATCGAGGCTCTGGAGCAGGCACCAGCAGAGCTGCATCGAGCCTGGGGACCGCCGCTGTTTTTGGTTGCCACGGCCCACGCTCTGGGTCGAGCCTTCGGCCTGGAGGCGAAATGACCGGCGACGCAGAGCTCTGGGTGCGCGACTTCTATCAGCACCCGTTGACCCAGGCCGTGCTGACTCAGGGCGAGGCCAGGCGCCGCATCGCCGAGCGTCTGTGGGCGCTCCTCGAGCTTGCCCCCGGCGCGCGCGTCTTCGATCAGTGCTGCGGGGACGGCGGCCTGAGCATCGAGCTCGCGAAGCGCGGCACCTCGGGCTACGGCGTGGACATCAGCGCGCCGTTCATCCAGCTCGCCCAGCGCAAGGCGAGCGAGGGTGAGCCGGAGCTCTTGTTCGCAGCCGCAGACGCCACGAGCTGGGTGGCTCCCACAGCTTGCGACGCTGGCTTCAACTGGGGCACGGGCTTTGGCTGCTTCCTCGAGGATTCAAGAAACCAGGCAATGCTCGATTGCGCGGCACGCAGCCTGAAACCAGGCGCGCGCTTCTTGCTCGACTACTACAACGTCGCCGGCGTGCTCGCGAACTTCAAGCCAGAGTTCAGCTATACGCGCACCCTGGCAGAACGCGAAGTGCACATCACGCGCAGCTCGGAGCTCGATCTGGAGCGCGGAACCCTTCACCAGATCTGGCGTCTGAGCGAGGCGGACGCGCCGGAGGCCGAGCTGCCGCGCACCACGACGCGTCTCTACCTGCCTCGCGAGCTGTGCGGGATGCTGGAGCGTGCCGGCTTCAGCGTCAACGCGCTGCTTGGCGGCGCTGATGGTGAGCCGCTGAGCCTCGAGAGCCCGCGCTGTCTGGTGCTGGCGAGGCGCCGGTGAGCGCAGCCTGGCGCAGCCTGCTCGAGCGGCTGATCGAAACCGCCGAGCGCCGTGACGCGGCGCCTTCACTGGTTAGCCCCACGGAAACGCTGAGCTATGCCCAGCTGTTCGACGCCGCGCTCGAGCTGTCGGCCCGGCTCGCCCCGGCGCGCGGTGAGCTGGTTGCGCTCGCGTTGCCGAAATCTCATGGGCTGGTCACGGCTTGGCTCGCCTGCTGGCTCGCTGGCGCCGCGTTCTCCACGCTGGACCCCAGCTTGCCCGAGGCCCGCGCGCGAGACATCCTCCGGCGACTGGCCCCGCGCTTCGTGCTGCGCGCCAGCGGGGGTGCGAAGTGTGGAGCGCACGCGGGCGAGGAGCTGTGGATCGACACTGCCGCGTCAGCCTCGAACCCTGTCGAGGGCGTGTGGAGCAGGGCGCGCGCGCTGCCCATGCCAGCGCCGGACGCGCTGGCGTACGTCTGCTGGACGTCGGGCTCGACGGGGTCCCCCAAGGGCGCGACCCTCGAGCATCGCGGGCTGCCACACGTGATCGGTGACCAGGTGCGGGCCTTCGAGCTCGACGAGTCGGCACGCTGTCTGTGGCTCCTGCGTCCGGGCTTCGACGCGAGCCTGTCCGACGTCTTCACCTGCCTGCTCGCTGGCGGTGAGCTACATCTCGCTCCTGGACTCGACGCGGGCTTCACGACGGAGAAGCTCCTGGAGAGCTTGAAGGGCCGCCAGATCACCCACGTCGATCTGCCGCCGAGCCTGCTACCACGGATCCCTGTGGAAAAACTCCCGGAGTCGGTACGCTGCGTCGTGGTTGGTGGAGAGGCGCCGGATCCAACGGCCGCTGGCGACTGGGCAAGGCGCGTGCGCCTGCTCAACGTCTATGGCCCGACGGAGTGCTCGATCTGCACCAGCCTGCTCGCCTGGGAGCCTGACTTCGCACGGCCGTACATCGGCGAGCCGCTCTCCGCGGTGAAGTACCGCATCGGACCCGCCGACGCCGCGCGCGGCGAGCTGTGGATAGCTGGAGCTCAGCTGATGCGCGGCTACTTCGAGGCGCCAGAGCTGGATGCCGAGCGCTTCACGGAGCTGAACGGCGTGCGCTGGTACCGCACGGGAGATCTCGTCGAGCGCACGCGTCGAGGCCCCGTATTCCTTGGGCGAACCGACCGCCAGCTCAAGTTGCGGGGCCAGCTGATCGCCCCGGAGGAAGTCGAAGCAGTGCTCCTCGGCAGCGGCGCCTGTGAACGCGCTCATGTGACCCTGCATGGCGAGCGCCTGGTCGCGCTCATCCAGGGTGACGCGAAGCAAGAGTCGAGGCTCCTGACAACGCTTCGAGAGCGCCTCCCGCGCTGGATGCACCCGGCGCGCTTCGTCTTCTACCGGCACCTCCCGGAAACGGCCTCGGGGAAGCTGGACGGCGCCGCGCTGCTCGCGGCACTGGACGCCGAGGCCGCCACGAGAGCGTCCGACGCGCCGCGGACGTTGCTCGAGGTCGTGGCGCGCCGGCTCGGACGCGCCGACCCGCAGCTCAGCTACTTCGCCCAAGGGGGAGACTCCCTGGGCGTGCTGGAGGTCCTCTGCGAGTGCGAGGCGCTGGGGCTCGAGATCACACCCGAGGCCCTGGCCTCGGAGCGGCCGCTGGGCGACCTCGAGAGCGCGGGTGAGATGGCGACCACGACGCCCGCTGACGCCCTGGACCGCGATGCGCGGGCTTGCCTGGCACGCATCCGACCGGTGTCTCCTCAGGGATCCAACCCCAGGGAAGTGACGCTGATGACCGGCGCGACCGGCTTCCTCGGCTCGAAGACGCTGCTGGACTTGCTGGAAATCGAAGCGGAGCAGCACTACGTCGCGCTGGTGCGAGCCCGGGACGCGGCTCACGCGCGTCGGCGCCTCGAGGCCGCCTGCGACGCGCACTCCCCGGGATCGTTTCGGCGCCTGGGAGAAGGTCGAGTCCGCTGCCTGGTGGGCGACGTGGCGTTGCCGGACCTCGGGCTCTCGCCTCGGGAGAGCGCCTGGCTGCGCGAGCGAACCCGAGCGGTGATCCACGGCGCCGCTCGGGTGAATCTGGTGTTGCCCTACGCGGTGTTGCGCCCGACGAATCTGCTCGGCACCGCGGAGGTCTTGCGCTTCTGCCGCTGCGCGGACGTCGAGCGCCTGCACCACGCATCGACGCTCTCGGTCTTCTCCGCGAGCGATCGTTGCCCCACGGATTGCAGCGAAGGCCTCGGTCTGGACCTGGAAGCGCACCTGAGCGGCGGCTACGCCCAGAGCAAGTGGGCCGCCGAGCGGCTGCTGGAGCTGGCAGCAGAGGACTTCCCTCGCGTCAGCTGCTACCGCTTCGGGCTGATCACCGGCGACTCGCGGACGGCGTACGCGCCTGCCGACGACTGGCTCACGCGCGTCAGCCGTGACTTCGCTGCGCTGGGCGCTGCGCCCGACGCGGATCTCGCCTTCGACCTGACCCCGGTGGACTACGCGGCCCGAGCCTGGGCGACCTTGATCCTCGCTAGCGAGCCAAGCGGCTATGCTCGCTACCACGTGCGCAACGAGAGCGTCAGCCTCGAGCGCTGGCTAGCTGCCCTGAACGAGGCGGGTCAGTCCATCGACCAAGTCCCTACGGAAACGTTTCGAGAGTTGCTCTCGACTCGCGGCTCCCCCGCCCAGCGCGCGGATCTCGTGCTGGCCACCACGCGGACCCTGAATCGCTCACGGCTCGACGCTCGGCGTGGGCTCGATCTGTTCCAAGCCACCGGCGTGCATTTCGCTTGTACAGAAGCCGAGCGGTTGCTCGCGGATCGGGGGGTGAGGCCGCCAGGTGCCCCCCAGAACCTGCTCACCCGCTACGCAGCCAGAATGCTCGAAGACGACGCGGAGGGCGCCCATGGCTGAGGCGCTGGTGCTCGGCAAGTTCCTGCCACCTCACGCGGGTCACCTGCACCTGATCGAGTTCGCGCAGCGCTTCGCTGGAAAGGCGCGGGTCGTCGTTGAAGAAATCCCCGAGGAACCGATTCCGGTCACGCTGCGCGCGGCCTGGCTGCGCGAGCTGTGTCCGAGCAGCGAAATCCTCACCCTGCACGACATGAACCCGCAGGAGCCAACCCCCGAATGCCCAGAGTTTTGGCAGATCTGGCGGCAGAGCCTGCTGCGCTGCCTCGGGCGCCCTCCAGACTACGTCGTTGCCTCGGAGCCCTACGGCGGCCGCCTGGCGGCGGAGCTCGGCGCGCGCTTCATTCCTCTCGATGGCTGGCGCAGCGCGCTCCCCATCTCGGCCACGGCGATCCGCAAGGCGCCCTGGGCGCACTGGGAGTATCTCCCGCCGCCGGTGCGCGCTCATTTCGCAGCCCGTGTCCGGCTCGTTGGTGCTGAATCCACCGGGAAAAGTCGGCTGGCGAGACGCCTCGCCGAACACTTCCGGACGCGCGCAGTCCCCGAGTTCGCGGAGAGCCTGCTCCGCGCCGAGCCCGCGCGCGAGCTCACCCCCGAGCTGCTGCAGGACTTCGCCAGGGGCCAGCTCGCCAGCGAAGACAGCCTGGCTCGCCACGCGAACCGCCTCCTCTTCTGCGACACCTGCGCGACCACCACCGCGCTCTGGCACGAGTTGCTCTTCGGCGCGCCTCACCCCCAGATCCAGACTCTCGAAGCACACCGCCGCTACGCGCTGACTCTGGTGTGCGATCCCGACGCGCCCTTCGTCGATGACACCCACCGCATCTCCGAGCACACCAGACAGCCGTTCTCCGAGCTCCTGTTGCAACACCTGAGCACGACGCCGGAACCCGTGGTGCAGCTCCGCGGTGACTGGGACGTGCGCTTCGAGGCGGCGCTAGCAGCGCTCAGCCGCCAGTTCCCCTGGGCTCAGACCAGGTAGCGCAGCGGAACGAACTCGCGACGCACGCGCTCCAGGGCGCCCGCGGAGCCGTTGTCGACATTCCGCGCGCCGCGTGCACCAGGGGTCACCGTGCGGAAATCCAAGCTGACACGACTCGAGTTGGCGACGGGGTTCGGCAGCGTGCGATGAAGCTGCGCGGCTGAGAACAGGAGCAGATCGCCCGCCTCGAAATCGAAGCGCAGCGGCTTGGTCTCGGGCTCGTAGCGTGTCGGCGCTGGATAGTCGTCCAGCGCGGTGCGTCCGTGCCAGCCGACTCGCTCCATCCACCGCGCGTAGTCGAAGCTCCGCGACGTGTTCTCCACCTCGCGCTCGAAGTGCTCGGGATAGAACGCGAACGCCTGCTCGACTGGTGTCTTGAAGATCGGGATCCACCAGTTGATCTGCGCCTCGGGGCAGGCGTACCAGGTGTCGCGGTGGATGACGAACAGCGGAGCCGCCTCGGGCAGCGCTTCGGCCCTGTGATTGATCACGCGCAGGCGAGGCGCATCGACACAGGTCACGTTCTCGAACCCAGCGGCCTCGATGATCCGCGCGGCAAGCTGGTGAAGCGCGGGCTGGGAGTAGAGGCGGTCGCGTAGGTCGGCGAGCCTCCCGAACTCGAGCAGTCGGCAAGGCCAGAGACCGAGGTCATCCCAGTCCGCGTCCAGCTCCGGGAAGCAGGTGCGTATCTCGGCCCGTACGCGACGCACCAGCTCGAGCGTCAGATCGCTACGTTGAAACACCACCAGGTCCCCAGCGTGGACCCGGCGCTCGAGCTCCACTCCTGACAGCGGCTCCTGCCCTGACTGGTCCCTGGCACGGAAATGATGTCTCAGCTGAAACCGGCTCATTCCCCGAGGCTACCGAGCGAAGCGCCAGCTGGCCTAGCGCAAAGCCAGACCAAGGAGTCGCGTTCTCGGTGCGCGTTTCCATCTCGATATTCGCGGCCGCTCCTCGAAGCCCACGGATCCGTTCCCCGCAGCCGAAGCGAGCCCGCGATTGACCCAGTGAGTCAAAGACTTCTCAGTGCGACTCCTTCTGCCCACCTTCGCCCACCAACCTCGCCAGATCCCGCGTGAAACGGAAAAGTGCCCGCGTTGACTCACGGCTTGGCGCTAAGATCCGAACCTGGTGCCGCACGACTCGTCCTCCGACCTCCGTGTTCAGTTCCGAAACCGGCAAGTGGTGCGCCCCATCACGCCGTCGGAACTACCGGACTCCCACGCCGGGACTCACACGCCGACGCCCTTGGTCGAGCCCGAGACCAACAGCTGGCTCGACGGCCGATACAAGGTAGGTCGGCTGCTCGGCAAAGGCGCGATGGGCGAGGTGCGGCTATGCCACGACTGCGTCGCTGGCCGCACCGTCGCGGTGAAGACGATGACGCTCCGCACGGCAAAGAAGCCAGAGCTCAGACGTCGCTTCGAGCGCGAATGCTTGATCCAGGCTCAGCTGGAGCACCCATCCATCGTGCCGGTGCACGAGATCTCACAGACCGCCGCTGGCGTGCCCTACTTCGTCATGAAGCGCGTTCATGGCAAGACGCTGGCAGACATCATCGCCAAGCTGCGCCAGGCCGATCTGGCGATCGAGCGAGACTTTCCACGCAGCAAATTGCTGAGCGTGTTCGCAGCGGCCTGTCAGGCGGTGGCCTTCGCGCACAGCCGTGGCGTCATCCACCGCGACCTGAAGCCCTCGAACATCATCGTCGGCGACTTCGGCGAGGTGTATGTCATCGACTGGGGCGTCGCGAAGATCCTGGACCCAGAAGACGAGATCCGCTGGAGCGGCGTGGGGATGGAGAGCGAGCCGCCTCGCCCTGACGATACCGGTGTGGGGGTCCAGCTCGGCTCCCCGGGCTACATGCCACCAGAGCAGGCGCTGGGACGCAGCGCCGAGGTGACGCCAGCGGCCGACGTCTACGCGCTCGGTACCATCTTGTTCGAGATCTTGACGCTGGATCGCATGCACCCCGGAGACACCACCGAGGAGCTGCTCGACTCGACGCTGCGCATCGTCGATCGACGACCCAGCGAGCGCGCACCGAGCGCGCGCATCTCCGAACCTCTCGACGAGCTATGCGTGCGCGCGACTCAGCTGGAAGCCAGGGCGCGCTTCAAGCACGCCGGCGAGCTGGTCAAGGAGCTCGACAAGATCATCCACGACGACGCCGAGCGCGAACGTCGGCGGGAGGCAGCGCAGAAGGAGCGCATCGCCGCACGGATCGCGATGGTGGGCACGCACCCCGGTGGCGTCGAGGAGGCGCGGGCAGTCGCGCTGCGGCGGCTGAATACGGCGCTGGTGCTCGACCCGGATCAACCAGAGGCTACCGAGACCATGCTGGCGCTGCTCATGGCACCGGCGCGAGAAGCCCCGCCCGAGGTCCAGGAGCAGGTCCACAAGGCACAGGTCCGTCAGCGCCGCATCAGCGCCCGACGCTCCGCTCCGCTGTTCATGCTGGCTTCGACCGCGCTCCTGTTGTGGCTCGCGAGCGGCGTGCGTGAATACTGGGTGCTCGCGCCGCCGGCGGTGCTGATCAGCATCACGTCCCTCTACGTCTGGCAGGCTGGCGAGCGCGGCTGGACCTCTCGGTGGCACTACGCCCTGAGCGTGGTGATGGTCGCGGCGCTGGCCGCGAGCTTCGCGCTCTTCGTCGGTCCACTGTTGTTCGTGCCGACCTTGCTGGTCGCGCTGGCCTTCGTCTCCACGGTGAACGCGCGCTCCGGCTCCAGCGTGCGGGTGCTGCTGGCTGGCATCGGCTGCCTGTCGCTCGCGGCGACCATCGCCATCGGTCAGCTCGGCTACCTCCCGGTGACCCACGAGTTCACTGGTGACGCGCTCATCATCCGCTCGGAAACGCTACGCATGACCAAGCCGGTGGTGCTCGGCTTCATCGCCCTGGGCAGCCTGCTCTGTGTGATCCTGCCAGTGGCGCTGGTGGGGCCCGCGCTCGACAGCATCTCCGAGGTCGAACGCCAGCTCCTGGTGCGCCTCTGGCGCCTGCGCGCGCTGGTGCCCGATTCCCGGGCGTCGTCAGGAAAGATGCGCGCCGCAGCGCCCGTGTCCTCGAGCGGCAAGCTCAAGACCGGCGAGCGCCACAGCGGCCGCATGCAGGTCAGCAAGAAGCAGCGCAGCGACCCGCCCCGCTCCAGCTGAGCCGCTCACGGATGTCCGGGGTGAGGGAACGACGCATCCCCTCCCCCCCAAACGTCGATGCGATCTCGTTACTTGCCCGGCTCGAAGAGCTCGTAGCTCTCCATGTGCTGCGCCACGTCCTCGGGCTTGAAGTAGTACGGGAAGCTCTCGTTGCGCAGCCACATCTTCAGCAAGTCCTCGTAGTGAGGTGATTCGGGGTCGTCCGACTGACCACCGGGCAGCGCGTTGCGGCTGACGATCCCATCCGGACGCAGCTCCGCGACGAAGCGCATCTGAGGCCCGCTGCCGTAGAGGAAGCTCGTGGTGCTCCCGCCCTGGCCCGCGACGTCGACGGTGTAGTTGCTGCCTCCGCGAGGATACGGACCTCGGGTAATGAACGCGGTCCCGGAGAACAGCCCGAACAGGTCGCGGATCTGCATGCCGTGGAGCTGTCCCCAACGCCAGGTCATGACGTCGTTCGAATCGAAGGCGTCCTTGGACGCCAGGAACGTGAGCGCGTCAGCGAGGGCCTGGAGCATGAGCTCGTCCTTGGTCTCGGTGACGTCAGGCGTCGTCACATCGTCGAAGAGGTCGGTCCCGGTGGCGGTCTGATCGGGGTGCTCCAGCAGATTGAACAGGGCGCGGGCCTTGTCCGTCGACCCGAGGCTGGTGTCGTACTGAGCGAGCTCGTCGTCGAAGACCGCGTTGCGGAAGCGCGGAAGCCAGGTGAAGAAGATGCTCGTGGCGATGCTCTCATCGATCTCCTCGGCGCTCGGCCCCGAATCCGTGCGGTAGTCCGCGTCCACGCCGCTTGGTGTCGTCAGCTTCCAGTTCTCGATGCGCGCGATGGCATCGCCGAGGTTCAGCTCCGTGACGCGATCGGGCAAGGCGTCCGCCGCGGCCAGCAAGAAGCCGCGCATGCGCTCCGCCTCGAGGCTCAGGTTGTCCGCCTGAATCCTCTGCATGTCTTCCATCGTGAACTTCTTTCCGGCCGCGATCTGCTCCTCGATGAGCTGCGTGATGCGCCCCGCGCGGAAACCAATCGCGCGCTCGGCCACGAGGTACTGCGGGTCATTGGTCGGGTCGTTGTCCTGCAGCGTCCCGGCGACATCGTTGTTGGCGGTGACCAGCCAGCCGTTCTCCCGGTTCTTGTTCTGCGGGATGCGATCGTCGGGGATGAAGCCTTCCCACTCGCAAGCGCCCGTACCGTCCATCGGCTTGTACGGCGCGCAGTCGCCGCTCACGCTCTTGCGCAGGGGAACGAGCGCGTGGGGGTAGTAGCCAGTGTTGCCAGCGGTATCCGCGCCGTTCCAGTTCTGGGCCAGAACCGTCATGTTCTTCAGCGAGTCCATCCAGCCGTCGATGCTGCTGGCGCTCAGCAGCCCGAGCACGCCCTCGACTTCGTTGTCCACCATGCGCCCGGTCCACTTGATACTGAGCGCCTTCCCGTCCTTCTTCGACCCGTCGAGGATCGGACCGTGATGAGGCACGTACTCGATGACTTGCTTCTCGATGCGGGCGTCGGCACCGGCCCCCACCTTGAACGACTGCTCGTACTGCTTGATGGGTACGTACTCGCCGTTGAACAGCACGGCGTCGCCGCCATCGTTCAGTGTTTCAACGTAGATATCGGTAACGTCCCATCCGACCACGGTGCCACCCCAGGCGACGTTTCTGCTGTGGCCGATCACGATGCCCGAGACGCCGGCCACGCTGATCCCGATCGCGCTGGTGCCCGTGTCGCCGCCATACAGGGCGGTGTCGATCTGAGCGTGGTGGAACTGCGCGGGCTGCACGAACGCCAGGTGCGGATCATTGGCGATGATGGGGTAGCCGCTCTCGGTGTGCTCGCCGGAGATCACCCAGTTGTTGGAGCCGATGGAGTCACGCTCGATGCCGCCTCCGAGAAGCGGTGAGTCGTGGTGCTCGATCTTCGAGAAATCGATCCCCGCCAGGCCTTGCTTCGCCTTGGCGTACGCCGCGAGGTGCCGGGGGTCCTTGGGGTTCAGGCTGAGCAGGCTGGGCTCCTGGCTGCTCTTCTTCTGCGCAGCGCCGAACCAGTTGGGCAAGATCACCGTCGGATCGCTGGGCTGAAAGCGCACCAGATCCGCGAACAGATCGGCCGGCAGCTTCTGGATCCGCTCGCCGATGTATTGATCGAAGTCGCCCCCGCCGTCAGTCAACTGCCACTCCATCACCCGAGCCACGGCGATCGTGTCTCGAGGCTGCCAGTCTTCGATATCCGCAGGCGTCACCTTCTTGAGCAACGGCGTGCCGTAGCTCGGAGGGAGCTGGTACTTCCCTTCTCTCAGCTCCGCGAGGTAAGCGTTGACGCCAGCAGCGTAGGCGTCGAGGAGCTCCAGGGTCGCCGGCGGGAGCTGCTTCACCACGGCGTCCGCGACCTGCTCGCCATCCGCGGTCATGAAGGTAGCTCGAAAGGTCGGATCGAAGGCAAGGCCAGCGTCCCCGATGCGCTCCGCAACGCGGCCCTGTCCCAGCATGCGGAACGCATCCATCAAGAACAGACGATCCCGGGCGTGCACGTAGCCGTTGGCGAAGATCGCGTCCTTCTGCGTGGCTGCGAAGATGTGAGGCACGCCGTACTCGTCGGTCACGATCTCCACGGGCTTCGACAGCCCGGGTCGCTTCACGACGACGTCGGGGGCGCGCTCCGCCGCGAACGGTGATCCCGCCGGCGGCCCAGCCTTTCCATCGTTGACCGCTTCGTCCTCCCCACAACCACTGCCGAGCAGCGCCACCGCCAGCAGACTGCCGAGCCCCAGCAGTTGTTGCAGTCTCCGGCGCTTCCGTCGGGGGCTGGACGACTTGAAGTCTCGGCCAGAGAGAATCGGGGGTTCGTTACCGCATAGATACGCACTTCGAGCCATGGCGGGTTTGTACCACGCGCCTCCCCATCGACGCTCAAGCTATGTCGCGCGCATCCGTTCGCTCTACTGAGCCACTACGTCGATGGAAAGAGACAAACCCCAGCGCGAAGCCTGCCCTAACGCACGGCGTTGTCCGATGTTCGCCGAGTTCCAGAACCGCGCCGTGCTGCGGGTGTTCCAGCACCAGTACTGCTACGGGCGCTTCGAGCGCTGTGAGCGCTACAGAATCGCCAGTCAGGGCACGATGCCCGACGCTCGCTTGCTGCCGGACGGTGACTGGCTCCCCCAGCGCTCGGAGCGTCCCGAAGCCGAGTGATCAGTCCCGACCGTGGCGTAGGTCAGCCATCACGTCCGACCAGTCGATGCTCGTGTCCTTTCGCCTCCCGGTGAGCAGCGCTGGTTCCGCTCGACCCAGCTGGCCAGAGAAGTAGCTCAACGCGTCGCGCCACAGCGTCTGTTCGAAGCGCGGCTTGAAGAAGCCGAAGTGCCCGACGGCATCTGCTCCGAGATCCCGCGGCCGCAGATGTACCCACACCGGCTTCGAACCGAGGGCGTTCGCCAGCTCTCGTACGGCTCCCCGCGGAGCGAAATCGTCGTCACTGAAGGTGTAGAGCCGAGTCGGACGCTGGAAGCGCGCGAGACGGTCGGCCGCGCCAGAGTTATCCTCGCGGAAATATCCAGGGGTCCGACACCAGCGAGCCCACTCTCGAGCGACGCCCTTGGGCAGGTCCACGCCAAGCCCCAGCTGACCAGGCCAGAAGCCGAACAGGCTGGTCGCCGTGGGAACCAGCAGGTGCCACACGAAGCCGAGCTTGGCACGACCGAGCGGTTCCCAGTGACCGAAGTAGCCGAGCTGCGCGCCGACCAGGAGCAGCGCGTCGACCTGATGGCTCTCGTCGATCAAGCCGAGGAGCTGACCACCAAAGCTATGTCCGATGGCGACCAGAGCGCCTCCCTGAGCGCGCGCCCAGCGGATCACCGCGCGAGCATCTAGCTCCGCCCAGTCACGCATCGTCGCGTCGAAGCCCACCAGTGTGCCCGGTCGCGAGCGCCCGACGCCGCGGTAGTCATACGTCACCACACGGAAACCTTCCGCCGCCGCGAAGCGGGCGAAGCGCCCGTAGTAGGTCTGAGGCACGGCAGTCGCACCGTGGATCAGGATGGTCGCGCGCACATCCCCGAGCGGCTCGAAACTGGTCGCACCAATCAGGTAGCCGTCCGCCGCCTCGAGCTGGACCTCTCGCTCGACGACCCGGGAGCGCTTCGGGTGGCTAGCCTCCTCCAGCTCTGCCAAGTGTGCTGCGGTCTCGGGCGAGGTTTGAGTTACGCTGCCGCTGTGGAAAACATCCATGATCGCCTCCAGGTCCTTGCGCCCCAGCGCGATCGCCGGGTGCGCTGGGATGCAAGCAACATGGGGGTGCCGAATGGCGATCGGTTGCTGCAAGTATGCAGCTCGACCCTGCGGAGGCGACTCGACACATGCTGAACTGGGATGATTTGCGCTTCTTTCTGGCCCTGCATCGCAACAGCAACCTGGCGCGCGCGGCTGCCGAGCTGAAGGTCAACGCCACGACGGTGGGCCGGCGCCTGAGCACCTTGGAGGAGCAAGTCGGCGCGCGGCTCTTCGATCGCACGCCGGACGGCTACCTGCCAACCAGCGCCGGGGTCGAGCTGGTGCAGCACGCCGAGCGCATGGAAGCGGAGGCGCTCGGCGCCGAGCGGCGACTGAGCGGCGCCGACACCCGCCTCGAAGGCAGCGTGCGGGTCAGCGTCACGGAGATGCTCGCGACGCGCTTCATCGCATCCCACCTGCGCGCCTTTCAAGCCAAGCACCCGGGCATCACGCTGGAGCTCACCTGC
This sequence comes from Polyangiaceae bacterium, assembly GCA_041389745.1. GTDB lineage: Bacteria > Myxococcota_A > Polyangia > Polyangiales > Polyangiaceae > JAHBVY01. Next base: position 447,395 of record JAWKRF010000004.1, read on the forward strand.
ACCCAGCGCAGCGTGAACCTCACGCGGCGCGAGGCCGACGTCGCCCTGCGCCTCAGCCGCCCCAAGGAAGACAACGTGATCACCAAGCGCATCGCGCAGATCGACCTGTCGCTGTACGCCGCTGGCGTCTACTCCCTCGACTGTGGCATCCCCGAGGATGCAGAAAAATCTCTAAGGGGTCACCGCGTGTTGATGTTCGCCGACTCCCGCGCCTTCAACGTCGAGAACCAGTGGCTGGAGGAGCGCCTGGACGGCGCCACCATTGCCTTTCGCTCGGACAGCGTTTCGTCGATCTACGCGGCGGCCTCGTGTGGCCTCGGCATCGCGCTCCTGCCTCGCAGCGTGGCCGAGCGAGACTCGACCCTGGTTCGAATCCGCACGGAGACATCACCGACGCCACGCGAGGTCTGGCAGACGATTCACGCCGACATGCGCAACAACGCCCGCGTGCGCGCGGTGACCGAGTTCCTGGCAGGCGTCGTCGCGGCCCGGGTGCCGAGCGGCGCCCCTTGTTGAATGGACTCGCGTCGCCGCGTGCCCTCACCCCCGATCAGGCATCCAGCATCAGCAGGCGCGAGAAACGCCGCTCCCATTTCATGAAGGCGAGGAGCAACGGAATGGTCAGCAGCGCTACCAGCACTCCAAAGGGCCCACCCGGCACGCGCTGGTCCTGATACAGGTAGTAGACGCTCGACGCACCGTGGCTGATGAAGAAGTAGGCGAAGAGCAGGCCGACGGAGACGCGTCGACCGCCGCTCGCGAGGACCGCGAACGCGACGCTGAACAGCAGTGCTCCCGCAGCCGCCGCTCCCACGACCCAGACCCAGGTCACGAACGGGACGTGAAGCTCGTAGCAGAAGACCTCCCAGCACGCCGTGCCGGCGCTCACCACGAGCCCAGTCGCAATCGCTCTCCGCGCGGATAACCAGGCACGCAGCGGCGGGAGGAGAGCGATGACGAGCAGGAACAGGCACAGGCACCACTCGAACACGACCTCGCGCGCCGCCTCGAACTCGCCGGGCACGACCAGCGAGTTGGCGACCCAGACAGCGCCAGGGATCACCAGGGCTCCAGCCCCGAACCAGCCGCGCGCCGCCTGCGCACTGACCCGCGCATTTGTTTCCCCGCGGTCATATGACGTACCAGCCAGCCCGCTGAGCCAGACGAACCCGAGCGCGATGCCCCAGGCGAGGACGCTCCCGGAGATCCCGCCAGATCTTTCGGGGGCGAGGAGCGGCGCGAGGCGATAGGCGAACACGAAGAGTGCGATCGGCGCGATACGCTCCGAGACGCCGGCGCAGCGCTGCACCACCTGACTCCACGCCGCGTACATGCCGACCACGCTGCAGGCGCTGCCGACCGACACCAGGACCGCGACTACGCGCCAGTCAGGCGAGCTCTGGGTAGAGTACAGTGCACCCATCAAGGCGAGCGTCACTCCAGAGGCCGCGGCAAGCCGGGGGCGTAACGTCGCCAGCGCCGCGCCCAGGGCAAAGCCCAGCATCGCCCAGGCGTCGCCGATGGTCAGGGTCCAGAGGGCATCCCGCCTGGAGAGACCGCCAGCCATCGCGCGCTCGATAAATTCTCCATGGAATACATGGGCGGCGAAGCGCTCGGCGAACAGAGCCACGACGAGCAACCAGGCAGAACGGGGCACGGCAGTTCGAGACGTCATCACCCCTCGAGCTACGCGCCGAAACGCACCGAGCGCCCGCGCTCCGGAGACGTTTGCCAACAAAGCAAGGCGAGCCAAGATCAGCTCGATCCTGTCAACCAGCCACCTCCTCCGTGTGACCCAGCTCGGCCAGGTTGAACCGCGAGGAAATAGTCAGTGGCGGCCCCAACCTCCGTCGAAGGGCCTAGCCGCCGAGCGAGCGGGCCGTGCCGATCTGTCAGTCTCGCTCAGCCGCCGCTGACTCTGCTTCCGGCTGCGTCTCCGGCTCCTTCACGAGCCACGCGCTCAGCGGCTTGCTCGAGATCAGCGCGACCGCGCCGAGCAGCAACGCGACGCCCGCGCTGAGCCCCCCGACCACGAGGCCCGCTTCCGGGCTCAGGGTGCCGACGACGTAGAAGATCCCACCCACGCCCTGAGTGGCGGCGAAGTAAGTGAACAGCCCGAGCCCGACCCAGCGCCGAGAGAATGCGCCCAGCAACAACGCAAGCAGCAGCGCGCTGACGAGCGCCGTCCCGAGACCGCCGAAGAACGACGAGACCCACAGCAACAGACCGAGGCCGAGTGCGCTGCCTGCCACGCCCAGGCCCCCACCCAGGCCGGCGCAGAGCAAGCCTGCACCGGTCACTGGCGCAGGCTGAACGGAGCGCGGCGCCAGGAGTCCCGCGAGCCCCAGCGCGACCGAAGCGAGGACCGGGCCGACGACGGGCACGAGCCCCGCGAGCACCAGCACCGGCCCGCTGCTTCCGCGCAGCGAGTCGAACAGGGAAACCGAGGAGAAGTGGTCGATCGGGCCGCAGGACAGGCCAGCAAGGATCACCAGCCCCGTGACGCCCAGCGCATGCACCCAGTCGATGGCTGATTCCGCGGGGCGATGCTTCCGCTCCCAGGACGCAGCGAAGGTCCAGTCCACGGCCAGCAGCACGAGCGCGAGCAGCATCGGCACCAGGCCCACGTAGGCGAGCCACGGTGAAACCTTTGCCGCAGTGGCTCCAAGCGGTCCGAGAAAGGCGCCCACGTTGACGGCAGCCAGAATCAGCGCGACGCCGGCGACCCGTTGACCCAGGTTCGAACCCACTCCGGCCAGCGCCGCGAAGAAGCCCAGCATCGCGCAGCCACTACCGAGGCGCGTGAGCACCTCGGCAGCCGCCCAGCCCGAAGGCGCCACGGCCATCAGCAAGTATCCGAGCAACGACAGCGCCAGACCAACCAACGCGGCCAGGTGCCCTCGCACCAGGCTCAGCAGCCCGCCGAGCACGTAGCCAAGGATGCCGGTCCAGACGCCGACCGTGGTCATCAGCTTCGAGATCTCGGCCAGCGAGGCGCCCGAGTCCATGGCGCGCAAGAAGAACGTCGATCGAAACTGGTAATACACTCCACGCTCGAGAAAGACGGCGACGGGCAACATCACGAGCGCCAGGACTCGCAGCTGAGAGGGTCGATCGCTCATGTTCTCGGCTCGCGCATCGAGCCGGATACCATCACGTCGAGCAGAGCTTGGCTACAGAGCTTGGCTACTCGAGTTGCTCTTCAGCGTGGGTTCTCGTGGGGGTGAGGGCAGTCACCTCAGGGCGCTGGGGTGTAGCCCTCGAAGTCCGCGGCGCTGCGAGGCATCAGGTCCTGACGGCTGTCCGTCATAGAGTCCACGATGCCGACGACTGCCGTCATCGTCGCGCCGCTAGCAAAATTCGGCAGCGCTTGAGGATCTTGCGTGGGGTCGTACAACCACGGACGGCCCGCGATGGTGCCTTCCTGCGTACCCGCGATGGAGTAAAATGAGCCGAACACCGGGTCGTCGGTCGTGACGCTTGAGATGCTGAGAGCGCCGCTGATGCGCACGAGCACGCCTTCGTACTCCTCACCGCCAATGCTCTGGATGATGTCGATAGCAGTCGGAGTGCCCGCTCCCGCCCCAGTGACCGTAATGCGACCCGAGTCGCAAATGGAAACTGTGGTTTGTTCGACCGTCGGACGCCACTGCTTGATGCCTTCGACCTGCACCACATCACCGACGGCAACCCCGGCCGTTCGCTGTGGTTCCCCGAGGCAAGCGACCCGGATTCCCTGATACTTGCCAGCACCCGTTTGCACCCACACGCTATCGGCTCCGACCGCAGTCACGGTTGCGTTGGGGACGAGGACGGGCTGCTCCGGCGGAGCGCTGTCGCGCAAGTCGCGTACGTCCACGGTCGCCGTCTTCGTTTCGTCGTGACCGAGGTAGGTCGTGGGAACGTACAGGCAGCGACCGCCGACGATAGGCGTCTGCTCGCCATTCACGATCTCGGACTCCGCGAAAATAAAGCCGTTGAGCGAGAAGGAATGCTCGGACCGATAGATGTTCTCTTCCAGGATGCCCACGTCGAACGTGCCCGCGACCGCCGAGTAGAGCCCCGGGTTGGGGCTTCCGACATCCACGTTGATCTGCCCACACGTGGGGCAATTCTTGTCCCCTGACTTGAGCAACTCGGGCGTGAATTGATACTGCTTGTTCGCGGCCGCAGAGCGAATCCGGAACTCCACCTCCTCGGGATAGGCCGCATCGCCGAGGGACAGGGCCAGCGGGATGCGCCACGTCGCGACACTCCCATCGCTAGTCACGACGAAAGAGTCAGACAGTGTTGCGCGGATGCAATCGTTCGGGCTCGGCACGACGTAGCCACCGTCCCCCTCCGAGCCGCCACCACTCGTTCCCCCCATTCCTCCAGCGCCGGAGCCTCCATCGTTTTCTCCCCCCGTGCCACCTTCCGACGCGGCGGCAGGGTGGAAGTCGTCGAGGCCGATCAGCGTCGAGCAGGCAGTGCTCAACGCTACTAATACGCTGCCAGCAATGATCGTCCGTGCCATATCAGGCCACTGCCTACTGCTGAGGAGCTTCGTAACCCTGCAGGTCTTCGGTTCCGCGCGCAAACACGGCTCGCTGCAGGGAGTCATCAATGGAGACCAAACCGGTAACCGACTGAAAGCGAGCGCCATCAGCAATGCCCGGAAACGCCGGATCGGAAACCAGGTCATAGTAGTCGCGAGAAATGTAGAAAGGATCTCCCTGGTCAGGGGTTGCGACAACGTAGCCTGGGCCTACGCCGATCTGAGAAACGGTAAATGGCGTCGGCAGCCGAACGAGAACCCCCATCCAGCCCTTTTCTGCGAGGGATGAATCAGGCACGCTCACGATCGGCACCTTCGCGTGGGGTGATTGGGAGATCAGCCAAGAAGTTTGAGTGCTGATCATGGTAGGAGTATCGGTCTCGTTGCCTATAGTCACGCGTCCCTGAAAAGTCACCCGATCTCCTACTTCCGCAGGGAAACTGGACGCGCTGAGACGTGTTCCGCTGTACCTGCCGCCACCCTGCTGAACAAAGGCTGCGTTGCCATCGATCGTACCGGTCACCACGGCATCTCGAATGGTCACTCTGGAGAGGTTCGCGACTTCGCCCATCGTGATGGCTTGGATGGTGCTGTCCGGGTACGAGAAGCGTTCGAAGTCCCAAGACAAGCTGCTCAGGCGAAAGCACTTACCATCCGGGATCGGCTCGTCGTCGTTTTGCTTATCGACCTCGATGAAGACTGCGTCGCGCAGGTTGCCCTTGTGTGGCGCCTCTGCCTCTTCGGAAATGGTGTCAATATTGACGGTGCCGCGAATCGCGTAGAAGTTCGGACCAAACCCATCGTCCACTCGAAGCTCCAAGCACGTCGCGCACGTGGAGAAGCGATGGTTTTGCTCCTCGGCAAGATCGAAGGTCCCAACGGTCTCAAGCTTTGTCAGCAAGAGGAGGCGATCGAGCTTCTCGGGATTGCCGAGTGAGGTGTCGGTTTGCCACCCGTACCCGGTCATGAACATGAAGATGTTCGGTTCGAAAGTCGCGGTGTCCACGAAGAACTCGGGGCACCCCGCGTAGGGGTCCACTCCACCCGTTCCCCCGTTCCCACCCGCACCTATGGCGCCCGTTCCAGAGGTGCCCCCGGCAGCTCCGGATCCCCCTGCGCCACCAGTCCCACCAGCTCCGGAGGTGCCGCCATTCTCGGGCTCCCCAAACTCATCGAGCCCCAGCAAGCTCGAGCAACCCAAGCTCGCGAAACCACAGGCGAGGAGCACGCCAAGGCCAACCAACGTGCCACGCATGACGCAAGGGTTAGCTCCCCCAAATCGCTATGCAAACGAATTCGGATCCGTGGAAACGGGCATGCTGTTTCCTGCGAATTTACGCACCTTAACTCCGTGAGGAGACCGTGCGGAATGGGGTTCTGTTAGCCTGTGCACATGGCTCACTCCTCCCGGCTCGGCGGGGTCCGCTTGGGATCCGTCTTTGGTCAGCTGTCCGCTCGCGCGAGTAAGGCGTTGCTCCTGGTCGGCTTGGCGGCTTCGACCAACGGTGTGGTCGCTTGCTCTTCGGCGCCGATGGAAGGGTTGGATGAGCCAGTCGGGACGACGTCGGAGGCGCTTGTGATGCTCAACATCACCGACGTCGCCAGGATCGACGACGACCAAGCCTCGAGCGTCGACTACGGGAAGAATGGTGGAGCGGCCTACTTCTGCGTTGGAGCGAATAACTCGGGGGGCCCAAACGCGGGTGAGAAGCGCTACGGCATGCTCCGCTTCGATCTATCTCAGATCCCAGCGGGCGCGGTCGTTTCTTCAGCGACTCTTACGCTCACGACGACACTTTGCAGTGCGTTATTCGGTGGCTGCGCAGACGCAACGGCGGTCACTACCGACCAGATCCGACTCCATCGCATCGGTAACGCGCCGGACTGGGTAGAGACCGCGACCAGTTCCGGTTACTGCGCGGGGGCGGACACTGCTAACTCGATGTTCGCGCTACCCCCGGTGAGCACCTCCTTCAACGTAAGCACTGCAAAGGCCTACACCGTCAACGTCACATCGGACGTGAAGGCGTGGGTCGAATCCCCGACGACGAACGACAACAATGGGTGGCTGATCACGAGCAATGCCTCGAACACTGCACCCGCGCGGATGAAGTTCTTCTACTCTTCAAACGCCCCCAACGCTGACGCTGGCAAACGACCGCAGCTACACGTCGAGTACACGCACGGACTGGGGCGGGCATGCACATCGGACTCGCAGTGCTCCACCGGCCACTGCACCAACGGCGTGTGCTGCAACGTGGCTTCGTGCACGGCCCAAGACGAGTGCCACAACGCGGGCGTCTGCCAAGCCTACAATCAGGCCAGTCCCGGAAATTGCACCAACCCCAACAAAGCCAACGGAACGACTTGCACCGACCCCAATCCGGGCAACCCGTGCGACGTAGGCAAGTGCCAGAGCGGCGTCTGCACCCAGCAGCCCGCGAACACCGGCGCGCTGTGCAAGGCGGCCGGGGGCGAGTGCGACGTCGCGGAGTTCTGTCAGAACGGCCAGGTCAATTGCCCCGCGGATGCGAAGAAGACAGCCGGCACGCCCTGCACCGACGACGGGCTGGTCTGTACGACAGACCTGTGCAACGGCAGCAGCAACTCTTGTATCCACGCCGCGGGTAACGCGGGCACCGTCTGCAACACCTCCAAGGGTCCGTGCGACATCGCCGAGACCTGCACCGGGAGTTCAAAGGCTTGTCCGGGTGACGTGTTCCGACCCAGCAGCTACGAGTGCCGCGCGGCGAGCTGCAGCAACGGTCCCCCCGCAGTGGCAACGCTACCCGCGAACTGCACCGGTGGCTCGGCGGCCTGTCCGTCGCTGCAGACGCTGAACTGCGCCAGCAACCTGTGCGCCGGTGACTACTGCTCCGGAGGCTGCACCATCGACAGCCAGTGCCAGAGCGGCAACTACTGTGACGGCGGAGGCACCTGCACCCCGAAGCTCGGCAACGGCAAGGCGTGCACCGGTGGCAACCAGTGCACCAGCGGTAACTGCATCGACGGCTTCTGCTGCAACACCGCGTGCGGCAACAGCGATCCCAACGACTGCCAGTCCTGCAACCAGGCGGGGCGCGAAGGCTCCTGCCGCCCGCTGGCCCAGAACACCGTCTGCCGCACCGCTCCCGGCGTGTGCGACGTCGCCGAGGTCTGCGACGGCTCGTCGACCGCGTGCCCCGCCAACGGCTTCAAGCCGAGCAGCACCCAGTGCCGCGCGGCGAGCTGCAGCAACGGCACGGCGACCCAGTCCGCGAACTGCACCGGCAGCTCCCCCAATTGCCCAGGCGTGACGACCTCGCAGTGCTCGCCGTACCTGTGCAGCGGCACCGCGTGCGGCAGCGACTGCAGCAGTGACAGCAACTGCATCACGGGCTACTTCTGCAACGGCAGCAATACCTGCGAGAGCAAGCGCTCCAACGGCGCGTCGTGCAGCGCAGCCAACCAGTGCACCAGCGGCCACTGCGTCGACGGCGTGTGCTGCAACAGCGCCTGCACCGGGCAGTGCCAGGCCTGCGACAGCCCGAACGCCGGCACCTGCTCGCCGGTCACCGGCGCGCCCCACGGCACCCGCCCGGCGTGCGCGAGCGACGGCACGCTCTGCGGCGGCAGCTGCAACGGCACCCTCACCACCGCCTGCGCCTATCCCGGCGGAAGCACCGAGTGCCGCGGCTGGGACTGCAACTCCAACGAGGCCACGCTTCAGGCCTTCTGCAACGGCGCCGGCGCTTGCCCCGCCGAGCAGAAGCAGCAGTGCGATCCCTTCGTGTGTGGCCCCACCGGCTGCTTCGGGCCCTGCACCAGCGACATCGAGTGCCTGGACGGCAAGTACTGCTCCGCTGGCATGTGCATCGACAAGCTGAGCAACGGCACCACGTGTGCCGCAGGGAACCAGTGCAGCAGCGGTCATTGCATCGACGGTGTGTGCTGCGACGGCACCTGCAACGGTCAGTGCGAGGCCTGTGACGTCGCGGGCAAGGAAGGCACCTGCAGCGCCGTCAGCGGTGATCCTCACGGCGCGCGCCCGGCTTGCAACACCGACGGCAGCCAGTGCGGCGGCACCTGTAACGGCGCCACGCGCTTCACCTGTGAGTACCCTGGCGCTGGCGTGCGCTGCCGCGATGCCTCGTGCACCGAGGACGTCGCCACGGTCCCGGCGTTCTGCACGGGCGCCGGCACCTGCCCGCCGGAGGTTCGCCAGGACTGCGCGCCGTTCCAGTGCGGCTCCACCCAGTGCGCAGGCGACTGCAGCATCGACGCGGACTGCAACCTCGGTCAGGTGTGCGTCGCTGGCGTGTGTCGCGATCCAGCGCAGAACGGCGCCGCTTGCGCCAGCGGCAAGGAGTGCATCTCCGGCCAGTGCGTCGACGGCTTCTGCTGCAACAGCGCCTGCAACGGGCAATGCGAAGCCTGTGACGTGAGCGGCCAGGAAGGCGCCTGCACACCGGTCAGCGGCTCCCCCCACGGCACTCGCCCTGCTTGCAACTCCGACGGCAGCGCGTGCGCCGGCGTGTGCAACGGCAGCGACGGCGCGAGCTGCTTCTACGCCGGAAACGACGTCGAGTGCCGCGCGGCGAGCTGTTCCGCAGGGATCGCAACGCTGGCGGGCAAGTGCATCGGCACCGGCTCCTGTTCCGGCCTGCAGCAGCAAGCTTGCTCGCCCTTCACCTGCGGCTCCACCGCATGCAACGGCAACTGCACGACGGACGCGCAGTGTGGCTCCTCGGAGTTCTGCGCCGGCGGCGTGTGTCGTGGCAGGCTCAACCTCGGTGACGTGTGCACGGCTGACGAGCAATGTCTCGGCGGCTTCTGCACTGACGGCGTGTGCTGCGCCGAGCGCTGCGACGGCCAGTGCCAGAGCTGCAACGAGCCTGCCGCGGCCGGCTCTTGCCAGATCATCATCGGCGCACCTCGCGGCGGTCGTCAGGCCTGCAGTGGCTTCGGTCCCTGCGCCTCGACCTGCATCGGAGATCAGGCAGACGCTTGCCAGTTCCCCGACAGCAGCACCGAGTGCGGTGTCGGCGTCTGCTCCAACGGCGTCTCCACCAATCCGGCGACCTGCAACGGGGGCGGCACCTGCCTGCCGCCGACCGAGGGCGTGTGCGAGCCCTACGTCTGCGACAGCTTCGGAGAGCGTTGCCTCACGGAATGCACCAGCAACGCCGACTGCAAGGCCGGCTTCGAGTGCCAGGGCAGCGCCTGCGTCGTCCCTGGCAGCGGCGGCTCCGGTGGCGGCGCCGGGACTGGCGGAAGCGCCGGCGCGGCCACCGGTGGTAGCTCGAGCGGCGGCAGCGCCGGCGTGGGCAACGGCGGCTCCGGGAACACCGGAGGCACCGACGCGGACGCAGGTCCTGACGCTGGAACCAGCAAGAGCGGCGGCGGCGGGGACGACGGCGGTTGCGGCTGCCGCACGGTGGGCTCGAGCGGCAGCCGAGGAGGCAACGGCTTGCCGCTAGTAGGCGGCCTGCTGGTCCTCGGCTTCGCGTGGCAGCGCCGGCGGCGCCACGGACGCCGCTGAGGCGGGAGGCAAGGAGCCAAAGTACCCTTCGAGCTCTGCTTCGGCGCGCTCCCCGAACAGGATGCGCGCCGCCTCCCTGAGCCCAGGGGCGCTACGGATGAAGTCCGTGCGCTCGACCAGCGCGATCTTCGAGCGGCGCCGCAAGAAGTCCTCGAGCTTCGCCACCATCTCGTGCTTTGCCGCGTGGTAAAGCTCACAGCGGATGTACTCGGTGCCCTTGATCAGCACTTCGGCCATGCTCGGATCGCGGCGGATGTCCTCGAGCAGGCCCAGCGCGCGCCCGGCGTAGCGCCGCCAGAGGCGCGTGGAGAGCATCTCCGACGACTCCGGGGAGGTCATCTCGTCGAGGCGCATCAGGCGCGCCTGATGAAAGTACTCGTCGCGGAAATCATCCGCCGGCTCGCCGTACCACTTGAACCCGGCGTAGGGCAGCTCGAGCCCCATGCGCTGCAGCGCGCCAGCAACCTCGTTGCCCACGTTCAGGCAGTCGGTGAGCTTGCCACCGTAGATCGTCACCTGAGCTTGGCCGGCGTCGACGTCGATCTCGTGCTTGCGTGAGAGCGACGTCCAGTCGCCTTTGCCGCCGCTGCTCCCGGCCTTGACCACCAGCGGGCGCACACCGCAGCGCTCGGCGATGATGTCCGCTTCACACAGCGGCTCCGGAAGTCGCAGCCGCTTGTTGATGTTCTCGAGGACGAAGCTACGGTCCCCGGGAGTCACTTCCGCGGGGAGCTGCTCGACGCGGGTGTCCGTGGTGCCGATGCAGCTCTTGTTGCCCATCGGGATCACGAAGAACATGCGGCCGTCGTCGGCGAAGAAGGTCAGCACGCGCTTCGACTCGGTGATGCGCCGGGTGATCAGGTGGATCCCCTTGGAGAACAGGTGGCGATGCTCGGTGGTGACACCGCTCCTGGCGTTCAGGGCGTCGGCGTAGGGGCCGCAGGCGTTGACCAGCATCTTGCTCCGGATCACGAACTCGCGGCCACTGATCTCGTCGCGCGCTCGCGTGTGCCACACGCCAGCTTTGCGCTCGCTGCCCAGGGCGCTCACGTAGTTGGCGAGGATCCCGCCGTGGTCCAGCGCCTCGCGCACGAACTTGAAGACGAAGCGGGCGTCGTTGTCCACCAGGTACGCGTCGGAGTACTCGACGCCGCCGACGCAATTCTCCAGGGAAACGACCTCCTCGTCGGAGCCGATATCTCCACGCGTCAAGAGCCGCGGCTTGCGCGTGAAGAAGTTGCCGATCAACCAGTAGAGCAGCGTGCCAAACCAGATCATCCAGCGCGGCTTGCGGAAGCCCCGCTCCAGACTGACGAAGAAGCGGATCTCCTTGACGATGGACGGATAGCTCCGCAGCAGGTGGTTGCGCGAACGGCACAGCTTGCGCACCAAGCTGAACTCGAAGCCCTCGAGGTACTTGATGCCGCCCCAGATCAGGTTCGAGGACTCCTGGCTGGTCTGCCCAGCGAAATCACCGCGATCGATCAGGGCCACCTGTGCGCCCTGGCTGGTGAGCGCCGAAGCCGTCACCGACCCGTTGATGCCCCCACCGACGATGAGCACGTCGAAGACTCGATCGTCGAGCTTCTCGATGTTGTTCTGTCGTAGTTGCATACCGCGCCGCGTCGTGAGTTAGCCAACCGAGCCGCCCCGTGCAAGCCAGCCACCTCGCCGTATGGTGAACTCCTGTGAAATCCATGGTTTCGTCAGCGGGAGCCGATCCTCCGTCGAGCTCCCGAGGACTCGCTGCGCTCACTCTCTCGCAGCCTCGAGCGGGTTCGGGGGTGAGGTGCGCCTGCAAGCGCCGCCACCAACCTTCGCCGCCGAGCCTTCGATTTCTCCCGGGCATGCAGTTTTGCCGCGAGGCAACGCCTCGCGCCGCAGGCAAGCGCGTCAGCTGTCTCGGTCATCCAGCGGCTGGGCCGCGCCGAACAGCTTGCGCTTGCGGGCACCGCGCTTCACCAGGTCAGCCCGTCGTTCCTCGAACACCCTGGCGTAGCGATAGAACGGAACACCTGGATAGAGGTGATGGATCAGGTGGTAGTTCTGATACAGCAGTACGGGAGTCAGCCAGCCGTGGTCGATGAGTGTTGTCGCGCGGTAACGATCCTGCTTCTGCACCACGTCGTGCGGCGCGTGAGGCAAGTAGTCGAAGGCGAAGGCCAGGAGCGCGATCGCCAGGCGCGCGCCGATCAGCCAGGCCACCACGAACTGCCAGTGACCAGCCAGCGCCAGCGCCGCCAGGGCCACATAGGAGCCGAGCAGCGTTCCGATGGCCTCCAGGCGTTCGCGCCGTGGCCGCTCCACCTGGCGCAGGTAGACCCAGTAGTAGTGGAGATCCTGCGTCAGCCAGCGCAACGGTAGCTGCCAGCGCGGTCCGGCTCCGCTGTAGAAGTCGGGATCCGCGCCCGCCTCGTTCGTGTGCTTGTGGTGCTCCAGATGGATCCAGCGAAAGGCGGGGAACGGCGCCAGCAAGATCACGCCAGCCAGGCGCCCCGTGACTTCACTCACCCGGCGCGCCTTCGCGACGGACCTGTGGGCGGCGTCATGCATCGGCGTGAAGGCGATGAAGCCGCCGAGGACCACACCGGGGACGGCCAGCCACCAAGCCGCGAGCTCGCCGATCCCTACTGCCCCGAGGAAACAGATCCAGGCGACGACGGTGAGCAGCAACGTGGGCCAGGCGACTGGGACCGCGCTGAGAGCAGAGCCTCGGTCACGCCGAGCACCACGGACGGAAGAGGCGGTGACGCTGGTCATGGCCAGGACTCTGATGCACTCCGCGTAAAGTGTCAAGCAACACAATACACTTGCCGGGTTTCGCGTGTGAGTGAGGTTCAGGGTGGAAAGCCTGCATCTGGGTGCAGCGATGAACCCGAAGCACCCTCGCCGGGTCAACGGACGAGGGAAACAGCTTGGCTGGAACCAGTGGCCGAGTTAGGCAGGGGAAGCCTTGCGCGAAGTATTTCGGGACGACTTCTATGCCGTGGCCGTGGATCCTGACGGGATCGCGCGCATCACGCGGCTGGCTCAGGGCTACACGTCCCTGCAGCAGGCCGAGGAGTCCCTCGATCGGCTGCAGCTGTGCATCCGTCGCCTACCGCGCGGTATGGCGCCCAAAGCTTTGGTAGATTTGCGCGGCGCGCCGGGCTGGAACGACGAGGCGTTCGAGAAGAAGACGATCGCGTTCCGCAAGGAACTCACAGCGCGATTCAGTCCCCTGGCCATCCTGGTGAAGACCGTGGTCGGCAAGCTACAGATCTCGCGCCTGAACCGTCAGGACGCCATCGAAGCCGTGGTGTTCGACAACGAACAGCTCGCGATCACGTTCTTGCGCAAACCGACGCAATGACCGCCACTTGCGAGTGGCCGAGCGGCGGTCGAGACTAGCGGGCACCGTGGAGGATCCGAAGCGCACCCGTGTGCTCCTGGCAGACGATCACGAACTGATCCTCGAGGGCCTTGAACGGCTGCTCGGGCAACGACCCGAGCTGGAGATCGTGGCGCGAACACGACGCGGTGATGACGCGTTGGCTCGGCTCGAGTCGGACGACATCGATCTCGCGGTGCTCGACATTTCCATGCCCGGAATGGACGGCCTGAGCGTGATCAGCGCCGCCAACGAGCGCGACCTCACGACTCGCTTCGTGCTGCTCACGATGTTCGAGGACCTGACCTACGTGCGCAAGGCGGAGAGCCTGGGTGTAAGCGTCTTCCTGCTGAAGGAGGCGGCGACGAACGAGCTGTTGCTGGCCATCGACGCCGCTCTCGCGGGGCGTCGCTACTTGAGTTCGAGCCTGGTGGAAAGATTTATCCACACGGAAACTACACCAGGAAACACAGCCGCACTGGGGAAGCTCACTCCCGCCGAGCTGGACGTGTTGCGCGAACTCTCGCTGAACAAGACCAGCCGAGAGATCGCGGCGACGCTCGGCGTGAGCCCGAGGACGGTGCAGAACCACCGCGCTCACATCTGCGCGAAGCTCGAGTTGCGCGGCAGTAATCGACTGCTGGAGTTCGCGATCGAGAACCGCGAACGACTCGGCTCGGAGTGAGCGCCCCGCCCTCACGCCGCGAGGGGCACTCGCAGGCGCACGCTGGTCCCGCGATTCCCCGTCGCCACGGACAGCTGACCGCGCAACCCTTCGACGCGATTCTGGAGATTGCTCAGCCCCCCCGACGGGCTCGGGCCACGCACGTCGCGGGTGACGCCAAGGATCCCGAAGCCGTCGTCTCTGACCTCGATCTCGATACTTTCTTCCGCGAGGATATTGACGTAGATGTTCTCGCAGTTGGCGTGGCGAAGCGCATTGTAGACCCCCTCGATGACGATGCGCTCCAGCTCACGACAGAGTCCGCCTGCCACGCTCCGCTCGCGGTCCCCGCTCAGGGCGAAGTGGATCCGACAGGCCTCGGTCGGCACCCCGCGTGCGTCTGCTTGTGCCGTCGCCAGCTCCCGCAAGCGCCCGAGCAGCCCCTGGCTCCATTCACCAAGCGCGCGGGGGTGCTCGCGCAACTCCAGCACCACACGACGCAGGTCCTGGGCGAGCTCCTTGGTGCTCTGCTCCAGTTGCGCCGCGCGCTCGGCGGTTGCTTGACCTCGCTGGGCGGCGCGCCGCAACCCACTCACCCCCCAGCTCAGGCCGGCGAGGCGCGTTGCCACTCCGTCGTGGAGTTCTGCCGCCAGACGCTGGCGCTCGCTCAACGTCGCGCGGGAGACGTCCCAGGCGCGAAGACGCTCGAGCGCCCACAGCCCAGCCAGCCCAGCGACCACCAGAACGGCGACCGCGGGCACCGGCTCGAGCGCGCGCCCGAACCCCCCCACGGCCCCGATCACAGCCAACACCCCTAGCCGACTTCCCCAGGCCAGCCACCGCTCGCGGATCATCCCGAGAAAATCCCAAGGGAAACCGCGCGCGCCTATCCGCCGAGGTACTCAATTCGAGCTGAGCACCCTTGCTCAGCCGCGAGGGTCTCGGCTCGGCGTGGGTGGAGGTGCGCGCCCGCCCCAGTCGCTCGATCCAAGCGAATTCCAGGCCAGATCCCAGCGTCTGAGGTGGTGAGCAACAATCTGTGACTGCCCGGTTTTCTTTGGGTAGCTTTGCGCTTGGAACGACGTGAACAACGTGACCTCCGTCCTGGTGCTCGAAGACACTGCGCCGATCAGGCTCGGTGTCTGCGAAGCGGTAGCCGCCCACTCAGACCTCGATCTGGTGGCTGCATGCGAGACCGTTCGCCAGGCGCTGGACTACATCGAGGACCTGACCCAGCCGCTCGACGTTGCGATCATCGATCTGTCCTTGCCCGATGGTCACGGGACCGACGTCGTGGCACGACTCACCGAGCTGCGCCCCAACTGCGTCAGCCTCGTGTTCACCGTGTTGGCCGACGAAGCCTCCATCTTCTCGGCGCTTCGTGCCGGAGCGCGTGGCTACATCCTCAAGGAGAGCAGTCCAGAGGAGCTCGTCGAATCGATTTTTCATGCGGAAACCGGCGGCGCACCGATGAGCCCCGAGGTGGCGCGCCGCGTGGTGGAGAGCTTCCGCCCCGACAGCGCCGCCGAGCGCACCGGACTGACCCCGCGAGAGCGTGAGATCCTCGAGCTCCTGTGCCATGGGACGAGCTACGGGGAGGTCGCCGACATGCTGCACATCGGACGGGGCACGGTGCACACCCACGTGAAGAACATCTACCGGAAGCTGGACGTCAGCTCCAAGGCGGAAGCCACCAAGGTGGCCATCCAGCGTCGGCTCTTCATCCCCTGAAACCATGCAACGTCCAAGTCTCTCGGTTCGTCTTCGGGCGGGCGCGCTGCACTCCAGCGCGGCGCTCGCGCTCTCGTTGCTTGGCTGCGAGGAGAAGCAAGCACCCACCAGCGCCTCATCGAATGTCCACGCAGAAACGCTGAGCAGCGCCGTCACGCCTGCGCCCAGCGCATCCGCAGCGCGCCTCACCCCCGAGAGCCCGACGCCAGCCCGTCCCTACAACGTGGTCTTGATCTACGTCGACAGCTTGCGGGCCGACATGCCCTGGAGCGGCTACCCGCGGGACATAGCCCCGAACCTGACCAGGTTCGCCAAGAGCGCCGTGTGGTACGAGAACGCCTACTCGCTGTCCAGCTACACGGCCAAATCGATCCCGCCCAGCTTGATCGGAGGCTACCCGAGCGAGCTCGAGCGCGACGGCTACTTCTTCACCAAATGGTCCCCCGAGAACCTTTTCCTCGCGGAACGGATCCAGAAGAAGGGCCATCGCACCCTTGCAGGTCACGTCCACGGCTACTTTCAGCCGCGCCTGAACATGGGACCTGCCGAGGGCGTAGATGACTACCGCATGATCGAAGGCCACATCGATCTACAAGCGGTGAAGTCGGTGACCGACGAGCGACTGGCCAAGCTCGCCAAGCAGATGCTCGCCGACCCGAAGAACGTCGCCTTGCCCGACGGGAAGCGCTTCTTCGGCGTCTTTCATTTCCTCGACCCGCACCACACCTACGAACGCCACAAGGAGGAGTCGACGTTCGGGAACAAGCCCCGCGATCTCTACGACGGCGAGGTCCGCTGGACCGATCGCTGGGTCGGTCAGGTGCTCGACTTCATCGATGAGCAGCCCTGGTCCAAGCAGACGGTCGTGATCGTCACCGCAGACCACGGCGAGGGTTTCGGCGAGCACAACCACTTCCGGCACGCCTACGAGCTATGGGAGTCGCTGGTGCGAGTGCCGTTCTTGTTTCGTATCCCCGGGGTAAAGCCTCGAAAGCTGAGCGTCGCGCGAGGTCACATCGATCTGGCGCCGACCATCGCAGACTTGATGGGGGTGAGGGCGGAGCCGGCGTTTCGTGGCGTGAGCCTGGTCGAGGAGCTGTTCGGTGGCGAGCAACCCGCGCGGCCGGTGGTCGTCGATCTGCCGCGTGACGACCTGCAAGACCGCAGGCGAGCGGTGATCGACTCGGGTTGGAAGCTGATAAGCTTCGGCGACGACAGGCGCTTTCAGCTTTTCCATCTCGCCGAAGACCCAGGCGAGGAGCGCGAGCTATCCAAGAGCAACCCCGAGCAACTCGAACGCATGCAAGCGCTACTGAAGAAGCTGAGCGACGAAATCCCGACCAAGCCGGTCAGCGGTGGGGTGAGTCTCAAGGGCGCACCTCCCGGTCGACGCTACTGACGACGAGCAACGGCCGTGTCGTGTGACGCGCGCGCGAAACGCCGCCACACCGCCCTTGCTCAGCGACTGAGACAAAACCTCGGGAAGCCGCGGAGTTGCAGCTCGGCAGCGAGACCCGGCGTGCGCAGGCGTGACGGGCCGCGAACATTACGCCGAGCCGGCTCGCGATCGCTTGAATGGCGCTCCAGCATACATCATGCTCCCCGCCTCTCTGCGTTTGCTGGATTGTTCCACGGGAACGACGCTCGCCGCCTGCTGGGCAACGGCCTCGTGTCCCCCATCGCGTCGACTGGCGCGGTGAGTTCGGCAGAGCCGTTCAGGCACCCTTCGCCTGACGGTTCACCCGTTGCCGATGACCGCGAAACCGCGGCCCTGGACGACCGAGGAAGTCTGGACAGCGCAACCAACAACGAGGATTCGACATGCGATCTTTCTTGATACAGGCGTCCGTCGCCGCTGGCCTGCTCGCGCTGGCCACCGTCGGCTGTGGCTCCGATGACAACGGCGGCTCAGGCGGCAAGGGCGGCACCGGCGGCGTTGGCGGCACCGCTGGGACGGGCGGTAGCGGCGCAGTCGGCGGCAGCGCGGGCACTGGCGGAGGCGGCACCGGTGGAACCGGCGGCAACCCCGACACGCTGAAGATTACGACTTGCACCAACACGCCCTCGCCAGGCACGGACCCCGGCGCGAACGTGTGCGCCGTGGAGAGCGGCAGCGGAAGCAGCACGCTGGTCGTGGGCGACGTGCTCGTCCCAGGCGAGGTCTTCGAGGGTGGCGGCGTGCTCTACGACGACTCCGGCAACATCAGCTGCGTAGGCTGTGACTGTGTGGACTCCGCCGCGGACGCCACGAAGATCATCTGCCCGGAGGCAACCGTTTCCCCCGGGTTGATCAACGCCCACGACCACGTGGGCTGGATGAACGGCAGCCCATGGGTGGCCTCGGATCACAACGTCGATCCAGCGCTGCGCTGGGAGCACCGCCACGACTGGCGCACCGGCAAGCGAAATCAGCCAGAGATCAACGTCGATGGTGGCGGCGCGAGCACCGACGAGAAGGCGTTCGGCGAGCTGCGTTTCGCCCTGGGCGGCGCCACGGCCGTCTTCGGTTCCGGAGACCTCGCGGGAATCCTGCGTGACCTGGATCGCACCGGCAGCGGTGACAACGGCCTGGGACAACCAGGCGCCAGCTACGACACGTTTCCGCTCGGAGACAGCAACGGCACGGAGCTTGCGGACGGCTGCGGCTACCCGGACGTCAGCGGGCCTCCCGGCTCCAGCGTCGAGGCGTACGCGCCTCACGTCTCCGAGGGTATCGACGCCGAAGCGCGCAACGAGTTCCTCTGTCTGACCGGGCAGGGCACGGGCAGCGAGCAGACCCTGGATGGCCGCGCCGCGATCATCCACGGCGTCGGGTTGACGCCGCCGGACATCGCCCTGATGGCCGCGACGGGCATCGACCTGATCTGGTCGCCGCGCTCGAACGTCTCGCTGTACGGCGACACGGCGCAGGTGACCGAGATGGCGCGCGCTGGCGTGAGCATCGGCCTCGGCACCGACTGGATGCCCTCGGGCTCCATGAACATGCTGCGCGAGCTGAAGTGCGCCGACGAGCTGAACAGCATCAACTACGGCAAGTACTTCAGTGATCAGGCTCTCTGGCTCATGGCGACGCTCGGTTCCGCGCGCGCCCTGGGGATGGACGACGCCATCGGCGTGCTTGCGACCGGCCACAAGGCGGACATCGCGATCTTCGCCAACTCTGGCCGCCAGTATCACCGCGCCGTGATCGACGCAGGTGTGGGTGATGTCGCCCTCGTGCTGCGTGGCGGGCAGCCCGTCACCGGCAACACCGCCGTGGTCGACGCGCTCGCCACGGGTTGCGACGCGATCGGCGACGTGTGCGGCTCGAGCAAGAGCGCGTGCTTGGCCCGAGACATCGGCAAGAGCTGGAGCGCGCTCGAGTCCGCCGTGGGCTCTCCCGCGTACCCGCTGTTCTACTGCGGTCAGCCAGATAGCGAGCCGACCTGCGTGCCAGCGCGCACGCTGAGCGACGACTCGGTGAACAACTCGACGAACTACGCGGGTATGAGCGTAGCTGACGACGCCGACGGCGACGGCATCCCGGACGCCCAGGACAACTGCCCGAGCATCTTCAACCCCGTGCGTCCTCTGGATGGTGGCAAGCAGGCGGACTTCGACAACGACGACGTCGGCGATGTGTGTGACCCGTGCCCCCTCGAGGCCGCGTCCACGACCTGCAAGACGTTCGATCCCAACGACACGGATGGCGACGGGGAGCCGAACCTGACCGACAACTGCCCCACGCTGGCCAACGCCGATCAGGCGGATGCCGACAACGATCAGAAGGGTGACGCCTGCGACCTCTGCCCGAATACGGCGAACGTCGGCACCGCGGGTTGCCCCTTCGACATCCCGACGCTGAAGACCGATGCGACGCTGCAGAACCAGCGCGTGGCGGTGGCCGGGGCGGTCGTCACGGGCGTTGGCCCGGATGGCTTCTTCATCCAGGAGAACACCACGACGTTCAAGGACAACGCCGGCATCTTCATCTTCAACGGCAGCGACGCGAAGCCGAACGTCGACGATATCATCGACGTCACCGGCGCCACGCTGGTCACCTACTTTGGCCAGCTCCAGCTGAACTCCGTCGAGTGGATGGGCACCGGCAGCACCTTCGCGATGCCCCCCCGGGTGCTCAGCGCGTCGGAGCTGACCCAGCTCGTGAGCGACGGGTCAGCCTCGGTGCTCGAGGGCCAGCTAATCCAGGTGGAAAATGTGAGTGTGAGTGACGCGGATCCCGCTGGGGGCCCTGGGGACACGAACAACGTCAACGAGTTCGAGCTCACCGGCGGCTTGCGCGTCGACGACGCCATCTGGCCCACGGGACAGACGTTCATCGACCCGTTCCCCAGCGTGGGCGAGGAGTTCCTCTCCATCACCGGTCCGGTGGCCTTCCGCAACGACTTCCTGAAGGTGTTGCCCCGGGATACCAGCGACCTGGTGTTCGCGGCGGCCGACGTTCAGGCCTTCAGCGCTCCGAAGGTCTACCAGCGGGTGGGCACCCTGGGCGACACCATCCCGGCTCCGCTGGTGGTCAGCCTGACGCGTCAGGCTGCCGCAGCGACGCTGATCGAGGTCACCTCGGATGACACCAACACCGCGACGATCCCGGGCAGCCCGTTCACGATCGCCGCGGGAGAGTCCAGCGTCACGATCCCGGTGAACGGTGTGACCGCAGGCTCCACCACGCTGCGCGCCAAGATCCAGGGCCAGACGACGGAGGTCACGACGACCTTGCAGGTGCTCACCGACACCGCCGTGCCCGCTGTCGTGTCCATCGCTCCGTCGATGGCCACGGTCGTGGTGAACGACGTGCAGCAGTTCACGGTCACCCTGGAGCACCCGGCTCCGGTCTCTGGCATGAACCTGACTGCAACGGTCACTGGCGGAATCGGCAGCGTTCCGAACCCCGTCGTCGTCCCGGCCGACGCCACCGAGGTGAGCTTCACGTTCACCGCAGCGGCGACCCCTGGCACCGGTCAGGTGCAGATCGACGGCACCACGAACGCCGACGTCAACGTCATCGACCAGCCGGCGGATCTGGACGTAGGAGGCTGGGAGCTGGTGCAGACCAACAGCGATCGAACCTACACCATCCCGACGGGAACGATGATCCCGGCGGGCGGCTACCTGATCATCGGACGCAACGCGACCAAGGCCGCGTTCGAGAATCACTTCCAGGTCACCCTGGGGGCAAACGTGGTCTACATCGACTCTGGCGACAAGAGCTTCTCGATCAATGGCGACGAGACGTTCAGCTTGCTGAACGATGCGAGTTCCGTGATCGACGGTCCGAGCATCGCGATGCCAGCGAGCGCTTCCCGCAACTACCAGCGGGTGCAGCCGGTGGGTCCCGCCAACATGGCGAGCTCTTGGCTCGACCAGACCGACGCCATCACCAACGCGACGCCTGGAGGTGGCCAGACCATCCCCGGCACGCTGGTCGGCGTCTACATCAGCGAGATCGGAGACCGCTCGGGATCGGGGAACTTCAACTACGAGTTCGTCGAGCTGTTCTTCGACGGCGGCTGAGTTCGCTCGAGCCTCACTCGGCGGCGAGTTCCACCCCGGAGCTCGCCGTCGCGTGTTTTGTGCACAGGCTGTCGCGTCCGTCGCGCAACGCGGTCTCCAGTTCGTCCCAGGCGCGCTTTTCCCGCGCGAGAATTCGTGCAGCCTCGCGACGGTAGGCCTCGTTCAGCTCCGGCTGGTCTTCGTGCAGCACACGGGGCGGTCGGGTTCGGGGGTGAGGCGCAGCGTCTCGAGCATCGCCCTCCTCCGCGGCGCTCTGCTCGGGCTCGATCCAGAGTTCGCTGCCCACGCCGATCAGCGTCGGCATCCGCCCTCGCGATTTCGTCTTGCGCGACTTCGCAGGCGGACGCTGGGCGACGACCACGCACAGCTCCGCGCGGCGGCGCACCTGGCTCACCGGTTCGCAGGCTTCGGGAAGTGTGGGCAAGGCCTCACGGGCGTCGTTCGCTGACATGGTGGCCTGCACTGGCTGCCATGGGCCCCGACGAGGGGCCAAGTTTGCGCGGAACGCTCCAGCGTAGGACCCCGAGATCCCAGCGCTTATGCTGGCGCCAAGCAGCGAGACGGGTTCCCTGGGCGACGCCCAGGAAACCCGTTCCCTCTGGTGAGCGCTGATAGCCAACTAAGCCAGCAGCGAGTCCGCGTTGGGATCGGAGTTTGCCCCACCAATCACTGGATCGGTGTCCTCCGTCTCCAGCGCCAGTCCCAGCACCTCGCTCATGTCCTCCACCAGGTGGACCTCGAGGGCCGCGAGCGTTGCTTCGGGTACATCGGCCAGGTCGCGCTCATTCTGCTTCGGGAGGATTACCCTGCGGATACCGGCGCGATGTGCCGCGAGCACCTTCGCCTTGATGCCTCCGACCGGCAAGACTCGTCCTCGCAAGGAGCACTCACCAGTCATCGAGGTGTCGGGTCTCACCTTTCGCCCACTCAGCAAGGATGCGAGCGCCGTGAAGATGGTGACACCTGCCGACGGGCCGTCCTTGGGTACCGCGCCGGCGGGGACATGGATGTGCAGGTCCTCGGTGTCCAGGACGGCGCTATCGATGCCAAGCTCGGCGGCGTGGCTCTTCACGTAGGTGAGCGCCGCGCGTGCCGACTCCTTCATGACGTCGCCCAGCTGACCCGTGATCTCCAGGCGGCCCTTGCCGGGCATGCGCGAGGTCTCGATGAACAGGATGTCTCCGCCGAATGGCGTCCAGGCCATGCCAGTGGCTACCCCAGGGAAAGCCACCCGCTCCGCCACGTCGCTGCGGAAACGCGGCTTGCCGAGGTAGCCAGAGACGTCGTCTCGCTCGACCTTGAACTTGAGCTCTGCGTCCTTGCTCCGCGCCACCTCCAGCGCCAGCGAGCGCCCGAGCCGAGTCAGCTCGCGATCGAGCTGACGCACGCCGGCTTCCCGGGTGTAGTCCTCGACGATGCAGCTGAGGGCACCATCACTCAGCTCGAAGGATCCGTCGGGGATGCCGACTTCCTTCATGCGCTTGGGGATCAGGTGACGCCGAGCGATGTGAGACTTCTCCACCTGTGTGTAGCCGCTGAGCTCGACGATCTCCAGACGGTCGCGCAGCGGCGCCGAGATGGTGTCGAGGCTGTTCGCCGTGCAGACGAACATCACCTCACTGAGATCGAACGGTGTCTCGATGTAGTGGTCGGTGAAGTGCTTGTTCTGCTCGGGATCCAGCACCTCGAGCAGCGCGGCCTCGGGAGAGCCACCATAGCCATGCCCGAGCTTGTCGATCTCATCCAGCAACACCACGGGGTTCTTCGCCTCGGCTTGCTTCAAGCCGAAGACGATACGCCCCGGAATGGCCCCCACGTAGGTCCGGCGATGCCCCCGGATCTCCGCCTCGTCACGCACGCCGCCGAGCGCGATCCGCACGAAGGGTCGCTTCGTGGCTTCCGCGATGCTACGCCCCAGGCTGGTCTTGCCGACTCCGGGCGGCCCCACCAGGCAGAGGATGGTTCCGCGTGGATTGCCTGAGAGCTGCTGTACGGCCATATGCTCGAGGATGCGCTTCTTGACGTCCTCCATGCCGTAGTGGTCGGCCTCGAGCTTGTCGGAGATCGCATCGATGTCGATGGTCGACTCGGCGCGCTTGCCCCAAGGGAGCGCGGCGAGCCAGTCGAGATAGGTCCGGATCACGTTTGCTTCCGGTCCCTGACCACCGGTCTGCTCCAGGCGCTTCAGCTCTCGGTCAGCGATCTTGCGCGCCTCGGCGCTGAGATCCGCAGCCTCGAGGCGAGCGCGCAGGTTGTCCGCCTCGTCCTCTTCTTCATCGTCGCCGAGCTCGCGCTTGATCGCCTTCAGTTGCTCGCGGAGGATCGCCTCCTTCTGTGTCTTGCCGAGCGACTTGCGCACGTCCTGCTCGATCTTCGTGCGCAGCTCGGCGCGCGTCCGAGCGCGGGTGAGCAGCTCGATCACGATCTTGAGGCGCTCGGCGACGTCCAGCTCGCTGAGCACGGCGATCGCGTCTTCAGTGTCCAGCCCGAGGCTGGCAGAGATGCGGTCGGCAAAGCTCGAGGGATCGCCCTCGGGTGAGGGGATCTCACCCAAGGCACCGCCCTTCTGGCTGAGTTCCTCCAGATGGTGATGGAGCTCTTCCGCGAGGATCGACGCTGCGTCTCCCGTGTTGCCCAGCTCTGCGAGCAGCACTCCATCGGCCCGCCAGAACGGCGCGCGATCGTCCACCGCGTCCAAGGAAAAGCGGTCCAGGCCTTCCAGCACGAGCTGGTAGACCTTCTCGTTCCGGCGGCTGATGCGCACGACCCTTGCAAAGCTGCCCACGGGGTACAGGTCCTCGAGCGCCGGCTCGTCGACGCGTGGATCACGCTGGGTCGCGACACCGATGATGTCGCCCTCGTGCAGCGTCCCGAGCAGCGCCAGCGAGCGCGGGCGCCCCACGCTGAGGCTCAATGTCGTACCAGGAAAGACCACGCCGGAGCGCAGCGGAAGCAAGGCAAAAGGTGAACTGGGCGCAGGTGCGCCACCGCGTAGCTTGGTCATGAACGCGTACCTCTCGTTGGCGCCGAGCGCTTTGCCTCGACGCGCCATTATTCCGCGTGGATTATCTACGCGGAGTGTGGCGTTGGGGAAGGGCGGGCGCTCCGCGAGGAGCGCGGCCCGGTGGGGTTACGAACAGCTGAGTGAACGGAACCTAAATTCGTTCACGAGGCTGTCAACGGCAGCGCGCGAAACTGGCTTCGAGCTTGCATGCGGGAAATCAGAGCGCCGGAAGCCTGGGTCCGAGGAGCCGCGTGTCAATCGTCCCGACGAGCCAGGCCTCGCACGATGAGGCGAGTGAGCGCGATCACCTCTGACACCGCAGTCGCTTCATCCAGCGCGAATAGCCAAGGGGGTGAGTAAGCAGCGCAGGCACGCTGGATGAGCCGACTTGCTTCGGGGAGATCCTGGAGCTGGAACACCCCGGACTCCTGACCTCGCCTGAGCACGCCCTCGAGCAAGCCGCGTTCGCCTTCGGAGAAGTGCCCGACCTCCGCTCGAGCGGACTCGCAGAGCACGAAGTCGCACGCGTGGGTCCCCTCCCGAGCGAGCCTGAAGAAGACACGGACGCGCTCGGCGAGGATGCGCTCCAGGCAGAGCGGAGGCTCGGGCGCATCGACCGCCCGCATGGCGCGAAGCACGCGTTCGTGGCGCAACTCCGACAGAGCGCCGACGATGGCATCCTTCGACTGGAACTCGAGGTAGACAGTGCCCACGCCGATCCCGACTTCTCTGGCGATGTCTCCGATCGTCGTCTTGCCGGCGCCGTGATCGCGAAACAGGCGCTCTGCGGCTCGGAGGATGTCGGCGCGTCGCCCTTCCTTCACCCGTCGATTGTGTCAGCGCGGCGACTGCGGTTCCAGGGGCAAGCCCGGGTCAGAGCTCGAAGTTCACTGCCCGCAGCGAGCTGAATTCCTCGGCCACGCGCTGCAGATCTGCGACGGCACCAGGCCCGATCAACAAGCCCTGGAGCCGCGCCAGACGCGCGCGATCGAGCTCACTGTGGCCGCCACTCAGGCAGCGCGCGGCGAGCAAACAACTCGGCTCGTCCAGCTCCGTACCCACGAACGCCGCACGTCGAGTGAGCAAGCAATGAAGATCCCCAGGGCCAAGCACCCAGACGCCCACGGCCTCATCCAGGCCGGAGACCAACACCGCCGCGACCTCCCAGTCGACGAAGAACTCGTCGTAGCAGCACACCAGCTCCAGCGCGCGGGCGCGACGCAGCCACTCTCCGGACGCCGGATCGGAGCGACGCTCTGGAGTGACGCTTCCGGGCGAGAAGCGCGTGACGACGTCGCCCTCGGCCAGACACAGCGACCAGCGGTGACGCAGGCTCTCCCAGTACGTCAATAGCTCGGCCAGCTCGCAGAACAGCGGGGGTTCCAGCTCGAGATTCCCGCTGGAAAACGGCGTTACACCAGCTCGAGGCTCGCTGGTCACCCCGATCGTGCTGTCGTGCACTTCCGTGCGGACCAGCGTCAGCAGCTCCGGCTCGTCGGGTGACGGCTTGGCCGCGCGCGGGACGCGGCCAGGAGTGGGTGAACGCGGTACGATGGGCATGACTCTAAGACGGAGGCGCGCGGCAAAGTTGGAGCATCATCCCAGCATCTCCGGCGACGTCGTGGCACCGAGTGATGTGGGCTCGCGTCGGCTCTGCGACGCGACCTTGGGGTCAACGGCTAGTGACCCATCCCCATTACGAGCAGCGTGGAAACAGGTTCGAGTGTACTTCACGACCAACGCCGAGCAACAACGGGGTTGCCGTCGAGCAACCGCGACTGCATGTCGAGGTCAAGAATCCAGGCTCCGCTGGTCGTGGCTCCTGGAGCGCGCCACGGCACCTCCGGCCAGGGACCGTTTCCCAAGAATTTGGGCAAAGCTGCACGCGAAGGCGGCCTCACGCTGGGCAACCGGGCCTGACTGTGCTCCCCTCTCCCCCAACCCCGAGGCACCAATGCACATCATTATGGTCAAGAAACGGCTAGCCAACGGTGAGCCGTGCCCCAAGTGTATTCAGGCCGAGGAAATGCTGCGACAGCGAGGGCTCTTCGACCGCATCGACCAGGTCATCTGGGCGCACGAGGGCGATCCCGAGAGTCCGGGAATGCAGCTCGCGGCCAGGCACCAGGTGAACCTCGCTCCGTTCTTCATCGTGGAGGTGGCGGGCCAAGCGCGCGTGCTGACCAGCGCGCTACGCCTGGCGAAGGAGCTCAGCGAAGCGGTCGCGATCGAAGGGGAGCAAGCACTCGACCTGGAGTCAGCGCGGGCGGAGCTGAGCGTCATGGAGCCTCCAGAGGTCGTGCGCTGGGCCCTCCAGCGCTTTGGAAAGGGCTTGGGGATCGCGTTCAGCGGCGCGGAGGACGTCGCGTTGATTCACATGGCCGCGCAGACGCGACTACCCTTCCGGGTGTTCTGCCTGGACACCGGGCGACTCCACCCGGAAACGTATCGCTTCCTGGATCGAGTCCGACAGCGCTATGGCGTGGAGGTCGAGCTGATGTTCCCTGACGCGATCGCCGTCGAGAGCCTGGTGCGCAAGAAGGGCCTGTTCAGCTTCTACGACGACGGTCACCAGGAATGCTGCGGAGTGCGCAAGGTCGCTCCGTTGCGGCGCGCCCTCGCCGAGTACGCCGCCTGGATGACTGGCCAGCGGCGAGACCAGAGCCCGACGCGTACCGAGGTGGAGGTCCTGGAGGCGGATGCCGCGTTCAGCGGCAAGCGGGAGGTCCTGTTCAAGTTCAACCCGCTGGCCGCCTGGAGTCAGAGCCAGGTCTGGTCCTATATCCGCGAGGAGGGCGCTCCGTACAACGAGCTGCATGATCGCGGCTACGTCTCGATTGGCTGCGAGCCCTGCACCAGGGCGACTCGCCCAGGGGAGCATGAACGAGCGGGGCGCTGGTGGTGGGAGGAGTCCACGCAGCGCGAGTGCGGACTCCACGTCAAGCACTGAGACTCAGCGCTTGCCCAGCGCCTTGCCCAGCTCTTTCACTCCCCGATCGGAGGGATCCAGCTCCTTTGCTCGCTCGTACTCGCCGAGGGCGCTCTTCTTCATCTCGGCGGCGAGGTACGCCTTCGCAAGCACCACTCGCAGGGACACGCGCTGCGGGGCGATCAGGACGGCGTTCTTGGCCAGGCGAATGGCCTGACTCACATCGGTGTGGAGGAGGCACATCGCAGCCCGCTCCAGGAGCTGACCGTTGTGAGGCCGGCCCACGTGGGCCTTCTCGTAGAACTGCGCGGCCTCGGCCCACTGCCCCTGGCGCTCGGCGACTTGCCCCCGCTGGATGTACTCGTCAGCGTGCTTCACCGCGACGGCCTGCTCCAGCTGTTGCAGGCGCTCGAGCAACTCCGCGTTGTCTGGGTCGATGCCGACAGCGATCTTCACTGCATTCCTTGCGGAAATTAGATCGGACTCGCGCTCGGCCTCCTGTGCGGTCTCCAGGTAGCGCTTGATCCGCACCTTTGGATCGCTCGATCGCTCTAGCTGCAAGCGACGAAGGGAGTCTCGCGCGGCCGTTCTCACCTCCTCGCTTGGCCTCTGGGGGGCCCCAGATACCTTTCGCAGCGCGGGATTGCTGAACTTCCTGGCCAGCGCGCGGCGGCGCGCTTCGGAATCCCTGCCAACCGAGCCTGGGGGACGAGAAGAGCCGCCGGCTGGTGGCCGAGACGAGACGCGGGGCGAGACGTCTGGCGCCTTTGGCGGCTTCGGTATCTCCACGGGGGGGGCACTGGTGCGCGCCGCGGCGGCACGGGAAGCGCGCTCCTCGGCGACGAAGGAGCTCTCCACAGCCTCGTAGGCCGCCGTCAGCCGCTTGAAGATGTACTCCAGCTGAGACTTGAACGGCCCGAGCTGTTTGCCGAAGTAGCGATCGGGGTGATAGCGACGAATCCCAGCGTGGTATGCCGCGCGCAGCTCGTCTCGAGTGGCGCTCGCCTCGGCTCCCAAGACCACGAATGGGTCGGACGACGAGACACGCTGCGCGACCTCGGAGATCTCCAGCTGGAGCTCCTCCGCCAGCTCGATCACCTCCTCCAGCTGCTTCGGCGGCTCTTCCGGGCTCGGCGCGGGCTCTCGCCCCAGCTCGCGGCGCGCCACCGCTTGCTCGAGCAGCTCGGCGCCAAGGCTGCGCTCGAGTCCTCCGGGACGCGGTCTCCCGAGGTCGACCAGCCCGCGCACCTCGAGCTCGGAGAGGAGCGGCGCGACACGCTCGACGTCGGCTCCCAGCAACGCGGCCAGCTCGGTCAGCGTCGAGTGGTCGTCGATCAAGCCAAGCAGCATGCTCGCGTCGGGACTGATACCCGACGGATCTCCAAACAGCCGCTTGGGGACCAGTGCCCCCGTCTCTTCGCGCTTCGTGTCCGCTGCCACACCGTCGCCCTTCGGTGTCATCCGGTGAGGATCATCGCACACTCCCACACGACCTGGGAAACGCCAGCGTGTCAGGGTCCGCGACACTCGCGTCGCCGGGGCCGAGGACGCAAGGCTTCGACCTCACCCCCAAACCCACTATCTGCACACCATGCGCAAATAGTTATTTGCACGTAGCATGCAACTATATCAGGCTCTGGCCAATGGGTCGCCGAGGTTCCTGGGTGTTTCTCGTCTGCTGCTCGCTTGGCGGAGGCGCGAGTCTGGCCAGTGTGGTCGGGTGCTCGAAGTTCGACCCCAAACCGGCCGCCGTGGTGCCGACTCCGCAGACGCTCTCCGACCACTGTCAGACCGCGATCGGAGCGCCTCGGGTGGTCAAGGTCACGCCCAACCTATTCGTGGCGGTTGGCTACGATCTCGCCAACACGATCGTGCTCCACACCCCGGACGGCAACGTGGTGGTGGATGCGATGATGAGCCCCGAGCGCGCCAAGCAAGCCAGGGCGGAGCTCTCGAAGCTGGCGCCAGGGCCGACGAGAGCGCTCATCTTCACCCACAGTCACATCGATCACGTCGGCGGCGCCAGCGCTTGGCTCGACGAAGGTACCGAGATCTGGGCCACCGCGCGCTTTCGCGAGCACTTCATCAAGCAGTATGGCGTCTTCCAGCGCGCCGAACGTATCCGCGGGGTAAGACAGTTCGGGCGCAACGTGGACGCAAAGTCTCTCGAGTGCTCGGCGCTGGGACGGAACCCAGACTTCGACCTGCACGTCGGAGGAGGGATCCGGATGCCAACCAAGACCTTCTCCGGCAAGACCAGCTTCAGTGTCGGGGGCGTGGAGGTCGAGCTGGTCGAGGCCCACGGAGAAACCGATGACGAGCTCTTCGTCTGGATCCCCAGCGAACGCGCGCTGCTGCCGGGCGACAACTTCTACCGGGCGTTCCCCAACCTCTACACGATCCGTGGCACGCGAGCGCGACCCGTTTCCGAGTGGATCTCGAGCCTGGATACCATGCGCAGGCTCGAAGCCGAGCACCTGGTGCCGTCGCACACGGTGCCCGTCTCCGGCAAGCAAGCCATTCAGCAGGCCCTGGTGACCTACCGCGATGGAATCGCCTATGTGCGCGCAGCGGTGGTACGGGGTGCCAACGCAGGGCTCGGCGTCGACGAGCTCGTCGATACCATCCGCTTGCCTCCGCACCTGGCCAAGGCGGCGGAGCTGACCGAGCTGTATGGTCAGGTGGACTGGTCCGTGCGCGCGATTTATGACAACGAACTCGGCTGGTTCGACGGCTCACCGCAGGCGCTGTATCCGCTGCCAAGGAAGGAGCTGAGCCGCCGCGAGATCGCGGCGATGGGGGGCAGCGAGAAGGTGCTGGAGCTGGCCAGGCGTAGCCTGGAGCAGGGAGAGGCCCGCTGGGCGCTGCACCTCCTGAGCAAGCTACTGGACGTCGGCAGTGAGTCCGCACGGAAAGACCTGAAGCCCTTGGTCGCTCGCGCGCTGCGGGAGGTGGGCAAGGACGTCTACAACACCAACGGCCGCGGCTACTTGCTGCAGAGCGCGCTGGAGTACGAAGGCAAGGGCTCCAGCCTCAAGCCAGAGGTCAGCGACGCGCTGCTGGCCGAGCTCCCGGTGTCCACCTTCTTCGACACCATGGCCACCCGCCTGAAGGCGGACGAGGCGAAGGACGTCGAGGAGACGCTCAAGATCCATTTCAGGGATCTGGACGAAGACGTCTTCGTCACGGTGAGGAAGGGAGTGGCAGAGGTCGCGATGGGCACGGCGCTGCCGGGGACCCCCGAGCCCTTCGCCACCCTCACGACGGATAGCCTGACCTGGAAGCGCATGGCGCTCGGCAAGGACAGTCCGCTGTCTGCCAGCCTCGACGAACGTCTCAGCGTGGAGGGCGAGCTGCTCCGGGTGCGCAGCTTCACCGAGCGCTTCGACAAGGGCCTGTAGCGGAGTACACCGGCGCATCCGATGTCACAAGCTCCCACCGACGGCCGAGTGAAGCGCCGCATGCTGACTCGCAAGCGCATCATCGACGCCCTGCGTGCGCTGATCGCCGAAGGCCAGGCCAGACCGACGGCCGAGCAGATAGCAAGGCAAGCCGGAGTCTCGCTCCGCTCCATCTACCAGCACTTCGCCGATGTCGACGATCTGTTCGCCGAGCTCGCGAAGCAATCACTCGGCCCCAGCCCAGACAGCGTCCCGGTGGCCGAGGGCGCGCTCCACGAACGCATCGCACGAATCGTGGAGCAACGAGACCGCTACTACGACGAGATCCAGGACTCCGCGAAGCTGGCGCTCAGGCTCGAGGGCTCCTCCGACGAGGTCGCGCGCGCGGTACGGGCGGTGCGTCGCGAGCTGCGCCACCAGGTCAGCGCCACGTTCGCTCCAGAAATCGCCACGCTGCCAGACGACGAGCGCGAGGATCGCCTCGAGGCCTGCATCGTGGCCCTCTCGTTCAGCACCTACGAGCTGCTCCGCAGTCACCACGCGCTGAGTCGATCCCGTTACCGCAAGGTAACGAAACTCAGCCTGAGACTACTGCTGAGCCAGTGAGGCAAGTTCCATGGACACTAGCGCCTCGGCGGGATTGGGTACAGCTCCGCCAGCAGCGCGTTGTTGCGGAAGCCCAGCGCCTCGCGCTGGATGCGCAGGTCACGGACTCGAAGCTTGGCGAACTCGCGCTTGCGGTTGAATTCGTCCTTCCTCAGCATCATCGCCTGGAGATCGCCGCGGGACTCGGCGGCTTCCACCGCCACGGCGAGCACGTCGAGCTCGAGCAGCGCCTGGTTGATGCGGTCCTCGGCACGCCCAAGAGAAGCGGCCATCTCCTCGACGATTTCCCGCTGGATTTTTCCTAGCTCGGCGTTGCGGCGCGCCTCCGCGGTGCGGGCCCTGAGACGTTCGAGATAGGGGCTCCGAAAGCCCTCCGCCGACAAGCGCTTGACCAAGTCCCGGGCGCGATCTTCCATCGTCGGCCAATCTAGTGCGCGAGCCTCACGACGTCGAACCCGGGGAGCGGTGATCGCCGGTCAACGGGGGTTTCAGTGCGCTGGCGGGCCACTCGGCAGCCGCCGCACGATCAGAGCTGTGAGATCGTCACCGAGTAGAACGCCCGGTTGTAGCTGACCGTGCCGCCCTTGCCGAGGTAGCAGATCCCGGCGTAGTAGCGACCCGGGGGTGGCTTCACCCAGGTGTAGGTGATGGGCACGACGATGAGGGAACGAACAACCGGAAGCTGGCTGTGGAAGACGGGCGCCAGCGGCCCTTGCGTTCCCACCAGACACGCGCCCACTTCGAAGCTGCTCTCGGAGCCGACGATTCCGGTCACACCGTTGATCGTCACCACCTGCCCGTCGCGGACATCGAACGTCTCGCTCTGCCCCACGACGACGTCTTCTCCGATCAGCTGAACACTCCCATCTTTGATGGCGTCCGCGGCCCAGGCGTAGATCGTCCCACTTGGACCTTGTGGGCCCTGGATCCCCTGGATCCCCTGGATCCCCTGAATGCCGCGCGGCCCGGTCGGCCCCGTGGGCCCAGGCGCGCCGTTCGTGCCGTTGGTTCCCGCTGGACCCGTGGGGCCGGTCGGGCCCGGGGCTCCGTTCGTGCCATTGGTTCCTGTCGGCCCGGTCGGCCCCGTCGGGCCCCGCGTACCCGTCGCACCAGTTGGCCCGACAGGTCCTTGGGCTCCGGTCGCCCCGGTGGCACCCGTCGGACCGCGAGCACCGGTTGCGCCCGTGGCTCCGGGCGGTCCTTGAGGTCCCGTCGCCCCCTGAGCACCCGTCGCGCCCGCGGGTCCCTGGGGTCCCGTCGGGCCGACCAGTCCGCTGCTCGGGCCGACCCAGTTGCCCGACTCGTCGATGACCAAGCCGCCCCCGACACTCACACTGAGCGGCGAGATGGCGCCGATCGCGTTCTCACACACCAGGGCGTACGGCGCGCTCACCAGCGGCTCCCGCGGGCTCATCTCCGTGTCTCCATCGACGGCCACTCCGAGGTAGCGGGTGGAACCATCGAAGAGACCTGGGCTCAGCGGCACCGACTGCCCCAAGACGATGGCGAAGTAGCCATCCTCCAGGGTCACGTCCACCGTCTCGGTCCAGAGAACCGTGCCGTCCACGGACGCGTCGTACAGCGTGAACACGAAGCTGAGTGTGCCGTTCACGGGCTGACCCTGGTCGTCGAACAGGCGTCCCTGGTGCCCCAGATACGGCGGCACCGTCTGCGCGACCGCGACCGACTGGAAGCAGACGGCTGCTGCTACTGCGGCGATGCTCAACTTGATGCGAGAGATCTTGCGCTTCATCGTCATAACCCTTCCGGCGCGTCAGTGGACGCTGCCCACCAAACCACCCTGCAACGAGTACTTGCTACCGCTCGCGGGCTTGCTGCTCCCCGGCCCTTGCCCCGCGGAAATCATCAAACGAAATCTGGAGCTCTTCATGTAGGCGCCGCCGGACAGCACACGAGTGCCTGGAGCACCTGGATCCGGCGGAATGGGCGGCTCGCCGCCCGTCCCCCCGGTGCCTCCAGCACCCGCGCTACCGCCTGCGGCCCCCGTACCTCCCGTGCTCGGAGTTCCGGCCGCGCCAGCGACACCGCCGGTACCCGCCATTCCGCCGCTGCCACCCGCGGGAGCCGTTCCGTCGGCCCCAGCGTCCTGGCCTCGACCACTACGCTTCGTACCGTCGGAGTCGTCGCAGGCGAGCTGTCCCAGCGCGATGGTGTTGCATAGTGCAGACAGGCCCCAGGCTCGCAGCGCAGCCTGCAGGCAGCGACTGTATGACGGTGTGGTCATGGGCCCGACTTTTGCTGAAACCAAAGCCCCGTCAAGTATCGGTATGACGCACCGGAGGTCGGGAATGGATAAGCTCGCGGAAAGCCACCACTCGCGTTCCTCGAAAAGGAGTTTCCTTCAATGTTTCCGCACAGCTTATCTTGGTCTGCCCCTCGCAAGAGCCTGTTCCCGCTGCTCCTGGTCTTCGCCGCAGGGTGCGGAGACGCCGGGAGCAGCAACTCCGGCCTCGGGCAGGGCGGCAGCGGGCAGGGCGGCAGCGGGCAAGGCGGCAGCGGACAGGGCGGCAGCGGTCAGGGCGGCGACGGCTTCGGTGGAGGGTTGGGCGTCGACTCGGGCGCTGGAGACGGAGGCAACAAACGCTGTGCCTCGGGCGCGGAGTGGATCTACCTGGTGGACAGCAACAACGTCCTGCTTCAATTCCGCCCGGATTCACTCACGCTGACACCAATTGGCAACCTGAACTGTCCTTCCAGCGCCGGCGATACGCCGTTTTCCATGGCGGTCGACCGCGACGCCACGGCCTGGGTGCTGTACCAGAGCGGAAACATTTTCCACGTAGATACCTCCAGCGCAGCGTGTTCCGCCACCAGTTTCCAGCCTGGACAGGCGGGCCTGGACAATTTCGGTATGGGCTTCGTCTCCAACGACGACGACGACGGTGAGTCGCTGTTCGTCGCTGGAGGGACGTCGGTCACCGTCGGCAACGCGACCCTCGCCTCGATCGACACCCAGACCCTGCAGCTCTCCACCATCGGTCAGATCAATGGCTGGCCGGAGCTGACCGGTACCGGAAACGGTCAGCTCTGGGCGTTCAGTCCGAACACGACGCCGCCAACCATCCAGCGCCTCGACAAGACCAACGGCAGCGTCGCCGAGAGCTTCAACGTCAACCAGCTCACGGGCAGCCCGAGTGCTTGGGCCTTCGCGTTCTGGGGCGGCGGCTTCTACGTCTTCTTGCAGCGCGCGCTGGAGAACAGCACCAACATCTGGTTCTTCGACCCCGGCACCCAGAGCCTGACCCAGGCAGTGAACAACACCGGCTACCGGATCGTCGGTGCAGGCGTCTCGACCTGCGCCCCGCTGACTCCGCCCGCCTGATCGCGTCTTCGCGGTCACTCGAGCCACGTTCCAGTGCGTCTCCCCCCCGAACCCGCGTCTCGATTCACCAACCCAGGGGGTGAGGAAGGGGATTTGGGGGTGAGGAGCGCTGCAGACAAACGGACGTTGACGTGGCACCACGGAGGTCTCACGAGCGGTGCATGCGCATTCTGCTCGTCATGCCCACCCCGTTCGAGACGGGACGCCTAGGACTTGAAAACGTAGTCTGGCTCTCGGAGCCCGTGGCGCTCACCAGCATCGCAGCGGCGGTGCCCGAGGAGCATGAGATCCGTCTCCTCGACCTGCGCCTCGAGCCCGAGGACGCCCTGGCCAAGGCCCTGGTCGACTTCGCGCCCGACCTCGTCGGCACCACCAGCATGACCACCGACGTCTACCAGGCGAAGGCGGTCTTGCGCATGACTCGTCAAATCCGCCCGGAAGCGCTCACCGTGGTCGGGGGTCACGCTCCGACGCTGCAACCGCAGGAGTTCGAGGAGGACTACATCGACGTCGTGGTGCAGGGTGAGGGCGAGCACACCTTCCGCGAGCTGGTGGAACGCTGGGATCAGGTCGTCAGCGCCGGGGCTCAGCTCGACGCGGTGAGCCGACGCTTTCCCGGCATCCCCGGCGTCCGCTATCGGGACGAGGGCGGATACGTCGTGAACGCCAAGCGCGAACAGACGGTCGCGCTCGACGAGCTACCAGCGCCAGACCGTAGCCTGGTGGCCAAGTACTACGGGCGCTACTTCTTCACCGTGGCGCGGCCCATGGCGAGCATCTTCACCAGCCGGGGCTGCTCCTTCGACTGCAACTTCTGCGCGATCTGGGAGTTCTACGAACGGCGTACCCGCTTCTTATCCGCAGAGAAAATTGCGGACCAGATGCAAGCCTGCAAGGAAGACTTCATCTTCCTGCTGGATGACAACTTCCTGACCAGCAAGCGGCGACTGACGGAGCTGTGTGAGGAGCTCGAGCGTCGCAAACTGAAGAAGTTCTGGATGACCCAGGGCCGCACCGACTTCGTCGCGGACAACCCCGAGCTGATTGCGCGCCTGGCCAAGAACGGTCTGATCGGGCTGCTGAGCGGCTTCGAGTCCAACGACGACGACAGCCTGGCGTCGCTACGCAAGAAGAACACCTGGGACAAGAACAAGCGCGCCAATCAGATCCTCAGGGACAACGGCGTGTTCTCGACGGGGATCTTCATGGTGCGCGCGGACTGGACACGAGAGCAGTTCCAGGGTTTGTACGACTACATCAACACCCTGGAGATCGGCATCCCGCTGGTCACCATCCTGACACCGCTACCCGGGACCCAGCTGTATCGCGCCTATCAGGACAAGCTGTTGACGACGGACTACCGGCTCTTCGATCTGCTGCACGCGGTGCTACCCACGAAGCTGCCCCGCGAGGAGTTCTACCAGGAGTTCGCCCGCGCCCTCGACGCCACCGAGGACTCCGCGCACCGCGCAATGAAGAACGTGGCTAAGCGCCGACCGGACTTCATGCGCAAGTACGCGAAGAACATGCTCTGGTTCTACGCGCGCACCTGGCGCTACCAGCGCGTGCACCGCGACTACCGCTCGTTCCTGCGCGATGAGGAGGGCCTGCTGAATGGCCCCGGCGCCAAGGCGCAGCTCACCTGGCGAGACGTCGAGTATCCGCGCGGCGACGAACACAGTAAACAGGCGCAGCAGGAGCCAGGCCTGGTCAAGCTCCGAATCCCCAAGGATACATGGGTCGACGAGCTGCCCGCGGTGGGCGTCGCTCCTCCAAAGGGGCGAAACAACCCAGACAGCCCCATCGCCGCCGAGTGAGCATCTTCCACCTGGAGCCAACATGACCCAGTCAGCCAAAGCCTTCCTCAGGGACCTGCGCCGAGAGATCGAGTCGCACCCCGCGGTGAATCATCTGTTCCTGAATCGCCTCGCCACGAGCCCCTTCGCCAAGCAGGACTATCGGGTCTTCGCCGAGAACCACTACGCCCTGGTGTGCATCTTCACGAGCTATCTGGAGTCGCTGCTGGTGCGGGCGCCGGACAGCGAAGCCAAGCTGTGGCTGGCGAAGGTTCTGGTCGACGAGTACGGAGAGGGCTCCGAGGGGCGCGACCACAGCAACCTCTACGCAAGTTTCCTCGAGGCAACGGGCGGTGACCCGAGCGCGGTGATGAGCGAGAACGTGCGAGCTCCCGCGCACGCCTTCATCACGACGCATCAACGCCTGGTGCGCGAGCGCCCCTTCCTGGAGGGGCTAGGAGCCGTGGGCCCTGGTCACGAGTGGGCGATCCCAAAGATGTTCGAGGCGGTGATACCTGGCCTGCGCCGAGCGGGCTTCGACGAGACCGAGATCCAGTACTTCACGTTGCACGTCGAGCAGGACGACGACCACGGAAGCTGGCTCGAGGAGGCGCTCGAGCGCTACGCCAGTGAGACCCAGGCGCAGCAGGAGATCCGTCGTGGCGCCATCGCCAGCCTGGAAGCCCGCGGGCGCTTCTGGGAAGGAGTGCAACGCGAGGTCATCCGCTACCGCCAGCCCCGTGCGCCGCGACCCGATGGGCCGAAGCCGCGCGCGTTGCTCGGCG
The DNA here is from genome assembly GCA_041389745.1 of Polyangiaceae bacterium. Taxonomy (GTDB): domain Bacteria; phylum Myxococcota_A; class Polyangia; order Polyangiales; family Polyangiaceae; genus JAHBVY01. The sequence goes on from JAWKRF010000004.1 coordinate 484,596, forward strand.
AAGTGCTGATCACCGCCTGGGACGGCTTCGAAGCCGGCAAGCAACTCGAAGACCGCGTCCGCGGCTGGTGGGCGGAGCGCCGCCCGACGCTCGCCGGCCTGCGGCAACTCACGCGACAACACTGAGGTCGCCAGGGTGAGGCTACGGGGCTAGGGCCAAGTCATGAAACGCAGGACCTGGCTCGCGGGTGGTTTGGCGCTGGGGGGAGCCGGCCTGCTCGAGTATCTGTCTCTGCGCGGTGACTTCGACAATCGTTCCGCAGTCGGCACCACGAACGGCGATCGCTACCGGCAGAGCATTCGCCGACTCGACGCAGGAGAGGTGAAGAACGGGCTCTTGCACCTCGCCCACTCGACCCACCTGATCGTCCTCGACGGGAAACGAATCCTCACGGATCCCTGGTTCTTCGACCCCGCCTTCGGCTCGCTGGATCATGCGGTGCTGCCGCCGGTCCAGGCGGAGAAGGTGGGCAAACTGGACGCCATCCTGGTGAGCCACGATCACCCCGATCACGCCGATCCGATGGCGCTCGACCGCCTGGACAAGTCGGCAACGGTGTTCGTTGGGCTGAAGGATCTGGAGACCAAGCTCAGGTTGCTTGGATTCAAGACGGTGGTGCGCATTGGCGAGTGGGAGCAAGGCAAGCTAGGGGATCTGGAGATCGCCGCCACTCCGGCGCTCCACGACTCACCCGAGGTCGGCTTCGTGCTCAGCGGTGAGCAGACGAGCGTCTACTTTGGCGGCGACACGACGCTGATCGATGACCATCACCGCATCGGTGAGCAGTTCGCACCGATCGTCTCGATCCTGCCCGTGGACGGGACACGTATCCGCTGGGAACCTCTCCTGGTGATGGATCCCGCGCTCGCCGTCGAGGCCACCCGGCGCTTGAAGAGCAGGCAAGTGTTCCCGAGCCATCACGAAGCTGGATACTCGGATCCCCTGGCCGAGCACCTGCTATCGACCACGGTTCGCGGTGCGGGCGCCGACTTCTCGGCCCGAGTCGAGGAGCAGCTGAGCGGCGTGAAGGCCGAGCAGCCGCAGGCAGGCGAGCTCGTCCCACTCATCCTGCGTGGTTGATGAGCACCCTGGCTGAGCGTCCGCAGGAGCAGCGTACCTGAGGCCACGCCTCGCGATACCCTCGGTCTCCCGGTCAGCGCGGTAAGGTCCAGGCCATGAGCGGGTGGAGCGGAGACTTGGTGGTGATGGGCTCGGGCGCCGCGGGGCTCTCGGCGGCGCTGGCGGCGCGAGCGGCGGGCCTCTCGGTGCTCGTCATCGAGGCGGCGGACAGCATCGGAGGAACGACCGCGGTGAGCGGTGGCGTGATCTGGGTACCCTGCAACAGACACCAGCGAGCTCGCGGCATCAGCGACTCCATCCAGCACGCCCTCGAGTATCTGGAGCACATCAGCGAAGGGCGCGCGCCGCGCAGGCTGATCGAACGTTACCTCACGGCATCACCCATGATGCTCGACTTCGTCGAGGACAGCATCGGCGTGGAGTTCGAGTGCCTGGACACCTACCCAGACTACCAGCCGGAGCTGCCGGGGGGTCTCACTGGCGGGCGCAGCCTCGACAACCCACTCTACGACACGAACCGTCTCGGAGACTGGCAGCCCAAGCTGCGCAAGAACCCGATCACCGGCAAGGCGCCGATGACCATCGGTGAAGCCATGGCTTGGCAGGTGTTCTCCAAACCGCTCGGCTTTCCCTTTCGTGACGTCTACGACCGCTACAAGCGTGGCCTGGTGCACGGTGGCGCGGCGCTCATCGGGCGCCTTCTGGAGGCCTGTCTCGCTCGCGGGATAGAGCTCCGATTGCAGACCCGCGGGCGAGAGCTGATGCGCGACGACGCAGGTCGAGTGAACGGCTTGCGCGCGACCGACGAGAGCGGCGCCGTCGAGCTCACTGCTCAGCGCGGCGTCGTGCTCGCGAGCGGCGGATTCGCGTGGAATCCGGAGCTGTGCAAGGACTTCTTGCTTGGCGTACCTACACATCCGGCGAGCGTGCCGACCTCGCGAGGTGACGGACTGCTGATGGCCATGAGCGCGGGTGCAGCGCTCGGCAACATGAGCCAGGCGTGGTGGTGTCCAGCGGTCGAGGTGCCGGGAGAGGAGTACGACGGCGCTCCGCTCTACCGACCCGAGTTCGCTGCGCGTTGCCTCCCCCACTCGGTGATCGTGAACGCCAGCGGGCAGCGCTTCACCGCGGAAGCGACCAACTACAACGACGTGACCAAGCCGTTCTTCGACCACGGCCCGGTCGGCTACCGTCGAAAGAACCTCCCGGCGTTTCTGATCGTCGACCAGCAATACCGCGAGAAGTACGCGCTGCTCAGCGTGCCGCCAGTGATCCCCGGCATCGAGCCGAGGCCACTTCCGGAGTGGGTGAAGTGCGCGGATACCTTGGAAGCGCTGGCCGACCGCTGCGGGATCGACGCCGCCACACTGGTCCGCAGCATCGAGCGCTTCAACCATCAGGCGGAGGCGGGTGACGACACGGATTTCGGCCGAGGCAGGAGCGCCTTCGACCGCTTCTACGGCGACCCGGATCAGCTCCCGAACCCCAACCTCGGCACGCTCGCCAAGCCGCCGTTCTACGCCGTGCAGCTCCGACCGAGCACCATTGGCACCAAGGGAGGTCCGAAGGTCGATCAGCATGCGCGCGTCTTGCGACCAGACGGCTCCCCCATTCGAGGCCTCTACGCCGCAGGCAACGCCATGGCCAGCATCATGGGTCCAGGCTACCCGGGCGCCGGGGCGACGATTGGCGTGGCGCTGACCTGGGGCTACCTCGCAGGTCGCCACGCTGCCGAGGGCCGCAAGGAACGGTCCAGCGTCGAATAATTTCCCTGAGGATAAAAAAGGGTTCGAGGGGGTGAGAGGCGCGCCGTCTCCACCAAACATCCGACCGAGAGAATCCAGGAGTTTCCAGCTGGTTCTGGCGCTATCCGGTCGAGCACACTGGTCAGAAAATTCCGTGCACGCGGTCCGCATCCCCACCCGTGCGTGAGTTCGCACGCCGCCCCGAGTGCCTGGACCGTTCGTGCCGACGACCGGGCGCGAGCCCGTCAAACCTGTTCAAGACGCCGGAACCACACTGCAAAAGGTTTGGATTTCAACTATTTGCAAAAGCGCCGCGAGCAGGGCTTCGAGATCGCTCACATTCTTTGGGCTCGGATCTGGTCAAGCCATGGGAAGCCAGCTAAGCCATCGCTCGGGTTTGGGTCAGCGGGTAGTCGAATAGGCGGCACGCCCAGGGACCCGGTTTCGAGGAGTCTTAGTCACATGAAGTTCAGCACCCTTTCGATCGTCGGTCTGGTCGCATTCTCGACCGCTCTCATCAACTGCAGCACCAGCGACAGCGACGGCGGCGGCAGCACCAGCGCTCTCGGACCGCAGTGCACCGAGTACTACGGTGGCTGCTGCGCCGAGGCGTCCGGACAGGATCAGGCCTGCGCCGACGCGAAGGCCAACACCGAGCAGTCGATCGCCAACGGCGCGGACGCTTCGCAGTACGAGAGCGGCTGCAAGACCCTGCTGGACACGGCGAAGAACGCCGGCTTCTGTGGCGGCGGCGGCTCCGGCGGGACCGGGAACGGCGGAACCGGTGGCACCGCGAACGGCGGGACGGGTGGAACCGGGAATGGTGGAACGGCAGGCACCTCGAACGGTGGAACTGGTGGAACCGGGAGCGACTGCACCAGTGGCGGCAGCGGCGTCCCTTGCGCGACTTGCCTTCAGAGCGCGCAAGCCTCGGGTGGCTGTTGCGAGGCAGAGAACGTAGCCTGCAACATGAACACCGAGTGCAACGCGCTCATCACCTGTGCGAATGGCTGCGGGGCGGACCAAGCTTGCGCCCAGCAGTGCGGCATGGACCACCCGAACGGTGTGTCTGACTTCAACACTCTGATTGGCTGCATCCAGAGCGCCTGCAGCGCGTGCACCATGTGAGCTGAGAACACCACGACCGACACGAAGGGGAGTCCAATCGGGCTCCCTTTCTCGTGTGTCACCTACAGGTCTGAGTCCTCTCACTCACCTGAAGGATCTTGCAGACCCCATCCAACTCTAGGCGTATCGTAAAGTTCGCCGACTCGCCGCACGCCGGCACGGGCAAGGTCACCACGGTGTTCCAACCGCTCTGGCAGGGATTCGTGGTCTGGCGCGCAGTAAGAAACTGCTCCTCGACACCATCACAGTTGTAGTCGAACGGCTTCAAGCCCGGGATGCCGTGGGGCGTCGGGTAGAAATCCATTTCCCCAGGGTAAACACTGGCTGAGCCGGAGACCGACGAGTTGTCTGCGCAGTCGCCTCCCTGGGCTGCATACGGTCCGTCCGTCTTGCACATCTGCGCTGAATAGCCGTCGCCGTCGTTGTCGATCAGCGCGTTGATGCACTCGCCGTTGCTGCTGTTGCAGCTGTCGCTGGTGCAGGGGTCCTGATCGTCGCAAGTGTTCGCTGTCTGAGGGCCACAGGTGTGGGTCGTCTGGTTGCACTGCGACAACACGCACAACAGACCAGCGACGCAGTCCTCGTTCGCTCCGCACGTGTACTGGCAGTCGTCGCGGCAGCCGTCGGCCTGATCGCCGTTGCGCTTGTCGTCGCAAGCTTCGCCGCGGCCATCGTCGGCGTAGCCATCTCCGCAACGGCTCACCACGCACTGCTCGCCGAGGCAGATGCGTCGCTCGGCAGCGCCGCCATCGGACACGGCCGCGTCCGACGCACTCGAGTCGACATCGGCGTCTCCACCATCCAGACCGGCATCCAAGGCGTTCAGCGCGCAGGTCTGCCCATCGGGCTGGCCGGAGCACTGCGTGACGACTCCTCCCGTTGCTCCCGTGCCGGCGTCCCCGCTCGCGTTGCCGGAACCTCCGTGCGCAGCAACCCCTCCCTGAGCGCCAGAACCGCCAGCGCTTCCCTGTCCGGCTGCGCCAGCGCTAGCTCCGCTTCCAGACTCTGCGGGACCAAACTCGTCGAGACCGATCAGTGAGCTGCAGCCAGCACACACGACGAGGAGCGCGCTCACGGCGCCGCGGGGAAGCCAAGCCATGGCCTGAGGTCTGACTCGTACGCGCCCGGACGTCAATCGACAGGCTGGAGAAACGCGCCAGCTCCGCTGCGCCTCACCCCCACCCCCTGGGGAAGCTCTCGAGGAGCGAAAACTGGGCCCGCCGCAGCGGAACGTGGGAGTTCTGCCAAGGTGAGCTGGGCGGAGATCCTGAAGAAGATAAAGGGCGTCTTGGACATCGAGCTGGTGAAGGTCAGCGACGCCAAGGTCACCCTCGGCACCGTGCTCATCGTCGTCGGCATCCTGGTGCTGACTCACATCCTGTCGAAGCTGGTTCAAGCAGGCGTGAAGCGCGCCCTGCACAGGCGCGGCATCGAGACGGGCGGTGGCCTCGCGACGGCCAACCGCCTCACCCACTACGCGATCATGGTGGTCGGGGTCGGCGTGGCGCTGCAAACCGCGGGGATCAAGATCGGCGCGCTGTTCGCCGCGGGCGCCGTCTTCGCCGTCGGCTTCGGTTTCGCGATGCAGAACATCGCGCAGAACTTCGTCAGCGGCGTGATCTTGCTCATCGAGCGGTCGATCCACGCGGAAGACATCGTGGAGCTCAACGACGAGCCCGTGCGCATCATCCACCTCGGGATCCGTTCGACGCTGGTCGAGACGCTGGATGGTGAGAGCCTGATCGTTCCCAACTCGAGCCTGGTGCAGTCGACGGTGAAGAACTACACGCTGCGCGATCCCCACTTTCGCGTGCGCGTCCAGGTTGGGGTCTCCTACTCCAGCGACATGAAGCTCGTGCGCGAGGTCCTGGAGAAGGTCGCCAAGGAGCACAGCCAGGCGCGCACGCCGGCGGTCTTCCTCACGGCCTTCGGCAGCTCCAGCGTCGACTGGGAGGTCGCGGTGTGGACGGACGACCCGTGGCGTTTCCGTGTGAAACAGTCCCAGGTGCGCGAGGCCATCTGGGAGTCGTTCGCGCAGAACCAGGTCGTGATCTCCTTCCCGCAGGTCGACGTGCACTTCGACCCACCCGTGGCCGAGGGTTTGGCGCGGCTGGGCCAGCGCGCGGCCTGATTCGTCGACCCTGCGAGGCGGGGCATGAACGGATTCCATGGGTTTGTCTGCGGTCGTGACGAGCCCTGAGCTATCGTCGACGCATCGCGCGGCCGCGTGTCAGCGCGCCAGGAGGCTCATGCTGCCAGCGCTCGACGACTACCCGATCCATCACACCGTGTGCTGCGTCCTGTGGCGAGACGGCCAGACCAGCCGTGAGGCGTTCGGCGCGAGCCTGGAGCCAGCGCTGGCAGAGCTCCTGACCGCGCTCGAAGCGAGTTCCGAGCTCGGTGCGGCGCGCGGCCACGAGCTGACGCTGAACCTCGCCGACGGCCCGGCGTCGCCCATCGAACGCACGAGCGAAGACGGTGGTCAGGTCGGGGCGCTGCTCACGTTGCGCTTGCCTCGCGGAAGCGACCCTGCCTTGCTGGCCCGTGACGCCTTCGCGCTGATGGAGCCTCTGCTGACGCCCCATGCCGCGCGCCTCGATGCCTACTTGCTCCAGGTCGCGGTCGCGCGGGACTATGTCAGGGATTGGCCGCTCGGAGAGCGCTCCCCGGGCCTGAAGCAGATCAGCTTGATCCGCAGGAAGCCCGAGCTGACTCTCGAGGCCTTCCTGCGCCACTGGCACTTGATCCACACGCCGCTGGCCCTGGAGGTGCACCCACTCTGGCGCTACTTGCGCGGCGTGGTCGTGGAGGCGCTCAGCGCCGACGCTCCCGCCTACGACGCGATCGTCGAGCTGCAGTTCCGCGAGCAGGAGGACGTCACCGACCTCACGCGCTTCTACGGTGGCGACGTCGCCAACATGAAGCGCATCGGCAAGGACGTCGCGAGCTTCATCGACCTATCGACCATCCACATCGTCAACACCAGCGAACGGGTCCTGCAACCCGCCAAGCCGGAGGAAGGCCAAGCATGATCCTCGACGACTTCCGCCTCGATCGCCAGGTGGCGCTGATCACCGGCGCAGGCAAGGGGATCGGCGCCGCCATCGCCGAAGCGTTCGCGGAGGCGGGCGCCGACGTGGTGCTCGCGGCGCGCACCGAGGCCGATCTCGAACAGGTCGCTTCCCGCGTGCGCGCGCTGGGCGCCGAGGCGCTCGTGGTGCCCACCGACGTCACGGACCGGAAGGCCCTGGAGGCGCTGGTTGAAGCCACACGGAAACATTTCGGGCGACTCACGCTGCTGGTGAACAACGCCGGGGGCGGACCCTACAAGCCTGCGCTCGAGACCAGCGAGCGGACGTTCGAGCACACGCTGCGCTTCAGCCTGACGTCGGCGTTCCTGCTGACTCGCCTCGCCGCCCGGCTGATGCTGGAGCAGGACGCTCCTGCGCCCCTCGGCGCCGTGCTCAACATCTCCTCCGCGCTGGACCACCAGGTCGAGCGCGGGTTCGTGGCCTACGCCACCGCCAAGGCCGGGCTGGCGCACATGACCCACGTGCTGGGCCACGAGCTGGCGCCCAAGATCCGCGTCAACGGCCTGTCCGTCGGCTCCGTGGAGACGCCGGCGCTGGCGCCTTTTCTCGGCATGGATGGCATGCGCGAGAAGATGGTGGACAAGCTCCCCATGGGGCGCATCGGCCAGCCGCGGGACGTCGCCAGCGCCGCCGTCTTCCTCTGCTCCCCGGCCGCGTCGTGGATCACCGGCAAGATGCTCGAAGTCGACGGCGGGGCCGTCGCCTCGAACTTCCCCATGGAAACAAAGGATCTATGAGGCGCTTCGAAGGCAAGAGCGCGCTGGTGACCGGCGCGGCCAGCGGTATCGGGCGCGCGACGGCGCTGCGCCTGGCGGAGGAGGGGGCCCTGGTCACCTGCGTCGACCTGCAGGCTGCGCCGCTGGCCGAGGTCACCGCCGCGTGTACCGCCGCCAGCGGGGACGCAGCCAGCTTCGCCATCGACGTCAGCGACGAGGCGAGCGTGGTCAGCTGTGTAGCCGAGACGGTGAGTCGCTTCGGGAAGCTCGACGTCCTGTGCAACGTCGCGGGTATCCTGCGCTTCGAGCACAGCCACGAGATCCAGCTCAGCGACTGGAAGCGAGTGCTCGACGTCAACCTGACTGGCACCTTCTTGTTTTGCCGTGAGGCAATCCCACACCTGCTGAAGGTCAGGGGCGCGATCGTCAACACGTCGAGCACGGCGGCGCTCGGCGGTCACCCCTGGACGCTGGCCTACACCGCTTCCAAGGGCGGCATCCTGTCGCTGACCCACGGCCTGAGCGTCGAGTACAAGAACCAGGGACTCCGCGCCAACGCGGTCTGCCCCGGCGCGGTGAAGACGCCGATGCACAACGCCTTCACGCTCCCCGAAGGCGCTGACCCCGGCCTGCTCGCGCGCATCACCGGTCAGGACAAGTACCGACCGCCGGAAGCCGCAGCGAGCTTGATCTGCTTTCTGGCGTCGAAGGACGCGGCTCACATCAACGGCGAACACATCCGTGTGGATGGAGGAATGCTGGCATGAAGTACACGTTTTCCCCTGCGCTCTCCCCAGTGGATCAGTACCTGCCTCTGGCCCAAACGGCCGACGAGTGCGGCTTCACACACGCGGCGCTGCCAGACGCGGTTTTCTACCCGGAAAAGGTGGACGAGGACTACCCGTACACCTCGGACGGCAAGCGCTTCTGGACCGCGGACACACCCTGGCTGGAACCCTGGGTCGCGATCCCGGCCATGGCCGCTGTCACGCAGCGCCTCGGCTTCTGCACCAGCGTGATGAAGCTCGCCATCCGCAACCCGCTGCTCGTAGCCCGAACGGTGCAATCCGCTGCGGCGCTGGCCGAGGGCCGCGTGATCCTCGGAGTCGGCCTCGGCTGGATCCCCGAGGAATTCGAGTGGTGTGGCACGGACTACAGGACGCGTGGCAAGCGCGCCAACGAGGCGATCGAGATCATCCGCCTGCTGCTGGCCGGAGGCATGGTCGAGTACCACGGCGAGCACTACAGCTTCGACCGCTTGCAGATCTCGCCGGCGCCCAAGCAGCGAGTGCCGATCTACGTGGGTGGGCACTCGAAGCCCGCCATCCGTCGCACGGTGAAGTACGCCGATGGCTGGACCAGCGCGATGCTCACCACCCCGGAGATCCAGAAGCTGATCGGTGAGATCAAGCCCGCGCTGAAGGAAGCCGGTCGCGAGCACGACCCGTTCGAGTATCAGGTGACCTGCGTGGATGCGTTCGACAAGGACGGCTTCAAGCGCCTCGAGGACGTCGGAGTCACGGACGTCATCGTCCAGCCGTGGTTGTTCTACGGCGTCGCGATCAACGGCACCCTGCAGGAGAAGCAAGACGGCCTGAAGCGCTTCGCCGATCAGGTGATCCACGCCGACTGAGCGCGGGGGGAAGCGTCACCCTCGTTGCCTCTACCGAGGGCGTCCAAAGGCGCGCATACTAGGAAGGGTGACCGGTTCAGGCGGCGTTGCGTTCAGTGGTTCAGTACGAGTCAAGCGGCATCCGAGCGCCTGGATCTGGGGGTTAGGTGCGCTGCTCGTGGCGGCCTGCGGCTCCGACGAGTCGGAGACCAGCGGTTGCACCGAGTACAGCTGCCAGGAGCCCGTCGCTGGCATCGTGGTGCGTCATGACTTCGAGGCTCAGCTCGGGCTGAACGCCGACGCTGTCGACTTCTACGGGGCGCCCTTCCCCAGCGAGAACCAGCGCGCCACGGACGGCCACGTCGTCCTCGGCGGCTTTCCAAACCCCACGGAAACACGCATCGTGGATTCACTCGTTACCATGCTGGAGCAGGACGCGCGCGGCTTCGGCGTCAGCTCGGCCATCTTCTTCAGCCTCGACCAGACTCCGGCCGAGGCGACAGGCCTCGAGCCCGGAGACGCGCTGGACCTCGCCGACTACGCTGTGTCCCTCGAGAGCGCCTCCCCCGCCTTCGTGCTCGACGTCCAGGAAGGCAGCCCGGGCTACCTCGAGCGCCAGCCGGTGGAGGTGCAGCTGCGCAAGGACGGCGGCCCCTTCGGAGCCCCGAACCTCGTGTCCCTGTTGCCGCTTCAGGGGCGACCGCTACGACCGAGCACGCGTCACGCGGCGGTGCTGCTCCGCAGCGCGTTCCAGGAGCCGCTCGGTCAGAGCAAGCAGCTGGTCGCGTTGCTTCACGGAATCAAACCTCCAGGCTTGAGCGACGCCGCCTTCGCGCACTACCGCGCGGCCATCGACGCGCTGGGCGCAGCGGGCGTCGAGAAGCAGGACATCGCCGGGCTCAGCGTCTTCGTGACGGACGACCCGGTCGCGCCGCTGGAGCAAGCGGTAACGTACACGCAAGCGCAGGGCGTGCCGGAGCTGAGCCAGGCGTTCCAGGCGCAGGAGGTGTTCGACGACTTCTGCGTGTATGAAGGGCGTTTGAAGCTCCCGGTGTACCAGACGGGGCAGCCTCCGTACGACGAGGTCGGCGGCGGCTGGACGTTCGACGCCCAGGGTGATCCACGCCTCGACCATCAGGAAGAGGCACGCATCGTCGTGACCATTCCGCGTAGGCCAATGCCGAGCGGCGGCTTCCCGGTGGTGTTGATGAGCCGCACTGGCGGCGGCGGCGATCGACCGCTGGTCGATCGCGGCGTGCGCGGCGCCGACGGCGTTCCCCTCGAGCCCGGCACTGGTCCGGCGCTGGAGTTTGCCCGCGTCGGCTACGCCGGGGTGAGCCTCGACGGCCCTCACGGCGGGATCCGCAACATCACCCAGGGCGACGAGCAGTTCCTGATGTTCAACGTCGGCAACATGCTCGCCCTGCGGGACAACGTGCGGCAGTCGGCGCTGGAGCTGGCCTTGGCCGCCAAGCTCCTGGATACGCTGAGCGTCGATGTCGGCAGCTGCGGCGGTGCGGACACTCAGGGCAAGCCAGCGCGCTTCGACCCCAGCTTGAAGCTCTTGATGGGGCACTCGATGGGCGCAACCATCACCCCGCTCACGCTGGCCACGGAGCCGAGCTTCAAGGGCATCATCCTCAGCGGTGCGGGCGGCAGCTGGATCGAGAACGTCATGTACAAGAAGAGCCCGGTCGCCGTGAAGGTCTTCGCGGAGATCCTGCTCAACATCTCGAATCAGTGGAGCCTGCATCCGGCGGACCCCGCGCTGAGCCTGTTTCAGTGGGCCGGAGAGCCCGCGGATCCGCCGATCTACGGCCGCCGTATCGTGCATGAACCGCCCCCGGGCTACGCGCCGCGGCACGTGCTGATGCAGCAGGGCATCGTCGACACCTACATCTTGCCGCCCATCGCCAACGCCACGAGCCTGTCCTTCGGCCTCGACCTGGCTGGCCCCGCGCTCGATTCGCAGAGCCCGGAGCTCACGCACTTCGCGCCCCTCGAAGCACGCCTACAATTTTCCGGGCGGCAATCCATCGAGCTCCCTGCGTCCGGCAACGTGGAGGGGAACACGACCGCCGTGGTCCTGCAGCATCCCGAGGACGGCGTGGAGGATGGCCACGAGGTGATCTTCCAGACCGAGGTGCCCAAGGCTCAGTACCGCTGCTTTCTCTCGACGCTTGCCGCAGGCGAGGTACCGAAGGTGCCCGAGGAAGGCGCGAGCTGTCCATGAGCCAGGACGGGGGGACGAAGCCAGACGGCGTGCGGCGCCAGTCCAGTGTTCCGCCGCCGCCCCCTGCGAGCTTCGGCCCTCTCGACCTTCAGACCTCGACCTGGCCGCTGTTGATCCTGACGGTTGGAGAGGGCGCCGCGGACGATGACTGGCGCGGAGTCATCGACGCCTACCGCGTCGCCACGCAGTTCCCGCGCAAGCACGTGCTCCTCGTGGATGCGCGCGGACTGAGCAGTCCCCCTTCGGCGACTCAGCGCAAGATCCTCGCTGAGTGGCAGGCGCGCGGCGAAGACGTCGACGGTGTTCTCCTGTGTACGGTGCTGGTCGTGCCCAGCAGCGCCGTCAGAGCCGCGCTCACGGCGGTCAACTGGATCACGCGCCCCCGCATTCCGCAGTTTCTCGCCCCGAGCATGGAACGCGCCGTCGAGCGCTGCATCGAGGTGCTGGAGCAGCAGGCGGTCCCCCTCACCCCGGCGATCGCGGATCTGATGGACCGCGAGAGCCTGGTCTAGGTCAACACCCACGAGACCCGACTATCGAGATCCCTCAACCAGCAAGTAGCGTCGTGGGCTTGATCGCGTGTGAACGGAAGCTCACATCGGTCTACGCAGAGTTTCGGTGCAGAGCCAGCTCAGCCTACGTTGACACGAAGGGTCAAGAGGCGCGCAGTTGCTCATTCGCGTGCAGCTCACCTTACCCCTGGCGTTCCTCACCTTCTAGCAGCACGTCGGCCCAGAGCACACCTAGGTCAAGCTCGATCGCGTCGAATGGTTCCGCACGGATTCTCTCGTCCTGCTGGTGCACGGCGACGATACTCCACCGGCCATTCTCGAGCCGAAGCACCTCCAAGAGGCGCGCGAGGGGATCCACGAGCCACACGTGTTTCACGCCTTCGCGGGCGTAGATCGGCAGCTTGATGCCGCGGTCAGCACGCGCGGTTCCAGGAGACAACACCTCGCATAGCCAGTCCGGCGCAATCGTGACCGATGGCTGAGTCGCGCGAACGTGGGGCAAGCGTTCCTTGCGCCAACCGGCAAGATCAGGAACCAGCACGTTCTCCGCCAACCGCAGCTCTGGCTCGCCGAGGATGATCCAACCACCCGGTCCGCCTCTGCCACGCTTGAAGGGCGGCCCGAGCTCTTCACCCAAGGCTGATGCTGCGTAGGCGTGACCGAGCGCGGGACGTGGGCTCAGTGTGAGTTCACCATTCAGGATCTCCGCGACGCAGTTCTCGGGTGCGTTCTGCACATCCGCGTAGGTCGCGTTGCGTTTCGCGGCGTTTGCCATTGGTAGATCCTTACTCCTGCACCGACGCTTACCGGGACGGGACTCTCACCCGCTGGAGAAACGAGCGAAACACCCAGCATCCTGCGAACAGGCTTCCAAGTCTTTCGCGTCACGGCGCACCATCCTCTGAGTCTAGTGGAACGCTACTGACCGAGCCAGGCAGTGCTCCCTCCCCCCCAAACCCGGCTGATGAAGCCCGGAATTGCGCGGAAATGCCGCAGGGATGTGCGCTTGGAGCTCCGCTCAAGCTTGATTCAAGAACAGCTCAGGCGGGGCTCAAGCACCCGCTGAGGCCGACTCGTAAGGTCAGTTGGCTCGCACCACTCGGGCGCGCTGATTTCAACCAGGAGTTTGCCATGTCGAACGCAGTCGTTCGTAGCCTTACCGCTTCCACCCTCGCCCTCGCCGCTGCGTGCATGCTGATCGGCCAGAGCAGCCCCGCCGAGGCGGCTCCCGCCCACGTGACAAGTGTATCCCTGCGGAATATTGATGAACAGCTGGTGCCGCACGAGCTCGTGCGCGGCGATCGGGAGTTCGGCGGCAATGGTCCGCGCATCAAGGCGAGCGTCACGCTGAGCGTCACGGCCGACAAGCGGCGGATCCTGGCCACGGTCGACTTCAACGCGCGCGAGACGAAGTCCGACTGGAGCGAGACCCGCGGGAGCTGGACCAAGACGGTGTACTACGCGCCGAGCAGCAAGCGCATCGAAGGCATCGTCGATGGCTCCGTGTCCCGGGTGGACTTCGTGAGCAAGCCTGCTGGCTTTCAGCTGTTCGGACCCACCGAGGACTTTCGCAAGTTCCTCGGGCGCTTCAACCAGATCTCCCAGGCGATGTTCTTCTTCGCCAACCCAGCGGCACGCGCCGACACGCCCGCGCGCAAGGAGATGAAGCGACTCAACGATCTCGTGATGCGCGGGCTCGCGTATCTGCCCAGCGAGGGCAACCATGTGCACATCGTCTCGCCGAAGTCCGGTCCGGTTCAGGCGTTCGCCATCGTTGGTGACACTGGCGGTCCCGACATCAGCACCGACACCAACCCGAAGGACGACACCCGAATCAATGGCATCAAGTTCAACCGCATCAAGGTGCGCCTGAGCGACGTGAAGAAGAGGAAGTAGTCTCCCGGAGACTCCTCACCTGCGCGGGCGCCGACGTCCCGCCCTGCTGCGACTGGGCTTCAAGCATCGCTCGCAGCGAGGTCACGAGCGCTGACCGCACACCGCGATCTCTCGCCACGCACACGCCCGTCACGTCCAGAGCAATCTGCGTTCGCGCCATACTCCTGGCTGCAGTCGCCGAGCGACGGGCGCCCGTCGCCGGGTTTGGGGGTGAGGAAGCACCCGATCCAGAGGTTTCTCTGCGGAATCCATGGTCGACTCGCGTGGCACGACTGGCTGACACGCTGGCACAGCAACAGCGCACTGGCGGCAGAAGCAGAGCGCGGTAAGCTGTGCAAGATGAACAGGGCTTTCGCGTACGTCTGGGTGTTCCTGCTCGTGGCCTGTGGGGAGTCGACAGGGTCGCCGAAGGACTCCATCGCCGAAGGGGGCAGCGCCGGCGCTGGCGGGAGCGGCGGCAGCGCCACCGCAGGCTCTTCGATGGGCGGCGGCGCCGGCAGCGGAAGTGGCGGGACGGCCAGTGGTGGTACGGCCAGCGGTGGCACGGCCAGTGGTGGCACGGCCAGCGGTGGAAGCTCGAGCGGAGGCAGCGCGGGCAGCGGCACGCAGCCGGAATGTGTTTCCGCAGGGGACTGCAAGCTGCACTCCGATTGTTGTGATTGCTCTGGCGTGCCCAAGGACGAAGACGTCGTGGACTGCCCAGCGACCTGCGCCGTCGATCAGTGCAACCGGGCTGGCATCAGCGAGCCCCAGTGCGTGGCTGGGCGCTGCGTCGCCGGCTACGAGTGCGACGCCAGCAAGGTGACCTGCGCCCAGCCGACGCCCCAGTGTCCAGCGGGCGAGGTCGCGGCGGTGCAGGGGGGCTGCTGGACGGGGACCTGTGTGCCAGCCGTCGAGTGCCGGAGCGTGACCCAGTGCAACGACTGCACCGGAGGGAACACGGCTTGCGCCGCCTATGAGACTCAGCTCGGGCCGGAGAATCACTGCGTGGAAATCCCAGCCGTGTGCAACGGCGCCGCGACCTGCGAGTGCATGGGACCCAGCGTGTGTGTCCAAGGTTTCGACCTGTGCGAGGACTTCTCCGGGATCCGCGGCGTGCGCTGCGGTTGCCCGACTTGCTGAGGCGGGAACAACCCGCCGACGCCAACGGTTGCGCTAGGACTGCTGGCGCGAACTGCGAGCCGGCCAGATCTGCGCAGCCGAGCCCGGAGAGCCAGGACCCAAGAGTTCACGTAACGTGAATCGAGACCCATGGGTCACTGATTCGAACCGAAGCAAAAGCGCGGCCTCATCCCCCGTGGAGGCCCGATAAACCGCACGGAGGAGGAGCTTGGCATGAATGCTGCTGATTCTCCCACCGTGGTGAACAAGGATCTTCGCTCCCGCCTGAACGAGCAGCTGGCTCAGAAGCAAGCCGCGGAGAGCGCCGATCTGCGGCTCGAGCCGCCGCCGTCATCACGAATCGGCACGGTGCTCGGCGACCGCTATCGAGTGAACGAGCTCCTCGGGGTCGGGGGCATGGGCACCGTGTACCTGGCGAAGGACCTCGAGCTGGACGACGATGTAGCGCTCAAGCTCCTGCGGCGGGACGTGATCGACGTACCAGGAGCCGTTGATCGATTCCGCAGGGAAGTGAAGCTCGCTCGCAGGGTGACGCATCCCAACGTCTCGCGGACGTACGACATCGCCTCTCATGGGGACGATCTGTTCATCACGATGGAGCCGATCTCGGGAAACACGCTGTCGCGCGTCGCCAAGGGTCCCCAGCTGGACGACCGCGCGATCGCGCAGATCGGCGTGCAGATCTGCGCCGGGCTGAACGCGGCTCATCGCGCGGGAGTCGTGCATCGCGATCTGAAACCGCAGAACGTCATGCTGGAGTCCCACGAGTCCGACCCTCAGCGCGTGGTGATCATGGACTTCGGCATCGCCCAGTCGAGTCAGCTGAGAAGCGAAGGCGAATCAGCGCTGGGTCAGGTGGTTGGGACTCCCGCGTACATGGCGCCGGAACAACTCAGCGGGCTGACCGTCGATCAGCGAGCCGATCTTTGCTCTCTGGGCATCGTCCTGTTCGAGCTGTTCACCGGGACGCTCCCCTGGCGCGGAGACACGCCGAGCTCGACCGCTCTCGCGCGCTTGCGCCAGGACGCTCCCGACCCTCGTGATTTCCGCAAAGATTTACCTGATACCCTGGCAGAGGTCACGCTGCATTGCCTCTCACGCTCCCCCGACGCTCGACCAAGCTCCGCGGCGAGCGTCGCCCTCGAACTCAAGGCATGGCTGCGCACCACGGAGTCCAATCACAGTCGCCCGCTGATCTGGCTGCCTCCCAGCCAGGGGGACGCCGCCGCGACGCTCACCTCCCACGGCCTCAGCGAGATCAACGCCGCCCTGGAGCCCCACCCCGCGCGCCTCGCGACGCCTGTCACACCTCCGAGCCCACCCAGCACGACGCCGGCGTCGAAGCCCGCGAGCTCCCGACCGAGCTCCAGCCACCCGAGCTCCCGACCGGGTTCGTCGCAGCCGAGCGAGCGACCCAGCGTCGCCGTGGTTCCGTTTCAGCACGAGGCGACCGTGGAAGAGAGCTGCGGACTGCTGAGTGAGCTCTGCGAGGAGGTGGTCGATCAGCTCTCCAGGGCGCCGGGCCTCCGGGTGCGCTCCCTGGGCCGTGTCCTGACGCTGCAACGCGCGAACCCTGGCTGGGACTCGGAGCGCGTGGGACAGGCACTCGAGGTGGACTTCGTCGTCGAGGCCAGCGCAGCTCCGCTGGCGGGGGAGTGTGTACTACGCACCCGCATTCTCGACGTGACCCGTGACGTGCAGCTCTGGGCGGATCGCGTCCGCACCAACCGACCCAAGGCGCTGGAGGCCTGCGAGCAGGCCGCGAAGGCGGCGGTCTCGGCGCTCACTCAGAGCACCCTGGAGGACCCTGCGTTCCACACCTGGCTGGACCTCGAGAGCGAGACGAGACCCGATGAACGCACGACGACCCCCGACGCCGAAGACGGAGGTCAGATCTCAGAAGCACTACCTCGCGGTAACGTTGCTGACACCGATCCCGAGGCGAGCGAACACGGATCCCCCAGCGAGTCGGGGACGCGGAAGCCAGGCATGTTGTGCGCGAGCGCTTGAACCGGCGCCGTCGCGTCCAGCTCCGCGAGCGGTGAGAGCGTTGTCTCAGCGCGAATCCCCGGGCTGTCCCTGGTCATCCGCGTCGCCTTGCCGCACCCTAGGCCTTCCCAATGGCAAGGGCCCCTCACCTTCGACTGTCGATTCAAGCCGCGAGCGGGCGCCGTGCCGGCTCACAGGATCTGGTGCGCGCGGTGCTGGCCGAGCAGGCCGCAGGCCGCCTACCGCCCGGCGCACGAATGCCCCCGGTCCGCGCCCTCGAGCACCAGCTCGGCATCTCGAAGAACACCGTGCAAGCCGCCTACGACGAGCTGTGCCTGCGCGGCGTGCTGCAGGCGCGCTCACGCGCCGGCGTCTTCGTGAGGCAACCCGACGACTACGCGCCGCCCCAGGAGCTTGATCTCAGCGCGCCAGAGCCCCACCTCATGAGCGTGGCGGTAGACCAGCAGGCGAGCCTGCTAGGCGGGGATACCTACCTGAGCGCCGTGTTCGTCGACCCTGCCCTGCTACCGCACAAGCAGCTCTCTGACTGTATCCGCTCGGTACTGAGCCTACCCGGGCTCCCGACCTTCTACGACGCCAAGGGCTACGCCCCGCTGCGCGAGCTGATCGCCGCGCGCCTCTGCGCGCGTGGCATTCGCACGTCTGCAGACGAGGTGCTCGTCACCACCGGGTCACAACAGGCGCTCGACGTGGTGAGCCGCGCGCTCGCCCCCCGCTGCATCGCCTTCGAGAACCCGATCTACCGCTATGCTCGGCTGCTCTTCGAGGTCCACAACCTGCGCCTGGTGCCTCTCGACCTCGATCCCTTCGAGCCCATCGACTTCGCGGCTTGGGAGCGTGACCTCCAGAGCAACCGCCCTGGCCTGATGTACGCCATCACTTCTTTCCAGAACCCCACTGGGCACTCCTACTCCACCCACGAGCTCGAGCGACTGCTAGCGCTGGCGCGGCGCCTGGACTTCGCGCTGCTCGAAGACGACTGGGGCTCCGACATGCTGAGCGAGAGCGACTATCGCCCGAGCCTCCGAGCCCTGGGGGGAGAGAACGTGCTGTACGTCAACTCGTTCACCAAGAAGCTGCTTCCCAGCTTGCGACTGGGTTACGTGTTGTGTTCCCGCACGGCAATGCCTGCGCTGCTCGCCACCAAGCGACTCGCGACCCTGGGCAACGCCGCCTTGATGGAGGCAGCGCTGGCGGAGTTCCTCGATCGCGGCTACTACGACACACACCTCACGCGCGTTCAGCGCGCGCTGGACGAGCGCTACCATCTCTGCCTGGACGCGCTGGAGGAGCTGATGCCCGAGGGCGTGCGCTGGACGACGCCGGGAGGAGGTCCCATCCTCTGGTTGTCCGTGCCAGAGAGCGTGGACCTTCAGGCGCTGGCAGCGCGCCTGGCGCAGCGACAGATCCGCATCGAGCTGATGCCTCAGGCGTTCGTTGGGCGACCGCACCTGCACGGCTTCCCCGTCGGCTACGCTTTCTACCCTCCCGAGCGCTTGCGAGCGGCGCTCGAGAGCCTCGGCCAGGAATTGAGACGCGCGTGACTCCTCCCCCCCAACCCCAGACCCCGGACGGAAAGGCAGAGCTCCTGGAGCGACGCAGCGAACCCACACCGGATGCGGATCCTCTCGTCCTGTTCTCCGCTTGGTACACCCTGGCGCGCGCGGGTGGTGACCGCGCCGACGCCGCGGCGCTGGCGACCGTTGGTGAGCGCGGTCCCTCGGTCCGCATGGTGCTCGTCAAGAGCTGCGTGCACGGGCAGCTGCGTGTCTTCACCAACTATCGGAGCCGCAAGGCACGAGAACTCGAAGGCTCGGGACGCGCGGCGCTGGTGTTTCACTGGCCGAGCCTCGAAGCTCAGGTGCGCATAGAGGGTAACGTCGAGCGGCTCGGCGCCGAGGCCAGCGACGACTATTTCGCGTCTCGCCCTCGGGGCAGCCAGCTGGGCGCCGTGCTGTCGCCGCAGAGCCAGGAGATCGAGAGCTACGAGCAGCTCGAGCGGCAGCGAAGAGCGCTGCTTTCTTCCCTGGGGAATCGATCCATCGAACGCCCCGCGCACTGGGGAGGCTACGGGATCACGCCCGACCGCATCGAGTTCTGGTGCGAAGGGGAGGCGCGCCTGCACCGACGCTACGAGTACGAACGTCGGGAAGGCGGCTGGAAGTTTCGCCTGCTCGCTCCCTGAGCTCTGCTCAGGGCCGACCCCGTCAGTTCGCGCCTCCGGCGAAGCCAGGCGACCCCGGGGTTTCCTCCTCCGGAGACGCGGGCAGGCGGTCACTCGGCTGCGCGGCCAAGTGCCTCGCAGAGCGAGTTGATCAGGAACTGGCGCATGTCGTTGGCTGGCAGGATGCGCTCCAGCGAGCCAACCTTCAGCGCGCGCTCCACGCTGTGCACGGAGTCGAACTCCTGAGCTACCTCCGCCTGCTTCTCCAGCAGGACGTCCTGGCTGAGGCGCTCGAGGCGCTCACGGGCCGCCTGACTGCGCTCCTCGCGGAGCTGCTCGAGTGCCTGCTTCACCCGCGGATCTGCCTGCACTCGGCCGCGCACCTCACGCCCGAACACCACCTTGGCCGCGGGCCCGCCGCCGATCACCGACGCAAAGCTGCCTTCGAGCGCCAGGGCGCGCAGGTTCGGGTTCAGCTCACGGCTGAACACGACGTACGCGCCACCATGGTAGCGCGAGACCACCAGGAACAAGATCGGCCCCTTGAAGTTCACCACGGCGCGAGCGATCTCCGCTCCATACTCCAGCTGGAATTTCCTCATGGATTCTGGTGAACCATCGAAGCCACTGAGGTTCGCCAGGATCACCGCTGGACGATTGCCGCTGGCGCTGTTCAGCGCGCGTGCCACCTTGCGAGACGACTGCGGGAACAGCGTCCCGCCGTTCCACTCCGCGGGTCCGTCCAGCGGGCGATAGCCATAGCGCGGAACGTTCTGGCTCTCGATACCGACCAGACACACCGGCTGGCCACCGAGGTGTGCGTCCCAGACAATCGCCGTCTCGGCACCGATCTGGTTCTTCCAGCGCTCCAGGAAGCCGCCATCCTGATCGATCAACGCGCTCATCAGCGCGCGCATCGAGAAGGGGCGCTTGCGCCCTGGATTGGTGCTGTCGTCGAAGATCTCGCCCACGCGCTCGAACGTCTCGGCGTCGGAGCTCTTCTGGTACGCGGCTTCGGTGACGCGTCGATCCGACGGATCGCTGGTGTCCAGCTCCCGCGGACGCTGCTCCCCGGGCACGACGTACGTGTAGGAGTAGTGCTCGTAGAGGATGCGAAAGGCCTCCTTCAGGTCCGTGGCGAAGTATTGCCCCTGACCGTTGGGCCCCATGATGCGCTCGTGCCCACCGATCGCGACCTCATCCTCGGCGGACACGGAGCCCGACGCCGCGAGCGCTGCTCGGCCCGTCAGCACCATCGAGGAACGCGGCGTCATGATCAGCACCCCACGGGTGTGGAGCAGCATGGTGGAGAGAGCGTCCCAGTAGCTTTGCGCGCCGACGTTCACGCCAGCCACGATGATGTGGATGACACCACCGCTCTGGGTGAAGGTCACGATGCGCTTCACCACGCGCGCCGTGGCGTCCAGGTTCTCGGTGCCGGAGTCCATCGCGATCTTCGCACCGCTGGATACAGGTACCCACTCGAGGGGCACCCCGAGCTCCTCTGCGAGGTCGATCGCCGCGACGACCCGCTCGCACTCGGGGGTCGAGAGAGCGCCCATCTCGCGCGTCGGATCCGAGAGCACCAGCACGCGCTTCATCCCCTCGGGGACCTTCTTGGTCGGCGTCGAGATCACGCCGAAGACCACGCCGGCCTGGTTCTGTCCGTAGGCGCGCCCGTCGACGCTGACCGCCTTCGGCGTCTTGCTCTTGGGGTCCAGATCGTACTCGACGAAGTTTCCTGACGGAAGCGCTCGCTCGGTCGCTCGCACCGAGCGCGGACCACCGTCGGGCGCGAGCATGCGGATGATCTCGTAAGGATACACCAGACCCCGGCGCTTGGCGGCCACCACGCTGCGCTCGTACGCCTGCACCGGCACCAGCGGCTGAGTGTGAGGCTCGCGCCACAGGATCTCCATCGAGCTGCCCGTGATGTCGCTGATCAACATCTCCCGGCGCCGTGCCGGCTCTGACGGGGCGGTGGGGTCCAGGATCTTGAGGCGCACGGCGACTCGCTCCAGACCCAGGTGGCGCGTCGCGGGGTGCAGCTTGCGCGAGAGCCAGCCAGCAGTGTTGGCATCGAGCACGACCTCGTGAGCCAGGAACAGCGTGATCCGGTTCCACTGCAGCCTGCGCCTTGGATCACGTTCGAGCAAGATGTGTCGAAGCGTCCGCGCTGCCTCGTGGAAAGCCCGCTCGACGATCGGCACGTAGTGAATCGCAGCGGGGCCATCCTCCGGTGGACGCCCGCGCACGTCCACGAGCACGAAGACTCGCTCGTCCTCGGGGACCTCCCGGCTCTTCCCGTGGAAGCAATAGATGCCTTCGGGCGACATCAGGCGCTCGAGTTCGAAGCTCTTGTAGCGGTCGAAGTCGACGCGCTCGGCTGCCTCTGGATGCAGCAGGTGCAAATCCAGCGGGCGTCCGTCTTCACCGCTGAAGGAGTAGTGGCAGGTGCGAAGCTCCTGGTTGAGCACGGAGACGGTGAAACGCTGCGCGGGGACGCCCTCCTTCGCGCGCGCCGTGACGCGCTCGATCAGCGGAATGATCTCGCCCTCGTCCTCGATGGTCACCACGAGCTCGAGCGCAAACACCTGATCCGCAACCTCACGCAGCAGCGCATCGAAGACCTGGACGGCGGCTTCGGGATCGCTCAACGCCGCCAGCACCACCCTGCGTTCTGTTTCCGCAAGGCGACACTCTCCGTCGCCCTCAGTGACGAACTCGAGGCGCGTCACCGGGACTTCGACGTCACCCAGCGTGACCCGCTTGCTGCGCTGGGAGGTTGGCTGTTTCGGCGCGTAGTTGCGGCGAATGCAGGCCGAGAGCGCGATCGCGCGTTGACGCGCCGGGGCGTTGCGCAGCCACTGCTTGACCTGGCGAAACACCCCGGATGGCGCAAGCGCGAGGTCCGCGAGCACCGAGTCCTCGATGGCCTCGTTGCTGCGGGCTAGCCAGCTCTCCACACCGCGCGAGGTGCGCTCGGCCTGACGGCTCAGCTCTGGCCGCTCGAAGATGGTGTAGGTGGCGTCGATGGCTGCGTCGGCGACGTCGTCGGGCAGCTGACCACGCATCTGCGCCATGCTGGAGAGCGCAAGTCGCAGGTCAGCGTCTCGGTCCAGCTCGAAGCCGGCGTCCACCAGCTGCATCACCCGCTTGAGCAGCGCGCGCACGAGTCGGAAGCGCAGCTCGGGGTTCGCCTGAGACGCGAAGAGACGCAGGACTGCGCGCTCCAACGGCACGCTGTAGTCCAGTGAGTCGACGTTGTAGTGAGCCAGAGCGCGCTTCAAATCATCGAGGAACTCCTGGGGCAGCTCGGCGCCGCCAGCACGTAGACGGCGCACATAGAGGCGCATGCGCGCGTTGTTCGAGGCCCCGACAGAGCCGGCGTCGTCGGCCGCGCGACGCCGGGTGAAGATGCGCTCGATGTCGGCGAAGACGCCGAGCTGGCGCTTGACCTCGGCGAGCTGCTTCAGCTGGGCCGGTGGCATGGTGTCCGGGATCGGTGCCTCGAGGAAACCTATCAGGCGCTCGACGCGTTCATCGAAGGCGTCGTAGCCCAGCATGATCCGCAGCACCTCCTCGTCGACGGCGTCCATCGCGCGGCGCCAGACCGAGGCCGGAGCCGCGGCCGCGCGCGCCAGATTGGGCTCTGCGAGCTGGCCTTGCTCGTCCTTGCTGAAGAGCAGCGCCAGGGAGTCCTCCACCAGCGGAAACACCAGGCGCGAGCTGGTCTCGGCGTCACCTTCCTCGCTCGCCGGGTCGATGACCAGGATCACGTCGCCCGCTGCGACCTGCTGACCCTTTCGGGCGCGGATCTCCTTGACGGTGCCGGCCACGGGCGAGTCGAAGCCGATCTCCATCTTCATGGCTTCGACCAAACCGAGCTGCTGTCCGGCCTCCACGCGGTCTCCCAAGCTCACGTGCAGGGCCACGACCATCGACGGAGCGCTGGCGCACACCTGGCCCGCCGTCTGGCGCCCGAAGCTGTGGACTCGGCCCTCGATCTCGATACGTATGTTGGTGTCCGTGATGTCGTAGAGCACCCGCAGGTCTCGATCACCGATCACCAGGCGCGCCGCGTTCTCGCTCGAGGCGTTGATGCGCGCCGCGACGACGCGGTCGTCCAAGTGCACGCGATACTGCCAGGAACCGGAGGCGAACACACGCACCCGATACGGCTTCCCCAGGTACGTCAGGTCGATCTCTTGACCGACGGACGGGGGGATCTTCTCGGGAGTGACGTTCGCCGCGTCGGCGTAGAAGTTCAGACGCTTGACCTCACGCTGTACCTGATACGACAGCAGTGCCGCGAGGATCAGCCCCTCGGCGGCGAGGTCGTCCGTGTGCTTGCGCTCGGCGTTCCAGCGATCGAGCCACAGGGTGTCGACGCCCCCAGCCTTGTAGTCCTCGGCCTCCAGCAGCTCCAGCAGGTAACCCTTGTTGGTCGCTCCACCCTCGATCACCAGATCGAAGTCGCGCAGCGCGCAGGCGAGCCTCGCTCTGGCCTCTTCGCGGGTATCGCCGTAGGCGATCACCTTGGCGATCAAGGAGTCGAAGTCTGCTGGCACTTCACTGCCCGACGCGACGCCGGTGTCGATGCGTAGCCGTGGCCCGAGCGCCGGATCGAAGCGAGCGATGCGTCCGGGCGCGGGCAAGAAGCCAGCGTCGGGGTCCTCCGCGCAGACGCGTGCTTCGATGGCAAACCCGCGCTCCTTGTAGTCAAGCTCCGGCAGGCGCTCGCCTCGGGCGATGCGGATCTGCGTCTGCACGAGCTCGGTGCCGGTCAACTCCTCGGTGATACCATGCTCCACCTGCAGGCGCGGGTTCATTTCCAGGAAGAAATATTCTGCGTCACGCACCAAGAACTCTACCGTGCCGACACCGGAGTAGCCGACGCTCTTCGCGAGCTCCACCGCCGAGTCCTTCACCGCCTTGATCAGGAGCGGCGGCAGGTGCGCGGGGGGCGCCTCTTCGATCACCTTCTGATGGCGACGCTGCACCGAGCAGTCGCGGCAACCGAGGGCGATCACGTTGCCGTGCTTGTCGGCGACGATCTGCACCTCGATGTGGCGACCGCCCTGGACCATCGCCTCCATGAACAGGCGTCCGTCGCCGAACGCGGCCTGCGCTTCGGAGGCCGCGGAGCGGAACGCGCCCTCGAGCTGTGATGGCTCGCGCACCACGCGAATACCTCGACCGCCTCCGCCGGCGGATGCCTTGATCACGAGCGGGTAGCCGATATTTTCCGCATGGCGACGCGCTTCCTCGACGCTGGCCACCACGCCGTTGCTCCACTTCGTCACCGGAACATCACTGCGTTCGGCAAGCTCCTTGGAAGCGATCTTGTCGCCAAGCGCACGCATCGTCGCACTGGTTGGTCCGAGGAAGCGGATCTTCGCGGCGTCCAGGCGGTCGACGAACGCTGGGTCCTCTGCGACGAAACCCCAACCGGGCCAGACCGCATCCACCTGGTGGCGCTCCAAGGTGCGCAACAGGAGGTCGTGATTCAGATAGGACTGCACCGCGGTGCCTGGAGTCGGCAACAACACCGCGATGTCTGCATGCCGGACGAAGGGCGCGTTGCGATCGACGGCGGTGTAGAGCACCAGCACCTCGATCTCGGAGTTCTCCAGGGCACGCAACGTCTTCACCGCGCGAATACAGCGCATCGCGGCTTCACCGCGGTTCACGATTGCTAGACGTCGGATGGGTCGAAACTCGGTCATGTTTCCGTGGCTCTTCTCTGCAGCTACGTGCGGTTCGCGCTCGGCGGCGCGATGGCTGGCGCCCAGTACACCCTCGCTGGGCTCGACGTGGGCGCGCGGTACGGCCTCGCTGAGTACTCCAGTGACAGCAGGTTTCAAGCGACCATTGCGCTGAGCTGCGCACTGGATCGCGACCACCCCGAAGCCGGTTCGAGCACCAGCACGGTATGACGCCGTGCGGCTTGTCTCGTGAGCGCGGCGCGGCGCTACACAAGGCGGTGTCATTGCTCACCGGCGCGAAGCTCGCTTCTCAGTCGGTCGACCTCGCCACCCCAGAGATGCACTGCCTGCGAACTGGGCTTCGCAAAGCTCCCCACCGCGCGGACTGTTGAGCGCTACGCCACAGCGCGGCGTGCGGGAGGGCAGCCGCTGCCGCGGAGCGTCACGACCGACCCCTGGTCCGAGAGCCGCCCGATGACCCGGACCAGGATCGAACCTACATGGACTCCGAGCAGCGTCCGCGGCGAGACCTCCAGCCTGGACTCGCTCGACCACGCCACGCGCCAGGCCCGCGGGTTCTGGGGGTGAGGAGAAGCGGGCGCCTCCGCCTTCCTGCGTTGAACGCTGCCGTGCGGTAGCACCCGACGCGAGCACCACGCGAGCGCTGGCACGAGGCCGAGGCGTCGAGATCTCCAGTCGGGGTACGACCCCAGTAGCTGCGCGCGGCTCCGTACGTCGTGGGCAGCGCGCGAGACCAGTCCAGCGGCGTCGCCACCGCCGCGAGCACCGGGCTCGCCCGGGAGTGCCAGTGCGGTCGTGCCTCGCCCAGGCGACGCACGACCGCACCGCAGGAACAAGCAGCCAGCGCAGGCCTCGCAAGCTGCCGGACGCCAGCTCCGACCAGGAGAACAGCGAGCCGCTGACGGAGGCCGGCAGCCGCGAGCGCAAGTCGCGCGAGCTTGCGTGGGCGCAGGGGCAACTGCCGCAGGGCTCAGATCGGTCATGACGACGGCACGGAGTTCGCGCCGTGCGAGCGCAACCTCGGCCTGACACCGTGAGTGGCCTTGCTCCAGGGGCTGTGAGCAGGTAGGCGAAGCGGGCGCGCGCGGTCCCTCGAGGTCACGCGCGGTCACCAGGGAGCCTTCCAGACGAGCGCCCTAGCTCGGAGCACCAGGAGTAATGCCATGAAGATCTTCATCGACAGCGCTGACATCGGCGAAATCAAAGAAGCCGCGGCGATGGGCGCCATCGACGGCGTAACCACGAACCCGTCCTTGCTGGCGAAGACCGGGCGCACCCTCGAAGACACCATTCCAGAGATCTGCGAGCTGGTGGATGGTCCCGTGAGCGCCGAGGTGCTGGCGACGGACACCGCGGGAATCCTGGAAGAGGGTCGACGCCTGGCGAAGATCCACCCCAACGTCTACGTGAAGGTGCCGCTCATCATCGACGGTTTGAAGGCCGTGCGGCAGTTCACCGACGAAGGCATCAAGACCAACGTCACCCTGTGCTTCTCGCCAAGCCAGGCGCTGCTCGCCGCCAAGGCTGGCGCGAGCATCATCTCGCCCTTCGTCGGGCGCCTGGATGACATCTCGATGCCGGGCATGGAGCTGGTCGAGCAGATCATCAACATCTACCAGAACTACGGACTCGAGACGGAGGTGCTCGTGGCGAGCGTGCGCCACCCGATGCACTTCGTGGAAGCCGCGATGATGGGGGCGGACATCTCGACTCTACCCTTGAAGGTGATCCAGCAACTCGCGAAGCACCCGCTCACGGACATCGGCCTGGAGCGTTTCCTTGAGGATGCAAAGAAGATCCCGAAGAGCTGAACATGCCTAGCTACGTGTCGCGCCGTGCGCCAGGCTGTGCTCCCTTGGACGCACGGCGCGTGAAGCGTTTGGCAGATCACATGCTGCGGGCCCTCGAGCTGGAGAGCGCCGAGCTCTCCGTGCTGCTGACCGGCGACGCCGAGATCCACGAGCTGAATCGGGTTCATCGCGGAAAGGACCAACCGACGGACGTGCTGGCGTTCGCCCTCGAGGAGGTAGACGCGGGCCCCGAAGACCTGCCGTTTCGTGTGCTGGGAGACGTCGTGATCTCCCTCGACACCGCGGGGCGCCAAGCCCGCGAGAGACGCCACCCGCTGCTCGACGAGGTGCGCTTCTTGCTCGCCCACGGGCTGCTCCATCTGGTCGGCTTCGACCACCAGACGGACGCCCAAGAAGCCGAAATGGACGCCGAGACCCGTCGCTTGGTCGAGGCCGCCGGAGGGCAGATCCGCCCGCCAAAAGCCTCCCCAACGAAAAAAAAACGCTAGGCCGGAAGGCCTCCGCGGAAGCACGGAAACGCCCCGCGCCGAGGCAATCAGACCGCGAGGGCGGCGCCTGGGTCACAGCTCAGAAGGCCCCCGTTGGAGCCTCGAGTACGGCATGCGAGATGAGCGCTAAGCCTTCGTTGCGCAACGATTAAGGCTGAATGCATGCGGTCGCATGGATGCGCCGCGTCGTGGCGCTCCACGGCGGAAACGCCCCACGGCGGATGAGGCCGGTTTTCCGCCAGATCCGCACGCGGTGGCTCGAGCCGTCGGCGCACCGATCGCGAAACCCCTATTTTTTTCGCTTGTATGGCCCATGGCTCCTTGATAGTCGTCATGCCGCCTCACGGATTCAGCAGCAAAACCGCTGTGAACCCGTTTGGGCCAACCGCCGAGGTTGTCGGACTACTTCCACGTTCGTGGGGTGGAACGCCATCAAAGGCGTTAGGACGGGGTCGCTTAGGTAACGTGCCCGGGGAGGCACGAACCGACAGCAAAGCACTAGTTCGTAAGGGTTTCACTAGGAGGAAGCGCAATGGCTGGTAAGAGGCTGACGAAGGCGCAGGTGGTCGCGGAGCTCGCAACGGCAACGGACCTCGACAAGAAGAGCATCAACAAGGTTTTCGAGGCGCTCACGGATCTGATCCGTAAGCAGCTCACTGGACGTGGACCGGGCGAGTTCGTGGTCCCCGGTCTGGTGAAGCTTCGCGTGGTCAAGAAGCCCGCGACGAAGGAGCGTCAGGGCATCAACCCCTTCACCAAGGAGCCCATGACCATCGAGGCCAAGCCCGCGAGCAAGAAGGTGCGCGCAACCGCACTCAAGGCGCTCAAGGACCTGGTGCAGTGATCTGCAGGGCCCCTGGAATCGCTTGATCCTCGGGGCCCCACGATAGTCAGAGCCCAGGCCTCACGGCGCTGGACTCTCGCAAGAAGCCCATGACGTTCGTCATGGGCTTTTTGCATTCGGCGAGGCTAGCTCGCGGAGACGTGACCCTCGCGCGCAGACTGCAGGCCGCGGCAGACCAGCTGCTAGGTCGAGCCGGATCGATACCGAGATCTTGCCACACGGAAACTGCGAAGGCCGAGCCATAGCCCGAGCAAACACAGCAGCGGGTAGTCTCCGAAGCGGACGTACGGCGTCGGCGCCGCGTCGTGCAGCGCGGGAGTCACGAGGGTGAAGCCCGCTGGACTCGGCGTCCCCAGCGCCCGGACTCGCCCCGTACGATCGATCCAAGCCGGGAGCCCGAGGTTGACCGCGCGCACCAGATCGCGACGCGTCTCCACGGCGCGCAGGGCGCTGAGTCGAAGGTGTAGCGCCGACTCGATGCTGCCAACGAACCAGGCGTCGTTGGTCACGTTGACCAGCAGGTTCGGTCCCGCCGCGGCCATGCGCCTACCAACGCCCGGCAAGATGTCCTCGTAGCAGTTGAGCACGGCCAGGCGCATCTCACCGACCGGAGTCGGGTGCTTCAGCAGCACCACCTCGTCCCCAGGGACTAGCCCGCCCGCGCGGTAGAAGACCTTGCGGAGCCAGGGGTTCGACTGACCGATCGGCAGGCTCTCACCGAACCACAGCAGCTGCAGCTTCGCCTGGGGCCGCTGCTGATGCCCCTCGGCGTCGATCAGCGTTGCCGCATTGTAGTGCCCCTCGGGCTTCTCACCGGCCGGCGCCCGAGCAGGGGTCAGCGCGCCGAGCAGCACCGGGCCTTTGACGCCGTTGATGTGGATGGCGCGCGCGCCTCGCGGCTCGTGCGTCGCCACCGGACTCAACAGGTACGGGTACGCGGCCTCCGGCCAGATGCTGAGCTGCGCGCCAGCGGCCTCGGCGTCGACGGTGAGTCGCCGCAGGCGTCCCAGGATCTGAGCGCGCTGGTTCGGCTCCCAGCGCAGGCGCGCGTCAGTCGCAGGCTGGATCAGCGCGACCTTGACCGTGGCGCTGGAGTCGGGGAGAGCGCGGAGCCGCAGCAGACCGTAGCCGAAGAGCGCCGCCCAGACCCCGAGGCCGAGCAGCACACTTGCCAGCGGTCGCTGCAGTCTCCCGGTAGCTTCGTCCGCTACCTCGCGGAAGAAGTCCCTTAGGGGCCAGGCGATGCACGCAACGCCCAACGCCATCGCGAAGCTGACGCCCCTCTCCCCCACGAGCTCGGCCAGCTGAATCACCGGCACCCACTCGGACAGCAGCGCCCCCGGAGTCCAGGCGAAGACCCCTGGCCACATGCAGGCGAACAAGGTGCCGCAGGGAAATGCAAGCCGCCGATCCACACGCAGGCGCGACTCCAGCAGCCAGGCGAACAGCGCTCCGAGGCCCCAGCCTAGCGCCTGGAAGGCAGCCAGCAGGACCAGCGCCACCAATCCGCCAGCCAGACCGAGCGGCGTGAAGCGATCGACGACCGCAGGCACGAAGCGCAGGCCGAGCAGGCCTGCAGAGGTCGCCCAGAGCCAACCGCGGAAGAACGCGCGACGCTTGCCCCTGGGGGTCGACGCTGGCAGCTCCAGCGCCAGAAACAGCGCCGCCAGGCCGAGAGGTACACCCAGATGAAAGTCGACTGGGGGTGCCGTCAGGGCGAAGCACAGCCCGCCCAAGACGGCTGCGATCGTGGGGCGATGGCGAAGCTCGATGATGGGCAGGCTTACTCAGTCACGCGGCGGGTCACCAGTAGAAGGTGATCCCGAGCCGTGCCAACCCTCCTCCGGAGGAGTTGGTTTGGCGACCCGTCTCGGGGTCAGTGAACTCGTACTCATGCTGGGCCGCGTCGTCGGTGCGGCCACGGATGAACCCGATCACGTCGAGGTTCAGCGCCGTCTTGCGCGCGACCCGCCACTCGAGCCCCAGGCCCGCCTGTAGACCAAAGTAGCTGTAGTCGCGCTCCTCGGGTCCCGCCGCGTCCTGAGGCACGCTGCGATCGAGGGTCACGTGCGCGCCCGTGAATCCGAAGCCGCCGAGGGCGTAGAGCTGTAGCTTGTCCTTCGGGTTGAAGAAGACCAAGCCGTTGAAGGTCAGCGCGGTCTCTTCACGTTCGTCACCCAGGTAGTCGCGACCTCCGAAGACATCCAAGCCCACTTCGAAGGCGAAGTGCGGCTTGGGGCGGTAGCGGAGGCCGAGCCCGATGCCGCCCATCCCTCGATCGTCCTCACCCTCGGGGTTCGAGTACTCGTTGTCCTTCTTGCTCATCATCACGCCTTCGAGGCGCAAGTTCAGACCCCACTCGCTGCGCCAGCGTGGACGCTTCTTCTTTGGCGGAGGCTCCGGCGGCTCGCGATCCTTGACGACCACGACCGTGGGAGGAGGCTCGCCCTCTGGCTGGTAGACGACGATGGGCGGCGGCTGCTTGGTGCGCTTCTTCGGCACGTCGACGCGCTCTGGAGGCGGCTCGTCCGCCGGCTCCACTTCGTCATCGACGTCGACGTCACCACCCTCGTCCTCGCAGAACCAGGAGCCAGGAGGGCACTCCTCCTGAGCGAAAGCAGGGCTGCTGACAAGAACAGGCACAGCACAGGTGGCAACGACAACGCTGAGTGCGGTGAGCCGCGTCTTCATGGAAGGCTCCTTTCGGATTCTGGGGTCGCACCCCCAAGCGCCGCGAGAGCCCCGCGGCACCCCTGAGGTTAGCAATCCGAGTGCCAGGCGCTAGGCCACGGCCTTTCGCGTTCGATCCTGGCAAAAAGCCGCGGGTTTGGCGACAGGGCAACGCCACCGAGCGTGGAGAGCCGTTTACACCAGAGTGAACTGCCGGTAGGGCACCAGCGTGGTTGCTCAGCTGCGCCTCAAGCCTGGTCACGTCCAGCCGGTATGGGCGGGGCACCCCTGGATCTACGCGCAAGCGGTGGAAGGCATCACGGGGGATCCCAGTGCAGGCGACGAGGTCGACGTCTTCGATCCCCGCGGGCAGCACCTCGGACGCGGTCTGTTCTCGCCCAAGTCGGCGATCGCCGTGCGTTTGTTCACACGGCACCAGGAAGCGCTGGATGCCGGCCTGCTCACGCGGAGGGTGGAAGCCGCCAGCCGGCTACGCGGTCAGCTCGGGTTTCCCAGCGACCAGACCAACGCCTACCGCCTGATCCACGCCGAGGGGGACCAGCTGCCAGGGCTGATCGTGGATCGCTTTGGCGATGCGTTGGTTTTGCAGTTCGGCACTCGCGGCATGCACCGCCTGCGCGACGCGATCTGCCGCGTGCTGCGGGAGGTGACCGGCTGCTCGGTGCTCATCGACCGCACCAGCCCACGCACCGCCGCCAGCGAGGGCTTCGAGGTGGGAGAAGCTCTGATCCACGGCCAGGCCGAGGGGCTGCGCTTTCGCGAGCGCGGCTTCGACTTCGAGGTGCCCGTCGAGCTGAGCCAGAAGACCGGGTACTACCTGGACCAGCGTCCGCTGCGCGACGTGATCGAGCGCCTCGCGGCGAGCCGCGCACGCTCTGGTGGCGCGGGCCGCGTGCTCGACGGCTACTGCTTCGTGGGCAGCAGTTCGCTGGCCGCCGCGCGTGGGGGCGCGGGGTCGATCCACGCCGTGGACTCGAGCGCCCTGGCGCTGGAGGTTGGCGCCCGCCTCGCCGCCACCAACGGCGTGAGCGGCATCGAGTTCGAGCGAGGAGACATGCGGCGCTACCTGGAACACGTCGCTCCCGAGAGCTTCGAGCTGGTGATCTGCGACCCCCCGAAGCTGGCGCCCAACCGCAGCGCCAAGCACAGGGCGCTCGATGCCATGCGGAAATTGGCCCAGGGCGCCAGCAAGGCCTGCGTCGACGGCGGCATCGTGGTGCTCTGCTCCTGCTCGGCCGCGATCGGCTTGTTCGAGCTGCGGCGGGCGATGGCGCTCGGAGCGAGGGACGCCGGACGTCGAGCCACCGTCCTGGAGCGCGTCTTCCAGGGTGGCGATCACCCGGTGCCGGCGGCGTTCCCCGAGGGCCAGTACTTGACGAACCTGGTGGTTCAGGTGAGCAGCCTCTGATGCGCGATCTCGAGGCGTTGACCGCCGATGAAGCTCGGGGGCTCAGCGGCCTGCTCTTCGACCTGGACGACACGCTGCTCGATCACGGGCAGCTCACACGGCGCGCATACGACGCTCTGTGTCGTCTCGCAGAGAGCGACCTGCTGCTGCTGGCGGTCACCGGCCGCCCAGCGAGCTGGGGCGAACTGGTCGCGGGGATGTGGCCAATCCACGCTGCGCTGAGTGAAAACGGGCACCTCGCGCATGCTCGTTCGGGGGGGAGGGTCCAACGCTTCGATGGCGTGCCTGCCGACGTCCGCGCGACGCGGCGCGCAGCGTTGCTCGAGCTCAGCGAGCGACTGATGTCCGAGTTCGACGAGCTGGTGCCCGCGGACGACGTGCGCGGCCGCGTGAGTGACTTCACCTTCGACATCGGCGAGTTCCGAACGGTCGACCCGGACGTGGTCGCTCGGGCGCGACGCCGCGCGGAATCAAGCGGTGCTTTCACCACGCTGTCGAGCGTGCACTTCCACATCACCTTCGATACCCACGACAAGGCTAGCGGGAGCGTGGCCTTCCTGGCGCAGCAGCATGGCTTCGACACGACCGCGGCGCGTCTGCGCTTCGCCTACGTCGGGGACAGCGAGAACGACGCGGCTTGCTTCGCAGCTTTCCACACGACAATAGGTGTGGCGAACTTGAGCGGCGCGCCGAGCGTGCTCCCGCGCTACAGGTGCGCGCAGGCGCGCGGAGCCGGCTTCGACGAGCTAGCCGCACGGCTGCTGGAGCTGCGGTCGTAAGGTACGCCGCGCTGTGTTAGGCTCGCCCGAGGCGTCAGGGGAGCTGGCAAGGTAGCGCTCCACTGGCGAGCGCGCGCGCTGTCTGGATCCCCGATGATTCGCGGAGCGTTGGTGCGTCGACCACCCACTCCAGGCGAAGAAAGGAACTCACAAGTGAGCGAACTCCGGGTCAATTTCCCACGCCTCCAGGACGACATCGAGTCCCTCGCGCGCATCGGTCGCGCGCCAGACTTCGGGATCCACCGCATGGCGTTCAGCGACGCCGACATGGAAGCCCGCGCCTGGTTGAAGCAGCGCATCGAGGACGCCGGCCTCGACTTCTTCGCGGACGGCGCCGCGAACCTGCACGGCAGACTGGGCTGGGATGGCAAACAGCCGAGCGTGATCACCGGCTCGCACATCGACACCGTTCCCGGCGCTGGACACCTGGACGGGGCGCTCGGCGTGCTCGCTGGACTCGAGTGTCTGCGCCGCTTGAAGGAGAGCGGAGCCAAGCTCTCGCGCCCCCTGGAGCTGATCAGCTTCACCGACGAAGAGGGGCGTTTCGGAGGTATGCCAGGTTCAATGGCGCTCTCCGGCAGGCTCACTCCCGACAGCATCCGCACGGCTAAAGACTTGCAGGGTCTGGGACTGATCGATGCCATGGAGCGACGAGGCCTGGACGCCAGCCATCTGCTCCGGGCTCACCGCAGTCCAGAGTCCATTCACGCCTACGTCGAGCTCCACGTCGAACAAGGGCCAGTGCTCGATCGCAAGGGCCTCAAGGTTGGCGTGGTGGAAGGCATCGTCGGGCTCTTCAAGTGGAATGTCCGTTTCATCGGGGCGGCCAACCACGCAGGCACGACCCCGATGGACATGCGACAGGATGCCTTTCAGGGCGTGGCAGAGCTGTCCATGGCGATCCCGCGCATCCTCGAGGAACATGGAGGAGGTCGCAGCGTGGCCACCATAGGTCGTATCCAGCTGCAGCCTGGCGCGCCCAACGTGGTCCCCGGGCAGGCCGAGTTCAGCCTGGAAGTGCGCGACATCGACTCCCAGATCCTGGAGGGGCTCGGCCACGCGTTTCGCCGCGCGATGAGCGCCATCGCGCGACGCCGCGGCCTGATGTTCGAGTTCGAGGTCCTGAGCGAACTCGAGCCCGTCAGGTGCGATACCAGCGTGATGGACGCGATCGCCAGCAGCGCGGAGGCGCTGAACGAGGAGGCGCTACGCCTGCCCAGCGGTGCGGCCCACGACGCGCAGCAGTTGGCGAACGTCACCCGAGTGGGTATGATCTTCGTCCCCAGCAAGGATGGTCGCAGTCATTCCCCCGCGGAATGGACCTCGTGGGAGGCGATCGAGGCCGGAGCGAACGTCCTACTGGGCACGTTGGAAAGACTGGCGAGCTGACCGCTCGAGCACCCGAAAGCACTGACGATGGATATCGAAATCAGCATGAACGCCGCGGCGAACATCGACCCCCTGAAGGCTGTCTACCGTGAAGCGGTCACCGAGGCGCCCGAGGCCCAGGAAGCGATCGTCCACCGCACGGTCGCGCTGCTGGTGATCGACGTGCAGTACCTCGACGCGGCGCGAGGGCACGGTGTGTTCGCCGACGCCGAGAAGTCAGGTGTCCCCGCAGACGCGCAGGAGTACTACTTCAATCGGCTGGAGACCCTGACTCTACCCAACATCCGCCGCCTGCAGGACGCCTTTCGCGGGCACCGGCTCGAGGTGATTCACACTCGCATCATGTCGCTGACGCAAGACGGGCGGGACCGTAGCCCGGGACACAAGCGGCTCGGACTCCACGCGGCTCCCGGCTCCCAGGACGCGCAGTTCATTCCAGAGGTCGCCCCCGTTGGCGACGAGATCGTCTTCAGCAAGACCGCGAGCGGGGTGTTCGTTTCGACGAACCTCGAGTTCGTGCTGCGCAACATGGAGATCTCCGCGCTCTTCATGTGCGGCGTCTACACCAACGAGTGCGTGGAGACGACGGCACGAGATGCGAGCGATCTCGGCTTCTTCACCAGTGTGATCGAAGACGCCTGCGCGACGGTGACCCCCGACCTGCACACGTCCTCGCTCAACACGCTGCGCGATCGCTACGCCAAGGTCCTCACCACGGACGAAGCGATCGCGGAGCTGGAGGCCAACGTCCGGGCGCGCCCTCGCTGACTCCTGAGCGTGATCGCGCGCTGCGGCTCAGCGCGACTGGCTGTTGCTGCGCAGCACCGCCGCGCCGGTACCGAGCAGGGCGAGGAGCGGTGTGACCGCCGGACTCAGCGCGCCAACCGCCATGGTCGCGACGCCGACCACGCCAGGCAACACCGCGACGAGCACGCCGAGGCGAGCCTCGCGCCGCGCCCTGCCCGCGACCGCGATGGCGAACGCCGCATCCCGGATGGCATCGGTCGCGAGCTGCACGTTCCACTCGGCGCTGATCGAACCAGCCGAGGCCAGCGCCACGGAGACATCCGCCGCACCGAGAGCGACGTCGTCTGCTGGACTGCGCCCAAAGACCACCACTTGAGCGCCAGCGTCAGCCAGGCGCTTGATCTCGTTGCCTCGCTCGGCTGGCAAAATTTCCGGCCGGATATGATCGATGTCCAGCGAGCGCCCCAGCGCCTCGCACGTCTCGCGCGCGTCGCCGCTGATCAGCACCGGCTCGATGTTGGCGTCCAGCAGGTACTGAACCGCGGCACGGGCGCCAGGCCGAAGCCCATCCTGCAAGCCCACGAGGCCGACCAGCCGCTCGCCGACGGCCACCAGCAGCGCCGTCCGCCCCATGCCTTCGAGCTCGGTGATGCGGGCCTCGGCGCTGGCGACTCCGATGCGCTCGCGCAGCATCAGCGCACGGCTACCCACGGCCAAGGCTTCGCCGCCAGACGTGACCCCGACCACGCCAAGTCCGGGCAGCGCGGTGAGGCTGCGCACGCCGTCGGCGCGCACACCTCGATCCCGCGCAGCGCGGGTCACCGCGACCGCCACGGGATGCGTGGCGCCGGCTTCCGCCCCTGCCACCAGCGAGAGGATGCGCTCTGGAGTGCCGCTGCCAAACACCTCGATGCTCGCGACCTCTGGCTCCCCGAGCAGGAGGGTGCCGCGCGCGCAGAACGCGCCGATCGTCGCGTGCCCGGCCTTCTCGAACGCCGCGGCGCTGCGATATGCAACGCCGCGCCTCAGCGCGGCCAGCACTCCGAGCCCGACGTGGAGCGCACCGATCTGCGCCACCCCGGCCGTCGCGACAGCGGCTTGAGCGGCGACCACGTAGGCGACGACGGTCACCCACGACGCACCGGCCGCCAGCGCCGCCAACCCCGCCACGAGCGCCAGCGCTGGGCCACCGCGCTCAGCGAGCACCCTTCCGGCGCGCGCGCTCGGTGCAATCAGTTCCGCACGGCGACGCGGATCGTTGGTGAGCCTCACCCAGGCGCGGTCGAGGCCGGACCAGGCGACCACCGCCCTCACCCGACCCTGCACGACTCTGGCGCCAGCGACCAGGGACTCACCCTCGCTGCGTAGCTCGCGCTGCCCGGCGCCCAGCCAGGGCTCCACCTGGGCCTCCCCGGCGATGATGCTGACGTCCGCCGGCACCGTCTCGCCCGCCTCGATCAAGATCTCTTCACCAGGATGGAGTTCGCTCGCGGCCGCGGGCGCCAGGTCCTGCCCCACGACGCGACGAGTCGCCGCGGAGAGCGCGCTGTGGATGTGCTCACGTTCGGCCTCGATGGGTCGGCGAGCACGCTGCACCAGCCAGATCCCCGCGGCGCTCGCCAGCAGCGCCGCCCCCGCCACGTTCACGATGGGACTGGGCCCCGAAGTGAGTGAGGTGATCAGGGTCACCAGCGCCGCCAGCAGCGGCGCTCCGAGCAACGCCGCTGGGTGGGGCTCGGTGGCGTCCCGAGGTCCTGCGAAGTAGCGCGCCACCAGCGCCGCGCTCCCCACGACCAACACGATCGCCCGGATGAAGACCAGCGCCCTGAAGTCTCCCGCGAGGGCTAGCAGCAGCGACAGCAACCCCGCGAGGCCCGCCATCAGGATCATCAGCGTGGGCAGGTCCGTCGGCTCGACCACCTCGACCGCGTTCTCGCGGGGATCCGCAGAGGGTCCGACATCATCCAAACCCGCGAGCGCGCTGCCCTCCAGGCCAGCCTCGACTATCTCGCTCAGCGCCTCCGCCGTCTTCTGGCGAAGGCCGAGATCCGCCGGCGCCTGAGCGACCGTGGCGATCACGTCTTCCTGGCGCAGGGCGCCGACGCGCCGGGGCATCGGCAGCTTGGGGTCGACGGCGTCGGGGTCGAACTCCTGCCGACACTCCGCGGAGCAGAAGTAGTGGAACCGGTCGTGGAAGATCGCTACCCGCGGGGCGCGGAGGGGATCGACTGGCTCTCCGCAGCGGTCACA
This sequence comes from Polyangiaceae bacterium, assembly GCA_041389745.1. Classification (GTDB taxonomy): domain Bacteria; phylum Myxococcota_A; class Polyangia; order Polyangiales; family Polyangiaceae; genus JAHBVY01. Next base: position 522,042 of record JAWKRF010000004.1, read on the forward strand.
CGGACGCTGGGGGACTCGCATCAGCCCCACCGAGTCCGCTCCCGGTGTCAGCTCCGTATCCATACGCAAATTCTCAAGCGCCGAACGCCCAGGCGAAGAGCGCCTTGGAGGTGTGGAGGCGCGCTTCGGCCTCGTCCCACACCACGCTGCGCGGCCCCTCGAGCACGGCCTCCGAGATCTCCTCGCCACGGTGCGCCGGCAGACAGTGCAACACGATACACTCCGCGGCCCCCTTGGCCAGGAGCGTCTCGTTCAACTCGTAGCCAGCAAAGGCCTCGAGCCGCGCTGCGCTCTCCGCTTCCTGTCCCATGCTCGTGAAGACGTCGGTGCTGACCACGTCAGCGGCCTCGATCGCCTGCTCGGGGCGCCGAACGACGGTCACCCTCCCCCCCCGATCCTTCGCGGTCGCGACCACGGCTGGATCGGGGTCGTATCCCTCCGGGCACGCCAGCGCGAGGTCGAGCCCGAGCAAGCCAGCCGCCTCGATCCAGCTGTTCGCCATGTTGTTGCCGTCACCGAGCCAGCAGTACTTCAGCCCGTCGAGTCTGCCGACCTTCCGCCGCACCGTCTGCAAATCCGCGAGGATTTGCATGGGATGACCGGCGTCGGTGAGCGCGTTCAGCACCGGAACTCCCGCGTAGTTGACCATTTCCATCAGATCGTCGTGGCTGAAGGTGCGGAAGGTGATGCCGTGGACCATGCGCCCGAGCACGCGCGCCGTGTCCTTGACTGGCTCACCGCGCCCGAGCTGCGATCCGCTGGCGGTCATCACCACTGGATGCCCACCAAGCTCGCTCACGGCGATCTCCAGGGACATCCGGGTGCGCGTGCTGGCCTTCTGGAAGACCAGCGCGACGCTCTTGCCGACCAGCGGGCGCGGGTGCTCTGGGGTGCCGCGGGTCGAGAGAAAGTGATCGGCGCTGTCGAGGGCACGCAAGATCCCTCCCTCGCCCAAGTCAGAGAGCTGAATGAAGTTCCTGCTGCTCACGACAGACCTCCCAAGATCTCGTCCACGATGCTCAACGCTTCGTCGAGCAACGCGCGCTCCACGTTCAAGGGCGGCGTGAAGCGCAGCGCCACGCCGCCAGCCACCGTCACCAGGACTCCCCGGTCGCGGAGCTTCTCCACCACGGCTCGCGCGTCGACCCCCTGCTCGAGCACCAGCGCCTGCAAGAGGCCGCGCCCACGAGCGCCGGCAGCGACCTTCGAGTGCTTCTCGGCGAGCTTCGCCAGCTGCTTGCCGAGGTATGCGCCCTGCGCGTGGACTTGCTCGAGGAGCTGGGTCTCCTCCATCACGTCGAGCACGGCGTTGGCCGCCGCAGACGCCAGCGGACTACCACCGAAGGTGCTGCCATGGCTTCCGGGAGGCAACGCGTCAATCAGGAACGGCTTGCACAACATTGCGCCGATGGGTACGCCGCCACCGAGCCCCTTGGCCAGCGCGATCGCGTCGGGTTCGACGCCGAAGCTCTGGAAACCAAGGAAGGTCCCGCAACGACCAACGCCGGTCTGCACCTCGTCACCGAGCAGGAGCGTGCCAGTCTGCGTCGTGAGGGCCCTGAGCCCTTGCAGGAAGCCATCAGGCGCTGGGGTCACGCCGCCCTCACCTTGCACGGCCTCGACGATGATGGCGCAGACGTCGTCGTCCATCGCAGCCTTCACTGCGTCCAGATCGCCGAACGGCACATGAGTCGTCGGCGACAGTGGGCCAAACCCTTCTTGGTAGCTCGGCTGTCCTGTGGCCGCGAGCGCGCCCAGGGTGCGACCATGGAAGGCCTTCTCGAAGGCGATCACGCGCACGCGCTGCTTCTGGTCGCTCGCCCAGAAGTGGCGTCGAGCGAGCTTGAGCATGGCCTCGATGGCCTCGGTGCCCGAGCTGCAAAAGAACGCGCGCTCCATGTTGGTCAAGCGGCAGAGCCGACCAGCGAGGCGAACGTTGGGCTCGTTGTAGTAGTAGTTCGAGAGGTGCAAGAGCTTGCCCGCCTGCTCGCTGATCGCGGCGACCAAGCGCGGGTGGGCGTGACCGAGGGTGCTCACGGCGATGCCACCGAACAGGTCGATGTAGCGCTTGCCGTCGAGGTCGAAGAGCTCCGCTCCCCGTCCGTGACCAAAGACCAGATCCGGTTGGCGGTAGTTCGGATACAGGCTCGCCTTCGCGAGCTGGACCAGCTCAGAGGTGTTGCTCATGGGGGCCGAACGCATACCGCAGCGGCGCGGAGGGGGCCACCTGGCGCGGGTCTGTCCACGGGGCAATTCAGCCGTTGTCCCTGGAGCCGGAGCGCCCGCCGCCCCAAATCTCCGGCATGCGGCATGTCGCTTCACTAACCGCGGAGCCCAGGCAGTGGCTCCGGCGATCCTCGGAGGGTGCTCACGTGATCAGCACCGAGCGCTCTCGAATCCAGCTCGACTGGCTGACCTGGCAGCTCCAGCACAGCTACTGGGCGCAGGGCATCCCAGCTGAGGTCGTGGAGGGCGCGGTACGGGGCTCCTGGTGTTTCGGTCTCTACGCGCTGGAGCAACCCGCGGGCGGCGAGCGACAGGTCGGGTTTGCGCGCCTGGTGACCGACGCCGCGACCTTCGCCTACCTGTGCGACGTGATCGTGGATGAAGCACACCACGGGCGAGGTCTGGGCACCTGGCTGGTCCAGACCGTGCTGGCACAACCGGAGCTAGAGCCCCTCAGGTTGTGCTTGCTGGGCACTCGAGACGCACACGAGCTGTACCGCAAATTCGGCTTCGCCGAGGCGCCTCCTGGTCGCTTCATGGGACGCCGCAAGGGCTACGCCTAGCGTTTCCTTGTGGATCAAATCAAGCCAGCGCTCAGCACCAGCGAGGCGACCACCAGCGCGCCCAGCAAACCAGCGACGAGCATCCACTTGAGCTCGGAGTTCGGCGCGACCACCTGGAGCTCGGACCCCGGCGCGCTGAGGCTACTCCGAGGCTCTGCTTCGCTCAGCGGCGGTGCGCAGGCGGGTTCGACGAAGCGATCGCGCTCCGACCAGGGCGGGGACACCAGGGTGGTTGCCCCGGTCGGTTGGCACAGCGGCAGCGTGCCTCGGCGTCGGCGGGTATGGGGGTGAGGCAGCTCCAGGTGCCTCCCGCTCTCCCCCCCGATCCCCCGCAGCCAAGCAGTCGACGACTCCGGGAGCGTCGATACGGGTTCCACCAGCGTGTCCCCCGCGTCCGCGTCCGAGCGCCGCAGCCAGTCTGCCAGCGCCCGCGCGAAGAGCTCCACGCTCTCGAAGCGTTGCCCGGCGTCCAGCGCCATGCCCCGCTCCACGATGCTCACGAGGTCCGCCGGCAGGCTCGGAGCACGGGCGGCGAGCGGCACGAAGCCCTCGAGCGCCACACGCTTCACCATCTCGCTGACGCTACCTACTGCCCTGGGGAAATGCCCGCAGAGCATGACATACAGCGCGACGGCGAGGCCATGCTGGTCGACCGCTGGCCCCGCCTCCGCGTCACCCCGCGCCTGCTCTGGCGCCATGTACTGCGGCGTTCCGAGCAGGCAGTGCCGCGCGTCCAAGGTCAACGCCGTCGCGCCCACCAAGCGCGAGATGCCGAAGTCGACCAGCTTCGGTACGAGTCGGACGCTGCCATCCGCGAGGCTCGCCTGGTGCAAGACGATGTTGTCCAGCTTGATGTCGCGATGGATCACCCCCATCGCGTGACCATGCGCGACCGCAGAGCAGACAGGCAGCATCAACCGCACGGCCTCTCGCGGCTCGAACGACCCTCTGCGCGCCAGGTGAGTCCGGAGGTCCTCGCCGGATAGCCACTCCATCACCAAGAACGGCGCCCCCGCGTCCTCCCCGGCGTCGTACACGCGCACGATGTTCTCATGCGCCAGACGCATCGCGATGCGCGTTTCCCTATGGCAACGCTTGGCGAGGGAAGCGCTCTGACGCAGGCCAGGCAAGAGGGCCTTGAAGGCGACGACGCGACGGGTCCCGCGCTCTTCCGCCCGAAAGACCTGGGCGGTGCCGCCTGCGCCCACCTGGGCGAGCAACCGGTAGCCCGCGACGAGGTCACCGGGCGCGTAGCCAGTGCGCTCTCTGAGGCCAGCGTGCGGCATCCTGGGCCGCGCAGCCGGAGTCGCCCAGTACCTGGGAGATGAGGTCACGCGCGAGCCGTTTGCAACCGCTGTGCCGCGATCGCCTGGTCGTCGATTGGACCCCGGCGTCCCCCTCGCCTCATGATCCTCTGGTCCCGGCATGTCGTCTCGGAACGACACCCGGCCAGCGGCCGGGCGGGGCGCCGCGCCGACGCCCCGCGCCGAGGTCAGCCGACGAGCTTCGCCGTGACCTCACCGCCCATCTTGTAAGCCTTCGCGCCCGACATGTCGCTGATCCTGTCCCAGGCCCCCGCGACGTCGTCCACGCTCACCGAGTCGCCCAGGTTCACCCCGGTGCTCTCGATGATCTCCACCTTGGCGTAGTGTCCAGCGCCCGCTTCGATGGTCGCGCCGTTCGGCGCGCCCTCGCTGCACAAGAACAGCACCGCCGGCGTGACTAGCTCCGGCTTCAAACGATTGAAGATCTCGTCGGGGATCCCCAGGTTCTCGGTCATGCGCGTCGCGGCGATGGGCGCAATGCAGTTGACCTTCACGTTCTTTCGCTCGCCCTCGAGCTTCAGCGTGTTCATCAGGCCCACCAGGCCGAGCTTGGCAGCGCCGTAGTTCGACTGGCCGAAGTTCCCGTACAGACCACTCGACGAAGTCGTGAGCACGACGCGACCGTACTGCTTCTCGATCAGGATCGGCCACGCCGCCTTCGTCACGTACACACCGCCCAGGAGGTGGACGTTCACCACCAGCTCGAAGTCGTCGAGGGTCACCTTGGCGAAGGTGCGGTCGCGCAAGATGCCCGCGTTGTTGATCACGATGTCCACGGTGCCGAACGCATCGACCGCCGCCTTGACGATGCTCTCCGCGCCAACCCGGTCGGAGACCGACGCGCCGTTCGCCACCGCCTCTCCGCCTTCCGCGCGGATTTGCTCGACGACGGCGTTCGCCGCGTCGCTCGAGCCGCCGGAGCCGTCCACGCTACCACCGAGATCGTTGACGACGACCTTCGCGCCCAGCTTGGCGAGCGCCAAGGCATGGCTCTTCCCCAAGCCGTTTCCTGCGCCAGTTACGATCGCGACCTTGCCTTTGAAATCAATTGCCATGGGAGCCTCCGAGTCCTTGGGTTGAAGCGGGCGCTACCCTACAAGAGGTCCGAGGCAGAGCAAGCCCCGTGGCGCCGCCTGGTGCGATCAGGGAGCTTTCGCCTCGCGCCCCGGGATGCGATCCCTCGGCGGCTCGCCCGCGCCAGGCACGTAGTCCTCTGCCAGGAGCTGGGCGAGATCGAAGGCGACGAAGTCTCCGTCGAGGTTCGGCCCCTCGCTCACCCACAGCCGGCGCGCCCCGGAGTCGGCGATGATCGCGTGCGTGGCGATCCCCGCGTCGATCGCCCGGCGATCTCCTCGCTCGAGTCGTTCGCCTCCGGCCAGTCGACGATCGCGCAACCAGTCGGCGGCGACTTGCGCGTCGAGCGGCGTGGCGCCTCGAGACTCCGTCAGCTCGTCTCCTCGCTTGCGACGGGGCAGAGTCGACGTCAGCTCACGCACCCTGCGGTTCTTGGGATCCCTGGCGCTCGGCCCCTCGAGGTGATTGGTGACGCACGCAGCGCCCGCCAGGGGACGCACCACGTTGGGCAGCCCTGGCACGCGTTCGATCACCCGTGCGTCTCCCCCCGCGTCGTTCAGGATCACCAGGTGACTCACCAGCGGGGGTCGCTCGCCGAGGAGCTCTACCGCTCGAGCGGTGGTGCGCGCGTCGGAGAGCACACGCCGCAGTGCGTGGACCACGGGCTCGCCCACCACACCGGGTTCGCCGGCGCGCGCGCCATGCACCACCACCGACAGGCCCTCGGAGTTCATCCCGCTCACCACACCAACCAGGCCCGCCCAAGCGACGGACGCGAAGGGGAGCTTGCCCTCCTCGCGCACGAGAAAGACGACCTTCTCCTTGTCGAAGATCGGGTGCACCTCGAAATCGAAGGCGCGCGCCAGCAGCCCGCCACCGCTCGCCGTCTTGCCGGTGAAGGTCGTGCAGCCAATCAGCGGCGACTGCTCGAAGCTGAGGCTGATGTCGTAGAGCGCGTTCAGGAAGACGAAGCGCTGATACGTAGGCAGCTCGGAGTCGAAGGGATCCGGCTGGTAGCTCAGCGCCTGAGCCGCGATCTCGGAGCGCCGATCCTCGCTGAGCTCGCTGTCGAGATCCGCGTAGCGCAGCCGCGCGAGGTCGAGGAGCAACGCGCGGGCCAAACGACTGCTGACGTGCTGACGAAAGAGCCCCCACACCACCGTCTCGGTGCGATCCATCTCGGCCTTCAGCAGGCGCGCGTGGGCCTGCCCGATCTCGGTGGGGTTCCCCACCAAGCGCACTTCCTCCAGCTTGCCGACGCGGCGGACGTAGTCGCTGCGGGAGCCCAGCTCGGCCACCTGGCTCGCGTTCGCGAATCGTATCCCTGAGGATTCACCCAGCGCGAGCGGACGGATCTCGACCCTGGGCGGCTGCATGCGACTGCGCAGCACCGCGAACAGGTGAAAGCCCAGGGGAATCGACAGCACCACGCAGAGCGCGATCAGCTTCTTGCGATGCCGCCCCGCCCAGCGCCCGAACCCGGAGAGCAACGTCGCTGCCCGTTCCTGACCTGGATCTGGGGGTGAGGAACTCATACCACCACTACTCGGCACCGCCCCGCAGCTTCGGGGGACTGAGCCGGGTGTAGAGCAAGGTCTTGACCACTCGCCGCACGATCCTCGAAGGATCTTTTATTACGTGAAAATGTGTCTGTCGCAGGCCCGGAGGTGGATAGTAGACCTCGACTGGCACCTGCACGATGGGAATCCCTGCCCGCGAGGCTCGCAGCAAGACCTCTGCCTCGAACGCGTAGCCACGATCTCGAGTGCCCAGGTCGAGAGCGCTCGGCAACGGATAGCGTCGCAGTCCGCACTGCGTGTCCTCGAGACGATGTCCGGTGAACGCGGACAGAAAGAGGTTGGAGATCGCGTTGGAGACCTGGGAGTTCGCTGGCGCCAGATCCCTCGCCAGATCGCGGACGCCGAGGACCAGGCTGTCGAGAGGCGCGGGATACTCCGCGAGGCGCAGCGCTTCGTGGGCCAGATGCTGCCCGTCCGCGTCGACCGTGACTGCCATCCTCGCGCCTCGACGAAGGGCGGCCTCGAACCCAGTCATCAGGGCAGCGCCCTTGCCTCGATTGACGGGGTGCCGCACCACGCGAGCACTAGCGGCCTGGGCGCGCTGCGCGGTTGCGTCCGTCGAGCCATCGTCCACCACGATGATCTCGGCGTCGCGCTGGGTCCTCCTCAGCTCCCCGACCACCTCCGCCACCCGATCTTCGGCTTCGAAGGCGGGGACTACGAAAGCGTGGAGGGGGCGCGACATCGCGCCTTGTATACGCCAAACCCTGCGCTCTGCTCTACTGCCCCGAGCACCTCACGCCACTCGTGGGCTGGTCTGACGGCTTCTCGAGGACTATAGCTGCGGCGTGAGCCGACCCGACTTGCCCCCGGAACAACAGCGGTTGCTTGCAGCTCGAATCCGCAAGCACCTGCGGGAACGCGTGCGCAAGAGCCGCGCCGCGCTCCCTGAGACGGCGGCGGGTGCAAGATCCGCACGGATCGTCGAACGCCTCGCAGCCCTGGCGAGCTATCAAGCGGCGAGCGGCGTCGGCCTGTTTTGGCCTCTCGAGGGCAAGCGCGAGGTCGACCTGCGCTCGCTGGACACCGCCGCTCGCGCCGCTGGCAAGCGCGTCTACTACCCTTTCCTGCGCGACCGGACCACGGGGTTCGCGCTGGTGGACGATCCAGCGACACTCGTCGCGTCCCCATGGGGTTTCCGGCAGCCGGTCCCAACCGCGCCAGTCGCCGAACGAGGCGAAATCGACTGGATCGCGGTGCCAGCGCTGCTGCTCGCGAGCGATGGTCACCGCCTGGGTTACGGGCGTGGCTACTATGACGCAACGCTGCCGGACTACTGCCCGCCGGCGGTCAGCGTGGGTGTGGCGTTCGAGTTCCAGCTGGTGCCGGAGGTACCGTGTGAGTCTCACGACGTCCCGGTGCAGTGGGTGATCAGCGACGAGCGATGTTTCCCCACGGATGCTCGGCCAGAAGAATCACCGGGCGACGCTTCCGAACGTTGGCGCCGCCAGTTCGGCGACGGGTAGCCTACCCGCTCGTACCAAACCAGGCGCCAACGCAAGCCAGCAAGAAAGCGACTGGAGCGAGACCGAGCGACATCAGGACGCCGGAAGACGTGCTCACCGACAGCGTCAACGCCAGCAGCACGATCGCAATACAGGCACCGAGCGCCGGCTCGAGTACGCTCGTAGCGGCGCTGGCGCGTGCCACGAGGAAGCCAGCGAGCGGGAAAGACAACAGCACGGCGCTGCCCAGCAAGAAGAGAGGCGCGCCTGCCTCTGGCCCGCTGCTCTCGGCGTGGCTGAAGTCGATCGCGAGCTCGTGCCCCAGCCAGACGGCTCCGGCGACGCACACCAGCATCACGCCCAGGGTGACGAGCCCGCCGATCAGGATCCAATGCAACATGATCGGGCGATCGGAGCGTCTCAGGGCTCGGCGCATGGCACGCAGGGACGGCGGCTCCGGAAGTGAGCGCAAGATCCCTCGCCGCTCGTGTCCGATGCTGCCTTCGATTGGTGTCATGTCGCGGAGCGCGATCCAACCCGTACCGCCCATGCTCAGCGCGAGCGGCAGCGCCGAGGCCACCAGCTTCGGGGCCCCGGAGCTGATGAGCAAAGCGTAGAGGCCATGAATACCCACAGCGAGCAGCCAGGCCACCCGGAACCATTTGCCTCGAGGCCGATCTCCACGCCCCAGCCAGTAGCCCCAGAGCCCCGAGGCGAACAGCTGTACGGGGATCCCCAGTGAGAGCTGCGCCAGTACCAGTCCATTGAGCTCCAGCCCGCGACTCAGCGAGAGCAGCTCGACCACGCTGAGCCCGACGCCCGCCGCGACTCCGTATAGCAGGCCAACCCTGGGACTCAGCAGCCGTCCGGTAGCGTAGAGCGGCCACACGCAAGCGACCTTCGCTGCTTCTTCCAGTGGCGCGGCGAGCAGGAAGGTGGCCAGCGCTGCAGTCGCCGCGTTGCCTCCCTGGATCTGCAAGCTCAGGTCGGTGAAACGCAGCAGCAGGCGCTCCACGTACAGCGCCAGACCGCCGACGAGCGCGCTCGCGGCCACGACCGCGAGCACGACCCGAGAAGAGACGGGTCGCAGGCTCCCCACCCGACGCCACACCAGAGCGCCCAGGATCGGCGCTGGCAGGGCTAGCAGGATGGCGAAGCCGAGGTTCACGACGTCGGCTGTGCCTGGGCTTGGCTAAAAGTGCAAGCCAAGCACGCCGGTCAACGCCATCGAAGTGCCCAGGCTGGAGCCATCGGCTTCGAGAACCTGGGCCTGAGCGCCGTTGGCCGTGGTGGACCCGGAGCTGTTCAAGCTGACGCCTGGTCGGGTCAGACCGAGCAGCTCCCCGGTCAGGTTCGCGCCAATGGAGAACGCTGGGCTGAGGTAGAGGTCGAAGCCCGCGCCGGCGCGGATGTCGTACCCCGTGATCTGCACATCGTCGGAGTTGATCTGCGAGCCAATGTTCCCAGAATCGAAGCCGCCGATGGACGCATAGCCTCCGCCGAAGGTGAAATACGGTTCAAAATTTCCGAGCGGAATATGGATACCAAGCTCCGCGTTCAGCGTCCACATGTCGTACTCGCTGAACTTGTTCAGCCGAAACCGAGGTCCGATGGTGATGAACACCAACCGCAGACCAGCGCCGACGCCGAGCACGTACCCGCTGTCCGTGGTCTTCTGAGTACCCGCGTCGACGATGTCGTTGGCCTTGAACGTCTGCAGGCCAATGTGAGCGTAGCCACCCTCGACGTTCAGGTAGAGGAACTCCAACCCACGACCGGAGTCCTCTTGCTCGGACTTCTCGAGATCGGCCTCAGTGGCCTGCGCAGCGCTGTCCGTCTGGCCACTCGGCGGTTGCAGGCCGCCCGAGCTGAGCCCTCCCTGCTGAGGCTGGCCGTAGCCCGGCTGGCCGTAACCCGGCTGGCTCGGCTGCCCGTTGCTTGGCTGACCCCACTGAGCGAACGCAGACCCGCTCAGGGTCAGCACGCCGCCCACCACCACGACCCGCAAGAAAGCACGCTGCATGAAGACAAAGCGTATGGGGGTCATGGGCGAACCGCCAGCCAAAAAATCGCCGTGCCCGAGCCGGGTCGCTGAACCTGCGTCTTCCAGCAGGCCGCGTGCTGATCCGCGCGGATTGAGCACTCTTGCTCTGACAAAACCCCATGAAAGTGAGGAGGGAGCGCATCGAACGCAGCGGGGGAGAGCAGGATCTGGGGCGAATCTGCGCGGGCACGCCGGTTTCGGTTGGTGCGTGCCTTTCAGCCCACGCCCCTAGTGACGGTGCGCGTCGTAGACGCGGTCCCGCCAGGCGAGCAGATCCGAGTACTCGGCGAGATCCGGATCGGTCCACACCTCGCGACTCGCACTGCCGAGACGAATGTAGCCATCCGCCACGGGCTTCACGAACTGGAGCGCAGCACAGAACGCGATGTCTGCGTACGAGAAGTCGCCAAGCAGGTAGGAGTGAGCTGGCTCTACGCCTCCCCTCGAGGCCGCGCGCGCGCTAGCCGCCAGCGCCTCACGCAGGCGGTCCAGCGCTGCCCGCATGCGCTCGAGGTGCTGCGAGCTGCTGATGCCTCGTGCATCGTATTTTCTACGCAGAAATTTCACACCAAGTCTGCCGACCCGTGGAGCTAGCGGGCCACCGGCGCGAAACAGGGGAGGCAGGCTCTCCACCAAGACGTCCTCACGCGGCAGCGCGCGTTCCGCTGCGCGAGCGCGACCGGAGTTCATCAGCTCGTCCGCCAGGCGCTCGTACTCGAGCAAACGCGGATCAGGAGTAACACTTCCTCCGGGAAACAGCGGAGCTCCCCTACCGACGGCGTCTGCGTAGAGCGCGATGGACAGCGAGTCCTCCCACACGTCGTGCCCACCGAAGAGCACCGGCACCGTGACCGGACCTCGCGCCTTCTTGAGCCGCAGACGGAGCCACGGCTCTCCGAGCATCGGCAGGTACTCCTTGCGCTCGTGTACCACGCGGTGATGATCCAGAGCCCAGGCCGCCTTCTCGGACCAAGGGGAATAGTGAAGGTAGAGCAGCGTCAGCACGCGCTCGCCATACCACGATGGTCAGCCGTCGACACGGGCTCGCAACCTGCCGAGAACCGAGTCCGAACCCAGCACCTCGCTCAGCTGCTCCAGCGCCGACCAGTTGGGGCCCCTCCAGCGCAGGGCATCGAGGTCTTCCCGCAGCGGAACGTCGCAGCGCAGAGTCGCCAGACGACGGTAGAGCAACGCCTGCTCCCGAGCGCCCTCGAGCTCGGCGCTGAGGCGCGCAGCGCCCCGCGGCTTGACCCTCCAGTCCTCGACGCGCGTGGGGATGTGCTCGAGGTGTCCATACTCCGAGAGCACGGCGCCGGCTGACTTCGCTCCCCACTTCGGGATGCCGGGGATGCCGTCGGCGGCGTCACCCACGAGCGCGAGGTAGTCCGGAATGGACTCGGGAGAGACGCCGAATTTCGTCCTCACCCCCGCGGGATCCAGCCACTTGTCGCGCAACCGATCCCAGCACACGACGCGGTCGTTCACGCATTGGGCCAGGTCCTTGTCGGGCGAGCACAACACCACTCGCTCGACGTCGGGCGCGTCAGCGTAGCGAGCCGCGCCTGCCGCCAGGGCGTCATCCGCCTCGAACTCGACCATCGGCCAGGCCACGACGCCCAGCGCTCGGGTGGCATCCTCTGCGAGGGGGAACTGAGAGAAGAGGTCGGGATCGATGCCTTCCCCCGTCTTGTAGCCGTCGAAGAGTTCGTTGCGGAAACTCTCGATCTCGTGATCGAACGCCACCGCGCAGTGAGTCACCTCGGGAAGGGTGACGAAGTTCGCGAAGTTGCTGAGCAGCGCGCGCGTCGCCCCCACTTCACGACCAGCGACCGTCGACGACGGCGCGCCGTAGAAGGCGCGAAACAGCTCATAGGTGCCGTCGATCAGATGGACCTGCATCTCTACAGTGCCCCGATTCGAGGCCCACCGATTCGAGCCGCGCCGATGCGATTCACGCGGGGTCCGTCGGTGAGTGCGTGCTGCCAGTCTCGCGCCTGGAGAGATGGACCGAGAGACTGACGTGCCGGTTCTGGCGGGTGGAGGTGCATCGGGCTCATCGCCCGGAACGTCAACCTGCCAGACGGGTGCGAGACAACACAAAAGCGACCTCGCTCGTGCATCTCGGCCACATGGGCCGAGGGAGATCGGGGCAGCCATGACGCTGGTCCAGCGGGGCGCCACGCCTCCTGACATGGCGTTGGCAACAGCTATGTGAGAAACCACTGCCCGCGGTGGACGTAGCTCCCTATCCCGTGCAGGATGCTCGGCGAGAGGGGTCACTGCTGCGTCGTGAGTCGCTGGCTCACAGGTCGTCGCTGGTGACCCGGTAGCGTTTCTTCGCGGTACGAACGTCTTCGACGCGCGCCCAACGACTTCACCGATCACTCCGACCGCACGACGAGGGACCCATGCTCACCACCGACTCCACCAGCTCACGCCTCCTGGTCGACGTCCACATCCGCCCGGGACAGATCAGCACGCTGCGCGAAGACGCTCTGAAAGGTCTCACGCGACACCCCAAGCAGCTGCCCCCCAAGCACTTCTACGACACTCGGGGCTCCGAGCTCTTCGACGCGATTTGCCGAACTCCCGAGTACTACCCGACGCGAACCGAGCAGTCGCTGCTCGAAGGGGTCGCGGAAGGCATCTTGCGCGACGTACGCCCGACCCACCTGGTAGAGCTTGGCAGTGGCATGGCGCGCAAGACCCACGTCCTGCTGAGCGGCGCGGCGTCGCTGGGGCTTCATCCCCGCTACGTGCCCTTCGACGTGAGTGAGAGTGCGCTACGACGCAGCGCAGACGCACTGCTGTCCGACTACCCCTGGCTGCGGGTGCACGGCGTCGTTGGTGACTACGACCACCACCTGCATTTGATTCCGCGAGGAGAACGGCGACTGATCGCCTTCCTGGGCGGCACCATCGGGAACTTCGAGCAACGCGACGCCATGGCCTTCCTCAAGCGCGTCGCCTCGAGCATGGGGCCGGGCGACGCGCTGGTGCTCGGCACGGATCTGGTCAAGGACAAGGCGACACTGGATCGCGCTTACAACGACGCCGCCGGCGTCACTGCAGCGTTCAACCTGAACGTCTTGCGGGTCATGAACCGAGAGCTCCAGGCCCACTTCGAGGAGGAGTCGTTCAAGCACGTGGCCTTCTACGATGAGGACGCGCGCCGCATCGAGATGCACCTCGAGAGCAGGCGCGATCAGAGCGTGCGCGTGGAGGCGCTGGGGCTGGACGTGGAGTTCCGCCAAGGAGAACGCATGCGCACGGAGATCAGCCGCAAGTTCTCGGAGGAAGCTGTCGCGGAGCTGCTCGGCGCGGCAGGTCTGGAGTTGGTGGAGTGGTTCACGCCAGACGACGGCGCCTTCGCGTTGTCGCTGGCCAGGCTGCCTGACCGCAACTGAACGGTGGCGCGGCTTCGCCCGCTCGTAGCATACTGCTGGAGTGCTAGAGCGCGCGTTGATCCGCACCTGGGACCGCGCCGTGCATTCCGCTGCGGCAATCGGCTATCGCTTGCCGTTGGCGCACCCGGCGCGCTACGGCGTCGAGGTCACGCGCGACGTTCGCTACGCGGCCACGACGCGCCGAGCCCACTTGCTCGACGTCTATCGTCCGTTGGGTCGGAGGGACGCCCCCGCGTTGCTCTACGTCCACGGAGGCGGGTTCGCGGTCTTGAGCAAGGACACACACCGCATCATGGCGCTCGCCTTCGCGTCGGCGGGCTTCTCCGTGTTCAACATCAACTACCGGATGGGTCCGGCGCATCGCTTCCCCGCGCCCCTGGAGGACGCTAGCGCCGCCCTGGACTGGGTCGCGGCTCACGCTTCCGATTTCGACGCCGACGCGACACGCCTGTGTCTGGCCGGGGAGAGTGCGGGCGCCAACCTGGTGGCTGCGTTGACCTACTGCGCGACTCACCCCCGACCCGAGAGCTACGCGCGGCGACTCTTCGACCTCGACCTGCAGATCCGCGCGGTACTGCCAATCTACGGGCTGTTCGATATGCAAGACATGGCTCGCTTCGAGCGCGCCGGCATGCCCTGGTGGTTGCGGGCCGCGATCCGCCAGGCGGGGACCTCGTACGTCGGACGTCCGCTGGAAGAGCGGGCAGCGTCCGCGCCCCTGGCGTCACCACTGCGCTGCTTCCAGGCCCCGAAGCCGACCGGCGCACGGCCGCTGCCTCCGTTCTTCTTGGCTTGCGGCACTCGGGACCCCCTGCTCGGAGACAGCAAGGCCCTGTGCGAAGCGCTGCGCCAGCGGGGCGCTCGCTGCGAGCTGTCCATCCATCCAGGAGAGATCCATGGCTTCAACGCCCTGCTCTGGCGCAGAGAGGCGCGGGCGAAGTGGCGGGCGGCGTTCAGCTTTCTGGACCGTCACACAGCAGTCTCGCAGCAGTGACGAGCCCCACGAAACCCACGCTTCCGAGCCCGGAGTGGGCGCTTCGACGACTCGGATCCAGCACAAACCCTTGCGATCTCGGGGTGGCCTGGGGATGATGCCGCAGCCCTACGAGGTTCATGTATGTCCAAGCACTCCTTAAACAATTCCCGTCGTCGTAGCGTTGGCTCCCTGGGCGCCTCGAGCGTCCTGGCCCTGGTGGCCGCTGGGCTATTCGTGACCAACTGCACCTTGCTCACCGATGTAGATCGCAGCGAGATCCCCGAAGGGGCTGGTGGCTCCGCGGCCGGCAGCGGCGGCAGCGCGGGCAACGGCGGCAGCGCAGGCAACGGCGGAACCGCGGGCAACGGCGGAACTGGCGCTAGCGGCGGAACCGCAGGCACCGGCGGAACCGCGGGCAATGGCGGAACCGCAGGCAACGGAGGAACCGCAGGCACCGGAGGAACTGGCGGAACCGGGGGAACCACCGGAGGAACCGGGGGAACCACCGGAGGAACCGGGGGAACCACCGGAGGACCCGGGGGACCCACCGCAGGAAGGGGGAACCACCACCGGAGGAACCGGGGGAACCACCACCGGAGGAACCGGGGGAACCACCACCGGAGGAACCGGAGGAACCACCACCGGCGGAACCGGAGGAACCACCACCGGAGGAACCGGAGGAACCACCACCGGAGGAACCGGAGGAACCACCACTGGAGGGACCGGAGGAACCACCACTGGAGGGACCGGAGGAACCACCACTGGAGGGACCGGAGGAACCACCACCGGCGGGACCGGAGGGACCACCACTGGAGGGGCCGCGGGGACCACGGGCTGATTCGACTCGGCAACCTCGAACGCGCCACGTTTCCGCAGGGCAAACGTGGCGTTGCTGTTTCCAGGCGCCGAACGCTGCAGCTACCCGCCTCGCTCTGCGTGAGCGGTGCGGAGTCCGAGGCGAAGCCTCGCGAGGCAGCCAGCGGGAAGGCAGCTCAGGCTCGCTTGCGTCGCCGCAACCAGAGTAGCCCGGCTGCGATCAGGGTCGCGGCCCCTGTGCCGAAGGGATCCAGACGCTGATACCACGGCTCACCGGGCAGGCTCTTGCGCTTGGCGATCGTGGCCCCGCAGCCATACTTGGGGCCACAGACGTTGCCACCCACGTTGGGATCGGTGTCCGCGCGCAGGGCGTCGATGTCGGAGACGCCATCGCCGTCGGAGTCATTGCCATCGGCGTCCAGCTTGGCCAGGGCCTTGATCAGCAGGTCGGTGTCGTCCGCCTCGAGCTCGCCGATGTTGAACATCGCGTCACCGAATGGCTTCCCACCGTCAGACAGCTCAATCGTGCCCAGCCCGCCGTTGTTCGTGGCGTGGCAGATGGTGCACGGCGGAGGGCAGCTCATGCCGAGCTCCGTCTGGATGACCCCTGGATACTCCGGACTCGCAGCCGCCACGGCGCTCGTGACGAAGCAGCTCACCCCCAGACCCCACGCCAAGATCCGCGGGGAGACACGCACACGCCTCGCGGAGTGACGCTGGTTCGAATGCTCAACGAAGTCAGTCATCGGTTCCTCACAAGTAGGCGTGGAGTTGGGAGAGGATCTGCAGGTCATCGTTCTGGCGCAGCACCGCGTCGACGCGCATGTCGACGTGGGGCAGGAAGAACCAGTTCACGCTGAACCAGCCACCGAAGCGCTGATCGACGCCTTCCAGCCCTTCGTTCAGCACCTCGCCCGTCAGCATCAGGTGCAGCCCCTGGACGGCTTCGAGATCCGCCTGAGCGAAGCCGGTGTAGCCAAACTCGCGGCCGGTGCGCGTCAGCGCGTCGCCCTCGACCAGGAAGGCCAGCTCCTTCATCGGAGCGAGCCGCGCGAAGATGCCGTGGGCGCCACGCTGGGTGTCCTCACGCAGGTTGGTGATGCGGTCCGCCTTGGCAACGGTAAACAGACTGCTCAGGCCAACGGCGTAGCTGGGCGCCAGATGGTACTCGAGGTAGCCGCTGTACCCTCGCTCCCGGAACTCGTCGGGGTTGACTTGATAGTTGCCGGCGATACCCATAATTTCCCCACGGAAATCTTGGCCAGTGTAGGCGATTGCGATACCATGTTGCTGATCGGACTCGCGGTCCGTCTGCGTCGCCTCCCTCACCCACATCACGTGCTCCGGGATGCGAACGCCGAAGGGCAGATTCAAGCGTCCTGCGCGGATCAGGATCTCGTTGTTGACGTCATAGCCCAGGTAGTGGGTGCGACTGATCAGGTTCATCTCGTCGCCCTGGTTGGTGGTCACCTGGGCGGCGTGAACGTGGGGCGATCCGGGCTCGACCTTGCCAGCGCCGATGCTCCCCCCGATGCGGAACCCACTGAGCCGGGCCTCGCCGTACAGGTCCATCTGCATCGGGAACGCTGCGACGTCCTTCTCCTCGGGTTTGACTACCGTAAGGAAACGCAAGCTACCTCCGAGCAGGATGCGGTCGTCGCCCTCGAGGAGGTTGTCGTCTGGCGCCACGGAGCCCCAGAAGAAGCCCGCGCTGCGCGGCGCCTTGCCGCCCGGCGTGGGATCGCCCCCGTAGTCCATGGTCAGCTTCGCAGCGCTCTGAAAGCGGCCGAAGGCGGTCAACGTCTCACCGCCAGACGGATCGGCGTGACAGCTGGAACAAGCCCACTGCGTGTGACGGATCATCCAGCTGTAGGCGTGAGCGTCTTCACTCAAGGAAAAGACGGTCAGCGCCGCCAGCAGCGACAGCAGCACCCGCACGCTTCCCGCGGGCTTCGAACCAGGAGACAAGCCGCAGAGCGAAAGCACGCGCAAAAGCAGCGACGACGCCCCCCGCACCCCGCGGTGCACACCGCTCGTGTTCATGACTGCTCTTCTCTCCCAAGCCGTCGCTTCCGTCAACGCGACGCAGACCGATGGACGAATAAATCCATCGCGATGTCGAGAACGCGTTCGCGCGCGGAGTGCGGGATGTCGAATCGACGTGAGCGCGAAACCGTTCGCGACCATCCGGCATACGCCACGTCGTGGCGCTGGCGCCTCGCTTGCCCGCGCCGTCCGCGTCTTGCCCTGCGGACTCAATCTTCGGCGTCGGGAACGTACAGCGCGAGACTGCGCTCGAAGCCCGTTAGCGGCCAGGCGTAAGGCGTCAGCTGCTCGAGGCGCCAGCCCTCCAGGGTCGGCGCAGGCTCCTTGGCGAGCAACACCCAGACGGCGCGCCGCGCGAGCCGAGCACCTTCTCGAAGCCACTCCGGCGGTGGCAGCGTCGCTCGCGCCAATGCGACCGCGGCGGACCTATCGGGCAACGTATCGGACCGCTGTCTCAACACCTGAGCGCGAGTCAGGTTGAGGCGCCCGAGCATGCTCCGTAGGAAGGCCACGCGTTTGTCTCGCGGCTCCACCAGGGTCAGGTGGAGCTGCGGCAGCAACAGTGCCAGGGGCAGCCCCGGCGCACCTCCACCACTGCCCACATCGACCCACGCGTTGCGAGAGGGCGAGTCTTCGTCGGTGATCAACCGCGCGCCGAGCTTCGCCAACCAGGCCGCATCCGCGAGGTACAGATCGACGAGCTCGTCTGCATCACGAGCCGCCGTGAGGTTGTGCCGGCGATTCCAGATCACCACCTGATCCAGCAGGTCCACGAAGCCGCTGCGATCGGGCACTTCCAGCTCCGCCGCTGCGAATACTCGCGCCACTCGCGCATCCCAACCCGTGCCCAACGTCTTCAGCGATCCAGTCACCAGCGTCTCCCGGAGCCGCAAGAGATGTCACAAAACTACGGCAGAGCTCACACCTTGCGCTATGGGTCTGCGAACGTGGAAGTCGATCGATGATCGCGGTCGAGACCGCAGCGAGGCGGGCGCCCGAGGAGGGAGCACCGCAGGATCACTCGCGTATTTCGAGGAGCGGACCGACGAGGCCGCCCGCCGCAGCAAGAAGATCGGGCGCGAGAGCGATTGAATCCCCCGTTCGCGGGCCCTAAGGAAAGAAGACTCGTGGAAGCCCTCTCCCTCCGCATTCAGGATCTGGCTCGCGCGGCCTGGCCCAACCCCGACCCCGCGAGCGCACCGGAAGTGGCCGAAATGCCGGGCGGAGCGTCCACGCGACGCTTCTTCCGCGTGCAGTCGGGTCCCCACTCCGCGATCGCCATGTTCGTCCCGGACGCGACGAAGCCCGACGAGATCGCCAAGACCGACGAGTCCGGGCGGCGCTGGCCATTCCTTGAGGTCCGGGATCTGCTCGCGGAGCGCGGCGTGCGCGTGCCGCGACTGGTCGCAGAGGCTTGCGACGCCGGCCTGATCCTGGTCGAGGACCTCGGCGACGAGACCCTGGCGCGCTTCCTCGAGCGACGGCCGGATGCCAAGGCTGACATCTACAAGAAGGCGATCCTCGATCTAGCGCGGGCCCAGCTCGCCCTGAATCCCCAGGACCCAGCACATGCGTTGCCGCGCGAAAGCATCGTGCGCGCGCGCGCCTTCGACTACGATCTGCTGAAGTGGGAGGTGGATCACTTCCTTGAGTGGGGCCTCGAGGCGCGCGGCATCTTCCTCGATCCCAAGGACCGGCTGCTCTTCGACCGCGCCGCGAAGCACCTCGCCAAGACCATCTCGAGCTGGCCCCAGAGCTTCGTGCACCGCGACTACCAGAGCCGAAACCTGATGGTGCGAGGAGCCCCGGGACAGGAAGAGCTGGTCTGGATCGACTTCCAGGACGCGCTGCTCGGACCCCGCGTCTACGACCTCGTCGCGTTGCTCAACGACAGCTACCAGACCTTCACCCGCGAGTTCGTGGAGGAGCGCCTGGAGGAGTTCGGTCTGGCTCTGGGTTTGGGGGAGAGGGAACGCGCACAGGTGGTGTGGGAGTTCGACTTCGTCACCGTACAGCGCAAGCTGAAGGACGCTGGACGCTTCGTCTTCATCGATCGCGTTCGAGGCAACCCCGACTACCTGGCCTTCGTCGAGCCGACGATCGAGAAGGCCTTCGCGAGCATGGCGCGCTGCAAGAGCGATCCCATCATCCGCGAGCTCGAGCAGATGCTGAGCCACGTGCTCGCCCGATAGCCGTTCACGCTCCGCGCTCAGGCAGAGCTCAGACAGGGCCCAGCCGCAGCCACTCGTCGCCCCAGGTCGCGTCGAGGAAGCGCAGCTCGCTTCCTCGGGGGAACAGCTCTGGCTGCTGCTCCGCGCACGCCACCAGCGCCGTCAGTCCGGGTAGCAGCTGCCGCAGCGCGATCACCACATAGAAATGGGCAACGCCAACGGCGTTACCGACGATCACTCCCAGCTCACCCAGGTGAGGCTCCAGTGCCTCTTCTAGCCGCGCCCGCGCCGCGGGGCGCTCGGCGAGCGGCAGCGACGACGGGAGCTTGAGGTACACGAAGCGTTCGCCGACCCGGCTGAAGCGCCGGGAACTCACCGGCAGTCCCTCGAGGAAACACTTCAGCAGCTCAGGACAACGCGTCGACGCCATCACTACATCGTCCATGGCGAGCAGGCTGGGTGCACCGGTCTCGTCCCGCAGCGGCTCGCCGTCGAGCAGCGTCCAGTCGCTCGCCTCCGAGCCGGCCAGCGGCTCGTCTGGCAGGCCCTCGCACAGCTTGAAGATACCGATCTCCACCAGCGGCAACAGCTCTCGCAGCGGAGTCGCCGCAGAAACTTGCCCCACGGAACCGACTACCCGTAGCCCTCCGCTGCGCGGCGCTGGCGAGACCCCGACGCTACCGACCCATTCGTCAAAGCGCTCCTCTCCCAGGACGCACTCCGCGTAGACGATGGCGGCCTGCATCGCCTCTTCGTCGTCGTGCCCGAAGCAACCCGGGACCGCGAAGGCCAGCTCGAGCAGGTGCCCGCGGACGAAGCCG
This sequence comes from Polyangiaceae bacterium, assembly GCA_041389745.1. Lineage (GTDB taxonomy): Bacteria > Myxococcota_A > Polyangia > Polyangiales > Polyangiaceae > JAHBVY01. Next base: position 542,536 of record JAWKRF010000004.1, read on the forward strand.
ACCCGCACCCGCGTGTCCGAGAAGTCGCGGCCCAGGCAGTCGCTGGCCCAGCGCAGCGCTTCGGCGTGCGGCAGCGCGGGTAGTCGTGGCACGACCTCGAGCCCGCGCGCCGTCATCCCCACGTGCAGCAAATCGACCAGGGGGTAGAGCTGGCGAGCACCGGACGCGCGCACCACCCAGGTCTTGTAGCCAGAGCACTCCAGCCACTCCAGCTCGATGTCCTCGTGGAAGACGTCCAGCAACCGCCGCAGGTCGGAAAGCGTGGTGTCGTCACTACGTAGTGCCGCAACCAGGGCGTCGATCCCGGTTTCCAGTCGCGAGATGTCGAGGTCATCAGGACTCTTCTCACCACGCGCGACGTACTCGGCAAGCGCAAGCGAGGTACGGCGCATATCCGCAGGGCAATTCTCGAAGACCGCGAAGGCGCCTCCAAGGTCCGACTGAGGGTGCGACGGAGGGTGCGACTGAGGGTGCGACGTGGCAACCCCTCTCCGCTTTGCAGACGCTCGCCTGCCGCGCGCGCGCCCGGCACGTGGAGCCGAGCCTTTCGCTTCGCGGACTTCAGCTTGGAGAAACCGTGTGGCAACGCTCGGAGAGAAAACGATACGTGACACGTCTACTTTCCTTGACAGCTCGGGTGCTGCCCCCTATGCTTCGCCCCATCATGAGCAAGGCCATCATCTTTCACGGCGCCACTGTCCTCGCGGCAGTCCCGACCTGCAAGGGCTACCTGCCCGTGCAAGGCAGCGGAGTGTGCCGTCGGGAAGGCCTCGCCGATCGCCAGAGTTGCCCAGCCTAAGCGTATCCACGTGATGTTTCACGAGGCCGCTTGGGACCCCAAGCGGCCTCGCTGCTTTTGTAGCCCGGTCACTAAACGCTGGGAAATACAGCGAATTTCGCGTTCAAGCAGCACGCTGCCGAGCCACTCCTCGCCGTTACCAGAACGGACGCGCTGCCGCTCGACTGCCGACTCAGCGCCTCGCAAAGGGCGCACGAAAAACCTCGAGGGGACTTCAAATAGAATCCCCACGACCTGCGTCAAAGGACACGAAGCTGGGTTCGCCCCACTGATCCGAGGAACCATGAACACCCACAGCGCACAACCGACGACCGCCATTGGCGCTTCCCACGCGGAAACGCTGTCGGCCTCCTTCGGAGGCGCTTGGAAGGTCATGCCCAGTCGAGCGCAGGCTCTGCCGGGCAGCTGGTGCAACTTCGCCGGGGAAGCGCGGCTCTATGGCTCGATGTCCGACGACCTGCGCCGCACCGATGACACCGTGCGCCCCGCGGCCAGCGAGCACAACCACAACCACGGACCACCATTCCCTCGCGGAAGTCTCTAGACAAGCCAGCTGGCTCGTCCTCCGAGGCCGCCTGAGGGAAACCCAGGCGGCCTCGCTGCATTTGGACCGCCAAGCGCAGCGCATTCCGCTCCGACACATGTCTCGGAGCGAAGAGGGGATAGTCATGTCTCGCCACAAGTTCTGCTTGTGATTCCACAGGGATATCAAAGTATCTGGCAACGACTCCACGTCCCTCGACCGGGGGACCGCGCCCGCCGAGGCGCACGATTCCAGACTCGTCCAAGGGTAGGACTGCGCGCTCTGAACGCGCCAATCGGGGTTCGACTCCCTGGTCTGGATCCACCGTGATTCCGTACGGCCAAGCCGACCATGCGCCAACGACGGCCGTGGTGGATCACTGCTGTTTGACAACTCACGTAACGAGAAAGCCTGGACGGGGAGAACGCTCCGTCCGGGCACTCGGGCTCGCTCGACGCGCCAGCTCCACGCTTGCGGCCGTCCCCGACTTCCCCCGCAGTCCATGCTGACTGCGGAGACACCAGATCAGGGGGCGCGACCAAGGCCTGGGGTGGTCAGTCGTCGCTTGCACACCGGCGCTTTGACAGGCGCACGTCTCTGACCACCAGGTTCGAGACAACCTTGGCAGGTGTGGGTGACGATGCGCGGCGAGCGAGCATCGAGTCATGCTTCGTGAAGCCGCTGGGTGGCTGCCCGACTGTCGATCGGGTGAGACGGGTTCGACTCCCGTACGAAGCGCCGGCACACACCAAGGCACCCCAACGCTCGAAGCTCAACTCGCGGTGTTCCCGGAGCCTGAGCCGATCGACGACGAGTAATAGTCGACCTCGTCGCCCACCAAGACTTCAGTCTCGAGCACGCAGCGCTCGCGCAGCGCCGCGTGGCTCTTCAGCTCTTGATCCTCTCGGTAACGCTCGAACGCCGCGGCGTCATCGAAGCGTACCAGGTGGACTTCCCTCACCCAATCCCCCTCACCCGAATCCACGAACACCGCTCGCTCCAGCGCGCCTCCGTGACGCTGCATGATGCGCGCTGCAAGGCCTTCGAAGCTGCGAAACGCTTCGAGCTCGCTGCGTTTGACCTTCATCGTCGCCACGATCATCATCCAGCGATTGTCGACGTGAATCGCGGTCGGCAGTCAAGCGGCTCCATCCAGCGCCGCGAGAGTGGTAACCTCTCAGTTGCATGCACCCCCTCGACGCCCTGGGCAGCCCGATCCGCCGCCAGCTCCTGATGGAGCTGAGGCAACGCCCCCTGGCGGTCGGCGAGCTGGCTTCACGTTTTCCGGTGACCCGGCCCGCGATCTCCAAGCACCTGAGGGCGCTGGAAGAAGCAGGTCTCGTGCAGGCTCACGCCGATGGCACGCGGAACCTGTACAGCGTGCGCGTGCAAGGTCTCGCGCAAGTGAGGGAGTTTTTGGACTCCTTCTGGGACACCGCGCTCGACCGCTTGGCAGCGCTGGCCAACGAGACGGAGCACTGAGATGGACCTGGTCGAGAAGTCGGTGCAGCTGCCTTGCTCCCTCGAACGCGCATTCGCGCTGTTTACCGACCGCATCGACGACTGGTGGCCGCCAGCACGACGGCACTCGAAGCACCCGGAGAGCGTGATCGCGCTGTCCGCCGACCGCTTCTGGGAGTTCGCACCGGACGGCGATGAAGTCGAGCTCGGCAGAGTTCGCGCGTGGGAACCGCCGAACCGCATCGTGCTGGAGTGGTTCCCCGGTACCGATCCCGAACACCCCACGCTGGTGGAGGTCGACTTCGTCAGCGTGAAGGAAGGCACCGAGGTGCGAATCACTCATCGCGCCACGGCGCAGAGCCTCGAGCTCTTTCCCCTGCGCGCGCCACGCTACGCCGCTTCCTGGGATCTGGTGCTGGCGGCGCTGCTCGCTGCGGAACCTTGATCATTGGTAACTAATGAGTTACCAACTGGCGATGCAGGATCCTCCCCGCGCCACCACCCGTTCCGCCATGTTCCGCCTGGAGACCGAGATCCAAGTGGACATTCGGGCCAAGCCCGAGCGGATCTGGCAGCTACTCACGGACGCGAGTGACTTCCCACGCTGGAACTCGACGGTCACTTCGATCGAAGGCAGCATCGCCCTAGGAGGGAAGCTCGAGCTGCGCGTGCCGATCTCCGAGCGCACCTTCACACCGAAGGTCTCCGACCTGAAGGTGAACGAGCGCATGGTGTGGAGCGACGGTGCGGCGCCATTCTTCAGAGGCGTTCGAACGTTCGAGCTGGAACCACGAGGCGAGCAGACGCTGTTCCGCATGCGCGAAGTGATGACCGGGGTCCTCCTGCCAATGATCAGGGGTTCCCTGCCCGACTTCGCGCCGGTCTTCGAGCAGTACGCTCGAGATCTGAAGCAAGAGGCCGAGGGCGCGGGCTAGCGGTTTTCCTTGCGGATCACGCAGCGCAGCCCGGACCATACGTCGTCCACCGCACACACCTTGTTGTCCACCAGGCCGAGGGGCAGCGCGATCTCGCGCACCGCGTCCTCGGTCATGTCGGTCACGACCTTCGACGCCTTCTTGGGCCAGGCGACCCACAGAGCACCCGCCGGTGTCAAGACACGAGCAAGCTTTGGAAAACGCTCGTTCAGCTCCGTTCGGCTCTTTACGAAGAGCATGATGAGGTCATAGGAACCGCGGCCACTGAAACGGGTTTTCGCGGTTCGCGTTTCCTCCTGGATTCGATCTCGCACCTCACCCGGGATCCCCAGGAGCAGGATCGACTGCCCCGGCTTCAAGCCGAGCTTCCTGGGCAACGGTGTGCCTGAGTAGCCTGCCACGCGGCACAGCCTATCTCAGTTTCGCCAGCGACGCGCTTCCTTCCTGAGAGTGCAGCTGCTCGACCCCGCAGCGCTCTTCGTATTCACGCTGCGCTCGCCGGTAGAGCGCCTGCAGCAGCAGACCGTCGGCCCCGCCGGCGATCAGCCAGCCGCAAGCCTCAGCGACGGTCGAGAACACGCTGCGGCGTCGGGACGCCGTGTTGCCGAAGCAGGCCAGCGTGCTCTCCATGCTGCGGATCATCGGGGAGTCCACCACCATCGCGATGTCCCATTTCGGGGCCAGGTCTTCGAGCTCGTGGACTCGCTCCCTCACCGTGGGGCTCACGGTATCGGTTCCGTGGATCACGAGCAGCACGCGCAGCCTACCCGCCGCTCTCGAACGAGCAAGCAAGGAGAGATTGCGAGCGCGTCCCAGGACTTCGTCGTACTGCGCAGCGGTCAAGGGGTTGCGCTGAACCAGGACGTGCACCAGCTGACTCTCGTCAATCTGTTGACCGAACACGGCGCCTCCAGGTTGCTTCGTTGAACGTTGTTGGTCCGCGGTCGCGGGCTCCGCACCACAAACACATGAATCAGCTGCTGTTCGTCGATCTGCTGTCCAAACACGTGGTGTCTCCCATCGACTCAGAACGGCAGGAACACGCCGACCTTCAGCGTCAAAGAACGGCAACGTTTGCGCGAAGCTGGGTGTTTCTGACCCCTCACCCTGCCTCGACTACGAAAGCTGCGACAGCTCCACCGAGTGGGCATCCCGCTCCAGCTCGAGAACACTGCCACCCAATCACCACCGTGCCCTCGGCTCCATCGTCTAGCGGCAAGGACGTCTGACCCTCAATCAGAGAACCGCGGTTCGATTCCGCGTGGAGTCACAAAGCCCTCTTCGGCGTCCTCTGGACTTCGGCGGGGGCGAGTCAACGCCTGGGTACCTCGGATGCCGTTCACCTCTCACCCCGAGCTCTGCCCCACCGGGAGCCCCGAGTATGCTCACTCGGCCTCCCGGTGTCCTCTCTCCCCGTAGTGCAACGGAAGAACGTCGGTCTACGAAGCCGAAGACGGTGGTTCGAATCCACCCGGGGAGGCTAGCCAACGCGCACGCGCCGAATGCCGGCAGGACTACATCCAACGATATTGACGTCTTGCCACTACTCGTCGGCGCACTATTTCCGCGCAAAAATACAACCCCTGAATGCTGCGAGGACTGGGGGTGAGGTTCGTTGCTCGGTGGTTGCTGACGGGCAGGGTGTTTTTCCAACCCCTGCCAAGCCGCTGAGCCGCTCATGCGAGGTGCGTCGTCTGGTGACGACACCGGTCTTACAAGCCGTTCGAGCTGGGTTCGATCCCCTGACCTCGTACCGGAACGCGCGGGTCGCGTCCCCTGCCGGTTTCCTCGCGAAACCGGCGCGTCGAATCGCAAGGGCCCGCGAGACAGCGCGGGCAAGAAGGTCAACATGAAACGAAAACGGTGAACCCCAATGAAGCAAGAGCAGCGTGCGCCCCAGGAGGTGCACCAGTCGGGCCGCGTGCACCGCACGTTGATGCTAACTCCGTGGTACTTGCCGCACAAGGTCGTCACGTGGAAGGACGCCGTGACCATGCTCTTCTTGGGCAAGGTCGAGGTCGTCGTCTCCTACGATGAGGAGCTGCGGTCGCCGAGTATCACCCTGAAGACCCCAGCGGTCGTGCGCCTCAAGGAGGGCGCAGGCCGAAGCAAGCTCGGTCACCGCCGTGAGGGTGTGAAGTTCTCCCGCATCAACGTCTACCTACGCGACGACTTCACGTGTCAGTACTGCCGCGTGAAGCTCCCGATGGGGAAGCTCACGTACGACCACGTGGTGCCGCGTGCCCAGGGTGGTCGCACGGTGTGGGAGAACATCGTGACGGCTTGCTACGAGTGCAACTCGCAGAAGGGCAACCGGACGCCGCAGGCGGCGAGGATGCCCTTGAAGCAGGAGCCTCGACGCCCCAAGAGCCTGCCTCACCACCCCTTGATGCTGGACATCAAGACGGTGCCCAGTGAGTGGCAGGACTTCTTCCAAGTCGGAGTCGTCGGCAGCGCCTAGCAGGCTGCTGAACGACGAATCCGCAAGGTAACGCTGACCAGCTGCGCTCGAAGGCCCGCTGGTCGGCGCTGCCACCATCCAAGGCTCTGATTGGCCTGTGCGGCGGGAAGGGCGCCCGTACACGGTTTTCAGGCACTGTGTTCCAGCCAATCCGTCTGGCCCGGACGTAACAAAGGGCTCTTATTCAGTCGCTGAGCACGCCCCCCTGTAAAGCACGGCGCGGGCGGGCCCAGCTTCGCTTTTCCTCGCGAAAAGTGACCAGAGACACTATTTGCAGCTGTCGTCCAACAGTAGGACCCAAGAGCGCCACTCTTGAGATGCGGGTGCGATTCCCGCCGGTTGCTCCGCACTCAATGGTGAGTGCTGCCACCTCGTCTCGATCCACGCCGGGGCCGGGATCGAGGGGGCAGTTGGAAGCTGAGCTGTCCACGGGGACAGGCCTCGTTGCTAGCGAGTGCGCACCGCGAGGTGTGGGGTTCGACTCCTCCAGCTTCCGCCAATCGCGCCGAAAGTGCGTAACCAGCGTCCGCGCTCGCGGACTCAGACTTTTTGTTCCGCGAGGAACTTTAGTCCACCTCGAAGGGAGGGGAATGTATCATGGCAAACAAGCAGCTATTCAAGTCGGGCAAGGGTCGTCTCCTGCCTCGGGCGAAGGCCAAGAACCAGGAAGGCGCCATCGCCTACGCGTTCGGCCCCAAGCACGCGCTCGCGCAGTTCGCCGCGACGGGCACCTTGAGCGCGACGTTCTACGCGAGCGCCGAGTCGCAGCTCGAGCAGCTGATCGGCTTCGCGGATCAGGTGTCCCCAGAGTTCCTCGCCAAGACTGCCATCTACATGCGCCAGCAGGGCTTCATGAAGGACTCGCCAGCCTTGCTGGTAGCCCTGTTGTCGACCAAGGACGCGCGCTTGACGCGCCTCGTGTTCCCGCGCGTGATCGACAACGCGAAGATGCTCCGCAACTTCGTGCAGATCCTTCGCTCGGGTGTGCTTGGCCGCAAGAGCCTCGGCACGATGCCCAAGGCGTTGGTGCGAGGCTTCCTCGACGCGAAGTCTGACCTGGCGTTGTTCCGCGATGGCGTGGGCAACGATCCGTCGCTCGCCGACGTGATCAAGATGGTTCACCCGAAGCCAGCGTCGCCGGCTCGTTCGGCGCTGTACGGCTACTTGCTGAACAAGCCACACGATGCGTCGCTCCTGCCTGCCGAGGTGCAGGCGTTCGAGAACTTCAAGGCTGACCCGAAGGGCGCCTCGGAGGTCCCAGACGTGCCATTCCAGATGCTGACGGCGTTGCCGCTCGGCAAGCGTGAGTGGCAGGCGATCGCGCGTCGCGCCGGTTGGCAGATGACTCGCATGAACTTGAACACCTTCCTGCGACACGGAGTGTTCGAGGACAGCGAGCTCGCGCAGACCGTCGCCAAGCGTCTCGGTAACCCACGCCTGGTAGCCCAGGCGCGAGTGTTCCCGTACCAGCTCCTGATGGCCTACAAGGCCGCGGGCACCGAGCTGCCAGCAGTGATCCGTGAGGCGCTGCAGGACGCGATGGAGCACGCTACTCAGTCGGTTCCAGCCTTCGCCCAGCGCGTGGTGGTGCTGCCTGACGTTTCGGGTTCCATGCGTTCGCCGGTGACCGGCTACCGCAAGGGTGCAACCTCCGCCGCGACCTGCGTGGACGTGGCTGCGCTCATCGCTTCGGTGGTGTTGCGTAACCACAAGGACGCGCGCGTCCTGCCGTTCGAGCACCGCGTGGTGGACATCCAGCTGAACCCACGGGACAGCGTGATGACGAACGCGCAGAAGCTCGCTTCGGTGGGTGGTGGTGGCACCAGCCTCAGCGCGCCGCTCGAGAAGCTGAACCGCGAGCGCGCGAAGGCGGATCTGGTGATCTACGTCTCCGACAACGAGTCGTGGGTCGACGACAAGCGCCGCGGCGCAACCGAGCTGCTGCGACAGTGGGAGCAGTTCAAGCTTCGCAGCCCAGCCGCGAAGCTCGTCTGCATCGACCTGTTGCCGTACGGCACGACCCAGGCCATGGATCGCGACGACATCCTGAACGTCGGCGGCTTCTCCGACCAGGTATTCAAGGTGATCCGCGCGTTCGCCCAGGGCAACCTCGGCGCCGAGCACTGGGTTGGCGAGATCGAGAAGGTCAACCTCGAGGCGAACTGATCGGTCCGCCAAGACAAGCGGGTTCGCGCGCTGAGCTCAGGTGTTCCGCACCTCGGACTCAGCGCGCTCGAGCCGGCAACCTCGTTACGTGAGTGTCCCTTTCTCCGGCGACTCGCCGCGACTCTTGGAGCGCGCGAGCCAGCCAACAGATCTCGGTGGGTTAGAGCGGAACGAGTCTCCTTTGGGAGGTCCCGGAACGGACCGGGTCGCGATCAGCCTGCGGGCGCGCGAGCTCTTCCGATCCACCGAACCAACTCGAGCGTGAGTCACAGGCGACGAACGCTCCGCAACCACCGACCACCACACTTCGCGCCCAAGGAGCGCGATACCCAGCTCTTCGTGACGAATGCCGTGAGGACTACATGGTTCATATCCCGTAGGTCGTTGGTTCGAGTCCAACCTGCACCACCCGAGCGCCGCGGCGCCTCGAAAACTCACGGTGCAGTAGCTCAGCAAGGCAGAGCGACGCAACATGTCTTCGCAAACACTTGTCGTCACACTTTTCCGAGGTGCGGAACACCGCTCCTCCCCCCCAAACCCACATCCAGTTCCTCCGGGAACTAAAACACTCACGCAGCAAATGCCGACTGGGACTACATGGCTGTATTTGGTTCGAATCCGAAACGCCGCTCCGCTTCACTGTAGGCGACCCGTAAGGGGATCTGCGGCGGGAAACACGTCTCGTCACCCTCGTTGCTGCACCTTCAACAATTGACACAAGGAAATATGAAAATGAACACCGTGACCCTCTACCGTCCGGTGGGGCCGGTGGAGCTCCAGCGCATCCGTGAGCGGAACAACCTGGGGTTCCCGCCTCGCTTGCCAGAGCAACCCTTCTTCTACCCCGTCTGCACCGTCGAGTACGCCGAGCAGATCGCCCGTGACTGGAACACCCAGGCTGGTGGCATCGGCTTCGTGACCCAGTTCGACGTCGCGCAAGCGTTCCTGGCGAACTACCAGGTGCATCGGGTGGGAGCGTCCCAACACCGCGAATACTGGATCCCAGCGGAAGATCTCCCGGCTTTCAACCAGGCCATCGTGGGGAGCATTCGCGTGATCCGTCGCTTCGAGACCCGCAAGCAGGCGCCCGTCGTCAGCGTTCACGGCTGAGGCGACGCGCCCTCTCCCCCCCCCGGCTCAGGCTTCCGAGAGCTGATAGACTCGCGGAAGCCTGAACCACCAGCGCCCTGAGCCGGACTCGGCGGGCGCCTGGAATCAGACTCGAACAGGAACCATGTCACTCAAGTATGCAGCGCAGCCAGTCAGCGCGAACCACTACGTGTTGCCGAGGACGGGCACGATGCGCACCGACGCCCACGCGTTCCTCTCCGAGGAACTCTACGCGGAAACGGACGAGGGCACGTGGCGTCAGCTCTTCGACGCGGCGAGCTATGAAGGCGTGATCGGCGCCTATTTGATGCCTGACTGCCACGCCGGCTACGGTGTTCCCGTGGGCTCCGTCGTGGTCACGGAAGACACCGTGATCCAGGGCGGCAGCGGCTACGACATCAGCTGCGGCGTGCTCTACATGCGGGTTCCCGGCCTGCATGCGGCGGACATCGCGGCGGCCGAGAAGCGCAAGCAGTGGATCGACGAGGTCGAAAAGCGCGTCGCCACGGGCGTCGGTGCGTCCGCGCCTCGCCTGGCGCCCAAGCTCAGGGGCAGCAGGAAGCTCGAGGCGGTGCTGCGCTACGGCGCGAAGGCGATCGGCGTCCAGGCAGACAGGTGCGAGCGCCAGTACATCGAGATCCCGGAGGATACGGACCTGGATCTCGTGGAGAAGGCGCGCGACAAGGCGTTGCCTCAGCTAGCCTCGGTCGGCGGCGGCAACCACTTCATCGAGATGCAGGTCGACGAACAGAGCGGCGAAGTCTGGGTGATGGTGCACTGCGGCTCTCGCGGCTACGGCTGGCAGACCGCGAACTACTTCTTCTACGAAGGAGCGCGGGCGCGGGGGATCCCAACGGCGCAGCGCGAGCGCTCATGGCTGCGCATGGACGAGCCCCTGGGCAAGCAGTACTGGGCGCACCACAACTCCGCGGCCAACTACGCCGTCGCGAACCGTCACCTGATCGTGAAGGGGCTCCAGGATTCCCTCGAAGAGGTCTTCGGCAAGCAAGGCGACGTCTACTACGAGATCAGCCACAACCTGGTCCAGGAGGAGACGCTATTGCTTCCCGACGGCACCACGCAGCGCGGCTTCGTGCATCGCAAGGGAGCGACTCGCGCGTTCCCTGCTGGGCACCCGGACCTCCTGGGCACTGCCTGGGAGCAGACGGGGCACCCGTGCCTGATCCCAGGCTCGATGTATCACGGCGCAGCGATCCTCTTCGCCGAGCCAGGGGCCAGCAAGAGCGCCTGCTCCGTCAACCACGGCTCGGGCCGGATCCTCGCACGCGGCGCAGCGAAGCGTCAGCTCGGCCCGCGTCAGGCGCAGATCGATCTGGAGATGGCCGGGGTCGTTCGAGAGCTGGGCGGGGTGAGCGTGAAGGGCATCGTCGCCAACACGAAGCGGACGCCCCTCGACGAGTGCGCCCACGTCTACAAGGACCTCGACGCGGTGCTCGCCGTGCTCGAAGCGGAGAGCATCGCGAAGGTGCACCATCGCCTGTATCCCGTGGCGAACCTCAAGGGTACTGACTGAGCGATTGGTGCTACCGTCGGCCTGCATGCCCAAGCTGTACGTGGTCACCGGCGCCGCCAGTGGAATTGGCCTTCAACTGACCCGAGATCTGATCTCTGGAGGGCACTCGGTGGTCGCCGCAGACCTGAACCTCCCCGGGCTGGAATCCCGCGCCGAGGAGTACGGCTTCGCGCCCGCTGGTCGCGATGAAGGCAATGGGAGAGGCGGCGGGCCCGCCACCTGGCTCCGCCGCCTCGACGTGCGGTCTTCCACCGACTGGGATCGGCTCCTCGGAGAGGTCGTCGAGGGTCTGGGTGTACCGGACGCCCTGCTGAACGTCGCCGGCTACATCCGCCCCGGCTACAGCCACACCAACCCCGTGGAGCTGATCGACACCACCATCGACGTCAACCTCAAGGGCGTCATGCACGGCACGAACGCTGCCGCGCGGATCATGCTCCCGAGGGGTCGCGGTCACATCGTGAACATCGCGTCCTTGGCTGGCATCGCGGCCGTACCGGGTATCGCTGCCTACTCGGCATCCAAGCACGGCGTACGCGGCTTCACGCTAGCCGTCGAGCGCGAGCTCGCGCCTCAAGGCATCGCGGTGACCGTGGTGTGCCCGGGGCTCGTCGACACCCCGATGCTCGACGCCCAGGTGGACCACGACGAAGCTGCCTACACCTTCAGCGGCACACGGGCGCTGACCACCGAGGAGATCTCGAGCGCGATCCTGAAGGCCCTCGAGACGCAGCCCCTCGAGCTCATCCTGTCGTCACCCTTCTCTGCGCAAGGCGCGATGAGCAAGCTGGTGAACGCCTTTCCTGGGCTCGCCGCCGTCGCGGAACCGCTGATCAAGCGCATGGGCCGGCGCCAACAAGCCAAGCTGAAAAAGGGCGGGCGCTGAAGGACGGAGAACCGAAACATCATGCCTAACCCCCTGATCCAGGACCGAAATGTGGACTTCCTGCTCTACGAGCTGCTCGACGGCGAGCGCTTGTGCGGGCTGCCTGCGTTCAGCGAGCACTCCCGGGACACCTTCGATCTGTTCCTTGGTTCCGCGCGAAAGTTGGCACGAGAGCAGCTGTTCCCTAGCTACCGCACGCTCGATTCGGAGCCTCCGGAGCTGACCCCCGAGGGCGTGAAGGTGCATCCGCTGCTGCGCACGCTCTATCCTCAGCTGGTCGAGCTGGGGATCCTCAACGCGACGCGCCCTGAGGAAGTGGGCGGTCAGCGCCTGCCGACGCTGATCAACTCCATGGCAACCGCCTACTTGATGGCTGGCAACCTCGCGGTCTACGCCTACGCAGGACTCACCACCGGCGCCGCCCGACTGATCGAGTCGTTCGGCTCGGAGGCGCTCAAGTCAGAGTACATGCGCCGCATGTACGAGGGCGAGTGGACCGGGACGATGGCGCTCACGGAGCCCCAAGCCGGAAGCAGCCTGAGCGACGTACAAACCCGCGCGGAACCAACCGACGCAGGTCACTACCTGATCCGGGGCTCCAAGATCTTCATCAGCGGCGGCGATCACGACCTGACACCGAACATCGTGCACCTGTGTCTGGCGCGCATCGTCGACGCGCCTGCGGGCATCAAGGGCGTGAGCCTGTTCGTCGTGCCCAAGCGACGCCTGGAGGGCGGCGAGCTGGTGGACAACGACGCGGTCGCAGCGGGCGTGTTCCACAAGATCGGCTGGAAGGGACTCCCCAGCATCGCGCTCAACCTGGGAGAGAACGACGCCTGCCACGGTTACCTGGTCGGCGAACCCAACCAGGGGATCCGCTACATGTTCCAGATGATGAACGAAGCGCGCCTGATGGTGGGCATGAACGGGGCCGCCACGGCCTCTGTGGCCTACCTCGAGGCCCTGGACTACGCGCTCAACCGTCCTCAAGGGCGCGCTCACGGCGCGAAGGATCCTACGGCGCCCCAGGTGCCGATCATCGAGCACGCGGATGTGAGGCGAATGCTCCTGCGGCAGAAGGCCATCGTGGAGGGCTCGCTCGGCTTGCTCGCGACGGCGAGCCTCTACGCAGACCTCGAAGAGCATGCGACGAGCGAGGAGGAGCGTCAGGAGGCGCACCTCCTGCTCGATCTGCTCACGCCGGTTGCCAAAAGTTTCCCTGCAGAAAAAGGCTTCGAGGCCAACGCGCTCGCGGTGCAGGTACACGGCGGTTACGGTTACACCAGCGAGTACCTACCCGAGGCATGGCTGCGCGATCAGAAGCTCAACTCGCTACACGAGGGGACGACCGGCATCCAGAGTCTCGACCTCCTGGGACGCAAGGTGGTGGCTGGAGGGGGCAAGGCCGTTCAGCTGTTGCAGCGGGAGATCGGCAAGACCGCCGAGCGCGCTCAGCAAGCTGGCGTGCCAGACGAGTGGATCGCGAAGCTCCAGGGCTCGACTCAGGCGCTGCTCGCCGTGACCCATCACCTCGCGGGACTCGGCCTCACGGGCGACGTGGAGGGAATGCTGCTGCACAGCGCCGACTACCTCGATCTGTTCTCGACGCTGGTCATTGGCTGGCAGTGGCTAGCGCAAGCCGCGGCGGCCAAGGAAGGCCTGGCGACGGCCGACAGCGGCGACGACACCGCCCGAGCTTTCTATCGTGGAAAGCTGAGCGCGGCGCAATACTGGATCCAGAGCGAGCTGCCTCGCATCGGCTACCTGGCGGCGCTGTGCAAGAGCGGCGAAGACAGCTACCGCAGCGTTCACCCCGACTGGTTCTGAGCGCGCGGACGCCTTTTTCGCTTCGAGCTTGCCCAGGTCGCGACCGGGCCGTAGGGTGCCCGGCCCGATGCACTCAGCTCGTCCCGGTGACCTCGTCAGGCGGCGCTCGGTGCCGCCACCCGCCCAGGGCGAAGCGGCGCGCGTGCGCGTCGTGCCCGGAGGTTTGTGGCTGTGCCCTGGCGAGCACTCGAGCTTGCGCCGTCCTGGTGACGGCGTGCTGCGGCTCGTGGCCGGCGCGGTGCACTACTGGCGTCTGGAACCCGAAGCGTGGCGCCCTGCCCTCGAGCAGACGCGCACTCTGGGCTGCAACCTGGTGGACGTCTACGTGCCCTGGAACGTGCACGAAACCGCGCCAGGTGAGGTGGATTTTGGACGCTTCGATCCCCGTCTCGATCTGGTGCGCTTCCTGGAGATCGCCGCGGAGTGCGGCCTGTTCGCCATCGTGAGGCCAGGCCCTCACATCAACGCCGAGCTCACCTTCTTTGGGCTGCCGGAGCGCGTGGTCTGGGACGCCGACTGTCAGGCACGCTCTCCCGGCGGCAAGCCCGTGATCTTGCCGATGCTCCCTCGGAGCTTCCCGGTGCCGAGCTACGCCAGCAATCCTTTCTTCACGGAAACGAGGCAGTGGTTCGAGGCAGCGCTGCCGGCGTTGTCGCCGCTGGTTTGGCCGGACGGGCCCATCGTGATGCTCCAGGTGGACAACGAGGGCGCGTGCTACTTTCGCGACGCCGTCTACGATCAGGACTACCACCCTGACGCGGTCGCTGGGTACCGCCAGTTCGTGATGGGCAAGTACCATGAGGTGGGAAAGCTCCGAGAAGCCCACGGGGACGCCGAAGCGAGCTTCCCCAAGCTCGAGCCGCCGAAACGCCTCACCGCGGTGCACGCCGACGAGCTGGTACCCCACCTCGACTGGGCGGAGTACCAGGAACACCTGCTGGCCGCCTCGCTCAGGCGTATGACGGACGCCATGCGCGACGGCGGACTCGGCGGGCTGCCCGTCTTCCACAACCTCACCCGGCGGACCCCGCATTTTTCCCTCGATCCCACGCTCTGCGAAGAAACGCCTCGAGATGATCGGCGCCGACTATTACCACACGGCTAATCCTGAACAGCTGCGTGGCATCGCCTACCGCACATCGAGCTGGCAGCGCGCGGAGAAGACCGGCTTTCCCCCTGCTACGCGGCGGGAGTTCCTCGGCGCCGGCTTCCGCCGTTTCTGCCTCCTCTGAGGCAGCGAGACAACGCGTTCAGCGGGGCGCGCTGTCGGCTCAGCCTACGGCCTCCGCGCTCAACCTCTACATCGCTGGGTCGGGGCCCTGATCGCGGCCAGGGGCGGTGCGTCCGGCCAGCGACGTTCTGGCGCAAGCTGATCGAGGCCCTCGAGCGACTGGAGTTCTGGGAGCTGGAGCGACGGGTGGACGTCAGCCTGGTCGTGCCCCGCAGCTTCCGACGTCTGGCACGGGTGCTCCACGCGTTCGGTCCCATCAGCCCCGCGGCCTTCGACGCCATGGGTCGCGGGCTCACCCAGTGCGTGGCCGAGGTGGAGTGGATCGCGCGGTAGCGCCGTGGTGGCAACCCAGGAGCTACTTTCGATCAGCTGTGGATCACTTCTTCGATGCTCTTGGCGTTTCCGCGGGTTTGTTTCGGGTGACCTTGCTGGATCACGCGCTCGAGCGCTCCAGGTGGGTCATCGTCGCGAGCTCGGGCGGGCTCGACACCGACCTCGCGTCGCGGGCCGTTGCCGCCCACGACGCGGGCCGAGCGATCAGCGTCGGGCCCTTCTTGCCCACGCGGGACTGCAGCATGCGCGCAGCAGCACACCGCATCCCCGAAGACGCACACGACGACCGACCCCCATGGCAGCTCAACCTCGGCGGCTCGCTCCGAGCCAGCGTCGCGCACTGGGTCGAGACCTTGCAGATCCCTCGCGTCGGCATCGATGCCCCGCTACGGATGACGCTGCACCACACCAAGCAGGGCGCACCAAGGGTCGCCTTCGTGATCAATCCCGAAGCAGAAGCGCACAACGCGCGCTGTCGTATCTCCAATGTCGAGCGTGCGACCGATTGCCTCACGTCCGAGGCATTCGACGTCAAATCGGGTGAGTTCACCCTCAACGTGCCCGGTCGCAGCGTGGCGATGCTGGAGCTTCAGGCGAAAGCGTAGTAAGGCGCCGCCGCCATGTTGGTGGAAGTCAATCCGCATCACCCCGAGCCGCGAAAGATCCGGCGCGCGGTGGATGCGCTCGAATCAGGCAAGGTCATCGGCTACCCGACGGACACCGTCTACGGGTTGGGCTGCGATCTCTTCAACAAGAAGGCGATCGATCGCCTCCACCAGATCAAGATGATGCCGAAGGACAAGCGGCTCGCCTTCGTGTGTCCGGACCTGAGCGAAGCGGCGAAGTACGTGGTGCTCGATGACTACGCCTACCGCATCCTGAAGAAGTACCTCCCGGGGCCCTATTGCTTTATCCTCGAGGCAACGCGCGAGGTGCCGAAGATCGTCCAGACCAACCGCAAGACCGTTGGCGTACGTATCCCGAACAACGAGGTCGCGCTGGCGTTGACCCGCGAACTCGGGCGACCCATCATCTCGACCACGGCCGCGAGAGAGGGCGAGGACCCCTCGCCGGATCCCCGCGACGTCGATCTCGCGTTCCCTCAGGCGGAGCTGGTGCTCGATGGCGGCCCAGGTGGTCTGGACCCAACGACGGTGATCGACCTGACCGGAACCGAGCCAGTCGTGGTGCGCGAAGGGGCGGGCGACGTCAGCCCCTTCGTCTGATCGCCGCTCACTCCTCCATGTCGTCGCCAGCCCCCGGCGGCATCGCGCCGCCGCCCTGCTGCTGCAGCTGACGCAGCCGTTGCTGCATCTGCGCCTGCTCGGCGGCCTGGGCGGCGCGAGCCTGGTCGACGGCCTTCGCCAGGGACATACCCTTCTGTCCCAGGGCGAGCTGGGTGCTGCCCTGCATGCTCATCTGCTTCTGCGCGTCCGCGCTGTCCGTCATGACGATGGCCGTCGAGATGCTGGACAACCCCTCAGGGGCTGGTTTTCCAGCGTGGAAAGTAAGCACGGCGTGTCCCTCGGAGCGGAACTGCTGGACCACGGGGTTCACCCCGGCAGGGATCCCCAGGCGCTTGATCGAGCTGTCCGCGGCGTAGTACTTCGAGCTGATCTCCAGGTCGACCGACGTCTCCGCCCCTTCGCCTTCCAGGGTCGTCACCTTCACCATTCGATAGGCGAGGCCGTCGACTCCCTGGTGTGGATCCCGCACGCTGGACATCCAGACGGCGCCCTGCCCAACCGGCTTGTCGGGGTAGGCAACCAGCCCAGCCATCAGGTTCTCCGCGACGCCGCGCGCCAGGTCTTCGACGTCCGGGGGGGCGTCCTTCGCCAGCTCCAGGTTCAGGGCCATCGCGCCACCATTCTTCGCCAGCGGGTAGGTGATCTTGGTGCCCTTGAGCTTACCCAGGCTCTTCGCTAGCTCACCGGTCACGGTCGGCTCCAGGCTGACCTTGGCGAACTTCACCACCAGGTCGAGCTGCTCCTTCGCCGCCTCCCCATCATCGACCTTCGGCTTGATCACCTCGAACGCCAGCTCGAAATCGACGCTGATCGGCGGTGTCCGGGGGCTGGGCTGAAACTGCAGCTGGACCTTCTGTGTCTGCTTGGCGCCCGGCTTGAACAACAGTTCGACCAGGTTCACCTTGGTGCCGCTGCCGTCGTTGCCGAGCTCCGCCTTTGGCAGCGAGCCCTTCGCCAGGCGCTTGTCCGCGACTCCGGGAGGAAACACTCCGCTGGGCGGCGGGCCCTCGAGTTCCAGGGCACCTCCGGCTCCAACGTTCGCCGAAGCGGCGGCTACGGCCTTCGCCAGGTTCGGATCCACCGCCGTCTTTGGCGGGCCGGCGTCGACCTCCTTGGTCGTGGTCTTCGGCTTCTCGTCTTCACACCCGAGGGACAGACCCGAGAGCCCCAGTGCCAACCACACGACCCCCGAGCGAACGCTGTTCTTGCCTGACATCGAGGCCTGGTTTACCCGCTCGCGGGTGGGAGTCCAATGCCCCAACTCAAGGATCCCGAGCGATCGTCCTCAGAAAGGTGGCGGGGCGTCCCCCAGCGGCGACTCCGAGAATATTCCCGCGTCCGGTTCGGGCAGCACTCCTGCGTCACGGCCGCTCGGCGGCGTGGCCTCATTCGGAGGTTCCTCCGGTTTTTCTGGGGGTGAGGTCCCAGCGTCCAGCACTGCTTGCGCTCCAGCATCGACGCCGCCATCGGACACACCGCCGTCCGGCGCGCCAGCATCGGCGGTCTCCGTCGGCACCGTTCCGTCCAGGAACTCTTCGTCCACCGCGTCGGTCTGTCCGACGTACGCCAGCTTGCCCGTCGCGGGATCGATCTGAGCCACCACGATGCCCGGCGGTCGGATGAACTCGGTCTTCGGGTGGCCTGCGTGGGCCGCCTTCATGAAGCTCACCCAGGCCGGCAGCGCGCTGACAGCACCCTGCTCTCCCCAGCCCATGGGTGAGTTGTCGTCGTACCCCGTCCAGACGACGGCGACGAGCTCGGTCGAGAACCCTGCGAACCAGGTGTCGCGAGCCTGGTTGGAGGTCCCCGTCTTCCCCGCCACCGCACGCCCCAGGGCGAGGGCGCGCCGACCCGTGCCCTCCTTGACCACGCTCGTCATCAGACTCGTGATCAGGTACGCCTCCGCCGGCTCCATCACGCGCCGCTTCGGAGGTTCCTCGGGCAGAGGCAGTTTCTTTCCGCTCGGATCCGTGATCTCGGTGATCAGCTTCCAGGCCTCGTACTCACCCCCGCTGGCGAAGGTCGTGTAGGCGTTGCAGAGCTCGATCGGCGTCACCTCGTACGCGCCGAGGGCCGCCGACATGTCCGGCTTCACCTCGGACTGGATGCCGACGGCCTTGGCCCACTCCACGACGTTCGCCGGCCCCGCCCGACGGAACACCTCTCGCGCCCCTTCGTTGTCACTCTTGGCCAGCGCCGTCCGCAACAACTCACTGCGTCCCTCCGGGTGTTGCTTGTCTCCAGGCAGCTCGAGCAGCGTCGCAGGCGTCATGCGCCGGGAGTGCAGCGCGTAGCTGTACACGAAGGGCTTGAAGGAGGACGCTGGTTGCCTCAGTGCTCGCGTCGCTCGGTCGAGTCCGCCGGCGATGGCATCGTAGCCGCCCACCAGCGCCACCACCTGGCGCGTCTTCGGGTCGATGGCCACCAGCGCCGACTGGGGTCCGAGCTCCAAACGCAGGGGCGCCTTGCCTCCTGCCTCGGGTTCCGCCTGCACCACGACGCGCATCAACGCACCCAGCTTGGTGAAGCCGCTCGGCGGCAAGCGCTGGCGATTGAAGCGCGTCTCTCGATCGAGTTGTACCTCTCCGAGGACGTCTCCCACCTGCACGTCGATGGTGTGCGCCTTCTCGTTCAGCGCCTTCACGACACCCGTGTAGATGCGGTTCGGCTTGGGGTGGCCCTCGAACGGCTTCCCCCACAGGTTGCGCTTGCTGAGCGTGTACGGCGGCGCCAGCTTCTGGCGCTTCATGTAGTTGTCGAGGTTCTCCCTGACCGACTTCCGCGCCTCGGCTTGCAGACGTGGATCGATGCTGGTCTTGACGACGTAACCGCCCCGCCGCGCGCGAGCTCCCGCGACCTTCGCGAGCACGGACTTGACCTGCGCCACCACCTCCGGCGCGAGCTCGCTCTCGGAGTCGGAGCTCGGCGCGGTGTGGAGCGGCGTCGTCAGCGCCGACTCGTAGAGGTCCTGCTTGATGAACTGCTTCTGCAGCATCTGCCCCAGCACGTAGCGGCGCCGCTCTGCGTTCTTCTCGGGGTCGCGGCGGGGGGAGTAGTGCTCCGGTGACGCGACCAGGCCAGCCAGTGCAACCGCTTCCGTGAGGTTCAGCTCCTTGGTCGGCTTGCCAAAGTAGAAGCGCGCGGCTTCCTCCACACCATAGCGCCCGTGGCCGAGGTAGATGTGGTTGAGATACAACGAGAAGATCTCGTCCTTGCTCAGGTACTGCTCGAGCCGGCGCGCGAGGATCGTCTCGCGGATCTTGCGCTCGTAGGATCGAGTGGAGTCGAGGAGCAGGTTCTTGACCACCTGCTGGGTGATGGTGCTGCCGCCTTGCACCGTCTTGCCCGCGCGCAGGTTGGCAGCGAGCGCGCGCAGCATGCCGACGTAGTTCAGTCCCTCGTGCTCGTAGAAGCGCGCGTCTTCTGCCGCGAGGAAGGCGAGCTTCACGTGATCCGGCACCTTGTCGAGACTGATCACCGTTCGCCGCTCGGTGAACAGGCTGGCAAGCTCGGTACCGTCCTTGGCCAGGATCTTGGTGACCTGCGGCGGATCGTAGCCCTTGCGGAGGTCCGCGACGCTTGGCAAGTCCTGCGAGTAGTATTCGACGGTCCCGACCACCGCGAGCACGCCCAGGAGCGCGCCGAGCACCAATAGAATCACCAGGCGCTTGGTCCACTTGAGCAGGCGCCGCTTCAACGGCGGCCTGGAGCTCTTCTCGGCTTCGACCACCTCACTCAGCGATTTCTTGCTCTTCAGCGCAGGAGCAGAAGGGAAGTCCTTGGGGGCGCGCGCCACGTCGTCGATCAGGCTCCGCTGGCGAGGCCGAGGCGCCGAGCTCTCGACGTCGAGCATCGTCGGAGCATCGCCGCTTATCGTTTCCTCGCGAGAATGGCCCCGAGCGTCGGGCACCGACGCCAGCGTGGGCTGGTTCTCCAGCGCGCTCCGGGACGCCTGCTGATCCGCTGCCGACTGGTCTGGCCGGGCCATGTCCAGCGCGGTGGGATCGCTCGCCCCGTCGGTCTCTGACGCTTGACTCGATCGCTGCTTGGGATCCGAAGGCGGGTCGCTCACGCAAGAGGTCCTACTGCCCAACGAAGCGCATGACCACCACCGCGAGAATGACTCCTGCTACCAGGCATGCCGCGGCGACCCCGATCAAGAGCCCCGTGCTGGGCCCGCGACGAGCGGAGGGGAGCGTGGGCACGGCGTTCACTGGATTCGAAGGCTGAGGGAAAGCGGCCTGGGGCGAGGAGCTCGGAGGCGGGATGACGGGCATCGAGTGAGGACGCGCTTCACTCGACATGGGCGAAGTCATGAACGCCGAGAGGGCATCGGCGAATTCCTGAGCGGTCTGGTAGCGATCGACCGGCTTCTTCGCCATCGCCTTGTTGAGCACCTCCCCCAACCCTGGCGGAAAGCGCAGCTCGGGGACCCGTTCGTCGAGGGGAATGGGCGCCGCGGTGACGTGCTTCTGGATGTACTCCATCGGCGTCTTGGCCATGAACGGCAGCTTCCCGGTCATGGCCTCGTAGAGGATGACCGCCAGCGAGTAGATGTCGCTGCGCGCGTCCAGGGTCTGTCCCTGCGCCTGCTCGGGGCTCATGAACTCCGGCGTGCCGAAGACCATGCCCTCCTGCGTGAGGATGATCGACCCAGGGCGCATCTGCCGCTCGGTCACCTTGGCCAGACCGAAATCGAGCACCTTCGGGAACTCTTTGAGGCCGCCTTGGTTGCAGATGAAGATGTTCTCTGGCTTCAGGTCACGGTGCACGATGCCCATGTCGTGGGCTTCTTGAAGCGCGCCGCACACCGCCACCAGGATCGGGATGGCGCGATCGTAGCCCATCGGACCACCGCGCCGCACCGTCTGGTTGAGGTTCTTGCCCTCGAGGTACTCCATCACGATGTACAGCGAGCCGTCTTCCTCGAGCTCGCCATACATGAACACCTTCACGGTGTTCGGGTGGGTCAGCTGACTCATCGCCCGAGCTTCACGGCGAAAGCGCGAAGTCAGGTCCTTCCTCCCGGCCAGCTTTGGATGGAGGATCTTGATCGCCACCATCCGATTCATGTCGGGCTGGGACGCCTTGTAGACGGACCCCATGCCACCAGTTCCGATCTTCTGCAGGATCTTGAACTGCCCGTCGAGGATCTCCCTACCGATGAACGGATCCTTGGCCGACATGCGACCTCATCTGATACCAAAGTTGAACCCGTGGCACGAGCAATCGTGCAGAACTGCCCCGACTACGCCAAATGATTGAAGATCAGGCTGAGTTTGCCTCTGAGCCCGAAGCAGGAGTCGATGTCGAAGCACGATACCGCTCGAGCGGACTGCTGACCGCGGCAGGCTTTCGCCATGCGTTCTTCACGCGGAACGGTGGTGTTTCCACGGGCCCATACCGCTCCTTGAATTTCTCGTACGCCGCGACGGACTCCCCGGAGAACGTTCGTGAGAACCTTCGCCGCGCTGCCAGTGCGCTGGGGGTGGAACCAGCTCGCATCTACTTCCTGTCGCAGGTCCATGGAAACGAGGTCCGGGTGCTGGACGGCGAAGAGAACCGCGAGCAGGTGCTGTTCGAGGAGGGTGACGCCGTGTTGAGCCTGACTCCAGATCTCGCCTGTGGCGTCCGGACGGCAGACTGCGTACCGGTGCTGATCGCCGATCGGAGGAGCGGGGGCGTTGGAGCGATCCACGCTGGCTGGAGGGGGACGGTGTCCGGGGTCGTCGCAACGGCAGTCACGAAGCTCAGGGAGATTTCTGGGGGGGAGGGTGAGCTGCTTGCGGCGATCGGCCCCCACATCTCGCGCCAGGCCTTCGAAGTCTCCGACGACGTCGCTCGACAGCTCGTCGAGTGCTCTCCCCTGGACGACGTGGTCGACCGCAGCTTCGGCCCCAGACCCCACGTCGACCTGCGGCGCATCATCCGAGGTCAGCTACGAGAGCTGGGCCTGGCGGACGATGCGATCGACGACGTCCCGGGCTGCAACCTGCTCGATGAAGCCGACTTCTTCAGCTATCGCCGGGACGGCAAGGCCAGTGGTCGCCACCTGAGCGCGATCGTAGCGCGAGGCTGAGCTTCAGCCTCGCCTGCGGCGAAGCAGCGCGAGAGCGCCGAGCCCAAGGCCCACGAACCAGTGCCCCGCGGGTGCGGAGTCACCAGCGGACAGGCTGCACCCCGAGGTGCTCCCGGTGTCACCGCCGGTCGAACCGGCAGCGGAGCCCCCGGTGCCCGCCGAGCTGTTCCCCGAGGAACCGGAAGCTCCGGCGATTCCGCCGGCACCGCCGCCGGTACCGCCGCTGCTCTCGCCGCCGGAGCCACCCGCGCTCGCCCCCCCGGCGCCGCTACCTCCGCTCCCTGCGGGACAGCCGTTGCACACGTCCTTGCACTCGGTCACGCAGGTGCAGCTCTTGAGCGAGTTGTAGTCGTTGGCCCCGCTCGGGCTCGCGTCGATGCACGCCGTGATACACGCTTCGTCCGAGCAACCATCCACGCAGTCGGCGATCGTCATGCAATCGGGGTTCCTGACGCAGTCGATGGTGCGAAGACGGCAGCTGCTGGCGCGGCAGCTGAAGCAGCTACCGTCGTCGGGGATCGAGACGCATAGTTCCGTGTCGAAGCTCTGCCCCTGCACGTCGAAGGAGCTGGGCATGCACAGCATCCCATCGGGACATGAAGCGGCGGAGGTAGTGGAACAGAACTTGGTACACTCCCCCTGACCATTTTCCTCTCGGCAAATATCTCCCAGGCACTCCCAGCCTGATGAGCACCCTTGCCCATCGGCCTTGCTCTTGATCGGCGGCGGCGTCGGGTTACCCTCGAGCAACGCGGTCTTGCCCGCTGCCGCGAACGCGCGCTGGACCAGCGACTCGTGGCCGAACAGCGAGGTGTCGACCAGCGGTCCGACGTTGCAGTTCCCGACGCGCGAGGAGACTCCGATCACTGCGCCGGTCACCGAGTCGAGTGCCGGACCGCCAGAGTCCCCACTGCAGCCAGAGGGTCCGAGCTCGAACTCGGAGCTTGCCTGATACGCGTTGTAGTCCTTGCCCGCGGTCAGGATCGGCACGTTGTCCCGCCGCCGTCGGATACCGCTATCAACGCCGTTGTTGCTGGTGATGCCGTAGCCGACGACGGTGACCGTTTCCCCGGGGATTGCAACGTAGTTGGTGCGGATCTTTGCTGGCGTGATGCCGGTGACATCGGTATCCAGCACCACGAACGCCAGGTCCTTGTTGCACAGCTGCTTCCCGTCCTCGTGCAGGATCTCCTTGCCTCGAGCAACGGCAGCGCTTCCGCCCGGGTTCACGCCCACACGCACTCGGAGATTGCTCGCCGTGAAGTCATCGCCAACGTGATCGCCGTTGGTCGAAACCCCGTTCGGATCGCATCCGATCCTGCCATCTCCAGCCCCCGGAGCCACGCAATGCCACGCCGTGAGCACCAGGTTCGACGCCACCAGGGTGCCCGAGCACGCCCCGATCCCCGAGGTCAGGTAGATCACGTTCTCGTGTGCCTCGGAGTCGTTGTCGACGACGCCACCCACGATTGCGGCGTTCAGCGTTTCCGTGTCGGAATCGGGCGCCCGCTCGGAGCAGCCGACGGCCAGGGTCAGGGAAAGCAGGCCAACGCCGACGACGAAGCTTCGCATGAGAGTCTCCAAGCTACTGGATGCGCGGACCGACGTCCGCTGAGAGAGGGAAGAGGATCCTTCGAGGCTACGCTTCGCCCCGAAGCAGCGCTAGCCCGGAATCTCGCCGCGACGTGTCAGCGCGAGCCGCTCGGGAGCGCGGGCGTCTCGAGCTGTTCTTCCCCACGCGCTGCGCGTCCGACGCGTGCGCGGTCCTCGCATTCCGCGGCCAGCTCGGCTACTCCGGAGGTCATGCTGGCGGACGCTTTCCCGCTCCCTGAACCCGGTGATCCCGAAGAGCTGAGCTGGGCGCTGCAGACCGCGCACAGCATGTGGAGTCAAGGCGACGCCCGCGAGGCCGTGCGCTGGCTGCAACGAGCAGCGCTCACCGCCACCGAGATCGGCCTCAACCAGCGCGGCCAGGCGATCGCTCAACTCGCGACTCAGCTGCGCGCCTCGACGCGCAGCCAGCCAGCGCCTGCTCCAGCTCCTCAACCCGGTCCGGCGCCCCAACCCGGTCCGGCGCCGCAACTCGGTCAGGCGCCGCAACCGAGCGAACCCCTCGCGCGCACCCATGTCAGCCCAGGCGTCGCCCCCGCGGCTCCGCGCGCGACCGGTACCTCCGCCACCGCGAGGGCGGCGAGCGCCGACCCCTCGACCTCTCCCGCTCAGCCGAGCGTCCCGGTCACGCAGCCACGCAAGGCGCTACGCGTGTGCTTCGCTCGCAATCACGATGGCAGCCTGCTCGTCGTTCCTCTGGCCGACGGAGAGCCTTCCAGGGCTGGAATGGCGGAGGGGCTGCTCGTCGAACTGCAGCCCGGCTCCCTCTGACAGGCACGCCGACCTGACCAAACGCGCAGCACTGGAGCCGAACCGCGCGAATCAGCCAACTTCTACTACAAGTTTCCGTTATGCGTGTACGCTTGGAAGCGTATGCCTTCAGCTGTCACATGCGGAGACTGCGGCGCCCAGTTCGAGGTCACCCAAGACCTGTGGGAGTCGGAGATCGACGGCAAGCTCGTGCGGGTCCGCTGCAAGCGCTGCGGCGCCAAGATCCAGCTAGACGGTCGCGATCCGAGCTCGGCGCCAAAGCTCTCCAAGCCGCCCCCCGCCAACGTGCGTGAGAAGCTGACCAGCATCGTCGACGCCGAGCCCGCTGCAATCCGCGAGGAAACACCAACGGTCCCACTGACCAAGCCCGAGCAGGTCAAGCGCGCCGCCGTACCCGCCTCCCACGAAGACGCGATCACCAAGGCCGCGCCGGACGACCCCTGGATGGTCTCGTACGCCGACGACGACGACCGAGAGAAGACGACCGCTCAGGTCAAGGAGGCCTACCGAGCAGACGAGATCCATGCCGACACACTGGTATGGCGCGATGGCATGGACGACTGGCTGCTGCTGCGAGAGGTCCCGGTCTTCGCGGAGCTTTTCCCCGCGGTACCGCCGATGGATCAGACGGGAGGCTTTCTGGGCACGGGCATGGGTTTGGGGGAGAGCGCCTCCGGTCCCGACTCCAGCGACCAGCCCAAGCTGCCGCTTGCCACGGGCGGAGAAGACGAGGAGGCGCCGATCAGCCTGGTCCCCGATTCGTTGCCGCCCGAGTCCATCGATCCGGAGTCCGTGGACCCAGACTCCCTGCGCGTCGGAGGCATGGTCGCGCTGAGCGCGGGTACGCTCCAGGAAGGCAAGGGCAAGCCGAAGCCGCCACCGCCTCGCCGCGGCTCGACCGGGACCAAGTCGCCAGACAAGAAACCAGAGGCTCCGCGCGCGAAGCATTTCCCGAAGCCGCCGCCGGCTCCCCCCAAGACCAAGGCAGACTTCCTCGTCAGCGATCCCGACAACGAGGCACCCAGCGCCGAGGCAGCCGAAAAGCCCCAGGTCAGGTCCAAGCCGAAGCCTCCCGCGAACCTCAAGCGCCCCGAGACCGTCTCGTTCGACCCGGAAGATCTGCCGCCGGACTCGGCGCCTGACGTGGGCGCGCTGAGCCGCAAGTTCGCCTCCGAAGCCAGGCCCGACGCAGAGACGCTGCGCAAGCGACGGGAAGACGAAGACCTCCTGCGCATGGGCGCCGTGAGCCTTGGTGACAGCGTGATGGGGGTGGACGAGAGCGCGCCCCTCGCCCCCACCATCGATGTCTCCAACCTCGACACTTCGAGCTCCGAAGCGCCACCCAGCGGCAAGAAGAGGAAGAAGAAGCGCAAGGCGAAGAGCGGTCCACCTTCCTCTCGGCGCGTGAGCACCGACGACGACGTGGACGAGAGCCCGGCGGAAGCGACCAAGGACGGGGCCAAGAAGGCCAGCGACGCGCGCAGCATGCCCAGCGAGGCTCCAGTCACTCGCTCGAAGCCTGCAGACAAGAGCGTCGCGGCAGAGCCATCCTCGAGCGAGTCCGAGGGTGGCTCGCGGATGCCGCTCTACGTTGGCCTCGGCTTGGTCGCTGCTTTCGCCATCTACTGGTTCGGTGTGCGCCCCGGCGCAGAACCCGAGTCCAGCACCAAGCCGGTGGCCACGGACCTGAAGCGCAACGAACCCGCGGCGACGAGTAAGGACGAGGCCACGCCCCCGCCGACGAGCGAACCCGCGGAGACGGCGGAGCCTGCAGCCAGCGCCGAGCGGGAGAAAGCGGAAGCACCGCAGAGCCCGAGCGAAGCGCCCGACAACCCCACGCCCCCAACGAAGAACCCCGCGGAAACATCGGAGAGGCCAACGGCGACGGAAAAACCCAGCGCGCCGAGCGAGAAGCCCGAGGCCACGAAGCCAGAGGAACCCGCGGAGAAGCCCACGGAGAAACCCAGCGAACCGGCCCCACCTGCAGAAGCGGCAGGTCCGTTCGACGTCGGCGCGGCGCGCGCCGCGCTCGCCAGCGCTGCCGCGGCAGCCGGCTCTTGCCGCAAGGAAGGCGATCCCTCGGGTATGGCGCACGTCACCATCACCTTCGCGCCCAGCGGGCGGGCGACGAGCGCCAATATCAGCGGACCACCGTTCGCTGGCACCGCAACGGGAGGCTGCATCGCGGCCACCATGCGACGCGCCAAGGTGCCGCCCTTCAGCGGCGGATACAAGACCGTCTCCAAGACCGTCGTCATCCAGTGATCCAGCGCGCGAGCGGAGATCCCCTCGATCAACTGGCTGTCGTCGAGCGCAGTCAGCAGGCGTCCAGCGCGAGGAACATGCGATGAAGAACAACGCGCAGCGCGCACACGCGGAGCAGGGACTGAGCATCTGGCTCGATGGTCTGCGCCGAGGGACCCTGGCCTCCGGAGAGTTCGCTCGGTTGATTCGCGAAGGGATCCGCGGCGCGGTGATCGACACCCGCGTCACCGAGCAGGCGATCAGCGGGGCCACTGACTACGATGACGCGCTTCGCCGCTTGGTCGGCGAAGGCGCCGATGTCGAGCAGATCCAGCGCACGCTCCTGGTCGAAGATGCTCGTGAGGCAGCGGACGCGCTACGGCCGGTCTTCGAGCGCTCCCAGGAAGGCGATGGATACGTCTCCTGCCCGCTCCCAGGCGCGCCTCGCGACACGGAGTCGATGCTGTCCGCAGCGAATGAGCTGGTCAAGGCGGTGCGCCGGGAGAACTTGCTGGTGCAGATCCCCGCCACGCCGGGAGGGGTGCGCGCCTGCGAGCTGCTCGCGGCCCAGGGCATCTCCGTTCACGTGACCTTCGTGTTCGACGTCGAACGCGCCGAGCACGTCGCCTTCGCCTTCCGCCAGGGCTTCGCGAAGCTCGAGCACAACTCCGCGCGGCTATGGCTCGGACCCACACTGAACCGCTTCGACGCCGGCGTCGACCGCCAGCTCAAGGAGCTGATGCAGCGCGGGGGTGACGAAGCGACGCTGGAGGGTCTGCTGGGCAAGGCCGGAATCGCTTCCACGCGGCAACTATTGGAGCAGGTCCAAGGCTGGCCCGAAGCCGTGGCAGACACCCCGCGTATCCGATTGCTCGTGCAAGGCACCACCACCACGGACCCACACCAGCCAAGCGACGCCTACGCTTCCGCCCTGCTCGGCCCTCTGGTCCGCACTCAGAGCTTCGCCGACTTCAGCGCGTTCCAGGCAGTCGGTGAGCTGTCCACGCCACTTGCCGAGCAGCGAAGGCCAGCGCCGGTGCTCGCGGCCCTCACCCATGCAGGCATCAACCTGGAGGACGTCGGCTCCGAGCTCAGGAGCACGCTGAGCCACGAGCAGGCTCGTGCAGACGAGCAGCTCCAGCTGGTGATCAACGCGCGAAGAGAGGCCTTGCTCGAGCAGGCACCGGAGCGCCAAAGGCTGAGCCTGGGTGACGCCCCGAGGCCCGTGGTGGAGGCGCTCAAGGACCTCGGTCGTCAACGCGCGCCCGCGCGACTGTGGAGCGCGGACCCCACGCTGTTCACGTCGGACCCGGCCCACGAAGCCAGCATCCGCTCCCGACTCGGGTGGCTGCACTCGCCCCCCCGCATGCGCGCGCACCTCGACGACTTGAGCTCGTTCAGTCGTCAGGTGTACCGAGCGGGTTTCCGCAAGGCGCTCCTGCTGGCCGTGGGCGGCTCGAGCCTCTGCGCCGAGGTGGTGGCGAGCAGCTACGGATCCACTCCCGGCTTCCTCGAGCTACGCGTGCTGGACAGCACCGATCCCGACGCGGTGACGCACGCCGCGGAGTGGGCAGTGCTCGACGAAACGCTGTTCATCGTCGCGAGCAAGAGCGGTACCACGCTCGAGGTCCGCGCACTCGAAGCCTACTTCTTCGAGCGCTGCAAGGAGCACTTCGGCGACGAAGCCGGTTCACACTTCGTCGCCATCACGGATCCAGGGACCGCGCTCGCCGACATCGGAAAGCAGCGTGGCTACGCTCGGGTCTTCGAGAACGATCCGAACATCGGCGGGCGCTTCTCCGCAGTCTCCTTCTTCGGCCTGGTCCCGGCTGCGCTGATCGGCGCCGACCTGGAGGCGTTGGTGGGTGACGCGGAGCGCATGGCCGTGGGCTGCGCCCCGGTGGTCCCCAGCGAAGACAACCCGGCGGTGCGCCTCGGCGCGTTCCTGGGTGGCGTCGCGAAGAGCGGTCGGGACAAGCTCACGTTGATCTGCTCGCCCGAGGTCGCGTCGCTCGGCTCCTGGATCGAACAGCTGATCGCGGAGAGCACCGGCAAGCAGGGGCGCGGCGTGATCCCCGTGGACCTCGAGCCGCTGGGCGCACCCGAGAGCTATGGGGACGATCGTGCCTTCGTCTACGTGCGCTACGGGGGCCGCGCGCAGACCGCGCTGGACCTGGAAGTCGAGCAGCTCGTCACGGCGGGCCACCCCGTCGCGCGCATCGGCATGCTGGCCGAGCACGATCTCGGTGGCGAATTTTTCCGCTGGGAAATGTCGACGGCGTTTGCCGGCGCGTTGCTGGGCGTCAACCCATTCGACGAGCCCGACACCCGCGCAGCGGAGCAGGAGGCGGCGAAGCTGATCGTCCAGTTCGAGCAACGCCACGAGCTCTCCCGCCCCCCGGCACACGCGCCAGATTCCGAACGCTTGGCTCAGACCCTGGATGGGCTGAGAGCCGGCGACTACCTGGTGCTGTCCGCCTATTTCGAGCGAACTCAGGCCCGGGACGCGCTCTTCGCGAAGATCCGCGAGCGCCTCCGTGACCAGTACCGTGTGGCAACGACTCTGGGCTACGGACCGGGATACCTCCACGCCACGGGCCAGCTCCACAAAGGCGGCCCTGCCTCGGGGGTGTTCATCGTCCTGACGCGCGACCGATCGGTTGATCTGTCGATACCTGGAAAGACGTACAGCTTCGGCGTGCTTAGAGACGCACAGGCGTTCGGGGATCTGGCGTGCTTGGAGCGCCTCGGACGGCGCGTTTGCCACGTTGGTCTGAACGCAGATGTCGAAGCGGGCCTCGAGCGACTGCTCGCGGGGCTAGGCTGAGCTGATGACGCAACGCGTACACAGCTGAAGAGTTGAGGTGCGGGGCGCGGGCGCTATAACGGGGCGCCATGCCCTCTCCCCTCGACTACTCCTCGTTCGCCGAAGCGTTTCATCAGCATTTCTCCAGCAACCCAAACCGTCGCGCTCAACTCGGCATCAATCGCGCTCTCGGGGAGCTACCGGACCCCAGCCTCGAAGCGGCAAAGACCCGGGTCCGCGAGTCGCAGGAGCTGGTCGAGGCCTGCAACGCGCTGCCCAAGGCGGAGCTCGACTTCGATCAGCAGCTGGACCTCGACCTGGCGGCGCTGACGCTCCGCGCGGAATCAGTACGTGACGAACTCAGCTGGGGTGGTCACAGCAGACTCGAGCGCACGCCGACCGCCGGCGACGACATTGGCGACGGACTCTTCACGCTGTTCATCAACGACCCGAGACCCGCAGAGGAGCGCCTGGCGGACATCACGCAGCGCGTGGAAGCCGTCCCCGACTACCTGGGAACACTGCTCGGCCGGCTGAAGCTTCCCGTCACTCGCTGGGTGAAGATGGACCAGACCAAGACCAGCGGCCTGCTCGAGCTCCTGGACAACTTGAGCGGCTGGGCGACGCGAGAGCGCCTCGGCGGCAGTGACCGCCTGGCGACCGCCAGCGAACGCGCCAAGCAGTCGCTCCTCGAGTACGGGAAGGCTCTGGGGGAGCTGCGCTCTGCGCCGGACATCCACGTGGGCGACATGGCCATGCGAGACATCATCTCGCTCCGTGGCATCGAGCTCCCGCCCGAGGAGCTCAAGCGCGTGGCGACCGAATTCCTCGCGGATACATTCGCACAGATCGAGGAGCTACGGGCACGCCTCGCCGCGAAGTACGACCTCCCCCCCGAGACCGACAACGAGCAGCTGCAGGACTTCCTCGCGAAGCGCTTCAAGGTGACGCTGCCCAACAACCGCCTGGAGGACATCCTCGACCGCTACCAGTTGGAGCGCGGCAAGATCCTCGACTATATCCGCAAGCACGACCTGTTCCCGGTACCTGACGACCAGGACATGCTGATCTTGCGCACCCCGGGTTTCCTCGAGCCGACCATCCCGGCTGGGGCGATGACCTCCCCTGCACCATTCCGCGAGGGAACGAAGCGCAGCCTGGTCTACCTCACCCTGAGCGACGAGCTCGTCGACGAGCACACCGAGCTGTCGATCCCCGGCATGATGGTGCACGAGGGCATCCCGGGGCATCACCTGCAGCTCAGCTGGGGAGCGCTGCACCCTTCACTGATCCGCAAACACATCGACGCCATGGATCACGCCGAAGGCTGGACCACGATGCTCGAGGACTACATGCTCGACGTCGGCTACGTCGCGGACCTGGAGGACGAGGTGCGCTTCACCTCCAAGCGCGACATCGCCCGCATCGGTGCTCGTGTGGCGATCGATCTGTTCTTCATGAGCGGTGACAAGAGCTACCTGGACGTCGGCGTGAAGTGTGACCTGAGCAGCGACGATCCCTTCGTCGCCGCGGGCAACTTGCTGTTTGCCGTCACGGGCTTCGTGCCTGGGAGAGTCCAGGCAGAGCTCAACTGGTATTCCCAGGAACGCGGCTATCCCCTCTCCTATCTCACGGGCAATCACCTCGTCTGGGGACTGAAGCGCGACCTCGAGCGTGCCCAGCGAGGAAAGCTCGAAGGCCGCGACCTGGACCGCCTCTTCCATCGTGTCTACCTGGAGTCGGGGAACATGCCGGTGTCCTTCCTGCGTCGCGTCTTCGCCCAGCGAGGTCTGCTCGGATGAGCCAGCAAGCCCACATCCGCACGGCAAGGCCTGATGACTGCGAGCTGATCTTCGAGCTGATCACCGAGCTCGCGATCTACGAACGCGAGCCCCTGGCGGTGGAGACGACCCCCGCCGTGTTGCGGAGCCAGCTCGAGAGCGACCGCTGCCCATTCGAGTGCTTGATCGCCGAGCTCGACGGCCAGACCGCGGGCTTCGCCCTGTACTTCCAGAACTACTCCACCTGGAAGGGCCGCCCGGGTCTCTACCTCGAGGATCTCTTCGTGCGCGAGTCGGCTCGCAAGTCAGGCGTCGGAGGCGCCCTGCTCGGGGCGCTGGCCCGCATCGCCGTCGAGCGTGGCTACGCGCGCATGGAGTGGTCGGTGCTCGACTGGAACCAGCTCGCCATCGACTTCTACGAGGGGCTCGGAGCGGTCCCGATGAGCGACTGGACCACGTTCAGGCTCACCGGGGAGCCGCTACGTCGACTCGCAGGGCGCTGAGCCGCGCGAGCTCTACAGCCTCGAGTCAGCGGCAGTCGCTGAACACGCTCTGGAATAGCGCCTCCGCGACGCGTTCGTGCCCCGCCGCGTTCCAGTGAATGCGATCCGCCGGGAAACGCCTGAAGCTGGGGCACAGGTCGCCACGCCTGACTCCCGGGCGCTCGTCACAGCGCAGAACCGGTCCGAGGTCGATTGCGTAGTCCGCCTCGCCGTGCCTCGGACGGCTCGCAATCCAGGAGTTCAGCTCCAGAGTCGCCTGGACGCGAGCGTCGCGCACGCCGCGCAACAGCCCCCAAGGAGGCACCTCCACGGCAATCACCTGGACGCCGCGGGCGTGAGCCTGGCGATACATGTAGCTCAGGTTGTCGCGGATGCGCCCGGTGCGAGCGTTGCTCAATGAACCGGCGCTGAGGTCGTTGATGCCCCCGAGCACGATCACGTGGGTGTACTCAGGTGGCTTCCTCGCGGCACCGACTCCGAAGACGTCGTGCAAGAACCGCCAGCGCATGTGCTCCGTGCGCTGCCCTCCGACTCCGTAGGCATCGAAGCGACTCTCCGGACAGCGCTGAGACAGATACCTCAGGTAGCGACCGCCGCCGACACGTGTGTCGGTCAGAGAGTCACCCACCGCAGCCACCACATAGCGCTTCGGCTCGGGCTTCGGCGCCGCGATCTCGCAGCGTGGAGAGCCGAAGGCGCTGAAGCCGCTGCTGCGAGCGCCCAGGGGAGCGCTGGCCGTGGCGACGAGCGCGAACGCGGTGGCAGGTAGCCAGCCCAGCGGCTGAAGGCGCCGCTTGGAAGGCCTGTGCCCTGGCGGGGTATCGGGCACGCTGGAGTCGCGCAGAGGCGACCTTCGTCGCACCTGCACTAAGTAGCATGCACGGTGCCAGCTGGCCCAACACCCTGCAGATGCCGCGATGAGTCAAGGAGCACCGCCAAGCTGTACTGCGGCTCCAGTCAAGCGCCAGGACCAGCAGGATGCTGCAATCGCGCAGGGCCGAACGGCGTGGGCGCAGTGCACCTCTTTTGGGCTGTGGCGCTAGATGCTTGTGGTAGCTTTCGCCGCGCAGTGTCACCGGTTTCGCGCGCCTCTGCGCGCAGCCGACACGCAGAGTTCCCCTGTTCGGCGGCCTACGCTGACTACCCGCTGACGCACATTACCATATGGCAAAAAAGTCTCGCGCGCGGACTCGCTGAGCCACCCACGAGACTGGTCAGCGCACCTAACCCCCAAACCCAGGGCGTCCAAGGTCGGACGCTTCAGCACAACAAGACAGAGCATCGGAGGATCCCGCGATGGGCGACGCATTCATCATCGACGCAGTTCGTACTCCCCGTGGTCGTGGCAAGGCCGGCAAGGGCGGCTTGAGCCACATCCACCCCCAGGAGCTGCTCGCGCAGACCCTGAACCAGGTCGCCGAGCGCAACAAGCTCAAGAAGGACGACGTGGAAGACGTCGTGGTGGGCTGCGTGACCCAGGCGAAGGAGCAAGGAGCGTGCGTGGCGCGCAACGCAGTGCTCGCTGCCGGCTGGCCAGACGACGTCACCGGTGTGAGCCTGAACCGCTTCTGTGGCTCGGGTCTGCAGGCGGTCAACTTCGCGGCCATGGGCGTGATGAGCGGCCAGCAAGATCTGGTGATCGGCGGCGGCGTCGAGAGCATGAGTCGCGTGCCCATGGGCACCGACGAGGCGATGCTGGACGGCCACAACCTGCAGCTGCGCGAGAAGATCTTCCAGGTTCCGCAAGGAATCAGCGCGGATCTGATCGCCACCATGGACGGCGTCACCCGCGAGCAGGTCGATCAGTTCGCCGTCGAGAGCCAGGCCAAGGCCGCGAAGGCGATCGAGGAGAAGCGCTTTGCCAAGAGCCTGTTCGCAGTCAAGAATCAGGACGGAAGCATCGCGCTGGATCACGACGAGCACCCCCGCGCTGGCACCACGCTCGAGAGCCTCGGCAGCCTAAACGCTTCCTTCGAGGCGATGGGCGCTGCCCCCATGGGCCCCAACGGCGCCACGCTGGACGAGATGGCGCTCAAGCGCTACCCCGACGTGGCGAAGATCAACCACGTGCATCACGCCGGCAACTCCAGCGGCATCGTCGACGGCGCCGCGGTCGTGCTCCTGGCAGGCGCGGACTACGTCAAGCAGAGCGGGCTCAAGCCGCGCGCCAGGATCCGCGCGATAGCCACCGCCGGTGCGGAGCCCGTGATCATGCTCACCGCACCCACGCCCGCTTCCGAGCGCGCGCTGAAGAAGGCAGGCATGAAGCCCAGCGACATCGACCTGTGGGAGATCAACGAGGCATTCGCCGTGGTGCCGCTCAACACCATCCGGCGCCTGGAGATCGATCCTGCGAAGGTCAACGTGAACGGCGGCGCGATCGCCCTCGGTCACCCCCTCGGCGCCACTGGCGCCTGCCTCCTCGGCACCGCCCTCGATGAGCTGGAGCGCTCGGACAAGAGCACCGCTCTCATCACGCTGTGCATCGGCGGCGGCATGGGCATCGCGACCATCATCGAGCGCGTCTGAGCCTCGGACCGCACCGGAGAGAGAACGCCTGAAGGTGGACCCTTCAGGCGTTTTCGCGTTTGGGGTTTCTTACCGGGCTGGGGGTGAGGCGCTCCGAACGGTCGGCGCAAGCCGCCGCGACCCGCCGCACAGTGGGTCAAACAGCCATGATCTCGGTACATTATCTCCGCCTCACGAACAATCGATGGAGCTGGGGGTGGCGCCCTCCAAAGCCGGACTTACGCTGAGTGGAGTCGGCGACTTCGGAGACTCGACGTGTCCAACCCACACGCCGCCCCATCCCAACAAGCACCCACGCGATATCCGCCAACCCAACCCAAAGCCTGGCACTACGGTGCCGTCGCGTGGCCCGAAGTCGTCGGCGCCTACTCCATCCCTCGAGAAACGAGCGGTAATAACGAATCAAGCGTTGGGGGCCTACAGCTGGGCCCACCGACGAAATCGACCGAGTGCTGAAATAAGGCACCCCAACCCCAAGAAGAGCAATAGAACTTCTCAACCCCGACCAACTGGACACCTGCCATGTTTGACCGCATTCGAGCCTCCTGGCGGTTCTTCCGCGACCCCGCTGCCTCGCTGTCCGTCAAGCTGTTGTTCCTGACCGCGCTGGTCTACGTCGTGTGGCCCGTCGACGTGGTTCCCGACTTCATCCCGGTCGTTGGCTGGCTCGACGACCTCGGACTCCTCGGCATCGCCACCGCCTTCCTGCTTTCTTCCATCAGCCCCTATCGCAGAGGCGGTGAGCGAGAGCATCGAGCATCGACGACCAGCACGCGCCTGACCACTCGCCGCGTGCCGAACGGTGAGCGCACTGGCGAGCGCAAGAGCGAGCGACCCATCGTCACCGAGGTGTGGAACCGCGGCTACCCCAGGGACGGCACCTGGGGCCACTTCCGCGGACCTTCTTACCATGTGGAAACAGAAGGCAGCGAGCGCTGAGCCGAGCCAACTGAAAGAGAGACGGGAATCCAGGCTGGGTTCCCGTCTTTGCTTTGTGCTGCGGACGATCGCCCCGGTCGCTACCTGTAGCTCCCGTCCTGGTAGGTCACGCGCGACTCTTCGTGGCGGGGTTCACACTCTTCCGCGGGGTCATGCTCTGGCTGGCGGTCGCAGGTCACGTCCGTCGTGAGCAGGATGCTCTGGGGGGGTTCCCCGGTGAACTGCAGGGTCCGCTCGAAGGTGCGCAAGGGCGGGGTCGGCGAGCTGTACCAGGCGTCGAACGTCTCCGTGCGAAAGAGCTGCTTGAAGTCTTGATCCACGAACCCCCAGAGCTCGACCTCATGATGCGCGCCTCGACCCATCGAGTAGCCGTCGCACGTCCCGCTGCGAGTCGTCACCACCAGGGTCTCCCAGCTAGCGCTCACGATGTGTCGCGGTTCGATCGTCATCGGTGGGTCACCATCCGAGAGGCACGAGAAGCCATCGATGTCTCGCGACAGCTCGCGACTGACCAGGCAGAGTTCATCCCCCCGCTGCTCCAGTAGGGCGATGCGAGCCGCGCTACGGAACGCGCCATAGTCGAAGCGCAGACTCAGCAGCTTCTCGCGCCCCCCTGGCTTCAGCCGGAGGTCCTGGATGCGCGCCTCCTCCAAGCTCCAGAGCGTTTCCTCGGGGATTCCTTCCACGACCTCCAGCGGCGCGAAGCCCGAGCGCTCGAGCAATCGATTGTACGCCGCCTGGGGCGCTTCGCCCGTCACCTGCTGAAGCTCCTCGAGCAGGCTGTCAGCCCCGAAGGGCGACGTGCACGCTGGTTCCGCAGAGGGCACAGGTGCGGGCGGTGCGGGTGCGATGTTCGCGGTGACCGCCGTCGAGGCAGGCGGTCTGCTCGCAGGATTGCACGCCCACCCAGCCGCTAGCACGAACGTCGCCCAGATCCCCGTTCTCACGGGGTGAGGGTAGTCACGGCGCGGAGGGGGCGCTGGGCTTTTCGAGGATCAGGGGCAGC